>NZ_NBXB01000033.1 GCF_003399635.1 Subtercola boreus | reverse complement strand
GGCGCTTAACGCGTCCGGGTACAAAACAGAAGTGGGCAGAACTCGTGGCCACCAGTGGGCAGATCCCCTGGCCACCAGCGGGCAGAACTACTGGCCGCCTACGGGCAGTTTCACATGGCCGCTAACAGGGCGAGGTATTTCTGCGCATAGTGGCGCTCGGTGGAGCTGAGCCTTCGAACGGATTGGCCAGAGATCGCATCGGACAGGACCAGCGCCATTCGGCGACTCAGCGGCCGACTGAGCGCCGATCGCCGGTCGAGTTCTCTTGCGTCAATGGCCCATGCGCGTCCGATCCGCTGCGCGGGAATCTGCCCCGCGTTGACCATCGAAAGAACGCGCTGCCGAGATATACTCAGTGAATCAGCGACTTCGGCCACGCTCAAGTACATTTGACTACTGTTGTCTGTTGACAACAGAAATCAAAGCGACGGCCTAAGCGAAATTCTCGCGGAAGAGTGGCTGGCGAAGCTACGTGTAAGGCTGTGATCAGCGTCGAGCTAGTGCCCGCGGGCAGTCGGTGAGCAATCAACCCGTCCGGGAGCATGACGTTGAAGACGTCCACGCCTTGGCGAATCTCAGGAGGGCATCACATGAACAGCGTCTTCAAGCCCGACGAAGTCGTCGATGTTTTGAGTGATCAGCGACGCTCCGCGGGAGTGCGCAATCGAGGCGATCATGATGTCGACGATTCTGCCCCTAGGGCTTCTGCCGTGCGTCAGGAGCAATTCGGTCAGGTAGCCGTAGCTCGTCGAGGCCTGATCGTCGAAGGGGAGTCCGGCCCCATAGATGGCCTTGGCTCGGTTCAGGCGGAGGGAACGTTCTGCGTGTACTCGGCCGTCACCCAGTGATGTGGACAGTCCGAACTGTAGTTCCGCGTACGAAATGGAGGTCACCAGGAAGGTGGTGTCGTCCGGCAGCTTCACGCCGCTCTGAGCGATCAACACGTTGGTGTCGAGGATGCACTCATTCATCGCCACGAATCATCCATGTTCTCCCCGGCTCGCAGATCCTCGAGTTCATCAGCCCACCCACTATCGACGGGCGTGGCGTACAAAGACATTGCCTGCTCCCGGGTCGCGCCGCGGGGCCGCTCGGGCGGGATCAGCCTTGCAATGTCCCGACCGTGATAGGTGACGTGATACTCATCCCCATTCTGAACGTCCCGAAGCGCCTCGGAGGGATTCTGCCTCAGCTGCGCAGACGTGATGACTTTCTCCATACCCTCAGAGTATCGCAATCTAGACAATTATCTAGATTGCTGCATTGGTGACTGCGTGGATCAGCCGGGGGCGGATTCTACTGATCAGCCGATGCTCATCCCAGCGGCCGAGCGGCGGGCGCGGTTGCCCAGGTCACCAGCGTCGATCCACAGGTCCGGCTGGTTCGAAGCTCACGTGGCGCCATCCAGCGAACCGTTCGTTAGCGAGAGAGAAGCCGGGGTGCCCCGGAAGGGGCTGCGATCCCAATGTTCAAGGGTGGGCCCCGTCGGGCTCGAACCGACGACCCACGGATTAAAAGTCCGATGCTCTACCAACTGAGCTAGAGGCCCTTGTGCACCAATCTACCGGTTCCCCCGCCCGAGTGCTAAATCACGAAACGCCGGACCCCGGGCATCCAGAACCGTGCCGTACCGTTGATGGGGTGACTGACAAACCGCACAAGCCGACACTGTTCGCCGGTTCGACCTTCGAGGCGTTCCAGGGCGGCGAGGATCCCGCGCACATCAGCAGGCTCGCGCACGACACGGCAGCGGCGCTTCTCAGCCGGGTGCGAGCCGATCCCGACCCCGGTGTCATCGACCGGCTCATCGCGTACACCGACGTGAACGGCATCGATGCCATCGCCGAACTCTGGTCACGAGCATCCGCCCGCAGCCTGCCGGGGGCGCTCTGGCGCATCTATCTGCTGCGCGCGCTGACACGGCAGGATCCCGAGCAGTCGAGCTTCGTCTTCCAGCGCGGCGCGGAGCTGTCGTCGACCATCGACCCTGTGGTGGCGGGGGCGTCGACGCCCACGGGGCCGGAGGAGATCACGGCACTCGCCGACCAGATCCTCCGCGGGCTGTTCGAGGGCGACTTCGCGGTGGCGCTGGATCGGGCGGCGGCCTTCTGCCGGTTGATGGCGAGTGGATGCGCAAGCCTCGCCGACGACGCGGAGGCACTCGATCCGGCCAGGGCCAGCGAATTGACGACACGCGCGCTGCGGTTCCAGTCGATCGCCGCCGAGCTCGCGGCCTGCGCGACGCTCTGGCGCCGCGAGAGCCTCGACTGAGTCGAGCGCGAAACCCCGACGGGGAGGCCGGCCCCGCAAGCTGGTAAACTGTTCGAGCCGGGCCGCAGTAACCCCGGGCTCCAAATTTAGCCGCTCCGAGCGGCCTCGCGCCGAGAGGCGTTTCTGCGGCCCAGCACCTCAGCTCCTGTTCAGCCGTGTCGGGCCCGGTCCCCGTCTGACGCTTTTCGCCCGTTTGTCTGTGCCGATGAGGGCATCGGCAATCCATTTGGCTCATCGTTCCGAACAACCGGTGTCAAGAGAAACCCCGCGTTCGACCGATTGAGGCACAGACCTGAGATGCTTAAACTTGTGACCCAACACATCGAACGTGACGACACCGACCAGGAAGAGAGTCTCGACTCTCTTCTTCACAAGGTTGCTGTCGCCGACCAACGCGCATTTTCCGAGCTGTACGACAGGGTCGCCCCTCGAGTGCTGGGTCTGATCAGGCGTCTTCTTGTTGACTTTGCACAGTCCGAAGAAGTGGCGCAGGAGGTCTTCCTTGAAATCTGGAAGACCGCCGATCGCTTCGACACGGGCAGGGGTGCGGCCATGTCGTGGATCCTCACGATGGCTCACCGCCGTGCAGTCGACCGTGTTCGCGCCTCCCAGGCCGGCCACGATCGCGACACCAAGATCGGCATCAGGGATCTGGAACGTGAATACGACCAGACCGCTGAGACCGTCGAGATCCGCATCGAGCACGAGAGGGTGAAGAAGGCCATGGGCCAACTGACTGAGCTTCAACGCCAGGCCATCTCGCTGGCCTACTACGGCGGTTACAGCCACTCCGAGGTGGCAGAACTCCTTCACGTGCCGATCGGCACGGTGAAGACACGACTACGCGATGGAATGATTCGCCTGAGAGATGAGATGGGGGTGACGAAATGACGAAAGAAGAGCAATACCTCCAGTCGGGTGCCTACGCACTCGACGCTCTGACCCCTGCCGAGCAGGTCGACTTCGAGCGTGCTCTGGTCGATTCGCCCGAACTTGCCACCGAGGTCGACGAGCTGCGGGCCACGGCGCTGCTGCTGGCCCTCGCCGCGACACCGGTTGAACCGTCGGCCGACCTGAAGAGTCGGCTGATGGCGCAGATCGCCCAGACTCCGCAGGGTTTCGACACGCCTGTCGTGCCGAAGACGCCGGTTCAGGATGCTCCGCAGCACACCCTCGCTGCAGCTCCCGATGACGCTCCTGCCACCGCGGCCGCTCCGGAGGTGGTCGACGTTTCGGCGTTCGTGCCTCGCACGGCCGCCGAGGACAAGGCCCGCTCCCGGTGGTTCTCCCGCCCGGTCGGCGCCTTGGTGGCTGCAGCCGCGGCCGTGGCCATCTTCGTGGGCGGCGGCGCTGTCGCCACCCAGTTCCTGCAGAACAACTCCTCGTCGAGTTCGCAGCAGGCCTCAGCGAGTTCGCTGGCGGCCATCTACGCTGCATCCGACGTGCAGACCGCGCACAGCACGATCACGGGCGGGGGAGAGGCGACAGTTCTCTGGTCGGCGACGGTCGGCAAGGCCGCTGTCGTGGCTCAGGGCATGCCGTCCCTTCCTGCCGGCAAGACCTACGAAGCCTGGTACATCAATGGCACGACGGTCACTCCGGCTGGCACGTTCACCCCGGGTGGAGACGCGACGACGTGGCACGTGCTCACCGGAAGCATGAGGACGGGCGACGTCGTCGGCGTGACGGTGGAGCCGGCGGGTGGCTCACAGGCACCCACGACAACGCCGATCCTGACGGTGGCCTCGTAGCCCATCAGAACGACAGAAGCCCCGCCGGTCATCCAACCGGCGGGGCTTCTGTCGTTGCAGACGCCAGATGGCGCAGGTGCTGCCTATCCGAAGCGACCACTCACGTAGTCCTCGGTCTCCTTCTTGGTGGGGCTGCCGAAGATCGCCGTCGTGTCGTTGTACTCGATCAGCTTGCCGGGCTTGCCGGTGCCCGCGATGTTGAAGAAGGCCGTCTTGTCGGAGACGCGGCTGGCCTGCTGCATGTTGTGGGTCACGATCACGATCGTGTAGTCCTCTTTGAGCTCGGTGATGAGGTCTTCGATCGCGAGCGTGGAGATCGGGTCGAGAGCGGAGCAGGGCTCGTCCATCAGCAGCACGTCGGGCTCGACGGTGATGGCGCGGGCGATGCAGAGGCGCTGCTGCTGGCCGCCCGAGAGGCCGCCGCCGGGCAGACCCAGGCGATCCTTGACCTCGTTCCAGAGGTTCGCTCCGCGGAGGCCCTTCTCGACCAGGTCGTCGCCGTCGGCCTTCGAGAGGCGGCGGTTGTTGAGCTTCAGGCCCGCCAGCACGTTGTCACGGATCGACATCGTGGGGAATGGGTTCGCGCGCTGGAACACCATCCCGACCTGGCGGCGCACCATGACGGGGTCGACGCCGGCGGCATAGAGGTTGTTGCCATCGATCAGCACCTCACCTTCGACGTGGGCGCCGGGGATGACTTCGTGCATGCGGTTGAGCGTTCGCAGGAAGGTCGACTTGCCGCAGCCCGACGGGCCGATGAAGGCGGTGACCGTACGGGGTTCGATGGTGATCGTGACACCTTCCACAGCGAGGAAATCGCTGTAGAACACGTTGAGGTCGTTGACTTCGATTCGCTTTGACACTGGTTTCCTTTGCGAGGAGCGGTTCGGGAAGAAGAGGAGAAGAGAGGAGGCTGCGCCGCGTCTAGCGCGCGCCCTTGGGGGCGAAGATCTTCGCGATGACGCGCGCGATGAGGTTCAGGATGACCACGAGGATGACCAGCAGGAGGGCAGCGCCCCAGGCGGAGGCGTTCGACGCGGCGATGTCCGAGCCCGGGAAGGCGTACCCGGTGTACGCGAGCACCGGCAGGGTCTGCATCGGCCCGTCGAACGGGTTCGAGTTGAAGTTGTCGGTGAAGCTCGCGGCCAGGAAGATCGGCGCGGTCTCACCGATGACGCGGGCCACGGCCAGCATGATGCCGGTGATGAGCCCGGCGATCGCGGTCGGCAGCACGATCTTGACGATGGTCGCGAACTTCGACACACCGAGTGCGTACGACGCCTCGCGGAGGTCGCCGGGCACGAGGCGCAGCATCTCCTCGCAGGCACGCACGACGGTCGGAATCATCAGCACCGAGAGTGCGATAGAGGCGGAGAACCCGCTGAATGCCTTGGGTCCGACGAGGATCGAGAAGAGCGAGAACGCGAACAGACCGGCGACGATCGACGGGATGCCCGTCATGACGTCGACCAGGAACGTCACGGTTCGGGCGAGCCACTGCTTCGGCAGTGCGTACTCGACGAGGTAGATCGACGTGAAGAGACCGATCGGGATCGAGATCAGTGCTGCGATACCGGTGATGATCAGCGTTCCGACGATGGCCTGCAACGCGCCGGGAGTCTGCTTGACCTCGAGGGTGTCGGGGTCGAAGGTCGAGGCGCCGGTCTGGGTGATGAAGCTCCAGCTCAGTTCACCTGCGCCCTGGATGACCACGGTCGACAGTGTCGAGACGAGCGGGATGAGCGCCAGGAGGAACGCGACGGTCACGAGGCCCCGCACGAGGCGGTCGGTGGCCTTCCGGCGGTTCTCGACGACGAGGGAGAGGATGCTGAGGGCGATCAGGTAGACCACCGCGGTGAGCACGAGCCACCCGACGACATTGAAGCCGGCGAGTAGCAGCAGGAGGCCGCTGACAACCGCACTGCCCGCCAGCACGTAGAGCTCGGCGAAGCGGGGCAGCTGGCCGGTGGTCAGCGAGTTGCCGACCGGTCCGGTGGGCTTCGTGCGCTGGCTGAGGGCGGTCAATATCTCGCTCCTTCGATATCTTCTTCGGGGGTGGGGCCTTCGTCACCGGGATTGCCGGCGCGGGACGATCCGGAGACCACATCGAGCGCGGTCGCCGATGCGAAGTCGCCGGCGGGAACGCGGCTCAGGGGGCTCGGTGTACGAGGACCGGCAGGCTTGGACTTCTTCTTTCGCCCGAGCGGCTTGCCGTTGACGATGATGCGGGCGATGGAGTTGACCACCAGCGAGATCACGAACAGCATGAGGCCCGTGCCGATCAGGGCGTCGCGCTGCAGGGTGGTCGCGATCGGAAAGTTCAGCGCGATGTTCGCGGCGATCGTCTGCGAGTTCTGGCCCTCGGTGATCAGCTTGACCGAGACCAGGATGGCGGGCGAGATGATCAGCGCGATGGCCATTGTCTCACCGAGTGCGCGGCCGAGGCCGAGGAGGGTGGCGCTGACGATTCCCGACTTGGCGTAGGGGAAGACGGCCATCCGGATCATCTCCCAGCGGGTCGCGCCGAGGGCGAGAGCGGCCTCTTCATGCAGGCGCGGGGTCTGCAGGAAGATCTCCCGGGAGATCGAGGTGATGATCGGCAGGATCATGACGGCGAGCACCAGGGCGCCAGCGAGGATCGTCGAGCCGGTGGTGGTGACGGGGCCACCGAAGATGGGGATCCAGCCGAGGTTCGCGCCCAGCCAGTCGGAGAGCGGGATCAGGAAGGGGCGGATGACGATGATGCCCCAGAGACCGAAGACGATGGACGGCACGGCGGCGAGCAGATCCACGAGGTAGCCGAGGACCGACGCGAGGCGGCGGGGGGCGTAGTGCGAGATGAAGAGGGCGATCCCGATGCCGATGGGGGCACCGAACAGAAGCGCGATCGCAGCCGACCAGAGCGTTCCCCAGATCAGCGGGCCGACATAGGCCCAGAAGTTCGGGAAGGCGGCCGTCGGACCGGTGTTGAGTTGGTCGTTCGATCCCCAGTCGGCGGTGATGGCCGGGATGGCGGAGATGATCAGGAAGAGGGCGACGCCCGCCAGGATGATCATGATGAGCACCGCAGAGCCGGTGCTCAGGAAGCGGAAGATGAAGTCACCCGGGCGAACCCGGGTACCGCCCCGAGAGGCAGCCGCGTTCTGCGGGCTGCCTCCCGGGGTCTTGGTGCTGGTTGAACCGAAACCGCCGGCTGAGCTCGGGGGAGCAGATTGAACTGAGATCTTGTCGCTCACTGCGTTCTTTCTCGAGAGATCTGACGGCGGTTGGTGACTTATTTGACGGTGGCCAGCGAGGCGAGAACCTCAGTCAGCGTCGCGTCGGGGATCGGTGCGGAGCCGGCGTTCTTCGCAGCGACCTTCTGGCCGACACTCGAGGCGACGAAGCCGATGAACGACTTGGCCAGCTCGGCCTGCTTGGCGTCCTTGAACGTGGTGCAGACGATCTGGTACGAGACCAGCGGGATCGGGTACACGTCGGTGCCGGTCAGCTTCGAGTAGTCGATCTTCTGCGACAGGTCGCCGGTTCCGGTGGGAACCGTGGTCGCTGCTGCTGCGAAGGCCGCAGTGGCTGCATCCGCGCTGAACTCGACCTTGTTGATCGTCGCGGCGGTGGCGTCACCGATCGCGCTGTG
Organism: Subtercola boreus; assembly: GCF_003399635.1. GTDB lineage: Bacteria > Actinomycetota > Actinomycetes > Actinomycetales > Microbacteriaceae > Subtercola > Subtercola boreus_B. Next base: position 58,200 of record NZ_NBXB01000033.1, on the reverse strand, counting down.
GTCGGCGTAACCGATGGTTCCGCTGCCGGCGCCGACGGCCTGGACGACGCCAGAGCCACCCTTCTGCGACGACACGTTGCCGGTGACGGGCCACGCGTTGCTGGCCGGGAAGGCCCAGGCCGACGGTGCGGCCTCGCTCAGGAAGTTGGTGAACGTCTGCGTGGTGCCGGAGCCGTCAGAGCGGGCGACCGTGGTGATGGGCGTCGCGGGAAGGGTCACACCGGGGTTGTCGGCGACGATGGCCGGGTCGTTCCAGGTGGTGATCGCGAGCGAGAAGATCTTCGCGATGGTCTCGGTCGACAGGTTCAGGGTGGTGACGCCGTCGAGCTTGTAGATGATCGCCACGCCGTCGAGGTAGACGGGGAGGTTGAGGGCTCCACCGGTGCCGCACTGGGCCGCGGCTGCGGTGACCTGGTCGGGCTTCAGGGGGGAGTCGCTGCCGGCGAAGTCGTAGCTTCCGGCGAGCCAGTTCGTGACGCCGCCGCCGGAGCCCTGCGACTTGTCGTAGTTGACGGTGACACCCTTGACCTGGGCGTTGTAGGCGGTGATCCATGCGGTCTCCGCGTTGGCCTGGGCGCTCGAGCCACCGGCCGTGATCGTGCCGGTCAGGCTGGCGTCGAGGGGAGCTGAGGTCGCTTCGGCCGCTGCCGAGCTCGTTGCGGGGGTGGTGCTCGCGGTGCCGGTGCTGCTCGACGAGCAGGCGGAGAGCGCGAGTGCGGCTGCCATGAAGACAGCTCCTGTCGCGGCCACATTCTTGAACTTCACTGTGTTCCCTTCAATTGGGGTAGTCCTCCAGCGCCGCGGAAGTGATTCGGGTGCAAGCGCTGATGGGGCCGGTGCAGGCCCTTGTCGAAGGTACGGCGCTGCCGTAACCACGACGCCCCCGCAGGGTGAACGGGAGGTGAACAAAAGGTGGACAGCAGCGTCGGGCTGGCGGATGCCCGGGTCAGCCCAGTTGCGGAACGTGCGTCTCGATGGCGATGATGCCCGAGCCCGGCTGGTCGAGCGAGAGATGCAGCACCGAGAAACCGGCAACGGGCAGGTCGCCGGCGCGCGCGAGCGACGCCTGGCGGGTGCCGCCGGCTGCGAGGCCGACCTCGCGCACGATCTCGGGCAGCACAGGTCCGTGGGCGCAGAGGATGGCGCTGCGGAGTTTGCGCACCCGCTTGGCAACCACCCGCCGCACGTCGCTGGTGCCGTCTTCGAAGGCGTCCTGGCTGATCAGGTGGGTGCTCCGCACGCGCACCTCAGCTGCTTCCGAGAACGGGGTCACCGTCTCGAGGCAGCGCCTGGCGTCGCTTGCGATCACCACATCCGGCCCGAAGGCGCTGAGCGCGGGAACGATCACGTTCGCCTCCGTGCGGCCCCGGTGCGTGAGCGGTCTGTCGGTGTCGGGACCGTCGAACTCGGAACCCGGAATGGTCTTCGCGTGCCGGAGGGCGATCAGCGCGAAGGTGCGGGACACGCCCTGGTCGACGAGCAACTGGAAGCGTTCGAGCACTTCGACGTCTCGTTCGTAGGTCAGCATCTTCTTTGCCTTGCGAAGCGAGAGCCATTCGAGCGCGGTGACTTCTTCGTTCGGCTGGAACTCCGCCGTGGCGTAGAGCCCGGCGGGAACCTCCGCTGCCCAGTAGTACACGACTTTGTCGCGGTTGTTCGGCATCGTGTAACTGGTGACGCCGAGCGGCACCCCCAGGTCGATGGCCAGCCCGGTCTCCTCCAGAACTTCGCGAACCGCCGTCTCGGGAAGGGTCTCGCCGGGTTCGACCTTTCCCTTGGGCAGCGAGATGTCGTTCCGCATCGTCCGATGGATCACCAGTACTCGCACCCTGTCACCGTCGAGGCGCCAACAGACGGCACCGGCAGCGTAGACGGTCACCGGAGGATGCTCGGGCGCTTGCGACGGGAAGTGAGGTACATCAGGCGATCCTGCAGGTCGATCAGCTTCTCGCCGTCGTCTTTCAGCGTATGCCTCGTCCAGCCGCCGTCGCCGTCGAGCCACCACGAGGTGACCGTGTCCGACATCGCCAGCTCGAACATCGCGGCGATCTCCTTGAGGTGATCCGGAGCCACGAGACGCACCAGCGCTTCGACGCGGCGATCGAGGTTCCGGTGCATCATGTCGCTCGAGCCGATGTAGACCTGGCGGTCACCGTCGTTCTCGAAACAGAAGATGCGCGAGTGCTCCAGGTAACGCCCGAGGGTCGAGCGCACCCGGATGTTCTCGCTGAGCCCCGGCACGCCGGGTTTGATCGCGCAGATGCCGCGAACCCAGATATCGATCGGCACGCCGGCCTGGCTGGCACGGTAGAGCCCGTCGATGATGGCTTCGTCGACGATCGAGTTCAGCTTGATCTTGATGCCCGAGGGCAGACCGTTCTGCGCGTTCGTCGCCTCCTGGGCGATGCGCTTGAGCAGGCCCTTGCGGAGGTGGAGCGGTGCGACGAGCAGCCGCTTGAACTTCTTCTCGATCGCGTAGCCGCTCAGCTCGTTGAACAGCCGGGTCAGGTCCTTGCCCACCTGGTCGTCGGCGGTGAACAGCCCGAAGTCCTCGTAGATCCGCGATGTCTTCGGGTTGTAGTTGCCGGTTCCGATGTGGCTGTAGTGCTTCAGCTTGCCCTTCTCGCGGCGCACCACGAGCGCGAGCTTGCAGTGCGTCTTCAGCCCGACGAGGCCATAGACGACGTGCACGCCGGCCTTTTCGAGCTTGCGGGCCCAGGAGATGTTGTTCTGCTCGTCGAAGCGCGCCTTGATCTCCACGAGCGCGAGCACCTGCTTGCCGGCCTCGGCCGCGTCGATGAGGGCCTCGACGATCGGGCTGTCACCCGACGTGCGGTAGAGCGTCTGCTTGATCGCCAGCACGTCGGGATCGGCTGCGGCCTGCTCCAGGAACGCCTGCACGCTGGTCGCGAACGACTCGTACGGGTGATGCACCAGGATGTCCTGCCGGGCGATCGCCTTGAAGATGTCGGGCCGGGCGTTCGGCTCGGGTGGCAGCAGGTAGACGTTCGTCGTCGGAACGTGCTTCGGGTACTTCAGGTCGGGTCGGTCGATCTTGCTCAGCTCGAAGAGCCCGCCGAGGTCGAGCGGCCCCGCCAGGCGGTACACCTCCTGCTCGGTCACGTCGAGCTCCCGCACAATGAGACCGAGGGTCACATCATCCATCTCCTCAGTGATTTCAAGCCGGATCGGCGGACCGAAGCGTCGCTTCAGCAGCTCCTTCTCGAGGGCCTGGATGAGGTTCTCGGTCTCATCCTCCTCGATCTCGACGTCTTCGTTGCGGGTGACGCGGAACACGTGGTGCTCCAGCACCTCCATACCCGGGAAGAGGTGGCCGAGGTGATTCGCCATCAGGTCTTCGAGGCTGATGAATCGCACGTCCCTCGTGCGTTCCTTCGGGTCGACGCGCACGAACCGCGGCAGCACCTGCGGCACCTTCAGGCGGGCGAACTCCTGGCGGTCGCTCTTCGGGTTGCGCACGCGCACCGAGAGGTTCAGCGAGAGACCGGAGATGTAGGGGAACGGATGCGCGGGGTCGACGGCGAGCGGCATCAGAACGGGGAAGATCTCGTCGCTGAACACCTCGGTGAGACGGTCGCGATCGGACTGGCCGAGCGACTCCCACTGCACGATGTGGATGCCCGCGTCATCCAGTGCCGGCTTCACGAGCTTCTGGTAGGCGGCAGCGTGCCGCGCCTGGAGTTCGTGAACGGCGACGGAGATGTCGTTCAGCACGTCTTGCGGGCCGCGCCCGATGTTGGTCGGAACCGCGAGGCCGGTGACGATGCGGCGCTTGAGCCCTGCGACCCGCACCATGAAGAACTCGTCGAGGTTCGAGGCGAAGATGGCGAGGAAGTTCGCCCGCTCGATGACCGGCAGCGTCGGGTCTTCGGCAAGCTCGAGCACCCGCCGGTTGAAAGCGAGCCAGCTCAGCTCGCGGTCGAGGTAACGGCCCTCGGGAAGGGCTGGGTCGTTGGGGTCTTCGATGAGCTCGAAGTCGTCGTCGAGGTAGTCCGCACCCACGCCAGCGTCGAGGGTGATGTTGTCGTCATCCATTCACTCATCATGTCACCCGTGGGAGTCCGGCGAGGGTAAACGAGAGGTGAACGGGGTCGTGGCTGCGGTCAGCGCTTCGCGTACTGCACGTCGACCGTGTGATCGGCGAAACCGAGGCTGCGGTAGAGCGGGACGGCGGGCCCGTTGTCCTCCTCCACGTAGAGGGCCGCCACCGTGCATCCGCGTTCTGCGAGACGCCGGAGACCCTGCCGCATCAGGGCCCGGCCGAGCCCACGGCCCGCATGGGTGCTGTCGACACCGATCACGTAGATCTCGCCGATGCGCTCGCCGTCGGCGTCTGCGGGCTCGACCTTCAGCCAGTTGTAGCCGACCATGACACCGTCGTCGTCCCGCGCGAGGAGGAAGTCTCCGGCGTCGAACCACGGCTCGGCGCGGCGGGCGGCGAGGTCGGCCTCGGTCAGTCTTCCCTGCTCCGGATGACCGGCGAACACTCGCGCATTCAGGGCGACCCACGGTGCGCTGTCGCGCGCGGCGTCGAAGGTGTCGAAGGTGATCCCGGGCGCCGATTCGGGGGTGCGGGCATCCGGAATCGCGGCCAGCGGCATCCGCAGCTGCAGCAGCCTCCGCACCGGCTCGAAACTGTGCTGCTCGGCGAGGCGGCGTGCGCCGGGGTGATCGCCGTGCGCCCAGGCGAGGGTCGGGGCCGGGAACGCGCCCACGAACGGCTCCAGCACGCGCAGCAGCAGCGAGCCGGTGCGCGACGTCAGCACGTGCTCGACCAGCGCGCCGCCGACACCGTGGCCCCGGGCATCCGGGGCGACGACCAGTTCGAGCGTGTCGTCGGCGACCGCTGCGGCCCCGACCAGGCGGTCGGCGTCGCGTGCGAGAACCACGTGGGTGGTGCCCGACTTCAGCTCCAGACGGGTCTGGTCGTTGAAGGCCGGCTGGCCATCCACCTCGCCGGCGCGCTCGACCAGAACCTCCACCGCGGCGATCGACGCCGCGTCGGAGGGGTCAAGCGTTTCGAGCCTGCGCGAGGCGCTCATTCTCGTCTTCGAAGAAGTTGAACCGGTAGCCGACGTTCCGCACGGTGCCGATCAGGGATTCGAGGTCGCCGAGCTTGGCACGGAGGCGCCTGACGTGCACGTCGACAGTGCGGGTGCCGCCGAAGTAGTCGTAGCCCCAGACTTCGCTGAGGAGCTGCTCGCGAGTGAAGACCCTCGACGGGTTGAGTGCGAAGAAGCGCAGCAGCTCGAACTCCTTGAAGGTGAGATCGAGCGGGCGACCGTGCACGCGGGCCGAGTAGCTGGCCTCGTCGATCACGACGCCGGAGGCCTGGATCTTCGAGGACGACTGCTCCTGCACCTGGCGGCCGATGGCGAGCCTGATGCGCGTGTCGACCTCGGCCGGGCCGGCCGACTCGAGCAGCACATCGGCCGCGCCCCACTCAGCGCTCACCGCCGTCAGCCCACCCTCGGTGAGGATCAGCACGATGGGCACGCCGATGCCCGTGGTCTTCAGGATCTTGCAGAGCGACCGGGCACTGGCGAGGTCGCGCCGGGCATCGATGAAGATCAGGTCGCAGTTGGGGGTGTTCACCAATTGGGCGGCCTCGGCCGGGATCTGCCGGGTGCGATGACTCAGGAGGGAGAGCGCGGGCAGCACCTCTTTGTCGACCGCAGAGGTCAGGATCAACAACTGCGCCACAGAGATCCTCCAGATAATGCTTAGGGCAATACTAGCGGCTCGACCTCGGAGCCCATGGCATCGGGCAGAATGGCCTGATGAACCTCCTCGTGAAAAGTGCCGCCCCCGTCTGGCTGCTCGCACTCGTCGGGGCGGTCATCACCGGCGTGCTGGCCGATCCGGCCTCTCACCTCGTCTTTCTCGCGGTGATCCTCGGCGGGGTGGTCATCCTGACGTTCGTCGTTCAGCTCGGTCTGTCCCGGCCCGAGGGTTTCGTCGACCGGTGCTCCGCCAGCATCGCCGGTTCGGTGGTCATTCTCGCCGTGGCGACGCTCGCGCTGGGCTTTAGCCAATAGAATCGGGGGTATGAACTATGTGCCCCTCGAAATCTTCTACCTCGGGTTGCTCGGTCTGGCCGGTGTCGGCATCGCCTTCACCTCGATCGTGGTCATCCTGAGGCTGTTCCGCGGCCAGCGCTGACCGTTCGGCGCCCCATGATCGAGATCCCCACCGGCCTGCCTGCCGAGATCGTCCCCCTGTCCTGGCTGATCGGGGTCTGGGAGGGCACCGGAGTCATCGACTACACCATCGGTGACGAGAAGGTGTCGCACGAATTCGGCCAGCGCGTCAGCTTCAGCAATGACGGCCTGCCCTACCTCAACTACAGCTCGTATGCCTGGCTGCTCGACGACAAGCTCACTCCGCTTGTCACCGAGATGGGTTACTGGCGTCTGTCGCGTCCCTCGGTCGAGGGCGACCCGGGTCCCGGGATGCTGCCGGGCGCAGATCCCCGTCCGTACTCCACGACCGAGTCGGTCGAGACGCTCCGGAACGCCGACGACGGCTTCGACGTCGAGGTCTCGCTCCTGCACCCCGGCGGGGTCGACGAGCTCTACATCGGCCAGGTGAAGGCGGCCCGTATCGACCTCGCCACCGACGCCGTGATGCGCTCGCATTCTGCCAAGGAGTACACGGCGGCCACCCGCATCTATGGCCTCGTCGGCGGGCACCTGCTCTGGGCCTGGGACATCGCGGCCCTCGGGCAGGATCTCCGCACGCACGCCTCGGCCCGCCTCGCCAAGACGGACTGACCTCCTCTCCCTTTCGCTCCCTCCCGGCTCCCGGCAGCCACCCCCTCCGACCAACACCCGCTCCGATGCTGGCCACCCCGACAGATCGGCACCTCATGACCCCGTCACAGTTCCTCAGCCTCCCGGGCGCCGTCGAGTCATCCGGAGCCGACGCCGGCGTCGCCTCGCACTACGGCAACCCGCTCCGCGAGCAGCGGATGCTCGTCGGCGGCGCGATCGTCGACCTCTCGTCGCGCGGGGTCATCTCGGTGACCGGCCCCGACCGCCTGAGCTGGCTCGACTCAGTCACCAGTCAGGCGCTCAAACGCCTCATGCCCGGCGACTCTGCCGAGACCCTATTGCTCGACCCGTCCGGCCGCGTCGAGCACGCCATCCGCGTCTTCGACGACGGCGTCACGGCGTGGCTGCTCGTGGACGGGCCCGAGGCGGCACCGCTCGCGGCGTGGCTCGACCGCATGCGTTTCATGCTGCGCGTGGAGGTCGCCGACCGCAGCGACGAGTTCTCGACGGTCGGCTGGATGCCCGGGGCCGACGCTGCTCTCACGGGGAGTGCCAATGGCGTCACCTCTGCCGCCGCGATCGAGGCGTTCGTCGCAGCCCCGAACGATGTCGCCCTCACCTGGGTCGACCCGTGGACGGAGGTCGTGGCCGGTGGCCACCAGTACGCCGACATCGACGAGCATCCGGGTGCCGACTTCCCGTGGCGCGAGTCGCTGGTGCCGCGCTCCTCGCTGGTCGCCGTCGTCGACGCCGCCCGCCGCGGCGAGCTCGAGGTCGCCGGTCTGCTGGCGTTCGAGGCACTCCGCATCGCGGCCTGGCGCCCCCGCTTCAGCACAGAGGCCGACGAAAGGCTCATCCCGCACGAGGTCGACTGGATTCGCTCGGCCGTGCACCTGAGCAAGGGCTGCTACCGAGGCCAGGAGACCGTCGCCAAGGTGCACAACCTCGGGCATCCACCCCGTCGCCTCGTGATGTTGCACCTCGACGGTTCCGACGCAGTGCTGCCTGCGCCCGGCGACGACGTCATCGTGCAGGGTGGCGAAGCCCTGGTAAGCCCCACCGCGGAGGCCCCAGCCCCCGCCAGCGCTTCGCCGGACGCTGTGACGCCCACCGACGCGGCGACGGCGGCCCTGGCTTCGGCCGCCGTCGGCCAGGTCACAGCCAGCGCCCTGCACTTCGAGCTCGGCCCGATCGCCCTGGCCATCGTGCGCCGCAGCACCCCCGTCGATGCCGCCCTCGCCGTACGGAGCGAAGGCATCCTCGTGGCCGCCACCCAGGAGGTCATCGTGCCCCCCGCGGCCGGCGCCGCCGTCGGCCGCATCCCGCGCCTGCCCCGCCTCGGCGCCGTCCGCCGCTGACCCCGCCCCACATGAGTCGACCTCCACGGCGCTGGGCCACCCGCCTGCAGGTGATCGCGCGGGTCGGCGCAAACCGCTCCGCGGGATCGGCGCTGCCGATCATCCAGCTCGTCATCGCAGTTGTCGTGTCGTACGCCATCGCCTACTACCTGTTCGGGCATCTCACGCCCGTGACGGCCGCCACAGTGACGCTCTCGAGCCTCGGCTTCGTGCGGGATGCCCGACCGCTCCGTGTGCTCGAGACCGCGATCGGGGTGACGCTCGGCATCACGCTGAGTGAGGTCATCCTGCTGGTCGCCGGGCAGGGGATCTCGCAGCTCGCCCTCGCCGTCGTGATCACGCTCTTCGCGGCCCGCTTCTTCTCGCCAGCGCCCGGGTTCGCAATCATCGCGGCGTCGCAGTCAGCGCTGGTCGCCATCCTTCCGGTGGTGGCGAGCGGGCCATTCACGCGCTCGGTCGACGGCGTCATCGGGGGAGTGGTCGCGCTGCTGCTCACGGCGCTGGTTCCCCGGGATGCCCGCCGGGTTGCCCATGCGGACGCGAAGAGGATGCTCGGCACCTTCTCGCGCATCCTGGAGCGACTGGTGGAGGAACTCCGGCGCGGCGAGGAGAGCGACATCGGCTCTGTGCTCGACCTCGCTCGGTCGACCCAGCCACTGATGGACCAGTGGCGCGTCTCCCTCGACTCGGCCATCGGCATCGCCAAGATCTCTCCGTTCCTTCGGCGGGGCCTGCCCGAACTCGAGCGCCAGGACGTGCTGCTGGCGGGGGTGGACCTGGCGCTCCGCGACCTGCGGGTGGTGACGCGTCGGCTCAGCGTGGTGATGCGCGACGGCCGCCCGCGGAACGAACTCGCCGACCTGCTGAACGGGCTGGTGAGCGCGGTCAACCTGCTCGGGCAGAGCCTCGATGACCCGCTGGTGCACCCCCTCGTGCGCCAGAACCTGATCCTCGTCGCCGTGCGCCTCGACCCCGGGATGCTCGTCCCCGGTTCGAGTGTGGCGGAGGGGTCGGTCGTGATGGAGCTCCGCCCCCTCGTGATGGATCTCCTCACAGCAACGGGCCTGACCCCCGACGATGCCCGAGCCGCCCTCCCCCCACTCTGACGCGCCCCTCCGACATCCCCAGCCGCACCGCCCCCTCATGTGAGACCCTCGCGGACACGTGAGACCGGCATGCACGTCTCACGTGTCCGTAGGCGTCTCAGGACCAGGCGAAGCCGCGGGGCGCGACGGATGCCCAGGGCAGCGTCAGCTCGCCGAGGCGCCAGCGCGCGGCCGGGCCCAGCACGGGCCAGCCCTCCGCGACGAGGGCACCCACCGCAGCCACCCAGCGCTGCCGCGGCCCGTACACCGAGAGCGGCGCGTTGTGTTGCCAGGCGCGGTCGAGCGCGACCAGCAGTGAGTGGATGCTCTCACCCTCCACATTCCGGTGGATCAGCACCTTCGGCAGACGCTCCGCCACGATCGACGGCCGATCGAGTCCCGCGAGGCGGAGTGAGAGTGTGAACGACACCGGCCCTCGAGCATCCAGTGCCACCCAGCTCGACACGCGGCCGATCTCGTCGCAGGTGCCCTCCACCAGCACGCCTCCGGGAGTGAGCCGCCCGGTCATCCGGTGCCAGGCCGCAGCGACCTCCGCCTCGTCGTACTGCCGGAGCACGTTGAACGCGCGGATGACCGTGGCCCCACGCCCGCCCTGCAGGGGCACCTCGAACCCGCCGAGCGCGAACCCGACCCGCGCGTCGGGAGCGAAACCGGAGCCCGACGTACCGGCGCGCACCGCGGCCAGCTGCGCCACCGCCGTCGAGACGCGTGACGGGGAGATCTCGAGCCCCACCACCTCCACCTCGGGGCGCACCCGCGCGAGGCGCCGCTGCAGTTCGAAGGCCGTCACACCGCTGGCGCCGTAGCCGAGGTCGACGACCAACGGTGCGGCCGCACGGCGGAGCGCAGGCAGTGCGGCGATCCACCGGTCGACGCGGCGCAGGCGGTTCGTGTTCGTCGTTCCGCGCGTGATTTCGCCGATGGGCATGGTTCTAGACTAATTCCATGACTGAGCCCTACACCTTGATCCTGCTGCGCCACGGTAACAGCGACTGGAACCAGAAGAACCTCTTCACCGGCTGGGTCGACGTGGGGTTGAGCGAACAGGGTGTCGGCGAGGCGAAGCGTGCGGGCGAATTGCTGGCCGAGTCGGGCCTCGCGCCCGACGTGCTCTACACCTCGCGGCTCGTCCGCGCGATCGACACCGCCAACCTCGCCCTCGGCGTGGCCGGTCGCCTCTGGATCGACGTGAAGCGCTCCTGGCGCCTCAACGAACGCCACTACGGCGCCCTGCAGGGCAAGGACAAAGCGCAGACCCTCGCAGAGTACGGCCCCGAGCAGTTCCAGACCTGGCGCCGCTCGTACGACGTGCCGCCGCCCCCCATCGCCGACGACGACGAGTTCTCGCAGGTGGGCGACCCGCGCTACGCCGACCTCGGTGACGCGGTGCCCCGCACCGAGTGCCTGAAGGACGTCGTCGACCGGATGCTGCCCTACTGGTTCAGCGACATCACGGTCGATCTCACGGCGGGCAAGACCGTGCTGGTCACGGCGCACGGCAACTCGCTGCGGGCCCTCGTGAAGCACCTCGACACCATCTCGGACGACGACATCGCCGAGCTCAACATCCCCACGGGCATCCCGCTCGTGTACAGGCTCGACGAGGACTTCGTGCCCATCGAGCCCGCCGTCTATCTCGACCCCGAGGCCGCCGCCGCCGGTGCCGCGGCCGTTGCGTCGCAGGGCAAGAAATAGGCTGAAGAACGCAAGAAGCCCCCGAGCCGTGAGGCCGGGGGCTTCTTCCGTTGGCGGGTGCGGCTCAGCGCACGCCCGAACCGGTCCACTCGCCGGTTGCGAGGTACTTGACCTTCTTGGCGATGCTGACCGCGTGGTCGGCGAAGCGTTCGTGGTAGCGCGACGCCAGCGTCACGTCGACCGTGTTCACCGAGGTGCCCGCCCAGGTCTCGCTCAGCACGGCCTCGAAAACGCTGAGGTGCAGCTCGTCGATGCGGTCGTCGGTGTCGCGGATCTCGTCGGCCAGCGCCAGGTCTTCGGTCTCGATCAGGCGGCTGAGCATCTCGGCCACCTCCACGTCGAGGGCGCCCATCTCGCTGAACACGCCGAGCAGGCTGTCCTTGGCGACCTTGTCGGGGTAGCGGTAGCGGGCGAGCTGGGCGATGTGCTCGGCGATGTCGCCCATCCGCTCGAGCGACGCGCTCATGCGAAGAGCGCTCACGACGATGCGGAGGTCGCGGGCGACCGGCTGCTGCAGCGCCATGATGCTGATCGCGAGCTCATCGAGATCCGACGCGAGGGCGTCGATCTTGGAGTCCTGAGCGATGACCTGCTCTGCCAGAGCCACATCCGACTCGTTGAACGCGGTCGTCGCGTTCGTGATGGCGACGACTACGAGACGGCTGATCTCGACCAGTCGCTCCTGGACTTCACGGAGTTCCTGCTGGAAAACCTCGCGCATGTGTTCGAACCTTTCTGCGGTGCTTCGCTGTGATCTGGCGCGGTCGCACCGAACAGTGACGGCCGACCACGACGAGTGGCCAGAACCGACGACGCCATTCTGCCGACACGAGGTTAACAGATGGTGCCCATCCGTTGAACTTCGTGCGACCTGCTGCCGTTGAGGAGGCTTCGGAGAGAACGCCTGCCACCGGAGTCATTAGTGTAGTCGTTATGGATTCAGGCTTGTTGGTGCTGCTCTCTGTGGCACTCGGCCTCACCGTCGGCTCGGGTTTCGTCTTCGTTCTCTTCGCTGCTGCGAGGCGAGGCGACCATGCCGCCACCATCGTCGATCCGTCGGTTCCGGATGGGGTCGACCAGGTCATCGACGCGATCGAGTCGGCCGGCGTGGTGCTCGATGCCTCGAACAATGTGGTGAAGGTGTCGCCGGCAGCGCTGGCCTTCGGCCTCGTGTGGAACCAGACCCTCGTGCATCCGGAGCTCATCAGGATGGTCGACTCCGTCAGGCGCACCGGTGTTCCCGCGTCTCGTGACCTGAGCCTTGCCCGGGGACCGTTCGGCGACGCGACCATCCACCTCCTCGTGCGGGTCGCGCGGCTCGGCAGTCGTTACCTTCTCCTGCTGGCGGATGATCGCACCGAAGCCCATCGCCTCGAAGAGGTGCGGCGTGACTTCATCGCCAACATCAGCCACGAACTGAAGACGCCGATCGGCGCGATCTCACTGCTCGCGGAGGCTCTCGAACCCGCGGCGGACGACCCCGCGCAGGTGCGGCGGTTCGCGAAACGGATGGAGACGGAGGCGCACCGCCTCGGTCGCATAACCCGCGAGATCATCGAACTCTCGCGCCTGCAGGCGGCTGACGTGCTCACCGATGCGACACTGCTCGACGTCGACTCGATCGTCGCCAGTGCCGTCGACCAGAACCACGTGCAGCTCGACACGCACAACGTCACGATTGTCAGCGGCGGCGAGCAGGGAGCTCAGGTCTACGGAGACGAGGGGCTGCTCGTGCTCGCCCTCCACAATCTGATCGCGAACGCCGTGCAGTACTCCCAGTCGGGTACGCGGGTCGGGGTGGGCGTGCGCCTGAACGAGGGCGTCGTCGAGATCGCGGTCACCGACCAGGGGATCGGCATCCCCGAAGAAGAACTCGGCCGCGTGTTCGAACGGTTCTTCCGCGTCGACCAGGCGCGCTCCCGCAACACCGGCGGAACCGGTCTCGGCCTCAGCATCGTCAAACACGTCATCGAGAACCACGGCGGCGACATCCGTGTCTGGTCCCAGCCCGGTCTCGGGTCGACATTCACCATCCGGCTGCCTGCGGCATCACACGCTGCGACAGCCTCGTTAGGAGAACCACAGTGATCCAGATCCTCTTGGTCGAAGACGAGATCGCGCTCAGCGAACCTCTCGCCTACCTGCTGCAGCGCGAGGGCTATGCCGTCACGGTTGCGGCCGACGGTCCGACCGCCATCGCCGAGTTCAACAGGGGCGGTGTCGAACTGGTGCTTCTCGACCTGATGATCCCGGGCATCCCGGGCACCGAGGTGTGCCGCGAGATCCGCACGAAGTCGCAGGTGCCGATCATCATGCTCACCGCCAAGGACAGCGAGATCGACATCGTGGTGGGGCTCGAGCTCGGGGCCGACGACTATGTCACGAAGCCGTACTCGTCGAGGGAGCTTCTGGCGCGCATCCGTGCCGTCATGCGACGCCGCAGCGAGTCGGGAGAGCTGGGCGAGCCGGTGCTGGAGGCCGGCCCGGTGCGGATGGATGTCGAACGGCACACCGTCGCCGTGAACGGCCGTGACACGCCCATGCCGCTCAAGGAGTTCGAGCTCCTCGAGATGCTGCTGCGGAACGCCGGCCGCGTACTGACCCGGGGCCAGTTGATCGACCGCGTCTGGGGGTCGGACTACTTCGGAGACACCAAGACGCTCGACGTGCACATCAAGCGCCTCCGCTCGAAGATCGAGACGGCCCCGTCGGAGCCTGTGTTGCTGGTGACCGTGCGGGGGCTCGGCTACCGCTTCGAGGCGTAGCGGGCGATCTCCGGGATGACCGGGGATGCCGCCCTCGGCGGGCCTACGGGGCGGGCGTCGGGGTGACGGTCGCCTCAGGCGCGAGCGTCGAGGTCGACGTGGGCACCGGCAGCGGAACCGCGGTCGCGGTCGGAGTGGGTGTCGGGGCCGCAGTCGGCTCGAGCCCATCGAACTGCTCCCAGTCGCTCGAGAGCACAGGGACGAGGAGCTTGGTGCCGGTCTGGCCGCCGTACTGGAAGAAGATGGGGAAGAGCTGGCCGACCGTGAGGTCGACGTTCTCGAGCACAAGCCTCTCGTCGGTGCTTCCCCCGACGGTGAGTGTGCTGCGGGCACCGACCAGAGCGACAGCGTCGACGCTCTTGCCCGTGCTGTCCTCGTACTGCACGACGACCTGGTGGTCTTCGTCGCCGGTGTTCACCAGCGACACGATCAGGCTGGCCGAGGTCTTGTCGTCGCTGATCAACGTGGCGTTCCGGATCTTGAGGTCGGGCGAGACACTGCCGTCGACACCGTCGGTGACCTGGCCGATCGACGTCGTCGCCTGGGGGGTGATGAAGGCGCAGCCCGTTGCGCTGACGCCGACGAGTGCGGCGACGAGAATGGATGCCGCGTAGCGTGTTCTCACAAAAACCCTCCAGAAGTACCCGTTCGCCGTCATCACACAAGCGAAATCGGGCGGTGAACCCTGCTGAGTTTAGCCTACCGGCGAGCCCGGCCCGTGTCGCAGAGAGGGTTCGTCGACCCGGGGTGCCGGACACCCGCTGTGGTAAATTGGTCCGTCTGGAAAGGACGGGTTCCCATGCTCTTCGAGGTCGGCGAGACAGTTGTCTACCCCCATCACGGCGCAGCGACGATCACGGAGGTGACGACTCGCACCATCAAGGGTGAGGAGCGGGTCTACCTCACCCTGCAGGTCAACCAGGGCGACCTGGTCATCAAGGTGCCGGCCCAGAACGTCGAGCTGGTGGGCGTCCGCGACGTGATCGGGCACGACGGTGTCGACCGGGTGTTCGAGGTGCTCCGCACCCCGTTCACCGAAGAACCCACAAACTGGTCGCGCCGGTTCAAGGCGAACGGCGAGAAGCTCGCCTCGGGCGACGTCATCAGGGTCAGCGAGGTGGTTCGCGACCTGTGGCGGCGCGACAACGACAAAGGGCTGTCGGCGGGGGAGAAGAGCATGCTCGCCAAGGCCCGGCAGATCCTCGTCTCCGAACTGGCTCTCGCCGAGAAGACCGACGAGGAGAAGGCGTCCCTGATGCTCGATGAGGTGCTGGCCTCCTGAGCCCGGCCCCCGGCCCGTTCGCTCCTGACCCTAGGCTGGGGAGGGTGAACAGCTCCGCACAGCCCCTTGTCGCCGTCATCATCGTCGCGGCAGGCAACGGCACCCGCCTCGGCCACGGTCAGGCGAAGGCTTTCGTCTCGCTGGCCGGCCGAACGATTCTCTCCCGCTCCCTCGACCCGGTCTTCGCGCTCGCGGGCGAGGCACAGATCGTGATCGTCGCCCCCGCCGACCGCGTCGGCGAAGCGCAGCAGATCGGAGCGGATGTCGCCGGTGCGGCATCCGCGTACGTGACCGCGGTGGCGGGCGGGGAGACCCGGCAGGAGTCGGTGGCACGCGGACTGGCCGTGCTGGTTGATTCGGTGCAGACGGTTCTTGTGCACGACGCCGCTCGCGCGCTCACCCCGGTGGCCCAGTTCGAGGCGGTGATCGACGCCGTGGTGGCATCCGGCCGGGGAGCGGTGCCCGGCCTGCCGGTGAGCGACACGATCAAGCGCACAGATCCGTTCGGTCTCGCGCTCGAGACGGTCGACCGTGCGGAACTGAGTGCGGTGCAGACCCCGCAGGGTTTCCCGCGCGAACAGCTCGAACGCGCCTACGCGGAGGCTGGGCACGATGCGACCGACGACGCCGCACTCGTCGCTGAGGCGGGTTACCCGGTCACGATCATCCACGGCGACCCGCTCGCGTTCAAGATCACCACCGCCTGGGACCTGCGACGCGCCGAACAGGAACTGCAGCCGGCCCCCGGGCTGGTGCTGCCGCGCACCGGCGTGGGCGTCGACTCGCACGCCTTCGCGCCGGCCGCCGATGAGCAGCCTCTGTGGCTCGCCGGCCTGCACTGGCCGGGTGAGCAGGGACTCTCGGGCCACAGCGACGGCGATGCGGTGGCGCATGCGATCTGCGACGCCCTGCTCTCGGCCAGCGGTCTCGGCGACATCGGCAGCACCTTCGGAACAGACGATCCCCGCTTCTCCGGTGCCCGCGGCGAGGTGTTCCTCACCGAGACGCTCCGGATGCTCACGGCCGCAGGTCTCCGGGTGGGGAACGTCGCCGTGCAGCTCATCGCCAACCGCCCGCGTTTCGCCGCCCGGCGCCTCGAGGCCCAGAGCGTCCTGGCGGGCATCCTCGGCGCTCCGGTGAGCATCTCGGCGACCACCACCGACGGCCTCGGCTTCACCGGGCGAAGCGAAGGAGTGGTCGCGATCGCCACTGCGCTGGTGTACCCCGCGTAACGAAGCGGCAGACCCTCGTAAACTAGCGCAGTGACTCTTCGCCTCTACGATTCTCAAGCACGTACCCTCAGGGACTTCGAGCCCCTGGTGCAGGGGCGTGCCGGCGTCTACGTCTGCGGGCCGACGGTGCAGTCGTCCCCGCACATCGGTCACCTGCGTTCGGCTCTCGCCTACGACCAGTTGCGTCGTTGGCTCAACTACTCCGGGCTCGACGTCACCCTCGTGCGGAACGTCACGGACATCGACGACAAAGTGCTGGTCAACGCCGCAGCGTCGGGTGAACCGTGGTGGGCCCTCGCCTACCGCACCGAGCTGGAGTTCACCGCCGCCTACAACACGATCGGCATCCTGCCGCCCACCTACGAACCCCGTGCGACCGCGAGCATCCCCGAGATGCAGCAGATCATCCGGAGGCTGGTGGATGCCGGGCACGCCTATGCCGCAGAAGACGGCTCCGGCGACGTCTACTTCGACACGGTGTCGTGGCCGTCCTACGGCGAGCTGACGCACCAGAAGCTCGCCGACATGGCCTCGGCAGAAGACTCAGATCCGCGGGGCAAGCACGACGTGCGGGACTTCGCCCTCTGGAAGGGCCACAAGGAGGGCGAACCCGCCACCGCATCGTGGCAGAGCCCCTGGGGCGCCGGCCGGCCCGGCTGGCACATCGAGTGCTCGGCGATGAGCACGCGCTACCTCGGCACGCAGTTCGACATCCACGGCGGCGGCCTCGACCTGCGCTTCCCGCACCACGAGAACGAGCTCGCCCAGTCGCGCGCCGCGGGTGACGCGTTCGCGAACTACTGGCTGCACAACGGGCTGGTCTCGGTGAACGGCCAGAAGATGTCGAAGTCGCTCGGCAACTCGGTCTACGCCGCCGACCTGCTCGCCGCCGCGCGCCCGCTTGTCGTGCGCTACTACCTGGGCTCGGCCCACTACCGCTCGAACCTCGAATACCAGGACGGCTCGCTCGCCGAGGCGGAGGCCGCTCTCGGGCGCATCGAGGGCTTTCTCGACCGTGCCGTGCGACGGCTCGAGGGCACCCGCTTCGCGTCGTCGACCGTCGAGGTCGTTCCCGCCGAATTCCGTACGGCGATGGATGACGACCTCGGTGTGCCCCAGGCGCTCGGCGTGCTGCACGAGGCTGTGCGCGACGGCAACACCGCTCTCGACGCGGAAGACTTCAGCGAGGCCGCGAGGCTGCTCGGGCTCGTGCTCGCCATGACGAGCATCCTCGGCATCAATCCGCACGACCCCGTCTGGGCGAGCGCCGACCAGAGTTCCACGGGCACCGCTCTCAAAGCCCTCGTCGAGCAGCTGCTCGACGACCGACAGACCGCACGCAAGGCCCGCGACTTCGCCACCGCCGATCGCATCCGCGACGAGCTGGGGCAGGCCGGCATCACGATAGAAGACACCTCAACGGGTGCACATTGGAGTTTTGATGGCTAGTTCAGGCAAGAAGCCCGGCCGCCCCGGCGCCGTCCGGCGCACCAGCAGAGGGCCGGCCGTCGGATCGGGCGGCCAGGGCCGCCAGGCCCTCGAGGGCAAGAAGCCCACGCCCAAGGCAGAGGATCGCCCGTACCACCCCGCGGGAAAGGCGAAGGCTGCCAAGGAGCGCTACGCCGCTGCCGGCGGCAAGGCCAAGGCCGCGCCCGAGCGGCGCACGAACGAGCCGAAGATCGCGGGTCGGGGTGGCCCTGCCGCCCGCAACGGGTCTGCCCGGGGCGCCGTCTCCGGCGCGAGCCGTGGTGGCCCGCAGGAGCCGGCGCGTCCCCAGCGTCGCCCGCTCAGCCGCGGTGAAGAGAGCGAGGTGGTGACCGGTCGCAACTCCGTGGTCGAGGCGCTCCGCGCGAAGATCCCCGCCACAGCGCTCTACATCGCGACGCGCATCGAGTACGACGAGCGTGTGAAGGAGCTGCTGCAGCTCGCGACGTCACGCCAGATCCCGATCCTCGAAGTGATGCGTCCGGAGCTCGACCGCCTCGCCGGGTTCGACTCGGTGCACCAGGGCGTCGCGCTGAAGGTGCCGCCGTACGAGTACGCCCACCCCGACGACCTCTACGACCAGATCGTCGCCCGCAAGGAAGTGCCGCTGCTGGTGGCGCTCGACGGCATCACGGATCCGCGGAACCTCGGGGCGATCATCCGCTCGACCGCTGCGTTCGGCGGCCAGGGTGTCATCGTTCCGGCCCGTCGCTCCGTCAGCCTCACCGCGTCGGCGTGGAAGACCTCGGCCGGCGCTGCCGCCCGCACACCCGTCGCCATGGCCCCGAACCTCACGCAGTCGCTGAAGTCGTTGAAGGCGAAGGGTGCGTTCGTGATCGGGCTCGACGGCGGGGGAGACATGGCGCTCCCCGACCTCGAACTCGCGCGCGGCCCCATCGTGATCGTGGTGGGCAGCGAGGGCAAGGGTCTCTCTCGGCTCGTCACCGAGACGTGCGATGCCATCGTGTCGATCCCGATCAGTGCGGCGACCGAGTCGCTGAATGCCGGTATCGCGGCATCCGTGACCCTCTACGAGATCTCGCGCACCAGAGCGCAGAAGTAGAAGACCGAAGGGACCTGAATCGCGCCAAGGCTTCGGCCTTGCCGCGATTCGGGTCCCTTCGTTCGTCGGGCCGGGCGGTCAGACCGTGAGGCGCCAGTCGGCCTCGGGCTCGGACGCGGCATCCGCCGCCGCCGTGGCAGCAGCCGCCTCGTCATCGGGCACCGCACCGCTCTGAACCGAGATCGGGAGCGTGATCATGCCGGTCGGCGGGCCGACCACGGTCGCCTCGTCGCGGCGGTGCCGCAGGATGTCGTTGATGTAGGAGTTCAGCGCCTCGGCCAGCGGCACGTCGCGGCTCTCCTGCTGGCTCATGAACCAGCGGTGCTCGAGCAGCTGGTGGAACACCTCGGCCGGCTCCAG
The DNA here is from genome assembly GCF_003399635.1 of Subtercola boreus. GTDB lineage: Bacteria > Actinomycetota > Actinomycetes > Actinomycetales > Microbacteriaceae > Subtercola > Subtercola boreus_B. The sequence goes on along the minus strand of NZ_NBXB01000033.1, from coordinate 39,060 downwards.
CTTGCCCTTCAGATCCCGGGGGATCGCCCGCACCACAGGCTCGAACACCTTCGCAAGCCACTCGTGGGCGAGCATCTCCTCGTCGTGGTCGCGGCGCCCGAACTTGAGGGTGTAGGAGTCGAGGTCGTTGAGCAGTCGCCGGGCCTGGTTTTCGCCGGCGTCGAGCCCGGTGAGGCGGAGGAGTCGGCGCTGGTGGTGTCCGGCATCCACCACCTTCGGCTGGATGCGCACCGTGTCACCGTCGTCATTGGTCTTGATCGCGAGTTCCTCGATGTCGAAACCGAGGTCGTTCAGGCGGTCGACCCGCTCATTGATTCGCCAGCGTTCGGACGAGGAGAACGATTCGCTGCCGGTCAGCTCCTTCCAGAGCGAACGGTAGGCGGCAACGATCCCATCACTGATGCGGATGGGGTCGAGCTCGTCGGCCACCCGGCCGCCGGCCTCCAGGTCCATCAGCTCGCCGGCGATGTTGACCCGGGCGATCTCGAGGTCGTTTTCGCGCTGTCCGTTCGACAGGCCCGTGGAATAGAGCTGCCCGGTCTCCGCGTCCACCAGGTAGGCAGCGAAGGATCCGGCGTCCCGGCGGAAGAGGGTGTTCGAGAGCGACACGTCGCCCCAGAAGAACCCGATGATGTGCAGGCGCACCAGAAGCACGGCCAGAGCATCCACCAGCCGCGTCGCGGTGTCGGGGCGGAGCGTCTGCGAGAAGAGCGCGCGATAAGGGAGGGAGAACTTCAGGTGCCGGGTGACCAAGACGGAGTTCAGTTCGAGGCCGTTCACGTCGGTGCGGTTCGTGATCACTGCGAGGGGATCGACGCAGGGGATCTCGAGGTTCTGCAGGGTGCGGAGCATGGCATACTCCCGCTTGGCCATCTCGTCGGTGGTCTCCTTGATGGCGATCACGTGGCCGCTGAGGTGGGCGAACCGCACGAGGTGCCGGGAGATGCCCTTCGGCAGCAGCGCGATGTTCGCGGCCGGCCACTCGTCGAGCGGCAACTGCCAGGGCAGGTCGAGCAGGGCGGGGTCGGCCGTCGCCGAGGTGATGTTCAGTGAGCCGCTCATGGATGCTCCTTGTCGAAGTGCGCCGGTTAAACGACTCGGGCCTGCCGGTGTGACGCAGCAGGCCCGAGCACGGTGTGTCTCGTTGGGTGGTGCAGTACTACGCGTTGACGACCGGCTTGTTGCCGACGCGCTGGCCGCTCTCGACGTCGAAGAGGTGCAGGTGGCCGGGCTTCGCGGTCAGGTAGACCTTCTCGCCGGCGTTCGGGTGCACGCGGCCGTCGACACGGGTGACGAGGTCCGTGCGGCGACCGTTGATCTCAGCGTGGCCGTAGAGGTAGCCGTCGGCTCCGAGCTCCTCGATCAGGTCGATGTCGACGGGCAGGCCCTCGCCGAACTGCGACGCGACGACGATGTCCTCGGGGCGCACACCGATCGTGACCGTCTTGCCGCTGATCGAGGCGAGCAGCTCGCGCTCGACGGGGATGACCGAGGTGCCGAACTGCACACCGCCGTCGACCACGTCGGCTACGAAGAGGTTCATGGCCGGGCTGCCGATGAAGCCGGCGACGAACACGTTCTCGGGCTTCTCGTAGAGGTCGCGCGGGGTGCCGACCTGCTGCAGCAGGCCGTCCTTCAGCACGGCGATGCGGTCGCCCATGGTGAGGGCCTCCGTCTGGTCGTGGGTGACGTAGACGGTGGTGACACCGAGGCGGCGCACGAGCGAGGCGATCTGGGTACGGGTCTGCACGCGGAGCTTCGCATCGAGGTTCGACAGCGGCTCATCCATCAGGAAGACCTGGGGCTGGCGCACGATGGCGCGGCCCATGGCGACGCGCTGGCGCTGGCCACCCGAGAGGGCCTTGGGCTTGCGTCCCAGGTAGGGCTCGAGGTCGAGGAGCTTCGCAGCCTCGAGAACTCGGGTGGCGCGCTCGTCTTTGCTGACGCCGGCGATCTTCAGCGCGAAGCCCATGTTCTCGGCAACCGTCATGTGCGGGTAGAGCGCGTAGTTCTGGAAGACCATCGCGATGTCGCGGTCTTTCGGGGGAACATCGGTGACGTTCCGCTCGCCGATGAAGATGTTGCCCGAGTTGACCTCTTCGAGGCCGGCGAGCATTCGCAGGGAGGTCGACTTGCCACAACCCGAGGGGCCGACGAGAACGAGGAACTCGCCGTCGGCGGTCTCGAGGTTCAGCTGGTCGACGGCCGGCCTTGTCGAACCCGGGTACAGGCGGGTTGCGTGGTCGAATGTTACAGACGCCATGATTTCTTCTCTTCCTTCACCGGCAGGTACGTGCCGGACGATCCGTTGTGATGGATGCGGGACAACTTCATCGGTGACCCGCCACCCAGTATGACACGCCAGCCGTTTACCGCATTCACAGGCTGGTTCATTACTATCTATGGATGCCTGCCGGTGACCCCCCGGCCTGTGGCACCTCACTTCGAAGAACCACGACCCGAACACGGGAGCACCACGTATGACCATCGGCCGACCCGACGACAACAGCCGCCAGAACAAGAACCAGCGTCGCGAAGCGGCCAGGGAGAAGGCGAAGCAGCTGCGTGAGCAGCAGCGTCGTAAGGACATCCGCAACCGCGCGATCCTCTTCAGCGGCCTCGGTGTCGTCGTCATCGCCATCGTCGTCTGCGTGGTGCTGATCGTCGCGAGCTCCGCCAAGCCCGCCGGCCCCGGCCCGCTCAACATGGCCAGCGACGGCATCAAGATCAGCCAGGGCAACGTCGCCGAGACGACAGCCGCGCTGGCTGACGGGCAGCAGCCCACGCCGAGCGCCACCAACGCCGCCGGAGTCATCGACATCCGCGTCTACATCGATTACCTGTGCCCCTACTGCGGCCAGTTCGAGTCGACGAACCTGACGCAGATCGGCAAGTGGATCGACAGCGGCGCGGCAACGTACGAAGTGCATCCCCTGGCTCTGCTCGACCGCTCGTCGCAGGGCAAACGATACTCGAGTCGCTCGGCCAACGCCGCTGCCTGCGTCGCGAACTACTCGCCGAACAACTTCTACGACTTCAGCGCCCTGCTGTTCTCGAACCAGCCGCAGGAGAGCACGGCCGGGCTCGACGACGCGACGCTCCAGGATCTGGCGAAGCAGGCGGGTGTCGGCTCGGCCGACCAGATCAACACCTGCATCACGAATGAGGAGTTCAAGGGCTGGGTCAGCGACTCCACCACCCGGGCCACGACCGAACCCCTGCCGGGTTCGACGCTCGCCAAGGTGACCGGCACGCCGACCGTGCTGGTCGACGGACAGCAGTACCAGGGTTCATTGACCGACGCGAACGCATTCGCGAACTTCGTGCTCCAGGTGTCGGGCCAGACCGCCGCCACCGCCACACCAACCCCGACGCCTGCGCCGTAGGCGTCACCGGAGCACCCCTCCGCTGCTGCGCAGACGCGTTGTCGGCATGGCTAGAATGGGGTGTTCCATCTGCCGGCGTGGCGCAATTGGTAGCGCACCGCTCTTGTAAAGCGGGGGTTGCGGGTTCAAGTCCCGCCGCCGGCCCCCTGTGTTCCGCGATCGCCGACGGAGGCGCACCATGAAGGTGCCGGTCCGGTGTGCAACTGCCGTGGTGCTGTCTGCTGCGTTCGTGACGGGCTGTGCGAATTCGCCGGAGTGTTCCGACCTCATCGCGTCGTCCCCGTTCACCGCCACGTTCGGAGCCAGGCCCCTGAACGATCCTGCCGACGTCGGAACCCCCGGCACTCCGTATTCGTATCCTGCCGGGTCCATCGTGCCGACCACGCCGCCGGTCGGCGCAACCCTCGCCGAGACGCTGTACGCGGCCACCCAGCTCAGATGTGTCTGGCGCGATCCTTCGGCGGACATCACCTCGGTGACGATCGAGATCCCCACGGTGGATCCGGCCGACGCGTCAGATTATCTGGCGAGCCTGCCCGCCCTGGGCTACACCTGCGCTGCGGCGACATCCGGCACCGGTGAGGCCTGCCAGCTCACCACGACCGACCCCAAGTACTCCGTCGACGTCGGCAGCACATCCTTCCTCCGAGGCGACACGTACATCCACATCAGCCAGGCGAACGTCTCGACCCCTGGCCTGTTGGACTCGCTCGCGTCGATGCTCTGGGGCTGAGAGCCCGGCGCCGGCATCGTCTTCGACGGGCGTCACCGGTCTTCTGCGGAACCGCCCTTCGCTTCGACCAGGCCCGAGGATCCGAGTGCCCGTTCGACGGCGATCTCGATCACTACTCGCCGCGGGTTCACGCCGGGCTGCCGGTATCGCCCGGCATAGAGCTCAACGGCGTGCTCCACCGCGGCAGCATCCCTGTTGATGGTCGAGGCGCCCTGGAAGCTGAGCCAGCGTGCCCCGTCGACCTGTGCCACGGATGCCTGGCCTCCCCGCTCGGCATTCCGCACCTTCTGCGTGCCATCGGAGGTGATGATGCGAGCGATGCCGTCTTCGAGCGTGAACCCCACTGGAACGCTGTGCAGCCGACCGGTCGGGCCGAGTGTCGTCAGGATGGCCAGGTGCCGATCAGCGACGAAGGTCGATCCCTCGGCGGTCAGCCGGACGCCCGCGCTCACGCTCGGTCGCTCCCGTCGGGGGTGACCACAAGCCGTTCGACCAGCACGACCGCGTCGTCGAGGGTCGCGTGGTCGCCGTGCGGATCTCTGACAGCACGCGTTCGCGCCTCGCAGCTCAGCGTCCTCCACTCGGCCGGGTCGAGTGAGAGCGACGCGAGCACCTCCCCGGGCGTCACGAAGTGAACATCGGGCTGGTCGTGGTCGACCCACGACGGGAGGCCGGAGTGACCGACGACCAGCAAGCGGCCGCCCGGCGCCACTGCGGCCGCTGCGGCACTCAGGATCTCGACCCGCGGCAGCTCCACGGGCGAGTGCAGGAACTGCGCAGACACCAGCTCGAATTCGCCGGCGGGAAAGCTCGATCCGAGGTCGTGCTGCTGCCAGTCGATCGATCCGGCGACCCCAGCCGCCTCTGCTGCAGCGCGTGCCCGATCGAGGGCGAGCCCCGAGACATCCACCGCCGTCACCTGCCAACCGCGCCCGGCGAGCCAGATCGCGTCGGCACCCTCGCCGCAGCCGACGTCGAGCGCGCGGCCGGCCGCCAGCCCCGACGCCTCATCGACCAGCACGGCATTCGGCTGCCCGCTCCAGATCTGCTCGCGCTGTCCGTAGTGCTCGTTCCAGAACGTCTCGGTCGAAGGATGCCCTGACGGGCTCGGAGCGTGTTCAGGGGTCATCCGCCCATCCTCTGCGCCCGGCCGACCCCATGCAAGTCCGTTTGCCGAAACGGCACCGCGACGGTTAGCGTTCTGTGGATGCGATGGTCTGCAGACGAGGTGGACGGTTCACGATGTGATCCGTCCTCTCCGGGGTCACCCCGGGGTACGCAGACCGATTCAGGCACTTCGCCGCAGGCGTCTCACCGCACTTCGAGCGGCCGCACGCCCGCACAGACGCACAGGTCGTCTGCAGGCCATCGCAGCACTATCCCGGCGCCGGCTCCGACCCCCGCCGCGGCGGTACTGGCACGCCGGCCCAAGGCCTCAGTGGGCCAGGTCGCGACGGCGCTCGCCCTCGCGCTCCTCGCCGCCACCGACTGGTCGCCCGACGGGATGCTCGGGGTTCTGCAGGACGTCTTCGGCCGCCGGCACCGTTTTCTCCCTGCTCTCGTGCGGGAGGTTCGCGCGGTGTACCGCACGGCGCCGCAGGATGCTCCGCGGGAGCTCGCGGCGGTCATCCGTCGATCGACAGCGCTGACGGCCGCACTCGAGCGGGCCCGTGTCGCGGGCCGCCCTCTCGTGATCGCGCACCATCCGGTCTCGCCCGGCAGCGAGGATCGCCAGGAGCCCGCCCCCGCCCCCGCACCCGCTTCCGCCACGCCAGCACCTCCGCCCCGCACGCTCCCCGCGCTCGCCGCACTCCTCGAGGTCACGCCGGGGGAGCTCGACTGGCTCGCCGACACCGGCGGCTGGAATCGTCGTGCGCCGGCCGGTCCGCTTCACCACTACCGCTACGAGTGGCGCTCGCGGCCCGGGCGGGTGCCACGCCTGCTCGAGGTTCCGACCGAGCGGATGCGCGCCGCCCAGCGCATTCTGCTGCACGAGGTGTTCGCGCTGCTGCCGTTGCACGATGCCGCGCATGGATTCGTGCCGGGGCGTAGTGCTCTCACGGCCGCCCGACTGCACACCGGCAGAGACGTTGTGATCGCCCTCGATCTCGTCACCTTCTTCACCCGGGTGACCGCGGGCCGCGTCTACGGGGCGCTCCGGCAGGAGGACACACCGGAGCGGGTCGCGCTGGCGCTCACCGGCCTCGTCACAAACCGGGTGCCCATGCGGATCATCGGAGCGATGCCGCCGGGGGGTGACCCCGACGAGCGGTTCGCGCTCAGGCAGGCCCTCGCCGCCGCGCACCTTCCCCAGGGGGCGCCCACGTCGCCGGCGCTCGCGAATCTCGCCATCCGGCGCGTCGATTCGCGGCTCGCCGGGTACGCAGAGGCCGCGGATGCCACGTACACGAGGTATGCCGACGACCTCACGTTCAGCGGCCCCGTGGCGCTTCGCCGACGCGCCGATGCGTTCATCCGCGGCGTGACCCGCATCGTCGAGGACGAGGGCCACCTGGTGAACCGGCAGAAGACGCGGGTGCGACCGGCGGCGACCAGCCAGCGCGTCACCGGCATCGTGGTGAACGAGCACACCGCGCTGCCCCGCGTCGAGTTCGACGCGCTGAAGGCGATCCTCCACAACTGCGCCGAGCGCGGACCGGAGTCCCAGAACCACGACGGGCACAGCGATTTTCGCGCACATCTCCTCGGCCGACTCTCCTGGGCGCGCGACCTCAACCCGTCGAAGGCCGAGCGTCTCGAACGGGAGTTCGCTCGCATCCGTTGGTGACTTCCGCGCCCCTCGGCCCAGAGTGAGAATCTGCTGAGCATCCGAGGTTCCTGACGGTACCGGCACCCGCGGCGGGGAGCCAGTGACGTAACGTCAGCAGAGGTTGCCCCGGACCACGGTCGCCATTCACCACTGAGTGGTCGGTTCGTCTGCAGGAGACCACTCACTCGTCAACCTCGAAATGAGGCTCACCGTGAGCGCAACTGTTCCTTCAGCACTGCCCGCCCCCACGCCGAACGTGCTGTTCACACGCACCAAGCCGGGCGGCAACCGGGTCAACCCGACAACCGAGTACTCGGCGCTGCTCCGCACGGTTCGGGATGCCGGGCTGCTCCGTCGCCGACGCGGCTTCTACGCTCTGACGTTCGGCATCCTCGTCGCCGCGCTCGGCGGTGTCGTGACCGGTTTCGTGCTGCTCGGCGACTCGTGGTTCCAGCTGCTGATGGCGGCGGCGCTCGGCCTCATCCTGACCCAGTTCGCCTTTCTGGCGCACGAGGCCTCCCACCGCCAGGTCTTCGAGTCGGGAAGAGCCAACGACCTCGCCGGCCGCACGCTCGCGAACCTGTTCGTCGGCATCAGCTACAGCTGGTGGATGACGAAGCATTCCCGGCACCACGCCAACCCGAACATCGTCGGCAAAGACCCCGACATCGACAAGGACTTCGTCTCGTTCACAGAGGAGGATGCCGCTGCCACCACGGGCATCTCACGCTGGCTGACCAAGCGCCAGGGCTACATCTTCTTTCCGATCCTCATCTTCGAGGGCCTGAACCTCCACCTGCACGGCTTCCGCACGGTGTTCGGCCGCGGCAAGGTCGACAAGCGCACCGTCGAGATCGTGATGCTCCTCGCGCGGATCGGCGCCTACCTCACCATCGTCTTTCTGGCTCTGCCGCTCGGCATGGCGTTCGCCTTCGTCGGTGTGCAGCTCGCCGTCTTCGGTGTCTACATGGGCTCGTCGTTCGCCCCGAACCACATCGGCATGCCGGTGCTGCCGCGGGATTCGAAGGTCGACTTCCTGCGCCGCCAGGTGCTCACCTCCCGCAACATCTCGGGCGGCTGGTTCATGAACTTCTTCATGGGCGGGCTCAACTACCAGGTCGAGCACCACCTCTTCCCGAACATGCCGAGGCCCGCCCTCAAGCACGCACAGCAGATCGCCCGGGAGTACTGCGAGACCCACACCATCCTCTACACCGAGACGACGCTGTTCGAGGCGTACGGAGCGGTGGTCAACCACATGAACCGTGTGGGGCTCGCGGCCGCGAAGAACGAATTCATGTGCCCGGTGGCCTCGGGCTACGGTCGCTGATTTCGCGCAGGTGAAGATTGGGCGACACCGGGGTTCTCTGCAGGCATTTGCCAGTTGAAGCGCATAATCTGATCCTGTGACCGCCCCTATCGGCCCGGCGAGCCCCGGCCCGACCATCGAAGAGACGCAGCCGCACGCCGTCTACTCGCCCACCCCGTGGAGCGATGAGGTGTGGTTCATGGCGCACGACGGTCGCTGCCTCGGCTGGATCCTGCGCTACGCAGAGGGCGAGAAACAGCTCTTCGGTGTCTACACCTACGGCTGCGACGAGCGCGGGCTCCGCGTCTGGGTGGCGTCGGAGACGACGCTTGCCCGAGCATCCGCGTACATGGGATTCCACGTGCGGGAGCTGCTCGAACAGTCGCGTCAGCTCGCGCCGGATCCGGTCAATCCGCTCGGCCTGCACGAACGACGCCAGGCCTGAGCCCACCCCACCCCCCACAGGGTGCGTTACAGCACCGTGAGGTGATGGGCCGGGTTCACGAGCTTCCGAGGCTTCTCGTGTCGCCTGGGGGGCGCGTCTCCGACGTAGAGCCAGCCCAGCAGCTGCTCGTTGGCGGCGAGCTGGTGCATGCGCCGTACCGCTTCGTGGCGTGTCTGGTGCCCGGTGCGCCAGAAGACACCCCAGCCGGCCTCGTCGAGCAGCAGGGAGAGCCCGTGGGCGACGCCGGACGCCACGGCCTCCTGCTCCCAGTTCGGCACCTTCTCGCTCGGCCGGTAGGTCGCGACGATCGCGATGAGCAGAGGGGCGCGCCTGGCCTTCGCGACCATCTTGGCGACGTCCCCGCCCTGTGCCTCAGCGAGAGCTTCGCCCAGACGGTCGCGCACATCGCCCCGGAGCTCGACGAGCCGCCAGGGCCGAAGCGCGCTGTGATCGGCAACCGACCCGGCGGCCTCGACCAGCCGCAGCAGTTCGGCGTGGTCGGGCGCGTTCTGCCCGACCTTCGAGTGCGAACGCCGGCGGAGCATGCTCTCCAGTGCAGACATCGCTCCCGGTCAGTTCTCGGTGTCGAACGAGAGCGAGACCGAGTTCATGCAGAAGCGGTCGCCCGTCGGAGTCGTCGGCGCATCGTCGAACAGGTGGCCGAGGTGGGATCCGCAGTTCGAGCAGCGCACCTCGGTGCGCACCATTCCGAGGCTTTTGTCCTCGATCAGCTCGACGGCATCGGAATCCTTCGGCGCGTAGAAACTCGGCCATCCGCAGTGCGAGTCGAACTTGGTGTCGCTGCGGAACAGCTCCTGCCCGCACGCCTTGCATTTGTAGACGCCCTCGCGCTTCTCGTCGAGGAGCTCACCCGTCCACGGGCGCTCTGTGGCGGCCTGGCGGAGCACGGCGTACTCCTCTTTGTCGAGCTTCCTCCGCCACTCTTCGTCGGTCTTCGATACGTCATAGCTCATGGTGGATACTTCTCTCGTCATTCAGGGCCGCCGACTGCAGCGGGCCGCCAACCATCTTCACAGTAAACTCGGGGCCGTGCCTGACAATTCCATCATCCAGAAGCGGTTCGGCGAGGTCACGACAACCGAGCTCTACGCGTTCCTGAAGCTCCGCACCGATGTGTTCTATGTCGAGCAGAAGGTCGATGAGAGCGAACTGGATGACCGTGACCTCGAACCGGCGACCGAGCATCTCTGGCTCGCCGACGGCCCCCGCGTCACCGCCTACCTGCGCGTGCTCGAAGACGCCGTGCCCGAGCATCTCGACGCTGCACGGGTGATCGGGCGGGTCGTCGTGGCGGCGGATCAGCGCGGCCGCGGCCTCGCGCAGGTCCTCCTCGCGCGGGTCGTCGAGCGGTTCGGTGGCGAGGCGATGCTGCTGCACTCCCAGAGCTACGCCGCGGGGCTCTACGCCAAGTTCGGTTTCGAGCCGTTCGGGCCCGAGTTCAGCGAGGCGGGCATCCTGCACACGACGATGTACCGGCCCGGCATCCGCTGAGACCGTGAAGAAATCGGTGCCGTCCTCGAGCCGCGCCGTACATCTGCCACCAAGGTGCCTCGCCCTAGACTGGGCCGAATCAGCCGCAAGGGGCTGCCAGGGAGAGGATGAGGATGGCTGAACCAACCAGCGGTCCCGCACCCGTCTCACCCGGCACCGGTGTCGTCGGGCTGAACGAGCGCGAGCAGCGCATCCTCGAGTTCGAGCGCACCTGGTACACGCATGCCGGAGCCAAAGGGCAGGCCATCAGGGAGCACTTCGGTCTGTCCGCTCCGCGCTACTACCAGCTCGTGAACGCGTTGCTCGACTCACCGGCGGCGCTCATGTTCGACCCGATGCTCATCAGACGACTCCAGCGCGTGAGAGATTCCCGAACGGCAGCCCGCTCTGCCCGTCTCCTCCCACCCGGCGAATAAGAACGGTCCCTTCGAACCAATGGCTTCAGAACCCACCGACTCCTTCGACAACGTGCCGGCAGATGTCGTGCGCCGTGGTGTGCACCGTGGTGCACGGCCCCGGGGGCGGGGCTGGGTTGCGTTCGCTTGGGCAGCCCTCGCGACGGGCGTTCTGGTCGGGGCTGGGGCTCTCGGTCTGCTCGTCATCAACAACGGTCTTCCCGGGTCGGACTCAGGCTCGGCATCGGCGGGCGGCTCGGCGTCGAGCGACCCGGCGTCGGTCACGCCGACCCCGACAGTCGTTCCCACGGTAGATCCCTCCCTCTCGGTGACGATCCTGAACGGCACGGGTGTCTCCGGGCTTGCGACCCGGGCCGGCGGTCAGGCGACGGATGCCGGGTGGGCTGTCAGCACGGAGGCGAACGCCGGCGCGTCCGACGTGACCACGTCGACCGTCTACTACACGGATGCCGCCCAGGAGGGCGCCGCCAAGGGCCTCGCCGAAACGCTCGGGGGAGTGGCGGTCGCGGTCTCCAACCAGTATGAGGCTGGCACACTCACGGCGGTGCTGGGAACGGACTACAAGGATCCCGCCGGGTAGTCCGCGCGCCCGTGCCGTGCCCGTGCCGTGCCCGTCATATTTCGGGATTGTTTAATCCATGTTGAGTTGTGATCACACAGTGAGCGTTTGCTCAGTTGCACCGATTTACTGGGAAAACGGATCATTTCACCCGAAATGATGGTGAGCAACACAGCAAATGGGAGTAACAATGGCGAACGGAACCGTCAAGTGGTTCAACGCTGAAAAGGGCTACGGCTTCATCACTGTCGATGGGGGCGGGCAAGACGTCTTCGTCCACTACTCCGCCATCGACATGGGCGGCTACAAGGTGCTCGAAGAGGGCCAGCAGGTGATCTTCGAGGTCGGCACCGGATCGAAGGGGCCGCAGGCCGAAGCGGTGCGGCTGGCCTGACCTCCGGCCGGGCATCCGATCTGTCCTTCGTCCTCTGGGCGTCACTTGCACTCTCACCTGCCGAGTGCCAGTATTGGTTTAGCACTCGTGCATGCTGAGTGCTAAACCTTTATGAATCTTTCATGACGCCCGGGAGGGACGAGAAACACACATGGCAAAGATTATTGCTTTCGACGAAGAGGCCAGACGCGGCCTCGAGCGTGGACTCAACATTTTGGCTGACGCCGTCAAGGTGACGCTCGGCCCGCGCGGCCGCAACGTCGTCCTCGAAAAGAAGTGGGGAGCCCCCACGATTACGAACGACGGTGTCTCCATCGCCAAGGAGATCGAGCTCGACGACCCGTACGAGAAGATCGGGGCGGAGCTCGTCAAGGAGGTCGCCAAGAAGACCGATGACGTCGCCGGAGACGGAACGACCACCGCGACCGTTCTCGCCCAGGCCCTGGTTCGTGAAGGACTGCGCAACGTTGCAGCCGGCGCCGACCCGATCAGCCTGAAGAAGGGCATCGAGAAGGCTGTTGCAGCCGTCATCGCCGAGCTCGTCGCCAACGCGAAAGAGATCGAGACGAAGGAAGAGATCGCGGCCACGGCCTCCATCTCAGCTGGTGACCCCGAGATCGGCGCCCTCATCGCCGAAGCCATCGACAAGGTCGGAAAAGAAGGTGTCGTCACCGTCGAGGAGTCGAACACGTTCGGCACCGTCCTCGAGCTGACCGAGGGCATGCGCTTCGACAAGGGTTACCTGTCGCAGTACTTCGTGACCGACCCCGACCGCCAGGAAGCCGTCTTCGAAGACCCCTACATCCTTATCGTCAACTCGAAGGTCTCGCAGATCAAAGACCTGCTGCCGATCGTCGACAAGGTCATCCAGGCCAACAAGCAGCTGCTCATCATCGCTGAAGACGTCGACGGCGAAGCACTCGCCACTCTCGTCGTCAACAAGATCCGCGGCATCTTCAAGTCGGTCGCCGTCAAGGCTCCCGGCTTCGGCGACCGCCGCAAGGCTCAGCTGCAGGACATCGCCATCCTCACCGGTGGCCAGGTCATCTCCGAAGAGGTCGGCCTCAAGCTCGAGAACGTGACGCTCGACCTCCTGGGCCGTGCCCGCAAGGTCGTCATCACGAAGGACGAGACCACGATCGTCGAGGGTGCTGGCGACAGCGAGATGATCGCCGGTCGCGTTCAGCAGATCCGCAACGAGATCGAGAACACCGACAGCGACTACGACCGTGAGAAGCTCCAGGAGCGTCTCGCGAAGCTCGCTGGCGGCGTCGCCGTCATCAAGGCCGGAGCCGCGACCGAGGTCGAGCTCAAGGAGCGCAAGCACCGCATCGAAGATGCAGTGCGGAACGCCAAGGCTGCCGTCGAAGAGGGCATCGTCGCCGGTGGTGGCGTCGCGCTCATCCAGGCTGGCAAGACCGCTTTCGAGAAGCTCGAGCTGGTCGGCGACGAGGCAACCGGGGCGAACATCGTCAAGGTCGCCATCGATGCGCCTCTCAAGCAGATCGCCGTCAACGCGGGCCTCGAGCCCGGTGTTGTCGCCGAAAAGGTCCGCAACCTGCCCACCGGTCACGGCCTCAACGCCGCAACCGGCGAGTACGTCGACATGCTCCTCGCGGGCATCAACGACCCGGTGAAGGTCACGCGCTCTGCCCTGCAGAACGCCGCATCCATCGCCGGTCTGTTCCTCACCACGGAGGTCGTCGTGGCCGACAAGCCCGAGCGCAACGCCGCTCCGGCTGGCGACCCGACCGGCGGAATGGACTTCTAGTCCCGCCTTTCCGCAGATCTGAGCGGGTCGGCCTCTTTGGAGGCCGGCCCGCTTTCTCCATACGCCGCCGCCTCTGCGGCGTATGCCGGCAGAGGCATATGTGCCGCCATGGTGGCGCCGCCCAACTGTCGGGTGTTGCGCCGGGGTGAGCCGGGAGGCTAGTGTGGGCAACTGCAGCAGTCAGCTGCTGATCAGATTTCGAGAGACCGGGGAGGTGAGTCAGATGAAGAACCCAGCAGACGATGCTCGTGCGTTGCGCCTTCGCCGCACCGAAGCATCCACCGTCAGCCCTGCACTGTCTGCAGGTGCCGTTCGCATCTCGGCTCTTCTCCCGGCCACCGCCTGACTCCGGTCACCTCCGACCACGGCGGCCCCACGGCCACTTCGAGAGAGAGCCTTAACAGCTCATCACCTCTCCCCGAAGGACGTTCTCCCGTGTTCCGTGTATCCCAACGCAGCGACGACCAGTCGCTGTTGCAGTTCTCAACCCGTGACCCCATTGAGTGGGTCGATTCCGAACAGTTCGGCCTCGGTATCGCATCGGGCAGTCTCCGCCGCGAATGGACGTGGCTGGCCTTCGTCGACGACGACCCGCGTGCGACTCCGGTCGCCCGGGCGGTCTGGTGGGGTCCGGCCGGCTCCGTGCATCCGGTCGAACTCAGATGCCTCATCGTCGCCGCTGGTGTGCCCTACCCCGAGCTCTGGGGTGCCGCGCTCATCCGGTCTGCGCACCGCGCCTTCCGGGCGTCCGGCGCCCTCTTCGACCCGGTCGTCGTGATCGGGGCAGGCGGTGGCTGGCAGCAGGATGCCGCCGCCCGGGAGGCGGTCGCGTGGCGCCGTGAGGCTGCGGCCCAAGCCGGCACCACCGCGGCCCTCCGCACTCCCGCCGACGTGCCAGCGTCTACCCCCGCCGTGCTCGCCGCGCGGTGAACCTCGCCTCGGCATGTCTCCGCGAGACCGCCCCATGCGGGCGAGATCGACAGCCCTATCGGTCGGTCTCGCCCGCACCTGTCTTATTCGCGGCCGCAGCCTCGGGGGCAGCGAGAGGCAGACTGACGCGGAACGTCGCGCCACCACCCGTCGTCTCGACCGCTTCGACTGTGCCGTTGTGGGCTGCGATGATCGACGCCACGATGGCGAGCCCGAGGCCGCTGCCGCCGGTTTCGCGAGTGCGCGACGAATCCGCTCGCCAGAACCGCTGGAAGATCTTCTCGCGGATCTGGGGCGGGATGCCATCGCCGTGGTCGATCACGTCGAGCACGGCGAGGCGCTTCGCTTCGTCGACCTGCACCGACACCTCGATGGGGCTGTCGTTGTTGGTGAATCGAAGGGCGTTGCCGATGAGGTTGGCGACGACCTGGCGGATCTTGTTCTCGTCTCCCAGGATGACCGGTGCGACGCCGTCGTGCTCCTGGGCGTCGAAGCTCGACAGCGCGACGTCGGTCGGTGTGATCTGCACGGTGCCGTCGGACCTGCGGCGACCGCGGAGTCGTGCCAGCGTCGCGCCGGCGAAGCTGATCGGGCCGGTCAGTGTGCTGGCAGCGGCAGCCTTCTCCGAGTCAGGGGCATCGCGTTCCGCCGCGATGTGCTCCATCGTCATGCCGTAGGGGTTCGTCGCCGCTTCGGCGGCCGGGGCGAGCGAGACCGGCTGGGAAGAGCGGGGGAGGATGATCGACACCACCCGCTCAGGGCTGGAGGCCCGGGCATCCAGAGCTGCATCGACAGCGATCGGAACGAGATTGAGGCGAGCCAGGTTCATCGGCCGGGTCTCATCGAGGCGGGCAAGTTCGAGGAGGTCTTCGACCAGGGCGCCCATCCGGATCGCCTCCTTCTCGATGCGATCCATAGCCTTGGCGACTTCTTCGGGCGACTGAAGAGCCCCCATCCGGTAGAGCTCGGCGTAGCCCCGCACCGACACCAGGGGCGTGCGGAGTTCGTGACTGGCGTCTCCCACGAACCTTCGCATCTGGTCGATGGTCTTGGCCCTGTCGCTGAACGCCGTGTCGATGCGGCTCAGCATGGTGTTGAGCGACCGGTTGAGTCGGCCCACCTCGGTGTTCGGCGTCGCGTTCGACATGCGCTGGCTGAAGTCCCCGTTCGCGATCTCTGCGGCCGTGCGCTCGACGGCGCGGAGGGGAGCGAAGGTGCTCGTCACCAGCAGGCGCGTCAGCAACGCACCCAGCACCACCACGCCGACACTGAAGGCGAGGAAGATCGAGAGGTACGTCGTGGTGATGCTCTCGGTCTTGTCCAGGGGTGCCGCGATCACCATCGTGCCGGTGGTCTGGTCCTGGTAGCCGATGGAGAGCACGATGGCGTGCCACTGGTCCTTGCCATCCGTCGACGAGATCTCGTAGATGGGTTTCTCGGCCTGGGCCCCCGCGTCCGGGGTCAGGGGGAGACTCTCGAGGTCCGGCTGTTTCGATGAGGCCTGGGAGCCCCAGTTGCTGGTCGTGAGGGTGCCGGAGGGACCGAGCAGGGCGACGTAGTAGGCGGTGGATGCCGACGACACCGTGTCGAGCGTGAACGAATCCTTGGTCGCACCCTTGCTGAGAAACGTCGACACGTCGTCGTAGCCGACGGAGAGTCCCTTGTCGACTTGCTGCAACAGATAGGACCTCAGAACGGTCATCGTGCCGATGCCCGCGACGATCAGGCCGACCGTCAGCAGGAGCACGGTGACGCCCGTGATTTTTGTGCGGAGGGAGATCGATCCCCAGAAGGTCGCAGGTGTGACAGCCATTTCAGAGCAAGACTACAAGGCCCGCCTTATGCCTTGCTGACCTTCAGCATGTAGCCGAATCCGCGCTTCGTCTGGATCAGCGACTCGTCGGAGTACTGGTCGAGCTTGCGGCGGAGATAGGAGATGTACGACTCCACGATGCCCGCGTCGCCGTTGAAGTCGTACTCCCAGACGTGGTCGAGGATCTGCGCCTTCGAGAGCACGCGGTTCGGGTTCAGCATGAGATAGCGCAGCAGCTTGAACTCTGTCGGGCTCAGCTCGATGGCAGTGTCGGCGACGAAGACCTCGTGAGTGTCCTGGTCCATCGTCAGCTCGCCGGCCCGGATGATCGCATCCTCGTCGGCCTGCATCGTGCGGCGGAGGATCGCCTTGATGCGCGCGACGATCTCATCGAGGCTGAATGGCTTAGTGACGTAGTCGTCGCCGCCAACGGTGAGACCGGTGATCTTGTCCTCGGTGTCGTCCTTAGCCGTCAGGAAGAGGATCGGCGCGGTGTAACCCGCGGCGCGCAGACGCTTGGTGACACCGAACCCGTTCATATCGGGCAGCATCACGTCGAGGATGATGAGGTCGGGCTCTTCTTCGAGAACCGCCGAGATGGTCTGTGCGCCATTGCTCACGGCGCGCACGGCGAAGCCGGCGAATCGGAGGCTGGTGGTCAGCAGGTCACGGATGTTGGGTTCGTCGTCGACGATGAGGATTCGGGGTCCGGTCATGACTTCATTATCTGCGGGTGCGCTGTACGCTTCCTGTGAGCTTGGTCACAGCGACGCAGCGTCGAGGATCGTGTAGCTGTAACCCTGTTCGGCGAGGAACCGCTGCCGGTTCTGTGCGAAGTCCTGGTCCACTGTGTCCCGGGCGACAAGCGTGTAGAAGTTCGCCGAGAGCCCGGACTCCTTCGGACGGAGCAGCCGGCCGAGACGCTGGGCCTCCTCCTGGCGCGAGCCGAACGATCCCGAGACCTGGATCGCGACGGTCGCCTCCGGCAGATCGACCGAGAAGTTCGCGACCTTGCTCACCACGAGGATGGGCTCGTCCCCGTCGCGGAAGGCCTGGTAGAGCCGTTCCCGTTCCGGAATCGGGGTCGACCCGGTGAGTTGCGGCACGTCGAGTTCGGCCGAGAGTTCCTCGAGCTGGTCGAGGTACTGGCCGATCACGAGTATGCGTTCTCCGGCATGCTTGGCCACGAGAGCCTTCACGACGTCGAGTTTGGCAGGGGCTGTCGCTGCGAGCCGGTACCGCTCGTCATCCGAAGCCGCCGCGTAGACGAGCCTGTCCTGTTGCGGCAGGTCGATCCGCACCTCGAAGCAGTCGGCGGGGGAGATGTAGCCCTGGGCCTCGATCTCCTTCCACGGGGCGTCGAAGCGCTTCGGACCGATGAGGCTGAAGACGTCGCCCTCGCGCCCGTCCTCCCGCACCAGCGTGGCGGTGAGCCCGAGCCGTCGGCGTGCCTGGAGGTCGGCGGTCAGCTTGAAGACCGGAGCGGGCAGCAGGTGCACTTCGTCGTACACGACGAGTCCCCAGTCGAGCGCGTCGAGGAGTTCCAGATGCGCGTAGGCGCCCTTTCGCTTTGCGGTGAGGATCTGGTAGGTCGCGATCGTCACCGGCTTGACCTCTTTGACCTGGCCGGAGTATTCACCGATCTCGTCCTCCGTGAGAGAGGTGCGGCGGAGCAGCTCCGAACGCCACTGGCGCGCCGAGACGGTATTCGTGACGAGGATGAGCGTGTTCGTCTTCGCGGTGGCCATGGCGCCGGCGCCGACGAGCGTCTTGCCTGCGCCGCAGGGAAGCACGACAACACCCGATCCGCGCTCGAAGAAGTTGTCGATCGCTTCCTGCTGGTAGCCGCGGAGCTGCCAGTCGGTCGTGTCGAGGGTGATCTCGTGCGGTGTGCCGGGGGTATAGCCCGCAAAGTCCTCCGCTGGCCAGCCGAGCTTGACGAGCTCCTGTTTCAGTTGGCCGCGCGCCCACGGCTCGATGACGAACGTGTCATCCGACAGCCGCGACGGCAGTAGGGGAGCAATGCGGCGCCCCTTCACGATCTCCGTCAGCACAGCGGTGTCGGTGGCACGCAGCGTCAGTACCCCGTCGGGTTGGCGCTCAATGACGAGACGGCCGTACCGACCCACGGTCTCGGCGATGTCGATCGACACAGACTGTGGCACCTGGAACTTCGAGTAGCGTTCGAGCGTTCCCAGAATCTCCTCGGCTGTGTGGCCGGCCGCCCGGGCGTTCCAGAGGCCGAGGCGCGTGATGCGGTAGGTGTGGATGTGCTCGGGGGCCCGCTCGAGCTCAGCGAACACCGCGAGCTCGTGGCGCGCGCTGTCGGCCTGTGGATGCGCGACCTCGAGCAGCACGGTGCGGTCGCTCTGAACGATCAGTGGTCCGTCTGGCATAACTGCCAAGCTTACGTGGCCCGAGTAAGCGTGCTGCCCCTCGCGCCCACCACCCACCGGCACCCCTTATAGTGACATTTCGTCATATTAGAGAGGTCATGCGATGAAATTCGAACTCGATGACGCACGAGTACGGGATCTGCTGATGGGCGAGCGGCTCTACGGCGATCCTGCCCTGGCGGTGCGCGAGCTCTACCAGAATGCGGTGGATGCCTGTAGGCACCTGGATGCTCGACGGGAGTACCTCCGAGTCGGTGCCCACGAGGGTGCTGAGAAGCGCATCCGTTTCTCTGAGGGGTTGGATGCGGATGGTGCGCGCTATCTCGAATGCTCGGATTCGGGAGTGGGGATGGGGTTGCGCGAGTTGGAGCAGGCCTTCAGCCGTGCCGGGATCCGTTCGACCGACCGGGCAGACTTCCTGGAGGAGCTCGAGGACTATCGGCATGCAGACCCGCCTGTCTCGCTCTGGACGAACTCGCAGTTCGGCGTCGGTGTGCTCTCCTACTTCATGCTGGCGACGAGGGTCGACATCACGACCACCCTCTACGAGCGGAACGGTTCCCTGGGCAGGCAGCTGCGCGTGGTGATTCCGAACCAGGGTGCTGAGTTCGAGATCCACGACGACGGCCCAGGAACCCAGCAGGGCACGACGATCCGGCTCCGGCTGAAACCAGGGGTGAGCGTGTCCGGGCTCTCGACCCTGAGGGATCTGGTGATTCTGTGCCCGTTTGGGATGACAGCGGATGATGACAAGGGTCTCAGACACGAGTGGGGTGCTGGGGATGTGAACATCTCGTCGAGGCACGTCAGGACCCGCTCCGGTAGTTCGCCGGTTGAGGACGAAGCGACGGGTATCTGGTGGGTCGACGGCTGGGGCCCGGTGTTGTCGGACGGAATCTGGGCCGAATCGTTCCTCTACGGCGCGATCATCAACCTGACCGGCGACCAGCTGCCGAAACTGACAATCGACCGGCGGCGCATCCTCGAATTCGACGAGGCGTACTGCGACAGGGTCACCCTCGAGGCGATTCCCACCGCAATCGGCGCGGCGTGGCAGTTCGTCGGAACCCAGTTCTGGCTCGACAGTGCATTCCCGTTCAACCCGGCCCTCGTTGACGCAATTGTGGAAAGTGCTTCCGAACGCGCGGACCTGGTCATACAGCAGAAGCCGAAGCCCCTGAATGTGGCTGTGGCAGGGTATCTGGTGGGTGATGGCGATTTCGACAGAGTTGCCGAGCCCATGCGGGCAGCCGGATGGTCCATGAGCAGGCGTATCGTGGCCGGAGCGCACCCGAGATTCGGCAACAGGGCCTCGAATATGGTCGCAGGGGTGGTTCGCGCATCTCCGACAGATGCAGTGTTCCTTGCCACGGCGCAGACTACCAGCTCGATGCTGACGATCCAGGAGATCTCGCCGTGGGATGCGGACGCCACCGCCATCTACGACGCTGAGCGCCACCTGCGCTGGCCGATTGATCGCGTCGTCTCCCGCGCCCGAGTGCTGGGTCTGCCCGTGCCGGCCGAAGCGGAGTCGCTGCCGCCCTCGAATGACTTCATCCGGGCGCTCCTCAATCGGAACTCGAGCTGGAACGTCGACGAGCCACGCGAGTTCAAGGCTTTCGATGTCATACTCACTGCTTGGGATCTCCAGCTTCCTTTCGAGGAGGCCGATGAGATTCTTCGGACGAGAAAGCTCGAGGTTCAGCCCACGTGGCGCAGTATTCTGGATGCCCCGCCGACCCCGTTCGAACTGGTCTGGGCCAGCAAGAACGCGGATGGTGTCGCGCCGTGGCGCCTCGCAAAGTCCGCCGTGAGCATGGACGCGGTCTTCCGGGCGTCCATGGTTCTGCAGAGCACCGTTGGTGAGGTGACCGCAGGGCTACGTCGGCTCGGGTTCCGTGTCGATGTGAATTCCGACTACGAACCGTTCGAGCTCGATCACGTGGACCTGCTGCTCGTGAGCCGGGACCTGGACGGCCTTGCCCCGTTCCTGGAGAGAGCGTATCCGATCTCGAAGAAGAGACTGGAGAAGAGCGTCAGCCAGACTGACCACTCCGAAGACGAGGTGCGACGCCGATTCGGCAGGCTGGGGCATCCGGTCTGGCCGGAGATACCTGAGACACTGTCTAGGATCGACGGTCGTCGGGACCAGGACATCGCTCGACTGGCGGAACATCTGCACGACGAGGGCAATCCTCGGTTGACCATCGAGCCCATGTCTCTGACGCGAGAGGATGTCAGTCTTGCGGCGCTCGACTACGTGCGCAGGATCTTCTGGCCGCGTTCCAGTGAGATCCCCTATCTACACGTCTGGTCGAGGGCGAAGGAGTGGGGCCGGCCTGAGAAGAAGGTCGTCAGACGGCTTGAGCGGTTGGGCTACACCACGGCACCCAACCCGTTCGGCAAGCTCAAGTCTCGCGATCGAGCGCTTCTCAACCGAGGAGGCAACGGAGGTAGCCCGTGGCGTGCTCTGGGGGACACCCTCTCGCTCCTCGAGGTTGCACTGGTCTCGCAAAGTTCTGGGCGTTCGATGAAAAAGGTGCTTGTCGACGCACAGAGGCTGGGTTTGCTCATCGATGCGTCGTCGGATGACTTCCTGGTCGTGCGCCCCGGGCCTGTCACCCCATGAGCCTCGGGCACTGTGCCTAGCTCGTGGCGGGGGCCAGCTGCACCTGCGTGATGCTGGCGAGGGGGAGGGTGCGTTCGACGCCGGCCTTCTGGTCGGTTCCGCGCATCCGTCCGCTGCCGATGCTCGTCGGAACCACGGGAAAACTGACCTCAGAGCCGTTCGGCAACCTGACGGTGACGATGACGGGCGTCTTTCCCTTGACCGCAACGTCGAGCTGGCGCACGAGCCAGGCCTCTGCCGTGTCGGCACCCGGCCGCACGCCGCTGCCGCGGAGCCGGTTCACCAGCTGTTCGGCGACCTCATTGGTGATGTGGCGACGAGGTTCGGCAACGTGCAGGCGGTTGAGGGCCACGGGGTTGCCGTCGGCCCCCTCGGCGATCACCGGGTAGCGGGCATCCACGAGCATCCAGTAGACCGTGTCGAGGTCGTAGCGACTGGTCAGGCGGTTCGCGCCCTCGAAGAGGAGGTCGAGGCTGGTGAGGTTGGCGTCGACGACGATCGTGTGCAGGAGAGAGATGTCGTCAGAGCGCACGAAGCTCCTGGGCTGCTCGGCGTCCAGTTGCTCGAGGGCCCCGGCCCGCAGCAGACCGTAGCGCGCGCTCGATTCGGCGATGAGGTATTCCAGCGGCTGCGGGATGCCCCCCGGCGCGATGCTCGCCAGGAAGCTCCGGATGCTCTCCGCTGTGAATCCCGCACTGAGCGCCCGCGCGATCGAGCCTTGCGAGATGCGGTACGACGAGGCGATCGAGTGGGACTCGACCTGGGCCAGCTGGCGGAGGGTGGCGTCGATCTCGGGCTTCAGGGGGCCCGGCGCGACGATGGTGAGATCGTGCTGGAGGTAGACGGTGTCGACCTCGGGCGGCAGCAGGAGCTCTACCGATTGGATGGCGGCCGCCTCGTTCTCGCAGAGCAGAGCGGTGCCGGCGGAGCTCGCGAAGCCTGCCGTGACGATGCCGAGGCGCTCGGCATCCACTGTGAACTCGGCGATCTGGCGGGAGAGAGCCTCGCCACCCGCCGGGTAGAGCCACTGAAGGTATTCGGTGAGGTTCTCACCCCAGGTGCTGTCGATGCGCCGACAGAGAACCTCACGCACGTTCTCGTCGAGGGCGCTGAGCCAGGCCGATGACAGGCGGCCCCAGCGTTCGGCTAGTGGCAGCAGCATCCACTCGCGGGAGTACGGCGTGGCGAACCACGAGGAATTCTCCCGAGCTGCCAGGCCCGCGATCCGGGCCACCCGCAGAATGACGTTCATCGTCTCGGGCGGTTGGCCCGTTGCGGCGGCCAGGCGTTTGGCGTCGGGCACCGCGAGGCCGCCCTTGGCCAGTTCGCGGGCGGGCAGGGTGGCGAGGGCATTCGTCAGCTCTGTCACGGCGACGGTGGTCTCGAAAGCGCTTTCGGCAGCGATGCGGTCGGTGCCGTTCCGTTCTGCGGAGGATGGCGCCGGGGGAGCCGCCGGCGCCTCGACACCCGCGAGGTCGGAGACGGAGGGAAGACCGGCGGCAGGCCAGCCCTCGAGCACGGTGCGGACGCTGTCGTAGGGCTGAAGCACGCCGTCGACGTCTGCGAGCAGCATCGCAGCGGCTGCATCCAACAGGGGAGTTGCGGCATCAGCGACTCGAGTGCCGCCTGCGGCCACCAAGGCGAGGGTGGGCCGGTCGAGGTGGGACAGGGCATCCATGACCGACTCCGGGCGGAGCAGCGCGTCGGCCAGGTCGAAGAAGTCCCGCAGATCTCGTCCGGAGAGGTGACGCGACTCCAACAGCGAGATCAGGGCGTCGTCGCTCTCGGTCTGCAGTCGGCTGGCCAGGGCGAGCGTGTCGCTCATCTGGAGCTACGAGCCTCGCGGGATCGTCTGACGAGGTTCACCGCCAGGAGCGCGATGAACAGCGCGATGGCGAGAGGGAGACCGAACAGCGGAAGCACGAGGATCGTGGGCCAGACCCCCTGGCTGAAACTGTCGCCCTTCATGCCGGCGGCGGTGCCGATGATGACAGCAAGGAAAGCGAGGATGGAGAGGCCGATCGCGCTGGCGACCATGTACGCGAGAATGCGTTGGACCCGTGAAATGGGTTGAGTGTCTGTCTTGGTCACGCTCCTGATAATACGCACCCAGCGATGAGCGAATAGGCTTAGGGGTGGCCGGAGTGCAATAAACCGGCAAAAGACTTAGAGGAGATCCACGCATGCCAACCGGCAAGGTAAAGTTCTACGACGAAGAGAAGGGCTTCGGTTTCATCAGTTCCGACGATGGCCAAGAAGTCTTCCTGCACGCGTCAGCCCTGCCCGCCGGCGCGACCGTCAAAGCGGGTACGAAGCTCGAATTCGGCATCGCCGACGGAAAGCGCGGAGTGCAGGCGCTCTCGGTGCGGGTGCTCGAAGCTCCGCCGAGCATGGTGAAGCTGAGCCGCAAGCCGGCCGACGACATGGCCGTCATCGTCGAAGACCTCGTGAAGGTCCTGGACGGTATCGGCACCAACCTGAAGCGCGGCCGGTACCCCGAGGCCAGCCACAGCCGCAAGATCGCTGCGCTGCTGCGCAAGGTCGCCGACGAGCTGGACGCCTGAGGTTGACCGGGAACGAGTTCTCCGACGAACAGGGTGACCTGACAGTCGAGATCGCCCCCGAGGCGGATCCGGTTCTCCTCGGTGCGCTCGAGCAGGCGAGGGCGGCGCTGGCCGAGATCACACCCGCCGAGACCATCGGCGAGTTCATCGGCCACGAGGTCGAGGGCGAGCACGTGCTGAGCCTCTTCTTCGCTTCGAAGCTCGCGGGTTACCCGGACTGGCACTGGACCGCCACCCTCGCGCGGAGCAGCGACTCCGCTGAACCGTCGGTGTTGGAGGTCGAACTGCTACCGGGTGAGGCCTCTGTGCTTTCGCCAGCCTGGGTGCCGTGGGCCGACCGGCTCACGTCGGATCCGCTGATCGACGACTCGGAGAGCGAGTTCGACGAGGACGAAGACGATGACGATGATGTAGACGGGCCGGAGGACGGTGCGGCGGGTGACTATGCCGACGACGAGTCCGACGACGACGATGACGGCGAGTCCGACGACGACGAATCTGAGGACGACGATGTCGACGGCCCAGACGACGACCTCGACGACGACCCCTCGGCGATCGGTCGCGACCGGGATCGCGACGGAATCGACATCGACATCATCGCAGAGGAGGGGCTCGACGCCCCGGGCTTCGGGAGCAGCACCGCTGACGACCACGCCAGCGACGAGCGCACTGGCGACTACCGCACCGTCGACGCGCACGCCGCCGCGGCGCCGGTACCCGATCCTCGGCCCCTGATCCTGTCGGATGACACGGGCATCGACCCCGACGCCGGAGTGGCCTTCGACGCCACCGACGACTTCACAGACGCCGGCGACATCGAACACCTCGAGGGCCAGGAGCGCCCGGAGTAGCCAGCGGACGCTCCCGGAATAGCCTCTGGGAGCCCCCGGAAGGACTAGAGAGCTTCGACCACGTATTCGATGCAGCCGATAAGGGATCGCACGTCATCCGGTTCGACAGAGACGAACGTGGCGACGCGGAGCTGGTTGCGGCCGAGCTTCCGATAGGGCTCGGTGTCGACGATCCCGTTCTGGCGGAGCACCTTCGCGATGGCGGCCGCATCGATCTTCTCGTCGAAGTCGATGGTCGCGACCACCTGCGAGCGGTGTTCGGGATCCAGCACGAACGGGGTGGCGTAGCTCGAGGCGTTGGCCCAGTCGTAGACGGCGGAGGTCGACTCCTTCGTGCGGTCGGACGCCCAGGTGAGACCGCCGTTTCCGTTGATCCACGAGACCTGGTTGTCGAGCAGCAGCAGCGTGGCCAGCGCGGGCGTGTTCAGCGTCTGGTTCAGGCGTGAGTTGTCGATCGCGTTCTTCAGGCTGAGGAACTCGGGGATGTAGCGCCCCGATGCGGCGATCTGCTCGACCCGCTCGATCGCGGCGGGGGAGAAGAGGCCGAACCAGATCCCGCCGTCCGAGGCGAAGTTCTTCTGCGGGGCGAAGTAGTAGACGTCGGCTTCAGCGGCTTCGAAATCGATCCCGCCGGCGGCGCTCGTCGCATCGATCACGGTGAGGGCGCCCGCATCGCCGTGCACCCGGGTGATCGGGGCCATCACGCCGGTGCTGGTCTCGTTGTGGGGCCAGGCATAGACGTCGACACCCTCGACGATCTCGACCTCGCCACGCGAACCCGCTGGGGCAGAGACGATGTGCGGCTTCTGCAGCCACGGCGCACCGGCTGCTGCCGCGAACTTGGAGCTGAACTCGCCGAAGGTCAGATTCTCGCTGCGGTTCAGGATGAGCCCGAACGCCGCGGCGTCCCAGAAGGCCGTCGAACCACCGTTGCCCAGCACCACCTCGTAGCCCTCGGGAACACGGAAGAGATCGGCCAGCCCGGAGCGCACCGAGCCGACGAGATCCTTCACCGGGGCCTGGCGGTGGGAGGTGCCGAGAATAGATGCTCCGCGAGCCGAGAGGTCGGCGAGCTGCTCCGTTCTGATCTTCGACGGGCCGCTTCCGAAGCGACCATCGGCGGGCAGGAGGGAGCGGGGAATCTCTATCGTTGGCATGAACCGAAGTCTACTGAAGCGGGGTGCACCGCCCACATCGCCGCCCAGTAGTCTTGTAGCCTGCGTGCGCGATAAGCAAGGAGCGGCCGTTGGCGGATTTGATCGACACCACTGAGATGTACCTCAGAACCATTCTCGAGCTTGAAGAAGAGAACATCACCCCCCTGCGGGCGCGCATTTCGGAGCGCCTCGGCCACTCCGGTCCGACCGTCTCGCAGACCGTCGGGCGCATGGAACGTGACGGGCTCGTCGTAGTCTCCACCGACCGTCACCTCGAGCTCACTGTTCCGGGCAGGCGGAAGGCCATCCATGTCATGCGCAAGCACCGGCTCGCCGAGCGCCTGCTCAGCGATGTCATCGGGCTCGACTGGGAGTTCGTGCACGAGGAGGCATGCCGCTGGGAGCATGTGATGAGCGAGCAGGTGGAGCGCCGCATCCTCGAGATGCTCGACCACCCCACCGAGTCGCCCTACGGGAACCCCATTCCCGGCCTCGAGGAGCTCGGCGACACCGAGGCCATCCCCTTCACCCGCGGAGTCGTCAACATCGTCACCCTTGTCCACGGTGCCGTGGGCGCGCAGACCAAGACCATCCGGCGTCTCGGTGAGCCGGCCCAGGTCGACCCCGAACTGCTGCTGCAGCTCAAGCAGGCCGGCGTCGTTCCCGGAAACACTGCGGCGTTTTCGGCCGCGGGTTCGTACGTGCTCGTCGAGGTGGAAGGCTTCAGCCAGGGGCTGGAGCTGCCCAACGAGGTTGCGAGCCACATCTTCGTGGGCATCTGAGACTAGTTCGCAAGGGTCAATCTTCGTTACCAATTTGTTGCAATTGAATGTTTCAAGGTGACAAAGCCGAGCCTCTCCCGTACCATCGGACGAGTCCAAGGGGCAGAGAACCAGCCTCTGGTACGACGAAGACAACCAATCAAAGACACAGACAAACCCGAAGTTCCGCCGCTCTCTCACGTAGGAGAAAGGGCTGGGAACCGGGGCTGCGACCCTGACCGCAGCGTGCCGGAGGAAATAATCTTGCCCCTTTCGAGCGAAATGCAAGACTCACCCGAGTCGAAGCGGAACCCGAAGAACCTGACCCGAGCCAGGGTCTCCCATGCAAAACCCCGCAAGACGCTCAAGGTCACGAAGCGCGGCATTGCCAGCACCGTGGTCATGACGGCCGCGGCCGGGCTGATCGCCACAATGGCGCTCCCCGCCTACGCTTTCAGCACCGCTGGCGCGTTCGACCCGAGCTCATCGGCGACGTCGATGCAGACCGGCCAGCAGACCCTCGCGGTCGATGCGGCCGCTGTCGATTCGACCGTGAGCCGCGACACCTACGTCGCGCCCAGCAAGGACGACCTCGCCGCAGCCAAAGCGAAGGTAGAGGCCGAGGCGGCAGCCGCCGCAGCGAAGGCCGCTGCACTCCAGGTCGCCACGGTGGCGAGCACCTCGGTGACGTCGAAGGCCAGCACATCGTCGCAGAGCACCTCGGTGACGTCGAAGGCCAGCACATCGTCGCAGAGCGGTCTCGTGGTGAACCCGCCGTCGGGCCCCTACAGTGGTGAAGCTGTGGTCGCCTTCGCCCAGCAGTTCGTCGGTGTCGTTCCCTACGGTGCCGGTGCGAGCCCCGACACGAGCTTCGGATGCGACGGCCTCACCCAGTACGTCTTCGGGCAGTTCGGCATCAAGCTGCCGCGCACCGTCAGCAACCAGGCGGCGATGGGCACGCGTATCTCCGCCGCCGACGCCCAGGCCGGCGACCTGATGGTCTACCCGATCGGCCACATCGGCATCTACGCTGGCGACGGCACGATGATCGACTCGCCCGACTGGGGCCGCTATGTCGAACACCGACCCGTCTGGGGCAGCTACTACTTCGTGCGGCTGGGAATCTAAGCCCGTCCATGTCAGAGGTTCCATCGACGAGGCGTGCACGCCGTGAGCACGAGCGCCTGCTGAGCGAGCGCGCGGATGGTGGGCGGGCGACCGAGATCCCGCCGGGGATCGTTGCTCACCTCACCGGCGCGCGGCCGGTCGTTCCGATCGTTCCGGCTCAGGTCCTCGAGCACCTGGCGCCCGCTCGGGTTGCCGACGTGCCTGTGAATCCGGCGCCAGCAGCAGAAGCCGTACCCGTCGGCCGTCCCCTCCCGGCGGTCCGCACCGTCTCGCCTGCCCGGCCGCTGCTCGGAAAGCCCGGCAGGTCGCGCCCGTCGAAGAAGCGCCGTGTTGCGAACATCGCCGTCATGACGGCGGCATTCGGCCTGATTGCCACCATGGCGTTGCCGGCGTACGCGTTCTCCACGTCGGGAGCGTTCAGCCCCGTCTCGGACGCCGCTCCGTTCGGGGCCGGACAGCAGAGCATCCAGAGCAGTGCCGACCAGGCCGCGCTGGCTGTGACCCGCGACGACTACCAGGCTCCGACGCAGGAAGAGCTGAAGGCGCAGCAGCTGGCTGCCGCTGCTGCGGCCCAGGCCGCCTCACAGGCTGCGGCGCTCAAACTCTCCTCCAGCACCGCGATCACGGCGGCGGCCTACCCCTCGACCGTCGCTCCTGCGGTGCAGGCGCTCGCCCAGCAGCTGATGGATGCCGTCGCGTCGGGAAAGCTCGTCGGCTCCCGGCCCGATCACATCAAGGAGATCGGGTACCTCGCGTCCGGCCAGGTCGTCGATGGCTGCGGTGTCGACATCCGCGTGCTCCAGACCATCAAGGTCGCGGTCGACAACTTCTCGAAGGTCGGGGTCAGCGACATCAACCGGCTCTGCACCGGCCAGATCGAGGGTGCCGGCACCAATTCGCCGCACTATCGGTCGGGCGGCGGTCACGCCGTCGACTTCTACATCCTGAACGGCCACAGCCTGACCGGAGGTGATTCGGATTCGATGAAGCTGCTCAGGCTGCTCGACCCGCTGGTACCGCCGAACACCAACGTCGGACAGAGCGGCTGCCGGTCATCCGGTTCCGGCTTCGTGAATCTCTCCGAGTTCAGTGACTCCTGCAGCCACCTGCATGTCGACTTCATCAGTGCCCGAGGCTCGACGCTCAGCTAGTGGCGGGCCTTGCCCGTGTGAACACTCCGTTACGAATTGCTGATGCTCGTGACCAGAGCGTAGGGTTTCCGGCCAGAGTTTGTTAGCCTTCTCGCACTGATATTCCTCGATCCATCGGGAGAGTTCGTGAATCAGGCAGGCAGCATCCCCACCACGGGTGACGTCCTGCGCGGCGTGCGAATACTCACCAGCTTCCACATAACACGCGTTCTGCTGCGTGGTAAGGCGTTGTCGTCATGACAACGCCTTTTTTTGTGCCCGCTCGCCTGGCGACTGAGCGGAATATCAGCACCATGGAATCCCTGGTAGCCGACCAGGGGTCTCGAAAGGGAGAAAATGCGAACGCTGGTACTGAACGCGGGCTACGAACCGCTGGGTGTTGTGTCATTCCGACGGGCGCTGGTGCTCGTCATGAACGACAAGGCCAAGATCGTCGAGAGCGATGAGGGCTCGCCAGTCTGGGCGTCGTCCGGTGCGTATGAACGACCGTCGGTCATACTTTTGACCCGGTATGTGAAAGTCCCGAGTTCGCGCCAGGTGCCCGTCAGCCGCCGCGGCGTTCTGCGCCGTGACAACCAGCGCTGCGCCTACTGCGGCAAATCGGCGACCACGATCGACCACATCCAGCCGAGGTCGCGGGGAGGCAAGGACACCTGGGAGAACCTGGTGGCGTGTTGCCTCCGCTGCAACAACCTCAAGAGCGACCGCACCCCGGCAGAGATGGGCTGGTCGCTCCGAGGGGGCCAGCCGCGCATGCCGCACCACGCCGGATGGTTCGTGCGCGGGGTCGAGCGGGCCGAGCCCGAGTGGGAGGGCTACCTGCAGCCCGCCGCCTGAGCTGCGACGGGGCCTAGACGATGCGGATGAAGATGTAGCTGCCCCAGAGACCGGGGTTGTGTGTCACGTAGCGGCCCCAGTCGGGGGAGTGGATGACTCCGCCGTGGCCGTCGTAGATGCCGACGTGCGCGTTCGGCCAGACAACCAGGTCGCCCGCCCGGACCTGGGAGGAGGAGACGCGCACGCCCATGGCTGTCTGGGCGCTCACGAGGCGGGGCAGCTTGACACCGAAGTGGCCATAGACCCACTGCGTGAGGCCGTCGCAGCCGAAGCTGTCGTTGGGGTTCGCGCCCCAGCCGTAGGGCACCACACCGACGTACTGCTGGGCGTAGGCGACGACGGCGTTGCCGTCGAAGGGCTGGCTGGGGGAGTCGACAATCGGCGCGGGTTTGGGGGCCGGTGCGGGCGAGCTTCCGCCCGTGCTCCCGCCGCCGTTGGAACCACCCGAGGAGCCACCGCCCGAGTTGCCCGATCCCTGATTCGACGCGGCTGCCGCAGCTGCCGCCGCTGCGTCCGAAGCCGCCTGTGCGTCGGCCGCAGCCTGGGCCGCGGCGCGTGCCTGTTCCTCAGCCAGCTTCCGCTGTTGTTCGGCTACCACTCCGGCGTTGTACTGCGCCTCGGTGGTGATCGCGTTGCTGGTGAGCGCGGCCAGCTGCACCGTCATCTCGTCCTGGTGGGCCTCCTGCTCGAGCAGCGCGGCCTTCAGCCCCTGTTGCGCGTTCACGGCGTCTGCGAGCGACGTTGCGGCCGCATCCGCGAGCGTTGTGAGCGCCTTCTCGGCATCATCGGCCTGTGCGCTGAGCGAGGAGGCGTTGTTCCCATCCTGCGTCGCGGCCTCGAACACCTTCTTCGAGGTGTCTCCGAGCTTCGACATGGCGCCGAGCTGGTAGAGCAGGTTGTCGCTCTTCTCGCCGGAGACCAGCAGCTTCATCGACAGGTCTGTTCCGGCCGAGCGGGCGAACTGGGCGGTCAGGGCCGCCGCCTGCTTGCGCGACGTCTCCGCCTTGGCGGTCGCGTCGGCGGCCTGGGTGCGGAGCTGCTGGGCTTTCAACTGGCCGTCGGCGAGGGCGGTCTGGGCGGCCTCGTTCGCGGCCCAGGCGGCGTCGGCCACGGCCTGGGCTGCCGCGATCTGGCCCTGCAGCCCGGAGATGAGCCCCTGCAGGCGACCGATCTCGGCCTGCTTCGACGATTCGTTGGCCCGGGCTGCGACGACATCGTTCCAGCTCGGGTAGTTGTCGGCGTAGACCGGTGAGCCGCCGGTGATGGTCGCGGTCACGGCCAGGGCGGCGACGGCGAGCGACACCACGAGGGTTCTCCACGGAGCGCGGCGGGGAACGGCGCGGCGGGGGGATGGCGACATGGATCCTCGAGACTGTTCACGTTTGTCACAACAGTCACTCGAGTAACACGAGTCACAGCCATAACACCAACAACAGCGTCCACAGTAGCAACACGCCGTCGTGTTGCCTATAGTTTGCTGGATTGCACTCGGAATTCCCGGCGCGTCGCTCGCCCAGATCTGCGCCTTCGGGTGTAGCCGAGGCGGCTAGAAGTCGTCGACGTGCAGGTGGTCGCAGGTGTCGTAGAAGTCCGAGAAGTTCTTCAGGCCCGGTTCGCTGCCCGCCGACGTGCGGCAGTTTCGCTGCCCGAGACCCGATCCGTAGGGCATGATCGGGTCGAGCGTCTTGATCAGATTGATCGATGCATTGTTCGAGCCGTTCAGCCCGACACCGCCGACCGCAATGAAGTCGACCGCGTGGCCGCCTCCGTTGCGGTAGTGGGCCGATGCCGTGCCGGCGCCCTCGATCTGCCCCGTGCAGCGGCGGCTGATGTCGCTCACCGCGGCGCTCCCGAAGGCACGCACCGCCGTC
Organism: Subtercola boreus; assembly: GCF_003399635.1. Lineage (GTDB taxonomy): Bacteria > Actinomycetota > Actinomycetes > Actinomycetales > Microbacteriaceae > Subtercola > Subtercola boreus_B. The sequence goes on along the minus strand of NZ_NBXB01000033.1, from coordinate 7,677 downwards.
ACCATGGCCTGCAGGATGACGGTGTCGATGCCGCAGTTCGGCACCGACCTGCCCGCAGCGATGTACGAGATCTCGAAGATGTGGTCGGGGTAGGACCCGCGGAACTGGCCGCTTGCGACATAGTCCATGAGCTCCTGGGCGAGCGCCTGCTGGTCGTCCGACACGGGCCCGACGCTGACGCCCTGGTTGGCTGCCCGTGCTGCGGCAGCTGCTGCGGCTTGGGCCCTGGCGGCGGCGGCCCGCGCCTCCACGCCCGCCTGGTACTGGGCTTCGGTGGTTGCGACATTGCTCTGCAGGGAGGCGAGCTGGGCGTTCAGCACCTCCTGGTGCGCGCTCTGTTCATTGAGCGCGGCGATCAGGTCGCGCTGGGCGGCCGCGGCCTGCTCGAGCGCGGCCTGCGCTGCCGCGGCGAGGCCGGCCAGGGCATCCTTTGCGACCTGCGCCTGCGCGCTGACCGAGGCCGCTGTGTTCGCGTCTTGCTTGGCCTGGTCGTAGATGCCCGAGATCGTCTCGCTCAGCTTGCCCATCGAGCTCAGCTGGGAGAGCAGGTCGCTGGCCTCGCTCGAGTTGCTGCCGAGCAGGAGGCTCGTGATGTTCTGGCTGCCCGCCGACCGGGCGAACGTCGCCGCGATCAGCGCTGCCTGCCTGCTCGACGTGTCGGCTTTCGTCTGCCAGGTCGAGGCGCTGGCCGCCAGGGAGTCCGCCTTGCTCTGGCCCGCAGCCAGGGCGGCTTGCGCGGCCTCGTCTTCGGCGCTCCGCTGTTCGACGAGAGCCTGCGCGGCGGCGGCCTTCTGCTGCAGGTCGCTGATGATCGCATTGATGCGGTCGACCTCGGCCGCCTTGGCGCTCTCGCTGCTCCGGGCCGCCTGAACGTCGTCCCACGAGGGATAGTCGTCGGCGAACGCCGCAGTGGTCGGCCCGAGGATGGTGCTGCCGATGGCGAGAGCGGAGACAATGATGCCCGTGGCGATCATCCGGAACCTGCTCGGGCGCATGCCGCTCGGGCGTGTGCCATACAGACGGGCGCGATCGGTCTCTGCAGTGCCGCGGAGGGCGGGGTGTGACGGAGTGTTCATGGATCCTCGGGCGCTCGGGCACCCCTAGGGGCACGTCCACGCTCCTTGTCTAACATCGCCGGTGCGCAGTTGGATGCTGCCCCTCCGGTGATTCACCAACCCGAACGATTGCTGTGCGCCTGCTTTGGCGCCTCGCCGCTGCAGCCGCCTGGCGCTGGAGGCTGTAAACTCGTGCGGTCAGCCTCTGTAGCTCAATGGAAGAGCAAGTCCGTCCTAAGGATTAGGTTGGGGGTTCGAGTCCCTCCAGGGGCACTGCTGATTGCAACCTATTGCACAGTGTAAATGTAGATAAATACCTGATCAGAGCATGTTTATGATGGTGCGCACTAGCGATCCGTGCTGCGGCGCAATGGTGCGCATTAGCGAGTGTTGCACGTATGCAAGTACAGAATGCAAACCCCGCTGCAGTACCTATCAGAAGTTGCGTTTGAGGATGCGGAGCACCGTCGTGTGCGCGACACCGTAGCGTCGCGCAAGCAGACGCGCGCTCTGACCTTGTCGATGCAAACGGCGTGCCGACTTGGGATGCACGTGCAGACGGTCCGTGCCCGACTGCGCGACACAGGTGTGCACCTGCAAGTATCACGGGCTGCACTCGCTCCCGCCGAGCAGGATGCTGCTGCGATTTCGGCCTGAGTGGAGCCATTGCAGTAGGCGACCACTATCTGCAGTTGCAGTACGAGCTGCTGCATGTCTAGGGACGTATCAACGGTCTCGGGGTCTGTCGGGCGCGGTCGTTTCCTTTTGGGTTTCGACGCCGACCGGACTGGTGTTGGTTTCTGGGGGTGCCGTTCCTCCTTGGCGGATGCCCGTGACCATTGGCCTGTGTACTCGAGGTGTTGAATGAGCGCTGCGACGCGCAACCTACCTTTGGACAGTTCGTTATTCACGACATCAACTCTTGCCGAGCGCACATACTCACACGAGCATCTCTACTATGCATCGAACTTCTGGCGCCGAGCGCGGCTGAAGACAGCCTGCGTCAGCCGAGACATTTGAAGCGCCCTGGGGCTGATGGAGACTCGCGCTATTTGATTCCCGCCAGCTGATTGCCGGGCGTTTGGTCAGCATAGAAGATCTGCTCTAACTTGACGGGTGGGATATCGCCGAGGTAGCCGTGGAGGCGTTGGGTGTTGTGCCGGTGCACCCAGCCGAGGGTCGCAAGCTCGAGGTCCTCGACCGTCCGCCAGGGTCCTGGTCGTGCGGGTCCGCGGACGAGTTCTGTCTTGTAGTAGCCGTTCACCGTCTCGGCCAGGGCATTGTCGTAGCTGTCACCGACCGTTCCGATCGAGGGTGTTGCGCCGATCTCGGCGAGTCGTTCGCCGTAGCGAATTGACGTGAATTGAGACCCGGCGTCGCTGTGACACCGGAGGTCGGCGTGGTGAGCGTCGCGACCCCACCTCGCCATCTCGATCGTGTCGAGGACCATCTCGGTGCGCATGTGTGACGCGCATCTCCACCCCACGATCATCCGCGAGTAGGCGTCGATGATGAAGCAGACATACGCGACGCCAGCCCAGGTCGGCACGAACGTCAGATCAGTCACCCAGAGCCGATTCGGGGCGGTCGCGGTGAACTCCCGCTCCACCAGATCCGGGTGACGCGCAGCGGCAGGATCAGGGCGTGTCGTCTTGATGCGCTTCGACCGTGTTGCCCCTTCGATTCCGGCTGCGCGCATCAGCCGACCCGTCTGGTCTCGACCGATGTCGATCCCGGCGCGGCGGGCGGCCTTCCAGAGCTTGCGGACCCCGTAAACGCAATAGTTCGCGTTCCAGAGCATGACCAGCTCCGGGATGAGTACCGCGTCGCTGACCGCGCGGGCCGAGGGAACCCGATCCTTGGCGGCGTAATAGGTGCTCGGAGCCACGTGCAGCAACGCGCAGATGGGCTCGACTCCGAGCGGGCGACCCTCGACGACTTCGTTTTTGTTCGCGTCGATGAACGCAACTACTTCCGGTGTTGGCGGTCGAGCTCCGCCCCCAAGAAACTCGCAGCCCGCTTCAAAATCTCATTGGCCCGACGCAACTCGCGAACCTCCTGCTCCAACTCCCGCATCCGGCGGGCTTCGGCGGTGCTCACGCCGGCGACGTGACCGTCGTCAACATCGGCTTGCTTGACCCACATCCGCACCGACTCGACGCCGTATCCGAGCTGCGTCGCGACTCGATGAACCGTCCCGTGCTCAGTCCCGAGTTCCGCCCGCAACGTCCGCACCATCCGGACCGCGGCAGCCTTCTCCTCCGGTGAATACCGACGCGCCGTCGGCTTCCCAGATCCCTGATTCGACACCATGACTCCATCCTCGTTTCCAAGGTCAGGAGCCTCCAACAAACCCAGGGCGCTTCACTGCGACGCATGGGTCGGAGTTTATCGGTGGGGTCGGACATCATGTCGGAGCATGGATGTAACCGGGCGACGGTATCCTTGTGCTATGCATTTCAACCGGAAGTGCGTTGAGGGGATGCGCAACCCAGTTCGGATCGTGTGAGGTTTCGCCACGGCCCCAATCGGAGCACAGCGGCGTGGAAAGCGAGACCGGAAAGATGCAGGGTGCGAACCGTCTCACCGTCGAAGAACTTCGCGACATCGTTCAAGATGCAAACCTGAACTTCCTCCTAGGAGCCGGGGCGTCAGCGGATCTGCTTAAACCGCTCGGAGCGGTCGAAGACTGGCTCACGCAGCTTTCGCGAGACGAAGCGACTGCGAGAAGCAGACTAGATCGCGTAAGGGCTTCCGTATATGCGTACTTTTTTGAAGGTGTCATCGCTCCGAACCAGAACATCCTCGCAGAGGACTCAGATGCAGACGCAGTGCTGCAGTCCTATAGAAAATTCCTCCGGACTGTAAACACGCTCCTTGTCCGCCGCCGGAGTTCGATTCTCGATAAGCAGGTCAATCTCTTCACAACCAATGTGGACGTCGCTGTCGAGGTGGCGGCAGAGGAGCTGCAACTGGAACTCAACGATGGATTCTCAGGGCGATACCTACCTCTGTTCAGTACCAGCAATTTCGGCACGGTCAAGTCACGGCGCAGTCTTCAGTACGACAACCTCTCTGAGGTTCCCACTTTCAATCTGCTGAAGCTCCATGGTTCGACTAGCTGGGCTACTCGAGCCATCGACTCTGGCGGCGAGTCAAAGAACATCATCACCTTTGACTCGGACAGGGAACGCATCGAAGCGATCGAGGAGGAGCTCACCAACGCGACCGAAGCCCTCTACGAAATCGACAGAGCCACCGACATCGACATCCTCCTGACCGCCACGAGCGACCCCGATGATGACTATGACGAGGCCACGCTGGCCGACTTCATGACGGCCTATGAAGAGCTTGCGATCGTCAACCCCAACAAGGACAAGTTTAGCGTCACCGTGCTGAATCAGAACTACTACGATCTGCTCCGACTCTTTTCGAACAGCCTAGAGAAGGAGAACAGCGTCCTGTTCATCATCGGATTCTCGTGTCGAGACGAACATATCCGAGAGCTCATCATCAGGGCAGCCCGAACCAACCCGACTCTTCAGGTCATCGTGTTCGCCTACCTCCCTGGCGAAGTGCAAGCGTTGAAAGACCGACTCGACGCCGATCTCGCGTCGAACGGCAACATACTTGTCGTTGGCCCTCCGGAAACAGACGACGAAGCCGAACAAGACAAGTACAGCCTGCGCCGGATCACTGAGATCTTCTTCGAGCCCCTGCTGCCCAAACCTCCTCGTAGGCCCGACAGCGTCGTGGATGTTCGCCTAAAGCTCGCTCAACCGCTGGAGCTTGACGGCGATGAGTAGCGCTACCGATGCACAAGAGCTATCGGTATTCAAAATCGGCAGCGTCGTCGAAGTCAGCGGCCGGAGCGTTCGCATCCGCGTAGACAAGTCGAAAAACGGCTCCCACCTCCTCTATCAAGGCAAGATCCTCAGAAACGTTTCGGTAGGTGGATACGTCAAGATCGCAAAGGGATTCTACGACATCATCGCCAAAGTCGACGGTGAAGCCGTCTCCGAAGACACCGAGGCTCGTTCGACCTACGGGAGCAAACGATCACATGTCGAGCGGATACTGACAGTTAGCCTGCTCGGCTTCTTCGACAGAAAAGGCAAGTTCCAACGAGGTGTGCGCGAACTGCCCCTCATCAACAACGATTGCTTCCTCCTCACGCAGGAAGAGTTCGACGAAATACACAGCTTCGTCAGCGCCGACGATGCCGCGCTCACCATTGGAACGCTTGCCATGGAGAAGGGTCAAAACGTCAACATAGGCGTCGACGCCGTCTTCGCCAGCCACATCGGAATCTTCGGCAACACTGGGAGCGGCAAGTCGTACACGCTCGCGACGATCTACCACCAGCTTTTCGAGCTCTACAAGGACTCCGCAGAGTTCAAACAGAACGCCGAGTTCGTACTCATCGATTTCAACGGCGAGTACGTCAATAGCACCGAGGTGACCGACGACAACCGATCCACGTCCGTTATTACAGATAGCAGTTTGAAGCGCGAGTACATACTCTCGACGCGAGGCAATGGAAAAGATCGCCTTCCCATATCCAAGAGGACGGCTGAAGATCCTGTCTTCTGGACGGTCCTCTTGGACGCGTCGGAGAAGACACAGGCCCCCTTCATCCAGAGAACCCTTGAAAGCACCTTCTGGGACGACAAGCTCGAAGACGATGACGCACTCAAACACGAGATCGCATACATCGTCCACAATGCCATCAAGAACGGAGACTCCGCCCAGGATCGGGCGTCGATTAACCACTTCCTCAAGGAGGTAGCGCTCGCACTCGGCAAGAAGGCCCCTCAAGAGCTGACGGACTACATCGACCATTTACACGCGAAGCTCGGCTACCACAATGTGGGGAGGACTTTCTACTACCGCGATGACCAGAGAGGGGACGTTTACGCGAACGTCCCCAATAACGACGACTTCTTCCGAGAACTCACATTCACCCGGATCAAGAACCTGGATCTTCAGTTCGGCCTAGTGAAACACTTGAACCGCATCCGGTTCAAACTGATCATCCAGTACTACAGCGACATTTTCCGAGGCTTCGCAAACCGAGAACACCTTGGGCCTGTCATCAAGCGCCTCGAAACCCGGATGCCAGCCATCAGAAAACTGCTCAAGGTCTCCGAGAAGGGTCTGATCCATAAGCCTCTGACCGTAATCTCTCTGCGCGACGTCAATCTCGACATGAAGAAGGTCATCCCTCTACTGCCGTGCCGCCAGCTCTACGATCGCAAGAAGAAGAAATCAGACAACGGCAAGTTTCTCAATATCATCATCGACGAAGCACACAACATCCTTTCCACAACCTCAGCAAGAGAGAGCGAAAGCTGGAAGGACTACCGCCTCGAGACATTCGAGGAAATCGTGAAGGAGGGACGAAAGTTTGGGGTGTTCCTCACGATTGCGAGCCAGCGACCGCACGACATCTCAGACACGATCGTCTCCCAACTTCATAACTACTTCCTGCATCGCCTCGTGAACAACCTCGACATTCATGCCATCGAGAAGGCGGTGTCTTATCTCGATAAGGTCTCCTTCGAATCCCTACCGATCTTGCCCACAGGCACTTGCATCCTGTCAGGCGTATCGGCCCAGGTCCCCGTGGTCGTAGGTGTCTCGGCGCTAGCCCCGCCCTTCGAGCCGAACAGCAAGACCATGACATTGAACGACAAATGGCAGCCGGTTGATGGTTAGGGAGAGCCCAGGTATAGAAATTGAGTGGAGTCTGCCTGCCGGCTAGTACCGAGGTCAGATGACATTCGAGCGCGCTCTCGCGAAGTAAAGCCGACGCGTGAATCCTCGCCTGCGAAGATACCGGCCTATCGTGCCCCGCGCCACCTGGAAGAGCGCGCCGGCCCCCGCAAGAGTGAGCCCGGACCGATATATCTCGGGAGCACGCACAGCCTGCTCTGACCGAGGGGGTCTGCCAGGGGTCTGCCCAGGGTTTGGTTGTCATCTGATCTGTGAGATTTCATTCTCGCTGGAAGGATGTCAGTTATGGCAAAGGCATATCCGAAAGAGTTCCGTGATGACGTCGTGGCGGTGGCCCGGAAGGGCCAGGGCCAGTCGGCGCAGATTGCGAGGGACTTCGGGATCTCCGAGGGCACGTTATCGAACTGGCTGAAACGAGCCGATATAGAGGACGGCAACCGTCCAGGCGCTACCGACGCGGATCGTAAAGAGCTGCGCGAGGCGAACAAACGGATCCGGTTGCTCGAGCAGGAGAACGAGGTTCTGCGTCGGGCGGCCGCGTATTTGTCGCAGGCGAACCTGCCGGGAAAATAGTCTTCCCGCTCGTCCGCGAAATGGCCGCGACCGGCGCCCCTGTCAGGGTTCCGGTCAAGGTGGCGTGCAGGGTCCTGAAGCTCTCAACTCAGGGGTATTACAAATGGTTGCGGGATCCGGTCTCCCAACGGGACTGGGACGACGCGCATGTCATCGACGTGATGCGGCAGATCCACGAAAACGATTCGACGTTGGGTTACCGGTTCCTCGCGGACGAGCTCGCTGATGCCGGGATCGCTGCGAGCGAAAACCGGGTATGGCGCCTCGCCAGGATCGCCCGGTTGCAGGCCTCGCACCACCGACGACGCGGGAA
>NZ_NBXB01000032.1 GCF_003399635.1 Subtercola boreus | reverse complement strand
TCCGGCTACCCAGGGACTACTACGTCCGTGCGTTCACGAACGACTACTCCGTCAGCCCGGGCATGATCGGCCGGATCGTTGACGTCACCGCCGACCTGCACCAGGTCACCGTGACACACGACGGGACCGTCATCGCGGTGCACGAGAGGGAGTGGGCCCGCCAACTGACCGTCACCGACCCGGCGCACGTTGCCGAGGCTGCGGTGCTCCGGCAGGCGTTCAAACAGATCCGCGGGTACCGGCCTCTTGAGGCTGTCGAAACTCGGGACTTGGCCTCGTACGATGACGTGTTCGGGACCGGACAGGTCGCGTGATGGGCGAACTCGAGTCGCAGCTGGAGTACTACGCCCGCGCCCTGAAGCACCCCGGATCGGAGAGGGCTTCCGCCGGCTCGGTGAGCAAGCCCGCACCGACGGCTGGTCCCACGAGGAATACCTCGCCGCTGTGTTGTCGAGGGAAGTATCCGAGCGTGAAGCGTCAGGTGCGGCCCTCCGGACGAAGGCGGCCCGGTTCCCGGGGATCAAGACGCTCGAGGAGTTCAACTTCGAGCACCAGCCCGGAGCCGACCGCACCCTGATCGCGCACCTCGGCACGAGCAGCTACCTCGAGGAAGCGAAGAACGTCATCCTCCTCGGACCGCCGGGGACCGGGAAGACACACCTCGCGATCGGGCTCGGGATCAAGGCCGCGAAGACCGGGCACCGGGTCTTGTTCGACACCGCGAACGGGTGGGTCACGAGGCTTCAGGAAGCACACTCACGCGGCAAGCTCGCCGGTGAACTCAGCCGGCTGCGGCGGTACAGTCTGCTGATCGTCGACGAGGTCGGCTACGTCCCGTTCGACCAGGACGCAGCGAACCTGTTCTTCCAACTCGTGTCGTCCCGCTACGAACACGCGTCACTAATCCTCACCAGCAACTTGCCCTTCGGGCGGTGGGGCGAAGTCTTCGGCGATCCCACGATCGCGTCAGCGATGATCGACCGGGTCGTGCACCACGCCGACGTCCTCAGCCTCAAAGGCACCAGCTACAGGCTCCGCGGCCACAAAACCCTCACGACTACGACAGACTGAGCAGACCATGTGGCCCTGTTTTCAGTTGGCAGCCGTGGCCCCACTTTGAGTTGGCGTTAACAAGGGGCACCGTGGCGACAATTCGGATCGGTCTTACCGATGGTTACAGGCATAACCGTCGGTAAGATGCGAGGATGATGACAGAAGACGGACCCACGTGGCCTGCGGTCGGCTTCGAATCCGTCGAGTGGCGCACTTAGGTTGAACCGAGGGTATCCTGGCGTACCGCGCTGAAAGCCCGAGGGCCGTACGACGCCGCGATCCCCCCTCTGATCGCGGGCCTGCCCATTCCTCCGCTCGACTCCGAGACAGTGACTGCCGCCGAAGACGCCGTGCTCGAACTGGCTCGGTTCGACAGCGAGGTCGGGGCGATCGCCGCGCCGTTCTCCGCCATTCTCCTGCGAAGCGAGAGCGCTGCGAGTTCGGAGATCGAAAATCTGACAGCGTCAGCGAAGAACATCGCTCTGGCCGAGCTCGGCCGGAGGACCGGGGGCAACTCTCGCCTCATCGTCGCCAACGTGCGCGCCATGGAGGCAGCGATCGAGATGGCTGAGGAGCTCGATGTCGAGAGCATCATCGGCATGCAGTCGGCGCTTCTGCGAAACGACCAGCCCGAACATACGGGTGCGTGGCGTGATCAGGCCGTCTGGATCGGCGGGGGGTACGCGAACAGTCCGCATTCGGCGGCATTCGTTCCACCCCGGCATGAACGCCTGGCTGAACTCATGGATGATCTGGTGACGTTCGCTCGGCGAACAGACCTGCCCGCGATGGCCCAGATCGCGATCACACATGCACAGTTCGAGACCATTCATCCTTTCCCGGATGGCAATGGGAGAACAGGGCGAGCGCTGATCCAGGCCATGTTGCACAGGCTGGGCGTGACGCGGCAGGTCACGGTGCCCGTCTCTGCTGGACTACTGAGCGATACATCCGCTTATTTCGCGGCGCTCACCGACTATCGCGCAGGACATGTCGTGCCGATCATGCGTGCTGTCACCGGTGCTTCGCTGGAGGCTGTGGTGAATGGGCGAAGACTCGTCGCCGACCTCACCGAGATTCGTGCGCGTTGGGAGCGGGATGCCACGCCTCGAGCGGGGAGTGCAGGCCGCCGGCTGCTCGACTTTCTGCAACAACAGCCTGTCGTCGACGCGAATGCGGTCGGAACCGCCCTCGGGGTCAGCGAGCGGAATGCGCAGAACGGTATCGACCGGCTGGTCGGTGATGGCATCCTGCACCAGATCGGATCCGCCTCGCGGATGCGAGCGTACGAGGCGCGGGAGGTACTCTTCGCCCTCGATGCGTTCGCGTCGCGGGCGAAGCGACGAGGCCGACCCTGACGTTCGGAACTGCCGCAGCTCCCGGTACGAGTCGGTCAGGGCTCGGTGAAGACCACGTCGGCGAGGGCGCGCGGGTTCTCGCGGGTGAGGAAGGCGCGCTCCTGGGCCGCCCAGCGCTCCCAGTGCGGCGTGTAGGTGTCGCCGTCGCGGGCGAGGGCCCGCTCCTTGCGGGTCGCGTCGTCGAGCTCGACCCAGATGCAAAGCGTGGCGAGGGCGGCATTCGCTCGGCTGAGACTGCCTGTTCCCTCGACGATGAGCGGCAGGGCGGGATCCACCGGTGTCCATTCCGCGCTGAGCCCCGAGATCCAGTCGTGGCGCTGCCAGCGAGGCTCGGCTGCGGCAAGGATGTGGTCGTGAACGTGAGTGGTGGCGGCGTCGAGCCCGTCCCACCCCGGATAGATGTCGTCGAGGCGCACGAGAGTGACAGGTCCGTGCCACCGGTCGGCGAGGGCGGTCGCCAGCTGCGTCTTACCCGATCCGGACCGGCCGTCGATCAACACTACGGGCATCCGGAACGCACTGGACGCGGAGGCCGTGAGGATTTCCGGACGCGAAAGTAGTGCATCCGCCCGCTCTTCCGCCAGCACCATTGTCATATGACGAGAGATTACCCGACGGGCGGATCTTCATGAATAATGGCTGGGTGCCATCGACGTCTCGTAGAACGACCCGCAAATCCCGCTCCTCGGGGCGCCAGAGCCGACCCGACTTCTCCCGCCCGGAACTGACCACTCCGTGGCAGAAATTCACCCGCAACACCGCCGTGCGAGTGATCGCGGCGGTCGTGCTGCTCGGGGGAACCGGAACGCTGACCTGGATCGCGGTGAGCACGACCATCTAGCTGTGGGGCGACGCCGGACGATAGCGATCCGGCGCACGCACCGCAAGGCCATCGGCGAAACGCGCGGGCGGTCATAATGGAGTCATGGGACTCTTCATCGGAATCATCGTCGTCGGCATCATCCTCCTTGTGCTGGGGATCGCGGTCGAGGCCGCCAAGGTACTGATCTACATCGGCATCGCCGTGCTGCTGATCGGTGTCATCGCCACGCTGATCCGGTACATCCGCAACCGGGCCTGAGTTCCAACGGGGCCTGACTCGCCGAGCGCGACCCGCGGGGTCTGACCGGCCGGCGGTGAGACGTCAGCCGGCCAGGAGAAGGAAGACCAGGCCGAGCAGTGCCGGTGTGCCCTGAAGTGCAGCGGAGCGGAGCCGATCGCGGCCGGTTGACAGCAGAACGACGGCCGCGAGCACGATCGAGGCCATCGTGAAGACGGCGAGCGTGAATCCCGCTTCGTGCGCCGGGGTGTGGAAGAGTACCAATCCGAGCGCGGCGCCGATTGCGAGGAACAGGTTGTAGAAACCCTGGTTGTATGCGAGCGGCGCGGTGGTGTCAGCGTCTGCCTGTGACGCGAGGCCGAAACGTTTCCAGACGCGCGGCTGGCGCCACTGGATGCTTTCCATCACGAAGATGTAGACGTGAAGAAGCGCCGTGATGCCGACGAAGACGGACGCGAAAAAAATCATCTCGCCAGTCTAGGCAAGCACTACTCGGTGTCGGATGATCGGCGTAGGCTGAATTTGCTTCCGGCAATGACCGCCGGGCGGTACCGAGAGGATGACCTATGGCTATCGACGACGACGACATCACCACCGAACAGGGAGCGGGCGGAGAGGGTCCCGCGGATGGCGGCGCAAACCCGAACGGGCACGATGGCGGGGCCGATGGTTCTGCCGACGCAGGAGACGGTCCAGCCGACGGGGGCGCGAACCCCGGTGGCCACGATGGCGGGGCCGACGGCTCAGCCGATGAAGGGGAGGGTACCGCCGACGGCGGAGCCAACCCCGGTGGCCACGACGGCGGAGCCGACGGCTCGGCGTAGTGCCTGACTTCGAGCGCGGGCCGGGAGACCGGTCCGCGCTCTCTCACGTTTGAACGAGCGATCCGTTCCCGAACTGGCAGGTGCAGACGGCCGGTGTCACACAGGAGAGACCGATGGATGAACGCCCCGCCTTGGCCCGGATGGTCGGCGATGAGGCTCCGCAGTTCGCCGGGGAGTACTGGGCGACGAAGCCTCTCCTGAACGAGGCCGGCCCGGGGGAGCAGAACCGTTTCGACGATCTGTTCACCGCCGCCGCGGTCGACGAGCTCGTTTCGGAGCGCGGCCTTCGCACCCCCTTCATGCGCATGGCGACCGAAGGCTCGGTGCTGCCGCCGAAGGCCTTTACGGCCCCCGGTGGTTTCGGCGCCGAGGTCGGTGACCAGGTGTCGAGCGAGAAGGTGTTGGCCGAGTTCGCCGCCGGCGCGACGATCGTGCTGCAGGGGCTGCACCGCACGTGGCCGGCCCTGGTCGACTTCACGCGCGCGCTCACCGACGACCTCGGGCATCCGGCGCAGGTCAACGCCTACATCACCCCGGCCTCGAACCGGGGATTCGATCCCCACTACGACGTGCATGATGTGTTCGTGCTGCAGATCAGCGGGGAGAAGCACTGGCGTATCTACGAGCCGGTGCATGTCGCGCCCCTTCGTGACCAGCCGTGGAGCGACCATCGCGAGGCCGTCGCGTCGCGGGCATCCGGAGTCGCGTACATCGACCAGGTGCTCCGGCCCGGTGACGCGCTCTACCTCCCGCGCGGCTGGATCCATTCGGCCGAGGCCCTCGGCGGAACGACGGTGCACCTCACCATCGGCGTGGCGGCGTACACGCGGGCCGACGTCGCCTCGACGCTGCTTTCGGTGATCGGCGAGACGGAGGCGCTCCGTGCATCGTTGCCCCTCGGGCTCGACTTCGGTGATGCCGCCGAGCTGCGCCCCATCGTCGAACAGGTGCTGGGGTCGCTGCAGGCTGCGCTGGCGGTTCCGGGTGATCGCCCTGCCGCAGAACGACAGGTGGATGCGGTGGCGGCGGCGCTGTCGCGGCGTCTCGCTGCGGACACCCGGCCCGAGCCTGTGTCGCCGCTCGCAACGGTCGAGGCGCTGGCGACCCTGGGCCCGGATACCGTTGTGCGCCTGAGGCGGTCGCTTCGAGCCCGCCTCGAGGTCGCCGGTGAGAACGTGCGGATCGTCGCCGGGCCGAAGATGCTCTCGCTTCCGGTCGAGGCGAAGCCTGCGCTGGAACGCCTGCTCACAGGCGAGCCGGTCGCCGTCTCGGATCTCCCGGGGCTCGATGCCGGGTCGGCGATCGTGGTGGTGCGCCGACTGCTCCGTGAGGGAGTCGCGGTGCCGGCGTGAGTCGGCGCGGAGTGCGGGAGGTTCTGCACGTTCGGTCTACTCGGCGGGTACCCCGGGTGCCCCGGATGCAGTGTCGAGCCCGTGGCGGCCGAGCGCTGTGATGCCGGGGCTGGAGGTCCCGCTCTCGTCGACTCGTGAACTCGGGGTCGGCCTGCCCGAGTGGCGGCCGTGCAGCGACCGGTCGCGCGAGCGGCAGGATCCGCTCTGGGCGACAGGCTCCCGTGGGATGCAGTGGTTCCTCGTCGAGATCGAGGGTGCGTGGGGTGCGAACGCCTTCACATCCTCCGCCCTCGGGCGCATCCTCGGCCAACGGCTCGTGTCACGCATCGAGGCGGCGGGTCTCCGGCCGCTCGCGATCCGGCGCACGGGGCGACGGGATCCTGGGGCGCCGACCCGGTGGCGGTGGGCGTTCGTCGACTCCCGGCCCGGCTTCGAAGAGGTGCGGTGGGGGGAGGTGGATGCTCCGCGGGAGCTGCTCGATGTATCGCTCGACGGGTCGTCGGGCATCCACTCGGCGGAGCCGATCTACGCGGTGTGCACGCACGCGAAACACGACCGGTGCTGCGCCGTGAGGGGAAGGCCGGTCGTGGGTGCCCTCGCGGCAGCGTTCCCCGACGAGACCTGGGAGTGCTCGCACCTCGGCGGGGACCGGTTCGCCGGCACGATGGCGATCTTCCCCGAGGGTCTCTACTACGGGCGGGTCGACGATGCGGATGCGGTGCGGGTGGTGGCGCTCGCGCGGGAGGGCCGGGTCGAGGAGCGGTTCTTCCGCGGCCGCAGTTCGCTGACGCACCCGGTGCAGGCGGCGCAGCACTTCGCGCGGGTGCGGTTCGGGATCGACCGGCTCGGGGCGTTCGCGCCGCTCGCCGAGCGCCCGGGTGCGGTGGATGGCGTCACGGTGGTGACGCTCGCGGGCGGGGCGGCGGTGGCGCCCGACACTGGTGTGGGGGCCGGCCCGGATGCCCGGATCGAAGTGGCCGTCGCGGAGACGCTCTCGCAGCCGCTGCTGAGCACGTGCGGCACGACACGCTTCGGCCGGGTGCGCGAATTCACGCTCGTATCGGTGACCGGCGCGTAACCTGCGGCACGACTCGACCCTGGCGGACTCCGAACCGCGACGAAGGGACCCGAAGTGTCGTAAAGAGAGCGCTTTGGAGCAGTTTGCGTCCTCTGGACGGCGCGGGGTGGCGCGGGGTGCGTGGCGCGCAGGCGTGCGGGCGAGGAGGCGGGTCAGGTTTCGTCGAGCAGGGCGAGCAGCCAACCGGGGCCGAGTACGGTTGCGCCGAGTGCGGTCACGCGGGCGCCGAGTTCGCGATCGGCCGTCACGACGAGGATGCGCGCCGGGGCGGCAACTCCGGCCGCAGCCGCGACGGCGTCGACGATCGCCTGGTCTCCGTCGTGCTCAGCGGGCAGGAGTCGGATGCTCGCCGCAATGTCGGCCGCCACCGTGCCGTCGAGAGATCCTGAGGCTGCGGGCCTGGGTGCCTCCTCAAGACGCGCGGCGCGGGCCTGGCCTTCGATGACGAGCACCGTGTCCGGCCACCAGTGCGTGCCATCGAGGCCGTCGTATCCAGCGCCAGCGCCACTGCCGCCGCCACTGCCAGCGTCCGCGCCACTGCCGGCCCCGCTGTCTGTCGCGTTGACATCGCCCTGCCCCATACCCCCGCCCTGCCCCATACCCCCGCCCAGCCCCAGCGCCGCAGCGCTGAGTCCGCGCCGCGCGAGCAGGTTGAGGCGGCCGGCCAGGCGCTCTGTGGCGCCCACCCGGTCTTTCCACCAGCCGTCGGGGCGGGAGCCCACCACATTGGCCGAGTCGACGATGAGAACGGTGCGGCGCTCGAGCTCGGCCTGCAGCACCGGCCAGCTCGCCTCGAAACCGGGGTGCAGGGGCAGGGTGGCGACCTCGGCGACGGGAACCCAGCGCACCTCGATGCTCTCGGCGTCGGTGACCGCAGCCTCGAACGGGGTCGTGACGTCGACCACGACGGTGGTGTAGCTCCAGAAGCCGAGGTCGAGGGTCGACGTCATCCGGATGCGGAGTGCACCCGCGTCGATGCCGGCCTCCTCGGTGGCTTCGCGCACCGCTCCCTGCACGGCCGTCTCGCCCTCGTGGCGGGCGCCGCCCGGCAGGCCCCACGTTCCGCCGAAGTGGCTCCAGTTGGCGCGGTGCTGCAGCAGGATGCCGCGCTCGGGGTCGTGCGCGAGCAGGCCCGCGGCGCCGAACCGGCCCCAGAACCTGCGGCCCGTGCCGTCTTCGACCCATCCGTCGCCGCTGCTCAGAGCATGGGGGAGCCGAGGCGGTACAAAGGAGTGTGGCGAGGGCGGCCCCTGCTCTGTCATGACCCAATTTTGTCACGCCCACGGTGGCGCCCTGCACCAGACGACACGCAGACCTCGCGAAACTCTGGCCCGCCTACCGGGAATACGGGCGTGTCGCGCATAAGGTGCTTGTGTGTGGCGTGCCGATAAGAAACGAGAATCAGACCCTCAAGAGTCTGGCACCGACGAAGCGACGTCGGCGTGGAGTCGCCGCGCCGACTCCGGAGCCCCCGGCAGAGGTGAGACGGCGATGAAGACAGGCTCGGTCATTCCAACAGGCTCGATCATCTCGACCGACGACCTGGTCGAACCGACCCGCGAGGCGTGGCGTGAGCAACTCGCCGCGGTCGGTGGCGCCAGCCCGCTCATCCACTTCGACGATTCGCCGCGTTCGCGCGTCGACCTCACGTCGACGCACCCGAGTGGTCTCGCCCAGTTCATCACCGGCAATGCGACGCTGCTGTCGAGCCTGATCCGCGACGAGCTGGCCCTCCGCAGTGCCCGGATCGCCGCCGGCGCCATCACCGACAAGGGAGTGGAGCTCCGGGCCGTGCGCGGCATCGACTCCGTGCACCTCGCCATCGGTCTCGCCCAGTGGAAGCTCGACGAGCAGGAGTTCACCGCCCCGCTCCTGCTCCGCCCGCTGTCGGTGCGCCGATACGGCCGAGACTTCGAGTTCACCCTCCGTGGTGCACCCTTCGTGAACCCCGAACTCGCCCGTGCCCTTCGCGACCAGTTCCAGATCACGCTAGACGCCGACACGGTCGTGGCCCTCGCGGCCACCAACGGAGTGTTCAAGCCGCAACCGGTCATCGATCACCTGCGGGGCATCACCTCGCACCTTCCCTGGTTCAGCGTGCAGCCCCGGCTCGTGGTGTCGTCGTTCGCCGATGTCGCCACCTCGATGGTCTCGGATGCCCGGCGGCTCGATCATCCGGTGCTCGATGCTGTAGCGGGGAGCCTCACGGCCCGTCGCGCGGTGCAGGCGTCGTACCATCCCGTCGAACCGAGCCCGCAGGATTCACGCACGCCCTCGACCGACACCCTCCTCCTCGATGCGGATGCCGAGCAGGAGAACGTGGTCGCGCAGATCTCGGAGGGCAACTCCCTCGTCGTCAAGACGCTTCCGGGCACGGGCGGTACGCAGACCATCGTCAACGCGGTCGGGGCTCTCGTGGCCCAGAACAAGCGGGTGCTCATCGTGAGTCCTCGCCGCCTCAGCCTCCGAGGCATCGCCCGGCGCCTCAACGATGTCGGGCTGCCCGGGGCCGCGGTGTCGCCGCGCACGCTCCGGCGCGACCTGATCCAGTCGATCAGTCGCAACGAGAAGGCCATGCAGCCGCACGTCTCCGACGTCGACGAGGCTCTCGTGCGGCTCCGTCATGTGCTTCTCGACTACCGCCAGTCGCTCTCCCGGGTCGACCCCCTGCTGAAGGTCTCTGTTCTGGATGCCCTGCGGGAGCTCGCGCGCCTGTCGCTGCTGCCCCAGCCACCGGCCACCACCGCGCGCCTCGACCGCGCCTCGCTCGAGGCGCTCGCCTCGGGGCGAGGCAGGGCGGCGAAGACGCTGATCAAGGCAGCGGCGCTCGGGGAGTTCCGTTACGGGCCCGGTGACTCGCCCTGGTACGGAGCGAACTTCGCGACGGCCGAGGACGCCGCCGACGTTCACGCGACCGCCAAGCGGGTTCATCGCGTCGACCTGCCGAACCTGCTCACGCGGGCCTATGAGCTCGTCGGGCAGACGCACATGCGCCAGTTCCAGACGATCTCGGAGCTCGGATCGTACCTCCGGCTGCTGCTCGACCTGCGGGAGACACTCGACAAGTTCCTCCCCGTGGTGTTCGACCGTTCGCTCACCGACATCATCGCGGCTACAGGTCCCCGCCGAGATTCCGCGCAGATGACCGGCACCTCCCGCCGGCGCCTCCGGAGCCTGGCGAAGGAGTACGTGCGCCCCGGGGTGCACATCAGCGACATCAATGCCTCGCTCCGCCGCATCCAGCAGCAGCGCACCCTCTGGCACCGCTTCGCCGCCGCGGGAATCCCGCCGGAGGTGCCGACCGGACTCGACGACGTTCAGGTCGCATTTCAGCGCGTGAACGAAGATCTCGCGAGACTGGATGTTCCGCTCGGCCTCTCGGGATCCGCCCGCCAGCTGACTGAACGCCCGGTCAACGAACTCATCCCGCTGCTCGACGGGCTCGCCGCCGACTCCGAGGTTCTGGCGAACCTGCAGGAGCGCACGGCCCTCCTCGACACGCTGCGTGAGCTCGCCCTCGACCCGCTGCTGACCGACCTCTCCCAGCGCCACATCCCCGAGGATGCCGTGGCCGACGAACTCGAGCTGGCCTGGTGGCAGAGCGTGCTCGAGCTGATGCTCGCGAACGATCGGGCCCTGCTCGGCGCCAACACGGGCATCCTCGACCGGCTCGAATCGGACTTCGTGCTCGTCGACGAGGCGCACGCATCGGTGAGCGGGCAGATCCTCTCCTGGCAGCTTTCGGAGACGTGGAGCGTCGGGTTGGTCGACCACGCCGATGAGGCCACCGCGCTGAAGGTGCTGCTGCGCGGCGACGGCGTCACCTCTGCCACGCTGCAGCGGGCTGCCCCCTACCTCAGCCGTGTGCTCGCACCGGTGTGGCTCGCGTCGCCCTACGAGGTGAGCGAGATCACCGACGAGATCGTGTTCGATGCGGTCATCCTGGTCGACGCCGGCGCGACGACGCTCGCCGAGAATGCGGGTGCGATCCGGCGGGCCAAGCAGGTGGTCGCATTCGGCGACCCGGTCACGCAGACTCCGTCGCACTTCGAGATCGCCGTGGCTGCGGTGGTGCAGCCCGCTCCGCGGGGCGCCGTGGTCGACACGGAGACGGTCGAGCAGCTGGCCGGCGAGTCGGCGATGGCCCGCCTCGCTGAGATCGTGCCGACGCTGTCGCTCACCCGCAGCTACCGCGCGGGCGGCGAAGACCTCGCCGAGCTCGTGAACCACCGTTTCTACAACGGCAAGATCGACTCGTTGCCCTGGGCGGGAACATTCCTCGGCCACGGCAGCCTGACGCTGCACTACCTCGAGGGTGCGGGCGGGATGCCCGACAGCGAGACCGGTGCCGTCGAGAGTGTCGACGCTGAAGTCGAACGCGTCGTCTGGCTGGTCATGGACCATGCCCAGAAGTACCCGCGCGAGTCGCTCATGGTCATCACGGCCAGCGCCAAGCACGCGGTGCGGCTGCAGCAGGCTGTGCTCGGGGCCTTTGCGAAGCGCAGCGACCTGAGCGACTTCATCCTGAAAGACCGGGCTGAGCCGTTCATGGTGGCGACGCTCGAGCAGTCGGTGGCGCAGAGCCGCGACCGGGTCATCTTCTCGGTCGGTTACGGCCGTACTCCCCACGGCCGTGTGCTGTCGAACTTCGGGCCGCTGGCCAAGCCCGGTGGAGAGCGTCTGCTTGCCGTCGGCATGACGCGGGCCCGCCGCTCGATGGACATCGTGAGCTGCTTCAAGCCGACCGACATCGACGAGGAGCGCATGACGTACGGCGTCGTGTCGCTCCGGCAGATCCTCACCGAGGCGGAGAACGGGCCCTCACCCGACACCTTCTCGAGCCCCGGGGATGCCCTGCTGATCGACCTCGCCCGGCGCCTCGGTGCCCGGGGGCTCGAGGTCGCGTTCGAGCACCGCGGCAAGCTGACCCTGGTGGCCTCGTACGAGGGTCGCGCGATCGTCGTCGAGACGGATGCGGTGGTGCACTCGATGAGCCTCCGCGAGTCGCTCCGGCTCCGCCCCGACATGCTGAAGCGCCTCGGCTGGCACTACCTGCGGGTGCACAGCTTCGAGCTGTTCACCGATCCCGAGGCCGTGGCGACGCGCATCGCGTCGGTCATCGGCGTGCGGCAGCTCACCGCGGTCTGACCCGCTGGCTGTGGCCGTCTGCACGCGGCTGTTGCGTGCGCCAATTCAGGAGGAGCGCGGCACCACGTTGGTATCCGCGATGGCGGCGTGATCTGCCTGAATTGGTGTCACGATCCGGGACACGATTCGAGAGGATTGGATGCTCGCGGTCGCGCGGTGGTGCGGCCTGCATCGGTAGCTGGCAGGTCCCTGAGTTTTTCGGGCTCTGGCGTAAGCCTCGCGAGGCCGTGGCATCTCTCATACGACACCACTACGGGAGGACCCACCATGTCACGAAGAAAACGAATCATCACAGCCGGAATTCTTGCCGCGGTCTGCGCATCATCCATCGTCGGAGGCGGAGCGCTCGGCGCAAGCGCAGACCCGGTCGCTCCGACCGTTAAAGGAAGCCAGACGTACTTCCCGTTCGTCGTTCCCGAACCCGGCTCGTCGAATCGAACGGTCGCGCCCGTGCATGGATACATCGGTTTCGGTAGCTGGCCGGGTGTGACAACAGGTGACTTCGCACTATCCGTGGGCTGCGATGATGCGCAGACCTATGCACTGAGCTCACGGTTGTATCCGAGCTGGCAGCCTGTGAAGACCGAAATCTATTTCGATGTCGATCTTCCGCTGAGCCTCGTTGGCCACTCCTGCACGCTCACCGCGACGGCGAGCAATGGCCAGACCGTTCAATTTGCGCCACCTCGATACGATAACGACAAGGGCAAGACATCGACGCTGGCGTACGGATCCCTTGTGTACCGCAGTAGGACAGGCGGTCTGTGAGCTGGCGCGTCTTCGGTCAGTAGTGAGGCGGCACGTCTTCTTTGAGGCGGGAGTCGTTGCCTTCGGGGGCGTCGCCCCATGCGGCAGGGGTGTCCTCATCGGCGACGGCCGCGCGGAGATGCGGCTGGACGACGGCCGCGGACTGCGGGTCTGCGTCGGAGCCGGGGGCGGGCGCGGTGCTGACACGCCGCCGCCCCACCCGGTTCACCGGGAGGGCGGCAGCACGATCATCCGGAGCCGGCATCACGGGAAGACCCAGCCGGCCGCACCGAGCCGTTTGGTCACTCGTTCGGGAACGGCGGGCCCGCGGGGGTCTGGCTGGCCGACGTGGCGCCGACAGAGCGCTGGGCGGCGAGCAGGTCGCGGATCTCAGCGAGCAGTTCGGCCTCGGTGGGGGGAGTGGCAGCGGCCTCTTCGGTGGGGGGGCTCTGCTGGCCCTTGAAGAAGGCGACCTTCTTGAGGTGGTTGATCGGCAGCACGAACACGAAGTAGACGACGAGAGCGATGATCAGGAACTGGATGATCGCGCCGATGACCAGCCCGAACTTGATGTCGGAGCCGTTCACCGTCACGATCAGAGCGTCGTCCATCGAGCCCGACGTGAAGATCGCGGCGATCAGCGGGTTGAAGATGCCCGTGACGATCGCTGTGACGACAGCAGTGAACGCTGCACCGATGACGACGGCGACAGCGAGGTCGATCACGTTTCCGCGGAGGATGAACTCCCTGAAACCCTTGAACATATGTGCTCCTGTCTTGATCTATGTTGTTAGGCGGCTGCGCCAGGAGCGCTGGCAGGCTTGGCGGGGGCCGATGCCGGCTTGCTGTCCGACGACGACGACGAGGACGAGGACGATTCCGAGGAGGAGGAGGATGACGAACCGCCACCCTCGCCGGACGACTTCTTCGGCCCGTCGGTCGACGTCTTCGTCGCCCTCGAGTCGTTGCGGTAGAAACCCGATCCGTTGAACGTGACGCCCACCGCGCCGTAGACCTTGCGGAGCTTTCCGCCGCACACGGGGCAGACCGTCAGTGAATCGTCGGTGAACGCCTGCTGAATGTCGAACGCGTTGTCGCATTCGGTGCAACGGTAGGAATAGGTAGGCAAGAAGTGCTCCAGGTGCTCTGTGGGTCGTGCGGGGTGTGGCCGGGAAGTCGGGAAGCCGGAAGGAAGTCAGAAGGTCAGGATGCGGGTCGGGGTGACGACCCCGTTGACGGGCTGGTCGTGCACCTCACGCGGAACCGAGTCGATCAGTTCGTCATCGTAGATCACAGCGTAGACGGGCGGGCACTTCTGCATGGAGCCGAGGGTCTTGTCGAAGTATCCGCGCCCCCAGCCGAGGCGCATGCCCGTGCTGTCGACGGCGGCGGCCGGGATGATGATGAGGTCGACATCGTTGATCGCGATCGGCCCGAGCAGTTCCCCGACGGGCTCCGGCATGCCGAACAGGCCGACAGCCTCGGTCTCGCCGTCGCCGTGCGCCCAGTCGAGCAACCCGTCTTCGCGGGTGATCGGGAAGAGCGTTCGCACCCCGTTCGCGAACGCCCAGTTGAGATAGGGGCGGGTGTTCGGCTCGTTGGGAGCGGAGAGATAGCAGGCGACCAGTTTCGCGCCGCTTTCTGTGGTCAGGGCCATCAGGTTCTGGGTGAACGCGTCGGTCGCGGCGCCCCGTTCGGTGGAGGTGCGGTTGCGCCGTCGTTCACGGAGCTCCGCACGCAGGGCGCGTTTGATGTTGCTCGTTTGCGACAGCATGTAATGATTTTAGGTGGTGTCACGTGACGCCAGTGTTTCAGAACTCCACCGATAGGCCTCCGATTTTTGGATACCCTCATAGCCATGACGTCATCCATCACCAAAGTTGTGATCCCTGCAGCCGGCCTCGGAACACGATTCCTGCCCGCGACCAAGGCAATGCCGAAAGAAATGCTGCCCGTCGTCGACAAGCCGGCCATCCAGTACGTCGTCGAGGAGGCGGTCGCCGCCGGGCTCGTCGACGTGCTCGTCATCATCGGGCGCAACAAGAACGCGCTGGCCAACCACTTCGACCGCAACACCGAGCTCGAGCACACGCTCGAGCAGAAGGGCGACGACAAGAAGCTCGCCCTCGTCGCAGAGGCGAGCCAGCTCGCCGACGTGCACTTCGTGCGTCAGGGTGACCCGAAGGGCCTCGGTCACGCCGTGCTGCGGGCCAAGGCGCACGTCGGCAACCAGCCGTTCGCAGTCATGCTGGGCGACGACCTGATCGACGCTCGCGACGTGCTCCTGACGAAGATGCTCGAGGTGCAGGACACCCGCCAGGCCAGCGTCATCGCGCTGATGGAGGTCGAGCCGTCGCAGGCGCACCTCTACGGGATCGCGTCGGTCGAGCAGACCGACGAGGAGGACGTGGTGCGGGTCACGGGCCTCGTCGAGAAGCCCGAACCCGGAACGCAGCCGTCGAACCTCGCCATCATCGGCCGGTATGTGCTTCGTCCCGAGGTCTTCGACGTGCTCGAGACGACGCAGCCGGGCAAGGGCGGCGAGATCCAGCTGACGGATGCTCTCGAGACCCTGGTCGAGAAGCCGGAGCTCGCGGGCGGAGTCTACGGAGTCGTCTTCCGCGGTCGACGGTACGACACCGGCGACCGGCTGGACTACATCAAGGCGATCATCCGGCTCGCGAGCGAGCGCGAAGACCTCGGCCCGGACCTCCGGCCCTGGATCAAGGAGTTCGCCGAAGGGCTCTGAGACGTCCGGGTGCCCCCGGCGCGGTGATTATCATTGGCTATGTTCGTTCCGACCCTGCTCGACGGCGCCATCGGCATCCGTCCCGTCCGCGTACGCGACTCCAAGGCACTGGAGAGCGAGCTCATCTCCAATCGTGGATGGCTTCGCAAGTGGGAGGCCACGAGCCCGAATGCTCCTCTGTCGTTCGACACCCGGGCGAGCATCCGTTCGCTGCAGCAGAATGCTCGTGCGGGGTTCGGCCTTCCGTTCGTGATCGAGTACAACGGGCAGATGGCCGGGCAGCTGAACGTGTCGTCGATCAGCTATGGATCGGTCTCCTCGGCGAGCATCGGTTACTGGGTGGCGGAACGGTTCGCGGGGCTGAACATCACGCCCACAGTGGTGGCTCTCGCCGCCGACTACTGCTTCACCGCGGTGGGGCTGCACCGCATCGAGATCTGCATCCGGCCCGAGAACGCACCGAGCCTGCGGGTCGTCGAGAAGCTGGGGTTCCGCTACGAGGGGCTGCGGCGACGGTTCATCCACATCAATGGCGACTGGCGGGACCACTTCTGTTTCGCCCTGGTCGGCGAGGAACTGCCGGTGGGAGTGTTGCGGCGCTGGCATGAGGGGCTGGTTCCGGCTGGACAGGGGAGTGTGCCCGAGGCGGACAGGCTCGACGCGCTGACGCCGATCGCGACGCGCAACCGCTGAGCGGCTGCTGAGCGGCTGCTGCCGCGCCGGCTCCGGATGCGCGCCGGGTCGGTACGCATCCGCAACCCACGGCGACACGCGCCCCCCGGTTCAGCCGAATACGGCGCCGGGCCTCATACCGTAGACCCATGACAACGGACTGGCTCGGCGGAGGCCTCATCGTCGCCCTGGCCGCCGTGCTCTGGCTGATCTACCTTCTGCCGACCTGGTTCAGGCGGAACGAATACCTCTCGACCGAACGCAACACCGTGCGGTTGCAGCAGACCCTCCGCATCCTTGCGGAGACCAGCGAGGTGCCCGACGAGGTGCACGTCGAAGCGAACGCCCGAAGCGTCGCCGAGCAGCAGCGTGTGCTGAAGAAGGCGAACGCGCAGAACCTGCTCGCCGAGCGCGCGGGGCTCCAGACGCTGATCGAGCAGGGGCTCGCGGCTCAGGCAGCGACGCGTGCTGACGAGGAGCGCACCGACTCCGGAGACTACGAGACCATCGTGCTGTCACCCCGTACCCCCGCCCCGACCCTTCGACAGGCCTCGCTGAAGCTGCGGCGCGCGCGGGCGGCCGCCTCGGGCATCCTGCTGCTGGCGCTCGTCGTCACCGTGCTCGGCGCCGTGCAGGTCGCGATCAACGGCGCCTGGGTGGTGTTGGTGGTCGGGCTTGTGGCTGCGACGCTCTGCGTGACGCGCCTGGGCAGGCTGGCGCGTGACGCTCGATCGTTGCGTGCGCGGACACTGCGCGAGAATCCGCCGGTCGCAGGGCGCTCTGTGAAGCAGACTCCCGGTGCTGGGCAGAACGTTCGTCTGCGGGCCGCCGCACCTGCCGGCATCTCTCACGCAGACTCAGACGCCAATGTCGCCTACGCGGAGTCAGACGATGCTGTCATCCTGGTCTCCGATGGCGCCTCGCAGACGGATGCGGCTGCGGCTGCCGGAGATGCGTCGTTGGCCGACGCACCGGGGGCCTCAGGATGGACGCCCGTTCCCCTGCCCAAGCCGCTCTATGTCGGCAATCGCCGCATCGACAGCGCCATGCCTGTGGCGGCGTATGCGCGGCAGACCGCAGAGCGGGCCGAGGAGGCCCTCCGCGCGGCCGCCAGGAGCTCGGAAGAGACCCTGCGCGCGAGCCAGCTGGCCGAGGCGACTCCTCCGGATGTCCCGGCAGCAGCCCAGCGTCCTGTGGCTCCTGGCGCGACCGCGGCTTCCGCAGCCCTCACCACGCCCCCCGCCGCTCCGGCACCGAACCGCTTCGCCTCGATGGGTGTCGTCGACACGGCCGAAACGGGCGCCTTCGATGTGGATCTGATCCTCGCGAAGCGCCGCGCCGGCTAGCTACGAGCCGGTTGCACTGCCCGCTGGTTCGAAGTCACCGCCGGCACGTGATAATCTAGCGAAGCAGTTTTCGGGGCTATGGCGCAGTTGGTAGCGCGCCTCGTTCGCATCGAGGAGGTCAGGAGTTCGAATCTCCTTAGCTCCACCCGCACTGCAGAGAAATCCCCCCGGCCGGTCCGGGGGGATTTTGTCGTTCAGGGGCGTCAGCCGAGCGCGGGCTTCGTCGGGGAGTAGAGCCAGGCGTCGAAGAAGCTCGCCAGATCCTGCCCGGAGATCTTCTCGGCGTAGGCGATGAACTGGGCCGTCGTGACCGAGCGTCCGGCGTTCTCGGCCGCCCAGCCCTTCAGGATCTGGAAGAACGCCTTGTCGCCGACGATGGTGCGGAGTGCCTGCAGCGTCATGCCTCCCCGGGTGTAGACGGCGCCGTCGAAGATCCCCGCGGAGCCTGGATCTGCGACCACCGTGCTCCAGAAGGCCGCGTCGTCCGCCGGGTTGTCGCTGCCTGTGGGGTTCGCGTACGCGGCGTCGAACGACTGCTGGGTCGTCGGCCCGCCGGTGTGTTCGGCCCAGAGCCACTCGGCGTAGGTCGCGAATCCCTCGTTCAGCCAGATGTCCGACCAACGCTCGATCGAGACGCTGTCGCCGTACCACTGGTGCGCGAGTTCGTGCACGACGACCGAGGCGTCGGCGTCGGCCGGGAAAGCCCAGCTCGGGTAGATCGGCCGGGTCTGGTTCTCGAGCGCGTAGGGGAGGTAGTCATCCGGTGTCGGACCGAAGTCGGCGATCGCGATGCCGCCCGCCTCGCTGAACGGGTACGGCCCGAAGGACTGCGACAGGAACGAGATCACGTCTGGCTCGTCGTCGAAGATCGACGTCGCGACGTCGCCGACGAAGACCCCACCACCGGCATCCTGGCTGAACAGTGCCGGCGCGACCGCGTTGTAGTAGGCGATACCACCCTCATCGTGCTCGGTGATCGTGTAGTCCCCGACGGTGGCCGTGGCGAGGTAGGTGGCCATGGGCTTCTCCATCTCCCAGTCCCAGGTGCTCGAGGCGCCGGTCGTGGTGTGCGAGGCGAGCCGCCCGTTGCCGATCACCTGGAGGCTGGCGGGAACCGTCATCCGGGTGCTGAAGGTCGCCTTGTCGGCCGGATGATCGTTGGAGGGGAACCATGTTGCAGCAACCCTGGGCTGGCCGACGACGACGGCACCGTCTCCCGTCTGGAACACGCCAGCCGGGCCGAACGCGTCGTTGATGGTGATCGGGATCCCCGCGTAGGTGACAGCTGTCGTGATGGTCGCACCGCTCAGGATGCCCGCCGGAGGGGTGACGGTGAGTTCCGTTCGCGGGGGAGTGGCGTCGCCGTCCGTGCTGCCGGGAGCCTGCGGCTGACCGGTGCTGTCGCTGATCTGGGTCGTGGCGAGGCTCCAGGCGGCGGCCGATCCGTCCACCGTGAGGGCGCTGATGGTGATCGCGTCGGAGCCGTCGACGGCGCGGGTGTCGAAGTCGAGGTTGAAGGCTGAGAGATTCTGCGTGGCGGTCGCGGTGATCGTCGCTGTACCGCTGAGCTCGTGGGTCGTCGGGTCGTAGGCGAGGTCGAGGTCGTAGTGGCTGACGTCGTACCCGCCATTGCCGTCGAGAGGGAAGTAGGCGTCGCCGATCCCGGCGGCACCCGGCTCGAAGTCGACGGGGGTGGCCGTGCCGATGGGTATGGGGGTCGGGGTCGGCTCGGGGGTCGCGGTGCCGGTCGGCGCGGGGGCCGGCGTTGCGGTGGTGGGCGGGGGCGCGATCGCGCCGGCCGGGCAGGGTGCTGTGAGTTGTGCGGCGGAGCTTGCCGGCGGCGTCGCAGCGCCCGACGCGAGCAGCGCCAGCACCAGAAGAGGTGCGGCGGCGAACATCGCCCCGCGACGGCGCCCGGTGCGGAGCATCAGCGCGGCGACGCCGATCCCCACGGCGACGAGCGCCACCGCGACGAGCATCGGCCTGAGGTTGACCCCGAATTCCGGACACTGACCAGGCGGGTTTCGCGTGTTTGCGGGCCTGTCGGGGAGGATGTCCGTGATGGGCACAAGCAAGAGGAAGACTTATACGCCGGAGTATCGCCGTGAGGCGGCGCGGCTGGTGATCGACACGGGCCGGGCGGTCGTGGCGGTGG
>NZ_NBXB01000031.1 GCF_003399635.1 Subtercola boreus | reverse complement strand
TGACCTCGTCGAGGACGCGCTCCGGCAAGCCGTCGGTCTCCGCGGGCACCTGCCACGGAAGGTCGTGTTCCATGCGGACAGGGGCACCCAGTACACCAGCGGTCAGCTCGCGAAAGCCGCGACCGAACTCGGGGTGCTGCGGTCGATGGGTCGCACGGGGGTGTGTTGGGACAACGCGGCCGCGGAATCGTTCTGGTCCGTGTTCAAGAACGAGTACTACCACCGGCACGTGTTCGCCACGATCGACGCCGCACGACGTGGCGCCTACACATGGATCGACGGCTGGTACAACGCCCGCCGACGCCACTCCGGCATCGGCTACCTCAGTCCATTAGAGTACGAACGCCGCCAGCTCACACTGGCAGCCTGACCAACCAACCACCTGTCCGGGAAACGGGGTCAGCCTCAGGCCAGGCTTCGAAGCCGGTGGCGGCGAGTTCGCAACTCTGCATGGTTCCCCCGTATCAGAACATCCGCCCACTGTATCGCCCGGGTGTTTCCGCGTGGTTTCGGATGGTGCCCGATCACCGGCGATCGCGTGGACCATGACCGCAGGATCCGGCCGCCTGTCAACCCCTGTGGCCCTGCCCAAACCGCAGCCCTAGTGTGTTCGAATCCCTCGTATGACAGAAATCACTGCACACCACGGAATCTTCAAGAATACCGACCTCCACGTCGACGACACCGGCGGATCGGGTCGCCCGGTCGTGCTGATCCACGGCTGGCCGCTCTCCGGGGAGTCATGGTCGGAACAGGTCCCCGCCTTCGAGGCCGCCGGCTACCGGGTCATCACCTATGACCGCCGCGGGTTCGGCCGGAGCGACAAGCCGAAGACCGGCTACACCTACGACACCCTCACCGAGGACCTGCACACCCTTCTCGCCGAGCTCGACCTGAACGACGTCACTCTGGTCGGCTTCTCGATGGGTGGCGGCGAGGTCGCACGCTACTTCACGAAGTACGGTGCCGAGCGTCTGCACAGTGTCGTCTTCGCCTCGGCGGTGCCGCCTTTTCTGCTGAAGGGTCCGACGAACCCCGACGGACCTCTGGATGCGGCCCAGGCTGCGAAGATGACCGCCGGTCTCACCGCTGATGAGGACGCGTTCTACGACGACTTCACCACCCAGTTCTTCTCGGTGGACGGCGTACTGAAGGTCACGGAGGAGCAGCGTCAGGAGGCGCTTGCGCTCGCGAAGCAGTCGAGCAAGATCGCCTCGCTCGCGTGCATGGCGGCCTTCGCCGGCACCGACTTCCGCGACGACCTGACGAAGGTGTCTGTGCCGACACTGGTGATCCACGGCGACGGCGACGGAACGGTTCCGTTCGACGGCTCGGGCGCTCGCACGCACGAAGCCATTGCCGGCAGCGAGCTGGTGGTCATCCACGATGCACCGCACGGCGTGACGGTCAGCAACCCCGACGAGTGGAACGCTGCCGTTCTGACGTTCCTCGCCAATTAGTTCGCTGCAAGGTGGAGAAGCCCCGAGGGCGGCCTGAAGCCACCCTCGGGGCTACCTTTTAGCCACGTTGGCCAGCACAGTCGCCGCAAACCCCGGCAGGGTGTCGGCTGCAGTCGTCGTGGGAACCCCCAGTTCCACCCAGCCACCGTCGACGAGGATGCTGAGCCGCGTACTCACCCCTGCTTCTGCGAGATAGGCAACGCCCGGGTAGCCGGGGGCCGCTCGCCACGACAGCGACGGATCGGACGCACGGAGTTCATCGAAGTACGAGGCGCCACCCGGGAGCACGGAAATGCTTACCCCTTGTGCACCGCGATCCAGATCCCAGCTGCACCAGAACGCGCCGACGTTCGACCCAGCGTGGAACCGGGAGAAGTCGTACTCACCCTCGTCGGACTTGTAGATGCTCACCTCGGACGCGTCGAACCGGGCCGCAAGCTGATCGTCGCTCGCAAGTCCTGCGCAGGTCGATGCTCCGGTGAGGGTGACGCCCTGCGGTTGCCAGAGCGGAGCCGCAGCGGGAAACGATTCGGCTGTCGAGACCAGGGAGACGAAGGATCTGCGGATCTGCTCCTGCTGGTCCGACGTCAGTGCGGTTTCCGGGGGAACCCGCACAAAGAGACTCACCCCGTAGTCTCCGACGCGTGCGATGAAACCGCAGAGGTAGGGCACTGCGTCGGTGCACGCTGAGAACGCGCCCGGCGTGATCGTATCCTCCGGGGTGGAGCCGGGACCCCAGCCCTCGCCGTTCACCACAGAGGAATACTGGGTCGCAGACACACCGGGCACGATCTCGACGGTGAACTGGGGCTGGTCGTAGTCAAGCGATCCATTCGCACTGAAGGAACATTCGAGAGCCCCGAGCCGCCGGTCGGTGTAGTGTACCGGGTTGTCGAACGATTCGGTGGTCGCCGGCTGGAGTCCGGTGCCGAGCGTCGCCTCCGCCTCGGCCACCGGTAACAACTTCTCGCAGGTCGACGGCACCCGGCTGACCGGCGCAGCCGGAATCGGAGCGGCGGTCGGTGTCGGCGGTGCGGTGCTCGGCGCCGCTGTCGGTTCGGGTGAGGTCGGAGCGGCCGTGGTGGTGGCCGGCGCGGGCGGGGCCGCCTCGAACCACGCGCTGCCGTTCAGGGCGAGCGCAGCGGTGCCCGACCCGACGAGGGCCGTCAGCACGGCGACCACCACGATGATGCCGGCCTTGCGATGCCTGCGGCGGGGTGCGGATGCCGGCGTGGGCGCGGCGGCCGCGCCGAAACTCTGCCCTGCCGCGACGGTCTCCACGAGCATCCGCCGGATCGCGTCGCTCCGGGCGGGATCGAATTCGGGTTGCGGGTTCATCGTGCACCTCCTGAAACGTTCGCGAGCCGTCTCTTTGCGCGGGACAACCGCGACTTCACCGTGCCGGCAGGTACGCCGAGCGCTTCGGCAGCCTGCTCCATCGTGAGTTCTTCGATCACGCAGAGGGTGATCACGTTCTGGTCGTTCGGGCTGAGCCCGGCGAAGGCGCTCTGCACCCGGGCCCGGCGCTCGCGGCCGTCGAGTCGGGCATCCACCTCGTCCGAGTGGTCGGCCTGGGCCGAGGGTGGCGGCAGGATGTCGATGACCGCGCGGTACCGGCGGGCCGAGCGTACGAGGTTCCGGCAGACGAGGTTCGTCGTCACCAGCAACCAGCCGACGATCGAGCCGTCGACGACCCGCACCGCGTCGCGCCTCCGCCAAGCCTCGAGGAAGACCAGTGCGGTGGCGTCTTCTGCGTCGTGCGATGAACGCAGCACCCGGAGCGCCTGGCCGAACACGCGGTCGCGGTGCGTGTCGAACATCACCCCGAAGGCTGTCGCGTCGCCGGCGGCGGCGCGGATCCACGTCGCCGCTTCGTCTGTCGTTCCTGTCCCCATACCCCCTAGTGTCCGGCACAGCGGGAATGGTTCCCTCATCGACCGCGCCCGAGGCGGGGACTGTTCAGGCGGGCTGGCTCGTCACGCTGTTGACGAACGAGGTCAAATGCTGCCAGACGTTCTGCGATTCGGGGAAGCGGTAGTTCTGCTGCCAGGTGTGGCGCGTGTTGGCGTTCGCGCTGCCGTAGATGATCGTCTCGACCGGCACGAGGGCCGCGCGGAGGCGCTCCACGAAATGCAGGTTGGACTCGTAGAAGTAGTCCCGGGCGGAGGTGGTCACGAAGACGGCGGGATGCCGGGGACCGATCCATTCGATCGGCGAGAGGTAGGCCGCTGCCTTCCGCAGACTCGCGCGTCGGGCCGGTGCGGCACCGGTGCTCCTCGGGTGCAGGAGTCGCACGAAACCCCGGCCGAGGATGGGGGCCCTGGCGAAGAACATCGAGAAGTCGACGGCGCTGCAGTGCAGCACGAGACCCTGCACCGCGGGCGCGGCGTGCCCGGCGGACATCCCGAAATGTGTGCGCAGTTCGGGGCTGTCGGATGTCGCGGTGAAGAGGGCAGCGATGTGACCGCCGGCGGAGTCGCCGCCGAGCACCAGCTTGTCGGGGTCTCCGCCGTGCGCACGGATGTTCTCGCGAACCCAGCCGACTGCCGCGCCGGCGTCCTGGAGCTGGTGATCCATCTGGAAGCGCCCGGCCCTGCGGTAGTTGACGTTCACCACGACCATCCCGGTGGCCGCCTGGTGTGCGCAGTACTTGGTGACCGTGGACTTGTCGCCGGATGTCCAGCCGCCGCCGTGGAAGTAGATGTAGACGGGCAGGAGAGGGCGGGCATCCGCGCCGCCTGCCGTACTGGGAGCGATGCCGGCCGGTGCGATCACATCGAGCCGGTGCGCCGGATGCCCGTCACCGGCGTAGTCGATGTCGTCGGTGTGCAGGACCCCGTCGACAGGCTCCTCGTTCATACGCTTCACTTCTGACCGCTGGATGAGGAACATGCCCGCGCGGAAGGCCCACACCGGGGTTCCCCGGAACAGCGACCGGGCCGCCAGATGCAGTCGTGGCACTGTCGCGGCTGCCTCGTGTTCCTGCATGGGTACACCGTACGTTTCCCGGCGGGCGCGTCGCTGTGCTCGCACTCTGTGGGCGCTGGGAATCGTGCACGAGAGTGTTCAGGAGGGGCGGTGCGTCGGGCAGCCGGTCGCCCGGGCGAGAATGGAGTGTGTCCCCGCGCTCCCGGCCCCTCCACCCGCCGTACCTCCACCCGGGGGGCACGCGCCGGCTGGCCGACTTCGCGCTGGAGTGCGTTCCGGAGTACTTCGGCGACTACTACGAGCCGTTCCTCGGCGGGGGAGCGTTGGCGATCGCGCTGATGGAGCGGAATCCAGGCAGGACCTTCCGACTGTCGAGCGACGACTCCGAACTGGTCATCACCTGGCAGGTGTTGCAGTCGGATGTCGGTCGACTGGTGCGGCTGGTCGGGGAGCACCGCGAGCGGCACGACCACGTTCACCGGGCGGCCGTCGAGGCCCAGGCAGATCCGGAATCCGCTGGCGGGAGCTCTGGGAGCACGGAGAGCTCTAGGGCCGTGGGCGCCGCTCGGTCGCTCTCGCCGGTCGAGCGGGCCGCCCGGTTCGTGTACCTCCGCGGCAGCGCGGGCCGCGACACGGTCGCGTTCGACGAGGTAAACCTCCGCGGGGTCGCGAGGCTGCTGCAGAACCGTGACGTCACGGTTCGTGAGCGTCACTTCTACGACATCGTCGCTGAGGTCAGGGAGGAAGACCTGGTCTACTTCGACCCGCCCTTCGCCGGGGCCGGGCCGGGGTTCGACCGGGAGACGCGCAGCCTCGCCAACACACTGACGGCGCGGGGGGCGTATCTGCTTGCGCCCGAGCCGAGCGCCCCGGGCACGGGCGAACCGGCAGTCTATACCGGCTGGAAGACGATGGCGGTGGCGGCCGACCGCGGCGACGGCGACCGGCTCTGGGCGAATGGAACCCTCGACCGCGTGCGCCGCCGCGCCGCGCACCGCCGAGACGGGTGACGGCATGCCCTGCGACCACTCGCCGTGTCGAATGCCACGGGTGATTCCCGGGCGCGCCTTGTACTGTTTCGAGCATGGATGCCTGCGCCGAACTCGCCGCGCTTGCGGGCCGTGTCGGAGCAGAGGCCAGCAGTCCGCGCGAGTTCCTCCTCACGCTCGGAACGGAGGCTGCGGGCATCCGCCGCGGCCCGCTCTGGATGATCGACGCCGCGCTCGCGGGCCAGAACCGTCTACCCGGCCGCGGGTTCGCCGAACCGTTCGACGACGGTTCGAACGGGCAGGCCAGGCACTTCGCCGGAACCGCCGTCTCGACAGCGCGCCTGGGCGCATCCGTGACCCGCTGGGTGTCGGTGCGCCTGCGGCGGGATCCGCTCGATTCGGCCGACGGGCGGCTCGGTGAGCAGGCGATCACCTTCGCCGGGCTGGTGCTGTCGGGCGAGCTGCCGGTGGCGGCCACGCCCGGCTGGATCGCCGAGAACCTCTGCGCGTAGCGTTCCGCGTGACCCCATCCGGCGGCGCGGCGCACAGGGCGGGGGCGAACCGGCTGCACGTGAGACTCCTGCGCGTACGTGAGACCCGCGTGCGCGTCTCACGTACGCGCAACCGTCTCACAAGCGACCGGCGCGGGTGGGAGTGGCGGCGCGGGTGGGAGTGGCGGCGCGGGTGGGAGAGGCGGCGCGGGGTGGCAGCGCGGGGTGGTGGTGCGGCCGGGCGGGGCGCCTCAGGCGCTGAACTGCTGCGTGCCGAGCACCGAGAGCAGCTGCAGCTTCTCGTACCCTTCCGTACTGGGCGACGCGGTCAGCACCAGGAGGGTCTGCGCCTGGTTCTCGGTGAACAGGGCCTGGCAGTCGACCTCTATCTCGCCGAGCTCCGGGTGGATGAGCGTCTTGTGGTCGTCGAACCGCGTGCGCACCTCGTGCCGTTCCCATACCTCGCGGAATTCTGCGCTCTCCGTGCCGAGCCGGGCCACGGTCTCGGTCGCGCGCGACTCGCCCCCGCCGACCGAGATCGCCGCCCGGAGCCCCGCGGCCTGGATCGAGCTCTGGCGTGCGTGGTCCCGTTCGGGGTAGCGCGCCCGCTCGGCCGGGTCGGTGAACCAGCGGTAGAAAGCACTCCGGTCGAGTCCGGTGAATGCGCTGTGGTCGCCGAGCAGAGCGATCGCGAGCCGGTTCTCGGCGAGGGTGTCCCCGAGGTCGGAGAGCACCATCGCCGGGCTGTCGTCGAGCCGGTCGAGCACGCGCATGAGCGCGGGGCTGACATGCTCGGTGCGGCGCTGGCGGCGGGGCGCGGTGTGGCCGGCGAGACGGAAGAGGTGGTCCCGTTCATCCAGAGTCAATCGCAGGCCGCGCGCGATCGCGGCCAGCATCTGCTCCGACGGCTGGGGCCCCCGCTGCTGCTCCAGGCGCGCGTAGTAATCGCTCGACATACCCGAGAGGCTCGCGACCTCCTCGCGGCGGAGTCCGCTCGTGCGACGTCGGGCCCCCGGCGGCAGCCCGACGTCGTTCGGTTGCAGCGCCTCGCGGCGTCGGCGCAGAAAGTCTGCGAGCCCGGGTCTGTCCATGGCTCCATCATGCCCCGTGCACGGTGGGTTCAGGCAGGGACTGCCGATCCGTGGCTGAACGCTCCTCTTTTGCCGCAGTTCGTCAGACCGCAGGCTGGGGACATGAACATTTCAGGGAACACCATCTTTCTTCCGGGCGGCACGTCGGGCATCGGCCTGGGGCTCGCCCAGCGGTTCGCCGCGGCCGGCAACACGGTCATCGTCGGCGGTCGCCGACGTGAGCTGCTCGATCAGATCAGCCGCGACAACCCCGGCATCGAGGGCATCTACATCGACACGGCAGACGCGCAGTCGATCGTGGATGTCTCGGCCGAGGTGCAGCGCCGCTGGCCGGCCACGAACGTGCTGGTCGCGATGGCGGGCATCATGCGCCCCGAGAATCTGCACAGTGCGGACTTCCTGGCGGCGGCTGAGGCGACGGTGACCACCAACCTGCTCGGGCCGCTCCGGCTCATTGCGGCGTTCTCATCGTTCCTGGCGGGGCAGCAGGATGCCGCGATCGTGACGGTCTCGTCGGGCCTCGCCTTCACGCCGCTTGCGCACACGCCGACGTACAACGCCACCAAGGCGGCCATCCACTCGTTCACGGAGATCCTCCGCCTGCAGCTCGCGGACAAGTCGGTGCAGGTCATCGAGCTGGTGCCGCCGGCCGTGCAGACCGAGATGCTGGGCCAGTCGTCGGCGACGAACCCGCACGCGATGCCGCTCGACGCGTTCCTCACCGAGGTGATGGGGCTGCTCGCGTCGGAGCCCGACGCGCACGAGATCCTGGTCGACAGCGTGAAGCCGCTGCGGTTCGCTGCGGTGAACGGCACCTACGACCAGGTGGTGGGGATGCTCGCGGCGTTGCACTAGCGTTCCGCGCTGCCCTGCCTGCCTGCCCGCCCGCCCGCCCGCCCGCCCGAGGGGACGCAAAACGCTCCAAGACCGTAAGGCAGAAGCGATTTGCGTCCCTTCGGCGGGGTGGGGCCGGGCGGTGTCGGGCAGTGGAAGCGCTCAGGAGCGCGAGGCGAGCGCGGTGGCCGAGGCACCGCCGACCTCGAACAGCAGGGTTGCGGCCCGCAGGGCGTCGTCGAGCACACACACCTGCGCCCGGCAGGTGGCGATCTCGGCCGCGTCGAGCAGCGCGGTGCGGTCGGCCTCGGCGGCGGATGCCCGGGGCGCGTCGACCCGGGCCAGTGCTGCGGCTTCGGCTCCGGATGCCCGCGGTGCCGTCGCCCGTTTCACGGCGTCGGCCGCCGCCTTCACCAGCGCACGGCCGGTGATCGATCCGAGTCACCCCACCGGGGAGGAGCTGGGTCGATGCGGCCCGCTGTCCGGCCCGGATCGGCCCAGCTCCTCCCGGGCGGGGGACCCGCCGCCGCATCCTCACTCGTGCTCGCTGAACGCCCCGCGGAACTGGCGCCCGTAGTGCGTCGAGAGAAGCTGGTCGTGGCCGAACAGCTTCTGTCGCAGGGTGCCCGCCACGGGTTCCTCCTTGGCGAGCCCGCGGCGGCGGAGCGTCGGCATGACCTCATCGATGAAGAGCTGGTACGAGTTCGGTAGGGTCCAGTTCATCACGTTGATGCCGTCGACGCCCGCGCGCTGGAACTCCTCGAGCCGGTCGGC
This sequence comes from Subtercola boreus, assembly GCF_003399635.1. Lineage (GTDB taxonomy): Bacteria > Actinomycetota > Actinomycetes > Actinomycetales > Microbacteriaceae > Subtercola > Subtercola boreus_B. The sequence goes on along the minus strand of NZ_NBXB01000031.1, from coordinate 9,849 downwards.
GATCTGTTCAGGCGTGCCCACGAACCTGCCGCGCACCTTTGCCGTGATCTTCGCGAGGTCACGCACCGTCGGCTCGCGGTCGGGGGATGCCTCGCGGAGCCACTTGGTGTGCGAGAAGCCGCCCTCGTGCCTGATGTCCTTCAGGGGCATGTCGGGGTCGAGCGGGACTCCGGTGGCCTGGTCGAGACCGAGGTTGATATGGGCAAGGAATCCGTCGGTGGAGATGTACTCGTCGATCTCCGCTTCGTTGCTCTTCGCCTCCTCCTCGGTGCTGCCGATCACGAAGGTGAGGCCCTGGAAGAACTGGATGTCCCAGGCGTGGCGGCCGTACTCCACCGCCAGCGCCCGGGTCGCGGAGATGTCTCCCGCAGCGATCTCGGGTGTGGGCGACAGGATGAACTGCGCCTCGGCGTTCCGGGCGGCGAAGGAGCGCCCCGCCGGGGAGGATCCGGCCTGGAAGATCACCGGCGTGCGCTGCGCCGAGGGCGAGGGCAGGTGCGGCCCCTCCACCCGGTAGCGCTCGCCGACGTGGTTGATCTTGTGGATCTTCGTGTAGTCGGCGTAGATGCCGCTTGCTTTGTCCTTCAGCAGCGCGCCGTCGTCCCAGGAGCCCTCCCAGAGCTTGTAGACGACATCCATGTACTCCTGCGCCCAGCGGTAACGTTCGTCGTGCTCGATGAGGCGGTCCATCCCGAAGTTGCGGGCGGCGTTCTCGAGCGAACTGGTCACGACGTTCCACCCGATCCGGCCGTTCGAGATGTGATCGAGCGTCGAGACCTTACGAGCGAAGTCGAAGGGGTGCGACTGCACGATGGAACTCGTGAACGCCAGTCCGAGGTGCTCTGTGCTCACCGCGAGCGCCGAGAGCAGCACCGAGGGGTCGTTCGACGGGATCTGCAGCCCCTCCCGCGCGTTCACCTCGTAGGAGCCGTTTACGGGTCCGTAGAGGCCCACGACGTCGGCGAAGAACATGGTGTCGAATCCGCCGGCCTCGAGCGTCTTCGCGAGCCCGATCCAGAGGTTCACGTCGTTGAAGTCGGCCTGTTGGGCGGTGGGGTGCCGCCAGAGACCGTGTTGGATGTGCGAGTTCGTGTTCATCACGAACGCAGAGAAGTGCAGGGGTCGGGGCATGCCCCGATTCTTCCGGGTCGCGCCGCCGTGCGCTGCCGGTCAGTGTCACATTGCGTAGCATGCCGGGCCTGCTTTAGGCCCGTTCCAGCGCGTCTTCTAGGGTTGAGGCCGCACCCCCGCCTTCCCCTCTGGAGAGAACCCCATGCGTTCCAAGAAGTTCCTGATAGCCGCAGCGATCCTGTCGACAGTCATCGTCGGCGCCTCCGGATGCTCGTCGTCCTCGGGTTCGTCCGATGCCGCTGTCGGCGCAACGGTGGGGGGTGTCACCACCATCAAGGTCGGCTCGACCTTCCCGGGCGACGACATCCTGACGTACGTCGAGCAGTCGGAGGCCGCAGCCGCGGGGCTCGACATCCAGGTCACCTCGTTTACCGACTACACCACGCCGAACACCGCGCTCGAAGACGGCTCGCTCGATGCGAACCTCTACCAGCACCTGCCGTTCCTGAACAACTTCAACACGAACAACGGCACGCACATCGCCCCGGTCGGCAAGGTCTACTTCCCGGCTCTCGCGCTGTACTCGAAGCAGGTGAAGAGCATCGACGACATCAAGGACGGCGACACCGTCAGCATCCCGAACGACCCGACCAACGAGCTGCGTTCGCTGAACCTGCTCGCCAAGGCGGGGCTCATCACGCTGAACGAGGGCGCGACCGGCGTCGTCGGCGACATCGCGACCAACCCGAAGAACCTCGTGTTCCAGGAGCTGGATGCGGCGACCCTGCCCCGGGCCCTGGATGAGAACGTCGCGGGCATTGCGAACCTCAGCTTCGCCCTGCCCGCAGGCCTCACCGGTGACGAGCAGATCCTCAAGGAGGATGTGGACGGCACGCTCTACACGAACCTCCTCGCCGCCAAGGAAGGCCACGAGAACGATCCGGCTGTGCAGAAGCTCTACGAGCTGCTGACCTCGAAGCAGACCCAGGACTGGATCACCGCCCAGTACAAGGGCCTGGTCATCCCGGCGAGCGGACCTGCGTCCTAATCCCGTGATCACGATTACCGACCTCCACAAGTCATACCCGCCGCGGAACGCCAGAGGCACGACCGTCGAGGCCTTGAAGGGCACCGATCTGACTGTCGCCGACGGTGAGATCTTCGGCGTCGTCGGGCAGAGCGGAGCGGGGAAGTCGACGCTGCTGCGCTGCGTCAACCTGCTCGAACGGCCCACCAGCGGCTCGATCACCGTTGCGGGGCAGGATCTGACCACGCTCGGCGAGGCCGAACTGCGGGTCGCCCGGCACGGCATCGGGATGGTGTTCCAGCACTTCAACCTGCTGTCGTCGCGCACCGTGGCCGAGAACGTGGAGTTCGGGCTCGAGATCACGGGTGTCGACAGGGCCGCGCGCCGGGCCCGGTCGGCCGAAGTGCTCGACCTCGTCGGGCTCGGGGACCGGGCATCCGCCTACCCCTCGCAGCTCTCCGGCGGGCAGAAGCAGCGCGTCGGCATCGCCCGGGCGCTCGCCGGCAACCCGAAGGTGCTGTTGAGCGATGAGGCCACCTCGTCGCTCGACCCCGAGACGACAGACTCGATCCTGCAGCTGCTGAAGGAGCTGAACCGCACGCTCGGCGTGACGATCATGCTGATCACGCACGAGATGGAGGTCGTCAAGCGCATCTGCACGTCGGCCGCGCTGATCGAAGGCGGTCGCATCGTCGAGTCGGGCAACGTCATCGATCTGCTCAACACGCCCCAGTCGAAGATCGCGCACGCGCTCTTCCCGTTGGGCGAGAGCCGCGGCGAACCGGGCAACACGGTGATCGAGATCATGTATGCCGGGCATCTGGCCGATGAACCGATCGTCGGTCGGATGTCGCGGGAGTTCGGCATCGACGTGAACATCCTGGGCGCCGCCGTCGAGGTCGTGAGCGACCATCGCGTCGGCCGGATGCGGCTCGAACTGCCCGGAAGTGTGGAGTCGAACGCTGTACCCATCGCCCGGCTGAAGGACAGCGGGCTGTACGTCGAGGTTCTGGAGGGTGCGCTGTGAACGTCAACTGGGGCGTCATGATCCCGATCCTGACGAAGGCCGTCGGCGAGACCTTCCAGATGATCGGGATCGCTCTCGTCTTCACGATCGTCTTCGGGCTGCTGGTGGGTGTGCTGCTGGTGTCAACCGATGAGGGCGGCGTCAACGAGGCGCCCTTCGGATCGCGCCGCCTCGGAGCGATCATCCACGCCGTGCTCGGTTTCATCGTGAACATCGGGCGTTCGCTGCCGTTCATCATCCTGATGGTGGTGCTGATTCCGTTCACTCGGCTGATCATCGGCACGTTCATCGGGCCGACTGCCGCCGCGGTGCCGCTGACCATCGCCGCCATCCCGTTCTTCGCCCGGCTCGTGGAGATCGCGCTCCGCGAGGTCGACACCGGGCTCGTCGAGGCGGCTCGCTCGATGGGTGCGAAGCGCGGCACCATCATCTGGAAGGTGCTGCTCGCCGAGGCGCGGCCGAGCATCGTGCTCGCGCTCTCGACGTCGGTCATCTCGCTGCTGAACTATTCGGCGATCGCGGGCACCATCGGCGCAGGCGGCATCGGCGACATCGCCATCCGGTACGGGTACCAGCGGTACGACAACTCCTACCTGTTCACGACGATCATCATTCTGATCGTGATCGTGCAGGTGGTGCAGCTGGTCGCGAGTGCGGTGGCGCGGAAGCTGTCGCACCGCTGACGCTCGCGCGGGCAGCGCTCGCATCGCGGAGGATCGCGTTGCAGCTGTCCTATTTCAGCAGCCGGGAGAGCACCCGGTCGGCGAGGATCTTGCCGCCGGTCTGGCAGGTCGGGCAGTACTGCAGGGTCGAGTCTGCGAAGATCACCTGGCGCACCGTGTCACCGCAGACCGGGCACGTCTCGCCGGTGCGACCGTGCACCTGCATGCCGAGCTTCTTCTCCTTCTTCAGTTCGGAGGCGGCGAGCCCGTCGGCGCGCTGGAGGGCGCCCCTCAGCGTCAGCTGCAGGGCAGCGTAGAGCTCTGCCACCTCATCGGCCTCCATCGAAGCGGGCTTGAACGGCGACATCCGTGCCGTGTGCAGGATCTCGTCGGAGTAGGCATTGCCGATTCCGGCGATGTTCGACTGATTGCGGAGCACCCCCTTGATCTGGGCTCGACCCGCCGCGCCGAGGATGCCCGCGAAGACCTCCTCGGTGAACGCGGGGTCGAGCGGATCCGGCCCCAGACGGCCGATGCCTGGCACCTCGGCCACCTCGTTCACCAGGTAGATCGCGAGGCTCTTCTTCGTGCCCGCCTCCGTGATGTCGAGGCCCGAGTCGTCGGGCTGCATCACCAGGCGCGCGGCCAGGGCGCTCTTGCCCGGCCTCCCGCTCGCCGGCGGTGGCGGCCCCTCGCGCCAACGGATCCAGCCCGCGCGGGCGAGGTGCATCACGAGATGCAGCTCGCCGACCCGGAAGTCCAGGAACTTGCCGTGCCGAGCGACTCCGAGCACCTGCTGGCCCTCGAGGGCTGAGGTCGGCGGGGAGAACGTCTTGAGCGCTGCGAACGAGAGCACATCGAATCGAGCCACCGTCTGCCCCACGAGCTTCGCGCCCAGATCGGTGACGAGAGCGTGGACTTCGGGCAACTCGGGCATGGCACCATTGTGCGCCCAGCGTCAGTTGTTGTCGATCGGGTACTCTGTCAGGGCATAGCGGGCCTCGGCCGGGATGGTGATGAGTCGTACGCCGTCCGGCCCGGTGCGGTCCACCGGGTTGACCTCGATGTGCGGCCGACGATCGGCTTCAGTGAGAGCATCCTGAACCGACGTCGTCTCGGCGAGACGAGCGAGGTTCATGAGCGTCGGGAAGACAATGCTGTGCTCGGCAGCGACCGCCGAGGCCACGGCGTGGGCCGGATCCACCCACTCGACGGCCACCGTCTCGGTACCGTCGCTCTGGGCTGTCTGGTTGGTGGGTGCTTCGGCCACGAAGAAACGGGTGTCCCAGCGTTTCGGGCGGTTGGCGGGCGTGATCCAGTGTCCGAACGGATGCACGTCACCGAGTCGGAGCCGGCCTCCGGTCTGGGCGAGCACTTCGATGAGGGGCCTGCCTCGGAGGTGTGCGCTGTCTTCGAGGTGTGCGTCTGGGTCGAGGGGTGCGCTGCCTTCGAGGTGTGCGCCGGGGGAGACGAAGGCGCCGTCCCTGGTGCGGGCGAGCAGCACGCCGGTCTCCTCCCACGTCTCCCGGATCGCCGCGATGCGGAGCGCCCGTTCTGCGCGGTGGAGTGCACGGGAAGCCGCGTCGAGGAACGGATCCCAGTCGGCACTGTCGTCATCCGGCTCGACGACGCCGCCGGGAAACACAAGCGCCGAAGCGAACGAGGCTCGGGCGTGGCGCCGCACCATGAGCACCTCGTACGGATCGTCGCGCACCAGCAGCAGTGTCGCCGCGGGGCGCGGCGTCACGGGGCGGTCGGCGTCGTCGGTCACATCGTCACGTTACACCGCGGCCATTCTCTGCGCCGCCCGCTCCGTCGACTGCTTGTCCGTACTTTCGGTGAGCGCCCTGCCGCGATGTTCCGAGGACAAGCCCAATCGCCTCCCAAGAGTCGCCCGCTTTTCGTGCCTGGGCAACGGCTCTCCGGAGTTGAGCCTCCGCCGCATCCACGGCGGCCAGCGCGTTCCCGATCTCCCGGAGGTGCCGGCCGTCTTTCATCGGTGTGTTGGCAGGATCGAGTTGATCGAGCCACGCTTCAGCGGCGTTCCGAGCAGTTGTCTTGGTCATATCGTCCCCTCACAGATAGTCATTTTGTCATCATAGTGATGACAAAAGCAATATCTCGCGGTTTAATGAAAATGAATCGCTTTACTTTAGAGGGTGAGTCAGACCGAGGCGAGCTGCATCGCGCCGGCCGTCAGCTCGACCGAGTGCAGCCGGGCGGCGATGTCCTGCGACTGGTGCGCGACGATGAGCTCGTCGGCGTGGGCCGAGGCGGCAAAGTCTTCGAGGAAGCTCCGCACCTCATCCGGAGTCCCCGAGACCGAGTAACGCATCATGTTGGCGATGCCCCGCCCGCTCGGAGTGGTGAGGAACGCGTCCACCTGCTCGTCGGAATAGTCGGTGCCGGCCGGGCCGCGCGAGAGCATACCGCGCACCCGTGACCGGCGGGTGACGGCGAACTGCTGGCGGGCATCCGCCTCGTCGTCCGCGGCGATCACGTTCACGCCGGCAAGCACGTACGGTTCGTCGAGCTGGGCGGAGGGTTTGAAGTCGCGGCGGTAGATCGCGACTGCCTCGTGCAGGGCGTCGGGGGAGAAGTGCGAGGCGAAGGCGTACGGCAGGCCGAGCATCGCGGCGAGCTGCGCGCCGAAGAGCGAGGATCCGAGGATGTAGAGCGGCACGTTCGTTCCGGCGCCGGGAACGGCTTGCACACCGGGGATGCGGGACTCGCCGGCGAGGAAGGCCTGCAGCTCCAGCACGTCTTCGGGGAACCGGTCTGACGACATCGGGTCACGCCGCATGGCGCGCATTGTCTCCTGGTCGCTGCCGGGGGCGCGGCCGAGCCCCAGGTCGATGCGACCCGGGTAGAGGCTCGCCAGGGTGCCGAACTGCTCGGCGATCGTCAGCGGGGCGTGGTTCGGCAGCATGATGCCGCCGGAACCCAGCCGGATGGTCGAGGTCTGTGCCGCGACATGCCCGATCAGGATGCTCGTGGCGCTCGACGCGATGGTGGGCATGTTGTGGTGCTCGGCGTACCAGACACGGCGGTAGCCCGCCTTCTCAGCGGCCTGCGCCAGGGTGACGCTGTTCGCGATGCTGTCGCGCACGGTTTCCCCGGGTGCGATGGGGGCGAGGTCAAGGATGGAGAGCGGAGTCGACATGGCAGGTACAACGCTGGCGCGGTCGGAATCGTTCCCGTCCTCTCGCTCACAGTGGGGGAGTCGGCAGCTCGTCTCCACAATCTGCGGAGACCGCCGTTGGCGCTGATGGCGAGTCGATAGCCTCGCGGATGCGCAGGCGCACCCTCGTCATAGCGGGGGCGCTGATCCTGGTGATCGCGGCGGATCGGTCTACAGGTTCGGCTTCGCCAGGCCGGCCTCCTCGTCTCAGGCCGCCCAGGCGCCGGTCACCCGCACCGTGCGGGCGAGCCTCGAGACCATGCCACTCCGGCCACGGCCACAGCCACCCCTGCCACCGCCACCGGCACCGGCGGCTCGGCCGCATCGTCGACCCCTCCACATCGACGCCCACATCCACGGCTGCCACCCAGGGATTGGCGACGGCGTCGGGCACATCCGGCTCTGAGGCCAGCGGCACCGGAACGGGATCAACGACCACCGTCGCATCCGCCGAGGACATCGTCGCCGCCCGAGCTGCGCTCGACGTGCAGAACGCCGCTCTCACCGCCGCAGAGCAGAACCTGGCTCTGGCGACACCGACCTCCTCGACAGCCGGAACCACGTCGACCACGACGACGGGACTCTCCGGTCTCGGCGGATCCACGACCCAGACGACGGGTGGCGGCGGGCGTGGCTTCGGAGGAGGCGCCCCGCCGGCGGGCTTCATTGCGCCGTAGGGCGAGGTAGGGCGGAGTAGGGCCGAGCCGGAGTGCTCAGCGCGATGGTGCGGGCGACTGTCCCGAATCACCGTCACCGTCGGCCTGCTGCTGCACCCGGTCGACCAGATCCCGCCACCTGCCGGTGAGGGCGCTCTCCGGCAGGGTCGTCTCGTGCCGCACCTCAGAGTGCACGGCGATCACGATCCGATAGACGAAACGATCGACGCTCCGTGGATCCTCTCTCGGGGTCGCACCCCACGGGAGCGAGTCGGCGAAACCCAGCCACACGTCAACCGTGGATGGGTCGTCTGCAGTCGCCTCCCACGTTCGCTTCAACCCCGCGAAGCCGCCGGTGCGCACGACTGTCACAGCGACCTGCGGACTCTCGTCTCGCGGGCCGGAAGTGTCAGCCGGCTGCTCCATCCTCCAAGACTCCCACTTTCAGCCAACCTGCGCGAACGGCTTTCGTCTCAGCCGAGCCGGAACCGAAACGTGCAGTGGCCGCGGCCACCGTGGCGCGAGCGAAGGTGGTGAAGTCGACGTCGGAAGCGAGGGGCCCGGTGATCGTGTCGTACCAGACCTGCCCCGCCGTCTCCCAGGCGAAACCACCTATCTCGATCGTAGCGAGCGCGAATGCACGGTTCGGGATGCCCGAGTTCAGGTGCACTCCACCGTTGTCGTCGGTCGTGTCCACGTAGTGGGCCATGTCTGCCGGCTGGGGGTCTTTGCCGAGCATGTTGTCGTCGTAAGCCGTTCCGGGGCTGATCATCGAGCGGAGCGCCTTGCCCTGTACTACGGCGGTGAAGAGCCCTTCGCCAATGAGCCAGCTCGCCTCGCCGGCCGACTGCTTCTTCTGGAACTGCTCGACCAGCGCCCCCATGACATCGGAATACGACTCATTCAGTGCGCCCGATTGGCCCTGGTACTCCAGCCCGGCTGTGAACTGGGTCACTCCGTGGGAGAGTTCGTGCCCGATCACCGACACCGAGGCGGTGAAACGCCCGAAGATCTCGCCGTCACCATCGCCGAAGACCATGCGCTGGCCGTCCCAGTACGCGTTGTCATAGTCCTCGCCGTAGTGGACGGTCGCGAGCAGCGGCAGCCCCTTCGCATCGATGGAGTTGCGGCCGAAGGCCTTCTCGTACAGCTCGAATGTCGCCCCCAGCCCGTCATAGGCCTCCGTGACGGTGACATCGGAGGGAGCAGCCGATCCCTCCGTGCGCACCCGTGTCCCCGGCAGCTGTTCCGTATTGTGCGCGTCGAAAATTGTGCGTGAGGGCGTCGGCGTTGCCGCGACCGCTCCCGCCTCGGCGGTCGACTCCGGCGAAGCCGCTGCATCACGCCTGCCCAGTGTCGCTGCAACCGACGGCGAGCCCCCGTGCGGAGCCTTGGAACCGGCCCCCGTGTGAGCGGATTCTGCGCCTGCGGTGGCCCGGGCATCCAGAACCGAGTCTCGCGCCAGCAACGCGCGGCGAGCCGATCGAGCAGCCCGCACCATGCGACCATCATCGGTCTGTGCGATCTTCTCGAGAAGATAGGGAGGAACGATCGAATGAATCATGGGCACACTCTACGCGCGGCCTCCGACACTGGATCTTCTTATAACGGCTCGGCCCGACGTGTGCAACAGCTTGTGCTGGGGCGGTGCGACGCGGAGTCTAGAAGAATGAAGAAGATCTCTTACGCCGGGGAATCCTTCGTCACTTTTGATGGCGTCGCCGACGCGCTCCTCCGCTTCGTCGCGGCTCTCGGTGCGAATCACACCTCGGCGTCGGTGGAGATCCCGAGCTACTCCACGAAAGAGGAGGTCGAACTCGTGCAGTTCGTCGTCGGTCCTTCGAGTGCGATTTTCATTCGCCCGGATTCGTCGACATCGCTGCTCGAGTCGGATGCATCGGCAAACGACACTGCGCGCAGCGCCGTTGCCCGTCTCGATGCCGATACCGAGGCGCTGACCATTGCCCGCAACGTCGTCTACGCTCAGCCGCAGGGCTTCGTGGGGTACGACTTCGAAGGCATCGAGGCACTCTGACAGGTCGGTTCGGAATTCGTTTTTGAGAGTTTTGGATTTCGACCTGCAGGGTCGCTAATTTGTTGAGGGAATGTCAGTGGTTGGTGTTTGACTTGGAGCATGAACCAGCCAGCCTCGACCTTTGACATCGCTTCGGTGATGGAGTGGGTTTTGGATGCCCGGCAGCGGTTCGACGCCTTGTTGGCGGGCG
>NZ_NBXB01000030.1 GCF_003399635.1 Subtercola boreus | reverse complement strand
TTCAAAAGAACGTTCTGAACACCCGGCGCTGGAACACTCGCGAGGAACTCCGCCTCGCGATCGTGGTGTGGATCGAAACGAAATACAACCGCCGACGCCGCCAACGGGGCCTCGGCAAACTCACCCCCGTCGAGTTTGAGACAATTTACACAACCGCAAACGCGGCCTGAAAACCATCAACCCCCAGTGACAACCAAACTCTGGGCAGACCCTGACGATCATTTGATAGCTCCTCTACTGCCGAGGTAAATGATGGTGTCAAAAGTCGAATCCGACGTTGTGGCTACATCCCAAGCGGTTCGTGCCCGGTTCGTTAATATTGGCCTATAGGCTCCTGACTCACCTAAGAAGAGTCACCAAACTCTGCACGTCCCGGTGAAGGCCCGTCTATTGGTTCGCGACAGAATCCCATGTCCGTAGCATCATGAGGAAACTGCAGTTACGAAGCCGGGTGCAGCTCGTCGTCCAAGCGTACGAAAACGGGACCCTGCGACCCGGCCACCTGCCGGACCCGTCCGCCAGGACGTAAGCAGACCCGAAGGTTCGGGCACATCCTCGCGCCCATCAACCCCGCCCAAGGCCGAACTCGCCCCGCACTGATCTACTGGGGTACGAGATCGACACCGAGTCCACGGTCGGGGTTCCAAGTCACTGTCGCGTTTGATTGTGTCGAGTTCTTGGCTCGGTTGTCGGGGTCGTCGAGCCGGAATGAACCGCTCAGCTTCACTTCGATTCCGGTGGTGGTGGTTTCGGCTACCGACCGGCAGGTTTCGGCGTACGCGCCGAGCTCGTCATAGACAAGGAGGCAGACCTGACCGGATGGACTCAACGCTCCGTAGGTCGCTGCCTGGCCGAACTCTGTGAGGCCTCCGAGGCGGCGAACAGTGCTGACAACGATGTCGGTTGGCAGCCCGGCCGCCGGCAGGTCCCCGTTGCTCTGTGGCACGTTGAAGAGCTGGTCAAGGGACACGCCTGGCGCTGACTCGCCGGACGACGTCAGAGGCCGGACACCGCTCTCCCGAACCAGCACAGGTACGACCACAACACCGTTCACGATGGCGGCCGCGGCGAGACCCAACGCGACGAACAGCGGGATCAGGCGCCGCCGCCTCGACGTGATGACGTAGATCAGCCAGAAGGTCAGGGCGACCGCGCCCCCGATGACGCTGAGAGCTGCCGCGGTCTCGAAAGGGGCAATCAGCGCCAACGGTATCGCCGTCAAGAAAGGGGCGTCGCTGATCTGGAGCGTGTACAAGACTCGAACCAGATGGCTGTACACCACAGCTCCAACGCTCACGATCGATGAGACGATCAACCAGATAAAAACCCAGTTTCGTCGTCCCGGGCCGACGGGTTGTACCGGGACATCGTCTGGGGCGGCTGTGTGCTGGCGGTCCCGCAGACTCGCGAGCTCGCTCAAGGCCGCTTCTCGTTCAGCGGCGGATGAATCCGGACCAAACGCGAGCCGCTCCAGCCGGCCCTCACGTCCCCGCGGAACTTTGGCCTTATCGTCGGTGACGTGCATGCACCGAGCATAGGGCGCGGCCCCACAACAGTAAGCCGTCTTCTGCGTCTGCCGCGCGGGGAGAACCTGGTGAGGCTGAAGAGTTGTGTTCGGTTTCGGAACCGATCAGGCTGACTTCCATGGCCGCCGACGAACTCTACATCTATGACACCCGGATCGTGCGAATGTTCCCGGACTACGCCGGCACGGTCATCTGGTTCAGCGAACCGGTCCCGTATCCGGAGACGGGCCTCTCCGATGGCCTCGTCGCGCAGTTGTCAGCGTGGGAGGCGTCGTATTATGCGAACCTCGACGACGACTTTCGGTGGCGTTCCCTCACCGCGTTACACAGGTTCAGTAGCGACGGCCTCGAACTCGCTCGTGCTGTTGCCGCCGAGATCGGTCCCGAGTTTCAGGTGGAGTACCACTCCTTCGAGGACACGGACGCGATCGCGCTGCTGCGAGGTGAGGAGCCGGCATCGAACAGCGCAGCCCGAGACGTCTTCGCGGCTCGGGCGGATCGCGCCCGGGCCGACTGGGCGGCAGCGCAGAGACGCCTGGCCGAGGTGGGACCAGAGACCGGCGTTGTGCTGCTCGCTCGCGCAGGTTCAGGCGCAGCGTTCTACCGGCCCGCGGCAGAAGGCGAGGTGCCGCCCGGTGGCGTTACCTTGGACGATGGAGCGGCCCGTTGAATTCGGCGGGGTCTGTCGTCGACGGCGAGGTGGCGGAGGTAGCGTTCCGGGGAGTCGAGGAACGACCGCCACGTCCGGACTAGGTCGAGGTCCGAGGTCGTCGTACTCGCACCCGCGGAGTCCCCACTCCCCCACCTCGAGCAAGGTGGCGCCGGGATATGCGGCGAGGATCGGGGAATGCGTTGAGAGGATGATCTGCGACCCGGCCGTGACAAGGTTCTGCATCAGCCCGATCAGCGCCAGGCAACCCGGTACGGACAGCGCCGACTCGGGTTCGTCGAACACCCACAGACCGCGCACCCGGGAGCGGGCCATGACAAGGTCGAGGAACGATTCACCGTGGCTGCGCTCATGAAACCCCTGCCCGTCGCCGATGGATTCGAGATAGGTGAAGAACCCGTGCATGGTCTCCGCGCGGAGAAAGTACCCCTTCTTCGACGCGCCACCTCCGCGCACGAGCTGCAGGTGATCCGCGAGGGATGACTCGGATGATCGGGTCTGGTTCATCGCCCCGGTCGACCCGCCTTCGGGGTTGAGGCCGAAAACAATCGCGATCGCCTCGACCAGGGTCGATTTGCCGGCGCCGTTGTCACCGACCAGCACCGTGACCCTGCTGAGGTCTAGCCCCTTGTCCAGGATCTGCCGGACGGGCGCGAGAGTAGCCGGCCACACCGAACGATCCAGCGACCCCGGCGTTCTCTCCTCGACGCGTCTCAGAGGCATATTCGTGAACGGTTCATCCTCGGCACTCGGCATGGATGAATGCTCGCAGACTTCAGCAGCACCAGACAGAACTACCGAGGGTCTCTATGGGCGCTCTGGCGTAAGCAGCTACTTGACCCGTAACAGGTCTCATATTCGGACAGCCGGCAAGGAGCAACCAAGCTGTCAGCTGCGCCGTGTATTAGCGAACCAGTGGTATCTGACCGCTAAAGGGACCGACGTGCCCCCCGTCGTCGCAGGACTAGGGGGCACGCCCGCAACCGAAGCTGCAGCAGTACTTCGGAAGCACGCCAAGTCCGGATTGGGTGAGCATAACAACGAACAGGCCGAGTCGGTTCCGGCATCAACCGTTCCGTACAAACCGCCCGCCCGGATCGGGTCTGCCCGGGGTTTGGTTGTCACCTCGACGTGCGAGATTTCATTTTCGCTAGAAGGCCGTCGGTCATGGCACGACATACACGTGTGACCCCTGCCGAAACAGGGGTCACACTTGGTAGGAGGTCTTACTTGGTGTTGACGGTGATCTTGGCGACGCCGACGAGCAGGCCTTCCTTGACGGCGGTGGTGCCGTAGGTCTTGTTCAGCAGCGCAGCAGCGTCAGCCGACACGTGGACCGTGGTGCCCTCGAGGATCGCGGTGTCACCCGAGGTCTGGAGGGGCTTCAGGGTCGAACCGTCGAGGTCGAACAGGAGAGCCTGCTTGGCGACCTCTGCACCGTTCGCGGCAACGTCACCGTAGAGCTTCGAGGTTCCGGGGTCTATCGTGAAGTTGGTCAGGTCGACCTCGATGCCGCCACCGGTCAGGCTGAGGCCCGAGCCCTGGTGCTCGATGGAACCCTGGACGTACGGGCGGAAGGACTCGTTCGGGTCGTAGTACTTGACGTTGCCACCCGTGATCGGGAAGTCGAGCACGCCGGCGGTGGAGAGGGTCGCGGTGCCGAGCACGCCGGGGGTGAGGCCAAGGCTCTTCAGCGCTGCGAGGAAGCCAGCGTCGACCGTCACGGCCGTGTCCTTACCGGTGAGTGCGGGGATCGACGCGATCGGCGTTCCGTTGGTCGAAGCCGACGCCGAAGCGGAGGGCGACGACGAAGTCGTGGAGGACGTGGAGCAGGCGGCGAGCGAGAAAGCGAGAGCACCCGAAGCGGCGATGGCCAAAACGGCGGTAGACAACTTACGCATAATAGACAATTCCTTTGACTGCGACGAAAGATCCGAAACGAACTGCTTCAGTACAAAGCCTTCGGCACCCTCCCCCAAAACGACAGGTCAACAACCAACCTGACACCGCAAAACCTCTCTACCTGAACTGAGCGACACCCGCTCCCCCACAGTCCAGCTCACGTCGGCACTAATCCCGTTGGACGTCAGGTCTTCGGGCCGCTACCCTCTCTGTTTAAGGGGCCTGGTCGGCTTCCCAGGTTTCAGGACGGACGAATGTCTCCCGCTAAGCGCACGAGCTTTTTTGCGTCGACCCTGCCGTGATCCACTGTCTGTACGCGGTCGGCCACCTCGACAAACAGTTCGTAGCTGCGTGTTCCCACGTTCGCGTCTATCCACGCCAGCACCTCTTCAACCGAGTCGGCGCCGTCGATTCTCGTGGGGTCGTGTCGCTCGCTCGAGTTCACAACATGCGTCCAGAAGCAGACCCAGTACACCGCGGCGTCAACCTGAACGCGTTCGAAGAACGACTCATCCCACTCCGCTTTCATGGCAGCCTCTCCCAGCAGCTCTCAGACCAAACGGTCTCCTGCGAACCTAGTGGGGCGGACACCCACGCTTCCAGTTCCGCGCCAAGTTTCACTCTCATTGAGGGCCCGACTTGAGGGGCCTGAATCGGCACCCGATTCTGTCTGTTTGCTGGGATCGGGGATTAGTCGCGGAGTGTGTCGATCATGTCCAGCGGCACGTAGAACGTGACCTCACCGGTTTCCGTGTCGACCCGCGCCTTCAAATTCACCTTCTGCATCATCCGATGACCATGGGAAATAGCGACCTTGTACGACGATGCAGCATAAACATCACAGTCCTCGATGTGCTCAACCATTGACCAAGCCTATCCAACACGGTGCGTACGGACGGGGTGTGAAAAAGCTCGAGGCCGATTCCTCGGCACGGACATCCTGGATACGCATCCACCGCCCTTGGCTGCCACTGTGGGAGAATCTGGGGATGACGGCAGGAGTGAAACAAACCGGTCCGGCCCTTTTCCGAGTCAGAGTTCACCTCATCAACAGCGATCCCGAGATCTGGCGGCTTTTCGAAATCAATGCGGACCTTCGCCTGCCCCACGTCCACGATGCACTCCAAACCGTGATGGGCTGGGAGAACACTCACCTGCACGAATTCCTCGATTACGACCCGAACGTGAACGGCACCATCACCCCGATGCGGCCAAGACGATGGGCGTCCCCGTTCCTCCGCGAAGACGACGATGACGGCGTCTACCTCGCTGAGGAAGACTTCGCCCTCCGCGATGTGCTCACCGAACAAGCGCCCCTGTTCTATATGTACGACCTCGGCGACAACTGGCTGCACCGCCTGGATTTCATCGAAGCCCTCCCGATGAAACCCGATGACCCCACCGTCACGGTGATCCGGGGTGAGCGGCGTTGCCCTCTTGAAGACAGCGGCGGCATCGATGGTTACGACCACATCCTCGACGTCCTCAGCGACCCCACCGACCACGAACACCACGACCTCACCGAATGGGTCACCAGCGCGCACAACAACCCCCGGCACCCATTCGACCCCGCCACCTACGACACCCGAACCATCAACCACACGCTCCGCCTCGCCCTCCCAGACACCACCACGCATACAAAACGACAATAGGAATCCCGAATGACCTCCCGCTTTAGGTCTCGCTTGAGGCTCGAGAAGGCAAACTGGAATCAGCTGGCGCCGGTGACAGATATTGTCTCGATGCCGGCGGGGTACAGCTCAATCATGCGGACGAGTTCGGATCGGCCGTAGCCGCGTGAGTGCGCAAAGGCGATAAGGTCGTTCACTTTCGCGACCAAGGCTCCTTTTTCAGGGGTCCCGGAGACGGTTATGGCCTTGCCTCGACCAGCCTCTAATAGGCCCTCGTCTCGGAGCAGATGAATAGCACGCAACACCGTGTTCGAATTCACCCCGAGGACAGCCGCGAGATCCTTCGCGTGCGGGATCCGTTGGCCCTGGCGGGCTTCTCCGTCGGAAATCGCACGCCGGATGCTCGCCGCGACCTGCTCGTGCAGCGGCATTGGCAAGTCACGATCCGCCTTGGAAAGATTCAACGCCTGCCCTGCCAGGTCGGCGCCGGTTGACGCGCGACTCTGAGGTAGCGCGTCTCGCGCAACCGGCGCATTGACTTCATCCATGAAGCCAATCATAGTAGCCTTATGCGCTTCGCTTCCAGCAAAGAACTTCTTCACGCCACCCCGACCCTGACCGCTTCGGACCCGGTCATCCCCGTCTCGCCCGACGTCGAAGTGCTGTTCAAGGAAGCCCGGCGGAGGGCGCGACGTCGCCGGCTGCTCACGGGGGGCTCAATTGTGGCAACCCTCTCCGCCGCCACCGTCTGCCTGTTCGTCGTCACCTCAATCCAAAACGCAGACCCCGACCTTCCAGCAGCAGCGGCCCTGCCGCGGGCTGCGCTCCAAGCCGCGCAACCCGACATCTATGTCGTGCACACCCCCACCGGAACCGGGCAACCCGGGCTCGTGAACGTGATGGACTCCGGCACCGGCCAGCTGATTCGCACAATCGGCTCAGCATACGACCCGTATTCCATCAACAGTTTTCAGCTGTCCCCCGACCACACGACGATGTACTACGGCCAACTGAACGAAGCCGCACAGACCGTTGATCTTGTCATCGCTCCCGTTGATGGGGGCCCCGCTACCGTTATGCCAGACGCCGGGACCCCACGACTCAGCCCAGACGGCAAATATTTGGAGTACGCGAACTCAGCCGGTGGCTTCTTCCACGTGAAAGACCTGAGCACCGGTGAGGTGAGCACGATCCCGGGTCCTGGGGGATTTGAGAACCTGGCTGGCAGTCTCAGCTGGCTCCCCGATTCACAACACCTTCTCTTGGCTGGCAGCCCGATACTGCTGATGGGCTACCACTGTGCTCCGCAACTGGACGGGGCGCCACCTATGGGCGTCTGCCCAGTACCGACCCCTCCTGCCGCAAGCCCCACCGCGAGCATCCTGAATCTGGACACTCAGGTCTGGACGCCAGCCCCGCTGCTCCAACGAGACGACGGACGATACGGAACCCTCCTCGGCCCGGGCACGGAACCGGGCACCGTACTCACAATGCCGAACGGCCCAGCATCACCCGCGCCGCTTCCCGATCACTCCTTCGGACCTGCACCGCTCCTCACCGTGGACACGGCCACCGGCGCCATCATCACCACAGCAACCATCCCCGATCACTCCCGGATACTGAACACTGACACAAGCGGAACGAACATCCTGATACTCAATTATCAACAACCAGACGCCACACTCGACCGCTGGGAACCCCTCACCGGAAACCAGGCTCCACTCGGACCGCAGGTCGACGAAGCAACCTGGTGAATCCCGCATCACCTTCCGGCCAGACGCAAACAGGGCCCCCTCCCCCCGCGGTTGCCGGGCGAGCTGTAACTGAACCGGTGAGCGCCCGGGTAGCGGACCGTTCTTCTTTTAAATCGGTTGCTCACCGCTGTCGCCGGTCTTTCGAAGTCCGGTCACAAAAAACGCGATCGATACGGTCCAGACGAGTGGAAACAGTATCTCGAGTGTCCAGTTGGGACCGTTGTCGAGCGGCCACGGAATTAAAGCCCACAAACCCACGGCGCCCAGAAGAATCATCGAAGCCCCCGCGACGGTTAGTCGCGTGCGAACCCGAGTTGACTTGAGAAAAGTGCGGGCACAGAATGCAAGAACTCCCAGGGCGATGAGAAGCGCGCCGATGTCGAAGAAGAGCACACTAGCCAGTCCGATATCAGGAAATAACGAGATCAACCGACCTCCCCCTTTGCGACTGAACTTTGACGATAGTCCCACGGCGACAGATACGAGCGGAACAACTCCCTCACTAACTCGTTCCGCAACGGGTCGGTATTGGGTTTGCCGCACCCCACGCCAGACTCACGTACGCCCGTGGTGGCTACGATGGGGCCGACGGGGTCGTTGCCCCGTGGGGATGGGGTGGGGATGTCGGGGAAGAAGTTCGACCGCGCGGTGCTTGTGTCGTTCAAGAAGTTCATGGACGTCGTAGCGGCCACCGTGACGGACAACGGCGACGCGAAAGCAACACCGCTCGGCCAGCTCGTCACCGACCATCTCGGATCGGACGCGACCACCTTGCCGGTAGTCTCCGAGACGATCGCCGATCACCGCCTCGTCGACGCCGACATCGCCCTGGACAACATCGCCGGCACAGCTGGCCAGATCGTTCATGGTGTCAGTGGGGGGCAGCAACGGTTCCACTCCACAATGTCGGAGATGCTCGCCAACCCCTTCATGGCCTACCGCCCCGCGCCCGTCGACTACACCGCCCGCCCCACCGGCCCCGACACATCCCGGCAAGTCGTCGCGTTCGGGCTCCGCCTCCTCACCTTCCACAACGAACCCGTCGCAGTGATCCAAAGAGCAGCGAACCAGCAGTTCGGCAGGAACGAAGCTGAGCTCGAGGTCATGGCCGCCACCACGGAGACGGTCACCGCGTTCCTGGCCGAACTTCGACGGCTGATGATCGAACACAGCGTCCTCCGCGGTCAGGTGCTCTCCTTCGCCGGATCCCAATTCGGCGCCAGCGCCGGCGTCACCTTCCTCCCCCGACCCGATATTTCTGCTGAACAGATCATCCTTCCTGATGGGGTTCTGAAGAGCGTCGTCGACCATGTCATCGGCATCGGCGAAAAACGAGACGACCTCCTCGCAGCAGGCCAACACCTCAAACGCGGCGTCCTCCTCTTCGGACCTCCCGGAACCGGGAAGACCCTCACCGTCAAGCACCTGCTTACCCGCACCCCGGACATCACGACGGTGTTACTGACCGGGTCGAGCATCGCCTACATCGGCGCCGCTGCAGAGATCGCCAGAACATTCCAGCCATCGATCGTGGTCATGGAAGACATCGACCTCGTCGCGATGCAGCGAAGCTCCACCCCCCAACCGTTGCTCTTCGAAGTCCTCGACGCACTTGACGGCCTCGATGGTGACGCGGATGTCGCGTTCGTCATGACAACGAACCGGGTCCAGGTCCTCGAACGCGCCTTGGCGGAACGCCCCGGCCGCGTGGACCTCGCCGTCGAGATCGATCTCCCCGGCTCCGCCGAGCGACGCCGCCTCTTCCACCGCTACGCCGCCGGGCTCCCCTTCAGCCAGCAGGCGCTCGACGACGCGGCCGCCCGCTCCGACGGTGTCACCGGATCCTTCGCTAAAGAACTCATCCGCCGCTCCGTTCTCGCCGCCGCGCTTCGCGGAGAACCCGCCACTGACACCGACCTCAATAACGCGCTCGAAGACCTGCTCTCCACCCGAGAATCACTGACTCGCCGGCTTCTGGGCGCAGGAGGACCGGACGCCGAACGGTGGAACCCCGAGACCGAGCTAGACGACGAACCCTCCCCCGCCCAATTCCTGCAGCCGCTAAACGGAATGCCAGCGATGAACTCGACGATCAGCATTCACACGGACGACAACGGAACCCACATCAACGCACCCGAAGAAGACTCCCCCTAATTCACCCGGCAGGATCGCTTCCCGGTAAAGGCCCCTCGGCACAGCCACCGAATACTGGCCCTGGGCTAGGATCTCGAACATGATCCGACCTCGGCTGGCCACCATAATCGCTCTGGTGATTGGTCTTCTAGTTACAGTCGCAACCCTGATTCAGATCGGTGTAGACGGGATGGACGGCGGCAGGGTCTTCTTCCTGTTGATCGGACTTGCTCTGACCGCGTTGAGCGTCTACGCCCTGCGAAAACTGGACCGAAACCCACACTAGGACCGTGCCGGGATCTGATCTGAAAGGTGTCCGCCAGACGCCCCTCAGGCGGACAGCGACTGCTCTGCGATGGAGTCAAGCAGAAGGCGCATGCGCCGGGTTCGACGCTCGATTCCCGGACCCCAGCGGTGACGTCCCTGTGAGTGGTGGGGTTTCGGGTTCTTGAGCGTTGCATCGTCGACGTGAGAAGCCACCGTGTGATGGTCAGTGAGAACCGACTAAAACTCTCACGCAAAGGACACCACACGATGGCT
>NZ_NBXB01000029.1 GCF_003399635.1 Subtercola boreus | reverse complement strand
GGGGCGATATTGGGGTGGATGTTGCGGAGATGATCACCCGCCGCCTCACCGACGTGGCTTCCCGTGTCGGGTTCACCGAGGAGGTCGAGGAGGCTGAGGGTGGGCTGGTGTCGTATGCGCAGGATCGGGTCGGAGGGTTCGGGTACTCGGTTCGTGAGGTCGATGATCTCGCGATCCGGTACAGGGAGCACCTCGACCCCGACGGCGCGGAACCCCGCGACGCGGAACTGCATGAGCGCCGGTACCTCACGCTGACACCGCACTGTTCCGGGATGACTCGTATCACGGGCATGCTGACAGCCCCGATGGCCGGGATCATCGGCGCCGCCCTCGAACCGTTCACAAGCCCCCGGATCGTCTCGTTCCAGCCTGACACCCCCGATCCTGATGCGCTCGACGATGATGGTGTGCCGGGTGATGCTGTGACGGTGGATACCCGGAGTGCGGGTCAGAAGCGCGCCGACGGTCTTGTGCAACTGATCGAGCTGGGGGCGAAAAACCCAACGGTGCCGCGTCTGAACGGTGCGGCACCGACTGTGAACCTGCACGCCACCCTCGACGACGTCACCTCCGGGCGTGGTGTGGGCTGGATAGACGGCCTCACCGAACCCGTCCCCTACACCACCGTCGAAGCGCTCCTCTGTCACGCGGATGTCATCACGACCCTGTTCGGTCAGCACGGGCAGGTCCTCCAACACGGGAAGACCCGACGCCTGTTCACCGCCGCCCAGAACCGGGCCCTGGCAGCCCGGGACGGCGGGTGTGTCTGGCCAGGCTGCAACGCACCACCGTCCTGGTGTGAGAGTCACCACGTCGACGGGTGGCTTTCCCCAACACACCCGGGCGGCCTGACGGATCTGGACAACGGGGCTCTGCTCTGCCACTTCCATCACTCAAACGTGCACAAAGCACGCTGGAAACTGACCATCCGAAATGGCACCCCGCACGTCATCCCACCCCAATCCCTCGACTGGAACCAAACCCCCAGACCCTGCCAACAAAACAGGGCACGCCAACGGAAACCCGGCCACCACCCACCAGACCATCCATCAGGCGAGGGTCTGCAAAATGATCATCACAGCGACACCGGGTAGAACGACGCCCTCCACAGGCCACCCCACCGGCGCCCTGAACCCGGCCACCACAGCCAACCACCCGAGTTCCGTAGAGTCGCCCGCCGTCCGCACCACCGATCCAGCCACGCGCATCCAGAACCCATCCATCCGACGGCAAGCCCGCAGGGCGCGACAGCAGGTCGAGCACGTGCTGGCGCGTGCGCTTGAATGGGGTGATGGGCTCCACTCTCACCGCCGACCTCCGCCGCGATCTGATCACCTCGTCGTTCAGCGTCGAGACGGTTGGCAGGCTGTGGGGCGAGGAGGCGGCGGCAGCCCTGTTCCGCGGGCAACGGCTTCCGGCCCTCCGCGCACTGGCACGGCGCCGCGCAGATGGTCTGCCGTTCACCCGGGCAGAGGCCCTCGCCGCGCTTTTCGTCCTGAATGAGCCGCTCGACCGAGCCGAGGTCGACCGAGCCCTCCCGCAACTCGGCAGTGCGGGCGCCGAAGCCTTAGGACTGGTCGGCGACGCACCCAGCGGGCAACTCGACGGCAGACTCGACGGCAAACTCCGCGCGCTCCTCGACCTGCGACCGTACAGCTTCGTCGACACGCTCGGTGCGGGCAGCTGGTGGATCCTCTCCGATCTCGGCGAACTCGCCCTCGGGCATCCGCTCAGCGAAGATCACGTGCTCGGCATCGGGGGAGCATCCACCACCCTCAGCGGACTCATGATCAGCTCGCCCGTCGACTCGGCGCTCGACCTCGGCACCGGCTGCGGCATCCAGGCGCTGCACGCATCCCGTCACGCGCGCCGGGTGGTCGCCACCGACATCTCCGAACGGGCGCTCTGGCTGGCAGGACTGAATGCCGAGCTGAACGCGGTAGACAACATCGAGTTCCGGCTGGGGAGTCTCTTCGAGCCGGTTCTGGATGAACGTTTCGACCAGATCGTCTCCAACCCGCCGTTTGTCATCACTCCGCGGCGGGAGGGCGTGCCGCTGTATGAGTACCGCGATGGCGGGCTAGTCGGTGACGCGCTGGTGCAGACGGTCATCCGTGAGGCCGGCGAGCATCTGACACCCGGCGGCACTGCGCAGCTTCTCGGCAATTGGGAGTACCACGTAGCTTCCGCCGACTCGGGCCTCGACCGGGTGCGGGGCTGGATCGAGCCGACGGGTCTCGACGCCTGGGTCATCGAACGCGAGCTGCAGGATGCCGCTCTGTACGCCGAGACGTGGATCCGTGACGGCGGCACCCGCCCCGGAACCCGCCAGTTCGACGAGCTGTACGAAGCGTGGCTCGACGACTTCGATTCACGGCACGTCACGCGGGTCGGTTTCGGCTACGTGCTGTTGCGTGCGCCCCTCGCCGGCACAGGCGGGAGACTCGCGCGCTACGAGACGCTCCATGGCGGGTGGGGTGACAATCCTGCCGGGTTGGGTGAGTACTTCCAGGCCGCGCTGGAGGGTCACGACTGGCAGGCGACGCTCGGCGACGCCGGTCTGCTCACCTCGGTGGTGACCTACGCCTCCGATGTGACAGAGGAGCGCCACTACTGGCCGGGGCAGGAGAATCCGACGGTGATGACGCTCCGGCAGGGCAGCGGGTTCGCCCGAACTGTCTCTCTCGACACGGCGTTGGCCGCGCTCGTGGGTGCCTGCGATGGGGATCTCACGCTCGGGCAGCTGTGCGGCGCGATCGCCCATCTGCTCGAGGTGGAGGAGGCCGTGCTGATCGACGACGTGCTTCCGCGCATCCGGAAGCTCATCGACGACGGGTTCCTGCTGCCGCTGAAGTGACGCTCAGCGACCTCCTCGCAGCGCTCGTCTGGCTCGCCGCGCGCGGTCGAAGTCGCGGGTGAGACCCGTCCCGACGAGGATGCCGAGCGCGATCGAGAAGAGCGAGAGCGCGGTGTTCACGATGGTGGCGGCGCTGCCTGCGCTCTCCGTTGCCGTTTCACTGATGCCGATGAAGCCGAGCGCGCCGGGAACCAGCAGCCAGAACGAGGCGAGGGTCATGACGGTGGCTGGTGGTGCTGTGCGGAAGCGCGCGAAGAGCCGACTGATCGGCACGATCACCAGGGCGCCGACGAATCCACCGAGCTGCGGACCGATGGCGATCGCTCCGAGGGACTGGGCCCCATAGGCCACGAACAGCGCGAGCAGGATCCAGAGGAACGACCTCTTCGGTGCCGACAGGAACAGCACGTAGCCGGCGGCGACCAGAGCGACACCGAGCACCGAGGTCCACCAGCCCAGTTGCACTCCGACGCTCAGCACCGTGACACTCGCCGTGACCGTGAAGCCGGCGATGACCCCGAAGGTGAGCAGCAGAAGCTGAGCGACTCCGTAGACGATGCGGCTCGCGCCGGCGATGATCTGGTTGCTGGTGAGTTCGATCGAGGCGACAGTCAGGGTGAGTCCCGGCAGAAAGCTCACCAGCGCCGGGGTGATCAGCCGCAGCGGATCGCCGCTCGCCGGCCCGGTGAGGAACAGCACGGTGACGATGGTCACAATGAACGCAGCGAAGACCGGCATCGCACTGGCGAGGGTGGGGAGTTTCCGGCCGAGGAGCAGCATCAGCCCCACGATCGCCCCGAGCAGCACGTAGGCCGGTACCGCCGAGAGTGTCGGGTTCAGGGTGAGCCCGAAACCGAGGCACAGCACGGTGTGCCCGATCACGATCATCCACGCCGGGAAACGCGGACGGGACGACCGGATGATCGCAAACCTCGTCGCCGCATCGTCGGGGTTCAACCGGCCGAGCCGCGCTTCGTTCACCAACTCGTCGATGGACGCGGCCTGGTCGAGCCGCACGGAGAGGGAGGAAACGGTGTCGAGATCGGTGCGACCGGCTCGCACGGGGTCTCCGATGCCGCTGTGTGCACTGCCGCGACCGCTCGCGGCGCGCACGTCGTCGGCAAGTCCGGCCGCGATGCGGGCTGTGCTGATGGTGCCCGTGTCGACCGCGACGGAGGGGATGCTGTCGAGCTGCAACACCACGAGAGTCGGCAGTACTGCGATGCGAATGCCGGTCAGATGGTACGTTTCGGCGATCTCGTAGAGCGTCGACTCCACATCGTTCGTCGCCTGGCTCGACGCGAGCATCGCGATGCCGAGGGTGCGGAGCATGGTCAGGATCGACGTGTCGACGGCCACGTCGTCTGGTGGTTGCTCGCTCACGGGCGGAGGTTTCAGCGACCAGCCGAACGCTCGCCGTACCAGGTCGAAGGCGCTCATCCGGTCATCTTCCCTCAGGTCGTCAGCGGGTGGTTGTGTCAGCGAGTCGGCGCGAGGTTCTTGGCCAGGAAGGCGAGGCTCTTCTTCCAGGCGTCCTGCGCTGCGTCCTTGCGGTAAGCGTGCGCGTTCGACTCGTTGAAGAAGGCGTGACCGGTGTTCCGATAGGCGATCGCGGTGAAATCGACGTGCGCAGCTTTCATCTGCGCGGTCAGGCCCGGCAACGCCAGGAAGAGGGCCGGGTCGTCTTCACCGACGAAGTACAGGATCGGACAGGCGATCTCGCCGAGCAGCTCCCTGGGCAGGTTCACGTAGGCGTAGAAGGGGATGGATGCTCGCACCCGCGAGTCGGCGACGGCGAGGCTGAAGGCATAGCTGCCGCCGAAGCTGAACCCGGTGACAGCGATCCGGCCGTCGACAGCCTCCTGCCGGTGGAGGTGGTCGACGGCGGCGATCAGCCGGTGGATGGCCCGGGTCGCGAAGGCGGGGTCCGTGATGGGAGCCATCAGCTCGCGGAGGCGTTCCTGGCCCGCAGCGAGCTCAGCGGGGTCGGCGCTGACCAGCTGTCGCTGCAGTTCGTCGGCTTCGCCGGATGACGCGCCGAGGTCGTCCATCAGATCGGGCGCAATGGTCAGGTACCCCTCGGCCGCGTACCGGTCTGCAACGCTCCGGATGTGGTCGACGAGCCCCCAGACCTCGTGGATGACCATGACGGCACCCCTGTACTGTTCCGCCGGGATCTGCGGCGTCGCGACATACGCCGTGAACTCGGCACCGGCAGCGCTGAGGGTCACGGTCTGGCTGGCAGCAGGCGTCTGGTTCACGGCAGACAGTTTACGAGGTGCCGGCCGCGCGAGCCTCATCGGCGCGAAGCGCCCGCAGTGCCTCGCGCCGTGACGCCTGCTCGACCGGATCGGGCACGGGCAGCGATGCGAGCAGGCGCTGGGTGTAGGGGTGTTTCGGCGAGCCGAGCACCTCCGAACCGGTTCCCTCCTCGACGAGCTTGCCCTTGTAGAGCACCGCGATGCGGTCGGCCAGCAGATCGACCACGGCGAGGTCATGGCTGATGAAGAGCGCGGCGAACCCGAACTCGCGCTGCAGCTCGGCGAAGAGCTCGAGAACCCTGGCCTGCACCGAAACGTCGAGCGCGGAGGTGGGTTCGTCGGCGATCAGCAGTGCCGGTTCCAGTGCGATGGCGCGGGCAAGGCTTGCCCGTTGCCGTTGACCGCCCGAGAGTTCGTGGGGGTAACGGTCGCCGTAGCTCTTCGGGAGCTGCACCGCCTCCAGGAGCTCGTCGACGCGGGCCCTGGCTTCACGGGGGTTGCCGGCACGGCCGTGCACGACCAGCGGTTCGGCCACGCAGTCGGCGATGGTGAGCAGGGGATTGAAACTCGAGGCGGGATCCTGGAACACGAAGCCGATGTCGCTCCGCACCTTCTTGAAGACGCGCTCGCGGATGCCGTTCATCTCGTGATCGAGCACCTTCAGGGAGCCGCCGGTCACGCGGGTGAGTCCGCCGATGGCACGGCCGATGGTGGTCTTGCCCGATCCGCTCTCGCCGACCAGGCCAAGCACTTCGCCCGCCCGGATCTCGAAGTCGACCCCGTCGACCGCGACGAATCCGCCACGACCGAAACGACCCGGGTACTCGATGCGGAGGCCCGAGGCGACGACGACCGGAGTGGCGTTCTGCCAGTCGGTTGCGCGAGCGGATGCCCGTTCTACTGTCTGGAGTGCCCCCTGGCCGATGTGCGGCACGGAGGCCAGAAGCTTCTTCGTGTAGTCGTTCTGGGGATCGGAGAACAGGGTGACGGCGTCGGCCTGCTCGACCACCTCACCCTGGTACATGACGGCGACCCGGTCGGCGAGGTCTGCGACGACACCCATGTTGTGGGTGATCAGAACGATGGCGGTGCCGAACTCGTCGCGGCAGCGGCGCAGCAGGTCGAGGATCTCGGCCTGTACGGTGACGTCAAGGGCGGTCGTCGGCTCGTCGGCCACGATCAGCCCCGGATCGAGCACGAGCGCCTGCGCGATGACGACGCGCTGCTTCTGGCCACCCGAGAACTGGTGCGGGTAGTAGTTCACCCGCGTCTCGGGGTCGGGGATGCCGACGCGGCCGAGGATGTCGATCGCCTTGGCCTTCGCCTCTGCGCGCGTGTACTTCCCATGTGCGCGAAGCCCCTCGGCGATCTGCCAGCCGACGGTGTAGACCGGGTTCAGCGCCGTCGAGGGTTCCTGGAAGACCATCGACACATCGGAACCCCGGATGCCGCGGAGCTGCTTCTTCGACAGGCTCAGCACATCGTTGTTGTGTGAACTGCCGGCCCCGGGTGCGCCGCCGCCGTCGCGGCTCGAGAGGATGATCGCACCCCGCGCGGTCGCGGTCTCCGGCAGGAGGCCGAGGATCGACTTCGCGGTGACGGTCTTGCCTGACCCGCTCTCGCCGACGATGGCAAGCACCTCGCCCGCGGCCACCTCGAGACTGACCCGGTCGACGGCCTTGATCGCCCCGGCGTCTGTGGAGAAGGAGACTTCGAGATTCTCGATGGAGACGATGGTCTTCTGCTGGCCGCTCATGGCTGGCGCCTTTCCGGCTGGGAGGTGTCGGTGTGTGAGGTGTCCGTGTGTGTTCTCGTACCGCTGTCGTCGAAGTCACCGCAGCCTTCGAGCCCCGAGAGCCCGCCGAGACCGGCTTCCAGAGTGCCGCCGGGAACCACCGAGGTGGCGGCAACGTCACCCGCGGCCGCTGCCACTGCGCGTCGACCCCGGAGGCGTGGGTCGGCGAGATCGTTCAGGCTCTCGCCCACGAGGGTGACGCCGAGCACCGAGAGGACGATGGCGAGACCCGGGAAGACAGCTGTCCACCAGATGCCGCTTGTCACGTCCGAGAGCGACTTGTTCAGGTCGTAGCCCCATTCGGCTGCGGCCGTCGGTTCGATTCCGAAACCGAGGAAGCCGAGCCCCGCGAGGGTGAGTACGGCCTCCGAGGCATTCAGGGTGAAGATCAGGGGGAGGGTGCGGGTGGAGTTCCGGAGGACGTGCCGCACCATGATGCGGGCGTTCGAGGCCCCGATGACCTTTGCCGACTCCACGAAGGCCTCGCCCTTGATACGCACGGTCTCCGCCCGGATGACGCGGAAGTACTGCGGGATGTACACCACGGTGATCGAGATCGCCGCCGCGAGGATGCCGCCGTAGAGGTTCGACTGGCCGCCCGAGATGACGATCGACATCACGATGGCCAGCAGCAGCGACGGGAACGCATAGATCGCGTCGGCCAGCACCACGAGGATCCGGTCCAGCCAGCCGCCGAAGTACCCGGACACGAGCCCGAGGAAGACGCCGAGGAAGATCGAGAGCACGATGGCCACGATCATCACTTCGAGAGCGGTCTGCGCGCCCCAGATCACCCGGGAGAACACGTCGTACCCGCCGACGGTGGTGCCCCAGAGGTGTTCGGGGCTCGGTGGCAGCTGGGCGCCGAACTGGCCGTCCGGGCCGCGGAGCTGCGCGAAACCGTAGGGGGCGATGAACTGCGCGAAGACCGCGCAGATGATGAAGACGCCGGTGATGATGAGGCCGGCGACGAGCATCCCGCGTTGGAGGCCGACACTCTGGCGGAGCTGGTGTACGACGGGGAGGCGGGAGAGCAGCGAGCGTCTCGCGGGCCGTGGGAGCCTCGTGGAGGTGGGCGTGGACTTCGTACGCGTCGGGGAGTTCGTCATGGTCAGTACCTCACTCGCGGGTCGATGAGGGCGGCGATGATGTCGACGATGAAGTTGGTCACGGCGACGATGACGGCGAGCAGGGCGACGATGCCCTGCACGGCGACGAAGTCGCGGGCAGCGAGGTACTGGGCGAGCTGGAAGCCGAGGCCCTTCCACTCGAAGGTCGACTCTGTGAGCACGGCCCCGCCCAGCAGCAGGGCGATCTGCAGGCCGATCACCGTGATGATCGGGATGAGGGCCGGCTTGTAGGCGTGCTTCCGTACGAGACGGAACTCGCTGACACCCCGCGAACGCGCCGCATCCACGTAGTCCGTCGAGAGTGTGCCGATGACGTTCGTTCTGACCAGGCGGAGGAACACGCCGGCTGTGAGCAGACCGAGCGCGATCGCCGGAAGGATGGCATGCATGAGCACATCACTGATCACCGCCGGGTCGCCGGTCTGGAAGGCGTCGATCAGGTAGATGCCCGTCTTGTTCGGCAGGAACTGCATTTCGAGTTCTGACGAGGTGGATGCCCGCCCCGCCACCGGCAGCACGTTCAGCCAGACGGAGAAGACGAGCTTCAGCAGGATGCCCGCGAAGAAGACCGGCGTCGCGTAGCAGAGGATGGCGAAGACGCGGAGCACGGCGTCCTGGCCCTTGTCGCGGAAGTACGCGGCGAGCATCCCGAGCGGGATGCCGACGATGAAGGCGACGATGAGGGCGTAGAACGCCAGCTCCAGCGTCGCGACCCCGTAGGTCGCGAGGATGGTCGTGATGGGGCGGTTGTCGCTGATGCTCGTGCCGAAGTTGCCGGTCACGATCTGGCCGAGGTACTCGAAGTACTGCACGAGGATGGGCCGGTCGTACCCGGCCGCGTGGATGCGCTCCTGCAGCTGCGCGCCGCTCAGGCGGCCGCCGAGAGCCGCCGTGATCGGGTCGCCTGTGGCGCGCATCAGGAAGAAGACGAGCGTGACGAGGATGAAGATGGTGGGGATGATCAGCAGGAACCGCACCACGATGTAGCGGCCGAGCCCCCCGCCGGGTAGGCGCCGCCTGGCAGTGGGCCTGGAGGTCGGGCTGGGGGCGGGTGCGCCAACAGCTGGAACAGTCGCTGTCATGGGTGCCAATCGTCAGTGGTGGGCAGGTTGGTACAGAGAGTACAGGTCGTTCGGAGACTGCAGAGAAGGGGGGCGATCCGCTGGATCCGGATCGCCCCCCGAGTGGTGCGGAGTGCCTAGCTCTTCGAGAGAGCTCCGTAGCGGAACTTGAACGACGCGTCGAGCGTATCGGCAGCACCGTTCACGTTCGAGCCGACGACGGCGACCTGCGAGCCCTGGAGGTAGGGGATCGTCGAGAGGTCGGCCGCGACCTTGGCCTGGATGTCCTCGACCTCCTTCTGGCGTGCCGCGGGGTCGGTCTCGCTGAGCTGCTTGGTGATCTCGTCCTGCACGGCGGTGTTCTCGTAGTGGTTCGCGAGGAAGTTGTCGGCGGAGAAGAACGGCGTCAGGTAGTTGTCAGCGTCCGAGTAGTCGGGGAACCAGCCGAGCTGGTACTCCGGGTAGACGTCTGCCGTGCGGTCCTTCGAGTACTGCACGTAGTCGGTCGTCTGCAGGTTGACCGTGAACAGGCCGCTCGACTCGAGCTGGTCTTTGATCAGCGCGTACTCGTCGCCTGACGAGGGACCATAGTGCTCGGAGACGTACTGAAGGTTCAGCGTGACCGGCCCGGTTACACCGGCGGCAGCGAGGGTCGACTTCGCCTTGTCGGCGCTGGGCTTGCCCGTTCCGTCTCCGTAGAGGTCTTTCAGGACGGTGGTCGCACCGGTGAGTCCGGCGGGAACGTAGGAGTACAGCGGTGTGTACGTGTTCTTGTAGACCTGCGAGGCGATGGCGTCACGGTCGATCAGGTCGGCCACGGCCTTGCGCACGGCGAGCGACTTGGCCGGGTCGGCCTCGGATGTGGTGGCACCGTACGGCATCGTGTTGAAGTTGAAGACGATGTAGCGGATCTCGCCGCCGGGACCGTCGACGACCTTCACCTTGCTGTTCGTCGACAGGTCGGCGATGTCGGTGGCCGAGAGGCTGCGATACGCGACGTCGATGTTGTTCTGCTGGATGTCGAGCTTGAGGTTCGGAGCCTCTGCATAGTACTTGACGTTGACGGTCTCGGTCTTCGGTGCTCCGAGCAGTCCCTGGTAGTTCGGGTTCGCCTTGTACTGGATGGTGTTGTTGAAGTCGTAGCTCGAGATGTCGTACTGCCCGGCGAACGGGTGACCCTTGACGATGTCGTTGTCGGGGGTCAGCGCGGTGGCCGAGAAGACCTGCTCGTCGACGATCGGGCCGGCCGGGCTCGAGAGGACCTGGGCGAAGGTCTGGTCGTTCGCGTTCTTCAGGGTGAAGACCACGGTGGTGGGGTCGGGTGCAGCAACGCTCGCGAGGTTGCCGAGCAGGGACGACGGGCCGTTCTCATCGGCGATCGCGACGATGCGGTCGAAGCTGAACTTCACGTCGGAAGAGGTGAGGTCGTTGCCGTTCACGAACTTCAGCCCGGGCTTGAGCTTGACCGTGAACTCGGTGGGGGAGGTGAAGTCGGCCGAGACGGCGATGTCGGGCTTCACATCCGGGCTACCGAGCGGGGAATTGACGAGGAAGGGGTAGATCTGGTTCTCGACGGCGAACGAACCGTTGTCGTAGGAGCCGGCCGGATCGATGGTGGTGATCTTGTCGGTCGTGCCGATGGTGATCGAGCCGGAGGACGTGCCGCCGGAGGCGGACCCGCCGGAGTTGGAGCCGGAGCAGCCGGCCAGGGCGAGGGCCGAGACGGCGAGTGCGGCGGAGACCGCGAGCACGCGCTTTCGATGGAATGCGGAGGACATGGGTGTCTACCTCTTTCGGTTTGCTGTTTGCTGTGTAACCAGTCTTAACACACCCGGAGAACGCGGCCGGTCAATTCGGCCGAATGTTTACAGCAACGCAACGAACCGCTCGTGTGGAGGAGAGGAGCACCGAATACCGTTCCGAAGCAACAAATGCCCATCAACAGAGAAAGGCCCCGGCGCAATGCGCCGGGGCCTTTCGAATGCTGTGTGATGCGGGGAGAAGCAGTTACTACTTGGTGTTCACCGTGATCTTGGCGACACCGACGAGCAGGCCTTCCTTGACGGCGGTCGTGCCGTAGGTCTTGTTCAGCAGCGCAGCAGCGTCAGCCGACACGTGGACCGTGGTGCCCTCGAGGATCGCGGTGCTACCCGAGGTCTGCAGGGGCTTCAGGGTCGAACCGTCGAGGTCGAACAGGAAAGCCTGCTTGGCGACATCTGCACCATTGGCGGCAACGTCACCGTAGAGCTTCGAGGTTCCGGGGTCGATCGTGAAGTTGGTCAGGTCGACCTCGATGCCGCCACCGGTCAGGCTGAGGCCCGAGCCCTTGTGCTCGATGGAGCCCTGGACGTACGGACGGAAGGACTCGTTCGGGTCGTAGTACTTGACGTTTCCGCCCGTGATCGGGAAGTCGAGCACGCCAGCGGTGGACAGGGTCGCGGTGCCGATCACGCCGGGGGTGAGGCCGAGGCTCTTCAGTGCTGCGAGGAAGCCAGCGTCGACCGTGACGGCCGTGTCCTTGCCCGAGAGGGCGGGGATGCTCGCAAGCGGCGTTCCGTTGGTCGAAGCCGACGCCGAAGCGGAGGGCGAAGAAGACGTGGTGGAAGACGTGGAGCAGGCGGCGAGCGAGAAAGCGAGCAGCCCCGAAGCGGCGATGGCGATCGAGACCTTCTTGAAGTTGCGCATGATGGACATCCTTTTCTGTGGGTGGGTTTCGGGTACGTCAAAGGAGTTGATGTACCGGTTCACGTGTAGCCGGAGCCACACATCCGCCGGGACAAGAACTGACGGAGTCGAAACCCGTTTGTGTCGGTGATTGCCTGACGCTATGAGTTCGCCACCCCCCGCAAATCGGATGGGTATGGATTTTCGTTCTCAGGTCACGCTCAGGTTCGCTGTCGGTCGGGGGCTGCCGCCGAGGCCGCCGGTGCGCCGTCTCAACACCGTGACGATCAGGATGCCCACGATGGCGGCCGCGAATGAGATCCGTGCCACCGCCAGCGTGGGTGCCAGCAGCTGCACGGTGAGGGCGAGGGGAACGAGCATCCATTCCCACCGCCGGGTGAGCGCGACGAACGGCACCATCAGCAGTGCGTACCAGGAGTAGCTCGGCGTGACGACGAGCATGGTCACCCCTATCATCACGACCTGGCCGAACCACGGACTGTCCTGGTCGGTGAAGCGGAATACGAGCAGGGCGGTCACGAGCAGAAGGATCGCCGCCAGCACCAGCGATCCGAGCCCGGGGGCGACGATCGACAACAGAGCGAACCGGCTGCCGTCGTCATATCCTTCCTCGCTGAGGTACCCGGGCAGAAAACCGATCACCGCAATGCCGGTCGACAGGATGTAGGGCACGTAGAGGGCGGCGAAGGTCAGAACGGCGGAGATCGAGACGCTGAACGGATGCCGCCGGAGGATCGCGGGAACGCCGATGACCGGCACGAGCTTCACTGCGATGGCGACGCCGAGGCTGATTCCGCCGAGAACGCTGCGCGAAAGATCGACCCGCCTGACGCCCGTTCCCGCCCGGGAGAGGACGAGGGTGGCGATGAGCAGCAGCAGCGCCGCGAGGGCGTCCACATGCGAATTCGTCACCGCCTCCGTGGCAACGAAGGGGCTCCAGGCCCAGATTGCGGCCCAGCGCGGGTCGATGCCGCGTCGGCGCAGGGCGAGAACCAGCGCGATGCTCACCCCGATGAGGATGAGGGCGCCGGCGACCTGGAACGGCGTGTAGCCGACGCTCGCCGGAACGGTGGCTCTGACGCCCGCGAAATAGAGTTCGGCAGCCGGCGGATAGATCGTGTTGACCTGTGGCCGGTTGATGGTCGTGCAGGTCACCACGAAGGAGGGAATGCTCAGCGTGCGCCCCACGCGGGGCCCCTCGCACTGCGGGTGCCCGTCGGCGTCGTCCACTGTCGCCGGGAACAGCCAGTCGGTGCGGAATTCGGCCAGAGCGTCGTCGGCAGGCACGTGGGTATAGGGGGAGACGCCGCCGAGCTGCACGATCCCGTCCCAGGCGTAGCGGGCGGAGTCGGTGCTGGTGTTCGGCGGTCCGGCGAGCGCGCTGCCGCCGAGCAGGGCCGATCCGGCGATCACGAGCACGATCGCCGCCCTCGCGGGCACCTTCCTGACCGACCAGAGCGCCAGGGCGTAGAGCGCCCAGAGGCCTGCTGTGCACCAGAAGATGCCCCCGGCATCCGACGGGTCGAAGAAGCCGACCGCGGTGATCGAGAACACGGTGAGCGCGGCCATCGCAACGAGGATGATGGCCGTCAGCAGAATACGCACAACGCCTATCATGGGGCCAGAGCCACCACTTCGGTGTCCCGCTCCGAAGAGAGACCATGCGCCGACTGCTTCTCACCCTCCAGCACGCCGTCGCCGTGCCCACCCGCAATCCGCGGCTCGCGGTGGTGATCGGCCGCCTGCTCGCCCTGGCCTTCCTGGTCTGCTTCGGCACCGGGCTCTACAGCCACTTCCTGCAGGAACCGCTGCCCTGGATGCACTTCCCGACGTTCCCGAGCAACCTCTACCAGTTCACGCAGGGCATTCACATCACCGCCGGGATCGCCTGCTTCCCGCTGATTCTGGCAAAGCTCTACACCGTGTTCCCGAACCTGTTCGAGACCCCGCCGATCACGGGTATCGGCAGTCTGCTCGCCCGGGCATCCATCGCCGTCTTCGTGGGGGCGTCGCTGGTCGAGATCACCATCGGGCTGCTGAACACCTACCAGTTCTACCCGTGGCCGTTCGGCTTCCGCGAGGTGCACTTCGCGCTGTCGTTCGTGATCATCGGATCGCTCGCCATCCATATCGGCGTGAAACTGCCGATCATCGCAAAGTATTGGCGGAAGCGCGACGGTTACGGCCCCGAGCTCGCCTTCGATGAGGAGGAGCGCGCCGAGATCAATGCTCCGCTCGTGGACGCGCTGCCGGCACCGCTTCAGAAGGTGCCGGGCGCGCGCCAGGTGTCCGGGCTGACGGGGCGGCTGTTCCGCTGGATCGACGCCGCGCCCGCCGAGGGCGTCGTGCCGCTCCGGGCGGTGGATGTCGCCCCCGACGCACCCGCGACGCCGGCCGTTCCCGCCGATGAGCCCGAGCCTCTCGGGCAGTCCCGCACCCGGGCATCCACGAGTCGGCGGGGCTTCCTGGTCACCGTCGGCGTCGGCGTGGCCGCGGTCGTTGTGCTGACCGCCGGGCAGTCCTTCGCGCTGCTGAGACCGTTCAACCTGTTCGCACCGCGGGTGAAGGGGATCGGGCCGCAGTCGGTGCCCATCAACCGCACCGCCACCGCCGCACAGGTCACCGAGACGGCGACGGCACCGGACTGGGCGCTCACTCTGAGCAACGGATCCCGCACTCTGTCGTTCAGCCGCGCCGAGCTGCTCGCGATGCCGCAGACCACCGTCGACCTGCCGATCGCCTGTGTCGAGGGCTGGAGCCAGATGGCCACCTGGACGGGCGTGCGGCTGAAGGAGCTCGTCCGGCAGGTCGACGCGGGCCAGAGCGCGGCCCTCCGCATCACCAGTCTCGAGAAGGAGGGTGGCTACCGAGTCACCCAGATGGGGTCGGAGTACGTGGCCGACAACACCACCCTCGTGGCGCTGACGCTGAACGGCGAGACACTCGACATCGACCACGGGTATCCAGCGCGGATGATCGCGCCCGGGCGCCCCGGTGTGCTGCAGACGAAATGGCTGAGCAAGCTGGAGGTGCTGTCATGAGCGGACGCGAGCTGAGTGGGCCCGGAATGAGCGCCCGCACGATGCGGCTGACCCGAACGATCCTGATCGGTGTGGGGGTGCTCGGCCTGGTGCTCGGCGCCGTCGTGCTGGTCTCGAAACAGGATCTGCCCGCGATCCTCGGCGTGGCGGCGTGGATGCTCGGGGCGATCATCCTGCACGACGCGATCCTGTCGCCGGTCGTGTTCCTCATCGGCGTGGTGGCCAGGCACGCCGGTCGACGGGTGTCGAAGGTGGTTCTGGCGATCATCCAGGGCGGAATCGTCACCGGATGCCTGCTGATGCTGCTCGTGGTGCCGGAGTTCTACGCGAAGACGTTGCCGATCGCGAACGACACGGTGCTGCCGTTCGACTACGCGGCCCGGCTGGGCTTCATGTGGCTCGGCCTCGCCGTGCTGACGGCGGGGGTCTGCGTGGTGTACCTGCGGGTCGCCGGGCGCCGGAACGTCGCCCGCTAGAAGGCTGCCCGGCAGAACGTCGCCCGGCAGAACGCCGCCCGGCAGAACGCCGCCCGGCAGAACGCCGCCCGGCAGATCGGCTAGTTGCCGACAGTACAGGTCTCGTCGGCTGCAGTCTGGCCGGTCACGTTCGAGGGCAGGGCAACGTCGGTCGAGGTCGGCGCGGGCGCCGTCGTCGCACCGTCGGTCGGCACTGCCGTGTTGGTCGGCACTGCCGTGTCGGTCGGAGTGGCGTTGGGGTCGCTGGTCGCGGCCTCGCCCGTTCCGCCGGTGAGGGAGATCGGCTGGTTGTTCACCAGTGCGGCATTGAGCACCTCTGCGGCAGTCTTGTCGGCGACCACACGGTTCGGGTCGTCGGGGTCGGCGACCACCGGGTACTGAACGAAGACGAGCTGCTTGAGGTCGACGTCCTTCAGGGCGAGGGCGATCGAGACCATCGAGTTCGCGTTGTTGAGGCTCGTCGACATCTTCATATTCGCGAGGGCCGCGTTCGCGAGCTGGTAGAGCGTCACCGGGTTGGCGAGCACGCCGGCGCTGGTGACCTTGCGCATGAGCGCAGACAGGAAGACCTGCTGGTTGCTGATGCGGCCGAGGTCGCTGCCGTCTGCGACGCCGTGGCGGGTACGAACGAAGGCGAGTGCCTCGTCGCCGATCAGGTTCTGGTTGCCGGCCTGGAGGTCGAGGCCGGTGTAGGAGTCGACGACCGGCGAGGCGAGGCAGACGGTGACGCCGCCGACGGCGGTGGACATCGCCGACACACCGGAGAAGCTGATCTCGGCGGCGTACGGGATCGTCAGGCCGGTCAGGGCCTCGACGGTGAGCACGGTGCAGGAGATTCCGCCGCGCGACAGGGTGGAGTTGAAGATCGCGGCGTCGGTGGCGTCGATGGTGCCCGATCCCTTGGGGTCGGGGCAGGCGGGAACCGGGCCCACGAGGTCGCGTGGAAAGCTGATGACGGCAGCGCTCTTGTGGTCGGCCGAGATGTGCAGCAGGATCGTCACGTCGTTGTTGCCGACGCCGGAGCTGGCGATCTGGTTGGCAGAGTCTTCGAAGCCGGCGCCCTGGTCGGTGCGGGTGTCGGTGCCGACGAGCAGCAGGTTGACACTGCCCTCCGCAGCCCCGATGGCGACGGCCGGTGCGTTCTCGCCCGTCGCGGTCTGGAGTTGGATGCCCGGCTGCGCACGACCGAGAGTCTGTGCCACAGCGATGGCGGCCACCGAGGTGGAACTGACGGCGAGCACCGCAACGACAGCCAGCACGATGCGGAACATGACACCTGCGGGACGTCTCGCCTGCAGCCGGCCGTGGCGCACCTGCAGGTCGGGCGCGCTCACTGCGCTGCTCCGGACGGCGTTGCTCCGGACAAAGTTGCTCCGGACAGCGTTGCTCCGGATAGCGCTGTGAGCCACAGCGCTGTCAAAGAATGTGTCAGTCTCATTCGCGGCCGGGTGCCCTTCAGTCAGCAATCGTCACCCTATGTTGCCGTATCCGAACCCGCGCAGCTGGTCACTGCGGTGTTTTTACCGGAGATTCCTCGGGAATGCTCAGTATTGCTGCGGTCAGCTCTGCTGCTGTCAGCTTTGCTACGGTCGGCTCTGGCGCTCGAGGCGGCAGAATGACCGCCCGTCACGAGTCCAGGTCTGCACCGGGGTGAGACCGACCTCTGCGGCACGGGCAGCGAGGGCGGAACTGCCGATCTCGGCCCACGGGAACGAGGCGCTCGCGCAACCATCGTCACCCACGACCGTGCAGTCATAGGTGCGGTCGAGCGTCGGATCCCGCTGCACCTCGACGAGCACACAGCCGGTGGGTGACAGGAGTTCGGCGCACCGTTCGAGCAGTGCGGTCGGATCGCCGCCGATACCGATGTTTCCGTCGACCAGCAGCAGCGTCATCCATTCGCCCTCAAGCGGGAGGCGGTCGAAGACCGAGGCCTCGAGCACCGGCACGCCGGCGGCGAGGGCGACTCCGACAGCCGCGCGCGAGACGTCAATACCGAGGGCGCTGTATCCCGCGGTGAGTGCCGCCCTGACCATCCGGCCAGGCCCGCAGCCGATGTCGAGCAGGGGCCCGGTTCCCTCCTCGATGAGGCTCATGTCTGTGGCGTCGGCCGCGGAACTCCAGCGGGCGACATCCATCACCAGCGACCGTGAATCGGGCGCGCCGACGGGTACGAGCAACAGCTGGCCGTCGTTCTGCAGGGCGCGGGCGTACGGTTCGCCGCCGCCGGCGCCGAAGGTGGGCGTCATGCTCGTGCTCCCGCGAGGTCTCGTGCTGTGCGGGTGGGTGCCGCGTTCTCCGACCCGGCTGCTCGCCAGGCCGCCGCGAACCGGCCCTCGGGTGCGAGGGAAGCCACGAGCGCGGCATCCTGTGCCGTGTCGACATCGGTGAGGCTCGCGAGCAGACCGACAGTGAGGCCGGCCTGGTGCAAGCGGTCGAGCTGGATGCTGCCGGTGTCGTCCTGGGACATGGGGACGCCCTCGATGACGCTGCCGTCGGGGTTGGCCATGGCCAGCGCCCAGAACCCGCCATCGGTGGAGAGCCCGAGCCAGGCGTCGGGGAGCTCTGAGTCCACACCCTGCGGCCAGCTGAGAATGGGCTCGAGGTCGCTGCGGAGGAGCTGGGGAGTGTCCATGCCGACCAGCAGAGTGGGCCCCTCGCACTTCGAGAAGATGTCGGCGAGTCGGGCATCCAGGCCGCCTTCTGCCTGCGGAATCAGCTCGAACCCCTCTGCTTCGACGGGCGCATTCGCCGGGTCGCCGTCGAACGCGAGGATGCGACGCTCTGCGGGAAGCCCACGTACGACGTCGAGGGTGTCGGCGAGACTCGCGGATGCGACGGCTGCAGCCTGTTCGAAGGTGAGGTCGGGGGCCAACCGGGTCTTCACCCGCCCGGGAACACACTCTTTTGCGATGACGATGACTGTGAGCACCGGAACTCCCTCTTGGCTGCGTGTGACTGCGACATATGCTGCACGGTGTTGCTGGCTGTGTTGCTTGCTGTGTTGCTGCTGTGTTTGTGGTGATTGCTGTGTTTGCTGTGTTTGTGCGGGAGTGGTTCGGAGCAGGGGCCCGGATGGTTGGTTCGTACAGCCGGCGGTCAGGTTCAGCCCACCGTCGGTGTGGGAAGGTTCAGCAGCGGTGCTCAGCCGTCGTCGCCGTTCTTCGAGGCGGTGTTCATTGCCGCGCTGGTTTTCACGGCGCCGTTCTGTACGGCGCTGTTCTTTACCGCGGAGAGCAGTCGGGACATGTCGCGGATCGCTCCGATGGTTCCCTGCACCGTGCCGGTGACCTTGGAGCGACCGACGCGCGGGGAGTACGCGGTATCGGTCTCGACGATACTCCACCCTCTCTCATTGGTGCGGAGCACCATTTCGAGCGGATAGCCGCTCCGGCGGTCGATCAGGCCGAGGGCGAGGAGGTCGGCCCGGCGGGCGACACGCATCGGCCCGAGGTCGTGCAGCACCACGCCTGAACGCAGGCGGATGAGGAGAGAGAGGGCACGGTTCGCGAGCCGGGCGTGCAGGGGCCAGGATCCTCGGGACGTCGGGCGGCGGCGGCCGAGCACGAGGCGTGCGCCGGTGAGCGTGGCTGTGCCGGGTGTGACTGTGCCGGGTGTGACTTCGCGGACAGCGGGCGCGAGGAGGGCGACCATGCGGGGGAGTTCCGACGGATCCATCGAGGCGTCTGCGTCGCAGAACGCGACCGTCTCCGCCGTCGCAGCAAGGAGACCCGCGTGCGCGGCCGCTCCGAAGCCGCGCCTCGACTCGGTCACGACGATGGCGCCGTGCGCGCGCGCCACAGCGGCCGAGTCATCCGTCGACCCGTTGTCGACCACGATTGCGCGGTAGCCGGCCGGCAGGCGGCCGAGCACCCAGGGCAGGGCGTCGGCCTCATTGAGGCAGGGGAGGACGACGTCGACGAGCGGCGGGAAATCTCTGAGGGGTGCGGCACCGTCGAGGGGTGCGGCGTCTCCGAGCGGCGTGGCGTCGGGCGGCACAGCGTCGGGGGGCGCGGCGGGGCCGCCCGGGCCGCTCACGACGACTGCACAGCCGCGCGGAGGGGTGCCGACGCGAACTCGCGCACTCCTTCGTCGAACGACACCGACGGCTGCCAGCCGAGTTCCGCGCGCAGGCGTTCGCTCGATGCCGTGATGTGACGCACGTCGCCGAGCCGGAACTCCCCGGTCACGACGGGCGCGAGCCCACCCGACCAGCGGCTCAGGGCCGCGGCGAGATCGCCGATCGTGTGCACAGTGCCGCTGCCCACGTTGAAGGCGCGGAAGCTCGAGTCGGCGCCTGCCGCCGTGCTGTCCACCGCCCGGAGGTTCGCGCGGGCCACGTCTGCCACGTGCACGAAGTCGCGCCGTTGGCGGCCGTCTTCGAAGACCCGGGGTGCTTCGCCGCGTTCGATGGCCGAGCGGAAGAGGGATGCCACCCCCGCGTAGGGCGTGTTCTGCGGCATTCCGGGGCCGTAGACGTTGTGGTACCGGAGGGCAATGGCCCGGCCGCTGGTCGAACGGGCCCAGG
This sequence comes from Subtercola boreus, assembly GCF_003399635.1. Classification (GTDB taxonomy): domain Bacteria; phylum Actinomycetota; class Actinomycetes; order Actinomycetales; family Microbacteriaceae; genus Subtercola; species Subtercola boreus_B. Next base: position 316,414 of record NZ_NBXB01000029.1, on the reverse strand, counting down.
AGGCTGCGAGGTACTCCTGGGAGAGTTTGCTCGAGGCGTAGACGTTGCGGGGGTCGAGGGGGTCGTCCTCCGCGATGAGCGCCGGAACGAGAGGCAGCCCGGTCATCGGGTCGAGGGGGTCGAAGCGCCCGGCCTCGAGGTCGCTCTGCAGCCGCGCAGGCGGGCGGATGGCGGCGCCGGCGTGGGCGCCGGCGCGTGAACCGGCCTCTGAGTCGGCCTCTGAGTCGACCCCTGAGCCGGCCTCTGGGTCGACCTCTGCACCAGCCTGCTCGGCGGCTCCGGATGCCCGGCGGTAGCTGCCCTCGCCGTAGACCACCATCGACGAGGCCACCACGAGCCGGCCGATGCCGGCGCGTGTCATCCCGGCCAGCAGGATCGCGGTGCCGAGTTCGTTGCTCGCCACATAGTCGGGGGCGTCGAGAAAATCGACTCCGAGACCGACCTTCGCCGCCTGGTGGCAGACGACGCTCACGCCGTCGAGCGCGGCAGCGACGGCCTCCGGGTCGGTGACGTCGCCGAGCTGGAACTCGACCCGCGGATCGCCGGGGGAGACGCCATCGATGACCGGTGTCGTCTCGCCCGCAGCCCGCACGGCATGCACATCGGGGCGGAGCGAGTCGAGCACGCGCACCCGCCAGCCGAGCCTGAGCGCCTCGCGCACGATGGCGGAGCCGATGAAGCCGGCGCCGCCGGTGACCAGCAGCAGCTCGGCTGGGTCATGCGCAGAAGTGTCAGTCGCGAAGGGGTCATGCACGGCGGAGTCAGGCACGACGGAGTCAGGCATGGGTGCCGCCGATCTCCGGAACCGCGTACGCCATGACACGCGCGACTTCGTCGGCTGCGATCAGCTCCCGGGGCTCATAGCCCGCGGGGATGGCGGCGACGATGGCTTCGATCGCCCGCACGATGCGCGGCTGGGCATCCCGGAGCTGGCGGAAGACGAGGTCGGCGCTCACCGAGTCGGGCTCCGCGACAGCCGCTGCATCAGCGGCCTCGCCCGCCGCCCCGCGCGCCGCCGCACCGGTCGCTGTGCCCGCCGGGGCGCTCGGGGCCAAGCCGGCGTCCGCGTCGGTCACGAACGAGAGGTTGACCGTTCCGATGTTCAGTTCGGCGGCGAGCGTCACCTCGGGCACCAGGGTCATGTTGACGGTGTGGGCACCCGCGGCCCGGAACCAGACCGACTCCGCGCGGGTCGAGAACCGGGGGCCCTGGATGACGACGACGGTGCCTGTGGACGAGAAGACCTCTCCTGCACCGGTGAGGGCGCTCGCGGCCAGGCTGTGGAGGGCCGGGCAGAACGGATCGGCCGCGGCAAGATGCTGCACGCTGCCCCGGTCGAAGAACGTATCGGGCCGGCCCCAGGTGCGATCGATGAACTGGTCGGTGAGCACGAGGGTTCCGGGCGGCACCTCCGGGCTCACGCCGCCGACTGCAGCGGACGAGACGATCGCCCGAACCCCGAGGGACTTCAGCGCCCAGATGTTGGCCCGGTAGTTGATCTGGTGCGGCGCGACGGAATGGTCGGCGCCATGCCGGGTCAGGAACGCGACCGTGTGGCCGCCGATCCGGCCCACCGTGATGGGGCTCGACGTCTCGCCGAACGGCGTCGGTACCACGAGGGTCTCGGTTCCGGCCGCCGATTCGTCGAACAGGCTGTAGAGACCGGAACCTCCGATGACGGCGACCAGGGGCCGCTCGGTGGCAGGCGTTACAGGCGTTGCAGGCGGTGGCGCTTCAGGCATGGTTCACGGTAACAGCCCGGGCGAGCACCGGAAGTCCCTTGACCTCACAGCTCCTCGTCGTCGGTGGCGGCTCGCTCCACCGGCACCGCAGATGACCTGGGCGGGCGGGCGTGCCGCTGGTGCACGGAAGCGCCCTCCGCGAGATAGACCTCGCTCGGCTGGCCCGCGTCCGACTGTTTGACCGACGAGATCCAGATGGACTCCGGATGCACGTCGTCCCCGGCCCGGACATCCTCCGCCGTGCGGAGTTTCGCCACCCGGTGGATGAGCGTGCCGAAGCCGATCTTCACCAGCACATCGGCGACACAGAGCGACACCTGCATCGTGGTCGCCCAGCCGCCGCCCGAGCCGAACACCTGGATCAGGTAGACGAGGGGATAGACGACCCACCCGGAGAGCATGAGGATGGTGGCAGAGCGCATCCATGAAGCGGCCAGTGGCGTCAGCGTGGGAAGGGAACGACGGACGCTCTGGATGAGCACAACGTTGGTGACGATCCAGAACACACAGCTGATCCCACCCCAGATCAGCAGCTGGGCCTGGCTCTGGCCCTCATCGATGACGATCGCGCCGAGGAAGCCGCAGAAGATCATCGCGAACGCGCTCGCCGCTGCGAGCACCTGCGTGCGGCGAAGACCCGAACCGACGACACTGCAGACAGCAAGCAGTTCGAGTGTCAGCATGGGGACCGTGACCGACCAGTCCATGTACCTCAGAGCGAACACCAGCACGGCACCCTGGTTTGGGACGTACTCACCCCCGACGAGGCTGTATCCCGAGAGGAAGGTCATCACGAGCAGGATGTACGACACGGACGCCACGCCCGTGACGGCGAGTCTCGCCACCACGGCCGGTCGAAACCGCGATCCGACCTCCGAGCGCGTCGCCACGCTCCGGGCGAACCCCGCGATCAGCGCGAGCCCCGCCACGACGAGGAAGTACAGCGTGATCAGGTACTGCGGCTGGCTGAGAGATGCAAGCCAGGGTGCGGAGGCGGTCATCCGGGTCAGCCTCTCGATCGGGCGATCGGGGAATTGTGGGCACCGGTGCCCGGCTCCGGCAGGAAGAAGAGCCCGCCGCCGCTGTTCGCGGACTCCATCAGCACGTCGATCCATTCACGGTTGATCGCCGGAACGCGAGAGCCGAAGTAGCGGTAGTAGAGAGTGCTCGACGGGTCGAGCCAGATGGAGCTGCGGCCGCTTCCGACGTCGGCTGAGTCGTTCCAGGAGAAGACGAAGCTCTCGCGGCGGCGAAGTTTGGCCGTGATCACGATCTGGAGATGCTGGAGGGCCCGGTCATCGAAGCTGATCTCGATGCTCGGGTTGCCATAGAGCAGAATGCCCAATGCGCGGCGCGCCTAGAGGCTCTGCGGTTCGGGATCCGCCGGAGCTCCACCCGACGCGGTGTCCTCTTCGGTCTCGGCGTCGTGATCGGCGTCGGGTTCCGGTTGTGTCTTGTCGGTCATGGGTTAAAAATACGCGGTCGGCGGTGGGGGCGTCCTGCGGCCCGCCGGGGACTTGTGCGATCGGCGGATCGGCTCTATGCTCGCCAGCCCGTTCATCGCCCTGCCGTCAACACTCGACCACGTTCAGCGCCAGGCCACCCCGCGACGTCTCCTTGTACTTGTCCTTCATGTCGGCCCCGGTCTCCCGCATGGTCTTGATCGCGGCATCGAGGGAGACATGGTGCTCGCCGTCGCTCCGCACCGCCATCCGAGCAGCGGTGATCGCCTTCACCGCGCCGACCGCGTTCCGTTCGATGCAGGGGATCTGCACGAGCCCGCCGACGGGATCGCAGGTCAGGCCGAGGTTGTGTTCGATGCCGATCTCGGCCGCCATCTCCACCTGTCTCGCCGACCCGCCGAGCACCTCGGCGAGACCGGCGGCGGCCATGGAGCACGCCGAGCCGACCTCACCCTGGCAGCCGACCTCGGCCCCTGAGATCGACGCGTTCTCCTTGAAGAGGATGCCGACCGCCGTCGCTGCGAGCAGGAATCGCACCACGTCGTCGTCGCCGGCTCCGGGAACGAAGCGGGTGAAATAGGCGAGCACGGCGGGAATGATGCCGGCGGCGCCGTTCGTCGGTGCCGTCACGATGCGCCCGCCGGCTGCATTCTCCTCATTCACGGCGAGGGCGAAGAGGGTGACCCACTCCATCGCACGGAGCGGATCGTCCGGGGCGGGGTTCTGCTCCAACTGGGCCAGCTGGGCGGCGGCACGACGCCTGACCTTCAGCCCGCCGGGTAGCGTCCCGGTGGCCGAGCAACCTCGCTCGATGGTCTGCTGCATCACCTCCCAGAGATGCAGGAGGCCCGCGCGAACATCCGCTTCGCTCCGCCAAGCGAGTTCGTTCTGCAGCACGAGGTCGCTCACCCGGAGGCCCGTTCGTTCGCAGAGGTCCACCAGTTGGGCGCCGCTGGTGAAGGGGTACGGCACGGGCGTCGCGTCGTGCACCAGCATGGTGCGGCCCGCTTCGTCCTGGTCGAGCACGAAGCCGCCACCGACCGAGAAGTACTCGCGCTGGTCGAGCACGTCGCCCGAGTCGTCGAACGCAGTGAACCGCATGCCGTTGCTGTGAAAGGCAAGGCGCTCGCGGCGGTGCATCACGATGTCCTTCCGCCAGTCGAAGGGCACCGGATGCCCGCCCGCGAGCTCGAGCGTGCCACCCTCCGACTGACGCTCGACCTTCACGTCTGCGGTCAGCGGATCGACGAGGTGAGGCTGTTCGCCGGAGAGGCCCAGCATGACCGCCTTGAGGGTGCCGTGCCCGTGGCCGGTCGCCCCGAGGGAACCGAAGAGGTCGACCTTCACCCGTCTCACAGCGGGGAGCCGGTCATCCTGCTGCAGCCCCGACACGAACAGGTACGCCGCGCGCATCGGGCCGACGGTGTGCGAACTCGACGGACCGATGCCGATGGAGAAGAGGTCGAACGCGCTGAGGCTCATGGGCGGCCAGCTTACGCTCCGGCGCGTGCGAGCGCGTGCGAGCGCGTGCGAGCGCGTGCGGGCGCGGGCAGGGGCGGGCGGTGCGGGCGCGGGCAGGGGCGGGCGGTGCGGGCGGCTTGGCTGGCTCGGGTGGCCGATCCTGGCCTATCGTGTGCACGTGACCCGTCTCCTGCTGCTCGCCGACACCCACCTGCCGAAGCGGGCGCGCGACCTGCCGACCGAGGTGTGGCAGGCGGTGGATGCGGCGGAGGTGGTGTTCCACGCCGGCGACTGGGTCGACCTCGAGACGTACGAGCGTCTCACCGCGCGTGTCGCAGCGGCCGGGGGCACGTTCGTCGGGGTCTGGGGCAACAACGACGGCCCGGAGCTCCGCGCAGTGCTGCCCGAGGTCGCGAGGGTGGAGACGTCTGGGCTCCGTTTCGCGATGACCCACGAGACCGGGCCGGCCACCGGCCGCGAGGCTCGCGCCGACGCGGCGTTCCCCGACGTCGACGTGCTGGTCTTCGGGCACAGCCATATCCCCTGGGACTCCGTCACCCCCGGCGGCGTCCGCCTCCTGAACCCCGGATCGCCCACCGACCGCCGCCGCCAGCCCTCCTGCACCTACCTCACGGCCACGGCCACCGCCGCCCAGCTCGGCGGCACCCTCACCGACGTGACCCTCCACCGCCTCCCGCCCCGCTGATCCTCACCCACCCGCCCTCCTCGCCGCGGATCCGCCCTCGCACTCGCCAGACCGACATCGATCTCCCGAAAACTGTCGCTCTGGCAGCGCGGAAGCGACAGTTTTCGGGAGATCGATCACGATCCTGCTGGGCGCTTCATTTCCGGGACGGTTTTTCGGGGCCGCGCCAGGGGCCGTCGGCGGGCGTTGCGCTGACAGTTTCTCAGGCTACAATCGGCGCACGAGTGCCGAGAGCGGGAGCAGCTATGACAGACCGGGCCACGACCAGAGCCGCCGAATCACGCTCAGCGAGCCGGGCCGACCCGCAGCAGCTCGGCGAGATCGACGATTTCGGGCGGCTGTCCGCGGCGATTCTGTCAAATCTGCAGAAGGTGATCAACGGCAAGGAGGAGATCGCCACTCTCTCCTTGATCGTGCTGCTCGCCGAGGGCCACCTGCTGGTCGAGGATGTTCCGGGCGTGGGCAAGACCACTCTGGCCAAAGCGCTGGCCCGCTCGGTCGGCTGCAGCGTCAGCCGCATCCAGTTCACTCCCGACCTTCTGCCCTCCGATGTGACCGGCGTCTCCATCTACAACCAACACGAGCGCGAGTTCGAGTTCAAACCGGGCGCGATCTTCTCGAACATCGTCATCGCCGACGAGATCAACCGTGCCTCGCCGAAGACCCAGTCGGCCCTTCTCGAGTGCATGGAGGAACGACAGGTCTCGATCGACGGCCAGACCTACTTCCTCGAACCCCCGTTCAGTGTCGTCGCCACCCAGAACCCCATCGAGATGGAGGGCACCTACGCCCTCCCCGAGGCCCAGCGCGACCGCTTCATGATGCGGGTGTCCATGGGGTATCCGGATGCCCGGGCCGAACTCGCCATGCTGCACAATCGTGAGCAGCAGAGCCCGCTCGACCAGATCGATGCCGTCGTCACCCGCCAGGAGCTGCAGCGGATGATCGAGACCGCCCGCAGCGTCTTCGTCTCACCGGCCGTGGAGCAGTATGCGGTCAACATCGCCCAGGCGACCCGCCGCGATCCCGACATCCGCCTCGGGGTGAGCCCCCGCGCGACCCTGCACCTGGTGCGGGCGGCGAAAGTGGCGGCGGCTCTGGATGGTCGTGAGTTCGTGTTGCCCGACGACATCGACGCCCTGGTCGTGCCCGTGCTGGCCCACCGCCTGCTGCTCACCCGGCGATCGCTCTCCGACAACCGTGTCGGCGGGGCGGCCGCACACGATGAGGTGCTCCACCGCATCGTCGCGAACACGCCCGTTCCCCTGGTCGCGGCGAGGATGGCCTAGGCCGTGCCCGCCGCGCTCGCCTTTGTGCGGGATCGTGTGCCCCGGCCGACTCTCCGGGGCTGGGGTTTCCTGGTGGCGGGCATCCTGCTGCTCGTCGTCATGAATGTGATGCAGCGCCGTGACCTGAGTTTCGTTGCGCTCCTCGTGCTGGCACTGCCCATCGTCGGAGCGGTCGGCGTATCGCTGAACCGACCGAAGCTCACCGTCGATCGGCGCTTCACTCCCGAGCTCGCCACCGCCGGCAGTGAGGTGAACGTTCGACTGCTCGTTCAGAACCGCGGCTTCTTCGCCGTGGGGCACGCGGTCTGGTTCGACCGGGCGGCCGCGCCGCTGGTCGCCGGCGCCCGGGCGCCGTTCCCGCGGCTCCGGAGATCTGGCGCCGGGGTGCCGACGGTCTTCGACTACGAGCTCGAGGCGCGCCATCGGGGGCAGCACCAGGTGGGCCCGCTCACACTGCTTCTCTCCGACCCGTTCGGCATGGTCATCCGGTCAGTGAGAGTCGGCGGCACCGATGTGCTCACGGTGACGCCGTCGACCGTGCCCCTGCCGCGCGGCGCGGTGCGCCTCGCCTCCGGAGCAGGCTCTGCGCCAACCTCCCGCCAGCTCGGCGGCGCAGGGGAACAGGATGTGATCTCCCGCAAGTACCAGACCGGTGACTCGATGCGCCGCGTCAACTGGTCGGCGACGGCCCGGCTCGGTGAGCTGATGGTGCGCCAGGACGACCAGCAGAACGACCAGCATGCGGTCGTCATCCTCGACTGCGCCGCGGCGGGGTATGCGGCCGGCCAGCACCGTTTCTCACCCGAGTTCGAGTGGGCGGTGTCCATGAGCACGTCGATCGCGCTGCACCTCCTCGGCGAGGGCTTCCAGGTGCGGCTGATCGACGCCATCGGCGCCCGGTTCGATCCGTCGTCGCCCGAGGAACTGCTGCTGCACGCGGCACGCGCCTCGGTCGTCGAAGCGGCGCACCGGGATGATGCGGGCGAAACCGTGGGCGATCACGCCTCCGCATCGGTTCCGGTGAGCGTCGACTACCGCCTCGCCGTGAGCCGCACGGAGTCAGCGCTCGGTGACCTGCCGCCTCTTTTCGCCGTTGTGGGCCGGCTCGAGGATGCGTCTCTCCATTCGCTCGCCAGCGCCGCACGGTTCTCATCCGGTGCCGTCGCAATCATCGTCACCCCGCCGGGGGCGGCCTCTGCTGGCTGGGCGCTCGCCTCGCGCCAGGTGCTCGAGTCAGCGGGCTGGATGACGCAGGTCATCACCTCCGACGAGGCCCCGTCTGCAGCGTGGGGAACCGTCGACGGCGAGAGGTTGGTGCTGTGAGCGGCACGCGCACGCTGATCCGTCCACCTCTGCAGCCCGTCCGGCCGCCGGTCGGGCACGAGAACGGCTCCGGGGCCGGCCACGAGAACGGCCGCCCCGGCAGCGCCGGGACCCGCCCCCGCATAGAGCCGAGCCGAGCTGCGCAGGCCGCCGTCTCACCCCTTCTCTTTCTGCTGATCATGCTTCCCGTGGGCGGGCTCGCCCCCCTGCTCTCCGGGTCGGGCTGGTGGTGGAACACCGCCCTCGTCGTGGCCCTCGTGCTGGGTGTCGCCCTCATCGTCCGCCTTCTCCCGCTGCCCGTCGTCGCGGCACCGATCGCGGCACTGGTGGCCTGGGCGATCACGGTCACCGTGATGTTCGCGCCGGGCAGCGCGCTGTTCGGCCTTCTCCCGACCCTCGACACGCTCGACGCGATCCGTTCCGGCCTCGCCGATGCGGGGGAGTCGATCGCGATCCAGAGCGTTCCCGCCGACCCGGTGCAACCCATCGTGCTGCTGCTCGCCCTCACCGTCGGGCTCCTCGCCGTGTTGGCCGACGCGCTCGTCTTCGGGCTCCGGATGCCGGCTCTCGCCGGTCTCGTGCCGGTGTCGATCCTGATCGTGCCCTATACCGTCCGCCAGCAGGACTTCGACCTCGTGTTGTTCGCCGTGCTCGCCGGCACCTATCTGCTGCTGCTCTTCGCGGCGGCGCGTTTCGGCATCGGGTTGCGCCTCCGGGAGACGGCGAGCATCCGATCGGGCCGGAACGGCGGGCGCGCGGTGCTCTCCGGGGGGCTCGTGGTGCTGCTCGCCTGCTTCCTGCCCGGGGTCACCCCCGGGCTGACCCCCGGGTCGTTCCGCACGCCGCTGTCGGCCCAGCTGCCGTCGGTGTATTCGAGCGGAGTCGATCCGTCGATCCAGCTCAGCCAGGATCTGCGGCGTACCAACCCGGTTCTCTCGCTGACCTACAGCACGACCTCGGCGTCGGGTCTCTACCTGAAGCTCGTCAACCTCTCCGACTTCACCACCGGGCCCTGGCAGCCCGAGGAGACGAGTGACGCCGCGCCGCTCGAGGCCGGTTTCGCCGCGCCCGACGGGCTCTCGGCGGATGTCGCGACCCAGCCGGTCACGTCCGACGTCTCTGTGACCGGCCTCCGCAGCGACTGGCTTCCCGTGCCCTACCCGGAGACCGGGGTGACGGGCCTGAACGGCGCCTGGACGGTCAGCCCCGGCAGTCTCACCGTCACCGGGGACAGCACGAACACGACCGGCCAGAACTACACCGTCTCGAGCCTCCTCGTGCAGCCGACAGCCGATCAGCTGGCGTCCGCAGGCTCGTCGGTTCCGGATGCCCTGCAGAGCTATCTCCGGCTGCCCCGTTCGATCTCCCCGATCATCGGCAATACGGCACTCGAGGTGACGAACGGCGCGGCCAGCGCCTACGACAAAGCCGTCGCGCTGCAGAGCTACTTCACCTCGGGAGCATTCGAGTACTCGGTCTCAGCGCCTGTCGAGGGTCACTACGACGGGGGCAACTTCGCCGCGGTCGCCACGTTCCTCTCCGCGAAGAGCGGGTACTGCATCCACTTCGCGTCGGCAATGGCCGTCATGGCGCGCACCCTCGGGATTCCCTCGCGCATCGCCATCGGGTACCACCCCGGCGGGGCCGGAACTCGCACGAGCGATGACCTGACCACGTTCCAGGTCTACAGCGACCAGTTGCACGCGTGGCCCGAACTCTGGTTCGACGGCGTCGGCTGGCTCGCGTTCGAACCGACCCCGGGGCTCGGGCTCACCCCGCCCGACTACTCGCTGCCGAACTACACGGCCGCGGCCGCGGCTGCCCCGCTTCGGGATGCCGCAGGCTCGACCGCCGCACCCACCACACCGCGAGCCGCCCCGCAGGTCGACAGTGGCGACGTCGCGGTCACCGACCCGCAGGTGCAGGCGGCCCAGCAGGGCACGGCGTGGCTGATCGCGGCCGGCGTCACTCTGCTGGTGATCCTTCTCGCGCTGCTTCCCGCCGCCTGGCGGAGGATGCGGCGGAGGCTCCGAATCGCGGGGATGCTGACGGATGCGCGGCCTGCCTCTCTCGGCTGGCAGGAGGTCAGGGACTCGGCCAGGGACTACCGTTTCGAACTCTCCGGGGGCGAGACGGCGCGGGGTTTCGCTGCGCGGCTGGCGGGGCTCTACCACATGCCGGCGGAGGCGATCGAGGAGTTGTTGGCGGCGGTCGAGCGTGAGCAGTTCGCGCCGCCGGGCGCGGTGGGCGGGGCTGCGGGTGGTGCCCTGCCGCAAGATGAGGTCGAGCGGCGCAGCCGTCTCGTGGTGGATGTGCAGGCGATCATCCGTTCGCTGAGTGCCCAGGCCAGCGCAGCGGATGACCGGCGGGCGGCTCTGCTGCCGGTGTCACTGCTCAACCGGTCGGGGCGCTGAGCGGCTGTTTGCGCCATCCGGTGCCCAGTCTGCCCGGCTACCGGAGCGCGTTCCCCGGCCTGCCCTGCTATCGGAGCACGTTCCGTTCCGTGGCCTCGGGTGCGCCCGTGTCCGCGTCCTTCGATTCGCGCGCGGTGTCGGTCAGCGCGTCGGCCGCACGCACGAGTGCGAGGTGCGTCAGCGCCTGAGGGGTGTTGCCCGCCTGGCGGTGGCCGGTGATGTCGTACTCCTCGCTGAGGAGGCCCACGTCGTTGCGGAGCTTCAGGAGGGCATCCATCAGCCGCCGGCCGTCTTCGAGCCTGCCGCTTCGGGCGTACTGCTCGACGAGCCAGAACGAGCAGGCGAGGAACGGATACTCGCCCGCGGGAAGTCCGTCGACGCCCGACTCGGTGCGGTAGCGCAGCAGCAGCCCGTCGTGCAGCAGTTCCTGTTCGATGCGGGCGACGGTTCCGAGCATCCGCGGATCGTCGGCATCGACGTAGCCCACCTGGGCGAGCTGCAGGAGGGAAGCGTCGACAGCGGTGCCCCCGAAGACCTGGGTGTAGCAGCCGAGTTCAGCGTTGTAGCCCTTCTCCTCGATCTGGCCACGCACCTGCTCCCGCAGTCGCCGCCACTTCTCGACGGGGCCGCGGAGGCCGAACTGCTCGACACCCTTGATGCCCCGGTCGAGAGCTGCCCAGACCATCACCCGGGAGTGCGTGAAGAACTGGTTCGGGCCGCGGATCTCCCAGATGCCGGAGTCGGGCCGTTCGAGGTTCGTCTCGACCACCGTCAGCAGCGCGCGCTGGAGAGCCCAGGCATCCTGGCTGGCGTTGCCGGTCTGCACGCGGGAGCGGTGGAGGGCCACCATCACCTCGCCGATCACATCGGCCTGGTACTGGTCGACCGCGCCGTTGCCGACGCGCACGGGGGAGGCGCCGTTGTAGCCCGGCAGCGAGGTGAGTTCGCGTTCGGGCAGCCAGCGCTCGCCCTCCAGCCCGTACATGATCTGCACGTCGTTCGGGTCTCCGGCGATCGCCCGGAGGAGCCAGCCGCGCCACGCATCCGCCTCGCCGGTGAAGCCGTGGTCGAGCAGCACGGTCAGCGTGAGCGACGCGTCCCGGAGCCAGACGTAGCGGTAGTCCCAGTTGCGCTGGCCGCCGAAACTCTCCGGCAGAGAGGTGGTCGCGGCGGCGACGATCCCGCCGGTGTCCTCGTGGGTCAGGGCCCTCAAGACGAGGAGCGAGCGCATCACAGCTGCGTGGTACGGGCCGTCCTGGGCGCTGTCGGAACCCCAGTTCTCCCACCAGTCCAGAGTGTCGGCCAGGGCGAGATCCACGTCGTTGGGGGTCGGTGTGGGGCGGTGGGACGGATACCAGGTCATCACCGTGTCGACGATCTCGCCCTCCTTCACGACGAACTCGCGGCCGTGCGAGTGATCGGACGGTTCGAGTTCGGCACCGCGGATCACCAGGGCGTCGGGGCCGGCGATCGCGACGAGATCGGAGGCGCCCTCCGGGGTGGCGATCTGGCGCACCCAGGGGATGGCGGTGGCATAGCCGAACCGGATACGGAGGTCGACCGCCATCCGCACCGCTCCGGAGACGCCCCTGACCCGGCGCATCAGGTCGGCCCGGCGGTCGCCGTGCGGCATGAAGTCGGTGACTTCGACGACGCCCTCAGGGGTGGTCCAGACGGTGGTGAGCACGAAGGTGTTGCCGAGGTAGTGGCGGTGCGAGCGGGCATCCGGATGCTTCGGGGCGATCTTCCACCGACCGTGGCTCTCGTCTCCCAGCAGCGCACCGAATGTCGACGGCGAGTCGTAGCGCGGCAGGCAGAGCCAGTCGATGCTCCCGTCATCACCGACCAGTGCCGCGGTGTGGCAGTCGCTGATCAGGGCGTAGTTCTCAATCGGGAGGGCCATGTGTCCATCTTGCCCGACGACGTAGTCTTGACGGGTGAGCAGGCAGACATGAGCGCGGCAACATGAGTGCAGCGGCAACGGAGACGATCATCAGCGACGAGCTGCTCGGGAGCATCCGTTCGCGTGCCGCAGGCTACGACGCGCGGAACGAATTCTTCACCGAGGATCTCGACGCTCTGGCCGAGGCCGGGTACCTGCGGATGTTCGTGCCCGAGCAGTTCGGCGGCCTCGGTTTCGGGCTCGAGCGGGTCGCCCGCGAACAGCTCCGCCTCGCCACGGCGGCCCCGGCCACCGCCCTCGGCATCAACATGCACCTCGTCTGGACGGGAGTCGCGAAGGCCCTGCTCGACCGCGGCGACGACTCCCTCGAGTTCGTGCTGCGCGAGGCCGGGGCCGATGAGGTGTTCGCGTTCGGCAACAGCGAGGCGGGCAACGACCTGGTGCTCTTCGGATCCACCACCCGTGCCGAACCGCAGCCGGGCGACGGGTACCACTTCTTCGGGCGCAAGATCTTCACGTCGCTGTCGCCGGCGTGGACGCGGCTCGGCATCTTCGGGCTGGATGAGACCGACCCCACCGACCCGCTGCTCGTGCACGGCTTCCTCGACCGCGCCGCGGGCGGGTTCGAGACCCTCGACGACTGGGACACGCTCGGCATGCGGGCCACCCAGAGCCGAACGACGGTGCTCGACGGGGCCGAGGTCAGAGCGGACCGCATCGTCCGGAAGCTCCCGGCCGGCCCGAGCGCCGACCCGTTCGTGTTCGCGATCTTCGCGAATTTCGAGATCCTCATCGCCGCCGTCTACACCGGGATCGGCGAACGCGCCCTCGAACTCGCCGTCGAGGCGGCTCACCGGCGCACGTCGCTGAAGAACGACGGCCGACGCTATTCGTCGGATCCCGACATCCGGTATCGCATCGCGGATGCGGCGATCGCGCAGGATGGGCTGTACCCGCAGCTCGACGTTCTGGCGCGGGCTGTGGACGAGAAGACGGATCTCGGCCGGTCCTGGTTTCCGCGACTCGTCGGTCTGAAGCTCCGGGCGACCGAGAACGCGCGGTTCGTCGTCGACCAGGCGCTGCGGGTCTCCGGCGGCCGGTCTCTGTCGTCGAGCAGCGAGCTCGGCCGACTGTACCGGGATGTCGTCGCGGGCATCTTCCATCCCTCCGACCCCGAGTCTGCGCACTCGACGGTCGCCACTGCCTGGTTGGGGCCTGCCGAATGACACCGTTCACGAACATCCTGCCGCTCGATGGCGTCACGCCTTCTGTTGACGACTCGGCCTTCATTGCGCCAACCGCCCTGCTCATCGGCGATGTCGCCGTCGCCGGGTCGGCGAGCGTCTTCTACGGCGCGGTCGTGCGGGGTGACACCGCGCACATCTCGCTCGGCGAGGGCAGCAACCTGCAGGACAACGTGGTGGTGCACGCCGACCCCGGTTCGCCGGTGCAGATCGGAGCCGACGTGAGCGTCGGCCACGGCGCGGTGCTGCACGGCTGCACGATCGGCGACCGCAGCCTCGTCGGCATGAACGCGACCGTGCTGAATGGCGCACAGATCGGTGACGACTGCCTCATCGCTGCGGGGGCGCTGATCCTCGAGAACACAGTGATCCCGAGCGGATCGCTGGTGGCCGGGATGCCCGGAAAGGTGCGGCGCGAACTGACCGACGCCGAGCGGGCCTCGGTGAAGGACAACGCGGTGCGCTACCGGGAGACGGCGGCGCGCCACCGGCAGGCCGTGGGAGCTGCTGGCGAGGTTGTGGAAGCTGCCGGCCGGGCTGTGGGAGCTGAATGATGGCGCGCGTGCGGGTGCGAGCGCGGGTGCGACCGGGGCTCTCGGCCCGGGCGGCGGTGGCGTTGGCGCTGGGCGTGGCGCTGGCGGCGTCGATCAGTGGATGCTCGGCCGCAGCCTCGGCGGATTCTGCGGGTGGCACTGCGCTGGCCACGTCCGCCCCCACGTCGTCGGCCTCAGCGGTTCCGTCCGCCACGTCGACGGTCGCAGCCACGCCGGCCGCCACAGCCACGCCGGCCGCCAGAGCCAGCCCGGCCGCCACAGCCACCGCCGCCACCCCAGCAGAGCTCGACGCGTTGTATGCCTCGACGCGCATGCACTCGATGACGCTCGATGCCAAGCTGGCGACGATGTTCATGGTGCAGGTGCCGGGCACCGATCCGGCACCGATGGTGAAGTACCTGGCGGCGAACGGCCCGGGCGGGTTCCTGCTGCTCGGCAACAACGTGCCCGGCTCAGCGGGAGCTCTCCGTGCCCAGCTCGCCGGCGTGACACTCACGGCAGGCCTCTCCCCGCTCGTCTCGATCGACGAGGAGGGCGGCGATGTCGCCCGGCTCGGTGAGGATGTCTTTCCCGGGGCAGACCAGCTGAAATCCCTGCCAGTGGAGGAGACGAAAGCGTCGTTCACCCAACGGGCGGCCCTGCTGAAGTCTGCCGGCGTTTCCGTGAACTTCGGCACTGTCGCCGATGTCACCGCCGACCCGGGCTCGTTCATCTTCGACAGAGTTCTCGGCACCGATCCGGCGTCGTCGAGCGCGCGGGTCGCCGCATCCGTGGCGGCAGAGAACGGGTCGGTCTTCAGTACTTTGAAGCACTTCCCGGGCCACGGCGAGACGAACGCCGACTCCCACACGAGCATCCCGTCGACAGACCTCGCGTTCGACCAGTGGCAGGCGCGCGATGCGCCTCCCTTCGCCGCCGGGGTCGATGCCGGAGCGTCCCTGGTGATGTTCGGCCACCTGAGCTACACGAGCGTCGACCCGGAGCCGGCCTCGCTCTCGGCGCGCTGGCACGAGATCCTCCGCGACGATCTCGGCTTCACCGGGGTGGCCGTCACCGACGACATGCTGATGCTTCAGGATTCCGGGCTGCCGGAGTTCGCCGACCGGTCCGCCAACGCCGTGCGTGCGGTGTCGGCGGGTAATGACATCCTGCTCTACAACAGTGCGATCGACATGTCGCAGCCCGTGGCAGCGATCCGCGCGGCCGTGCAGTCGGGGCAGATCGGTGAGGATCAGATCGATGAGTCGGTGGTGCGCATCCTGACGCTGCAACGGCAGCAGTGGGAGCGCACGCACCCGGCGGGGTGAGCGTTTCGATCCAGGTGTGGTGTGCAGGTGTTCGGTTCGGGCGAGGGAAGGGCAGGGAGAAGATGTGCGGCAGATTCGCCATGAACAAGGAGACGGATGACCTCATCCTCGAGTTCATCGCGCGCGGTGGCCGAGCGGAGGACTGGCGTCCGCGCTACAGCGTCGCTCCGACGGACGAGGCTCCGATCATCCGGGAGCGCGTTCTGAAAGACGACGCCGACGCCCCGACGCCGGAGCCAGCGCCGGGTGTGGAGCGTGAACTTGAGCTCGCTGCCTGGGGGCTGAAGCAGGCATGGTCGAAGCCCGGCGGGCCTGCGCCGATCAACGCTCGGCTCGAGTCCGTGGCGACGAACGGGATGTTCCGCACCGCTTTCGCCTCGCATCGGTGCATCGTGCCGATGACCGGGTATTACGAATGGCAGCAGCAGGCCGATGGCAAGCAGCCCTACTTCATCCACGCCGACGTGGAGGTGCTCGCAGCGGCAGGGCTCTACAGTGCGCGTCGCGAAAATGACGACTGGAAGGTGACCTTCACGATCATCACCCGGGAGGCGCGCGATGCGTCAGGCGAGGTGCACGACCGGATGCCCGTCTTCCTTCAGCCTGATCTCTGGACCCAGTGGCTCGATCCCGCCAAGGTCGCCGCTCCGGATGCTCTGCTGCACCTGCTCGATATGAGTTCGACCTCCGTGGCGAGGTCGATCACGACCTATCCGGTGGGTCGCACGGTGAACAATTCGCGAACCCTCGACCCGGCCGATCCGGGGCTCATCGAACCGGTCGAGCTGGCGGGCTGAGGCGCGCGCGGCGGCCGGTCAGCCCCGGTTGGCGGCAGCGGCCTCGAGCGCGGGAAGCGCCTGGGCCAGGTTCACGATCTCGTCATCGCTCTGGTCTTCGAGCAGCTGCAGCACCCGGGTGGTGCGCGCGAGGCGAGCCGTCGCGACCGCTTCGACACCCGCCTCCGACGCCCGGAGCAGGAAGGAACGACCGTCGGCCGGGTCGGGCTCGCGTTCGACGAGGCCGCGGTTCTCGAGGTCGGCGACGATCCGGGTCATCGTGGGGGCAGCGACGTTCTCGAGCCGGGCGAGGTCGCTCGGGCGAAGAGGACCGGCATTCTTCACGCTCGACAGCGCCGAGAGCACGCCGTTGCTCAGCTCGTCGCCGACCGGGCGGATGCGCCGGTTCAACCGGCTGATGGCCAGCGTGAGGCGCTCGGCAACGTCGTGTCGGTCGATGCGGGATTCGTCAGGCATTTCTCGACTTTACACGGGGCGGCTGGCAGGCTGCGGAACGCTGGACTCGTTGTCGGCAGGCACCTCGTCGACGTGCACGTACTTCGACCCGCGCGTGATCGACATCACCGCGGCGATCACCGACATGGCGGCGGCCACCACGAACACGAGCACGAGGCCGTCGTGGAAGGGGCCGGAGAGGAGTTCCGGAAAGAAGGTCTGGCCTGTGAGCGTCGCCGAATTCTGCTTCGACAGGGTGCCGAGGATGCCGGTGGGTCCGAGGAGGCTCTCGATCGGGTTGTAGCCGAGGAATGCCGCGAACAGGCTGCCGACCGGGGGCGTCTGGCCGATCTGCGCTGCGACGGTGCCGGGAACGCCATTCTGGCTGAGGCCTGCCGTCATGGCGGCGGGCAGGGATGTCGAGAGTCCGGCGATCATCAGGGAGAAAAAGACGCCGATCGAGAGCGAACTGCCCGCGTTGAGCGCAGCCCCGGCCATCCCCGAGGCCGAACCCCGCTGGTTGGCCGGAACGCTGTTCATGATCGCGGTGCGGTTCGGCGAGCTGAACAGCCCCGAGCCGATGCCGCTGAGGCCGGTGATCAGGGCGAACTCCCAATACTCGAAGTTCACCGGGATGACCAGCAGGGCGAGGAAGGTGGCCGCGTTCAGCAGCAGGCCGGTCGTCGCGAACGCCCGGGCTCCGAACCGATCCGAGAGCGCTCCCGACAGGGGGCCGGCGATCAGGAACCCGATGGTGATGGGCAGGAGGTAGATGCCGGCCCAGAGCGGGGTGTCTTCGTAGGAGTAGCCATGAAGCGGAAGCCAGATGCCCTGCAGCCAGATGATCAGCATGAACTGCAGCCCGCCCCGCCCGATGGCCGCGAGAAGTCCGGCGAAGATGCCGCTCGCGAACGCTCGGATCCTGAAGAGATGCATGTTGAACATCGGATCGGGCACCCGGAGCTCGATCTGGACGAACACGACCAGCAGGGCGAGGCCGCCGACGATCGCTCCAAGCACCCAGGGATTCAGCCAGCCCATCGACATGCCGCCGTAGGGCTGGATGCCGTAGGTGATCCCCGCGAGCACTGCCGTGAGTCCCACGGCGAACGTGATGTTGCCGGGCCAGTCCACCGAGCTCCTCGCGCTGGTGCCGACTTCGTGCAGCGACTTGTACGACCAGATCGTGCCGATGATGCCGATCGGCACGCTCACGAAGAAGACGGCGCGCCAGTCGACCACGGCAAGCAGCCCGCCGACGATCAGTCCGATGAAGCTGCCGGCGATGGCGGCGACCTGGTTGATGCCGAGGGCGAACCCGCGCTTGTTCACCGGGAAGGCGTCGGTGAAGATGGCGGTCGAGTTGGCGAACAGCATGGCACCGCCAATCCCTTGCACGACGCGCCAGACAATCAACCACATCGCCCCCGCGCCCGCACTGAAGGGATCGAGTGCGAGCGCGATCGATCCGACGGTGAAGACGATGAAGCCGATGTTGTAGATCTTCACGCGACCGTAGATGTCACCGAGCCGCCCGAAGGTCACGACGAACACTGCGGTGACCAACATGTAGCCCATCAGGATCCAGAGCAGGTAGCTGACGTTGCCGGGCTCCAGCGGGTTCAGTCCGATGCCCGTGAAGATCGCGGGCAACGAGATGATGACGATCGACGAATTGATCGTCGCCATCAGAACACCGAGTGTCGTGTTGCTGAGCGCGACCCACCGGTAGCGCGGGTGGTCCTTGGTGAAGAGGGCAGTACGCGTGGCCACAGGATGCTCCAGAGTCAGATCGGCGACTAGTTGCTTCAGCCTAACTAACTATACTCGGGTCGCCGCCCCGATCATTTACCGCTCTGCGTCACGTCAGGCGGGACTGCGTCCGACCCCGGCTGATGCGGATCGTGCCGGCCCCGATCGCGGTGATCACGAGCGCGATGAGGATCACGTAGAACGTCACGGAGAGGTATCCGTTCGGCGATGTCGCCGGATTCAGGAACGGATACGGGTACCAGTTCGCGCCCGTGCTGCCATCGATCGCGAGGGGCCCGCGCACCAGCGTGTAGACCACCCAGACGATCGGGAAGGCGAGGATCGTCCAGAGCCGCTTCCAGTCGAGGGGGACCCGCCCGGGGGCGAAGAGCCAGTCGAGCAGGAGATAGATCGGTGCGATCACGTGCAGGATCTCGTTCGACCAGGCGAGCGTCTGGCCCTGGGGGAGCGCGATGCCCCGCAGCAGGAGGTTGTAGACGATGCCGGTCGTCACCATGTACGTGACGACGGCGGCGCGCACGGTCGTGAAGAGCATCGGATCGGGTGACACCCGTCGGACGACCAGCGCCGCCCCGGCGACCAGCACAACGATGCTGGCGACATTGGAGTCGATCGTGAAGAAGCTGAAGAAGTTGACCACGACAAATCCCACCGACGCGGGATTCGCCTGGTTGGCGAGGTTCGCGGTGTGTGCGAGCTGGCCGATGACGGCGGTGGCGATGGCGGCCGCGATGACGACTCGCAGCACGGTGAACAGGAGCTTCATGCCCACAGCTTAGGACGAGCATGCCTGCATGCAGCAGAACGCCGTGCGGCGGCGGTACCGTGCCCGGCGTTCTCTAGAGGATCACGCCGCTTTCGCGAACGATCCCTCGGAGTGGGATGACCGGCTGATGACCCCGTCGTCGGCGATGACGGAGTCGTGCGCGACGTTCACGCCGTCGGCCACGGTCGCCCGGTCGCCGATGCGGCTGTGGCTGCCGATCTTGGCGCCTCGGCCGATGCGCGACTCTTGGCCGACGTGCACATTCGCACCGATGAAGACCCCGGCCCCGACGAGGGCACCCCGGTCGATCCAGCTACCGGCGCCGATCCACGCGCCCTGCCCGACCTGCGCGTCGGGTTCGACATAGGCCGACGACTCGATGTAGGCACTCGGGTGCACCGTGGCGGTTGCCGAGATGAACCCACGGCCGTTCAGGTGGTGCTTGTACCGTGCAAGCTCGCCGAACTCATTCTCGATCTCCACGTAAACCTTGCTCAACAGAATCTCCCTGACGTACTTGTACCTGTGATACATGTAACACGGCAGGATGCTTGTCGATTCCCTACAGCCTGCAAATCAGCTGGGCGTTTCGCCCCCCACTGGCGGCACCCCTCGCCTCCCGAGGCGCGTCACCAGCCGCACGATTCCCAGCACGATCAGGCCGATGACGCCGAGGGAGACGAGCCAGGGGAGCGCGACGCCGAACGCCACCAGTGCCCCCGCCAGCGCGGTGAGGAGCGAGGCCCAGCCGGTGCCGAGACCGCTCCAGAAGTCTCCGGGGGCCGTCACCGGTGCTGTGCTGGAATCCTCGATGCTGACGGTGATCGAGGAGTACGCGACAGTGTCGGTGAGCGCTGTGCGCTGCGCGACGAGGCTGTCGAGATCTGCCTGACGCTGGGAGAGAGTGGACTCGAGCGCGATGAGGTCCGTGGTGCTGGTGGCCTTCGACATCAGGTCGAGGAGCCGGGTGACGGAGGTCTGGAGCGCCGTCACCCGGGCATCGATGTCGCTGGCCTGGGCTGTCACGTCGGTTGCGGTGATCGAGACCGAGTCGACGGTGGCGAGCTTCTTCAGGCCGTCGATCGCCTCCGTCACCTTCGCACTCGGGATGCGGAGCACGAGGTCGGCGCGCGCGTCGCCCGAGGACTGCTCCGTGCGGTTGTCGACGTGGCCGCCGAGCGACGTGGTGAGGGCGACCGCGCTGTCGGCGGTCGCCGAGGGCTCTTCGGCCAGGAGGGCGATCGTGCCCGTCGTGACGATCTGGGCTCCGGGGATGAGCGTGGGGGCGTCCCGCCCGGTGCTCCCGTCGGCTGGAGCCCCCGCGTTCGGCGCTGCCAGCGCGTCGCCCGGTGAGCCGTTCGCCTCGCTCGAGGTGCCGCCGGACGAGCCGCCCGAGAGGCCGCCCGAGGAACCGCTGGACGAGCTGCCGGACGAGCCACCCAGGGCCGAGCATCCACCCAGTAGCAGGGCCGGGGCCAGAACACCGATAACGAGCAATTTTCGCTTCATGGCCACACTGTAGGGAGACCAGCTGCGAATCAAGCCCGTGCGGCCCAGATGGTTATGGGGTTGTTATCCGCCTTAGGGTGGGGGAATGCACTCACGCGAACTCGGCCGAACCCACCGCACCGTCTCAGAGATCGGACTCGGCACCTGGCAGCTCGGCGCCGACTGGGGTGATGTGGCCGAATCGGATGCCCTGGCTGTGCTCGATGCGGCCGTCGACTCCGGCGTCACCTTCTTCGACACAGCGGATGTGTACGGTGACGGCCGGAGCGAACAGACGATCGGCACCTTCCTGTCGGCGAATCCCGGCCACTCGATCACGGTCGCCACGAAGATGGGCCGCCGCGAGGCGCAGGTCGCCTCCAACTACGTGCTCGACAACTTCCGGCTGTGGACCGACCGGTCGCGCCAGAACCTCGGAGTCGAGACACTCGACCTCGTGCAGCTGCACTGCCCGCCGTCCGAGGTCTTCGTCGACGACGCCGTCTACGATGCGCTCGACACGCTCGTCTCCGAGGAGCGCATCGCGGCCTACGGTTTCAGCGTCGAGACGACCGACCAGGCGCTCGCCGCCATCGCGCGGCCCGGCACCGCGACCATCCAGATCATCCTGAACGCGTTCCGGCTGAAGCCGCTCGACGAGGTGCTGCCCGCCGCCCGTGCCGCGGGGGTCGGCATCATCGCCCGGGTGCCGCTCGCGTCGGGGCTGCTCAGCGGGAAGTACACGAAGGAGACCACCTTCGACGCGAACGACCACCGCACCTTCAACCGCGACGGCAGCGCCTTCGACGTGGGGGAGACCTTCTCGGGAGTCGACTTCGAGTCGGGAGTCGAGGCGGCTCACGCCTTCGCCGAACTGGTGCCCGAAGGTGTGGCGCCGGCCACCGCCGCTCTGGCCTGGGTCGCGCAGCAGCCGGGCGTGAGCACGGTCATCCCCGGTGCCCGTAACCCCGGCCAGGCCGCCGGCAACGCCGAGGCCGGTTCCCTCGCTCCTCTCGGGGCGGCCTTCGACGACGGCGTGCACCGCATCTACGACCGCTACTTCCGCCAGAGTATCCACTCGCGCTGGTAGCGCTCGCGGCTCCCAGAGCGCTGTGCGTCAGCCGACGTCGTCGGGGTCGCGACCGGTGCGCTCGCCCGTCTCGAGGCTGGCGATGAGCGCGAGGTCCTCCTCGTCGAGGGTGACGTCGAACACGTCGATGTTGCTCGCGATGCGAGACGGGGTGATCGACTTCGGGATCACCGCGTTGCCGAGCTGCACATGCCACCGGATGACGACCTGCGCAGGGGAGATGCCGTGTTTCGCGGCAACCGCGTCGAGAACGGGGGTGCCGAGCACCCGGCCGCGGGCGAGAGGCGACCACGCCTCGGTCACGATTCCGTGCGCGTCGTTGTAGGCGCGGAGCTCTGCCTGCGGGAGCCACGGGTGCAGCTCGACCTGGTTGACACTCGGAACCACACCGGTCTCGGCCGCCAGCCGGTCGAGGTGGTGCGTGTGGAAGTTCGAGACGCCGATGGATCGGGCCAGCCCGTCGGCCTGGATCTTCTCGAGGGCCCGCCAGGTCTCGACATAGAGGTTCTGCTTCGGTGCGGGCCAGTGGATGAGGAACAGGTCCACATAGTCGAGCTTCAGCCGTTCGAGGCTCTCGTCGAAAGAGCGGCGGGCCTCGTCGTAGCCGTGCCGGTCCTGGAAGACCTTCGTCGTGACGAAGATCTCCGAACGTGCGATCCCGGAGCGGTTCACCGCCTCACCGACACCCACCTCGTTGTCGTAGAGCGTAGCGGTGTCGATGTGCCGGTACCCGCAAGCGAAGGCGGCAGCGATCGCCTCCACGGCCTCAGCGTCGGTGACCTTGTAGACCCCGAGCCCCACCTGGGGGATCGAGTGGCCGTCGTTGAGCGGAATCGAGGGGGCTGTCGTCATTGCCCCATTCTTCTACACGCCCGTGCCGAGCGGCGCCGAGCTACCCGGCGCGACACGCCCGGTGCCGAGCGGCTCAGCTCGTGACAGCGGCGAAGGGCTCGGTGTCGGGGATGGGGCTCGCGTCCCTGCCGCGGAGGTCCGGGTGCCAGCGTCGCCCGAGGAGAGGCACGAGGAATCCGACGAGAGCGAGGCAGGCCGCCACGATGAAAGCCCCGGTGGGACCCTGGGCGTCGATGAGGAACCCGGCCAGCGCCGATCCGACCGCCGCACCGATGAGCTGGCCGGTGCCGACCCAGCCGTAGGCCTCGGCCGTCTCGCTGAAACGCACGCTCGACGAGACGATCGAGAACATCACCGCGAGGGCGGGAGCGATGCCCACGCCGGCCAGGAACAGGAAGATCGCCAGCCACCACACGTTCAGCGAGACCGCGGCGATCGCGGTGCCGACAAAGACGACGAGCATGCGCTGCGCGAGTGACCACGGGCCGATGCCGACATGGCCGAGCGCGAGCCCGCCGACGAGCGATCCGACCGCGAACACAGCCAGCACGATGCCGGCCTCCGCGCCGCCGTGCCCGAACGATGCGACGACCCCCGCCTCGATGGCGGCGCAGGCGGCGACGAGCAGGAAGCCGACGATGGTGGCGAGCAGCACCGGCGGCTTCTTCAGAACCGCGCCGAGTCGCTTGCGGCTGCGGGGGATGCGCACCCGGCCGAGTTCGGGGCTCGACAGGAACCAGGCGCCGCCGCCCACGAGGAACGCGACCGCGAGCAGGATGCCCTCGACGGTGCCGATCTGGGTTGCGGTGAAGGTCGTGATGACGGGGCCGACGACCCAGATGATCTCCTGCGCCGAAGCGTCGAGCGAGAACAGCGGAGTGAGCTGCTTCGAGTTGACCATCTTCGGGTAGATGGTGCGCACGGCCGGCTGGATGGGCGGCATCGTGAGCCCGGCGGCAAAGGCGACGACCATGGTGAGGGGAATGGTCATCGGAACAAGGGCGATCACCGAGACGGCGATGGCGCAGACGATGATCGTTCCCGTGATCACCGGTCGCATGCCCCAGCGCCCCATCAGGCGGCTCGTCAGCGGGCCGGCGATGGCCTGGCCGATCGACAGCGCGGCCAGCACCAACCCGGCCGCCGCGTACGAACCGTGCACGTGTTCGATGTGCAGCAGAAAGGCGAGCGAGAGCATGCCGAAGGGGAAGCGCGCCACAAGCTGGGCGGCCATGATCCGGCCGACACCCCGGGTCTTCAGAAGATTCGCGTAGCTACTCACAAGAGATCAAGTGTACCGGTTGGACGGTATGGACGCCTCCGTGGGGGCCGAACCGTCACCGATCCGTTGCCGAGCGTTCAGCTCAGCTCGCGAGAAGCTTCTGCAGCCGTTGCAGCGAGACGGGCTCTGCGGTGCCGAGCGATTGCGCGAAGAGGCTGATCCGCAGCTCCTCGATCAGCCAGCGGGCCCGGATGATCGGGGTGCTCAGCACCGTGGCCGGATCCTTCGGCAGGGGGAGCGTGCCCCCCGAGGCCTCGTAGCGAGCGGTGGCGTTCTGCACCTCGTTCAGCCACGCCCTGTCCCGCGCAGGTGCGTCGGGGAGCTTCTGCATCCGCTGCTCCACGCCCGTCAGATACCGTGGATAGTTCTGCAGCTGCACGATGCCTGTGGACGAGATGAAACCCGGGAAGATCAGCGCAGCGAGCTGGGCGCGGGCATCCGAGAGCGCGGGCAGCAGAGAGACGCTCGTGACGGTCTTGAGGGCACGTTCAGCGTCCCGGGCCTTCGCCAGAGTGGCGGCGACCGTCGCCACTGTCTGGTACATCGAATCGATGATGCCGGCTGACAGACGGTCACGCACGGCCTCGAATTCGGCCCGCGTGTAGAGCAACCTGGTCGGGTGCGCGCTTCGGAGCACCTCGTCGGCACACGCCGCGAGGCAGTCGTCGAAGAGGGCCTGGATGCTCGCATAGGGGCTCGTGGCCAGAATGAGCTTCTCGTTCTGGCTCAGGTGCTCGCGCACATACGACACCGGCGAGGGCACGGCAAGCAGAAGGAGCCGACGGATGCCCGCGGGGCTCAGCCGGTCGGCCTCCTGCTGGGTGCTCATCAGCCGGATGGCGACAGACGTCTTCTCGTCCACAATGGCCGGATACGCGCGAATCACACTGTTCTGGAGTTTCGTGTCCACGAACTTCGGCAGCTCCGTAGAGTCCCATGTTGTCAGGCCGCTCCGCTCCAGCGCGTGGGCGGTCTGCCGAGAGGCGCGGGCGACACTGTCGCGCGCCGCCGAACGGAACCGGGCCTGGAGTGCAGGCAGATCCTTCGACGCCGCGACAGTCTTGCCCGTTTCATCCACGACACGGAAGGAGACGGAGAGATGCGACGGAAGACGAGTGCGATCGAAGTCCGAGGCGGCAACCGGCACGTAGGCCAGACGCGACATCGTCTGGGCAAGAGACGCGAGAAAGGTCAGGTCGTCGCCGGACGGCGCGGCGTGCCCGGTGCCGTTCCCGGTGGCGTCCGCGGCATCCGGCAGCGCCCCCAGCAGTTTCGATGCCCAGTCGGTCGCGGGCACGAAGTTCCGCCGGCTCGCCTTCGGCAGCGACCGGATGAGCGCCGTGACGAGTTCCTCGCGAAAGCCCGGCACCTGCGCTTCGAAACCTGTCGGCTCGAGCCGTGGCAGCAGCGCCAGCGGAACCGTCACGGTGACTCCGTCGTCTTCCGAGCCCGGCTCGAAGCGATACGACAGCGCGAGCTGCTGGTCGCCCTGTTGCCAGGCTGCGGGGAACTGGGACTCGTCGATCTCCGGAGCGCCGTCCGGCAGCAGCGACTCGACGGTCATGCTCAGCAGAGCGGGGGTGTCGTGGCGGGCCTTCTTCCACCAGCCGTCGAAGCTCCGGGCGGTGTTGACGTCCCGCGGAAGACGCTTGTCATAGAACTCGAACACCGCCTCGTCGTCGAGGAGCAGGTCGCGGCGGCGGCTGCGCTCCTCGATCTCGGCGAGTTCGTCGCGAAAGCGCCGGTTCTCCCGGTCGAACGCGTGGTGCGATTCCCAGTCCCCGTCGACCAGAGCGTGGCGGATGAACAGTTCGCGGGCGTAGGCCGCATCCACCCGGGAGAACTGCACGCGCCGCTTCTGGATGATCGGCACCCCATAGAGCGTCACCCGTTCGAAGGCGACGACCGCACCCTGCTTCTTCTCCCAGTGCGGCTCGGAATAGCTCCGTTTGCA
Organism: Subtercola boreus; assembly: GCF_003399635.1. Taxonomy (GTDB): domain Bacteria; phylum Actinomycetota; class Actinomycetes; order Actinomycetales; family Microbacteriaceae; genus Subtercola; species Subtercola boreus_B. Next base: position 290,571 of record NZ_NBXB01000029.1, on the reverse strand, counting down.
CAGGTCGCCCGCCAGCGTCTCCGCCCAGGCGGGGTCGATCGAGGCGTTCATCCGGGCGAACAGTCTGCTCGTCTCGACCAGTTCGGCGCTCATCACGGCGTTCGGCTGCTTCTTCGAGAGCGCAGAACCGGGAAACAGGCTGAACCGGGTCTGGCGGGCGCCGACATAGTCCTTCTTCGCCACATCCTTCAGGCCGATGTGCGAGAGGAGGCCGGCGAGCAGCGAACGGTGGATACCGTCGGGGTCGACCGACGGCTCGCCGATCACGAGGTCCAGCGGCCTGCTGAGCTGACGGAGCTGCCGGAAGACGTCCTGCCACTCCCGCACCCGCAGGTAGTTCAGGTGCTCGGCCTTGCAGAGCCGCCGGAATGCGCTCGACGAGAGCTCCCGCTGCTTCTCCTCCACGTAGTTCCAGAGGTTCAGCAGCGTGAGGAAGTCGCTGGTCGGGTCGGTGAACCGTGCGTGGAACTCGTCGGCGCGCTGGCGCTTCTCGAGCGGGCGTTCGCGAGGATCCTGCACAGTCAGGCCGGCCACGATCGCCATCACCTCGCGGCTCGTGTTGTGGTTCTTCGACTCGATGACCATCCGCGCGAAACGGGGTTCGATGGGCATCCGCGAGAGATCGCGGCCCACCCGGCTGAGGGTCGGCACCACGGGCGCGCCGGGCTTGTTCGAGGTCGCACCCGGGGCGTTGATCGCGCCCAGTTCGCTCAGCAGGTCGAGGCCGTCCTTGATGCCGCGGGAGTCCGGCGGCTGCAGAAAGGGGAACGAGGCGATGTCGCCGAGGCCGAGCGAGATCATCTGCAGGATGACCGCTGCGAGGTTGGTGCGGAGGATCTCCGGCTCGGTGAATTCGGGCCGGGAGAGGTAGTCCTCCTCCGAGAAGAGGCGGATGCAGATCCCGTCGCTCGTGCGCCCGCTCCGGCCCGCACGCTGGTTGGCAGATGCCTGCGAGATCGCCTCGATGGGCAGCCGCTGCACCTTCGAGCGCACGCTGTAGCGGCTGATGCGAGCTGTGCCGGTGTCGATCACGTACTTGATTCCGGGAACCGTGAGGCTCGTCTCCGCCACATTGGTGGCCAGCACGATGCGTCGCCGGATGCCCGGGGTGCTCCCCTTCTGGAACACCTTGTGCTGGTCGGCAGCACTCAACCGCCCGTAGAGCGGCAGAACCTCGGTGGCCGAACCCAACGAGGCGGATCCGCCGGAGTTCAGCCGGCCCCGAATAGATTCCTCGGCGTCACGGATCTCGTTCTCGCCGGAGAAGAACACCAATACGTCGCCGTCGCCCTCGCGGGCGAGCTCGTCGAGGGCTTCGTTGACCGCGTCCAGGGGGTCGCGGTCGGCGGTGGCAGTGCTGGTGTCGACATCGTCGACGTCATCCGGAACCCCACCGTCGGCGACCAGCGGGCGGTAGCGCACCTCCACGGGGAAGGTGCGGCCGGAGACCTCGATGATCGGTGCGCCGCCGAAGTGCTTCGAGAAGCTCTCGGGGTCGATCGTCGCCGACGTGACGATGACCTTCAGGTCGGGGCGCTTCGGCAGGAGCTCCCGCAGGTAGCCGAGCAGGAAGTCGATTGTGAGGCTCCGCTCGTGCGCCTCGTCGATGATGATCGTGTCGTACTTCTTCAGCAGACGGTCCCGGTGGATCTCGTTCAACAGGATGCCGTCGGTCATCAGCTTGATGCGGGTGTTCGGCCCCACCTTGTCGGTGAAACGCACCTGGTACCCGACGAGGTCGCCGACCTCCTGCCCCAGTTCTTCGGCGATGCGCTCGGCGATCGTCCGTGCCGCTATGCGCCGGGGCTGGGTGTGCCCGATGCTGGTGCGGCCGAGCTGCAGGCAGATCTTCGGGATCTGGGTTGTCTTGCCCGATCCGGTCTCGCCGGCGATGATGACGACCTGGTTCGCCTCGATGGTGCGCGCGATCTCGTCGCGGAGTCGACTGACGGGAAGCTCGGGCGGAAAGTGGATCGACTCAGGAATCATGGGCGTTCCATTCTACAAGCGACGCTCGGCCGCGGGACCGGGCACGTACGCTGGGAGCATGGCCAACCGACTCGCCGCCGCGATAAGCCCCTACCTCCGCTCGCACAGCGACAACCCGGTCGACTGGTTCCCCTGGGGGGAGGAGGCCTTCGCCGAGGCGGTGCGCCGCGACGTGCCGGTGCTGGTGTCGATCGGATACTCCACCTGCCACTGGTGCCATGTGATGGCCCGGGAGAGCTTCAGCGACCCCGTTCTCGCAGCCGCCCTCAACGACGGTTTCGTCGCCATCAAGGTCGACAGGGAGGAGCATCCGGAGGTCGATGCGGTCTACCTCGCGGCCGCTGGTGCCTTCACCCAGAACCTCGGCTGGCCTCTGAACGTGTTCGCGACCCCCCAGGGCCGGGTGTTCTTCGCGGGAACCTACTCCCCGCCGGTGGCCGTGCAGGGCAATCCGTCGTTCCAGCAGGTTCTGGATGCGGTGCAGGAGGCCTGGCGGAGCAGACGCGACGACGTGGAGAGCACCGCGGGCCAGCTGGTGCAGGCACTCGCCGAGGCAGGAGCGAAGACCACTTCCGAGATGAGTCTCGAGCTGCCCACCGCCGGGGAGCTGGCCCAGGTGGTGTACGAACTCGACGACTACGAGGACACCGAGCACGGGGGGTTCGGCACCGCGCCGAAGTTCCCGGTGGCACCGGTGCTACAGTTCCTGCAGGCGATGGATGCCCCCCTGGCCGATCGCACGCTGCGAGCCATGGCGGGCTCGCCGCTCCGCGATCCTGTGGAGGGCGGCTTCTTCCGCTACGCGACCCGGCAGGATTGGAGCGAGCCGCACTACGAGCGCATGCTCTACGACAACGCACTGCTGCTCGACGCGTACACGACTGCTGCCGAGAAGCACGAGGCAGCGGAGCGTGCGGGAGAAGCTGCAGGCGGCGGCGGTGCCGGCGGTGCCGGCGGTGCGGGCGGCGGCAGTGGCGCCGACGGCGGGGGCGGCGCGGATGGCGCGGGCCACGGCTGGGCGCGAGCCACGGCCCTCGGAATCGCGGGATACCTTGTCAGCCACCTGCAGCAGCCAGAGGGCGGCTTCGCGTCTGCTCAGGATTCCGAAAGTGTCGTTGCGGGCGTCCGCACCGAGGGTGGGTACTACGAACTCGATCGCGAGCAGCGCGCGGGAGAGGAGCCCCCGGCTTTCGATCTCAAGATCCTCACCGGCTGGAACAGTCTCGCCATCGGCGCACTCGCGCACGCGGGAACGGCGTTCGGCGACAGTGCGTTGATCGGGTCTGCCCGGCGTGCAGCGGACTATCTGCTCGAGCATCATCTCCGCTCCGACGGAACTTTGGTGCGCGCGTCGCTCGGCGGCCGCGTCTCGGAGGCTCCGGCGACGCTCGAAGACTACGGAATGTTCGCCACGGCCCTGCTGCAGCTCGGCACGGCCACTGGCGACACGCGCTACAGCCGAGCGGGCGCGGACCTGCTCGACACGGTGATCGCGCCGACAGCCGAGGGCTCCCCGTTCGCCGTTCCCGGCGGCGGCGATCCGGTGCTGGCGGCCCGCGGTCTGCTGCTCGAAGGGGATGTGTCTGAGGGGGCGTATCCGTCGGGCAACAGTGCTGCGGCCCGTGCCGCGTACCTGGTGCACCTCGAGACCGGAGGCGAGTCCTACCGGCGCGTGGCGGTGCGGGCGCTTGCGCCTCTCGGCCCCGACGCACTGTCGCGACCGATCGGGTTCGGTGCCGCCCTCGAGCTCATGGTGCGGCTGCAGTCCGACGGCTGAAGATCGGCTGCGGGGGATCGGCTGCGGGGAGAGCCGTCAGGCCGCCGCGGAGTCCGCAGCGGACTCGACCGGGCGCTCTTCAGCGTTCCACTTCAGGAAGCCACCGACGAGCACACTCACGCGCTCGTAGCCGAAAGTGCCGAACGCCTCCTGCAGGCGAAGGGCGGGCGACGTGACCCCGGGTGCGCTCTCTGTGCCACTGTCGTAGACGACGACCGTGGCACCGGAAGTGATGCCGAGGCGCTCAGCCACTCTGTGGAAAGAGGCCTCGTCCACGCTGAACCGATCGGCGAACAGGGCACCGGGGATGCGCGTGCAACGCGCCTCCGACAGGTCGTCGGGCAGACCGAAGCCCCGGGCATCCAGAACCACCATCGTGTCGGAGCCGAGGTGATCGCAGAGCCACTGGGTCGACACCATGGCCGGCACGGCGGAGCGCGTGGCAGCTGCGGGGAGGAAACCGGGTGCGATGATCACGGACACAACGCTATCGGCGACCAGTGACATCGACCTGAACATTGGGGGTGAATGTCACGGACGCGTAACAATCGGCCTCGTGACCGTTGCGCCCTAGCGAAGGGTCTTGCGCGCCGAGATCTGGCCAGTGTCGAACCCCAGCAGGTGCAGCCCGCCGTGGAAGCGGGCATGCTCGACCTTGATGCAACGGTCCATCACGACGGTCAGTCCCTTGCTCTCGCCGTACTCTGCCGCCTCCTGGTTCCAGATGCCGAGCTGCACCCAGACGGTCTTCGCCCCGCTCGCGATGACGTCGTCGATCACCGAGGGGATGTCACTGGCTTTGCGGAACACGTCCACGATGTCGGGCACCTCGGGGAGCGAGGCGAGATCCGGGTAGGCCGGCTGCCCGAGGATCTCCTTCGCGTTCGGGTTCACGAAGTAGACGCGGTAGTCGCTCGACGACAGGAGGTAGGTACCCACGAAGTAGCTCGAGCGCGCGGCGTTCGGCGACGCGCCTACGATGGCGATCGACTTCGCCGTCCGTAGGATCTTCAGGCGTGCCTTCGCATCGGGGCCGACCCAGGTGCGCTGGGAATTCAGCAGCTTCGCGAGGGGTGACGATGACGGCACCGAGCAGGTCAGGCCGTTCGAGAGCTGGGCCGTCACGAGCTCGTTGGGGGTGTCGTTGGTGAGCGTCATGAGAGACCTTCCGTCGCCTTCGTCAGTGCCTGGTCGAGGTCGTAGACGATGTCCTCGGGGTCTTCGATTCCCACGCTGATCCGCACGATGCCGGGCAGCACGCCCGCCTCGACGAGCTGCTGCTCGTTCAGCTGGGCGTGGGTGGTCGACGCGGGGTGGATCACGAGGGTCTTGGCGTCGCCGATGTTCGCCAGGTGGCTCGCCAGGTCGACGGATTCGATGAACGTGCGTCCGGCATCCCGGCCGCCCTTCACACCGAAGCTGAAGACCGAACCCGGACCCTTCGGCAGGTACTTCAGGCCACGTTCGTAGTGCGGATGCCCGGGGAGCCCGGCCCAGTTGACGTACTCGACGCGGGGGTCGGCGTCGAGCCACTCCGCGACGATCCGCGCGTTGTCGATGTGCGCCTGCATGCGGAACGGCAGCGTCTCGACGCCCTGCGCTAGCAGGAAGGCCGAGTGGGGGGCGAGGGAGGGGCCGATGTCTCGGAGCTGCTCGGCGCGGAGCCTCGTCAGGAAGGCGTATTCGCCGAAGTTGCCCGACCACTCGAGGCCGCCGTAGCTCGGCACGGGCTGGCCGAACAGCGGGAACTTCTCGCTGTGCCAGTCGAACCGGCCGCTCTCGACGACAACGCCGCCGAGGGTAGTGCCGTGGCCTCCGAGGAATTTGGTGGCCGAGTGGATGACGATGTCGGCTCCCCACTCGATGGGCCGGTTCAAAAACGGAGTGGCGATGGTGGAGTCGATGATGAGCGGGATGCCGTGGGCGTGGGCGACCTCGGCGAGCCCCTCGATGTCGGCGATCTCGCCCGAGGGGTTCGCCACGGTCTCGGCGAAGATCAGCTTCGTCTTGTCGGTGATGGCTGCGGCGTAGTCGGCGGGGTCGGAGCTCCGAACGAAGGTGGTGTCGACGCCGAAACGGCGGAGCGTGACATCCAATTGCGTGATCGAACCGCCGTACAGGTTGGCAGATGACACGATGTGGTCGCCCGCGCCGACTAGCGACGCGAAGGTGATGTACTGCGCGGCGAGCCCGCTGGCGGTCGCGACAGCGCCGAGCCCGCCCTCGAGGCTGGCGATGCGCTCCTCGAAGGCAGCGACGGTCGGGTTCGCGAGCCGGCTGTAGATGTTGCCGTACTTCTGCAGGGCGAAGCGGGCCGCGGCATCCGCCGTGTCATCGAAGACGAACGCCGACGTCTGGTAGATCGGCAGCGCGCGGGCGCCGGTCACCTCGTCGGGGATGTTGCCTGCGTGGATTGCCCGAGTCCTGAAACCGTATTCGCGATCTGCCATAGCCTCCAAACTACCGGAGGCTATCGTCACGAATGCCCTCCGGAGGCCCCTGCTACGCAATGTGACGCCGCGGGTCTCGCAGGCAGTTCTGAGACTGCCGATCTAAGCTGGACGCACGTCAATGCCGACTGAGAGAAGCGCTTCATGAGTACAGGTTTTGCCACGATGTCCGTTGCCTCGATCCTGGTCGAAGCAGCGAGACGAACACCCGACCACGTTGCGATCGTGGTCGGCCCAACCGAGACCACCTACGCCGAGCTCTGGCAGCAGACGCGCCAGTACGCCGGAGCCCTGCGGGACCGGGGTGTGGGCCCGGGAACGGCCGTGGCCATGCTGATTCCGAACGTCGCCGACTTTCCCCGGATCTACTACGCGGTGCTGTCTCTCGGAGGGGTCGTCGTGCCGATCCACGCGCTGCTGAAGGGCAAGGAGATCGAGTACGTGCTCCGCGACAGTGGCGCCGAGCTGCTCGTCTGCGCAGCCCCGCTGCTGGCTGAGGGCGCGAAGGGCGCGGGGCTCGCCGGTGTGCCGGTGCTGAGCGTGCTGCTGCCTGAGGCGAACCCCGAGCTGCCGCCGCGGCTCGAGGACGAGGCTCGGGCGTCCGTTCCGATCGACACGTATGTGCAGCGCGATCCGTTCGACACGGCGACCATCCTCTACACGAGCGGCACGACGGGCACGCCCAAGGGGGCTGAGGGCTCGCACCTGGCCCTCGTCGAGCAGGTGAACGTGTCGCTGCTGACGACCTTCGACATGAAGGAGGATGACAAGGTGCTCGGCGCCCTGCCGCTGTTCCACACGTTCGGGCAGACCTGCACGATGAACACGGTCTTCCGCGCCGGAGCGACCATGGTGATGGTGCCGAAGTTCGACGGGGACACCGCGCTGCGGGTGATGAACGAGCAGCAGTGCACGATCTTCATGGGTGTGCCGACGATGTACATCGCGCTTCTGGATGCCGCGACCCGCACGGAGGCCCGGCCGCCGCTCCGCTACGGCATCTCGGGCGGTGCGGCGATCCCCGTCGCGGTGATCAACCGCTTCAAGGAGCTGTTCGGCACCGAGATCCACGAGGGGTACGGCCTCACGGAGACCTCACCCGTCGCCACGTTCAACGTGGTCGGGGTGCCGCCCCGCGCAGGCACGATCGGCACGCCGATCTGGGGGGTGGATGTCGAGATCGCCGATGCCGACACGGCCGACACCATCGTGCTGCTGCCGACCGGCGAGCTCGGGGAGTTGGTCATCCGGGGCCACAATCTCATGAACGGGTACCACAACCGCCCCGAGGACACGGCGAAGGCGATGGTGGACGGCTGGTTCCGCACCGGCGACCTCGGCCGGAAGGACGAGGACGGCTACCTCACGATCGTCGACCGTACGAAGGACATGATCCTGCGGAATGGCTACAACGTGTACCCGCGGGAGGTCGAGGAGGTGCTGGCCGGGCATCCGGCGGTCTCGATGGTCGCCGTCTACGGCGTGCCGCACGAGACGCACGGGCAGGAGATCGTCGCCTCGATCGTGCTCGCGGCGGGCGCTTCGGCCACGGTCGACGAGCTCTCGGAGTTCGTCAAGCAGGATGTCGCGGCCTACAAGTACCCGCGCCACATCGACATCGTGGAGGCGCTGCCGCTCGGCCCGTCGGGCAAGGTACTGAAGCGCGAGCTGGTGGCGGCATACGCGGCGCGCGCGGACGCGGATGCGGATGCGGCAGCACCCGCCGCGACTGGCGCGCCCGTCGCGGGCTGACCCCGCGGGCTGACTCGTCGCTCCGCCCACTGCCGGCGAGGGCCCCGCCGGCCGTCTGCCGCGCTGGACCCCAATTCAGGCACAGGGGCCCGTCGTGTCGAGATGTTCGACGGGGGAGCCGCCTGCCTGAATTGTGCACGGGGCGGCGGAGCGGAGCGCTCAGCGGAGGAGCGCGACCGCCGCGAGTGACAGCACCGCGATGAGGAGCCACGAGGCGAGGCCGACGATGAGGGCTCGCCAGCCGGTGCGGGCGAGGGCGGCGAAACGGATGTTCGAGCCCAGCCCGAACAGGGCCATCGCTAGCAGGATGGTCTGCGCGGTGTCCGCCACCGAGAGCACCGGGGCGGCCACGGTCTCGTCGCCGAGCAGGAAGGTGCGCACCAGCACCGCGGCCAGGAATCCCACGATGAACAGCGGCACGATCGCGGGGCGCTTCGCCCGGGCAGCGGATGCCGCGGCGGAGGCGGAGCGCTTGAATTCGTCGGTGCCCTCCTCTGCCGCGATGGCAGCATCGGAGTCGCTGGCCGTTCCGGCGGCGAGGCGTGCGAGCCGCGCCGACCGGTCCTGCTCCTCGGCCCGCAGTGCCCGGCGATCGCGACCGCGCTCGACGAAGCCCACGATCGCGACCATCGGTGCGAGGGTCAGCACGCGCGTCAGCTTCACGACGACAGCTACGGCGAGAGCGACGGGCCCGGCGATCTGGGCGGTCGCGACGACCTGGCCCACGTCGTGCACGCTCAGCCCGACCCAGAGGCCGAAGTCGGCGTCGTCGAGTCCCAGCGGGAAGCGGAGGGCCGGCAGGATGAAGATCGCCAGGGTGCCGCAGAGCGTGACCAGGGCCACAGGAGTCGCCTGGTCCTCGTCCTTGCTGCGGGTGACCGCGCTCATCGCACCGATCGCCGAGGCGCCGCAGATCGAGAAGCCGGCGGCGATCAGGATCGGCTGGGTGCCGGGCAGGCGGAGCAGCCGGCCGAAACCGAAGGTCGCTGCGAAGGTGATTCCGACGACGAGCACGATGACGACGATGGTCGGCCAGCCGAGGCCGGCGATGTCGTAGAGCGAGAGTTTGAGGCCGAGCAGCACGATGCCGATCCGGAGCAGCCGGCGCGCAGCCATCGCGATACCGGGCTTCAGGACCGTATCGAGCAACCGCTGCGTGGCGGGAATCTGGCCCACGATCATCCCGAGCCCGACCGCCGCGGTGAGCAGAGGGATGGCCGGCACAACGAGGTGGAGGAGGAACGCGATGAGCGCCGCCGCCCCCGCGACGACGAACCCGGGCAGCCAGCGCGGGCCGGGGAAGCGCGACGCGGGCGCCCGGCTCACCGCCCCGTTCGCCGCCCCGTTCACCGCCACGACGGCAGCCAGTAGTGCAGCGTCAGCAGCCAGCCGGGTATAGGCTGCGCCGTCCAGACCGGCCAGAAGAACACCGACACCGCCACCGCGAGCAGCAGGTAGGCGGCCACGACCCAGAGGGCCGCGACCCGTTTTCGCCGGGCATCCGTTCGTCGCCCGAGGGCCATGCCGATCACGAACGTCAACCCGAGGATCATGTAGGGCTCGAACGCGATCGTGTAGAACTGGAAGATCGTGCGGCCCGAGAAGAGCAACCAGGGCAGGTAGCCGCCGACCATGCCCATCAGGATGATGCCGACCTGCCACTCACGCTTGCGGATGAGACGGTAGACGAGGAAGAAGATGGCAGCCGTCGCGGCCCACCAGATCGCGGCGTTGCCGACCGAGGTGATGTTCTCGTAGCAGGTCTGCTCGCCGCAACCGCCTGTGCCGTCGCTGATCGTGTTCACGTACATCTGCGTCGGCCGGATCATGAACAACCAGGTGAACGGATTGGCCGCATACGGGTGCGGTGAGTGTTCGTTCACGTTGAAGTTGTAGACACTCACCTCGAAGTGCCAGAAGTTCTGGATGGTCAGCGGCACCCAGGCGAGCCCGCCGGCCCAGGGCGTTCCATCGGTCTGCGCCCAGTTGCGGTAGTAGCCGTTCGTGCTGGTGAACCAGCCCGTCCAGGTGACGAGGTAGCTCGCGAGGTAGACCGGCACCAGCAGCACGAACGACGCGAGGCCCTGTTTGAGGATGGCGGCGCTGATCCAGAACGGGAGGCCGGCGCGGCGTCTCGCCAGGGCATCCACCAGAACGGTCCAGAGCGCGAAGGCGACAAGGAAGTAGAGGCCCGACCACTTGACCGCCGTGGCGAGGCCGAGGGCGACGGCGGCGGCCAAAAGCCACGGCCGGTTCCAGATCGCGGGCCCCCAGAGCACTTCTTTGCCCTCCCGCTCGCTCGCGGCTATCCGCTCAGCCAACCGTTTCAGATGCCACTCGCGGTCGAGCAGGAACGCGCCGAAACCGAGCAGCAGGAAGAGCATCAGGATGCCGTCGAGAATGCCCACCCGCGACATCACGATCGCGTGCCCGTCGATCGCGAACAGGAATCCGGCGATGGTGCCGAGCAGCGTCGACCGGAAGAGTTTCGTGCCGATCATCGAGATGAGCAGCACGCCGAGGATGCCGCAGACCGCCACCGAGACGCGCCAGCCGAAGCTGTTCTCAGCCCCGAACACGGCGAGCCCGAGGGCGATGATCCACTTTCCGAGCGGTGGATGCACGACATAGGTGGGGCTGTCGGTGTATGTGTTCACGTCGCCGGCGTTGAAGGCCGGGTCGGGCGTCGACGGCCAGGATCCCTCGTAGCCGAGGTGCAGCAGCGACCAGCCGTCTTTGACGTAGAACGTCTCGTCGAAGACCAGGCTGTGCGGGTCGCCGAGGTTCCAGAGCCGGAGGATCGCGGCGACCAGCGTGACGGCGATCGGCCCGCCCCAGCGCCAGGCCCGCTGCCGGGCCGGGGTGCTCACGAGGGCGGCCCACCACGTGTCGAGACGGCTTCCGCGGGGGCCCTCGGGGCGCGTCGGGGCGTCGGCGGCCAACGGGGCTGGCGCGGGGGGTACGGAGTCGGTCGCTGGGCTCACCCGCCCCATGGTACTGGTGCGAACCCCGAGGGCCGCCCGGGCGCACCGCCACAGCCACCCGGGCGCACCGCCACACCGGAGAAGGGGCAGCGGTGCGACACTGGGAGGATGATCATCCTCGCCGCCACCCCGATCGGCAACCTCAAGGATGCCTCCGTGCGTCTCGTCGAGACCCTCGAGGCCGCCGAGGTGGTTGCGGCCGAGGACACCCGGGTCACCGCGAAACTGCTGCGTGCGCTCGGCGTCCAGAACAGGCCGCGGTTGCTGGCCCTCCACGACCACAATGAGCGGGAGAAGGCGGCCGAGCTCGTGGAGCTGGCTCGCACGACCGACCTCGTGGTGCTGAGCGATGCTGGAATGCCTACTGTCTCCGACCCGGGGTTCCACCTCGTTCAGGCGGCTGTCGCCGCGGGGGTTGATGTCACGATCATCCCGGGTCCGTCGGCCGTCGTGGCGGCGCTCGCGGTGTCGGGGCTGCCTACCGACCGGTTCACGTTCGAGGGCTTCCTGCCGCGGAAGCAGGGGGAGCGGGTGTCGACCCTGACCGAGCTCGTGCGGGAGCGGCGCACGATGGTGTTCTTCGAGTCGCCGAACCGGCTCGCGGCCTCGCTTGCCGACATCGCTTCGGTGCTGGGCGATGCGCGGCTCGTCGCGGTGTGCCGGGAGCTCACGAAACTCTACGAGGAGGTGCGGCGGGGCGGGGCGGCGTCGCTTGTGCCGTGGGCTGCGGCCGGGGTCAAGGGTGAGATCGTGCTGGTCGTTGCTGGCGCTGCCGCGCTGGAGGTCACACTCGAGACCGGGTTGGCCCAGGTGCGGGAGCTGGTCTCCGACGGCACCCGGCTGAAGGATGCCGCCGCGGCCATCGCCGAGGCGACGGGGCTCAGCAAGCGCGACCTGTACGAGGCGGCTCTGGCTGGGCGAGCATCCGGCACGGCCGCCGGTACGGCCCCAGGCGCGTCTTCTCGCCCACAGGCGCCCGATCTGCCGGGTTATCCCCAGCCGCGGTAACACGGCGGCCCGGATGCCCGGCACGCCTTAAGATGAGGAGCATGTCCGACGGCTCTTCGTTCTATATCACCACCCCCATCTTCTACGTCAACGACGTGCCCCACATCGGGCACGCGTACACCGAGGTGGCGTCGGATGTGCTCGCGCGCTGGCACCGCCAGGCGGGCGACGACACGTGGTTCCTCACCGGTACAGACGAGCACGGGCAGAAGATCCTCCGCACGGCCACCGCCAACGGTGTCTCGCCCAAGGAGTGGGCCGACCGCCTCGTGGCGACGGCCTGGCAGCCGCTGCTGGCCACCATCGACATCTCCAACGACGACTTCATCCGCACCACCGACGAGCGGCACGAGAAGAACGTCCAACTGTTCCTACAGCGCCTCTTCGATGCCGGCTACATCTACACGGGCGACTACGAGGGTTTCTACTGTGTGGGCTGTGAGGAGTACAAGCAGCCCACCGACCTGGTCGACGGCACCGGCCAGTACGAGGGAGTGCAGGTCTGCGCCATCCACTCCAAGCCGGTGGAGCTGCTTCAGGAGCGCAACTACTTCTTCCGGATGAGTGACTTCACCGACCGGCTGCTCGATCTCTACGAGTCGAACCCGGAGTTCATCCAGCCCGAGAGCGTACGCAACGAGATCGTCGCGTTCGTCCGGCGCGGACTGAACGACCTCTCGATCAGCCGCCAGTCGTTCGACTGGGGCATCAAGGTGCCGTGGGACGACACGCACGTCGTCTACGTCTGGTTCGACGCGCTCCTGAATTACATCACCGCGGCCGGGTACGGCAGTGACGACGCCCGTTTCGAGGAGCTCTGGCCGGCCACCCACATCGTCGGCAAGGACATCGCCCGCTTCCACGCCGTCATCTGGCCGGCGATGCTGATGGCCGCCGGGCTCGCCGTGCCCAAACAGGTCTTCGGCCACGGCTGGCTGCTCGTCGGAGGCGAGAAGATGTCGAAGTCGAAGCTCACCGGCATCGCCCCGAACCAGATCACCGACACGTTCGGTTCGGATGCGTTCCGGTACTACTTCATGAGCGCCATCACCTTCGGTCAGGACGGTTCGTTCAGCTGGGAAGACCTCTCGGCCCGCTACCAGGCCGAACTTGCCAACGGCTTCGGCAACCTCGCATCGCGGGTGATCGCCATGGTGATCAAGTACGTCGACGGCCGGGTTCCGGATGCCGGCACCCTCACCGACGCGGAGGAGGGCCTTCGCGCACTCGAGCGCACGGTGGTCGCCGAAGCAGACGCCGCGATCGAGCGGCTCGCCATCCAGGACGCCCTCACGAGCATCTGGCAGCTGGTCGACCAGCTGAACGGGTACATCACCGTGCAGGAGCCGTGGAAGCTGTCGAAGAACCCCGAAGACCGCGCCCGTCTCGAGACGGTGCTGGCAACCGTCGTGCACGGCGTCGGCACCCTGGCCGTGCTGCTGTCGCCCGTGATCCCCGAGGCCACGACGAAGCTCTGGCAGGCGCTCGGCGGTGTCGGCGACATCGCCGACGTGCCGATCCGCCAGGCCTACGACTGGCAGGGCGTCGGCCGCGTCGAAGCCCTCGCCCCGCTGTTCCCGCGGGTCGAGACCATCGAAGGCGCCGCGTGACCGACGGGGGGCCGCCTGCCGGGCAGAGCGCCGACCAGCCCTTCATCCGGCAACGGGACCCGTCGCCCGGCCGCGACCTGAGCTACCCGCCGCTTCCGGAGCCGCTCACCGTTCCCGTCTACGACAACCACACGCACCTCGAGATCGCAGACGGTCACGAGGGCGAGACGTTGACGTACCGTGAGCACCTCGACCGGGCATCCAGTGTCGGCGTCCGCGGTGTCGTGCAGGTCGGCGGCGACGTCGAGACCTCACGCTGGTCGGCCGAGCAGGCTCTCCGCGAGCCCCGGATGCTCGCCGCCGTCGCACTGCACCCGAACGAGGCGCCCGTGTACGACCTCGCGGGCGGCCTCGACGACGCGCTCGCGGTCATCGCCGAGCTCGCGACGCGCCCCCGCGTCGCGGCGATCGGTGAGACGGGGCTCGACTTCTTCCGCACGTCGGGCGACGAGGCCCTCGCGGCGCAGTACCGCTCGTTCGAGGCCCACATCGAGATGGCCAAAGAGAACAACCTCGCGATGCAGATCCACGACCGGGACGCGCACGCCGAAGTGATCGCGACGCTGAGGCGGGTGGGCGCCCCCGAACGCACGGTGTTCCACTGCTTCTCCGGCGACGCGGAGCTGGCCGGCATCTGCGCCGAGAACGGGTGGTACATGTCTTTCGCCGGCACCGTGACCTTCAAGAATGCGGGCAAGCTCCGGGATGCGCTGGCAGTCGCTCCGCGCAACCTGCTGCTGGTCGAGACCGACGCGCCGTTCCTCACGCCGACGCCGAACCGCGGCCGGCCGAACGCGCCCTACCTGATTCCCCATACCCTCCGCGCTATGGCCGAGCACCTCGGCACCGACGTGTCGATGCTCGCGGCGCAGATCTCGTCGAACACCGAACTCGTCTACGGGTCGTGGAATGCCGAACCCGTCGTGCTGCCCGAGTGGGCCGACTGATGACCGACGAACGCGCGGCGCTGCTGGGGCCGGCTGAGGTCCGAGACCTCGCCGAGCTGCTGAACCTCACCCCGACCAAGAAACTCGGCCAGAACTTCGTCATCGACGGCAACTCGGTGCGACGCATCGTGCGGATCGCGGGCGTGCAGCCCGGTGAGACCGTGGTCGAGGTCGGTCCCGGGCTCGGCTCACTCACCCTCGGAATCCTCGAGGTGGGCGCTGAGGTGATCGCCGTCGAGATCGACAAGCGTCTTGCCGAACAGCTGCCGCTCACGGTCGGGGTGCTGCAACCGGATGCCCGACTGACCGTCATCCGCGACGACGCGATGCGCATCATGTCACTGCCCGGGGCGCCGACCCGGCTGGTGGCGAACCTGCCGTACAACGTCTCTGTGCCCGTGCTGCTGCACTTCCTCGAGCACTTCTGGAGCATCCAGAGCGGCGTGGTGATGGTGCAGGCCGAGGTGGGGCACCGCATCGCGGCCGACCCCGGATCGAAGGTCTACGGCAGCCCGAGTGTCAAGGCGTCGTGGTACGGAACCTGGCGAACGGCAGGCCAGGTCAGTCGGCAGGTGTTCTGGCCCGTGCCGAACGTCGACTCGGTGCTGGTCGCGTTCGAGCGTTCGAGCACCAGCCTCGCCAGCGAGGAGCTGCGGCTCGCCACGTTCGAACTGGTCGACGCTGCCTTCCAGCAGCGTCGCAAGATGCTGCGACAGTCGCTGTCGAGCGTGTTCGGCAGCGCGGCGACTGCCGCACAGGTCATCGAGGCCGCCGGACAGGACCCCACTGCCCGCGGTGAGGCTCTCACCGTGCACGATTTCCTCGCGATCGCCCGGGTCGCGACCACCGTCGAATGACGTTCATCGGCTCCACGGGTGCCCGCCCGTCATGATCGTTCAGTGACCTCGCCAGCCTCAGGTAGGTTATTGACATGACTCAGAACTGGCGGGGCAAAGCGGTTCACGTCAGGGCCCCGGGCAAGATCAACGTGTTCCTCAAGGTCGGCGCGGTGATGCCCGACGGCTACCACGACGTGGCGACCGCCTACCAGGCCGTGTCGCTCTACGAAGATGTGAGAGCCTTCGACGCCGACGACTTCTCGGTCGCCTTCACCGGATCCATCGACTCGTCAGCCCTGCTGACCGACGGTTCGAACCTCGCCATCCGTGCCGCGCGCATGCTCGCACATCGCGCCGGATACCGCGGGGGAGTACACCTCGAGATCGCGAAGAACGTCCCCATCGCGGGCGGCATGGGCGGCGGGTCCGCTGATGCCGCAGCCACCCTCCTGGCCTGCGATACGCTCTGGGGCACCGAGCTCGGGCGCGAGGAACTGCTCGGGCTCGCCGCGCGGCTCGGTGCGGATGTTCCGTTCGCGTTCACGGGCGGCACGGCGATCGGCACGGGCCGCGGCGACCGGCTGAGCCCGGCGCTGGCCAAAGGTCAGTTCCAATGGGTGCTGGCGCTCGCGGAGTTCGGATCCTCGACCCCTGAGGTCTACAAGGAGCTCGACCGGCATCGGGACAGGCACGCCCAGGACATCTTTCCCGCCCAGACCCAGCCCACGGTCGACGCCGACGTTCTGCAGGCCCTCCGTGCGGGCGATCCGCACATGCTGGCCGAGTCGCTGCACAACGACCTCCAGGCCCCGGCGCTTCATCTCGCGCCCGCGCTCGCCCAGGTGCTGGAGGTCGGCGAGGCCAACGGCGCCCTGGCCGGCATCGTCTCCGGTTCGGGCCCGACGGTCGCGTTCCTCGCGGCCGACCTCGACGGCGCGCTCGAACTGCAGGTCGCGCTGGGCGCCGCGCGCCACACCGTCGTGCGGGTGACCGGGCCCGTGCACGGCGCCCGCCTGATCGGCGACTGACCGCCCCGTCCTCCGTCGCTGGGCCGCCGCGCCGCCGTCGGTGGCACGGACTCTAGGGAATGCCCCTAGGCAAACTGACCCCGTATACGTGGTGATGCAGCCCCACGCATTCCGTAGCGACGAGGATGGGAACGGGCCGCCGGACCGCACGCCCTCACGCCGTCTGCTCGCCAGATCCCCACGCCGGCTACTCGCCGGGCGGCAGCACGGTGACGGTCTTCGTGTCGCCGTTCCATTGCCGCAGGGGGCCGGCGAAGGCCGGTATCGAGGTCATCACCGAGAGACTGTGGGAGGGTCGCTCCTCCGCGGCGAGCACGGTCAGTGCTTCGGCGAGCTGCGCGGGGGTCAGCCGCGAGGCCAGGGTCACGTGCGGCACCCACGAACCCGGGTGGGTGAAGGTCGACAGGTCGGTCGCCCCCTGGGCCCGACGGTGCACGGTGGCGTGCAGGTCGAGCAGTTGGGGGCTCGCGACGACGAGCCGGGCGAGCACGAGGCCTGACGGAGGCTGGCCGAAGACGGCGAAGCCCGTGAACGCCAGCGGCAGGGGGCCGTGGTCGACGCCGGCCAGCGCCTGCGGCGGTGTGGCCTGCGGCGATGTGGCGTGCGGCGATGTGGCGTGCGGCGACGCGAGCCCCGGCACCGCGGCCGCCGCACGGGCTTTCGGGAGCAGCGTCGCATCCACCGCACGCGCGGCGAGCAGGGTGATGTGCGGCGCATTGCTCGTGCCCGTGTGCCGCGCATGGCTCGGCAATCCCGCTCCTAGCAGGGCCTGCCACTCGGCGCGCACGCGCGCATCCGTCACCGGGTCGAGCAGCAGCTCGAAGCTCATCATGCGGGGGCGGCCGTCCTGGTCATCCGGACGACTGCTCAGCCCGGCAGCTCGATGAGCGCGTGCACCGGGTACCCCTGGAGGACGTCGCGCCCGCCGAGCCCCGCAAGTTCGATCGCCACACCGAGGCCGACCACCACGTAGCCCGCTCGCTCGAGCAGGCGCACGGCAGCCGCGAGGGTACCGCCGGTGGCGAGCAGATCGTCGAGCACGTAGACCCGGGAGCCCGGGGCGAGCGAATCGGGCTGCAGCTGGATGGTCGCCGTGCCGTATTCGAGCGAATAGGTCTCGCTCAGCAGAGGCCCCGGCAGTTTGCCGGCCTTGCGGATGGGGTACACCCCGATACCTCGCGAGTGCGCAGCGGCCGCGGCGAACAGGAACCCGCGGGCTTCGACGCCGACCACGGCATCGATGTCGGCTGGCATGCGGGAGAGCAGGGCATCCGTCACCTGCCGGAGTGCGGGGCCGTCGGCCATCAGCGCCGTCAGGTCGCGGAACAGGATGCCCGGCTTCGGGAAATCAGGGGTGGTGGTCATTCTGGCGGCGATCAGCTGCGCCACGCTCGTCGAAGAGGTCACCGTTCGAGGGTAGTCGAGCATCCGGAGCCCCCGGGCGTGCGGAGCCCCCGGGCGTGCGGAGCCCCGGGCATCCGGAGCCCCACCGGTCGCTAGACCACGTCGTCGCGGCGCTCGCTCCGCGTGACCTGCTCGCCGCTCACCGGGTCGACCGCGCTGCGAGTCGTCGCCGTCGAGGATCTCTTGCGGGCGATCAGTGCGATGCCGATGATCACGATCACGAAGCCTGCGCCCATCAGGATGTAGCCGACGGTCTTCACGTCGATCCAGCTGACGGTCACGTCGAGGGCGAAGGCGAGGATGGCGCCGACGGCGATGAGGAAGATACCGAGTCCGAGACTCATGGGAGACCTGCTTTCTGCGTCACCACAGACGCTACACGCGTGCGCGCGTTTCCACCCTCACCGTGGGCCCCTCGATTCTGTGGTCAACTTGAGGTAATGGCACATCTACTGGGGGCAGAGTCCCTCCACCTCGAATTCCCCACCCGCGTGATCTTCGACGACGTCACCATCGGCATCAACGAGGGCGACCGCATCGGTATTGTCGGCCGGAACGGCGACGGCAAGTCCACGCTGCTCCGGATGCTCGCGGGAAGGCTCGAGCCCGACAGCGGCCGCGTCACCCGCCGGAACGGTGTCACGCTGGCGGTGCTCGACCAGTCCGACACCCTCGACGACTCGCTGACGGTCGGCCAGACCATCGTCGGCGACATCGACGAGCACGTCTGGGCGGGCGACCCCATCGTGCGCGACGTCATCGCGGGCCTCGCCAGCGACATCTCGTGGGACGCGCGCGTCTCCGACCTCTCGGGCGGCCAGCGCCGGCGTATCGCGCTCGCCCAGCTGCTCATCGGCGACCACGACATCATCTTCCTCGACGAACCGACCAACCATCTCGACGTCGAGGGCATCTCCTGGCTCGCCGGGCACCTGAAGCGCCGCTGGTCGGCGAACGCCGGAGGCCTCGTGGTCGTCACACACGACCGGTGGTTCCTCGATGAGATCTGCACCGCCACCTGGGAGGTGCACGACCGGCTGATCGAACCGTTCGAGGGCGGCTACGCGGCGTACATCCTGCAGCGCGTCGAGCGCGACCAGATGGCGGCGACCATGGAGGGCAAGCGCCAGAACCTCATGAAGAAGGAGCTTGCGTGGCTGCGGCGCGGCGCCCCTGCCCGCACAGCGAAGCCGAAGTTCCGCATCGATGCTGCCAACGCTCTGATCGCCGACGAGCCGCCCGTGCGCAACTCCATCTCGCTCGCGTCGATGGCCATGCAGCGCCTCGGTAAAGACGTGGTCGACCTCGAGAACGTCTCTGTCGTCTACGAGGGAAACGGATCCGGCACCACGCCGGAGAAGCGGGTGCTGCACGACGTCACCTGGCGCATCGCCCCAGGTGAGCGCACGGGTGTGCTCGGCGTGAACGGGGCCGGCAAGTCGACCCTCCTCAGCCTCGTCGCCGGTTCGCTCCAGCCGACCACGGGAACGGTCAAGCGCGGCAAGACCATCCGCGTGGCGACCCTCACCCAGCAGCTCTTCGAGCTCGACGACATCCTGAACGACCGGGTCAGCGAGGTCATCGGCCGCCAGCGGAGTTCGTACGTGAGCGGCGGCAAGGAGATGACGCCGACCCAGCTCCTCGAACGGGTCGGGTTCACGAGCGCGCAGCTGTCCACGCCGGTCAAGGATCTCTCCGGTGGGCAGAAGCGCCGCCTGCAGTTGCTTCTGATCCTGTTGAGCGAACCGAACGTGCTGATTCTGGATGAGCCCACCAACGACCTCGACACCGACATGCTCGCCGCCATCGAGGACCTGCTCGACACCTACCCGGGCACGCTGCTCGTCGTCTCGCACGACCGGTACCTGCTCGAGCGCGTCACCGACAACCAGTACGCCGTGATCGAGGGGGGATTCATCCACCTCCCGCGGGGCGTCGACCAGTACCTCGAGGTTCGGGCCCTGCAGCAGCGCAACGGTTCGCGCGGGTCGACGTCGAGCCCGACCGAGTCGCAGGCGGGCCAGTCGGGCGATGCAGGCGGATCGGGCAGTGCCGGCGGATCGGGCAGCGCCGCGCCCTCGAAGCCGAAACTGTCGGGTGCCGACCTCCGGAACGCCCAGAAGGAGCTCGCCTCGGTGAACCGCCGGCTCGAGAAGTACGGCACGCAGGTCGCGAGCATCCACGAGAAGATGGCGACGCACGACGCGAGCGACTACTCCGGCCTCGGTGCCCTCTCGGCCGAGCTCGACACCGTGCAGTCGACGCTCAGCGACCTCGAACTGCGCTGGCTGGAGCTCAGCGAACTCTTGGCTTAGCCGAAGTCGCGGGAGAGCTTCCGGAGGAGCCCGGCGAGGCGCTCCTGGTCGGGCTTCGACAGGCTCGACAGCAGCTGCGTCTCGTTGATCACGAGCTCGTCGATCGCACGGTCGACCCGCGCGAGCCCGTCGGCCGTCATGGTGACGAGGATGCCCCGGCCGTCGTGCGGCGAGGTGCGCCGTTCCACGAGGCCCCGGCTGACGAGCCGATCGATGCGGTTCGTCATGGTGCCGGAGGACACCAGGGTCTCCTCGAGCAGGGCCTTCGGGCTCAGCTGGTAGGGCGAACCCGCACGGCGGAGCGCGGAGAGCACATCGAACTCCCACGAGTCGAGCTCGCTGGTGCCGAAGGAGGTGCGGCGGGCCCGGTCCAGGTGCCGGGAGAGACGCCAGACCCGGGAGAGCACCTGCAGGGGAGCGAAGTCGAGATCGGGCCGTTCCCGCTTCCACGCGTCGACGATCGCGTCGACTGAGTCAGTGGATTCCGGATCGGGCATCCTTTCATTATCGCCCGAAACCGCCCGGATCTGGTCGGGGTCGTCACGCGCGGGCGCTCGATCTGGCAGACTTGTACACTGCACGAGGCGTCAGTCTCGGGCATTCCGCCTTGGTGTAACGGCAGCACGACAGCCTTTGGAGCTGTTAGGACTAGGTTCGAATCCTGGAGGCGGAGCGCCCGGCGCGGAGCCTTCAACGCCAGGAACGAAAGAGGACAATGACCGACTCACGACTCGCGATCATCATCCTCGCCGCAGGCCAGGGAACGCGTATGCGGTCGGAGACGCCGAAGCTCCTGCACCACCTCGCGGGCATCCCCATCGTCAGCCACGTGCTGGCCACGGCCCGCGAGCTCGACGCGGCCTATACGGTGGCCGTGGTGCGCCACGAACGCGACCTGCTCGTCGATGTCATCACCGAACAGCTTCCCGACGGCCTCGTCGTCGACCAGGACGAGACGCCCGGCACCGGCCGCGCTGTCGAGCAGGCGGTGGATGCCCTCCCCGCCGACTTCGACGGAGACGTGCTGGTGATGAACGGCGACACCCCGATGCTCGACGTGCAGACGCTTGCCGGGCTCGTCGACGAGCACCGCCGCTCGCGCGCCGCTGCGACCCTGCTCTCCGCCTACCTGCCCGATCCGTCGGGTTACGGCCGGATCGTCCGTCATACCGACGACGATGACTCCCGTGCCGACGGCAGCGCGGGCCGGGTGGACCGCATCGTCGAGCACCGCGATGCCACCGACAGCGAGCTCGCCATCGCCGAGATCAACGCGGGCGTCTACATGTTCGGCGCCAGCGAGCTCCGCGACCTGCTGCCGCAGCTCAGCACGCACAATGCGCAAGGCGAGAAGTACCTCACCGACGTGATCGAGTTGCTCCGACGTGCCGGGTCCGAGGTGACCGCGCTGCCCGTCGCCGACTCCTGGCTCGTGGCCGGCATCAACGACCGCGCGCAACTCAGCGAAGCGGCCGCCAAGATGAATGCCCTGATCATCCGGGGCTGGCAGCTGGCCGGTGTGACGGTACAGGATCCCCTGACCACCTGGATCGACCTCAAGGCCACACTGGAACCCGACGTGACGGTGCTGCCCGGAACGCAGATCCGCGGCGCCACCGTCATCGCCCGCGGGGCCGTCGTCGGGCCCGACACGACGCTCGTCGACTGCGAGATCGGGCAGGGTGCGATCGTGAAGCGAACGGATGCCGAACTCGCCGTCATCGGAGCGGGCGCCACTGTCGGCCCCTTCTCCTACCTGCGGCCGAACACCGTCCTGGGTGCCGGCGGCAAGATCGGTACCTTCGTCGAGACGAAGAACGCACGAATCGGCGCGGGCAGCAAGGTGCCGCATCTCTCCTACGTCGGTGATGCGCACATCGGCGAGAAGTCGAACATCGGTGCGGCCACGATCTTCGCGAACTACGACGGCATCGTCAAGAACCACACGGAGGTCGGTTCCCACGTGCGCACCGGGTCGCACAACGTGTTCGTCGCCCCCGTTACAATTGGGGACGGAGCGTACAGCGGAGCCGGAACAGTGGTGCGAAAGAACGTTCCGCCCGGGTCGCTGGCCATGAATGTCGCACCGCAGCGGAACCTCGAAGGCTGGGTCGCCTCGCACCGCGAGGGATCGGCCGCCGACCTGGCTGCGAAGCGTGCAGAATCAGCGACAGCCGACAATTCAACAACAGCGGAGCCCGTCGCTCCGGATTCAGGAGAATAAGTGTCCGAGATCACGTCCAAGGGTGAAAAGCACCTCGTTCTCGCATCGGGGAGGGCGCATCCTGAGCTCGCAGAGGCCATCGCGGCCGAGCTCGACACCGGACTGATCAGCACCACCGCACACACGTTCGCCAACGGTGAGCTCTATGTGCGCTTCAACGGCAGCGTGCGCGGCAGCGACGTGTTCGTCATCCAGTCGCACTCGACTCCGATAAACGAATGGTTGATGGAACAGCTGGTGATGGTCGACGCCCTGAAGCGCGCCTCGGCCAAGCGCATCACCGTGGTCGCCCCGTTCTACCCCTACGCCCGCCAGGACAAGAAGCACCGTGGCCGCGAGCCGATCTCGGCACGCCTGGTCGCCGACCTCTTCAAGGCCGCCGGCGCCGACCGCATCATGTCGGTCGACCTGCACGCGCCTCAGATCCAGGGCTTCTTCGACGGTCCCGTCGACCACCTGTTCGCAATGCCGGTGCTGATGGAACACGTTCGTAAGACCTTCGATCTCGACCAGCTCACGGTCGTCTCGCCCGACATGGGGCGCGTACGTGTGGCCGACGTGTGGAGCGACAAGCTCGGCACGCCGCTGGCGATCATCCACAAACGCCGTGACCCGCTGGTGCCGAACCACGTTTCCGTCCACGAGATCGTGGGCGATGTGAGCGGTCGCTGGTGCCTGCTGGTCGATGACCTGATCGACACCGGCCGAACGATCGTCGCGGCCTCCGAGGCCCTGAAGAACGCCGGTGCGAAGGGTGTCATCGTGGCAGCCACGCATGCGGTGTTCTCCGACCCGGCCTACGAGATCCTGCAGTCGGACTTCATCGACTCCGTGGTCGTGACCGACACCCTGCCGATCCCAAAGGAGAAGCGGTTCCCGTCGCTCACCGTGCTGCCGATCGCACCGCTGCTCGCGCGGGCGATCCACGAGGTGTTCGACGACGGATCTGTCACCTCGATGTTCGACGGCGACGCGTGAACTGCTGCGCGTGAACTGCTGCGCGTGAACTGCTGCGCGTGAAATAAACCTCGCAGGCGGCAGGTTGAAGAGACCATGACAACTACAACCGACTTTCTTCCTGCCGCAGAGACCATCACGATGTTCAGCACCTCGTGGTGCGGCTACTGCAACCGTCTCAAGAAGCAGCTCGACAAAGACGGCATCGGCTACACCGAGGTCAACATCGAGGAGGTCGAGGGCACAGCCGAGCTGGTGGAGGCCCTGAACGGCGGCAACCAGACGGTTCCGACCGTGTTGTTTCCCGATGGATCCAGCGCCACCAACCCGTCGGTCATCGAAGTGAAGAACCGTCTGGGCCTCTGATCCCTAGGGGTTCAGCGAGTCCTGCGGGCTGAGCTGCCGCAATTCGGCCCGCGTCGGGTACGAAGGGATCAGGCCCAAGGCTGCAACCGGCTTGCGATCGCCGCCGTAGGCACCCACCGAGTAGCAGACCCATCCCGCGCCGACGGCGCTGAAGAGTTCGAACCGCACGGTAGAACCGGTGGCGCTCGGCACGCGGTAGGTGACGTTGGCTGCGCAGGCCGCGCCTGCGGTCGCCTTCGCCAGGCTGTAGGTCGTGAGGATGCCCGGCAACACGAGGGCGACGATGCCGAGCACAACGACGGCGCGCATCACGTGGAGCCGCCTGGCGCTCCGGAGCGGCCTGTCGCCGTGCGGTTCGTAGCCGGCGAGTTCGGGTTCGTCGTCGTAGTCGGTCACGCGATCCATCCTGCCGTCGCTGCGGTGACGGTGGCGCCGTCGAGATCCCGGAGCTTCAGTCCAACGAAGCCGGTCGCGCTGTCGGAGGTCTGCACCCGGAACGGCGGGTGCTCGTCGAGCAACACGCCCACGATGACGTCGGCGACACCCTGGGGCCTCTGGGCGGCATCGAAGGCGCCCCTGGTGCGCTCGATGTAGTGCTCGAACGGCTCCCGGTACGCGCCCGCGTCGCCCAGCAGGTTCTGGATGCTCGGCCCGACGCTCGCCACGAACTCGGTGGCCACAGCACCCGGCTCGACCACGGTGACGCGCACCCCGACAGCCGCTCCCACCGGATGGAGGCTCTCCATCATGCCTTCGACAGCGAACTTCGCCGCGCAGTAGCTCTCGTTGAACGGCTGGCCGACGATGCCGCCCACGCTCGTGACGGTGACGAGGCTGCCGCCGGATGCCCGGAGGTGCGGCATTGCGGGCTTCGTGACGTTCAGCACGCCGAAGTAGTTGACCTCCATCACGCGGCGCGCCTCGTCGAGGGAGTCGAGCTCCAGCGTGCCCACGTGGCCGGCCCCGGCGTTGTTCACCACGGCGTCGAGACGCCCGTGGGTTGCCGCGATGTCGTCGATCAGTGCGGCGGCGGCCTGCGGGTCGGTGATGTCGAGCATCCGCACCTCGACCTGCGAGGCGACCCCCGCGACCTCAGCGGCCGCGACCAGTTCGGCGTCGCTGCCGCTGCGGCGAACCGTGGCGACCACGTGCCAGCCGGCCAGGGCGGCGGAGACGGCGGTCGCCAGCCCGATCCCGGTGGACGTGCCGGTGACCAGAACGGCGGGGCGGGCGGAGGTGGGGCGGGGGGACTCAGGGGCCATGCACAAATTATCCGCCCATCCACCGCCGACCGGGGCCTGGCGGGGCAGGATCTGCCATCGGTCGTACAACAATTCAGGTACAGGGGGTCGCCGTCGAGCATCCGGAGCCGGCCGCCCCCCGTACC
This sequence comes from Subtercola boreus, assembly GCF_003399635.1. Taxonomy (GTDB): domain Bacteria; phylum Actinomycetota; class Actinomycetes; order Actinomycetales; family Microbacteriaceae; genus Subtercola; species Subtercola boreus_B. The sequence goes on along the minus strand of NZ_NBXB01000029.1, from coordinate 265,534 downwards.
TGAATTGTGCGTCGCGGTGCTAGTGCGAGCTGCCCTCGGTCTCGACCTCGGTGCGGTCGCCCGACCAGAGGGTGTGGAACGTGCCCTCCTTGTCGACGCGCTTGTAGGTGTGCGCGCCGAAGAAGTCGCGCTGCGCCTGCACGAGGGAGGCGGGCAGACGCTTCGACGCGAGCGAGTCGTAGTAGCTGAGCGCCGAGCTGAAACCGGGAACCGGGATGCCCGACAGTGCTGCGGTCGACACGATCCGGCGCCACGCGGCTTCACCATTGGCAACGGCCGAGGCGAAGTACGGGTCTGCCAGCAGCGTCTTCAGGCCCGGGTTCTTGTCGTACGCCTCGACGATACGGTTCAGGAACTGGGCGCGGATGATGCAGCCACCCCGCCAGATCTTTGCGATGTTGCCCTTGTTGATGTCCCAGCCGTACTTTTCGGCCCCGGCAATGATGGCGTCGAAACCCTGCGCGTACGCGACGACCTTCGAGGCGTAGAGTGCGGCGTTGACATCGTCGCTGAACGAGTCGCCGACCGACACGGGGGAGGGGCGCGACGTGATGACGGCCTGGGCGGCGTCCCGCTGCTCGGGATGCGATGACACGGCGCGCGCGAAGACGGCCTCGGCGATGCCGCCCACGGGCACGCCCAGGCCGAGCGCGTTCTGTACGGTCCAGACGCCGGTGCCCTTCGACCCGGCCTGGTCGAGCACGACGTCGACGAACGGCTTGCCGGTCGAGGCGTCGACCTGCTTGAGCACCTCGGCCGTGATCTCGATGAGGTAGGACTCGAGGTCGCCCGAGTTCCACTCGGTGAAGACGTCGGCCGCGGCACGCGGTGTCAGCCCACCGATCTTCGTGAGGAGGTCGTAGGACTCGGCGATCAGCTGCATGTCGGCGTACTCGATGCCGTTGTGGATCATCTTGACGAAGTGGCCGGCGCCGCCCGTGCCCACGTGGGTCACGCAGGGCTCGCCCTCGGCGATGGCGGCGATCGACGTCAGGATGGGGCCGAGGGTCTTCCACGACTCATCCGACCCGCCGGGCATGATCGACGGGCCCTTCAGCGCGCCCTCCTCGCCGCCCGAGATGCCGGTGCCGACGAAGTGGATGCCCTTGGCCGTCACGGCCTCCTCGCGGCGGATCGTGTCGGTGAACAGAGCGTTGCCGCCGTCGACGATGATGTCGCCCTCTTCGAAGAGGTCGGCGAGCTGAGAGATGACAGCGTCAGTGCCCTTGCCTGCCTGCACCATGATGATGGCCGTGCGGGGTTTCGTGAGGGAGGCCACGAAGTCCTCGATCTTCTCGCTGGCGACGAAGCCGGCCTCAGGATGCTCGTCGGTGAGCAGGTTCGTGCGCTCGACCGAACGGTTGTACACAGCGACGGTGTTGCCCTCGCGGCTCGCAAGGTTGCGTGCCAGGTTCGAGCCCATCACGGCAAGCCCGACAACGCCGATGTTCGCTGTCGCTTCGCTTGTTTCAGCCATCATTCTCCTCCAGGTAAGTACCGGTTCCAGAGTAGTGCTTTGTCGCCGCACAGCCCTGTGGGGGATGCCTACCCCCCTATGTGGTCAATTGCCCCCAGTCGGGGGTTCGTGGGTAGTACGCTCACATCGAGCACCCCCTAGGAGAGGCGACACATCGTGAGCATCACTGGCATCCGAGGCACATTCTTCGACTTCGTCGACGACCCGTGGAAGCACGTCGGCGACGAGGAGGCCTCGGCCCGGTTCCACTCCGACGGCCTGCTGGTCGTCGAAGACGGCATCATCATCGCCTTTGGGGCATACGGCGAGATCATCAACGAGTTCGCTGACATCGATGTGACCCACATCGAGCACCGCATCATCACGCCGGGCTTCATCGACGGCCACATCCACTTTCCCCAGACCCGGGTGCTCGGCGCCTTCGGCGAGCAGCTGCTGCCGTGGCTGCAGAAGTGGGTGTTCCCGGAAGAGGCGCGTTACGCCGACCGCGCCTACGCCACAGACGGCGCCGTGCGGTTCTTCGACAACCTGCTCGCCTCGGGCACCACCACGGTGCAGGCGTTCACGTCGAGCGCACCCGTCTGCACAGAGGAGCTCTTCGAGGAGGCGTCGAGGCGAAACATGCGGGTCATCGCGGGCCTGACGGGCATCGACACGAACGCACCCGACTACTTCGTCGACACCGCCGACAACTTCTACGCCGACAGCAAGACGCTGATCGAGAAGTACCACAACGTCGGCCGCAACCTCTACGCGATCACGCCGCGGTTCGCGTTCGGCGCGAGCCCCGAGCTGCTCGAGCGCTGCGCACAGCTGAAGTCCGAGCATCCGGACACCTGGGTGCACACCCACATCTCCGAGAACCCTGCGGAGGTGCGCGGAGTCAGCGAGGCTCACGAGGGCGCAGAGGACTACCTCGCCGTCTACGAGAAGTACAACCTCGTCGGCCCGAAGTTCACCGGCGGCCACGCCGTCTGGCTCTCGAACTCGGAGTACAAGCGCCTGCACGAGGCCGAGGCCTCCGTGACGTTCTGCCCGAACTCGAACCTCTTCCTCGGCAGTGGCATGTTCCGCCTCGGCAAGGCGACCGACCCCGACCAGCGCGTCCGGATGACGTTCGGCACCGACATGGGCGGCGGAAACCGGTTCAGCATGCTGAGCGTGCTCGACGGTGCGTACAAGGTCGGGATGATCAACAACACCCTGCTCGACGGCAGCGTCGACCCTTCGCTGAAGGACAGCGCCGAGGCCGAGCGCAACAAGCTCAGCGCCTACCGCGCCTTCTGGTCGATCACGCTCGGCGGGGCCGAAGGCCTCTACATCGACGACCGGGTCGGCAGTTTCGAGATCGGCAAGGAGGCGGACTTCGTCGCCCTCGACTGGACGCAGGGCCCTCCCGGCGCCGACTGGCACTCCTCGCTCATCGCCGACGGTGGCGACCCGGTGACGATGGATGACGCAGCGAACATGCTCTTCGGCATCATGATCGTCGGCGATGAACGTGCCGTCGACGAGACCTGGGTCTACGGCTCGCGCGCCTACAAGAAGGGCTGAGCGTGGCGACGACGGTGGGCACCACCACTCAGGGGCCCGCGGTCTCGCTGATCATCCAGCGCCGTGTGCTGCCGGGCAGCGACGACGCCTACCGGGCCTGGCAGCGAAAGCTCGGCAACGTGCTCGCGACATGGCCCGGTTTTCTCGGTCGCGATGTCATCGAGCCGTCGCCTCCGTCGCAGACCGACTGGGTGCTCGTGCAGCGCTTCGTGAACGTCGAGGCGGCCCGGAGCTGGCTGCAGAGTTCCGAGCGGGCGGCCCTGTTCGATGAGATCAAGGGGCATTTCGTCGGCCAGGAGGAGATCCACCTCGTCACCGAGGACGAACGGAAGACTCCGGATGCGGCATCCATCATCGTCACCAGCCGTGTCGAGCCGGCCGACGAAGCGGCGTTCCTCAGCTGGCAGCGAAAGATCTCGGCGGCCGAGGCGAACTTCCCCGGCTTCCAGGGGCACAAGATCGAACGCCCCACCCCCGGTGTGCAGGAGGACTGGACGGTCATCTTGAGCTTCGACACCGACGAGCACCTCGCGGCCTGGACGGATTCGCCGCAGCGCCGGAAGCTGCTGGCCGAGGGCGAGGCCTACGCCTCGGACACGCGGGTCTCGAAGGCGAAATACGGGTTCACCTTCTGGAACACCGACCGGCCCAGCCGCCTGATGATCTTCAAGGACAACCTGCTCGTTCTGCTGGTGCTCTACCCGATCGTGTTCCTGTTCGGCTACCTCATCGGCTCACCGTTCCTGAGTGGGGTGCCGTTCTGGTTGAGCCTGTTCATCGGCAACATCGTGAGCACGCAGCTTCTCGGTTGGCTGGTGGCGCCGTGGATCTTCCGTGTGTTCGCGTGGTGGCACACGCCCGGCATCGGAACGCGCCGGGAGGTGCTGGGGTACGTCGTGCTCGCCGTGCTCTACGCGGCATCCATGGCACTGGATGCCCTCCTGATCGCTCTCGGCCCGCTGGGCGGTGCGTAGTCTCGCACCGTGGGGCCGTTCCGTGTAGACTTTCAAGCTGAACTTCGGCGAGGGATGCTCTGCATCCGTGATCGACGCGGTGGATGAGGCTTCTGGTCTTTCCTCACGCTGATGCGTTCGAGTTGAACACACCCCACAACCCTCTCATTCGAGACTTATTGCATGTGCCTGCGGGCCCATGAGGAGAACACCATGGCTGACGACAACAAGATCATCGCGGAGACCCGCACTTCATTCGGCAAGGGTGCTGCGCGCAAGCTCCGCGCCGCTGGCAAGATCCCCGCCGTGATCTACGGCCACGGCGCCGAACCCCAGCACGTCAGCCTGCCCGGCCACGAGGTCTTCCTGCTCATCCGTAAGTCCAACGCTCTCATCGAGCTCGACATCGAAGGCGCCACGCAGCTCGCGCTGGTCAAGGATGTACAGAAGGACCCGGTGCGCCAGATCATCGAGCACCTCGACCTCATCGTCGTGCGCGCCGGTGAGCGCGTGCAGGTCGAAGTGACCGTGCAGGTCGAAGGCGAGCCCGTCTCCGGTGCAACCGCAGACCTCGACACGTTCACGCTGCTGCTCGAGGTGCTCGCCACGAACATCCCGACCCGTGTCACGGTCAACATCGAGGGCGCCGAGGCCGGCACCCAGGTTCTCGCCAAGGACATCGAACTGCCCGAGGGCGCTGTTCTCGTCGGAGACGAAGACCAGCTCATCGTCGCCGTCTCCATCCCCGAGGAGCAGGACCTGGGCGACAGCCTGTCGGCTGGCGACGCGTCGACGTCAGACGCTCCGACGCCTGCCTAGTCTTTTCGTTCCTGTCATGTGTGCCGCGGCGGCCTTGTTCGCCGCGGCACACGTGTTTCACCGCTTGCGTCTCCTCACGAAAGGTTCGGTGCGGCCATGGCTGCTGACGACCAGTGGCTCGTCGTCGGGCTCGGCAATCCCGGTCCGGAGTACGCCGGCAACCGGCACAACGTGGGCCAGATGGTGCTCGACGACCTCGCTGCCCGATTCCGGGGCACCTTCAAGGCGCACAGGGCCAACGCCCGGGTCGCCGAGGGGCGGCTCGTTCCGGGCGGTACCCGGTTCGTGCTCGGCAAGCCGAACAGCTACATGAACAACTCGGGCGGGCCGGTGGCCGGGCTGCTCTCGTACTACTCGATCGATCCGTCGCACCTCATCGTGGTGCACGACGAACTCGACATCCCCTTCGACACCCTGCGCCTGAAGTTCGGCGGTGGTCACGGCGGGCACAACGGTATCCGCGACATCATCGCCGCGTCGGGAACGCCCGACTTCGCCCGCGTGCGGGTCGGCATCGGACGCCCGCCCGGCCGGCAGAGCGCGGCCGACTTCGTGCTGCGCGACTTCGGTTCGGTGGAGCGGCAGACCCTGCCCAACCTGCTGGCGGATGCTGCGGACGCCGTCGAGCTCATCGCCGCAGACGGCCTCACGGCGGCACAGCAGCGCTTCCACGCGCCGCCGCCCGCCTAGCCCCGCCCGGCCCCTTGCCGCGCCGCCGTGTTGCGCGCAATTCAGGTGGAGCGCGTGGGCGCGTCGGAATACGGCACGGCGGGCCGCCTCTCCTGAATTGCGCACGCATGGAGCGCAAGCCGGGGGCAGTGTCAGGGGGGAGCCGTAGAATTGGGGGCGTGATCCTTCAGGGCTTGATTCCGGCGCTCTCGCGCGCCTCCACGTTCGACCGCGCCCTGGCGGAGGCTGGTCGCGATGCTGACTTCTCGCTCACCGACGGGCTCCGGGCGCCGCTTCTCGCGGGGCTGCTGGCGCAGCGCGCCGAGCGCCGGTTGCCGCAGGTGCTGTTCGTCGTGACCGCCACTGGCCGCGACTCGGAGAGCCTCCGCGCGAGCCTCGAGTGCCTTGCCCCCGGCGCCGAAATCCTCGAGTTCCCGGCCTGGGAGACGCTGCCGCACGAACGGCTGAGCCCGAGCGCCGAGATCGTGGGCAAGCGGATCGCCGCACTCCGCCGCCTCGATGAGTGGACTGCCGAGACGGCCGCCGCCGATGCCGCTGGTGTTCCCGCCGTCGCTGCCGACGTGATCGGCGGTACGGGCACCGCCGCATCCGGAGCCGCTGGAAAGGGCGCGAAGGCCGCCGCCAAGAAGGCCGCAGCGATCGCCGACAGCGGCCCGAAGCGCCCGCGGCCGCTCATCGTGGTCGCGTCGGTGCGGGCCGCACTCCAGCCGCTCGCCGACAACCTCACCGAGCATGAGCCGGTGAGGCTCGTCACGGGCGGCCGAGGGTACGACCTCGCGCGCCTCGTCGGCGAACTCGTCGAACTCGCCTACTCGCGGGTCGACATGGTGACCCGGCGCGGCGAGTTCGCCGTGCGCGGTGGCATCCTCGACATCTTCCCCGCCGTCTCGGAGCACCCCGTGCGGGTCGACTTCTTCGGCGACGAGATCGAGACGATCCGGGGCTTCTCGGTGGCCGACCAGCGCTCGCTCGAGAACCAGTTCGACCACGTCGAACTGCCGCCGAGCAGGGAGCTGCTGCTCAGCGAATCGGTGAAGCAGCGGGCGCGGGAGATGCAGCACGAGTTCCCCAGCCTGTCGGGGCTGCTCGAGAAGATCGGCCAGGGCATCCCGGTCGAGGGCATGGAGTCACTGGCGCCCGCACTTCTCGATCGGCTCGTCACCGTCACCCACTACCTGCCGGCCGGAGCGGCGATCGCCGTCATCGCACCCGAAAGAGTGGCCAGCAGGGCTGTCAGCCTCACAGAGACGAACCGGGAGTTCCTCTCGGCCGCGTGGAATGCCGCCACCGCGGGGGCAGAGGCTCCGATCGACCTGGCGTCGGGCGAGTTCATCACGCTGAACGACCTGCGGGACGCCGCCGGCATCCACCGCCCGTGGTGGACTCTCAGCACGTTCGACAGCGGAACGGCATCCGTCGACGAACATCTGGAAGCGATCGTCGGCACCGATGTGCACTACGTGCGCATCCAGGCCGACGCTGTGCCGAGCTTCCAGGGCAACGTCGAGGGTGCGCTCGAGCACGTGGCGAGCCGGATGCACGACGGCTGGAGTGTCGCGGTCGTCGCGGCGGGCAACGGTCTCGTCGAGCGCGCGGCCGATGTCCTGGCAGAGCGCGAGCTGGCCGCACGGGTCGTCGAACAGTACCCCGCCGATCCGGAGCCCGGCATCGCCTACCTCGTGAAGGCCACCGTCGAGAGCGGTTTCGAGCTGCCCGAGATCAAGCTGGCCCTGATCAGCGAGAACGAGTTCTACGGCCGGAGCGCCGGCTACGACGCCCGCCAGGTCAAGAAGCTGGCGACCCGCCGCAAGAACGTCGTCGACCCCTTGCAGCTGAAGACCGGCGACACCGTCGTGCACCAGACCCACGGCATCGGCAAGTTCCTCGAGCTCGTGCAGCGCGAGGTGTCGAGCGGTGGGCGCAACCCGGTGAAGAGCACCCGCGAGTACCTGCTGATCGAGTACGCGCCGTCGAAGCGCGGGTACCCCGGCGACAAACTGTACGTTCCCACCGACCAGCTCGACCTGCTGACCCGGTACGTCGGGGGAGAGGCGCCCGCCCTGTCGAAGATGGGTGGCAGCGACTGGTCGGCGGCGAAGACCAAGGCCCGCAAGGCCGTTCGCGACATCGCGGTCGAGCTTGTGAAGCTCTACTCGGCGCGCATGGCGTCGAAGGGATACGCGTTCGGGCCCGATACGCCGTGGCAGCGGGAGCTCGAGGAGGCGTTCCCCTTCGCGGAGACGCCCGACCAGCTCACCACGATCGACGAGGTCAAGGCCGACATGGAGCGGCCGATCCCGATGGACCGCCTGCTCGCCGGCGACGTCGGCTTCGGCAAGACCGAGGTCGCGGTGCGCGCCGCGTTCAAGGCCATCCAGGAGGGCAAGCAGGTCGCGATGCTGGTGCCGACGACACTTCTCGTCCGCCAGCATCTCGAAACGTTCACCGAACGTTTCGCCGGATTCCCGGTTCACACTCGGGCCCTCTCGCGGTTCCAGACCGACAAGGAGGCCCGCGAGACCATCAAGGGTCTCGAAGACGGCACCATCGACATGGTGATCGGCACCCACCGCATCCTGGCCGAGGCGATGACGTTCAAAGACCTGGGGCTTGTGATCATCGACGAGGAGCAGCGCTTCGGTGTCGAACACAAAGACAAGCTGAAGAAGCTGAAGACGAACGTCGACATTCTGTCGATGAGTGCCACGCCGATCCCGCGCACCCTCGAGATGGCGGTGACGGGCATCCGCGAGATGTCGACGCTCGCGACGCCGCCCGAAGACCGGCACCCGATCCTCACCTACGTCGGGCCGAATTCCGACCGGCAGATCGCTGCGGCCATCCACCGCGAGATGCTCCGCGAGGGGCAGGTGTTCTTCGTGCACAACCGGGTCTCGTCGATCAACCGGGTCGCGTCGCACATCGCCGAGCTGGTTCCGGATGCTCGCATCGCTGTTGCTCACGGGCAGCTGCCCGAGCACCTGCTCGAACAAGTGATCGTCGACTTCTGGGAGCGCAAGTTCGATGTTCTCGTCTCGACGACGATCATCGAGACCGGACTCGACATTCCGAACGCCAATACCCTCATCATCGACCGTGCCGACAAGTACGGCCTGTCACAGCTGCACCAGTTGCGCGGCCGTGTCGGGCGGGGTCGCGAACGCGCGTACGCGTACTTCCTGTACGACGAGCTGAAGCCGCTCTCGGAGACCGCACACGACCGGCTCTCGACGATCGCCGCCAACAACGAGCTCGGTTCGGGGATGCAGGTCGCGCTGAAAGACCTCGAGATCCGTGGCGCCGGCAACCTGCTCGGCGGCGAGCAGTCCGGCCACATCGCAGGCGTCGGGTTCGACCTCTACCTCCGCATGATCGGGGAAGCCGTCTCGACCTTCCGCGGTGATGTGGCGGAGGGCCAGACCGAGCTGCGGCTCGAGCTGCCGGTGGATGCGCACATCCCCGAGGACTACGTCGACAGCGAGCGGTTGCGGCTCGAGGCCTACCAGAAGCTGTCGACGGCGTCATCGCCCTCCGCGGCCGACGGCCAGATCGATCAGGTTCTCGAGGAGCTGACCGACCGCTACGGCGAACCGCCCGAGCAGGTCACCAACCTGATCACGGTGTCGAAGCTGCGGCGGCTCGCCCAGCGCACCGGGCTCAGCGAGGTCGTGGCGATGGGGTCGAACCTGCGGGTGGCCCCGGCCGCGCTGGCCGACTCGGTGCAGGCGCGGCTCCGCCGGATGTACCCCACGGCGAAGTACATGGGTGCGGCGGCGGCGCTGTCTGTTCCGATGCCGGTCGTGAACGGGCATCCGCTGCCCGACGCGGAGCTCATCGCGTGGGTCGAGTCGCTGCTCGGCGCGATCTTCCCGGCGCCTGCCCCCGTCTCGGCCGCGGCGGCGCCCGCGCCCGCCGAGTAGCGCCGCGCGCCAGACCGGCACGCGGGGCGTCACGCTTGTTCACGAATGGGCGGCCGTGAGCAGATCCGACGCGAAGAGGGCGGCGGTCTGGGGCAGGGCCGCCGGTTCCGCGATGGCGGAGCGGGCGGAGGCGCCGTGCTGGGCCCGCTTGTGCCTGCGTGGCGACGCGCCCGCCGGGCGGCAGCCCGTCCGCCGTCTACGGAATGCGGAGCGACGAGTCTCCCCGATATGCGCGGGGGTTTTGTCGAGGACATTCCGAGGCGAGGCGAGGCGAGGCGAGGCGTGGGGCGCCGTGGCGCGGCGACAGGGGGCGTCAGGCGAGCGGCTCGACGGGGATCGGCGTGGCACGCCGCTGGGCCGCGGAGCGCACCGCGCCGACGCTCGCCGCGATGACCAGCGCGATCGCTGCCGCCTCGACCCACGTCAGCGACTGCCCGAGGATCACGAGGCCGGCCAGCGCGGCGATGGCCGGCGCGAGGCTCATCAGGATGGAGAAGGTCGCCTCCGGGATGCGCCGGAGCGCGAGCAGCTCGAACGCATAAGGAATCGTCGACGAGAGGAGCGCAACCGCCAGCCCGAGCAGCAGTACACGTGGCTCGAAGAGGGCGGATCCGGTCGTCAGCAGTCCGAACGGCAGAGACATGACGGCCCCCACGACCATGGCGATCGCGATGCCGTCGAGCTTCGGGAAACGCGCGCCGGTGCGTGCTGAGAGCAGGATGTAGGCCGCCCAGAACACTCCGGTTCCCGCGGCAAAGGCGACGCCGACCGGGTCGAGATCGCCTGCACCGCCCTGGCTGAGCAACGCGACGCCCGCGAAGGCCAGCACAGCCCAGAGCCAGGCGGACGCGCGACGACTCACCACAACCGACAGCACCAGGGGGCCCAGAACCTCGATGGTGACGGTCGTCCCGAGCGGCAACCTGTCGAGTGCCGTGTAGAACATCATGTTCATGCCGCCCACCGTGAGGCCGAAGGCGACCACGATCATCCAGTCACTGCGGCTGTAGCCGGCGAGGCGCGGGCGGAAGACGGCCATCAGCACCAGCGCCGAGAAGACGAGCCGGAGCGTCACCATGCCGAGCGCCCCGACGGTCGGGAACAGCATGATCGCGAACGAGGCGCCGACCTCCTGGCAGAGCAGCCCCGCCACGACGAGCCCGACCGGCCCGAGTGTGCCGGCTCGCGAGCTCAGGGCGGTGGATGTCACGCCCTCACGCTACCGGTCGGCCGCGCCCTCGGCGTTCTGGGCCTTCGCATAGTGGCGGTTGCGGGGCCGCAGCACGGCGATCGCGAGGAGCGCCGCAAGCACAGAGGCCACCAGGATCGCCACCTTTGCGTCGTCGTCGTGCACACTGCCGAGGCCGAAACTGAGTTCCGCTACGAGGAGAGACACAGTGAACCCGATTCCGCCGAGAAGGGCGACGCCGGTGAGGTCGATCCAGCGGATGCTCGGATCGAGTTCCGCTCGGGTCGCCCGGGTGGTCACCCACGTGGTGAGGAGGATGCCGATGGGTTTGCCGAGCACGAGGGCCGCAATGACGCCGATCGTCACCGGGCTCGACAGCGCGGTGGTGAAGCCGTCGATACCGCCGATGGTGACGCCCGCTGCGAAGAACGCGAAGACGGGCACGGCGAAGCCGGTGGAGATCGGGCGGAAGCGGTGCTCGAAGATCTCCGACAGCCCGGGGCCTGCATCCGGCCCTCCGCTGGCCTTGCTGCGAATCACCGGGATGGCGAAACCGAGCAGCACGCCGGCCACCGTGGCGTGGATGCCCGAGGCGTGGATGAGGGCCCAGACAGTCAGCGCGATGGGCAGCAGGATCAGCCAGGCCGCCGCCTGGTGCTGGCCGAAGAACCGGCGGAACCGCTGCGCGAGCACGGTGTACAGCGCCAGCGGCAGCAGCGCCAGCAGGAGCGGTACGAACTGGATCTCGCTGGTGTAGACGAAGGCGATGATCGCGATGGCGATGAGGTCGTCGACCACCGCGAGGGTGAGGAGGAAGATGCGGAGCGCGCTCGGCAGGCGTGAGCCGACGATGGCGAGCACGGCCACAGCGAAGGCGATGTCGGTCGCGGTCGGGATCGCCCAGCCGTTGAGAGCTTCGGGGTCGGCGAGGTTGATCGCCAGATAGATGAGGGCAGGTACGACCACGCCGCCGATCGCAGCGGAGACCGGCACGATGGCCTTGCTGAATTTGCGGAGTTCGCCCGCGACGAACTCCCGCTTCAGCTCGAGGCCGACCAGGAAGAAGAAGATCGCGAGCAGACCGTCCGACGACCACTGGCCGAGGCTCAGATGCAGGTGCAGAGCCTCCGGCCCGATCTGGAAGTCGCGGAGCGCGTAGTAACTGTCGGCGAAGGGAGTGTTGGCCCAGATGACGGCGATCGCCGCCGCGATCACGAGGATCACCCCGCCGACGGTCTCCTTGCGGAGGATCTCGCCGAGGCGGGACGACTCGGCCGATCGGTCTTCGGCGAACAGGCCGGGAGTGCGGCCGGGAGTGCTGCCGGGCGGTGTGGGCTGGGTCATGGTGCCTCTCGGGAGGGTCGAAGAAGATACTGCCGACCAGACTTCCCGGCTCACCGGTTACAGTCTAACGAAAGAGTTCAGACGGTCGGCGTACCCCGCGCCGGCCCCCGGACGTGAGGCTCCCGTGACAGACCAGATCCCCTCGAAGCTCGACGAACTGATCGCCGTGACCGCGCGGCTGCGGGCGCCGGGTGGATGCCCGTGGGACGCCGAGCAGACTCACGAGTCGCTCGTGCAGTACCTCGTCGAGGAGTCGCACGAACTGGTCGAGGCGATCGAGGTGGGCACCCGCGACGACCTGCTCGAGGAGCTCGGCGACGTGCTCTACCAGGTGGTCTTCCACGCCGACCTTGCCGCGCACACCCCGGGTGAGGAGTTCGACATCCAGGATGTCGCAGCCCACATGACGGCGAAGATGGTCGGGCGGCATCCGCATGTCTTCGGCGACCGCGTCGCGCACACGGCCGACGATGTCGTGAACATGTGGGACGACCTCAAGGCGGTCGAGAAGCCGGGCCGTACGAGCGTGCTCGAGGGGATTCCCCAGGGCATGCCCTCACTCGCGCTTGCCGACAAGGTGATCGGCAAGGCCCAGAAGATTGGCCTGCTCGACGCGGATGCGCCAGCGGGCATCCCGTTCGAAGGCGAAGACGAGCTCGGCTCGCTGCTGCTGGCCGTGGTCGCCTCGGCGAAGGCGCTAGGCCTCGACGCTGAGCGGGCACTGCGGTCGACGCTCCGCGGGTTGCAGGCCGAGATCCGCGAGGCGGAGGGTCAGGACGCGGCTGACGCCGGCATCATCGCGCTGCCGTCTGTGGATTGAGCTGACCGGGCCACCGCCCGAGCAGCAGCACCGCGAACGCGTAGAACACCGCGCCCAGTATCGCGAACGGCAGGTCGAGGAAGAACTCCATCACGCAGAACGCCGGCACGAACGTGAGCACGGCGGCCAGCGCGACGATCCGCGCGGGCGGAGTCGGACCAACCTCGCGCGGTTTCTCGAACCGCCCGACGAGGAACGACAGCCCGAACAGGGCGGCCATCACGATCACAAAGAACAGGGGCCGGCTCCACCACCACGACGGGCTCGCCGGCGCGGGCGACGCCCCGGGAATCAGCAGCGCGATCCCGGAGAGCATGATGATGACCGGCAGGTGCCACAGGTAGATCGTCATCAGCCGCGACCCCACCACGAACACGAAGGCCCGCGCCGCGTGCGTGTTCATGAGCGCCGCCAGCAGCGGTCGGAACAGCCTCAGGATGCACGCCTGCCCGAGCGCGAGCGCGACCAGGGGCAGCGTGGGCGGGTTCAGGTTCGTGAGCATGTCGTTGCTGTACGGACCCCAGCCGGTGAGCGGGAAGAGCGTGGCGTAGGCGCCGGCGGCGAGCAGCACCAGCTGCCACCAGGCACGGCGGTCGAACCATCCGTCGGCGTACCAGAAGCCGAGCTGCTGAACCAGCAGCCAGACGAAGAAGAGGTTGAGGAGCCCGATAGCGTCGATGCCGCTGGAGTACCGGAGGGCATCCACCACCACCGCACCGGCGAGCAGCACGACCAGCGTCAGGCGGGGCGAACGCGCATGCCAGCGAGCCATCGTCGGCACCAGCGCCTGGCAGAGCCCGTAGGCGGCGAGGAACCAGAGCGGCGAACCCGCCCCGACGACGACGGTGTCGAGAAGGGTCGGGTCGATGCCGATGAGCCGCGCGCCTCCGATGACGACCACGTAGAAGAGGAACAGGGGGAGTGCGGGCTGGGCGAGGCGCAGCACCCGCGTGCGTACGAAATCGGAGGCCGTGCGGCCCCGACGCCTCGAACTCCGCCACGCGGTGAGGCTGGCGAACCCTCCGACGACGAAGAACAGGGGCATGATCTGGCCGATCCAGGTCACCGGGGCGAACCACCACTGCTGTTCGAGCGGGCGGGAGACGACGAGTTGTCCGCCGCTGGCGAACCCCACCCCGACCATGAGCAGGTGGATGATCACCACGAGCAGCACGCAGAACACCCGTGCGATGTCGAGGGTCAGGTCGCGTTTGGAGAGGTCGATCGACGACGTCGTCAGGCTGACGGAGCTCATCGAACCACCATAGAGGTTCTGAGCTTTGATCAGCCGCATCGACGCCGGCAGCGGAGACCCGGCGCGCCCGCATCCGCGCGACTGGCAGAATTGGGGCATGGCACAGGCAATCACCCCGCCCCGCGGTATGCGCGACTTCCTCCCGGCAGAGAAGGCGACCAGGGAGCGCGCGCTCGGCATCATCCGCCGCTCCTACACTGCCCATGGGTTCGACGAGATCGAGACGCCCGTGATGGAGGACATCGAGCGCCTGCACTCCGGCCTCGGCGGCGACAACGAGAAACTGAGCTTCAGCGTGATGAAGCGCGCGCTCACCACGACCGACCTCCAGGAGGCTGTCGAGTTCGAGGCGCCCGAGTTCCTCGCCGACCTGGGCCTGCGCTTCGACCTGACCGTTCCGCTCGCCCGGTTCTACGCCAGTCACCGTGGTGAACTGCCGAGCGTGTTCCGGTCCATCCAGATCGCGCCGGTCTGGCGTGCCGAGCGCCCGCAGAAGGGGCGCTACCGCCAGTTCGTGCAGTGCGACATCGACATCATCGGCGAGCCGGGCCAGCTTGCCGAGGCCGAGATCATCACGGCGACGCTCGCCACGCTCGACGAGCTGGGGCTCGAGGGCTGCACGATCCGCATCAACGACCGCCGCCTGCTCACGGCGATGCTCGACGTCTTCGGATTCGCTCCCGCCGAACATCCACAGGTGTTGATCACCGTCGACAAACTCGACAAGGTCGGCCAGGACGGCGTGGTCGCCGAGCTGCGGGAGCGCGCCGTGACCCCGGCTGCTGTCGATGCGCTCGATGCGTTCTTCCACCGCATCACGACGAAGGAGTTCAATCCGTTCGGCGTGCGCGCGATCACGAAGGTCCTGCCTGCCGGGGTCGACCCTGAACTCATCGCCGAACTGGCGGCGCTCGCCGAGGTTGTCGACAAGGCGCATCTGCAGTTCGACCCGTTCCTTGTGCGCGGCATGGGCTACTACACAGGCACGATCTTCGAGATCGCTCACCCCGACTTCCCGTTCTCTCTCGGCGGCGGGGGCCGTTACGACGGCATGATCGGCCGGTTCCTCGGCACGGATGTCGCCGCCTGCGGGTTCTCGATCGGGTTCGAGCGCATCGTCGACCTGCTCGAGGCGTCGGTTGTCGGAGCTCCGGATGCCCTGCTGCTCCTGCACGAGGCATCCGCGACACCGGCCCAGCTGGTCGGGTTGAAGACGCAGCTGATCGCCTCGGGAACCCGCGTGCGGCTCGAACGGCGCACGAAGAACACCAAGGCGCAGCTCGAGCGCGCCGCGGCGGCCGGCTTCACCTCGTTCGCGTTCGTCGGGCCCGACACCCACGCCGAGGCCGACCTCGAGGTCAAGGCGATCTGAAGTGAGCGTTTGATCTACATATAGTTCGGCTATACAATTAGGTACGTGAACAGCGAACTTTCCGAACTTCTGGGCGACCTCGTATCCGTCACCCACCGTCTCACCCGTCTTGCGGCCCAGGCCACGGGAGACTCCACCTCGCCGGCGGCCTGGCGGACGCTCAGCGTGCTGACCTCCTCCGGCCCCCTGCGCCTCGGCGAACTGGCCGTCGCCAACAGGGTCAGCCAGCCCACCATGACGAAGATCGTCGCCAACCTCAACGAGCTCGAGTGGATCAAGCGGATCGCTGATTCCTCCGACGCCCGTGCCTGGCAGATCGCCATCGCCCCGAAGGGGCAGAACGCGCTGAACGACTGGCGCTACCGGCTGGGCCTCGCGCTCGAGCCCCTCTTCTCCGACCTGACCGTGCGGGAACTCGGGGTGCTCTCAGAGGCCACCGACCTGATCGGCGACCGCATCGACGTGCAGGAGCAGGCGGCCTGAGGTGACGACCACGAAGAACGTCCCGTCCACCCAGCACACTGCCGGCCACGGCCACGGCCACAGCGGCGGTGGGGCATCCATCCTGCACCAGCCGAAAGCCGTCTGGGCCGTCGCCTTCGCGAGCGTCATCGCATTCATGGGCATCGGCCTGGTCGACCCGATCCTGCCGGCCATCGCCGAGGCGCTCCAGGCGAGCCCGACGCAGACCTCGCTTCTCTTCACGAGCTACCTGGTCATCACCGGCCTCGCGATGCTCATCACGAGCTTCGTGTCGAGCCGCATCGGTGCCAAGAAGACCCTCCTCATCGGCCTCGCGCTGATCGTGGTGTTCGCAGCCCTCGCCGGTTCGGCGGGCAGCGTCGAAGCCGTCATCGGCTTCCGCGGCGGTTGGGGCCTCGGCAACGCGTTCTTCATCTCGACAGCGCTCGCGACGATCGTCGGTGCGGCCAGCGGGGGCGCATCCAGTGCGATCGTTCTCTACGAAGCCGCCCTCGGCCTCGGTATCGCGATCGGACCCCTCCTCGGCGGGCTGCTCGGCTCGATCAGCTGGCGCGGACCGTTCTTCGGAACCGCTGTGCTCATGGCCGTCGGCTTCGTCGCGATCGTGGTGCTGCTGAAGAAGGACGAGAAGGCCGACCGGGAGCCGACCCGGCTGAGTGCGCCGCTTCGCGCCTTGGCCAATCCGAGCATCCGCCTGCTCGCCTTCACCGCGCTGTTCTACAACATGGGCTTCTTCACCCTGCTCGCCTATACGCCCTTCCCGCTCGGCCTGAACGCGATCGGCCTCGGCTTCACGTTCTTCGGCTGGGGGATCGGGGTCGCGGTGACGTCGGTGTTCGTCGCGCCTCTCCTGACCCGGCGGATGAAGCGCACCACCGCCATGACTGGTGCGTTGGTGCTCTTGGCGCTCGACCTCGTCGCGGGCGGTCTGCTCATCTCGTCCACAGTCGGCCTCATCGTCTGCATCGTCGTCGGCGGCCTGATGCTCGGAATCATCAACACGGTTCTCACCGAATCCGTGATGATGGCGACCGACCTGCCGCGCACCGTCGCGTCGTCGGCATACTCCGCGGTGCGGTTTCTCGGCGGCGCCATCGCCCCGCCCGCCGCTGCTGCACTGGCTGTGGCCGTCAGCCCCGGGTTCCCGATGTATGCAGCCGCCGGCTCTGTCATCGTGGCGGCACTGTTCGTGGTGATCGGCCGGAAGACCCTCCGCCGGGTCGACGCCGGCGGCGAGGAGTCCGAGTTCGAGGAGGCGCAGGCGCTGAGCGTCGGCGAGGAGTAGATCGGTAGACTGAGGCCACCGGATGCTCGCCTGCCGCGACATCCGTCACAGAACTCATAAGGAGACAATCCAGTGGCATTGATCGAAGCCGTAGGCGCTCGCGAGATCCTCGATTCGCGCGGCAACCCGACCATCGAGGTCGAGGTTCTGCTCGACGACGGCGTGGTTTCCCGCGCAGCCGTCCCGTCCGGCGCCTCCACCGGTGCCTTCGAGGCCTATGAACTGCGCGACGGCGACAAGAGCCGCTACCTCGGCAAGGGCGTGCTGAAGGCCGTCGACGCCGTGATCGACGAGCTCGGCCCGGCGCTCGAAGGCTTCGACGCCAGCGACCAGCGCCTCGTCGACGGTGCGATGATCGCGCTCGACGGCACCGAGAACAAGAGCCGCCTCGGCGCGAACTCGATCCTCGGCGTCTCGCTCGCCGTGGCCCGTGCAGCGGCCGACTCGGCCGACCTGCCGCTCTTCCGCTACGTCGGCGGCCCGAACGCCCACGTTCTGCCCGTTCCGATGATGAACATCATCAACGGTGGTTCGCACGCCGACTCGAACGTCGACATCCAGGAGTTCATGATCGCGCCGATCGGCGCCGAAACGTTCTCCGAAGCGCTCCGCTGGGGTGTCGAGACCTACCACGCTCTCAAGTCGCTGATGTCGAAGAAGGGCCTGTCGACCGGCCTCGGCGACGAGGGCGGCTTCGCGCCGAACCTCTCCTCGAACGCCGCGGCGCTCGACCTCATCCTGGAAGCAATCACGGCGGCGGGCTTCACCCCCGGCGCCGACATCGCCCTGGCGATGGATGTCGCGGCGAGCGAGTTCTACCGCGACGGCGCCTACCAGTTCGAGGGCAAGGCCACGTCGTCGGTCGAGCTGAGCAGCTACTTCGAGAACCTGCTGGCCAACTACCCTCTGATCTCGATCGAAGACCCGCTCGAAGAAGACGACTGGGAGGGCTACCAGCACCTCACCTCGTCGATCGGCAGCAAGGTGCAGATCGTCGGCGACGACCTGTTCGTGACCAATCCGGTTCGCCTGGCCAAGGGCATCTCGCTCGGCGCCGGTAACTCGATGCTCGTCAAGGTCAACCAGATCGGTACGCTCACCGAGACGCTCGATGCGGTCTCGCTGGCGCAGCGTTCGGGCTACACCACGATGATGTCGCACCGCTCAGGTGAGACCGAGGACACGACGATCGCCGACCTCGCCGTCGCCACGAACTCGGGTCAGATCAAGACCGGTGCGCCTGCCCGCAGCGAGCGAGTCGCCAAGTACAATCAGCTTCTGAGGATCGAAGAGGAGCTCGCCGAGGCGGCTGTCTACGCGGGCCGTACCGCGTTCCCCCGCTTCACCGCCTGACAGAGCTGCACGTAAGGAATTCCATGAGATCGACGGTCGGCAGGGCTCCGCGCTCGGCCGACCGTCGCTCTATGGCGGCGGCTCCCACCAACTGGCTCCGCAGCATCCGGTTCTCCGGTTTCACCGTGCTGATGCTCATCGTGCTGGTGCTGTTCGTGGTGATCGTCGCCCCCGGTGCCCGCATCTTCATCGAGCAGCGCCAGCAGATCTCCGACTTGCAACAGAACCTCGCGGCCGCCCAGGCCGAGAACTCCAGTCTGTCGACGGATGTCGCGCGCTGGAGCGACCCGGCCTACATCCGCGCCCAGGCTCGCGACCGGCTCTACTATGTGTCTCCCGGCGAGACCAGCTTCCTCGTGCTGAATGATACGGGGGCCGACGCGGCCACCTCTGCGCTGCCCATCTCGAGCAACATCCAGGCCACCGAGAGCGACTGGATCGCCTCCCTGTTCGTGTCGGGCATGACCGCGGGGCTCGGCACCCAGACGCCCGACCAACTCGGCATCGCGCCGACCGGTGCGGCCACCCCCGACGGAACGACCAAATGACCACACCCCCGTTCGAGCCCGCCAGCGAGCTCGACATCCTGACCGTCTCGAACCAGCTCGGCCGCCCCGCGCGCAACGTGCTCGGCATCGCCGCACGCTGCGTCTGCGGTGCGCCGACTGTCGTTGCCACCGCCCCGCGGCTGGATGATGGAACACCGTTCCCGACGATGTACTACCTGAGTCATCCGGCCGCGACGGCGGCGATGTCCGACCTCGAGGCCGCGCAGATCATGCCTGCACTGCAGGAGCTGGTCTCCATCGACGAAACCGTCGGCGAGGCCTACCGGGCCGCCCACGCGCAGTATCTCGCCGACCGGGAGAGCATCGCGGTCGTCGACGAGATCGCCGGAATCTCCGCCGGCGGGATGCCCGTGCGGGTCAAGTGCCTGCACGCTCTCGCCGCCCACTCGCTCGCTGCGGGCCCCGGGGTGAACCCGATCGGGGACATTGCCCTCGAACAGGGCGACTGGTCGCCACGCGTTTGCGAGTGCAAGGAGTATCCTGTAACTGCGGCCAGTGCGGGCCATTGAACAACTCCGTGGCACACCGGTGGGGCAACCCGTTCCGGGCTCGTGGTGCGGAGGTAGTAGCCTGATGGCTTGTACCTGACCGAGGAGAACCTTTTACTGTGCCGAAAATCTTGATCGTCGGCGGCGGCTACGCCGGTTTCTACACCGCTTGGAAGCTCGAGAAGTGGCTGCGGAGCGGCGAGGCCGATGTCACCGTGGTCGACCCGTTGCCCTACATGACGTACCAGCCGTTCCTTCCCGAGATCGCCTCCGGTTCGATCGAGCCCCGCCACGCGGTCGTCTCGCTCCGTCGTCACCTCAAGAAGACGACGATCATCGCCGGCAAGGTCGAGAAGATCACGCACGCCGAGAAGATGGTCACGATCCACCCGAACATCGGTGAGGACTACGACCTCGAGTACGACATCATCGTCGTCACCGCCGGATCCGTCTCCCGCACGTTCCCGATCCCGGGCGTTGCCGACGAGGCCATCGGACTCAAGACCATCGAGGAGGCCGTCGCCATCCGCGACCGGATCCTCACCAACTTCGACAAGGCCTCTCAGCTGCCCGAGGGCCCCGAGCGCGACCGTCTCCTCACTTTCGTGGTGGTCGGCGGCGGCTTCGCCGGTATCGAGATCTTCGCCGAGATGCGCTCGTTCGCCAGCGCCCTTCTCGACAGCTACCCCGAGCTCGCCTTCGAGGACACGCACTTCCACCTCATCGAGGCGATGGGCCGCATCATGCCCGAGGTCTCGCTGAAGACCGCGGGTTGGGTCATCAAGAACCTCGCCGAGCGCGGCGCCCAGATCCACCTCGACACCCAGCTGAAGTCCGCTGTCGGTGGCGTGGTCGAGCTGTCGACCGGCGAGAGCTTCGAGTCGGACACGATTGTCTGGACCGCTGGCGTCATGGCCAGCCCGATGCTGAAGAACACCGACCTCCCCATCGAGGAGCGCGGGCGTCTCCGCGTGCAGGCCGACCTCCGCGTCATCAACGACGACGGCATCGTCGCCGACGCGTGGGGTGCCGGCGACGTCGCAGCGGTGCCCGACCTCACCGGTGGTGGCGTCGGCGGTTTCTGCGTGCCGAACGCCCAGCACGCTGTGCGCCAGGGCAAGCAGCTCGCGAAGAACCTCGTCTCCGAGCTCCGCGGTGAAGACGTGAAGGACTACTTCCACAAGAATGCCGGCGCCGTGGCCGGCCTCGGTATCGGCGTCGGTGCTTTCCAGTCGGGCAAGATCGGCATCACCGGTTTCCCCGCCTGGGTCATGCACCGTGGATACCACGGTCTGGCCATGCCCAGCTGGGAGCGCAAGATCCGCGTCATCGGCAACTGGGCGTTCAACGTCGTTCTCGGTCGCGACATCGCGTCGCTCGAGGCCCGCGTGCACCCGCGAGCAGCCTTCGAGGAGTTCGCCTCTCGCCCCCGCCCGGCGGCTCCCGCCGCCGTATCTGTCGCACCCGCAGCTGCGGCTGCGGGTGCCGGCACACCAGGCCCCGCTGGCGCTCCGGTGCCGGTCGGTGGAGCGGTCTCGAAAGAGTAACCTCCGGGTCGCCCCCATAGCCCAATTGGCAGAGGCAGACGACTTAAAATCGTCCCAGTGAGGGTTCGAGTCCCTCTGGGGGTACCGCGTGGTTCTTTTGTCTGCCCGAACGTTCTGGCGTCAGCGGCCCGGCTTCAGGAGCTGGTGCCCGATGCTGTGCTGGTCGGCGGGACTGCTGCGGCGTTCTCTGCGCACCATCGAATGTCCACCGACCACGACCACGTCCTCACGGATCTTCAAGACCGATTCGACCTTGTTCTGGACTCACTGGATCGTGACAGCGAATTCGTTCTCAACCGCGCGACGCCGGGAAAGATCATCCTCGGCGAGCTGGGCGGAATCGAAGCCGGCGTACGCCAGCTCATTCGAAAACGTCCCCTCGAGGTGCATCAGGTCACCCTCCGTTCCGGCGCTAAAGTGACTGTTCCAACCCTCCATGAGATTGCTCGGATCAAGGGTTATCTCATCGTCAAGCGAAATCAGATGCGCGACTACCTCGATGTGGCCGCTCTGTCCGACCGATTCGGGACAAAGCGGATCGGTATCGTGCTGTCGAGAATCGATGATTATTACAGTGATGACACCCACCCCGACGACCGCCCTGTCCAGGCGCAGCTCGCACGACAGCTGTACGACCCGTCTCCCAAAGACCAGTCCCGCATCCGCGATCTCCCCACCTACAAAGGGCTTATAGCTCGGTGGCAGAAGTGGGACGATGTCATCGCCGAATGCCGGCGGCTTGCCGGACATCTCATCTGAAAAGAGCGCAGCCATGCCGCTACGATTCCGCAACATCGAAGCCACCCCGGACGACCCCGTGTCCGCATGGGGCTTCGAGGGTATGCTCGCCGCCATCGACCGAGGGTACGCCCACGACTGGCGAAAGCTCGTCGACGCAGTCGCCACGGATCCAGAGCTCCGACCGGTTTTCGATGAGGCGACCGAGGCCGCCGAGTCGCGATCGACTGTGGGTCTTCTCGAGTTGGCTCTTTCCCGAGCAACCGCGACGCCGGCTGAGCTGGCTCTCGAGCGTCTTCGGGAGGCGTACCGGGGGACGCGCATGACGCAGGCCAAGTTGGCCCGCGAGCTCGGTACGTCACGGCCGCGGCTGAACTCCTATCTGGCGGGCAGAGTGACCCCGTCGATGGACGTCCTCGTTGCAGTGGAGCAGATTGCCGACCGTTACCGGGCACCGTCCGAGGCTCTCAACCTCGTACTCGTCTGACCGAGAACATTCTGATGTGAGGCAATGTCGGCCCAATGTGGCGTGAAATGACATCTGGGCCGACGTTGTCCTTGCACTTGGCCGTGTGGCGCGCCCAGAACCTGCGAGTTGCTAGGGACGTGGCCGTCATGGAGCACAATTCGCTGGCCCCCGGGCCCATGAAACTCGGCGCGCCTATCTCGGTCGTTCCATCGACGACGCCGATATCGCCGGCTGAGTCCACTTCGTCACCGATTGTTCATCTCTGCGGGTGATAGTGGAGGGATGACCGCGCCCCTGGCTCTCGCGAGAAGGCTCGGCACCGTCGACGCGGTGAGCATCGGCCTCGGTTCGATGATCGGGGCCGGCGTCTTCGCAGCCTTCGCCCCGGCGTCGGCTGCTGCGGGAGCGGGGCTGCTCGTCGGACTGCTGATCGCCGGGATCGTCGCCTTCTGCAACGCGTCGTCGTCGGCGCAGCTCGCTGCGGAGTACCCGACGTCGGGCGGCACCTACATCTACGGGCGGGAGCGACTGGGGGCGTGGCCGGGGTTCCTGGCGGGCTGGAGCTTCGTGGTCGGCAAGACGGCCAGCTGCGCGGCGATGGCCCTGACGTTCGCCGCCTACGCCTCGCCGCCCGGCTGGGAGAAGCCCGTCGCTGTGTTCGCCGTGCTGGCGCTCGCCTCGGTCAACCTGTTCGGTGTGACACGGACGGCAGCACTGACGCGCGTGATCGTGGCATTCGTGCTGTTGGTGCTTGCTGTCGTCGTGATCTCGGCGGCGACGGGGGGAGGGCTGGCGGTGCCGGATGCCCGACCCGACCTCCTCGAGCACGGGTGGTACGGCATCCTGCAGTCCGGCGGGCTCCTCTTCTTCGCCTTCGCGGGCTACGCACGGATCGCGACGATGGGGGAGGAGGTGAAGGACCCTGCCCGCACGATCCCGCGCGCCATCCTGATCGCGCTGGCGGCGACGTTCGTGGTGTACGGCGTGCTCGCGGTGACGGTGCTGACCGTGCTCGGCCCGGAGCGGCTCGCCGCGAGCACCGCACCGCTGACCGATGTCGTCGTGGCGGGAGGATGGAGCTGGGCAGCGCCGCTCGTGCGTGTCGGCGCTGCCGCCGCAGCGCTCGGGGCGCTACTGGCGCTGATCGCGGGAATCGGTCGCACGAGCCTCGCGATGGCCCGGCAGGGCGACCTGCCCGGCTGGCTTGCGGCCGTGCATCCGAGACGCCAGGTGCCGCAGCACGCTGAGATCGCGCTTGCTGTGGTGGTCTGCGTGCTGGTCGTGAGCGTCGATCTGCGGGCCGCGATCGGATTCTCGTCGTTCGGTGTGCTGCTCTACTACGTGGTGGCGAACGCCGCCGCCTTCACGCAGGAGCCGGCTCATCGGCGCTATCCGCGCGCTCTGCATGTGCTCGGCGTGCTGGGCTGCCTCGCGCTGGTGGCGACGCTTCCGCTGCCGGCGGTGTTCGTGGGTGCCGGTGTGCTGGTGGTCGGGATCGGGTACCGCGTGGTGCGGCTGCGACTGCGGGTGCCGCGGAGTCCGCGCACCCGCTGAAGCCGGCTCAGTTCGACGCGGCGGCCTTCTCGGCCAGGTAGTCACCCATCGTGTCGGCGACGTCGCTGAGGAAGCGCTCGAATTCCGCGAGGACTTCGGGGGAGTGGTGATCCATGACCGAACCGAGGCGCTCGGCGAGCGCTTGAAGAATCCATCGATCAGCTCCTCGACACCCTTGGTCGAGTGCAGTGTGGCGATGCGGCGGTCGGCACTGTCGCGCGCACGACGGATGTGTCCGCTTCTTCGAGCCGGTTGAGCAGTGAGGATGTCGCCCGGTGAGCCCGACGCGATGACTGAGCTGGGTCCGGGTGAGCGGCGCGCCGGCATCCTGTGCGGCGAGGATGTGCACCAGCGCGTTGGCGTCGGTGGTGTGGAGCCCAGCAGGGAGGCCGAGCTGTCGATCCATGTCGCTGACCGCCGTTCCGTGCATCCGGTGCGCCGCAGAAGTCGGTCTCGTTCTTCGTTCGGGTCAGGCTGATGGCACCGACAGCCGCGCTGTCGAGCGCCGTTGCAGAGAACGGGACCCGTTAGGTGCGGCGCATCCTCGGTGCCTGACTGTTCGGGGTTCCGGATGATCGTGCCCCTCATCGGGCGGATCACCGCCCTCGATCCGGTGGGGAGCGAGAGCCTGCGCGTCATCTCCTACTTTGACGCTCTCGTGGAGGGGCACGCGACGGCCGAGGCGCTGCTGCGTGCGGCGAGCGTTCTGACGGGATGCGCGGTCGGGTTCGCCGCCGACGAGACGGTGATGCGTGTCGACGGGGCGGGCATTTGTTCGCGGGAACCCGTCAGTGCGGAGTCGGGTCGGTGGGCATCCCGTGCGATCGGCGAGGGGTGGTTCGCGTGGATCGAGCGCACCGGCGACGCCCGCGCCAACGATGAGCAGGTTCTCGAGCGCCTCTCGTTCAGGCTGCGGATCTCGCTCGAACGCACCCACCCGGTTGCAATCGCCCGTCGGAACCTGGAGATCCTGATCGATCCGGCCGAGAGTCCCGAGGCGCGCGCGACAGCAGCACGCAGGCTGAGGGTCGACGTCGGTGAGCTGCTGATGGCGGCAGCACCTGCGGGCGAACCAGGTTCAGTCGCGCGTGGAGGAGCCACGGTGGTGGTCACACCCGTCGGGCGGGTGCGGGCGTCGATCGTGCGCGACGGCATGCCCACGAACGCAATCCCTCCTGCAGCCCCGACCAGCAGCCCGACCCGTCAGGGGCTCGGCCTTGCCGTTCTGGCGGCGGAACCTCCCGCACCTCGAATTCATCGTTCGGGCCGAGAGTATCCGGGCGGCGGCCGCCGCGTCGGGTGTACATCACTCGACCATGCAGTCGCGGGTGGCCGAGCTGAGCCAACAGCTCGATTTCGATGCGAGATCCGCCGGGGGCCAGGTGGGACTGGCGCTGGCGCTGCGGCTCTACTATCTCGGTGCGAACCGGTTCTGACGACCTGCGCAAGCCGGGCGCTGCCGGGATCGGTTCCGGCCGGGCGCTGCGGGGCCCACCGGGTTCAAGCCAGACCGATCAGTCCCCGGCCGGCGAGCTCCGTCGACGGCGGGAGCACGGCGCCCCAGCGGATGTCCTGGGCGTGCTCCGAGCAGGCCGCGAACACGAGTCGGAGGCCCTTCGAATCGAGGGTCAACTCGTCGTCGGGTACGCTCGTGCAGCCCTCGACCAGGCACAGAACTTCTTCCATGCCCTCAGCATCACACTCGTGAGGTCACCGCGATAGCCCCGGCGCGACTCACGAAGCGGCGTCGACCTCCGGCTCGATGATGAGGAACAGGCCGCCGTAAGGCGGCAGGCTCACGGAGAAGCTCTGCAGATCATCCACCCGCCCCGTCTCCTCGTGGGTCGTGGCGTCGACCACGGCGCGGCGGGCGACCAGCGCGTCGGAGCGCACGGTGCCCTCGATCGGCTCGCCGGTGAAGTTCAGCACGGTGATCTGCAGGCGCGGATCCTCGACCGTGGCGTCGCCCTCGTCGAGGCGGTGCACCATGACGAGCATGCCGGGGTGGGCGACATCCGGGATGTCGACCTGGCTGGCGATGTCGAGTCCGTACGAGGAGCGGAGATCGAGGATCTGCCGCACCGACAGCGCGAACGACCCGGGCGTCTCGAGTTGCTCGGGCAGCGATCCGTAGAGCGACCGGCCCCGGGGCATGCCCGAACTCGAGGCGGTGGCCTCGGGGAAGACGTTCATCAGGTCGTGGGCGCCGCGCTCGATCCAGCGGGTGTCGCCGTCGGCGATCAGGTCGCGCACCTCGGACGCGGGCACCGGCAGCATGCCGAGCAGGTCCCAGGCGGAGAGGGCGAACACGCCGGGCTGCCAGGCGTTGAAGCGCACCAGGCAGAGGTGGGCGGCACGAATGCTCTCCACATCCGTCTCGGTGATCGACGCCAGCGTGGTGTGGCCCTGCGTCGCGGCGATGACCGACGCGGTGGTGCAGGCGATGCCGTTGGTGGTGAAGACCATGTTGTAGTCGGCGGCTTCGCCGGTGAGCTTCGCCACGAGGTCGGCGCGCACGGTCTCGGCGAGCTGGCCGCCGGTGATCTCCACGTCGCGGAATGCGTACAGGTCGGTGCGGTGCAGGGTCTCCCAGTGCAGCAGCTCGTAGGTGAGCTCGTCGTGGTTCTGCAGGGCGTGCACGAGGCTGACGGGTTCGACGCCGAGGCTCAGGGAGGTGCGGAGCGTCAGCCGCAGGAACTCGGTGTCTCCCATCGCCAGCGCGTGCTGGTAGGCAGGCCGGTTGATGAAGTCGTACGACAGGTCTGCGCCGACGCGGCCGGTGTCGCGGATGTCCTCGATCGTGAGGTTCAGCTCCTGGAAGCTGAAGCCACCGACCTTCCGTACCATGCCCGCGATCAGGTGGTTGGCCGCCTCGGAGAGCGGGTGGCCCTCCGACCAGGCCGGGCTGCCGGAGGCGCTCTTCTCCACACCGAGGAAGCCGTTGGCATCGAGGCGGAGCGCGCTCGAACCGAGGTCGCCGAGGGAGTGCAGGGCGTCGCCGATCACGAGGCGCATGCCGGCGAAGGTGGGGTCGAGCCAGTTGATCGAGGGCTGGCCCTGCTTGAAGTAGTGCAGGTAGACCCAGCGACGCGTGATGCCGTCGACGCCGAGCACCGGGCCGGTTGCACTCCAGTTGGTGTCCTTCTGGCCGGGGGAGTAGAAGATCACGCGCTGCAGTTCGCCGATGATGAAGCCCTGCTCGGCGAGTTGGTGCTCGGTCTCCTTGTTGAGGTTCACCGAGTCCCGGCCCGCGGGCACCTCGGGCAAGAGGCCCCAGCTCTCCTCCGGGATCTCGACCATGTGGTAGATGCCGGGGTAGTCCTTGTAGGCCATCTCGGCGAGGCGGAAGTCGGCGCCCTTGCCGGTGTGGCCGGGCACGATGTCGTCGATGACGCTGCCACCGTGGTGGTCGGCGACATCCGAGAGGATGCGGAACTCGTCTTCCGACCCGAAGGCGGGGTCGATCTGGGTGGAGATGCGGTCGAAGTGGCCATCGACGCTGGCCGTCGTGCTCCAGCCCGTGATGCCGCCTGCACGCTTCACCGGGCCCGTGTGCACGGCCGAGATGCCGATGGTCTCGAAAGCAGCCCAGAGCCGCTCGTCGCCGAGGGCGCCGAGGTAGGAGACGCCCGGTTCGGTGATGAGCGAGATGGGGTAGGCGGTGAACCAGACGGACGCGGTGCGGATGGCGCGCCGGGCATCCGGCTTCGCGTAGGGGTTTCGCCACATGCTCGGCTGGCCGGACAGACCGCGCGAGAGCACCTGGGCGTCGCGGAGCATCGACTGCCGGATCAGCCATTCGACGTAGGAGACGTTCGACGCGTCGGCGGAGCGCGGATCGGAGAACGAACGCTGGATGCGGCTGGCCCGCAGGTTCGCCCGGGGCCGGAGTCGGGCCGGGCGCGCGGGGTAGAGCTCGCCGTCGAAGGTGATCTCGGCGGCGGGTTCTGCCGCGGCATCAGCGGCGGCGTCGGTAGTCGGATCTGCGGCGGTCTCGGCGGCGGTCTCGGTCGATTCGTCCTCGGTCATAGCTCTATCTTTCCCTCTCTACGCCGACGGTTGCGCCATTGCCTCCAATTGCATTCTATTGAGCCGCGTCGCGCGCCTGTTCGGGCAGTAGTGTGCCATATACGACCCGGCGCCAAGCGCGCCAGCCTACCCGGTCACAGGAGATGATGCCGAGATGAACGAGAGCTCTTCGATCCGCAGCATCCCGCAGTCATCGAGTCTCCGTGCCGAAGTGGAACGGGCACTCTCCGTCGCGATCATCTCCGGAGAGCTCGAACCGGGCAGGGTCGTGTCGGTCCCCGATCTCGCCAGCCAGTTCGGCGTCTCGGCCACCCCGGTGCGTGAAGCGATGCTCGACCTCCAGAAGCGCGGCTTCGTCGAGTCCGTTCGCAACAAGGGTTTCCGGATCACCTCTCTGGGCGAGGAGGATCTCCGCGAGATCGTGCAGGTGCGGCGCTGGCTCGAGGTGCCGGCGATGCGGATCGCCGCGGAAGCGTTCCCGAACGAGCGACTGGCGGAATTCCGTGAGATGGCCGAGCAGATCATCCGCTCGGCCGCCGCGGCCGACTTCGCGGCCTACCTGGCCGCCGACTCGCGTTTCCATCTCGAACTGATCGCCCTGACCGGCAATCGGCGTCTCGTGGGCCTTGTGGCGGAGCTCCGCAGCCAGACCCGCATGGTGGGCCTGGCCGAGCTGAAGGGCACCCGCGAACTCGAACTGTCTGCGGTGGAGCACCACGAGCTGCTCGACCTGCTCGTCGCGGGTGATTCCGAGGCCGCCGAGAAGCTCCTGCACGCCCACATCGGCCACGTGCTCGGCTGGTGGGCCTGCCGTGCCGAAGAAGCGCCCGAAGCATCCCTCCCTACGAAATGAGCACCCCGCAGTGACTGTCGAATCCACCTTTCCCACCACCGCCCTGCTGGGGGCCGGCTCCATGGGCCAGGCCGTGCTGGCCGGCCTGCTGCGGCCAGGCGTCACGGTCGAGGGCGGCATCAGGGCCACCACGCGGTCGGTGTCGCGGGCCGAGACGGTTCTGTCGCATCCGGATCTCACCGTCTCCAGCACCGAGACCGACCCCCGGGCGAACCTGGTGGCGGTGACGGATGCCCGCATCGTCATCGTCGGAGTGAAGCCGTACATGGTGACCGACCTCCTCGCCGAGATCGCGCCGTCGCTCTCGCCCGACGCCATCGTCGTGAGCCTCGCCGCGGGCGTCACCCTGGACGTGTTCGAGCGCGCCCTGCCGTCGTCGGTCGCGGTCGTGCGGGCGATGCCGAACACCCCCTCGCTGATCGGAAAGGGCGTCACGGGGCTCGCGCAGGGGCAGCGCACGAGCGACGAACAGTTCGCCCTCGTCAGGGCGCTCTTCGAGCTGGTGGGCGACGTGGTCCAGGTGCCCGAAGACGAGATCGACGCGGTCAGTTCGATCTCCGGATCGGGCCCCGCGTACTTCTTCTACCTCGTCGAACAGCTCACCGCGGCGGCTGTCGCCAAGGGCTTCACGCCCGAGCAGGCGGCGACCCTCGTGAACGGCACGTTCATCGGTGCGGCGGCGCTGCTCGAGCACACGGGGGAGGATCCCGCGGAGCTCCGCCGCCGCGTGACCAGCCCGAAGGGCACGACCGAACAGGCGATCCGCGTGCTGTCGGAGGGTGGTCTCGAAGAGCTCTTCGCCCGCGCGACGGATGCCGCGGTGGCCCGCTCGCGCGAGCTGGCCTCCGGCGCCTGACCTGTCTGCCGCGCAGCTCCCGCCCGTCCCCCACCCGCCCCGCCCGTCCCCCGAACCCACCCACCCCGCCCGTCGCCCGAAGCCCCCCGCCCCGCCCGTCGCCCGAACCCACCCACCCGCGCTCGGTCGAGTAGGGAGTCTCGGTCGGTATGGGCGCGTCTGAGCGACCGAAACTCCCCAATCGATCCTCTGGACTAGCCGCGAGGCGTGTAGACGCGAGCGGGCGAGCGGGCTGGCCGGCATCCAGAACCTCGACGTTCCCCGCCCGCGACACCGGGTTCAGGTTCACCTCGTTGCCGCGCCGGTTCATCGCGTCGTAGGCGGCGAGCGTCGGCACGCGGAATGCGCCGTGCGAGGCCATCAGGGCCGCAGCCTGCTCGTTCAGCAGGTTTCCGTGCTCGATCGAGCGGATGCCGTTGGCCACCAAGTGGATGATCGCCTCAGGTGAGTACGCATGGGCGGCCACGGAACTTCGGCGGCGTCTCGCCTCGTCGGAGACGGCCAGCAGCTCCTCGGCCGAGTACTGCGGCACCCGGATCGGGTCGGTCAGCGACGCGACCCCGCCGGAGGTGATCACCGTGATGGCGTGGCTCCGGAGTGGAACCGGCGGCGCACGGCCACCCGCAGGGCATCCACTCCGTCGACGATCTCGTTCATGTGCCCGCCGTGGAAGCGGAGGTCGAGGTCGCCGGGTCGCGGATCGCCGTGCCCGCCGGTCTGGCTGAGCGCGGGGCCGCTGAAGTGGTAGCCGGGGGGAGGGGAAGAGGTCGGCGCGGAGCGCGGCGGTGGCCGCGGCATCCACCGTGTACGTGCCGGTATCGACGACCACGCCGTCGTCGGCTGCGGCCGCCCCGACGCGGACGAACCGCGCCAGCCGCCCCGCGCCCCCCTGCCCGCCGACAAGTGCCCGCCGACCTTTGATCCCCGCCCCTCCCATCCGCCCTGTCCCCCTGCCCGCCGGGAACGGACACGGCTTCGGGCATCCGCGCTCATACTTGCGGCGGATGCCGGAAATCGTGTCCGTTCGGCGGCGTCAGCCCGACGGACGGATGTCCGTGTGGCCGAACGCCTCGCGAAAGTCGGTTGTGGAGGTGCGAGGGCGCTGCAGCCTGTGGGCGCACAATGGAGGAATGGACCCCGTTGCCGCCCTCTCCGAGATCGCCTTCCACCTCGAACGCGACCGGGCGCCGCAGTTCAAGGTGCAGGCGTTCCGGAAGGCGGCGGCGACGATCGGCGCCTGGATCCCGGACGAGCTGGCGGCGCGGGCACGCGACGGCCGGCTCAAGGCGACGAAGGGGATCGGCGCGAGCACGTTCGAGGTCATCCGGCAGGCCCTCGACGGCGACGTCCCTGGGCGGCTCGCGAAGCTCCGCGCCGAGGAGTCAAGCCCGCTGACCGACGGAGGGCGGGCGCTCGCCGCCCAGATCCGCGGCGACCTCCACTCGCACAGCGACTGGTCCGACGGCACCACACCCATCCCGCTGATGATCGACGGAGCCGTCGGCCTCGGCCGCGAGTACCTCGCGCTCACCGACCACTCGCCGAACCTCACGGTCGCCCACGGGCTGACCGCCGAACGCCTCACCGAGCAGCTGGAGGTGGTCGCCGAACTCGACCACGACGCGCCGGCGCTCCGCCTGTTGACAGGTATCGAGGTCGACATCCTCGACGACGGAAGCCTCGATCAGACGCCCGAGCTGCTCGACCGGCTCGATGTGGTGGTGGCGAGCATCCATTCGCACCTCAGGGCCGACCGGGCGACGATGACCGAACGGATGCTCGGGGCCGTCAACCACCCGCGCACCAGCATCCTCGGCCACTGCACCGGACGCCTCGTGGAGGGTTCGCGCGGCACCCGGCCGCCGTCGGAGTTCGACGCCGAACGGGTGTTCGCCGCCTGCGCAGAGAACGACGTCGCGGTCGAGATCAACGCGCGGCCCGAGCGACAGGATCCGCCCGACGACCTCATCGCCACAGCGCTCGCAGCGGGCTGCCTTTTCAGCATCGACTCGGATGCGCATGCGCCGGGCCAGCTCGCCCTGCTCGACTACGGGATCGAACGTGCGGCGGCGAACGGCGTGCCGGCC
Organism: Subtercola boreus; assembly: GCF_003399635.1. Taxonomy (GTDB): domain Bacteria; phylum Actinomycetota; class Actinomycetes; order Actinomycetales; family Microbacteriaceae; genus Subtercola; species Subtercola boreus_B. The sequence goes on along the minus strand of NZ_NBXB01000029.1, from coordinate 233,830 downwards.
GAGCGGATCATCACGACGTGGCCGGTGGAACGCCTGCTGGAGTGGACCGGCCGCTGATGCCGCGGCCCGCTGCCGCCGCGACCCGGAAGGCCAGGCGGCAGAACCCGGCGCCGGCCGCAATTCAGGACAGGTGCGTCGCGGTCGACGAGGCATCCATGGCGGGGCTCTCTGCCTGAATAAGTGCCCGTGGAGCGGCCAGAGCGGCCAGAGCGGCCGGGGCGGGCGGGGCGGGCGGCGGCGCGATCCGCGCCAGCGCGAACACGATCACCCAGAGCAGCGCGACGGTCGCGGCCGCGAGTTCCAGCCAGCCGCCCAGATCCGCACGGAACCGGAAGACCGACAGCAGGCCGCCGACACCGGAGGCCAGGATGATCAGTGTGCCGCTCGCGATCGACACCGCGAACAGCGGGCGGAGGCTGTGCGCGTAGGCGGCCTGGATGATCGCCAGCCCGACGGCGGCGAAACCGAGCGTCGCGGCGAGGGTGTGGACGAAATCCGCCACCGTGGATCCGCTCGTGAACGGCACTGGGCAGCCCGGCGAGCAGGTCACGCGTGAGGCCAGCGCGATCGAGAGGCAGGCGAAGACCAGGGTCGCCGAGATGCTCCACGCCCCGAGCCAGCGCACGCCCGAGCGGATGCCCGACCGTCCGATCGCGACGAGACACCCGCCGAGCGCAATGGCGAGAAGGGCCGAGTTGAAGAGCAACGGGGTGGGAGCATCCGACGCCCCCATCTCGCTGAGGTAGATGTCGGTGTGCGAGGCGAGGCGGGACTCCCAGATCGTCGTGACCCCGGCCGCCAGCAGGGTGGCACCGACCAGCCGCGCCAGAAGGGGCCAGAATGGGAAGAACCCCGGCGACCGTGAGGGCTGCCGGGGTTCCATGGGGAGAAGTTTACGCGGAGACGTCGCCGCGCCAGGCGCCGTCTTCCGAACCCTTCTCCTCGATGTACTCCTTGAAGTTCTTCAGGTCCTTCTTGACGGCGTGGTTGTCGGCGCCGAGAGCGCCGCCCAGCTTCTCGAGCAGTCCCTGCGGCTCCCAGTCGAGCTGCACGGTGACGCGCGTCTCGTCGTCGCTCAGCTTGTGGAAGGTGACGACGCCGGCGTGGTCGACCTCGCCGCCCGTGCTGTTCCAGGCGACACGCTCGTCGGGGTGCTGCTCGGTGATGTTGGCTTCGAATGTCTTCTCGACCGGGCCGACCTTGACCGTCCAGACCGTGAGGGTCGCGGTCTCCTGCTTGATCGATTCGACCTCATCGAGGAACTTCGGGAACTCCTCGAACTGCGTCCATTGGTTGTACGCGACCGAGACGGGGACGTTGACGTCGACGGTTTCGATGACCTGTGGCATTTCGGATGACTCCTTCGGTGTCGGCAGTTCCGACTCTTCGACGTTACGTCGGCGGCCGAGACCCCGGCACCCCTCGCTTTTCCGGGCGTGACTCTGGTAGGAAGCCGTTCAGCAAACCCCCAGCCCCGATGGCCGCGACGCGCACCGGGCTGAGATGATGGAGGCATGAACGAGATCACTGTCTCCGAGCTGGCCGCCGTCTCTGCGCCAGCCATCATCGATGTGCGCGAGCCCGACGAATTCGCCAGCGGGCACGTTCCCGGCGCCGTGAACATCCCCCTCGGCCAGCTCCAGGGGCAGGAACTGCCCGAGGGGCCGGTCTACGTCATCTGCGAACTCGGCGGTCGGAGCGCCCGCGCGACGCAGTACCTCGCCGGCCAGGGCGTCGACGCGACGAACATCGCCGGCGGTACCACGGCCTGGCGCGAGGCAGGCTTCGGCGTCTCTACGGCGTGATCGAGGGGGTGGATGACCCGCCCGCCTTGAGGGCGGCGAACCGGGCATCCACCTCGGTCAGCTCGCCGAGGTCGTCGAGTTGGTCGAACTGCGAGTCGAGGCTGGATGCTGCGAGCTCACTCGCACCCCGCACCTTCGCCTCCTCTCGGCGGATCTTGTCCTCGAAGCGGCTCACCTCACTGGTGGGGTCGAGGATGTCGACGCTCTTCACCGCGTCGAGCACCTGGGCCTGGGCGGCGGCGCTCTTCGAGCGGGCGACGAGTTCGCTGCGCTTCGATTTCAGCTGGTCGAGCTTCTGCTTCATCGTGGTGAGGCCGGTCTTCAGCTTGTCGACGATCTCGGTCTGCGACGCGATCTGCGGTTCGGCGTCGGTCGCCTCCTTCTCGGACTGGATCTGTCGCTGCAGGGCGACCTTCGCCAGCGAATCGAAGCGGTCAGCATCTGCGGCGGTGCCCTCCCCGCCCGCCGCCCGGTACTCGTCTGCCTTGCGGCTCGCCGCGAGGGCCTTCGCGCCCCAGCTCGCCGCGGCCTCGATGTCTTCGCGGTGGTCGTCCTCGGCCAGACGGAGGTTGCCGATGGTCTCGGCGATGGCGCTCTCGGCGTCGGCGATGCTGCTCGTGTAGTCGCGCACCATCTGGTCGAGCATCTTCTCCGGATCTTCAGCGGAGTCGAGCAGCGCGTTGATGTTCGCCTTGGTGAGTTGCGCAATGCGGCCGAAGATGGACTGTTTTGACATGATTCCTTCTCTTTTCGTGTGGTGCTGCCGGTTGGTCTGTCAGGAGGGTCTGGGTGAAAGTCGAACGGTGGTGCTGGGTGCCAGTCGAGAGGAGCGTGTGGATGGCATAAAGCTCAGAAGCGCCCGCCGCCGCGACGGGAACGGGTTCCGCCGCCGCCGAAGCTGCCGGCACTCCGGCCGCCGAAGGAGCCGCCCCCGCTGCGGCTGCGGCTGCCCCCGCTGCTGCTGCTACTCCCGCCGCCGCCGAAGAAGCCGCCTCCGCCTCCGCTGCCGCCTCCGAAGAGGCCTCCGAAGCCATCGTCATCATCGTCGTCCCGCCGGCCTCCGCCTCCGCCGAACAGGCCGCCTCCGCCCCGACCTCCGCCGAGCACGGAGTTGATAACGATGCCGCCGAGCATGGCCCCGAGCATCCCGTTTCCGCCACCGCTACCGCCGCTGCCCGCGCCGAACAGTCCGCCGCCGGCCCCGGCAGGGGCACCCGAGCCGTCGCCGTATCCGGTCGCGAACTCGCCGACGTCGCGCTGGGCCGACTCGATCGCCTGCGCAGCCAGGCCATCGGCACGCTGTGCAGCGGCCAGGGCGCCGACAGTGTCGGTGGTCGACAGCTCTTCGGCGCGTGCCACCAACCGGGTTGCCTCGGCCAGCCGCGTCCGCGCCTCGGCACCGACCCCGCCCCGCCGCGCCGTGATGTAGTCGTTGGCCGCGGACACCCGGCTCCGGGCCGACTGGAGCGTCTGGGCGAACGTGGAGGCTGCCCGCTGCTCGGTGGCCTGCTGGCTCCGCACCGCCCCGAGCACACCGTCGATGTCGCGGTTCGCCAGCTCGAGCCGCTGGGCCACAGCGGCCGGGTCGATCGGCCCGGCGAGCTGGGCCTGTACTTCGGCGATCACAGTCGTCGTGCGCTCGGCGGCAGCCGCGATGGCACCCTGGGGGTCTCCCGCTGCTGCGACGGCGTGGGCGTCGGCCACGTCTTGCTGCAGGTTGGTGAGCTGCGAATCGAGTTGGCCGCGGGCTGACGCGAGATCGGTCGTGACACGGTCCACAGCGTCGAGCAGCAGGATCGCCTGGTCGACGGCCTCCTCCGCAGCGCGGACTCCCACGGCGGCCTCGCTGGTGTCCGCGGCCTGCTCGGTCTCCGCTTCGTCGAGCGCGGAACGCGCAAAGGTCAGTCGCTCGGTGGCCTGCGCCGGGTTGTCGACGACGGTCGAGAAGGCGCTCGGGTTGTATGACGCACCGAGGGCCACGATGGCCGATGCGGCCGCCTGCACGCGAGACTCCACCTCGGCTGAGGCGGCTCGGCCAGCGGCGACCCCCGCCGGGATGTTCTTCTCGAGTTCCCGAAGCTCATCGAAGTCAGCAGCCTGTTCGTCGAGCACCCGGTTCGCCTCGGTGCAGAGACGTACGATCTCGGCGTTCCACTGTCGGATCTCTGCATCGGAGTCGGGCTCGGCGTCGTCGAGCCGCTGCTTCAGCTGGAACGCCTGGTTCAGCCCCGCCGTCGCCTCGCCCAGGGCCTTCTGGAACGGTGCGGCCGCTTCGTCCCCGTACTGCGCGACGGCGAAGCCGAGTTCATCGGTGCTGGTCTGCACCGCGTCGTCCGTCTGCACGAGCATGCTTCCGGCCTCCCGTTGGAGTTCGAGGATCGGCATGGCGACCAGCGGGTCGGGAGGCCCACCGGATGCCGCGTGGCCGTCGGTCGGGGCAGAGCCGCCGGCGGCGAGCCGGTTGCGGCGCGAGGCGCGCACGAACACGATCACGATGATGCCGCCGACGATGACGAGGATCAGCACGAGCACGATGACGATGGCGCCGATCGTTCCACCGCTCACTCCGGGCGACGATGAAGACGAGCCCGAACCACCCGATCCGGAACCACCGGTACCGCCCGCCGCGGCGTCGCCGAGCCCCACAGCTGCGGCTTCGGCGGCCCCCGCCCAGTTGCCGTTCTTCAGCTGCGGCTCGACCTGCGAGCTCTCGATCGTCGAGAGCTGGGAGCCACTGACGGGGCCCGAGCTGTCTCCCGAGAGGTAGTAGGCGCGGCCGTCGACGGCCACAGCGAGCACGTAGTCCGTGGGCCCGAGGTTGTTCGCTGACGCAGTCTGGTTGGCCCAATCCTCGGCACTCGTCGGGTTCTCGAAGGTGCTCACGTAGGCCACGAACAGGTCTATGCCGCTGTCGGCATACAACTTCTCGGCGGCGTCGGTGATGGCGGTGACGTCGGTTGCGGAAAGCACGCCGGCCGAGTCGATCACCCGATTGCCGCCGAGGTCGACGGGTTCGGTTGCGCTGGCAGAAGCTGGGACACCGAACACGCCGCCCAATGCCAGCCCGACAGCGAGGCCGACGACAGACAGGAAACGGATGACCGACAGTGGTGCTCGCATGCCCACCATCCTAGGGATGCCGGTGCGGTTTAGGCTCAGCTAAATGCTGGGCAATCTCTTTGCGGGTGAACACCTCGACACCTGTCGCCTGCAGCCCCAGCATGGCCATCGTCATCCGGCACTCCCTGATCGCCTCGCCAGCGCTCCCACAGCGATCCGTCTGTGCGGGAGACCCGCAGCGTCAGCGGATACCGAGTACTCCTCACCCTGCAGAGCCCTCTTCGAGTTGCTCGAGCAGGGACGCGCGCACCGTCTCCCGGTACCCCTCGAACTCGACGTCGGGGCCCGATCCGAGGGAGCGGGTGGAGTATGCGTCGTCAGCGCGGAAGAGTCCCGCCACCAGTTCGGTCAGCGCCGTCGCAGTCGGCTCGGTCGGAAGGGAATGGACACTGACGACCTCGATCAGGGCGAGTGTGAACGTGAGCAGGGGAGAGGTTCGTGCCGTCGAGGCCGCAAACGCGCCGAATGTCTGGTGTACGTCGATTCCGGCGGCAGCCAACCGCCTCCGGCGAAGGGAGACCATCACGGCGCGGCAGGTCTCGGATGCTTCGACCGAGGTGGCGGTGCCCGTCACGATGTACGCGGCCGAGCCCGGCAGGAAGCGGAAGAGTGCGCCGTCGTGCGTGACCTGCACCTCTCCCTCAAGCAGGAAGACCACGGCGATCCGGTCACCGTGCACGGGTGAGACGTGCCGGAAGATCGGGATCGGTGACGTCGGCGACTGCACGATGTCGACGACTTCGACGCCCGCGAAGGACCAGAGGGTTCCGTCACCGAAGCGCTGGTGGTCGTCGATCGTCAGGAGTACATCCGGTGCCAGCGGCTCCCCGGCATGGGTGTCCCTGCCGTGCTCATCGTCGACCTTCGACGAGAGGGGGATTCTCAGACTGCGCGCCATCGTCATCTTCCTGTTCGTCCGCAGGCGGGGTCCTGGCAGGCGGCAATCTGTGCACGATAGCCGAGGAAGCTCAACGCAACCCGGGATGCGGCTGAACAATACACGTGAACGTGCGGCCCGTCACTCCTTCGGGGCAGATTCGCCGCCGGGGTTACTGTCGACTCTGTGTCATCGACTGAGAGAACACCAGGCAGCGGTGCCGGAGGCGTGAGGAGCCTCGTTCCGGCACGGATGGACAGGCTCCCGTGGACGAGGTTCCACTGGTCGATCGTGATCGGCCTCGGCTTCAGCTGGGTGCTCGACGGCCTCGAGATCCAGATCGTGGCGTCGGCCGGGTTCCAGAAGGATCTCGGCATGACGCCCGCCGATGTGGGACTCGCGGGAACGGTCTACCTGGTCGGCCAGATCGTCGGTGCTCTCGTCTTCGGCCGGCTCTCCGACAAGCTCGGGCGCCGGAAGCTGTTCATCCTCACGCTCGTGATCTACCTGATCGCGAGCGCGGCGGCGGGTCTCTCGCCGAGCATGTACGTGCTGTTCTTCTTCCGGTTCTTCGCGGGCATGGGGATCGGCGGCGAATACGCCGCCATCAACTCGGCGATCGACGAGCTCATTCCGTCGCACTACCGCGGCCGGGTCGATATCGCGATCAACGGAACCTACTGGGGCGGCGCGGCCCTCGGCTCAGCCGCCAACCTGTTCTTCCTGAACCCCGACAACTTCGCCGAGAACATCGGCTGGCGCCTGGCCTTCTTCATCGGCCCGATCCTCGGCCTCGCCATCATCTACCTGAGGCGGCACATCCCGGAGAGTCCGCGCTGGCTGATGACCCACGGTCGCGAGAAGGAGGCCGAGGAGACCGTCGACGACATCGAGGCCCGCGTCGAACGGGAGGGTGGGAAGATCGAGCCTGTCGACGAGAAGCTGGCGATCACGGTGAAAGCGACCGAGAGCATCCCGTTCCGCACCATCGTGAGGGTGCTGTTCCGGGACTACCCGAAGCGCACCCTGGTCGGTGCGACGATGATGATCACCCAGTCGTTCCTCTACAACGCGATTTTCTTCACGTACGCGCTCGTGCTGCAGAACTTCTACGGCACGAACTCCGTGTCGACCCAGTTCTACTTCTTCCCGTTCGCCATCGGCAACCTGCTCGGCCCGCTGCTGCTCGGTCACCTGTTCGACGTCTGGGGCAGGCGACGGATGATCCTCCTCACCTACGGCGTCTCGGGTGTGGTGCTCGGGGTGTCGGCCGTGCTGTTCAGCGCCGGTGCGCTCGATGCGACCACGCAGACGATCTTCTGGTGCGTGTCGTTCTTCTTCGCCTCCGCCGGCGCCTCGAGCGCCTACCTCACGGTGAGCGAGATCTTCCCGTTGGAACTCCGCAGCCAGGCGATCTCGTACTTCTTCGCCCTCGGCCAGCTCGCCGGCGCGGGCGCTCCGCTCATCTTCGGCATCCTGATCGGCGACGGAACCGACCGCGGACCCCTGACCGGCGGCTACTTCCTGGGGGCCGGCATCATGATCCTCGGCGGCATCATCGCCTTCATCTTCGGTGTGGATGCCGAACGGAAGTCCCTGGAATCGATCACACAGCCCCTGTCCGTCGTCACAGGAGACGGGAAGAATGATCGGTAGAACCATCCATTCAGAAGGAGAAATATCGTGGGATTCGAAGACATCACCGCAAAGGCACAGGCTTTCCTTGCAGACACCAAGGTTCAGGATGCGCTCAAGAGCGAGAAGGCCGAAGAGGTGAGCGACAACATCCTCGATTCGGTCACCGGAGCGGTGAAGAAGGCCACGAGCGGAAAGTTCGACGGCCAGATCGACGGCGCTCGCGACGCAGCGGACAAGGCCGTCGGTACAGAGTGACCGGCTGACCGCGGGAGGGCTCGCTCCGTTCAGCGCCCGAGCCGCAGGCCGAGCGAATCCAGCAGCGGCTCCTGGCCGGCCACGACGAGGCTCCGAGCCTCACCGAGCAGCACCCACCGGGCGTCGTCGATCTCGGGGTACTCCCGCAACACACCGGAACCGCGGGGCCACTCGAGCGTAAAGGTGTTGCTGCCGACGAAGTCGACGCCGAGTTCACCTGTGACTTCGGCGGTGTAGACGCAAACGATTTTGCCGGATCGCTGCCTCGCCTCTCCGAGGAAGTCAAAGGCCAGCGCGGGCGGGGGAGCTCCGATCTCCTCGTCGAATTCGCGGAGTGCCGCTTCGAGCGTGCTTTCTCCGGGCTCGACGAGCCCCTTCGGTATCGACCACGCCCGTTCGTGCTTGCGTGCCCAGAACGGTCCGCCCATGTGCGCGATCCAGACCTCGGGCCCTGTCGGCCGCAGCCGGTACAGCAGGATGCCCGCGCTCACCGTGCCTGCCGGCGTCATCGGCTCGCCGCCCGAGCGGTGTTGGATGCCCGGCGGGCCGCCTTCTCGCGCTGGCGGTCGAGTCGTCCGAACGCGCGGTCGGTCTCGTCGAGCCGTTCTTCGAGGTCTGCACGGTCTACCTCACGGTCATGGAGCTCCGACTCGACGTCGGCCAGTCGCGCCCGCAGGCGGTCGATCTCGTCATCGACAGCGTCGGACCGTTCGCGTGCCGCGCGCCGCAGCTCCTGCAGCTCGCCGAGCTGGCTGTCGAGGGCCTCGAGTGCCGCCGCGGCGTCGGCCGCCTCGACGGCGGCTTCGGTCTTCCGCTGCGTCGCAGCCGAGCTCTGGCCCCGGGGGCTGCCGGGCGTCCCGCCAGCCTGGTCGGGCTCGGCTGGCTCGGCGCGCGCGTCACCGGCGTCGCTGTCGTCGTCCCTGTCACTGCCGCCGTCGTCGTCGTCCGACTCGGGCGGCGTGAACGGCCCGCTCACCGCGCCGCCGAGGTCGACCGACTCCACACCGGTGGCCGCCAGGGCGCGTACGAGTCGGCCGGTGCGCCCGGCGGCCGCTGCGGCGGGGTCGGCCAGAACGGCCTGGAGCGTCTGTTCCACATCGGTGGCGACAGCGGGGGAGAGCTTCGAGGGCCGAGCGCCGTCGGCGCCGCCCGGCGCATCCAGAGCCTGCTCGGCGAGTTCCAGCGCTGCTGTCGTCGCGCTCCGGAGCGTACTGCGGCGCTCGGCGGTGAGGGCCATGAGTGCAGTGGGTTCACCGCTCTCCATCGCCGCCCGCACGTTCGTGCCCAGTGCCGCAACGCTCTCGAACACCCCGGGTCGTCGGGTCGCGAGCAGGTTGACCGCCCAGGCGGCCGCAGACGGCTTCGGCAGCCGCTTGATCGCCTCTGCGAGCTCCCGACCGGCCGCCTTCCCGGCGGCGGCCCCGGCCTCCTCGCGCCCGGCCTTCGCAAGTTCTGTGCGCCGGGCCACGAACTCCGCGGGCGGCAGCACGGAGAGCTCAGCGGCGACGCTCTCGAGATCCACTCCTCCAGTATCGTCGTTCACCACGCGGCGCGGTGGCCCAGTGCATACTGGGATGGCCGGGCCGTGAGGCGCCCGTTCGTCACTGTGGGGGCCGGATGATCGTCGTCATCGCATTCATTGCGAACATCCTCGTAGCCATCGCCAAGTCGGTCGCCGCAGTGCTGACCGGTTCGGCCTCGCTGGTCGCCGAGGCATCGCACTCCTGGGCGGATGCGGGCAACGAGATCTTCCTGCTGGTCGCCGAGCGTCGTTCGGCCAAGCGGAAGGACGCCGGGCATCCGCTCGGCTTCGGGCGTGAGGCCTACGTCTGGTCGCTGCTCGCCGCGGTGGGGGTGTTCACTGTGGGCGCTGTGGTGTCGGTCATGCACGGCATTCAGGAGATGTTCGATCCCGAACCCGCCTCCGACTATCTGATCGCCTATATCGTGCTCGGCATCTCGGCTCTGCTCGAGGGGGCGTCGCTGCTGCAGTCCGTGATCCAGGTGCGCCGCACGGCCTCGAAGTATCGCCGCGACGCGTTCGACTACGTGCTGAACGGATCGGATCCGACGCTCCGGGCCGTCGTGGCGGAAGATGCGGCGGCCCTCGTGGGGTTGGCGATCGCCTTTCTCGGCATCCTGCTCCACCAGCTCACCGGCAACCCGTTCTGGGACGCGCTCGGCTCGGTTCTCATCGGCCTGCTGCTGGCGGTGGTGGCCGTGGTGCTGATCAACCAGAACAGGCGCTACCTGGTGGGGTTCAACCCGCCGGAACGGTTCCGCACCGGGGCCGCGAAGCAGTTGCTCGACCAGCCCGAAATCGCGCGGGTGACCTACCTGCACCTCGAGTTCGTCGGGCCGTCCCGGCTCTTCCTCGTCGCGGCCGTCGACCTGGCGGGCGACGACCCCGAGGAGCACGTCGCCCGGGTGCTCCGGCGCATCGAGCAGACGATCGAGCAGAATGAACTCATCGAACGGGCTGTGCTGACGCTCTCGGTGTCAGACGAACCGTCACTCGAGTTCTGAGCCGCCGCGCGGCGCCCCGGGAATCCGGAGCCCGGAGGCGGCCCCGGGCATCCAGAACCCAGGACCGCCGCCCAGGTGGTGCTACTTCGCAGCCGACGCGGTGGCGAGGATGTCGACCACGAAGACGAGGTCGTCGGTGCCGCCGATCCCGGCTGATGCCTGGCCGGTGGCGCCGTAGCCCTGGTCCGGCGGGATCACCACGATCACCTGAGAGCCGACGGTTGCGCCGACGAGTGCGGCACCGAAGCCCTTGATGACCTTGTTGGTGGCGAAGCTGGTCGGGCCGCCCTTGGTCCAGCTCTCGTCGAAGACCGCACCGGTCGTCCAATTGACGCCCTGGTACTGCACGGTGACCGTGTCGCCGTCGCCGACGACCGCGCCGGTGCCGAGCTTGAGGGTGGCCATCTGCAGGGTGGTGGGTGCGGGGGTGCTCGGGATCGTCACGGTGGGCGTTCCGTCGTCGGCCAGGGTGACCGTCGGGAAACCTGCGGGCGCGGGCTGATCGGCGCCCGTGGCACGGGTGGGCATGTTGGGGTCGGTCGTCGGGGTCGGCGCCGTGGTGGCCGCGGGGGCCTCCGTCACGTCCTTCACATCGATCACGAACACGACGGTGTCGGTGGCTGCCACGCCGAGCGTGGAGTTACCGTTGGTACTCCAGGCATCGGCCGGTGGCACCACGGCCACGATGCGCGATCCCACCGTCGAGCACTGCACGGCCTTCACGATGCCGGGAAGGAACTGCGTCTGGTCGACCGTCACCTTCTGCGAGCCGATCTCGGCGTCTGTCGTGGTGAACAGCTGCTTGCCGGAGGTGCCGTTGTAGAGCGTGAAGTCGATGGTCGCGAGTGAGCCTTCTGTGACTTCGGCGCCGGTGCCCACGGTGGTGACGGTGCGCTCGGTCGCCGTCGCTGTGAGGGGCGCGGTGAAGGTCGTCGTGGGGAGGGTGTCGAGGTCGCCGGTTGCCGTCACGGCGTCCGAAGTCGTACCGGCCGCTGTCGGTGTGCAGGCGGCGGCCGAACTGGTGGCGGTGGGAGCCGCAGAGGACGCGCATCCCGCCAGCGTGAGTGCGACGGCGGCCGCGGCCGCGATCAAGGTGAATTTACGCATGGATCCTCAGACACTTCTCATTGGTGAACAAACCCGATCAGTCTCTCCCGTCGGCCTATGAACAAGCTGTTGATGGGCTGGGAGAGCAGGGCGCCGCTCGAAGAATACCTTCTGCGGGAAAACTTCGGGAACGGGCGTGACGAATGCTCCGCGACATCCGTCACAGTAGTGGCGCTCTTTCGCCCGTACCCGCCAGGAGGCATGAACTACATGGGAACCACAACATCATGGGAACACTGACCTACGGTTCAGCGGGTACCGTCCTGCACTTCGACGACAGAATGCTGGCGCACCTGCAGACGGTGATCATGGCGAAGCTGCGGCGCGACGAGAAATTCGGCCTCACCTGCGCCCACGGCCCCACCGGCCTGACGTCGGTGTGGCTCCATCCGTCCATCCCGCTCGTCTTCACCTTCGACTCGTCCGACAGGCCACAGCTCAACCGGGCGTGGGTCGAACTTCTCATGCAGTCGGCGAACAGTGGATCGGGTCTGAGCGTCGTTCCCGAGCCGGAGGGCTGAAGACGGGAGGTCACACCGGGGCCGGGCACTATCGTGGGGAGGATGATCTCACGACGTGAGGCGGCACTCCGCCTCGACATCCCCCTCGAGATGGCGTCCCGCCACGGCCTGCCCTCGCGGATGACCGAGGAGGAGGTTGTGGCGATCGACACCGATCCACCCGCCTGGTTGCTGCAGTCTCGAGCCAACCGCACCGGCAAGAAGCCGGTCTGGGTCCAGCTCACCTGCACGATCTGCGGGTTCACGGAGGCGGCCCGGCCGAAGAAGTGGTGGCCGACGTTCACGTACCTCAGCTGTGACTTTCACGCACCCGACGAGCTGCCGCCTGTGGCATCCGGAGATTCCCGGCGGGAGTTCGACGCCATCGGCAGCAGGTTCGTCGGAGTCATCGACGAACCTGCCTGACCGGCAGCCGACGGGGCCGGCTCCCGGTCAGGCAGGGTGAGCCGGGAAGACCTACTTCTTCTCTTCGAGCTTCAGGGCGACGCCGAGCGCGAAGAACGTGGGTGCCCAGTGGCCGATGAAGATGCCCCAACGGTCTGACTGGGCCTTGGAGTCGCCCTTCTTGGCGCGGCTGATGAAGTAGGCCACGAACGACAGCGCGATGGAAGCGAAACCGCCTGCGTAGGCGTATTCGCTCTTCAGGCCGAATTCGCTGAGTTTCTCGATCATGGGATGGATCCTCCTGATTGTCTTCTACGTTCTGTAGATGCCTACAGTCTGCGTGGTCGGAGCGAAGACGCGAAGGGCCTTGACACAGGCGCTCGCCCGGACAAAAGCGTCAGGCCTGGACAAAAGCGTCAGGCCTGGACAGAAGCGTCAGGCCTGGACAGAAGCGTCAGGCCCGGACAGAAGCTCAGGCCTGGCCGTGGCTGGCCCGCGAGCGGCGGGAGAGCGAGTCGATGATGACGGCGAGCAGCAGCACCGCGCCGGTGATCATGTAACGGATCGACGAGTCGAGGTTCAGCAGCGTCAGACCGTTCGAGATCGACTGGATGACCAGGATGCCCAGCAGCGCGGAGTAGGCGCTGCCCCGACCGCCGAAGAGGCTGGTTCCGCCGATGACCGCGGCCGCGATCGCATTCAGGTTCGTGTCGCCGCCACCCGAGGAGAGGCTCGCCGAGGTGAGCCGTGCAGATGCGAGCAGGCCGCCGAGAGCCGCAAAGGTCGACGTGAGGATGAACACCGAGATGTACACCCGGTTGACCCGGATGCCGGCCCGGCGCGCTGCCTCGACGGAGCCGCCCACGGCGAACACCGACCGGCCCCACTTGGTGCGGGTCAGGAAGAAGTTCATCACCACGACCAACACCACGAACAGCAGGAACATGGCGCCGAGGCCGCGGTCGGTCGCGAGGTACGCGACGACGATCACGAGGAGCACCAGGAGGGCGATCGACTTGATCAGCGTCACCGAGATCGCGCCGGTCGACAGGCCGGCCTTCCGGCGACGCGAAGCGCGGCGGATGTCGGTGTAGAACACCGCTGCCGCGGCGAGCACGGCCAGGCCGTAGGCCGCCCACGGCGGGAGGAACGTCGCCTGGGCGAACTGCACGATCCACGAGTCGTAGGGCAGATTGATCGAGCCGTTCGGGCCGAGCACCTTCAGTTGGAGGCCGAGGAAGGCGAGGAGCCCGGCCAGAGTGATCACGAAGCTCGGCACGCCGAACCGGGTGAAGAGCAGTCCGTAGAGGAAACCGATCGCAGCCCCGACGACGAGGGCGACCACGACGGCGAGCAGCACGGGCCAGCCGAGCTGGGTGAGGCCCACGCCGAGGATGGCCGCGGCGAGACCACTCACGGAACCGACCGAGAGGTCGATCTGGCCGAGGAGTAGCACCAGCACGATACCGATCGAGATCGTCCCGACGGCGGCGCACTGCAGGGTCAGGTTGACGAGGTTGTTCGACGAGAGGAAGTTCGGGTTCAGGATCTGGAAGATCACCCAGATGACGACGAGGCCGATGATGACGGGCAGAGAACCGAGGTCGCCTCCGCGCACACGCTGCTGAAAGGCGAGCACGGCGCCCCGCACACCCTCGGTGCGGATGAGACGTTCGTCTTGCAGGTCGGCGGCGCGGTCTGCCGGCGATCCGGTGGGAGAAGTGGTCATGGTCAGCGGATCTCCTTCGAACCGTCGTCGGGGGTGTCGGCGCCTGTGGCGTTGTCGGGCAGCGGTTCATCGACGGTGGCCGTGCCGAGTGTGGGGCCCACGGCATCCGGAGTCGCCCTGCCCACAGGCGGAGCGGCCGCGTCGTGCGCATCCGCTGCCGCTGCAACCGCGTGCGCGCTGGCCCGGCGGGTGACGACGTTGTCGGTGGCGCCAGTGATGGCGGAGATGATCTCCTCGTAGCTCACGTCTGCAACGTGGAAGTCGCCATTGTTCCGACCGAGGCGGAGCACCACCACGCGGTCGGCGACGGCCTGCACATCGGCCATGTTGTGGCTGATGATCAGCACGCCGAGGCCGCGCTCGCGGAGGCGCTCAATGAGGTTCAGCACTTCGGCGGTCTGCGCGACGCCCAGCGCGGCGGTCGGTTCGTCGAGGATCACGACGCTCGGCTCGCCGATGAGCGAACGGGCGATCGCGACGGTCTGGCGCTGCCCTCCGGAGAGGGAGGCAACGGCGATCCGCACTGAGGGGATCTTCGCGGAGAGCTGCCGGAGAAGGCTCCAGGCGCGCTGCTCCATCTCCTCTTCGTCGAGGGTGCCGTGGGTGATCTCGCGGCCGAGGAAGAGGTTCGAGACGACGTCGAGGTTGTCGCAGAGCGCGAGATCCTGGAAAACGGTCGCTATTCCGAGGGCGCGCGAGGCTGTCGGGGTGGGGATCGACACCACCTGGCCGTCGAAGGTGATGGTGCCGGAATCCTGCGGGTGCACCCCGGCCAGGATCTTCACGAGGGTCGACTTGCCCGCGCCGTTGTCGCCCACAATGGCGACGACTTCGCCGGCATGGATGTCGAGGTTGATGTCGGTGAGCGCGCGCACGGCGCCGAAGCCCTTCGACACGCCCTTCAGCGACAGCACGGGTTCGCGGACCGAGCCCGCGGTTGGAGCGACGGCGGATTCCGTCGTCACGGTTCCTCCTCAGGAAATGGATGGTGCCAGGAACGACCGGCGGGGGTTGAGCGGGCAGGGGTGGTCGGCAGCAGAGACGAGAGCGAACCTGGCCGGATCGCGTGTGGGCGCGACCCGGCCGGGTTCGATCCGTGGGTGTTACTTGATGCCCGCGGTGGCGCAGGCGGCTGCGTAGTCTGCGGTGCAGATGTCCGAGGCCTTGTAGAACCCGTCGGCGACGACGGTCGACTCGATGTTGTCGACCGTCACAGCGACCGGCGTCAGCAGGAACGAGGGGATGGAGGCCCCGCCCTTCGTGGTGGTGTTCGAGGTGGGCGAGACGCTCTCACCCTTCGCGAGCGACACGGCGAGGGTCGCAGCCTGCTCGGCTTCGGGCTTGAAGGCCTTGTAGACGGTCATGAACTGGTCTCCAGCGAGGATGCGCTGGATGCCGGCGAGCTCGGCGTCCTGGCCCGTGACGGGAGGCAGCGGGCTGACGTTCGCACCCTTGAGTGCGGCGATCGCGCCACCGGCGGTGCCGTCGTTGGCCGCGTACAGCCCGACGATCTGCGAGCCGAACTGGGTGATCTGTCCGGCGACCCAGGTCTGGGCCTGTGCCGGGTCCCATCCGGGTGTGTCGTACTCGGCGAGGATCTTGTAGCCCGACTTGTCGATGACGGAGTGCGCGCCCTTCTTGAACTGGCTCGCGTTGTTGTCGGTCGGCGACCCGTTGACCATGAGGATGCCCGCGTCCGCGGCTGCGCCGCTCGCCTTCAGCTTGTCGACCAGGGCCTGGCCCTGCAGTTCGCCGACCTTCTCGTTGTCGAACGAGATGTAGTACGACAGGTCGGCGCTGTTGATCAGGCGGTCGTAGGAGATCACCGGGATTTTCTTGGCCTTGGCTTCCCCGACGATGGATGCTGCGGCCTCACCGTCGAACGGGTCGAGCACGAGCACGTTGACCCCCTGGGTCAGCATCGACTCGGCCTGCTGCTGCTGCTTGGCCGCATCGCCGTCGGCGTTGGAGTAGAGCACGGTGCAGTCGGGGCAGAGCGACTTGATCTTCGCTTCGAACAGGGGCTTGTCGGCGCTCTCGTAGCGAGCGGTGACGGAGTCGGGCAGCAACAGGCCGATCTTCGCCGTGGAGGCGTTGGCGGTGTTTGCTGCGGTACCCGATGATGAGCCGTTCGAACATGCTGTGAGCGAGCCGGCTGCGAGCAGGAGTGCGGCCGTCGCAATGACCGCTCTCGTGGTGGCGATCTTCATTGAAAAACCTCCCGTTATTGCCGCCCTCATTGGCGACGTGAGCGAGCTTGGCATCTTTGCCGCTTGTCGTCAAGACTTGAAGTCAAGCAGGAGATAACAACTTGGCAGCAGTGTTGTCGTCGGCCGTGATGTGCACGCTGTCGACGGCGTAGACCGCGGCTCCGAGCGTCGCTGCACGTGCTCCCAGCTGGCCCTGCACGATCTCGGGCATGAGCTCCGGCCCGACGATGATCGAGCGCTCGACCGCGTGCCGGAGCGGACCGAGCAGCAGTTCGCCCGCCCGCGCGAGTTCGCCGGCGATCACGATGCGTTCGGGGTCGAGCAGGTTGCAGAGATTCGCCGCGGCGACGCCGATGTGCCGCCCGGCATCCGCGACGGTACGCATCGGCAGGGACTCGCCGGCCATGGCCCGCAACACGATGTCGCCGAGTTTCATTGTGCCGAGCTCGTGCCGCAGGCTCTCCAGCAGGGCGGGCCCGCCCGCGATCGCCTCAAGGCACCCCCGGTTGCCGCACCGGCAGAGCGGACCATTTTCCAGGATGGTCGTGTGGCCGAACTCACCGGCTACGCCGTTGTGGCCGCGGAAGATCGCTCCGTTCAGGATCAGCCCGGCCCCGATACCGTCGCCGACGTCGATCGTCACCGAGTTCGCTCTGCCCCGAGCGGCTCCGAGTCGGTACTCGGCGAGGGCGGCCAGGTTCGCGGCGTTGTCCACGAAGACCGGGCGCTTGAGTCTGCGCTCCATCACCTCCGCGACCTTCACGCCGTCCCACCCGCGCATGATCCCGTTCCGAGCGGTGGTGCCGGTCTCCCGGTCCATCGGCGCAGGCACGGCGATCCCGACCGCCATTACCTCCTGCATGGTGGCGTCGACCGACTCCAGCATGTCGGCGAGCAGCAACGTCGTCTTGTCGAGCTCGTTGTCTGCGCGGTGGTCCTTCGCGAGAGGCATGTGATGCTCGGCCACCACGCGGTGGCTCGCATCCGCCAGGGCGATGCGCATGTGGCGGGTCGAGAAGTGCACTCCGACGAACAGGCCGAGCGAGTGCGCAAGGGTCACGTGCTGGGCGCGCCGGCCACTCCGCGTGCTCGGTGCGACATGCAGCAGCCCCGAGGCCGAGAGCTCTTTGACGATGTTCGACACGGTGGCCGGGGAGAGCCCCGTGGCGCCGGCGAGTTCGACCTGCGTCAGACCACCGTGCTTCTTGACGGCGTCGACGATGCGCGCTCGGTTGGCTTCACGAAGTGAAGTCTGAGAGCCAGGAGTGCGCCGTTGGTCATCCACCAGAACAACATACAGCCCATGTCAATGCCCAGCCGGAGCGACGCATAATTGCTGGATGATCTCTCCTCAGCTCTCCCACGCCCTCCGACTGGCCGGCCTCCGTTGGCGCCCGGTCTCCGGCGATCTCTTCATGATCTCCCGGGAAGGGTTCGAGGGCGACGTCTTCACGGTCAGCGACATGACGATCGAAGCGCACGAATACGACACCGGAACGGTGCTGGGATTCAACGGCACGACCGAGTGGGCGCTTGACTCCGTGGCCCTCGACGACGCGCTCTGGATGCCTGCGGAACATCAGCTCCGCGCCCTGCTCGGGGCGACGTTCCGTTCGCTCCGGAATGCGGGCAGCGGCGGTTTCGGTGGTGTCTCCGGCGCCCTCGACGAAGACGGACTGCTGGTCGAGGAGTCGTACGAGGTCGAGATCGTACTCTCGGGCCAGGCCCGGGTCTTCGTAGCGGTCGATGCTGCCGATGCCTACGCGGCCGCCCTGCTCGAACTCATCGGCGCATCGGGTGGCGGCCTCGAAGCCGACCTCGGCTGAGGGGCGCGGGGCGCATGAACCGACTGGCGATGGCGGGTTACTGGATGCTCGACTACGGCTACACCATGAGGGCGGAGGCGGCGGGCATCCTGCGTCCGCGTGGTGGCGGCGGGGTGCTTGCGGACAGTGGTGGCGCACGGGCTGGAGGCGCGGGGGCTGGCGGCGCGCGGGGTGGTGGCGCGGGGGCTGGTGGCGCGGCCGAACCGCTGCAGGTGGTGTTGCTGCCCGGCGTGTTCGAGCGCGCGCACTTCATGCTGCCGATCGCCCGGCACCTCGCCCGGCGCGGTCATCAGGGGCACCTCGTGCCGGAACTCGGCCGGAACACCCTGCCGATTGCGGAGTCGGCACGGATCGTCGCCGACAGGCTCGCCAGGGACGACCTCCGGAACGTCACGCTCGTGACGCACAGCAAGGGCGGTCTGATCGGCAAGTACCTGATGTTGCGGCTCGACCCTGACCAGCGCGTGCAGCACCTGATCGCCGTGAACACGCCGTTCTCGGGATCGGACTGGGCGCGGTACCTCCGCGTCCCGAGCATCCGGATGTTCGCCGCCGACGATCTCACCGTGACCTTCCTCGGCGCAGCCTCGCCCGCGAACGCGCGCATCACCTCCGTCTACGGGACGTTCGACCAGAACGTGCGGGCGGGCAGCGTGCTTCCGGGGGCCCGCAACATCCAGCTGCCCGTGGCGGGCCACTCCCGCATCATCGGATCCCGCGCCCTCCGCGCGTTCCTCGACGCGGAGCTCGCCCCCACTCCCACTCCCGCCCGCTTCCCCCCGCCCCACCCGCACAATGAGCCATCGAGAGGACGCTAACTGCGCTTTCGCGGCCTCATTGCAGCAGTTTGCGTCCTCTCGATGTGGTAGATGCGGGTGCGGGGCGGTCGGGATGTCGGGTGGCGGGTGCGCGGGCGGTCAGCGGGCAGCGCGGTGGCGCTCGTAGCGGGCGCGCGCCTCGATCGCCATCACGGCGGCCAGCTGCGTGCTGAGGGCGGTGGTCGGGCCGGGGGCGGCAGCCCAGTCGTCGGCGACCGGGGGATAGGCTTCCGTGGCGGGCGGCTCCGGGGCGGGTGGGCTGGCCGGCGTGCGGGTGGCGAGGGGGTCTGGATGCTCTGAGCGAGTCTCGGCGGCGGCGCGGGCAGGGCAGCGGGGGTATGCGCCAGAGGCTGGGGCATCGGGGCCGGCGAGCAGGGCGGTGTTCGCGAGGAAGAACGGTTCGAGCATCCGGAGCCCGGGGCTGCCGGGTGCCAGACGCTCCAGGAGCAGCTCGAGGTATCTCACGAAGATGCCCTTGAAGAGGCCCGCGTCGCCGCCGCCCCTCTGCTCGAGCCGCGCGGGTTCGTCGAGGAAGCGGCCCGACGGGGCGAGCCGGGCGATCGTGGCAGCTGCGGTTCGTGTGGCCCGATCGAGCAGGTGCGGGGCGGCTGACCGGTGGAACGCCTCGACGAGGGCTCCGACGTAGAGGCCCTGGTTGTAGGTGAACAGCCAGCCCGAGTCGAGTGCGCCGTCGCCGAGGCGGTTGATGCCGTCCGCGACGAGATCCGCCGGACCGGCGGGGGTGCGAGCGGGGGAATCCGCGAGTGCAGTGCTCTGTGCCCCCACGAAGGTCTCGGTGAAGAACGCCAGAGTGGCGTCGGCCGCCACCTCGTACCGGGCAGCGCCCGTGCGCGCGGCGAGCCGGGAGGAGAGGATCGCGAAGGCGCCGTTCGTCGGCGCGTTCAGGTAGTCGAGCTGCGAGTCGCGCCAGGCGATCGCGCCGGCCCGGGTGCGGCTCCCACCGCGGCTCCGGATGTGCTCCCAGAGCGCTTCGGCATCTGCGAGGTACCGGGCCGACCCGGTGAGGTCGAACAGTCGCAGCGCTGCGAGCGCCAGCCAGCCCATGTCGTCGAAGTAGTGATTGAACAGGCCGCGGTTGCGGCACAGGATGCCCGCGTAGGTGCGCTCGGCGAGCTGCACCCGTGCGTGGCCGCCGCCGTGTGCGCCGATCCCGTCGCCACGGCGTTCTGCCCCGTCGACCCGCACCCCCACGGCGTGCGCCAGCCACCAGTAGTTGAACGTGACGAGGTGCGCGAGCCGGATCGGCGCGGAGGTGTGCAGCCACCGGGCACCGAACACCCTGCTCTGGAAGTGCTGGGTGAGGCCCTGTTGCGCCCGGTCGGCGAGGCGATTCCAGTCAGCCGCACCGCCCCCGGCCGCTCCGCCCCCAGCCGCGCCGCCCCCGGACCCGTCCGGCATCACTTCAGCGACGGCGCGACGAACCGCAGCCACGCCCACACCGACAGGCTCACCGCCGCGAACCCGACCCCGACGAGCAGCAGGGCGGCGAGCGCCGGCGCCGGCTCTGCGGCGATCCCGGCGCCGGGGGTCACGGCGGGAGCGACCACCGCGGCGAGCAGGGTGAACGCTCCGAGGGCCGTGGCCAGCCACGCGGCCCGAGACCACGCGAACAGTGCCCGCCCGCTCAAGCGGCCGAACGGAAGCACCAGAATGGCCGCAGCCCCGAAGGAACCGAGCGCGAGCGAGTTGAGCATCTCGGTCGCGAAGGCTCCGAACGGCGTACCGAGGGCGGGGAGCAGGCTGATCGTCGTCCAGGCGACGCCGCCGAGCACGAGCAGGGTGAGCAGGTGGAGCATCGCGAACTGCCCACGAATGCGGTGTGAGGCCCCGTCGGCGCACCCGATGGCGAGCACCAGTCCGAAGAGCAGGGCCGGTTCGATCGTGAACACGCGGGACACAATCGTGGCGACCACCGCGAAGGCGAGGTAGCGCGGCGCGAACGTCACGGTCGACCGGATCCCGAGTATCCGGAGCCCGAGGAGCCGCGGAATCAGCACGGAGGCGGCGTTCAGAACGCCGAAGGCGATACAGATCGCTGCAAGCAGACGGAGGTAGGCCGGCTGGTTCTCGACCGGTCCCGAGAGCATGCCGATGGCGGCGGCTGCCACGACGGTCACCGAGGCGAGCACCCACGGGTTCAGGGCCAGTTCGGGCGCGCGGTCGAATTCGTTGCGGGGGCGGTTGCGCCCGGTCAGCAGGGTTCCCGTTCGCCTGATCCGCGCCCGGAAGGAGACCGAGAGAGCCCCGGCCATCAGGCGTGCGGGTGCGGCGACGAGGAGGAGTGCGGCCACGGCGACCCCGAGCGCGAACAGCCAGTTCAGTCCCGATGCCTGGCCGAAGACAGGCGTGAGCGAGAGCGAGAAGCGGGTCGAGCCGGCCCACGATCCGTCGGCGCCGTGCGATTCGGAGTGCGGCGTGCTGCCGCCAGCGCCGCCAGGGGACCCTGGTTCGCCGCCGGAAGCGCCGCCGGATCCGGCTCCCGAGCCGCCGGACGCGCCGCCGTCGCCCTGGCCGGTCGTGCCGCCCGTGCCGCCCGTGCCGTCGGTTCCTCCGGCACCGCTGCCGTCGCCGGAACCCGCGCCACCTGTGCCGTCCGGCCCCGCGGCCCCGCCGGCGCCGCCCGCACCGGGCGTCTGCGCACCGCCGGAAACCGCGCCCGGCGTGGCGGGTGCGCTCGCCGACGGGCTCGGTGTCGGCGTGCCCGCCACGAACACCACGTCGAACGCTGTGCTCTCGTTGCTGACGTTTCCCGCTGCATCCTGTTGGATCGCCGAAACGGGTGCCCGGGTGGCGGCGAGGTCACCGGCCGTGCAGCTCCATGCCCCGTTCTGCACCGTTGCCGTGCAGGCTGCGAACGAGCCGGCGAAGACGGTCACGAGCGCCTGGGGCTCGCCGGTACCGGCGAAGACGGCTCCGGATGCCCGCACCGACGTTCCCCTGGCCGGGCTCGTCACGACGGGGGGTGCCGGCGTGTCCGAGTCGATACGCAGGGTGAACGCAGCGCTGGCCGGCGACTCGCCCCCGCTCCACGTGGTGGACTGCGTCGCCTGCACCCGGAGGCTGCCGCTCGGGATGCCCGCCCCGAGGTTGCACGCCCAGCCGCCAGACCCGTCGGCGACGGCGAGGCAGTCGAACGAGCCGGCGTCACCCACGGCGGTCGCGCGCACGGTGGCCCCGCCTGCCGCCGAGCCCCGCACCGTTCCGTAGCCGCTGCTGACCCCCGACGAAGAGCCCGACTGTGCCGTCGGTGCGTTGAGGACGTTGACCGTGACCGTGTCGCTGGAGTTGTCGTGCCCGGCGACGAGCTGCACGACCCGGAGCTGCACCCCCGGAGCGTTCGGCAGTGACCCCGTGCTGCAACTGAACGTGCCGTCGGCGCCCACCGTGCTCACGCAGAGCGGATCGGAGCGCGTGCTGGCCGAGATCTGCACCGAGCTGCCCGGCTCGGCGGTTCCTGTGATGGTGAAACCGCCGCCGAGGAGCTCACCCGAGCCGGGGGAGGTGATCACCGGGCTGGCGATCGGAGGCGGGTCTGACGGGGGATCCGTCGGCGGGGGTGTGGGCGCGGGAGTCGAGGTGGGCGCGGGAACACCCGGCACGATACTCGGCGCAGGTGTCGGCGTGGGGGAGGGAGTCACTGCGGCCGTAGCGCGCTCCGAACCCGTCGCGAGCGTGAGGGCCACGGGCAGCAGCAGACCCACCAGTGAGAGCGCTATCAGGACTCGGAATCGCGAACGTAGAGCAGCCGGCCCCGCCGGCGCGCCCCTGGTCTTTCCCCATTTCACGACTGACACCTTCTTCCATTTAGCAAGGAATCTTTCCCAAAGTCAAAGCCCCATGCGGTTGTATGTAAGAAAACAAGGGGATGGACGGTAACCGGATGTCGCGTGAGACCCCTTGGCCGCACGGCGCACGCACGGCCCCCGCGGCGCCTGCGGGTGCCCCCGAAGCATTCGCCGAGCCCCGCATCCGGGTCGGCGGCGGCTGGATCGCGCTGTTCGCCGCGGCCTGGCTCGGCATCTGGATGGCCCAGCTCACCCCGATCCAACTGCTGTTGCCCCTCCAGATCGAGAGCCTGCAGAGCGGTTCTGCCTCAGCCGCGGCCGCCTCCACCGACTGGATCGCCAGCGTGCTCGCGTTCGGCGTCATCTCCGGCCTCGCGGGTGTCGCAGCGCTCATCGCGTTCCCGCTCACCGGTGCCCTCTCCGACCGCACCACCTCGCGCTTCGGTCGTCGCCGCCCCTGGATGGTCGTCGGAACCCTCGTATTCGGGTTGTCGCTGGCACTGCTCGGGGCCCAGAGCACGCTCGTCGGGGTCGGCATCTTCTGGGTTCTCGCCATCACTGGTTTCTGTGTACTCACCGCCGCGCTCACGGCCACCATCTCCGACCAGGTGCCGACGTCCCAGCGCGGAGTGGTCTCGGGTTGGCTCGCCGCCCCGCAGGCGATCGGAACGATCCTCGGCCTCATCCTGGTGACGACGCTCTTCACGGCACAATCCGCCGGGTACCTGGCCGTGGCCGTGCTGTTGGTGCTGCTCGTGCTGCCGTTCTGCCTGTGGGCTCCGGATGCGGTGCTCGAGCGTTCCGCCCGTGCACCCTTCGGCGCGCGCGCCTTCTTCAATGGGTTCTGGATCAGCCCCACGCGTCACCCCGACTTCGGGTTCACGCTGCTCGGGCGAGTGCTGGTGAACACCGGCAACGCCCTCGGAACGGCGCTTCTGCTGTACTTCCTCACGTACGGTCTGCACGATGAGTCGGCGGAGACCGACCTGATCGTTCTGACGCTCATCTACATGGTGTTCGTCATCCTCGCCTCCCTCGGGGCCGGGGCGCTCTCCGACCGGCTGGGGCGACGGCGGGCCTTCGTCTTCACGGCCTCCCTGCTGCAGGCCCTCGCGGCCCTGCTGCTGGCGTTCGTGCCGAACCTCGGAGCGGCCATGGTCGCGGCGGGGCTCCTCGGCCTCGGCTACGGCTGCTTCCTCTCCGTCGACCAGGCCCTCGCCACCCAGGTGCTGCCGGATCCGGCCGCACGGGGCAAGGACCTCGGCATCATGAATATCGCGACGGCGGTTCCGCAGGCGATGGCGCCGCTGCTCGGAGCGCTCGTCGTCGCGATGACCGGGGGATTCATGGCGCTCTTCGTGCTGGCCGCCGTGTTCGCGGCAGCCGGCTCCGTGGCGGTCGCCCGAGTGAGAGGAGTCCGCTGATGGATGACCGGCCCCCGTTCAGCCTGGCCAGGCCCCCGGCGGGCGCGGCTTCCTGGCACGATCCCGCCGAGCACTGGCCGCGGCTGACCCGGGCCACCGCCCACCTCGACCCGCCGCTTGCCGCGCTCGACCTCGGTGCTCTCGCACACAACGCCTTCGCGATGATCGACCGGGCGGCGGGCAAGCCGATCCGCGTCGCCAGCAAGTCCGTGCGGGTGCGTGCGGTGCTCGATGCTGTGCTCGCGCTCCCGGGCTACGCGGGGGTGCTGGGGTACACCCTGGCCGAGGCGCTCTGGCTTGCCGAGTCCATCGACGACGTGGTGGTGGGGTACCCGACGGCCGACCGTTCTGCGATCCGGCAGCTCGCCGCCGACGAGCGGCTCGCCTCGCGCGTCACGATCATGGTGGACTCCGTGGAGCACCTCGACCTGATCGACGCGGTTGTTCCGCCCCAGGGGAGGGCGAGCCTCCGACTCTGTGTCGAACTCGACTCGTCGTTCGTCACCCGCGCCCTCGGGCACGTCGGGGTGTGGCGCTCGCCGGTCTTCACGGCCGGCCAGGCGCGGGTGCTCGCGCAGCACATCGTCTCGCGGCCCGGCTTCGAACTCGTCGGGCTGATGGGCTACGAGGCGCAGATCGCGGGCGTCGGCAACCGCCCGCGCGGCAATCCGGCCCGCGCAGGCGTGCTCGACTGGATGCAGCACCGCTCCATCGCCGAGATCGCCGACCGCCGCGGCGCGGTCGTCGAGGCCGTGCGCGAGGTGGCCGACCTCGAATTCGTGAACGGCGGCGGCACCGGTTCGCTCGAATCGACCTCGGCCGATGCGTCGGTGACCGAGGTGGCGGCGGGCAGTGGGCTGTTCGGCGGGCATCTCTTCGACACGTATTCGCGCTTCCGCCCGGCACCGGCGGCCGCGTTCGCGCTCTCGGTGGTGCGAAAGCCCACGCCGCAGATGGCGACGCTGCTGGGCGGTGGCTGGATCGCCTCCGGCCCCGCGCAGCCCGACCGCCTCCCCGAGATCGTCTGGCCGGAGGGGCTGTCGATGCAGCCGCGCGAGATGGCGGGCGAGGTGCAGACTCCGCTCTCGGGCCGGGCTGCGGCGGCGCTCGCGGCGGGGGACCGGGTGTGGCTCCGGCACACGAAGTCGGGAGAGCTGTCGGAGCACGTGAACGAGTTCCACGTGGTGTCGGGCGACGAGGTGGTGGCGGCCGTACCGACCTACCGCGGCGAAGGCCAGGCGTTCCTGTGAGCGAGACCGACCCGAACGTCCCCGCGGCCACCAGCGCCCCGCGGGCTGCCGGCCCACGCCGCGCCAAGCGGCCGCGGGTCGGGGTCGGCGTGGGTCTCGGAGCCGACGGCGGAGCGGCCATCACGGGTGCGGTCTGGCAGAACTGGGGCCGAACGGAGGCCGTGCGTCCGGCACGCGTCGAACGGCCCGCGACCGCGGAAGCCGTGCAACGGGCCGTCGTCGCGGCCGCTCGGGCGGGCATCCGGATCAAGGCCGTCGGCGCCGGCCACAGCTTCACGGGCATCGCCGTCGCGACGGGGGTGCAGCTCGACCTCTCCGCCCTCAGTGGCGTGCTGGCCGTCGACGAAGCGCGCGGCCGTGTCACCCTCGGCGCCGGCACGCGCCTCTACGACCTTCCCCGGATGCTCCGGCCCTACGGCCTCGCCCTGGCGAACATGGGCGACATCGACAGGCAGAGCATCAGTGGAGCGATCTCCACCGGCACCCACGGCACAGGGGCGCGCTTCGGCGGCATCGCGGCCCAGGTCGTCGGAGCCGAGCTCGTGACGGGCGCCGGTGAACTCCTGCGGGTCGGCGACACGGCGAACGGCACGGCGAACGGTGCCGAGCCCGGCACAGAGCACGGCACAGAGAACCCCGAGCTGCTGCCCGCCGTCGCGCTCGGGCTCGGCGCCCTCGGCATCCTCGTCTCCGTGACGCTGCAGTGCGTGCCGGCGTTCGTTCTTCACGCAGTGGAGCGCTCAGAACCGCTGCAGGAGGTGCTGGAGACGCTCGAGGCCCGGGTGGCGACATCCGACCACTTCGAGTTCTACTGGTTCCCGCACACGCAGACGGCCCTCACGAAGACGAACACCCGCCTGCCCGGTACGGCACCGCGTGCCCCGCTGACGCTTGGGCGCCGCCTCGTCGACGACTGGCTGGTCTCGAACCAGCTCTTCCGCCTCACCTGTTCGCTCGGGCGGATCGTGCCCCCGGTCATCCCGTACATCAACAGGGTTGCCGAAAGACTCACCGGCACCCGCGAGTTCGCGGACCACTCGCCGCGGGTGTTCGCTTCGAGGCGCACGGTGCGGTTCCGCGAGATGGAGTACGCGCTGCCGGCCGAGGCGGTGCCCGCGGTGCTCCGCGAGATCGACGCGCTGATCGAGCGCCGGGGCTGGCGCGTCTCGTTCCCGGTCGAAGTGCGTTTCGCCGCCGCCGACGACCTGTGGCTGTCGACCGCGAGCGGACGCGCGACGGGATACATTGCAGTGCACCGCTTCTTCCGTGAACGTCACGAGAAGTACTTCGAGGCGGTCGAGGAGATCATGACGGCACACGCCGGCCGGCCGCACTGGGGCAAACTGCACACTCGGGGTGCCGAGCACCTGCGGGAGCTGTATCCGCGTTTCGATGACTTCGTGGCGCTCCGTGACCGGCTCGACCCGGCGCGGCTGTTCACGAATGCCTACCTCGACCGCGTGCTCGGCGCATGAGGCGCGGCAGCGGGTCGGGTGGGGGAAGCGGCGCGATCGGTTCGAGCGGGCCCCGGTCATCCAGTGCCTCACCGGGTGCGACCGGCCGTCCTGCCGCGGCGGCCAGGCGGCGGGTGGATGCCCGGGACACCGCCCAGGGCGAGGCGGAGGCCTTCGCCACCAGGCTCCCGGCGGACTTCGTGCTGGGGATCACCTCCAGTGCGTTCCAGATTGAGGGCGGCGCTCACGACGGCGGCCGGGAGCCGTCCGTCTGGGACGACTTCAGCCACCAGCGCGGCCGCATCGAGGGCGGGGCCACGGCCGACATCGCTGCCGACCACTACCACCGGGTATCCGAAGACGTCGGCCTGCTGGCAGCGCTCGGGGCGGAGTCGTACTCGTTCTCGTTTGCGTGGCCGCGCCTGCAGCCGCGGGGTTCCGGCGCGCTGAACCGCGAAGGTGTCGCGTTCTACGACCGCCTGCTCGACGAACTGCTGGCCGCCGACATCAGCCCGACGGCGACGCTCTTCCACTGGGACACCCCCTCGGCCCTCAGCGGCGGCTGGCTGAAGCGCGACACCGCCCACCGTTTCGGCGACTACGCCTACGCGGTGGGGGAGCAGTTCGGCGATCGTGTGCATCGCTGGGTGACCCTGCACGAGCCGGCCACGGTGATGCTCGAGGGGTACGGCTTCGGGCGGCACGCACCGGGATCCACCCTGCTCTTCGACGCGTTGCCGGTCGGGCACAACCTGCTTCTCGGGCACGGTATCGCCGTCGAGGCCCTCCGCGCGGCGCCCGTCACGGGTGGGATCGGCATCGTGAACTCCTACTCACCGACGTCGCCGCAGACGGGCTCCGACGACGACGCGCAGTTCGCCGCGCTCTGGAACACGGTGCAGAATCGGATGTTCGGCGACGCGGTGCTGCTCGGAGCGTACCCGTCGGTTGCCGAAGAGTTCAGGCGGCTGCTGAGGCCCCTGGTCGAGGCATCCGAGACCGACCTGGCGGTCATCCGGCAGCCCCTCGACTTCTACGGCATCAGCTACAGCGCACCGACCCGTGTTGCCGCGGGCGGTCTCGGCGTGGCTGCGGCCGACGGGGAGGCTTCGGCGCTCTCGTCGCTTCCGTTCCGCTTCGCGCCGTGGCCGGAATTCGAGCGCACGCCTTCGGGCCTGCCGAACGCGCCGGAGTTCCTCGGGGTGGCGCTCGCCCAACTCGGTGCCGAGTACGGTGATGCGCTGCCACCTGTGCACGTCAGCGGGGGCGGGTTCGGGGCTGCCGACAGGGTGGTGCTGGATGCCGCCACCGGCGACGCCCGCATCCCCGACGCCCGGCGGATCGACCACCTCACCGCCCACGTCGTCGCCGCGCTCGACGCAGTGGCGGCATCCGGGGATGCCGCGGGGGTGACTCTCGCGGGGTTCCACATCCGCTCGCTGCTCGACGGGTTCGAGTGGACGGCCGGCTACAGCCTGCGGTACGGCCTCGTGCATGTCGACCCGAACACGCAGGACCGCACCCCGAAGGAGTCGTACGGGTGGCTGCAGCGGGTGCTCGAGGCGCGTTCGTGAGGCGCTCGAGGCGCTGATCGCCCGGTCGCTGGGAGCTTGCCTCGCGCTCGCTGTGTGAGAAGCCCTCAGTCGTTATAGTGGGGGTCATGGAATGGCTCATCCCCCTGATCATCGTTGTCGTGCTCGTCGTCATCGTCGGCATCTACCTGTGGGCGACCTACAACTCGCTCGTCACGCTGAACGTGCGCGTCGACGAGGCGTGGAGCGACATCACGGTGCAGCTGAAGAGGCGGGCCGACCTGCTGCCGAACCTCATCGAGTCGGTGAAGGGCTATGCGGCGCACGAGAAGGGCGTCTTCGAGGCCGTCACCCAGGCCCGCGCCGAGACTCTCAGCGCCCAGGGGCCGGCTGAGGCATCCGCTGCTGAGAACCACATGCAGACCGCGCTCAAGAGCATCTTCGCAGTGGCTGAGGCCTACCCGCAGCTCCAGGCCTCGCAGAACTTCCTGCAGTTGCAAGCCGAACTGGTCGACACCGAAGACAAGGTGCAGGCGTCCCGCCGTTTCTACAACGGTGGTGTGCGAGAGCTCAACACGAAGGTCAAGGTCTTCCCGAACAACGTTTTCGCCAAGCGCCTCGGTTTCGGCTCGCGCGACTTCTTCGAGGTGTCCGACCTCGCGGCGATCGCCGAGCCGCCGCGCGTGCAGTTCTAGCCCCGTATTCCTAGCCCCCCCATCACCCCGGCTTCTTTGTACAAGGCGATCGCGCAGAACAAGCGCAACACAGTCATCATCCTCGTTCTGTTCATCCTCATCATCGGCGGCCTCGGCTACCTGGCGGGTTTTCTCTACAACAATCTGTCGCTGACGATCGTCATCCTGGTCTTCGCTGTCGGGTTCGCGATCGTGCAGTACTTCTTCGCGGCCTCGCAGGCCGTCATCTCGAGCGGGGCGGTCGAGATCCAGAAGGCCGACAACCCCCGGCTCTGGCGCATCATCGAGAACCTGTCGATCACGACCGGCATGGCCATGCCCCGCGTCTACATCGTCAACGACTCCGCCCCCAACGCCTTCGCGACCGGCCGGGATCCCGCCCACGCGGTGGTCGCGGTGACCACCGGGCTGCTCGACATCATGACCGACGCCGAGCTCGAAGGGGTCATGGCGCACGAGCTCGGGCACGTGAAGAACTACGACATCCGGGTGTCGCTGATCGTCTACGGGCTGGTCGTGGCGGTGGGCATCATCGCAGACTTCTTCCTCCGCATGGCCTTCTTCGGCCGGGGCAACAGCAACAACTCGAACCCCGTACTGCTGATCCTCGGGCTCGTCGCCGCCGTGATCGCACCGCTCGTCGCGACCGTCGTGCAGCTCGCGGTCTCCCGCCAGCGCGAATACCTGGCCGACGCGACGAGCGCGATGACGACCCGCCATCCCGACGCCCTCGCCAGCGCCCTCGTCAAGCTCGAGAACTACGGCCGCCCCATGGCGCGGCAGTCCACCTCGATGGCGCACATGTGGATCGCGGACCCCCTGAAGCCCGGCCTCATGAACAAGCTCTTCGCGACCCACCCGCCGATCCCCGAGCGCGTTGCCCGCCTCGAGAAGATGGGCGGCAGCTTCTGAGTTTATGGTCCGCCCTCCGGGCGGCACCGTAGGAGCTCGGGGTGTGGCCACGCGTTCTCGCGGGCGGCACCGTAGGAGCTCGGGGTGTGGCCGCGCGTTCTTGCGGGCGGCACCGTAGGAGCTCGGGGTGTGGCCGCGCGTTCTCGCGGGCGGCACCGTAGGAGCTCGGGGTGTGGCCACGCGTTCTCGCGGGCGGCACCGTCCCTTGGCGTGACGTCCCCGCCCTCCAGACTCAATCGAGTGGGCAGTTTGGGCCCCAAAGGTTGCCTTTTTGGGGCCCAAGCCGCCCACACGATCAAGAAGTCGCTTTCCGCCCCCAACTTCCAGTTTTGGGGCGGAAAACCACTTCGGGCTGAGCACGCCGACGCACGAGCGGGTCAGGCGGGGAGGGCGAGCTCCGCCGCGAGGGGGGCCGCGAAGGTGCCGGCGGGCATGACCGCGATGGCGTCGAGGCCCTGCCACGCGGCGGTGGTGCGGAGCACGGCGGCGAGGCGCGCCGCGATGGTCGGGAACGCCGTCGGCGAGACCCACGGCTCGATCCACGCGGACTGCACACGGAGGACGCCGGCCTGCCGGTCACTCTTCAGGTCGACGCGGCCGACGACCCGGTCGTCGATCAGCACGGGCAGCACGTAGTAGCCGAAGATGCGTTTGGGTTGCGGCGTGTAGATCTCGATGCGGTAATGGAAGTCGAAGAGCCGCTCGGCCCGTTCGCGGCGCCAGACGACAGGATCGAACGGCGACAGGATGGCCGCAGCATCCATCCGGCGGGGCAGCCGCGCATCACGGTGCAGCCAGGCGGGACGGTGCCAACCGTCGACGGCGACGGGCAGCAGTTCGCCCGACTCCTCGAGAGCGCGGACGGCGGGCAGCGCATCCACCGTCTTCAGCCGGAAGTAGTCGGCGATGTCACCGAGTGTCGCCACCCCCAGCGCGCGGGCCGACTGGGACACGAGTCCACGAACTGCCTCCGCTCGAGGCAGCGGGGCCTCCTGCATCGCAGAGACCACTGCCGCCGGCAACGCCTGCGACGGCAGGGCGTAGAGGCGCTCGAATCGGGTGCGCCCCGCGGAGACCACGTCACCCCAGCGGAACAGCGTCTCGAGGCCGATCTTCACATCCGACCAGCCCCACCACGGGCCGTTCCGCCTGTTGCTCTCGTGCTCGAACGCGCTGGCCGTCATCGGCCCCTTCTCGGCGAGCTCGCCCTGCAGCCACTCGATCATCTGCGGATTGGCGGCCGTCCACGTGTCCGCACCGGCGCTCGCGCGTGAACGGTAGTCGTCCATACGCCACTGCAGGAGAGGAAGTGTCGTGACCGGGATGAACGAAGCCACGTGCGCCCAGTACTCGACCATCCGCGGGCCGTAGGTCAGACGGTCGAGTTCGGCCTTGTCGTAGGCGCCGGCCCTGGCGAAAACGGGCAGGTAGTGGCTGCGCTCGAACACATTCACGGAGTCGATCTGCAGCAGCGCGAGCTTCGCCACCAGTGGCGTGAGCTGCCGGAGGCCCGGTGTGGTGGCTGCGGCCGTGGCAGGTGCGGATGTCGCGGCAGCAGGTGTGGCGGGTGCGGATGTCGCGGAGCCGACCGCGCGCGCCGCACCGAACCCCTGGGCTGCGAGGGCGACCCGCCGGGCGAGCGCTGCAGACATCGAATCAACCACCCTCCGACCCTAGCGTAGACCTCCGACACCGGAGCGGAGGACCCCTCTTCTCGTCCCCAGGGAGCAACCCCGCGACATCCATCCACAACCTGTGCCCGTACGGATACCGCTCCCGCGCCGAACTCCTAGAATGGGGAAATGTCAGGCACAGCCCCTTCCCCAGGTCGCCCCGGGCGCCGCGTCGGCTTCATCGCGAGGCGGCGCGCCGCGCTCGACGCGCGGTACGAGGTCGCAGAGTCCTCAGCGAGCGGCACCGAGGCCACCGCGACCGCTGCTGCGGCTTCCGGATCCGTGCCCCCGGGCATGCAGATCGCCGGCGCGTGGGCGTGGCGGCTCCTGGTCATCGCGGGCGCGCTGGCGGCGCTGCTGTTCGTGCTGGCGCAGTTCTCGCTGGTGATCATCCCGCTTCTCATCGCCGTCGTGCTGAGCGCGCTGCTCGTTCCGTTCAAGAACTTCCTGATCCGCCACCACTGGCCGAAGTGGCTGGCGATCGTCGTGGCGATCCTCAGCGTCTTCATCGTCATCGGCGCGCTCGGTTTCCTCGTGACCACGCAGATCTCGTCGGGCTATGCCGATCTGAAGTCTCAGAGCACCAACTCGTACAACGAGCTGCGCGACTGGTTGAAGACCGGCCCGCTGCAGCTGAGTGACGACCAGATCAGCGGATACATCGGGCAGGCGTTCCAGGCCATCCAGAACGACAGTTCGGCTCTTGTCAGCGGGGCGTTGAGCGTCGGGTCGACCCTGACCCACGTGCTGACCGGGGTGCTGCTGGTGCTCTTCTCGACACTCTTCATCCTGATCGACGGAAAGGGCATCTGGAACTGGCTGGTCCGTGTCTTCCCGAAGCGTGCACGCGCGGGCGTCGACGGGGCCGGCAAGGCCGGCTGGCACACCCTGCAGAGCTTTGTGAAGGTGCAGATCCTGGTCGCGTTCGTCGATGCGGTCGGAATCGGGCTCGGGGCGTTCCTGCTCGGAGTCCCGCTCGCCGTGCCTGTGGCCGTGCTGGTCTTCCTGGGCTCGTTCATCCCCGTCGTCGGCGCCGTGCTCACGGGCGCTGTCGCCATCTTCATCGCGCTCGTCTACAACGGTTGGGTGATCGCTCTCGTGATGCTCGGCGTCGTTCTGCTCGTGCAGCAGATCGAAGGCCACGTGCTGCAACCGCTTGTCATGGGAACGGCGGTCAAGGTGCATCCGCTGGCAGTCGTGTTGGCTGTGGCGGGGGGAAGTATCATCGCAGGTATCCCGGGTGCCTTTTTCGCTGTGCCACTCATCGCCACCCTGAACGTGATGGTGAAGTACATAGCGAGTGGAATCTGGCAGGCGAAATCCGACCCGAAAGAATTAACACCCGATGCTTGAGACCCCCGCGCCCTCGCAGACCCGTTCCGCAGTCCCGCTGCTCGCCGACATCCAGGCCGCGCGGGCCGTCGTCTCGAAGGTCGCCCAGAGTACCCCCATGGAGACGTCGCGCTACCTCGCTGAGGTGCTGGGCTCCGAGGTGCTGTTGAAGCTCGAGAACCTCCAGCGCACCGGCTCGTACAAGATCCGTGGTGCCTACTACCGGATGTCGCGGCTGACGCCAGATGAGAAGGCGCGCGGTGTCGTGGCAGCCTCGGCCGGCAATCACGCGCAGGGGGTCGCCTTCGCGGCCCGCGAACTCGGCATCAAGGCGACGATCTTCATGCCGCTCGGCGTCGCCCTCCCGAAGCTCCAGGCGACAAGGGACTACGGCGCGGATGTGCTGCTGCGCGGCCACACCGTCGAGGAACCCCTGGCGGCAGCGGCGGAGTTCGCCGCGACGACCGGTGCCGTGCTGATACCTCCCTTCGATCATCCCGACGTCATCGTCGGCCAGGGCACGCTCGGGCTCGAGATCTTCGAGCAGGCTCCGGATGCGCGCACGGTCATCGTTCCGATCGGCGGCGGCGGCCTGATTTCGGGGGTGGCGAGCGCGCTCAAGCAGCGTGCCGCGGCCGAGGGGCGGAGCATTCGGATCATCGGAGTGCAGGCTGCGAACGCCGCGGCCTACCCACCGTCGCTCGCCATGGGGGAGCCGACGCTGATCCGCACGTCGGCGACGATCGCCGACGGTATCTCGGTGGCGAAGCCCGGTGCCCTGAACTTCGAGATCATCCGTGAGCTCGTCGATGAGATCGTGACGGTCAGCGAGGCCGACATCGCCCGGGCGATCCTCGTGCTGCTCGAACGGGCGAAACTCGTGGTCGAGCCGGCCGGCGCGGTCGGCGTGGCGGCGATCCTCTCCGACCAGGTGGGGGAGGATCCGGGAACGACCGTCGTCATCCTCTCGGGCGGCAACATCGACCCCCTGCTCATGCAGCGTGTGATCAGCCACGGGCTCGCCGCCAGTGACAGGTACCTGAAGCTCAAGATCATGCTGCCCGATCGACCGGGCCAACTCGCCCGAACCGCCGAGATCGTGGCGGAGGCGAATGCGAACGTGATCGAGGTGCTGCATACGCGGCACGGCCGGGGCCTGCAGCTCAGCGAGGTCGAGCTCGAGCTGAGCGTAGAGACCCGTGGTCCCGAGCACCGTGCAGAGGTGGTGGCGAAGCTTCGCGACGCCGGCTACGACGCCCGCCTCGTTCTGGACTGACCCGCCCGCCCCGCCTCACCTCACCCATTTCCCACAGAGGGACTGAGGGCAAAAACCCCCTAAAACGGTCTTTTGCGTGCTTTTCTGCCCGCAGTCCGAAGGGAGCGGCGGGCCGAGCGGCTCAGCGGGGACGGGCGCGGGCGTACGCCCCGCAGGCGGTCAGCCGGTGTAGTTCTCGACGGCCGTCACCTTCACCGTGATGGCGCGGCCGTTGGGAGCCTCGTAGGTGGTGGTGTCGCCGACGGCGAGGCCGAGGATCGCCGTGCCGAGCGGGCTCTTCTCCGAGTACACGTCGAGGTCGCTCTCGCCCGCGATCTCGCGGCTGCCGAGCAGGAAAACGCTCTCGTCACCCGCAATGATCGCCGTGATGACCGTTCCGGGAACCACGACGCCGTGGCTCTCGGGTGCCGCGCTGACCTGAGCCGTCTTCAGCAGGTTGGTGAGGAACCGGATGCGCGCCTCGATCTTGCCCTG
The DNA here is from genome assembly GCF_003399635.1 of Subtercola boreus. GTDB lineage: Bacteria > Actinomycetota > Actinomycetes > Actinomycetales > Microbacteriaceae > Subtercola > Subtercola boreus_B. The sequence goes on along the minus strand of NZ_NBXB01000029.1, from coordinate 199,186 downwards.
CTCGTCTTTGGCAGCGTGATAGCCGCTGTTCTCCTTGAGATCGCCCTCTTCACGGGCCGACTGGATCTTGTCGGTGATCTCCTGGCGCCCGGTCGTGCTGGCGTATTCGAGTTCGTTCGCCAGACGGTCGTACGCCTCCTGGGTCAGCCAGCTGACTTCTGCGTGCTCCGCCATGCGAACTCCTTAGCTCAAAGCGATGATTTTACGTGAGCCAGCAGCTGTAGATCAAACCCGTGACCGCGGGCTCGGTCGTCAGCACCGTGGTCGTGACCTCCTGGTCGCGCTGCGTGGAGGCCGGGATGTCGACGACCTTCCAGCCGACGACGGCGTGCTGCTCGTTCTGGGCCTGCACGGCGCAGGCGGTCGCGATGCCGCGGTCGACAGATACGTCGAACGTCACGTCGACGCGGGTGTTGCTGACGACGACGTGGCCCTTGTCCTGAGCATTGACTGTGGATCGCGAGCTGTCGAGCCCCGCCCAGACGACCCACGAGCCGATCACGACGACGACAGCGGCCCCGAAGGCGAGCGCGATCAGGCGGCCGCGGCCCCGGGACTTCGCCGTGTTTCCGTAGCGTTCTCCGCGAACGGTGGATGCCGGTGGCCGCGTCGATGAGGGTGCCAGTGCTTCCGAGGCGGCCGCGAACGGTCCGTCTTCGCTCCGCTCGTCCTCGCTCACGTGCCAGCTCTCCTTGGTGGGTACTCGACCGGGGGCGAGAAGCCCCGGGCCGAACGATTAGTCTGGTCGAGTCGGAATTCTCCGGCAGAATCTTCGACCCTGACTACAGGGTAGTTCGCTTAGCTGAGGAGTTGAGACAGCTGGTACTTCGTCTCATGGCCGTGCACGCCCATCCCGATGACGAATCGAGCAAGGGTGCCGCCACCTACGCCTACTACGTGGACCGCGGAGACCACGTGATGGTTGTCAGTTGCACGGGCGGCGAGCGGGGCGACATCCTGAACGAGGGGCTTGAACTTCGTGCATGGGGCGACCGCGACATGCCGGGTCTCCGCCGGGTCGAGATGGCTGCCGCCCAGGCCGCGGTCGGGTTCGAGCACCGCTGGCTGGGATACGCCGATTCCGGGCTTCCCGAGAACGGCGAAGCGTTGCCGGCGAATGCGTTCGCCGCGATCGATACCTCGCTGAGCGTGCGGCCGCTGGTGCACCTCATCCGCGAGCAGAAGCCGCAGGTGCTGCTGACGTACGATGAGAAGGGTGGCTATCCGCACCCCGACCACATCCGCTGCCACGACATCTCCGTGCTCGCCTACGAGCTCGCCGCCGATGCCTCGTACGCACCGGAGCTCGGCCCGGCCTGGCAGGTCTCGAAGCTCTACTACGACCGCATCTTCAGCTCGCAGCGCATGCGGGCCATCCGCGACCTGCTCGTCGAGACCGACCCCGAGAACTCGTTGATCGCCTCGTTCACCGAGATGAGGCGGTGGATGGACGAGACGCCCTACCTCGCGACCACGCAGGTTCCCGCGGGAGCCTTCTTCGGTGCCCGCGACAACGCCCTTCGCGCCCATGCTTCCCAGGTCGCACCCGACAGCGCGTTCTTCTTCTGGCCGAACGAACTGCAGCAGCAGGCCTGGCCGTTCGAGGACTACCAGCTCATCGACTCGAAGGTGCCGCTGCCCGAAGCCGGCGAGGGAGAGTTCGAGAGTGACCTCTTCGCAGGCATCGACGACGACGGATGGTCGGTGAAGTGAGTCTCGTCCTGGCGGCTTCTGCGGGCATCCACACCGCCGTCGGAACCGCTCTCGGCTGGCTGGCCGAGGTCACGCCCGAACCGACGCCGACGACCGATCCGGCGTTCAACCCCGACACGGTGACCCCCGGAACGATCGGGTTCATCGTGACCCTGGGCGTGATGGTGCTGGCCGTGCTGCTGATCATCGACATGACGAGGCGGGTTCGCCGCGTGAACATGCGGGCCCAGGTGGCCGAGAAGCTGGATGCCGAAGAGGCCGCGCGCGCTGCCGCCGATCGCGGGCCGGGTGCCAAGGGGCTCGACGCGAAGAAGTAGCCGGCTCAGCCGTTGAACGGCGGGTTGATCGCGATCAGAAGGATGCCCGTCCAGTGGCACGCGAACGCGACCAGCGTCAGCGCGTGGAAGATCTCGTGGAACCCGAACACACCGGGCACGGGGTTCGGTCGCTTGAGCCCGTAGGCCAGCGCCCCGAGCACGTAGGCCAGGCCGCCGACCAGCACCAGCGTCATCGTTGCGGCGTTGGCGTTGAAGATGTCCACAATGAACAGCAGCGCGGCCCCGCCCATCAGCACGTAGAGCGGGGTGTACAACCACCGCGGGGCGTCGATCCAGAACACCCGGAAGCCGATGCCGAGAACGGCAGCCGCCCAGACGGCGATGAGCACGAACGTGCCCTTGCCCGGAGGCAGGGCGAGCACGGCAAGGGGAGTGTACGTGCCCGCGATCAGCAGGAAGATGTTCGCATGGTCGATGCGTTTGAGCAGCCGCTTGACCGTCGGCTTCCAGTTGAAACGGTGGTAGAGCGCTGAGTTGCCGAACAGAAGTAGTGAAGTGAACGCGAACACAGCGCTGGACGTCTTCGCAGCTGCGCCGTCGGCCAGCACGATCAGCACGATCCCGGCGGCGATCGCGATCGGGAAGGTTCCGGCGTGGATCCAGCCCCGCCAGGTGGGCTTCACCTCGGCGGGCGGTGCGGCAACAGAGGCGACCTGCTCGGCCTCAACACCGGCCTCTCGAGCCTCCGCCTCGTCGAGAAGCGGCAGGTGGGGCAGGGGAGTACCGTCGTCGGTCAACGACGAATCGGGCTGGGCGGGCATGAATCCACCCTAGTCGGGGCGCGCCCGGCGCCCGCTGGGAGTTTGGGCGCGTGGAGGGTAGCGTTACCTCGTGCGAAACAGGCAGGACACCCCGGGGAGAGGCCTGCTCTACGGGCTCTACCAGAAGAGGCTCCGCCGGGAGCTGGATGACGGCAACCTCCCACACCACGTCGCGATGATCATCGACGGCAATCGCCGCTGGGCCAAGCAGAACCTGCTCGAGACGGCCGCGCACGGCCACCGGGCGGGGGCCGTGAAAGTGCGCGAGTTCCTCGAGTGGTGCGACGACCTCGGCATCTCCATCGTCACCCTCTACCTCCTCTCGACCGACAACCTCTCGAGCCGGAGCGAAGCCGAACTCACCGAGTTGATCGAGATCATCGCCCAACTGGCAGAAGAACTCTCGAATTACCGTGACTGGCGTATCAAGCACGTCGGCAGTAACGAGGGCCTCCCGGACCGGCTGGTGGATGCCCTGACCGACGCCGAGCAGCGCACCGCCGGGCATCCGGGGCTGCACGTCAATCTCGCCGTCGGGTATGGCGGACGAAGCGAGATCGCGGATGCCGTGCAGAGCATCATCCGAGCGCACCAGGATGCCGGTCACTCGCTCGCCGACCTCGCCGCCAACCTCGACGAAGAGCTGATCAGTGCGCACCTGTACACCGGTGGGCAACCGGATCCGGATCTCGTGATCAGAACGTCCGGCGAACAGCGTCTCAGCGATTTCATGCTCTGGCAGAGCGCGCACAGTGAGTTCTACTTCATGGAGGCGCTTGGCCCTGATATCCGGCAGGTCGACTTTCTGCGGGCGCTCCGTGACTTCTCACGGCGCAATCGGCGTTTCGGCAGCTGACCGCGTCGACCGGATGACGCAGGGCGAGGTCAAGCCCTTGAAGCGTGGCCCGAACATCCGGAAGATCGATCGTGTACACATTCGGCACGACGAAAGAAACGGTGAAATCGGATGAAGGGCAAAATCTTGCTGGTGATCGGCTTCGGAGTCGGTTACGTCGCGGGTTCAGCGGCCGGCCGCAGGCGCTACGAGCAGATCAAGTCGAAGGCCGAGGCGGCCTGGAATCAGCCGCAGGTGCAGAAGGCCGTGCACAACGCCGAGCAGTTTGTTGCCGACAAGGCGCCGATCGTGCAGGAGAAACTCACTGACGCAGCCAAGGCGGCGCCCGGTGTGATCAAGGATGCAGCGGCCAAGGTGCGCGGCACGGCCGACGACGTGGCGGACAAGGCCGAAGACGCGGCCGACGACCTCGCGAAGAAGACCTCCTGACGTCGTTCGGTTCCTCTCCCGTAACACAACGTTAATGTCTGCAGGGGTGTGTCGATTCGTTTCGGTGCACCCCTTCGGCATAGGTTGATCGCATCAGGTATGGCACCTGATCGAGGCGGCCACATAAGTACGTTTCGATACCAGCCACGGTCTTGAAAGAGGCTTGGCGGCCGCTTCGCCGGAAAGAGATCCGGGTGAGCAACGCCGCCCGGGGTTGGAGTACTTGTGCCCGATCAGAAACTCAAGAAGTCCGAGACCACCAGCCAGAAGACGGCGGAACGCACCTATGTGCTCGACACGTCTGTACTGCTGAGCGACCCGAAGGCGATCTTCCGGTTCGCCGAGCACCCTGTTGTGCTTCCGGTTGTGGTCATCTCCGAGCTCGAATCCAAACGGAACGATCCGGAGATCGGTTACTTCGCCCGCCAGGCCCTTCGGAACCTCGATGAGCTGCGCGTGCTGCACGAACGGCTCGACTTCCCGATCGCGGTCGGGGATGCCGGCGGGAGTCTCCGCGTCGAACTGAACCACTCGAACATGTCGGTGCTGCCGTCGGGCCTGCAACTGCAGGACAATGACTCGCGCATCCTCGCCGTCGCGCTGAACCTGTCGAACGACGGGCTCGACGTGACGGTCGTGTCGAAAGACCTGCCGCTCAGGGTCAAGGCGGCGTCGATCGGGCTGGCCGCCGAGGAGTATCGCGCCGAGCTCGCGGTCGACTCCGGATGGACGGGGATCGACTCGATCACGCTGAGCGCCGCCGACATGTCGAAGCTCTGGGACCAGGACGGCATGGAGACTCCGCTGGTGTCGGACATGCCGATCAACACCGGCCTGGTCATCCATTCGGACCGTGGATCGGCGTTGGGGCGTGTGAACGGCAAACGCTCGTTCCAGCTGGTGCGCGGTGACCGCGACGTGTTCGGGCTGCACGGGCGGTCGGCCGAGCAGCGCGTGGCGATCGACATGCTCCTCGACCCTGAGGTCGGAATCATCTCGCTGGGGGGTCGAGCCGGTACAGGGAAGTCTGCTCTGGCCCTCTGCGCGGGGCTCGAAGCCGTGCTCGAGAAGCAACAGCACAAGAAGATCATGGTCTTCCGGCCGCTCTACGCGGTGGGCGGCCAGGAGCTCGGCTTCCTGCCGGGCGACGCCAGCGAGAAGATGAACCCGTGGGCGCAGGCGGTCTTCGACACGCTGGGTTCGCTCGTGTCGCAGAACGTTCTCGACGAGGTGGTGGAGCGTGGCATCCTCGAGGTGCTGCCGCTCACGCACATCCGTGGCCGGTCGCTCCACGATGCGTTCGTGATCGTGGATGAGGCACAGTCGCTCGAACGCAACGTTCTGTTGACCGTGCTCTCCCGAATCGGCCAGAACTCGCGCGTCGTGCTGACGCACGATGTCGCGCAGCGCGACAACCTGCGCGTCGGCCGGCACGACGGTGTGGCTTCGGTGATCGAGACGCTGAAGGGCCACCCGCTGTTCGGGCACATCACGCTGACGCGCTCGGAGCGCTCTGCGATCGCGGCGCTGGTGACGGAGATGCTGGAGTCGAACGAGCTGTAGTGGCGGGTGGCGGGTGGCGTGTGATGGCTGGCGGCTGCCGGCCGGCGGCTTGCGGTTGGCAGCTGGCTTGCGGGCCGCGGGCTGCGGGCTGTGCGTGGCCGTCTGGATGAGGTGAGCGTGTAGTCGGGCCGGGTGGCCTGTGGATAACTTCTGCGGGCATCCGGCCCTATCGTCTACGGTCTGCGGATGCCCGTCGATCTCCTCCACGCCCCGTCACTCACCCTGCACGCTCTTCTGTCGCCCGCGCTGGCATGGCCTGCGCTCCTTACGCTCCTGCCCGTGCTGTATGTGGCCTGCGCCACTCCGTTCCTGGTGGTGATCGACGTGCGTCACCGCCGCCTGCCGAACGTCATCGTGCTGCCCGGCCTCGCGGTGGCTGCTGCCACTGCGGCCGCGGCGGCACTCTGGGCGGGTCTCGATCCGGGGGGCACCGCCCTGGTCGCGTGCGTAACCCTGACCGTCTTCGTGGTGTTCCGCGCGGCGGGCGCCATCGCGTCGGGCGATGTGAAGCTCGCAGTACTCCTCGCGGCGGCACTCGCCCCCGCCGCGGGAGCCAGCTTCGCTCTCTACGCCCTCGCTGGCAGCACCACCGCCCTGACGGCCGGCCTGGCTTCGCTGCTGCTGCTTGCCCGCACGCGGCGCCGTGCCCGCGCCAGCGCCAGCTCCCGCCCCTGCGGGCTGCCTTCCCGAGATGTCGTGGCCGCATCGCCTACGGCCGAAGGGCGGGCGCACGACATCCCGCTCGGACCGTTCCTCCTGCTCGGCTTCTGGGTGGCGGTCACGGCGGCCCTTGTGCTTCCGCTGTCGTGAGCCGACCGAGCGGGCACCTCGTCGACGAACGGACGGCCCTCCGTCGATGCGACGGCGTATTGTCGACGGATTGGACGAGGGCCGTCCGTTCGGCGATGGGGGGTCAGGCGCCGAAGACCTTTGCGCGCAGAAAGTCGTTGTGGAACTTCTCGCCGGGGTCGACCTGCTGGGCGAGCCGGATGAAGGCGGGCATCCGGTCGTACAGCGGCGCGATCTCGGCGACGCCTGCCGCGAAGACCTTGCCCCAGTGCGGGCGCGCGCCGAACGGTGCGAGGGCGGCTTCGAGGCCGGGCAGCAGGGCTTCGACCTCTGCCCCGACCGGCTTCCACGTGAAGTGCAGCGCGACCGAGTCGCGGCCCGAGGCCGTGCTGAGCCAGAAGGTGTCGGCGGCCACGGTGCGGATCTCGCTGATGAAGAGCAGCGGGGTGATCCGGTGCGCGAGCCCCCGGAGCGCTTCGAACGCGGCGACCGCGTGCTCGCGCGGGATCAGGTACTCCGACTGCAGCTCGTCGCCCTTCGAGGGGGTGAAGTCGAGCCGGAAGTGCGGCAGGCGGTCGATCCACGCGCCCGGAAGACCGAGCTGCTCGGTGCAGGCCTCCGCCGCGACATCCGGCAGCGGATGGTGGCGCTCTGTGGCCGAACGGGTTCCGAAGAACCGCTCGCCGAGCCCGGCCGCACCACCGTCTCCACCGCCGCCACCGTCACCGGCGGCACCGCGGTGCAACGCGTGCCGCCCCCGGCGCTGCTTCAGCCACACCTGATCGACCGTGTCATTGGCCCAGTTCGTGAAGAGGCTCACGCTGTACGCGGCCGACGTGATCTCGTCGAAGTGCCGAGCGAGATCGTTCCAGGCCAGGTTCTCGAACACGGAGACGGCCACGTCGAAGGTCGGTTCGATGTCGAGGGTCAGCTCGCTGATCACACCGAGGGCGCCGAGGCCGACCGCGTACCCGTCGAAATCGTCGTCGCCCCGGGTGACATCGACCAGCGAACCGTTCGCCTGCACCAGCTGCAGCGAGGCGATGGATGTCGCGAGGTTGCCGTTCCGGTCGCCGGAACCGTGCGTCGCCGTCGCCGTCGCCCCGCTGACGGAGATGTGCGGCAGCGACGCCAGGTTGGCGAGTGCAAAACCGCGCTGCTGCAGGTACTGCCCGAGAACGCCGTAGGTCACTCCCGCCGTCACGCGCACAGTCATCGACTCTGTGTCGATCTCCATCACCGGGGTGAACCGGTCGATGGAGACCAGGATGCCCGGGGTGGCGGCGATCGTGTTGAAGGAGTGCCGGGAGCCGAGCGGGCGCACCACAGCGGCGTCCGCGACGTGCTCCTGCAGCTCGCCGAGCGTGCGGGGTCGGCGGAGCTTCTTCTCCCCGTAGGAGATGTTGCCCGCCCAGTTCTTCTCGCTCACAGGCTGACAGTCCGATGGATCTTCCGGCTCGCGGGCACTTCGCCCGACGTCTTCTCGCTCACAGGCAGCTCGCCTGTTCCCGTTTCAGGCCTTGACCTGGGGCGGGCGCGTCATCGACAGCACGTCGAGCGCCGTGTCGAGCTGCTCCAGGGTGACCTCGCCGCGTTCGACGAAGCCGAGGTCGATGACGGCCTCGCGCACGGTGAGGCCCTTCGCCACGGAGTGCTTGGCGATCTTTGCGGCCGCTTCGTACCCGATGATGCGGTTCAGCGGGGTGACGATCGATGGCGATGACTCGGCCAGCGCGCGGGCGCGCTCGAGGTTCGCCTCGAGCCCCGCGACGGTCTTGTCGGCCAGAAGCACCGACGACGTCGACAGCAGGCGGATCGACTCCAGCAGGGCCGTGCCCATCACCGGGATCGCGACGTTCAGCTCGAACGAGCCCGACGCGCCCGACCAGGCGATCGACGCATCGTTGCCGATGACCCGCGAGCACACCTGCAGTACGGCCTCCGGGATGACCGGGTTGACCTTTCCGGGCATGATCGACGATCCGGGCTGGAGGTCGGGGATGTGCAGCTCTCCGAGCCCGGTGTTGGGGCCGGAGCCCATCCAGCGCAGGTCGTTGCAGATCTTGGTGAGGCTGACGGCCAGCACCCGCAGGGCGCCGGATGCCTCGACCAGCGAGTCGCGGGCGCCCTGCGCCTCGAAGTGGTCGCGGGCCTCGGTGATCGGCAGGCCGGTCTCCGAAGCGAGTAGTTGGATGACCAGCTGCGGGAACCCGGCAGGGGTGTTGATGCCCGTGCCGACCGCCGTGCCGCCGAGCGGAACTTCTGCGACGTGCCTCAGGGTGCCCTCGACGCGCTCGATTCCGAGGCGTACCTGCGAGGCGTAGCCGCCGAACTCCTGGCCGAGGGTGACCGGCGTCGCGTCCATCAGGTGGGTGCGGCCCGACTTGACGGCGGTCGCCCACAGCACCGACTTCTCTTCGAGGGCTTCGGCGAGATGAGCGAGCGACGGAACGAGATCGTTGATCAGCGCGGCGGTGACAGCAACGTGAACGGAGGTCGGGAAGACGTCGTTCGACGACTGCGAGGCGTTGACGTGGTCGTTCGGGTGCACCTTCGATCCGAGGCGTTCCGAGGCGAGGTTCGCCAGCACCTCGTTCATGTTCATGTTCGTGGAGGTGCCGCTGCCGGTCTGGTAGATGTCGATCGGGAACTGGTCGCCGTGCTCGCCCGCGACGACCTCGTCGGCGGCTGATGCGATGGCGTCGGCGATGCCGCGGTCCAGCACCCCGAGCTCGGCGTTGGCCAGGGCGGCGGCCTTCTTGATGAGGGCGAGGGCAGCGATCTGGGCCGGCTCGAGCACGTCACCGGAGACCGGGAAGTTCTCGACCGCCCGCTGCGTCTGGGCGCCGTACAGGGCGTTGGCCGGAACCCGCACCTCTCCCATCGTGTCGTGCTCGATGCGATACTCGGTGCCGGCTGCGTTCTCCACCACTTCGTGGTTCCTTTCGGTAGGTGCGCGGCCCTATCGGGACGCGCGGGTTTTCGTTATGGAAGCTTTCGGGTCACTCACCGTAGCGGGCGAAAGGTCAGATCTCGCCGATGACCACATCGGGCTCGGCGCGCCCCTCCGAGAGGCGGTAGTTCGCGCCGACAATGGCGAGCCGCCCGTCGGCGATCGCCTCGGAGATCATCTCGGAACTCTCGAGCAGCTCGGCGATGGTGTCTTCGAGGTGGTACTTGCCCACGGCGTGCGCGTCGACCGGGGCGCCTTCGGGCGCACCGGAGACGGCAGCCTCGCCGACGACCCGCCTGACCGCCGGGATGATCGGGCTGATCAGGTTCGCAATGTGGATCGGCAGGGGAACGGCATCCGGAGCCAGCGAGTCGATCGCGGCCTTCACCGCGCCGCACTCGTCATGCCCGAGCACCACGATGAGCTGCACGCCCAGCACACCGACCGCGTATTCGAGGCTGCCGACGACCGACTCGGAGATGACCTGACCGGCGTTGCGCACGACGAAGAGGTCGCCGAGGCCCTGGTCGAAGATGATCTCCGCGGCGAGCCTCGAGTCGCTGCAGCCGAAGAGCGCCGCGCGCGGGGCCTGCTGGGCGGCGAGGCTGTTGCGGCGGTCGACGTCCTGCCGCGGGTGCTGCGGCGTGCCCGTGATGAAACGCTCGTTGCCGGCGAGCATCTCCGCCCAGGTCTCGGCGGGAGTGGTGGCGTCTTCGATCGTGCTCATGACCCGGCTCCTGTGGTCGACGCGGCTCCAGCGGTCGGCTGGGCGGCGAGGTTGGATGCGAGCGCGGCGGCGACGAGCTCGAAATCGGCGTCGTCCGCCGTTCCGTAGAGCACGTAGGTGCTCCGCCCGGCGGTGGCCGTGAGGGCGTACTCGGCGTTCCCCACGTTCTGTGAGGTCGTGCGGTTGTCGTAGACGGTCCACTGGATGCCGTCGACCGTGATCGTCGACGAAGCAGCCGTATCGTGCACCTGGTCGGAGAGCCAGCTGTCGTTCGCATCGACGCCCTGCGCGAGTGCCACGAAGGTGTTGGATGGCGTCAGCAGCCCGACGTACCAGTAGGCGACGCCGTCGTTGCCCCGGCGGATCTCCGCGGCGTTCGACGACCAGCCCGCGGGCAGCTCCGGGGCGGCGACCGGCACCGGCAGTGCGGCCTGCGCGCTCGTGGCCACCGAGCGGTAGTCGATCGTCTGCCGCTGGGAGGTGTCGTCGCGCGGCACGAGCAGCACGATCACGATGACCACGGCGACGCAGACGATGAGCGAGAGCCACAGGTTGTTGATCGTCTTGTTGGCGCGGTACTTGCGCGACTGCTCGGCCTTTCGGGCGGTCGTCTCCTCGAATGTCTCGGGCCTGCCGAGTTCGGCGACGACGCGCGGAGGTTTCTGGGCCACGGGCTACTCGGCCTTCGTCGAAGCGGAGGCGCGAGCCGCGTCGAGCCGGGTCTTCGCCCCGATCAGCCATTCCTCGCACCGGGCCGCGAGGGCCTCGCCCCGTTCCCAGAGCGCCAGCGACTGCTCGAGAGTGGATGCTCCACGCTCGAGTTCGTTCACGACCCGGACCAGTTCGTCGCGCGCCTCTTCATAGCTGAGCGCACTCGTGCCGGCAGCGGCGCCAGCTCCAGCGCCGGGCTCGACCGCGCGTGAATCAACATCGCGTGAATCAATGGAGGGTGTCGGCATGGCTCCAATCCTATCCGCGACCGGCGGCCGGGGCCTCGCCCTCGGAGCGGGCTGTGAGAGTTCCGTCGGCAAGGGTGATTGTGAGCGAGGAGTCGGTGGGGGCATCCGAAGGCCGCCGCACGACGCCGCCGCTGGGGCCCTGCACGATCGCATAACCGCGGTCGAGGGTGCTCTGCGGTGAGAGCGCCCGGAGTCGCGCGCCCAGTTCGCCGGTGCTGTTGCCGGCTCGTTCGAGCACCCGGTTCAGCAGTTCCACCCCGCGCGCCACGTAGCGGGTGAGGTCTTCGGCCCGCGAATCCACGATCCAGGATGATTCGGCCAGCGCCGGCCGCGATCGCAGCTGCTCGACGCGGTCGATCTCGTGCCGCACGAACGCGCTCACCCGGAGCGAGAGTCGGGCGCGGGCCTGGTCGACACGGTCGAGCTCCTCCGAGACATCCGGAACCACCCGCTTCGCGGCGTCGGTCGGCGTGGATGCCCGGAGGTCTGCCACCTCGTCGAGCAGCGGCCGGTCGGCCTCGTGTCCGATCGCACTGACCACCGGGGTCGCGCACGCCGCCACGGCCCGCAGCACGCCCTCGTCGCTGAAGCCGAGAAGGTTCTGGAAGTCGCCGCCGCCGCGCGCGACGATGATCACGTCGACCTCCGGATCGGCGTCGAGCGTGCGGAGAGCCGCCACGACCTCACGTGGCACGCGGTCGCCCTGCACCGCCGCGTGCACGACCCGGAACGACACAGAGGGCCAGCGCAGCTGCGCGTTCCGCAGCACATCCTTCTCGGCGTCGCTGTCTTTGCCTGTGATGAGCCCGATCGTGCGGGGCAGGAACGGCAGCGCCTTCTTGCGCGACGCATCGAAGAGACCCTCGGAGGCGAGCTGGCGGCGGAGGCGCTCCAGACGCTCCAACATGTCGCCGAGGCCGACGTGTCGCATCTCGAAGACCTGCATCGAGAGCGTTCCGGCTTTCAACCAGTAGTTCGGTTTGAACAAGGCGATGACGCGGTCGCCCTGTTTGAGGTCATCCGGGAGCTTCGCCTTCACTGACGACCAGATCGTGAAGCCGATCGTGACATCTTCGGTGAGATCTCTCAGCTTGCCGTAGACATTGCCACCGCTGACGCCCCACTGGGTGATCTCGCCCTCCACCCACGCCGTGCCCAGACGGTCGAGGTAGGACTTGATCTTGCCCGAGAACACCGAGACCGGCCACGGGCTCTCAAGCGTCGGGGCACCGCTCGGATCGAACGCAACGGCCAAGCCCACACCTCCTGCACGTAGAATCATCAGGTGAGCAACGCAACCGTCAGTCTGCCGATGCCGAGAATTCCCGGCGTACGCAACAGGCTAAAGGATACCCCCGTCATCGGCGCCAAGAGGGTGCTGCTCGCTGCTCCCCGGGGCTACTGCGCCGGGGTCGATCGGGCCGTCGTCGCCGTCGAGAAGGCTCTCGAGCGCTACGGCGCACCGGTTTACGTGCGCAAGCAGATCGTGCACAACGTGCATGTCGTCTCGACCCTCGAGAAGCAGGGCGCGATCTTCGTCGAAGAAGTGGATGAGGTACCCACCGGCTCGCATGTCGTCTTCAGCGCCCATGGCGTGTCGCCTGCCGTGGTGCAGGGTGCGGCCGACCGGGGCCTCCAGGCCATCGACGCCACCTGCCCGCTTGTCACGAAAGTCCACCGCGAGGCCGTGCGTTTCGCCCGCGATGACTTCGAGATCCTGCTGATCGGCCACGAGGGCCACGAAGAGGTCGAAGGCACCGCGGGGGAGGCGCCCGAGCACACCACGCTCGTCGGCAGCCCCGACGAGGCAGACACCATCGCCGTTCGCGACCCCGACCGCGTCGTCTGGCTCTCGCAGACCACCCTCAGCGTCGACGAGACCATGGAGACCGTGCGGCGCCTGCGGGCCCGGTTCCCGAACCTGCAGGATCCGCCGAGCGACGACATCTGCTACGCCACCCAGAACCGACAGGTCGCCATCAAGAAGGTCGCCGCGGGCAGTGACCTCGTGATCGTCGTGGGTTCAGCGAACTCGTCGAACTCGGTGCGCCTCGTCGAGGTCGCGCTCGAATACGGCGCCAAGGCGGCCTACCGCGTCGACTACGCGCACGAGGTCAAGCAGGAGTGGCTCGACGGCGTCAACACGGTCGGTGTCACTTCCGGCGCATCCGTTCCCGAAGTTCTCGTGCAGGAACTGCTCGACGACCTGGCAGGTGCGGGGTACGGCGACATCGAGACGGTGCAGACGGCTGAGGAAGACCTGATCTTCTCGCTGCCGAAGGAGCTCCGCCAGAGCTCGTCGGGTGCACAGGATGCTCGGGCACTCGGCGGCCGTCGCAGCTGATGCGTGAGGCGGCCGACTCGTAAGGTTGAGGTCAACGAGAAGGGGAATCTCCATGACGTCAGTCCTCCCAGTCCCAGCGCTGGAACTCCGCGGTCTCAGCAAACGGTTCGGCGACAAGGTCGCCGTCGAGAACCTGAGCCTCACCGTTCCTACCGGATCGTTCTACGGCCTCGTCGGCCCGAACGGCGCAGGCAAGACGACGACGCTCTCGATGGCCACGGGCCTGCTGCAACCGGATGCCGGGCAGTCGATCATCCACGGTGTCGACATGTGGCAGCACCCGCTCGAGGCCAAGCAGCTCGTGGGCAACCTCTCCGACGGCGTCAAACTGTTCGACAGGCTCACCGGTGAGCAGCTCGTCACCTACAACGGCCTCCTGTTCGGGATGAGCCGCGACACGGTCGCCGAGCGGGTCGCCGACCTGCTGAAGCTGCTCGACCTCGAGAGCGCCGCGGGAACGCTCGTCGTCGACTACTCGGCCGGCATGACCAAGAAGATCGCCCTCGCCTGCGCCCTGGTGCATGCGCCGAAACTCCTCGTGCTCGACGAGCCGTTCGAGTCGGTGGATCCGGTCTCGGCCGCGAACATCCGCGACATGCTGACCGACTACGTGCGTGGCGGGGGAACGGTCATCGTTTCGAGCCACGTGATGGACCTGGTGCAGCGCATGTGCGACCACGTCGCGGTCGTCTCGGCGGGCCGCGTGCTGGCCGCCGGCACCGTCGACGAGGTGCGCGGTGAGGCGTCGCTGGAAGACCGTTTCGTGGAGCTCGTCGGTGGGCGACACCACACGGAAGGGCCTTCATGGTTGCGACACTCCTGAGGCTGCGCTTCCTCGTTCTCCGCAATTCGCTTCGCAGAAGCACTTGGCAGTTGATCGCTGTCATCATCGGCGCGGTCTACGGTCTGGGGGTGCTGGGTGTGGCCGTGCTCGGCCTCGTCGCGCTGTCGTTCGCTCCCCAGGAACTCGCCGCGACGGTCATCGTGCTCGCAGGCTCTGCTGTCGTGCTCGGGTGGATCGTCGTTCCCCTCATCGCGGCAGGGATCGACCAGACGCTCGACCCGGCGCGGCTCGCGCAGTTCCCGCTACCGATGCCGAAGCTCCTGGTCGGGCTGACGCTCGCCGGCGTCCTCGGAGTGCCCGGCGTCATCACGACGATCGCCTCGCTCGCAACCGTGGCGTCGTGGATCCGCTACCCGGCTGCCGCGGCTGCTGCGGTCGTCTGCGCAGCCCTCGCCGTGCTCACCTGCGTTGTCGGATCCCGCATGGTGGCCGCCCTCAGCGTGAGCCTGCAGTCGCAGCGGAGGTTCCGGGAGATCAGCAGCATCCTGATCTTCATCCCGCTGATCCTGCTCGGCCCGATCATCATCGGCGTCAGCCAGAGCGTGCGGAACTCGGCCGACGCCCTGCCGCAGGTGGCGCGGGCGCTCGGCTGGACTCCGCTCGGCGCCGCCTGGAGCGTGCCCGCCGACCTCGCTGCCGGAGATGTGGGCGCGGCCGCGCTCAAGTTCGTCATCGCGTTGGCGACGCTGGCGCTGCTGGTCCTCCTCTGGCGCCGCAGTCTCGCTGCAGCGCTCGTCTCACCGCACGCGGCGGCATCCAAACGGGTCGCCCGGGGCAAGATCGGCCTGTTCGGGGTCTTTCCGGCCACTCCGGCCGGCGCCGTCGCCGCGCGCTGCCTCACCTACTGGCGGCGTGACCCCCGGTATGCGCGCCAGCTCATCGTGGTTCCGCTCATCCCGGTGCTGCTCGCGTTCTACTCGAACAACATGCACTCGCTCACCCTGCTGACGCTCGCGGGGCCCCTCGTCGCGTTCCTCCTGTCGCTGGCGACGCTCGCCGACATCTCCTACGACGGCACCGCGTTCGCCGCCCACCTCGCCGACGGCGTGCGGGGGAGGGATGACCGGCTCGGCCGCGTCGTCGCTCTGGCGGTGATCGCGGTTCCTATCGTGCTGGCGCTCACCCTCATCACCGTGGCGATCGCGGGCGCGTGGCACGAGCTTCCGCTCCTTCTCGGGCTGGCGTTCGGCGCGCTGCTGTCGGGCTTTGGCCTCACCAGCGTCTCGTCGGCGCGCATCATCATCCCCGTGCCCGCCGCGGGTGACAACCCGTTCAAGTCGGCGCCCGGCGCCGGGTTCACCACGGCGCTCAGTTCGTTCGCGACCTGGGGCATCCTGATCCTGCTGGTGCTGCCCGAGATCGTGCTCACGGTGGTCGGCTTCGTCACCGGCTCCGCGCTGATCGGGTGGATCGGGTTGGCCGTGGGACTGGTCCTCGGAACGGGGATCGCGATCGCGGGCATCCGCATCGGCGGGCATCAGCTCGACTGCTCGGGCCCGCAGCTGCTCAGCCGCCTGAAGACGCTCCGCGGCGCGTAGCGGGTCGGGCCCCCGCCCCACGCCCGCCCCTCCTCACCCCGCGGCGCCATCGACGGGGGAGTTTCGGTCCCTTTGGCCGTCTCAGAGCGACCGAAACTCCCCAGCCGATTGCGCGGGAGGCGGCGACGTGACGGGCGGGCGCTACGGGGCCGTCGTGCCCGTGACCGCGGTGATCTGGTTCAGGAACGAGGGGTCGCTGAAGAACGCGAATGTGATGGCGCCGATCCAGACAGCGAAGGTGACCGCGCCGAAGATGAGCGGGATGAAGAACGCGATCCGGCGCCTCTGCACGCGCCTCACCGACAGGATGATCGAGGCGAGGTTCAGGATGACCGTGACCACGCCGGCCGCAGTCCCCACCGTCTGGGCGGCCGACGATGCGGTGAACGAACCGTAGCCCTGCATGGCCGCGGCCTGCCCGAGGACGGTGTTGAAGTCGAACAGGGCGGGCACCATGCTGGCCGACAGCAGGATGCCGAAGAACAGCAGCACTCCGGTGGCGACGACATCGGCGGTGTTCAGCCGCCGGGGCGAACCGGAAGCCGCCGCGCCGTACTTCGGGGCCGCATCCTGCCCGTTCAGCGGGCTGTAGGGGCGTGGCTGGCCCGCGGGCGGCAGTGACGAGCCACCATACGGGGAGGGGGCGGCGCTCCCGGCGGCCGGCACCGGCACGTCAGCGCTGGCGGGAGGTGCGGGCGGCTTCCACTCCCAGCCCTCAGGGGCGAGTTCGCCGTATTTGGGCTTCGGCCTGTCGTCTACCATGCCTCGACCCTATCGAGTTTCCCCGAGGCGCAGCTGAACGAAGGATCTGCTGCGCAACGGGGAAACTCGACGTGCGGTGAGCGTGCAAGGGTCGAGGAGGGGACTACTTGCCGGAGTGGCCGGCGGAGCCGAGCTGCTGCGTGGCCTCGACCACGCGGGCGGCCATCGCGGTCTCCGCGGTCTTGCCCCAGGCGCGCGGGTCGTAGACCTTCTTGTTGCCGACCTCGCCGTCGACCTTCAGCACGCTGTCGTAGTTGCTGAACATCGTGCCGGCGATGGAACGCGTGAACGCGTACTGAGTGTCGGTGTCGATGTTCATCTTGATGACACCGTTCGCCACAGCCTCGGTGATCTCGGCATCGCTCGAGCCCGACCCGCCGTGGAAGACGAGGTCGAACGGCTTGTGGTTGTCGCCGAGCGTCGCCGCGTACTGGGCGTACACGCCGTCCTGGATCTCCTTCAGCAGTTCCGGGCGGAGCTTCACGTTTCCGGGCTTGTACACGCCGTGCACGTTGCCGAAGGTGAGCGCCGCCATGTATCGCCCGTTCTCACCGAGGCCCAGCGCCTCGACGGTGGCCAGGGCATCCGAGACCGTCGTGTACAGGTGCTCGTTGATGTCGTGGCTGACGCCGTCTTCTTCGCCGCCGACGACGCCGATCTCGACCTCGAGGATGGCGTTGATCGCGCGCGTGCGCTTCAGGATGTCCTGGGCGATCTCGAGGTTCTTGTCGAGGGTGATCGCCGAGCCATCCCACATGTGCGACTGGAAGATGGGGTTCCGACCGGCCTTCACCTCGGCCTCGCTGGCCTCGATGAGCGGCAGCACGAAAGTGGGGAGGGCGTTCTCGGGGCAGTGGTCGGTGTGGAGGGCCACGGTGATGGGGTAGTTCTTCGCGACTTCGTGCGCGAACGCGGCGAAGGCGAGGGCGCCGGTTGCGCGGGCGCTGCCCGAGGCGGCCTGCGCCTTCTGGCCGGCGAAGTAGTCCGCGCCGCCGGTGGTGACCTGGATGATGCCGTCGGATCCTGCTTCGGAGAGGCCCTGCAGAACGGCGTTGAGCGTCTGCGAACTCGAGACGTTGACCGCTGGATAGGCGAACCCGGAGGTCTTCGCTTTGTCGAGCATCTCGGCATACTGATCGGGCGTTGCGATGGGCATGACTCTCCTTTGATGATGTGCGGTTCCAGCATAGCGAGAGAGCGTTCGCCCGGGCGGAGGGCCCTGCCAGCGCTACTCTGATAGCACGTGGGCGTGCCGCCGCCACCACGTGCGGCGGATCACCCGCGGCCGCCAGGCCCAGCACCCGTCACGAGCCCCGAAAAGGAACCGCCTTGACCATCACCGATTCTCCCGCGTCCCTGCAGCACCCCGACCGGAACCTCGCCCTCGAACTCGTTCGGGCGACCGAAGCCGCCGCCATCCGGGCCTGGCCGTGGATCGGCAAGGGTGACAAGCTCGCCGCCGACGGTGCGGCCGTGGATGCGATGCGGGCCCTGCTCGGAACGGTCGACTTCGACGGTGTCGTCGTCATCGGCGAGGGCGAGAAGGACAAGGCGCCGATGCTGTTCAACGGTGAGCACGTCGGCAACGGCAACGGTCCGGCCTGCGACATCGCGGTCGACCCGATCGACGGCACGTCACTGACGGCAGCCGGCCGCCCCAACGCGATCTCGGTCATGGCCGTCTCCGACCGCGGCACCATGCTCGACGCCTCGTCCGTGTTCTACATGGACAAGCTCGTCACAGGTCCCGAGGGCATTGGTGTCGTCGACATCCGGAAGCCCATCGGTGAGAACATCCGCGCGCTCGCCAAGGCGAAGGGCAAGGATGTCTCGGAGATGAAGATCGCGGTGCTCGACCGCCCGCGGCACGCGCAACTGATCGAGGAGATCCGCGCGGCGGGAGCCGGCACCCGTCTCATGCTCGACGGCGACGTGGCCGGTGGCATCAACGCGGCCCGCTACGAGACCCGCACCGACATGTGCGTGGGGATTGGCGGCAGCCCGGAGGGCATCGTCACGGCGTGCGCGATCAAGGCGCTCGGCGGCTTCATCCAGGGCATCCTCCGCCCTGGTAACGACGAGGAGCGCCAGCGCGGCATCGATGCGGGTCTCCTGATGGACCACGTGTACGAGGCCAACGACCTAGTCGCCTCCGACAACACGTTCTTCGTCGCGACGGGCGTGACGGATGGTGGGCTGGTCAACGGCGTGCGCCGCAAGGGCCCGGTCATCCGTACAGAGAGCGTCGTGCTGCGCTCCCATTCCGGCACCATCCGCCGCATCGTGGCGGACCATCTGGCTGAGAAATGGCTCTAGCCCGCTCGACCATGCAAGGTCTCCGTCCCTAAATCAGTGTGTTGGGGTCGTCGATGCTCGCCAGATCGCGGGCCAGATCGAGCTCGGCGACCAGTTCGAATGCCGTGACCTGGCGGGCGTTCTCCTCAACCGGCTCCAGCGTCTTCAGCACCACCGACTCGTCGAGCGCGTTCAGCTTTCGCGCTGTCGGGAACACCTGGCGCTCGAACGACCCCACGAACGCGTTGTAGTCCTTCACGCTCCGTTCGATCGTGCGGCCCAGCTTGTCGATGTGGGTCGACGTCGTCGCGAGGCGTGAGTACAGCTCCTTGCCGAGGTCGAACAGCGTCTTGGCCTCGTGCGTCAGCACATCCTGCTGCCAGCTGAACGCCACCGTTTTCAGCAGCGACCACAGCGTGACGGGTGACACCAGGGCGACCTTCTTCGAGAAGGCGAAGTCCATGATGCCGGGGTCGGCCTCCATCGCTGTGGAGATGAGGGACTCGCTCGGGATGAACGCCACCACCAGTTCGGGCGACGCCTCCAGCCCCGCCCAGTAGCCCTTCGACCCCAGCGTCGTGATGTGGTCGCGCACCGCCTTCACGTGCGCCCGCAGCAGCTCTTCGCGCCGGGCGCCCTCCGCGCCGGTGGCCGTCACGGCGATCGTCGACGCTTCGAGATAGGCCGTGAACGGCACCTTGGCGTCGACCGCGATGTTCTTGCCGCCCGGCAGGTGCACCACCATGTCGGGTCGCCCGGCGCCGCGGTCGCTCCGGATACTCGACTGCACCTCGAAGTCGACCCTGTCGAGCAGGCCAGCGGCCTCCACCACGTTGCGGAGCTGCGTCTCGCCCCACACCCCGCGGGTACTGTTCGACCGCAGCGCCGACGCCAGGGACTCCGCGGTCGTGCGGAGCCGCTCCTCGGACTCCGTCGCCGACCGCAACTGCTCGCTCAGCTCGCCGTGCTGCTGGCGGCGCTGCTCCTCTAGCTCGGTGACCTTCGCCTGCACGAGCCGCAGGCTCTCCTGTACCGGGCTCAGCGCGACGAGCACCCGCCCATCGGTCGCGGCCCGTGACGCGTCGGCCCGCTGCGTGTCGGCGAGCCGTTCCTGGAATTCGGCCAGTCGCCCCTCCTGCTGCGCGATCTGCTCCCGGTACTGGGCGTCCTGCGCGCGGAGCTGCTGGCGGAGCGCGGCGGCCGTCGCCTCCGCGCCGGCGCTCCGGCTCTGCAGCTCGAGCAGGGGAGCGAGCTCGCGGGAGCGCGCGGCAGCGTCGGCCGAGTGACTCGCGGCCAAGTGGTGGCCCCGCAGCATCCACCCGCCGAGCGCGCCGACCGCCAGCGCGAGGGCCAGGCAGACCAGAAAGACTCCGAGGGATTCCATGCCAGAAGTGTTGCACCGGCCACCGACACCGGCGGGATGCCACCCCGCGTCGCCCCGGCGCGCCCCGCAACCGGCTGTGGACCACCCGCCCGGGGCCGCCCGCGCCGCGCCGGGTGGCCCCTGAACCGGTCATGCTCTAACCTCAGAACACGCAACCGAAAGTGACCCGAAATGACTGACGTTCTCACCGACACCGCTGTCGTCACCCACTACATCAACGGAGCGCTGGTCGAGAGCACCAGCGGTCGCACGGCTCCCGTGTACGACCCGGCCCTCGGTGTGCAGACCAAGCAGGTCGCCCTGGCCGACGAGGCCGAGATCGCTGCGGCCATCGCCGCTGCCAAGGCCGCCTTCCCGGCCTGGCGCGATACCTCGCTCACCCGCCGGCAGCAGGTCATGTTCGCCTTCCGTGAGCTGCTGGCCGCCCGTCGCGGCGAACTCGCCGAGATCCTCACCGCCGAGCACGGCAAGGTGCTCTCCGACGCGGCCGGCGAGATCACCCGCGGCCTGGAGGTCGTGGAGTTCGTCTGCGGCTTCCCGCACCTCATCAAGGGCGACTACTCCGAGAACGTCTCGACCGGCATCGACGTGTACTCCACGCGTGGCCCGCTCGGCGTGGTCGGCATGATCAGCCCCTTCAACTTCCCGGCCATGGTGCCGCTGTGGTTCTTCCCCGTCGCCATCGCGGCCGGCAACACCGTCGTGCTGAAGCCCAGCGAAAAGGACCCGTCGGCCGCGAACTGGCTCGCCGCGCTCTTCACCGAGGCGGGCCTGCCCGACGGCGTGTTGAACGTTCTGCACGGTGACAAGGTGGCGGTGGATGGTCTCCTCAACAGCCCCGACGTCAAGGCGATCTCGTTCGTCGGTTCCACCCCCATCGCCCGCTACGTCTACGAGACCGCCACCCGGAACGGCAAGCGCGTGCAAGCCCTCGGAGGTGCCAAGAACCACATGCTGGTGCTTCCGGATGCCGACCTCGACCTCGTCGCCGACGCCGCCGTCAACGCGGGCTTCGGTTCGGCCGGCGAACGCTGCATGGCCATCTCGGTGGTCGTCGCGGTCGAGCCCGTCGCCGACGAGTTGATCGCGAAGATCCAGTCGCGCGTTGCCGGGCTGGTCGTCGGAGATGGCCGCCGCGCCTGCGACATGGGACCCCTCGTCACCGAGGTGCACCGTGACAAGGTCGCCTCCTACATCGACATCGCTGTCGCAGATGGCGCTTCCGTCGTCATCGACGGGCGCGACGTGGTCGTCGACGGTGCCCCCGACGGGTTCTGGCTCGGCCCGACCCTGATCGACAAGGTCTCGACCTCGTCGAAGGTCTACACCGACGAGATCTTCGGCCCGGTGCTGTCGATCGTGCGCGTCGCCTCCTACGAGGAGGGCGTCGACCTCATCAACGCCTCGCCGTACGGCAACGGCACGGCGATCTTCACCAACGACGGGGGCGCGGCCCGCCGCTTCCAGAGCGAGGTCGAGGTCGGAATGATCGGCATCAACGTTCCGATCCCCGTGCCCGTCTCCTACTACTCCTTCGGCGGGTTCAAGGACTCGATCTTCGGCGACTCGAAGGCCTACGGCATCGACGGCTTCCAGTTCTACACGCGCCAGAAGGCGATCACCTCCCGCTGGCTCGATCCCTCCCACGGCGGCATCAACCTCGGTTTCCCGCAGAACTAGCGCCGCCTCGCCCGACCTCCGCTAGCCGCTCGCCCCACGCCCGCCCGCCCGACGCCCGCCCCGGGCATCCACCACCATCTCGTGAGACGCCTGCGCGCATGTGAGACCCGCACGCCGGTCTCACATGCGCGCCGCCGTCTCACGAACCGTCCCTGGTGGATGCCCGGGGCCGCTGTCGGCGGATGCCCGGGGTCGGCCCCGGTACGATAGACCTCCGTGGCTCTAACTATCGCAATCGTCGGGCTGCCGAATGTCGGCAAGTCCACCCTCTTCAACGCCCTCACCAAGAACCAGGTCCTGGCGGCGAACTACCCGTTCGCCACCATCGAGCCGAACGTGGGCGTGGTGAACCTGCCCGATCCGCGCCTCGCGGCGCTCGCTGGCATCCACGGCAGTGAGAAGCTGCTGCCGGCTCCCGTTTCGTTCGTCGACATCGCCGGCATCGTCAAGGGTGCCAGCGTGGGCGAGGGTCTCGGCAACAAGTTCCTGGCGAACATCCGCGAAGCCGACGCCATCGCGCAGGTCGTGCGCGGGTTCAGCGACCCCGACGTCGTGCACGTCGACGGCAAGGTGGATGCCGCCAGCGACCTCGAGACGATCAACACGGAGTTGATCCTCGCCGACCTGCAGACCCTCGAGAAGGCCGTTGCCCGCTACGAGAAAGAGGTCAAGACCAAGCGGATCGAGCCCGCCGTGCTGGCGACCGCTCTCGAAGCGCAGAAGATCCTCGACTCGGGTGCGCCCCTGTCGAGTGCGCCGAAGTTCGACATCGAACCCATCAGGGAGCTCGGTCTGCTGACCGCCAAGCCGTTCATCTACGTCTTCAACGTGGATGAGGGCGTGCTCGGCGACTCTGCGGCCCTCGCCGCCCTGGCCGCCCTGGTCGCCCCCGCGCAGGCAATCTTCCTCGACGCGAAGCTCGAATCCGAACTCATCGACCTCGACCCCGAAGACGCCGCTGAACTCCTCGCTTCCACCGGCCAGGAAGAATCGGGTCTCGACCAACTCGCCCGCATCGGCTTCGACACCCTGGGCCTCCAGACCTACCTCACCGCTGGCCCCAAAGAGTCGCGCGCCTGGACCATCGGCAAGGGCTGGACCGCCCCGCAGGCGGCCGGCGTCATCCACACCGACTTCCAGAAGGGCTTCATCAAGGCCGAGATCGTCTCGTTCGACGACCTCATCGAGGCCGGCTCCATGGCCGAGGCCAAGGCCCGCGGCAAGGTTCGCATCGAGGGCAAGGAATACGTGATGCACGACGGCGACGTCGTGGAGTTCCGCTTCAACGTGTAAGGACGCATTCAGGAGTAAATCACCGTTCAGGCGCGCTGACGTCCTGCAAGAATGGCGAGATGGACCTTCTGACCCGAAGCAGGGATCTAGTCCGTCAGAGCGTGAGAGAGAATTCAGAGTTCATGATGTCTCTGATTGCCATCGCTCACGGGACGCCGGCTGACGGGCGTCGCAACTTTTTGTTGAGCGGAATGGACTATGCCCGAGAGCGCCTTGACACTGTAATTACCGGTCTTGGGTGGGCGTACTTATATGAGCGGAATGAAGCAGCACACAGAAGGCTTGTTTGACCGACAGTCCCGGTCGCTTATGGGATTTGGGTGGTAATGTAATCCCATGGAAGCAACCATCGATTCGGGCGGACGACTTCTTCTGCCAAAGAGTCTGCGCGACGCTCTGGGCCTCAGGCCGGGTTCGAAGGTGGACGTGTCGCCGTACGGCAGCGGGCTCCAGATCACGCCGGGCGGGCGCACTGCAAAGCTGCAACGGGATGAAGACGGTCGGCTGGTCGCCATCTCAGACACAGTCGTATCCGATGACGTCATGTTCGCGCTCATCGACGCCGGGCGACGGTGACGTCACAAAAGCGTTTCGCGCTTGACACGAGTGTCGCGGTTCCGCTGTTGCTCCACGCGCACAGCGCTCATGCCGCAGTGTCCGCGTGGGCCGCGGGCCGAATCCTCGGGCTGAGCGGGCACGCCCTCATCGAGACGTACTCGGTTCTGACGCGCCTCCCGGGAGATTCACGAGTCGGCGCAGCGGACGCGGTAACGCTCATCGATGACAACTTCCCCGAGCTGTACATGCTCTCGACCGAGGCCACGAGCAGAGCCCATCGCGAACTCGCGCTCCACGGGGTGTCGGGCGGGGCGACCTATGACGGGCTCGTCGCGCTGGCTGCCCGTGAGAACGACGCCGTACTGGTCACGCGTGACGCGCGGGCCAGGCAGACCTATGAGGCGCTGGGCGCAGCGGTCGAGATCATCATCGATTCCGTATAGGCGGGTTGAGAAGCGATCCAGACCACCTTTACACCACCCACGAACGAAAGGCCCACCATGCCAACACTCGCCATTGTCGGAGCGGGGCCGGGGCTCGGCGCGGCCGTCGCCCGCAGGTTCGCCCGTGACGGTTTCGCGATAGCTCTCATCTCACGTGACCAGTCGAAGCTCGACGCCCTGGCCACTGAGCTGGAAGCGGCCGGGGCGACAGCACGCGGGTACGCCGCCGACGTGAGGGAACCCGCGCAACTTGAGGATGCCCTGGCGCGCGCCGCGGCCGAACTCGGGCCGATCACGGCCCTGCAGTACAGCCCGCTCCCGTCGCGCAACTACCTGAAGCCGGTGCTCGACCTGACGCCGGAGCTGGCGCTCGAAGCCCTCCAGTTCTCGGCGCTCGGCTTGATCCACGCGGTGCGGGCGGTGCTGCCGGCGATGCGCGAAGCGGGGGAGGGCAGCATCATCCTCATCAACGGCGGAACCTCCGTGATGGCGCGCGCCGGCTTTGCGGGAACCTCCGTGGCGTTCCCATCGGAGAGCGCCTACGGCGAGATGCTCCACGACGCACTCGAGGGGGAGGGCATCCGGGTCAGCCAGCTCGTGATCCCGGGTGGCATCCCGAAGCTCGAGCTCCCGAACGGTATCGACGATGTCGCCGATCGCATCTGGGGGCTTCATGCGACCGCGGGTGAGTTCCGCACCATGCTGATCCCGCTGGAGGACGGCAGGGAGTAGCGGCAGCGGCCTGCGGTCGGGCCAGACCTCACGGTGGGGCAACAGAGCGTAGCGGCACCGGATGTCGCGGGTTCCCCTTAGAGTCGGAGTGCGCGACATCCCGTGCCCGGGTGTTCCGCTCCACGAAAGGATGATCGATGTCGTCTCTGCCCACAGCCTCTGCCCTTCGCCGTGTCGGAGGGCTCTCCCTCGCGGCAGGCTCGCTCTTTGCAGCTGCCGGAGCGGGTGCCTGGATGATCGTCACGAAGCAGTTGCAGGCGGAGAAGATCACCGTTCCCGGCAACGCGCCGAGATTTGCGGGCAAGCCCGTGCAGGGCCCGGCGACGGCCTATGTCGAGGCGATCGTCATCAAGGGCAACGCCGAACGCGGGGCGGGTGGGCGCACGTTCGCCGACATCAGCAACGCCCTCCGCGGTGTCGACGCATCGAGTGACGAAGCGAAGGAGCTCCGCAACCAGAGCGCCGCTCTCGCAACGGGCGCATCGCTCCGCACATCACTGATGACCTCCGTGCTCGCCTACGGGGTGAGCGCTTTCGCCGTGGGTCTCGGTGGCTTCCTCATCGTCGCGGGGTCGCAGCTGCGCCGGGCCGACAGCTGACCCCTCGTGGCGCGGGCGGGGCGCGCTAGCGTGGTGCCAGCGAAATCGCGCGAACCCGAACAGGACCAGGAGCCCCGCCATGCCGTATGAAGTCGACTTCACCACCGTCTCGACCGTCGGCCTCGAGTCGTCACCGGTAGCGGACGCGCTCGCGGGGCTCCGCGCCAACGAGGCACGGTACTTCAAAAACAAGTACGACCACGTGTTCACCGTCAGCTCGGTCGATGAGGCGCCGGAGGTGCTCGAGTGGGTCACGGGCATCCTGGAATCCGAACGCGACCTCGTGATCACGTCTCCGGCTCTCGAAGTCAGCGACTTCGTCGTCGACGGTCTGCACATGGCGTACGTGTTCTACGAGTCGGGGCTCTCGATCAACGTCATGTACGCGATTGAGGACGGCGGCAAGCGCGCGGTCGGCTTCAAGCTCTCCGACGGCATGGATGTCCCGGAGGAGCTCGAAGGCCGCTTCAAGTTCGCCCGCCAGAAGTCGAAGCTGGCCGGCACGATCCGCGGCTCGTACTTCGTGATCAAGGGTGAGCACTGACGCGAGCGCTCACCGTTCCGGGTCTGAGGCCTCGGTCGCTGCTGCTCTCCAATCGGCTTTCAGGCGCTTGCGCTCCTCGCGCTGCCGGCGCTCCTCGGCCCGGATCTTCGGACCCAGCGAACCGTGCCTCCCCGCGTTGGAGCTCGTGAACGTGACCGGCTTGCGCCGGATCACCGACACGAGACCCACCACCACGAGGGCGACCGCGGCGAGCGGCAGCAGCAGGAGTAGGAATCCTCCCGACCGGCGTTGATCGTCGACGGGAAGACCGAGCACCGCGATCAGCAGCAGGAGCAGCAGCCACACCGCCAGCAGGGCGAGGCCGACCAGCACGATCATCCATCCGGAGACCCGCCGGGGCGGCGATGCAGGGGGCGTGCTCATGAGTCCAGGTGCTCGAGCAGACGCGCGGTCGCGGCCTGGAGCACGCGCCGCGCGACGGCGAGATCTGCTTCGTCGACTCCCTCGAAGGAGGCGGCGGTCGCGAGGGCGACCGGATCCGGCAGGCCCGCCCAGAGAGTACGGCCGGCCGCGGTGACGCTCAGGATGCGCTGCCGCTGGTCCGCAGCATCCGGAATCTGAGCGACCAGCCCCTTGCGCACGAGGGTCGAGACGACACCGCTCATCGTCGCCCGTTCGATCTTCAGTGCGAGAGCGAGTTCGCGCTGCGTCGTCGGACCCTCGTTCACGAGCTGGTGGAGCACGTACCACTGGGTGGGGCCGATTCCGTGCTCGCGCAGCGTCGCCTCGATCAGGGCGCGGGAGGCGAAATAGTACTGCTTCGCCCACGCTCCGACCGAGTCGTGCTGGGGCTGCGATTCGTCAGGCACCTGACATGATTACCACGGAATCGTCTGGTTCTCCCAGCCCGTGAACGTGTTCGTGGGGCCGTCGGGGCCGAGGAGGGCCACGCGTACGACCTCGCGGGAGCCGTCTTCGACGGATTCGGTGCCGGCAAAGTTGTTCAGGGCCGTGCTCGTGAACCCCGGGGAGACCAGGTTGACCTTGATGTCGGTGTCTTCGAGCTCGATCATCATTGCGAGGACCATCGCGTTCTCGGCCGCCTTGGACGCCGGATAGACGGGGCCGTAGATCCCGCGGTACGGGAAACTCGGGTCGGCGTTGGAGCTCAGCGAGCCGACTCCGCTCGAGACGTTGACGATCCGGGCATCCGTCGACTCGCGGAGCAGCGGCAACATCGCCTGGTAGACGGCGAGCACGCCGAAGACGTTGACGTCCCACACGGCGCGGATCTCGTCGAGGGATGCGGTGCTGGCCGTCGACCGGGCGGCGTTCTGCTCGGGGGTGAGGCCCGAGCCGCCGGTGTTCGAGATGCCGGCGTTGTTGACGAGGAGGTCGAGGCGGCCGTACTGCTCTCTGATGCTCGAGGCTGCGGCGGCGAGGGATGCTGCGTCGGTCACGTCGAGCTGGATGGCGGTGGCCCCCGCACCGATCTCGGCGGCGGCTGCTTCGCCGCGGGCGAGGTCGCGGGATCCGACAAGAACGGTCACGCCGTTGGCGACGAGCTCCCGGGCGACCTGCTTACCGACACCCTGGTTGGCTCCGGTGACGAGCGCGATGCGTTCTGTGGACATTAGTGGACTCCCTGCTGGTGACTGGCACATTGTTTGCTACCTTGCGATTATTGTACGGTAGCAGACAATTAGCAAGGCGCGGCCTCCCAGCGGGTCCAGCGTTTCTACGAGTTGAGGTCAGCGTTTCTACGAGTTGAGGACGACGCGCGTCGCGAATCAGAGGATCCCGCCGCGCGAGGAATGGATGACCACCAGTCCTTCGATCGTGACCATGGGCGCTCCGTGTTCGACGGTGACGGCGACACCCGGGAAGAAGTCGACGGTCTGCGAGCCGATGCTCGACTGGCCCCGCACACTGCACCGAGCGCCTCCGAGCTCCGGCCAACCGATGAAGTCGTAGCTCACGACACCCGGGGTGCCGGACACGACGCGGTCGAACAGGTAGGGGTCGTGCCCATCGCAGGTCAGGCGCACGGACGTGGCCAACTCCGACGGTACGGTTCTCAGGTTCACCCTGACCTCCAGATGGTCGGTGCCCGACGGTACAACCGGCATCGTGAAGGTCGTCACGGAAGTCGTGGTGACCGGGGGTGCGTCGCCGAACGCCGCCGAGGGAAGGGCGAGAGCGGCGATGAGGGCCAGAGCCAGTGGAACGCTGGCTGTGAGCGCTCGGAGCGAGAACGACGTCATGGGCATCCTTTCGAGATGAACGGTTCACTGGGGGAGACGCACGGCGCCGCCGCCCATTACGCCGAACCCGTAAACTCCCAGAAGTGCGCGGCCCCCTGCGCGAACATCCAATACCACCACACAGAAACGGCCCCGATTGAGCCTCATCCGCATGAACGACGTCACCGTGAGCTTCGACGGGCGGCAGGTGCTGCGGGAGGTGTTCTTCCGCCTCGAGACGCGCGACCGGGTCGGCCTCATCGGGCGGAACGGCTCGGGCAAGTCCACGATGCTGAAGCTCGCCCTCGAGCAGGTGGCACCGGATGCCGGAACCGTCACCCTCGACGACGGGCTGAAGCTCGGGTACTTCTCGCAGTTCTCCGAGCTGGATGGCTCGGCCACGATCACCGAGGTGCTCGAGGGCCTCTTCGGCGACATCCACGAGATCGAAGACGAGCTGGCGGGCATCGATGCGGCCGTCGCGATCGCCGCGGTGGGCACCAGCAACGACGACGCGAAAGAACTCGACCGTCTGATCACCCGCCAGGCCGAGCTGTTCGAGCTGATGGAGCACAAGGGCGGCTGGGACTACCAGCGGAGCATCGACCGCGCCCTGACGACGCTCGGTTTCGACGAGGCGCACCGCACCAGCCCGATCGACGACCTCTCGGGCGGCTGGCGCAACCGCGCGGCGCTCGCGAAGATCGTGCTCGAGGCGCCCGATGTGCTGCTGCTGGATGAGCCCACGAACTTTCTCGACGTCGCGGGTGTCGAGTGGTTGGAGGCGTGGTTCCGCGAGTTCCGGGGCGCGGCGATCATCGTGTCGCACGACCGGACCTTCCTTGACGCTGTCGTTACGCGCATCGTGGAGGTCGAGAACTTCCATCTGCATGAGTACCCCGGCAATTTCGACGAGTACGTGGTGCAGAAGCAGTTCCGGCTGAAGACGCTCGAGCAGCAGTTCGTGCACGAGTCCGAGTTGCTCGCCTTCGAGGCCGAGGGCATCTCCGACCGGCGCGAAGCCCTGAAGGCGTCGAAGCAGTCGAACAGCGGCACGGGCAAGACCCTCGGGAAGCAGCTCGCGGGCATCAAGAAGCAGCGCGCCCCGCGCCCGGTCGACCAGATCATCACGGAGATCTACGGCGGCCTCCACATCAAAGACGTGCTCTGCCGGGTCGACCAGCTGGGCAAGGGGTACGGCGAGAAGCGCCTGTTCGAGGGGCTGACCCTCGAGATCCGGCGCGGCAACAGGATCGCCGTTCTCGGGGCGAACGGCAGCGGCAAGAGCACGCTCCTCCGCGTGCTGATGGGGGAGGAGCGACCCGACGCAGGGAGCGTCGACTGGCCGAAGGGCGTCGGCGTCGTCTCCTACAACCGGATGCTCGCCGAGCTCGATGACGACGACACGATCACGCACGCGGTGAACGCCCTCCCCGACAGCCTCGCGCTGACCGCGACCCGCAAATCGGTGGGGCGGTTCCTGGCGATGTTCCAGTTCTCGGAGGCCGAGCTCAAGCAGCGCATCGGAACCCTTTCGGGCGGCCAGCGGGCCCGCGTTGCGATGGCCCAGTGCCTGCTGTCGGGCGCATCCGTTCTGCTGCTCGACGAGCCGACGAACCACCTCGACCTCTCGAGCACGCAGGTGATGGAGCGGGCGCTGCTGCACTTCCCGGGCGCCGTGGTGGTGGTCAGCCACGACCGGTTCTTCACCGACAAGATTGCGACGCGGTACGTGGAGTTCGGTGCGTCCGGCGCGGGCGTCGCGGAGCTGGCCGTCAGCGCGGCGTAGCCCCTCCCGTTTGCGGCGGACTCCACGACGGGGTGGGACGGGACGGTGGGACGGTGACGATCTCGACCACCGAGGACTATGAGGCCGAGTCTCCGAAGCAGATCGAGGTCTCGAAGAGCAGCTCGGTGACGATCACTCCCTCCGAGTAGCGGGCGCGGCGCCGGTGCGGGCGCTGCGGCTGCCCTGTGTCGGGGGCCTCGTCTAGCGTGAACCTCGCGCCGGCCAGGGGCGCTCGTCGAGGGGAGAGCGTGTGGTCGACTGGCATCCCTCGCGCCTCGCGCAGCCCGTCGAATGGATGCTGCAGCACCCGGTGTCGCCGAGACCGTTCGCCGTCATCCGGCTGATCCGGTTTCCGGCTCAGAAGGGCACGGTCGATGCCTGGTACCGGGTGGTGACCTGGTCGCAGAAATCGGCGGACCGCGAGCTGGTCGGCTGGTGCCTCAGCCTCGAGGCCGCGTGCGAGGCGGCGTGGGACTACTTCCGCGCGATGTCGTCCTGGCAGCACGCGCAGGCGGCCACCCGGATGCACGAGCGGCCCGGTGGCGCGCCGTCGAAGCCTCCGGCGCATGATCTGCTGCTCGCGTACCGTGCGGCCGCGCGTGCCGCGGTCGGCGGTGGGGGTGTGCGGCGCGCTGCGGCAGGTGGTGGGGGTGCGCCTGCCGGTCGGGATGCCGAGGGTGCTGGGCGTCAGGCCCGTGCCGAGTTCGGTGCGCCCGACGGGCGGCCGGGTGTCGGCCCCGGAAGGGTGGTGCCCGCGGAGGCGCGGTCACGCGATCCCCGGCCGGTGCCGCCGCCGGGCCGGTCGCTCCGCAACCAGCCGCCCGTTCGTGAACCCGCTCGCGCCCGTTGACGTGTACGCGCTGACGGAGCCTCGTCCGTTCGCGCTCCGGCGTCAACCCTCATGGTCCTGCCCACCTTCGCGCCCCGCTTCCCGGTCGCACCCGGCGTCAAAAGGACGCAAACTGCTGTATCGGGTGCGTTTTGGAGCAGTTTGGGTCCTCTCGAATCGATTCGACGCACCGGAGGGTGCACCGGACGGGGCGCACGGGCGCGCACGGGTGCAGGTCGGCGAGTGGCGCGCGTTGACGCGGCGCGGCGGCGGGCAATACGCTGCGGTCGTGATCGACAGCCCCGGAAGCTCTGCCCGTGAAACGTCTGGTTCCGCCGGGACGGGTGGTGCGACCGGTGCGCACGACGAGGGTCCCGTTCGCGATGTGGCCAGCGCCCGCGGCGCGGCCGATACGGCCGGCGCGGACGGCGGGGCGGCGGGCGTCCGGCGCGTGGCACGCGGCGACGCCGCGTACCACGCCGCGGTGCGCGATCCGTTGTTCAACCGGCTGGTGCCCGGCGGCACACCCGACGCGGTGGCCTATCCGCAGAGCGAGGCCGACCTCGTGGCGCTCGTCAGCGCCGCCCGCGACAGCGGCGAGAAGCTCGCGCTCCGGTCGGGTGGACACAGTTGGGTGGCGGCGTCGGTTCGCGATGACGGGCTGCTCGTCGACCTCGCAGCCTTCGACCAGGTCAGCATCGACACCACCGCACGAACCGCCACGGTGGGGCCGGCGGTGCGGGGCGGCGAGCTCGGGCAGACGCTGGTCGCGGTCGACCTCGCGTTCCCGGTGGGGCACTGCGGCCGCCCGGGTGTCGGCGGATTCCTGCTCGGCGGCGGCCTCGGCCTGAACTGGGGGCAGTGGCTGCCATCGTGCTTCTCGATCCGTAGCATGAGGGTGGTGCTGGCCTCGGGCGAGGTCGTCACCGCCTCGGCGACCGAGAACGCCGACCTGTTCTGGCTGGCGCGCGGCTCCGGCCCGGGGTTCCCAGGCATCGTCACCGAGTTCGAGCTCGACCTCCGACCGCTGCCCCGCGACATCCGACTCAGCTCCTGGACGTTCGATCTCGCCCACGTCGAAGCCGTCACCGAGTGGGTGAGCCGGGCCGTGCGCACGCTGCCGGCGAGCGTCGAGGTCTCCGTGGTGCTGCAGGGCCCCGAGCGGCCGGACGGCCCGGCAACGGCGGGCGGTGATCCAGATGCCCCGACCCACGTCGTGAGCGTCGTCGCGATCAGTTACACCGATACCGAGGCCGAAGCCCGCGAGGCATTCGCCGCTCTCGACGAGGGCCCCGGCCCGGGCATCCGACCGTCCGGGCACACCGACCGTCTCAGCGTGGCCTTCGACGAGCTGCACGTCGGCGTGGATGCGACCTACCCCGACGGCCACCGATACCTCGCCGACACCTTCTGGAGCCCTCGCGACCTCGGCGACCTGCTGCCTCGACTCGCCGACCTGCTGCGGCGCGCGCCGTCGGGCAAGACCTACTTCCTGTCGGCGATGCCGGGCCACGGCGAGGGCCGCACTCTGCTGCCGGTGGGGGAGGCGGCGTACGGGATGCACGACACGAGCCTGATCGTGCCCTATGTGATCTGGGGGGACGAGGCGGATGACGCAGTGAACCGTGCGTGGCTGAACGAGGTGAAGGCGATGCTCGAACCGCTCAGCTCGGGCCACTTCCTGAGCGAAGCCGACCTGCGCTTCTCGCCCGAGCGTTCGGCCGGGTCGTTCCGGACGGAGGACTGGGCGCGCATCCAGAGCCTGACAGAGCTATTCGACCCCACGGGAGTGTTCCACCGCTACCCCTTGGCTTAGCAGGCGCGGTGTGGTTGCCTGAGGCCATGGACGACACACTGCCCGTCTTTCCCCTCGGCTCCGTACTGTTCCCCTACATGCCGCTGCAGCTGCGGCTGTTCGAGGAGCGCTACCTCGTGATGCTCTCGAAGGTGCTCGAATCCGAACCGGCCGAGTTCGGCGTGGTGCTCATCGAACGCGGCCAGGAGGTGGGCGGCGGCGAGCAGCGGTTCACCGTCGGAACCCTGGCGCAGATCGCACAACTCGAAGCACCCGAGGGCCATGTCGTGCTGGTGGCGGTGGGCACCCGGCGGTTCGTCGTCGACGAATGGATGCCCGACAACCCCTTCCCGGAGGCCCACGCCTCCCTGCTGCCCCCACTCGAGTGGGATCACGCGCTCGAGCCGTTGCGCGAGGAGGCAGAGACCGTGGTGCGCCGGGTGCTCGAGCTCGCCGCCGAGAACGGGGAGCAGGAGTGGCCGGCCGACCTCCAGCTCTCGGAGGATCCGAGCGCCGCCTCGTGGCAGCTCGCAGGTATCGCTCCCGTCGGGCCGCTCGACCAGATCACCCTGCTGCGTTCGAACAGTCTCCGGAACCTCCTCACATCGGTGATCTCGATGACACGCGACGTCGAGGAGACGTACCGCGCGCTCTGGCCGGACGACGGCCAGGGCGAGAGCACACCCGGTTCCGAGGGGGATGACTTTCCGTAGCCCGAGTGTCGGCTGAGCATCCGGCCGAACGGCAGGAAGCTCCAAGGTGCGGACGGTTATCGTTGTCGAGTGCCAACCTTCACCCCCGAATCGCGCCGACGCGCCGCCCTCGCCCTCGTTGTGGGTCTTGTGCTCGCCGGGGTCGGTGCGGGTGCCGGTGCGGCCTCGCCCGCGTTGGCGCACGACAGGGTCGTATCGTCGAGCCCTGAGGAGGGGGAGACGGTCACCGAGCCGATCAAAGCTGTCTCGATGACGTTCAGTGATGACATCCTCACCGCAGCCAGTGCTGTGAAGCTGATCACGGTGACCGACATCGACGGCGGCCATCACGAGTCTGGTTGCGTCACGGTCGATGGGGGTGACGTCACCACCGATGTCTCTCTCGGGGAGGCAGGCGAATACACCGTCACCTGGCAGGTCGTCTCCTCCGATGGCCACACCACGAGCGATTCCTACACCTTCGACTGGCAACCGTCCATGCCGACCGCAACGACCACGGCGCTGACGGCGTCCCCTGCCTGCGGCGACACCTGGGCCGGTTCGCCCCAGTCGGCGACACCGTCCGAGACGCCGACGCCGTCCGCCGCTGTCGAACCCGGAACGCTGCCGATGAATGCGCTTCCCGAGCCCACGATGACCATCCTGAACACCTCGCCGGTCGGCCAGACCGACCAGTCGATGCTCTCCGTTCCGCTGCTCATCGCCGTGATGGTCGCCATCGTCGCTGCCCTCGCGGCCGTTGTCGTCGTCATCATGAGGCGGCTCCGCCGGTCGTGACCGACCGCCACCCGCAGCCCGCTAAGCTGGGGTTCGTTGTACGCACGACCCACAACTGAACACTGCCGGCCGACAGGTCGATGCGGGAGAGCCCCAGGTACGCCGGGGCACCGAAGGAGCAAGTCTCTCCACCAATCTCTCAGGTACGTGTACCGCGTCGAACTGGCCACTCTGAAAAGTAGCCCCCGGATGTCCCGGCGGGCTCGCCCACGGTGAAAGTCGCCTACGCTCCGGCGCGGCGGTGAAGCTCTCAGGCACGATGACAGAGGGAGAGTTCTCGGGAACCGATCGGTTCCCGTCGACATCAGCACGCTTCGGCCGTCTCGTATCCGCGAACCCGCCGAGGCCCGCCTGACCAGAGAGAACTCATGACCGACAGTTCTGATCCGCACGGCCCGGGCTCGCACGGCGATCTGCCTCCCACCCTCTCCTCGCCCGATGCCACCCTGCTCGATGCGACGGCCCTGCCCAGCGGCCTGGTCTTCTCGCCGTTGCACGAGGTGCATGTCGCAGCAGGCGCCGGGTTCACCGACTTCGCCGGTTGGCAGATGCCGGTGCGGTACTCCAGCGACCTCGCCGAGCACCATGCCGTTCGCACGGCGGCCGGCATCTTCGACCTCTCCCACATGGCCGAGCTGCGGGTCGAGGGGCCCGAGGCCGCCGCCTTCCTCGACTACGCCCTGGCCGGGAAGCTCTCGGCCATCGCGATCGGCCAGGCGAAGTACAGCCTGCTCCTCACCCCGGATGCCGGCATCGTCGACGATCTCGTGGTGTACCGCCGCGGTGAGACCGACTTCCTGGTGGTCGCGAACGCGGGCAACCATGCCGAGGCGCTCGACGGGCTCCGGGCGCGCACGGGCGGATTCGCGGTGACAGTCACGGACGAGAGCGACGACACAGCGCTGATCGCGGTGCAGGGCCCGAACGCCCGCGCGATCGTGAAGGCGGCCGCCGGCATCCGGTTCGCGGACGCTGCGGCTGCTGCTCCGGATGCCGCGACCCACGCTGCTCCGGATGCCGCGACCCACCCCCTCGACTCGCTGAAGTACTACTGGTCGGTCGACGCCGAGTATCAGGGGCGGGGCCTCTTCGTCGCCCGCACCGGCTACACCGGCGAGGACGGTTTCGAGCTCTATGTGCCGGTCGCTCTCGCGGTGCCGCTCTGGAACGATCTGGTCACGGCCGGCGAACCGTTGGGCCTCGTGCCGGCCGGTCTCGCCTCGCGCGACACCCTGCGCCTCGAGGCGGGCATGCCGCTCTACGGGCACGAACTGGGCCTCGACACGAAGCCGGCCCAGGCCGGACTCGGCCGCGTGCCGAACCTCGCAAAGGGCGACTTCGTCGGTCGCGCGGCCCTCGAATCCGACGCCCAGCCGGGATCCGGAGCCGACACCGTCCGCGTGCTCGTCGGCCTCGTGGGGGAGGGCAAGCGCGCCGCCCGTGCCGACTACGAGATCTTCGGCCCCGCGACATCCGGAGCCGGTGCAGGTGCCGCCGACGCCACCACCGCCGACACCGCCACCTCCGGCACCGCCACCTCCGGCACCGCCACCTCCGGCATCGGCACCGTCACCAGCGGCGTGCTCTCACCCACCCTCGGCTTCCCCATCGCCATGGCGTACGTCGACCCCGCCTTCGCGGAGCCCGGCTCCGAGGTCACCATCGACATCCGCGGAAAGCGCCTCACCTTCCGCGTCACCACCCTGCCGTTCTACCGCCGAAAGAGAGACTGAGACGTGACTGACTTCGACCAGCTTAACTTCACCCGAGAGCACGAATGGGTTCGCCTCGAGCCCGCCGCCGACGGCGCCGCCCCGAGCGCCACCATCGGCATCACGGCCTACGCGGCCGACAAACTCGGTGACGTCGTGTACGTCGACCTGCCCGACGAGGGCGTGGAGATCGCCGACGGTTCGGTGGTCGGCGAGATCGAGTCGACCAAGTCGGTGGGCGAGCTCTTCGCTCCCGTGAACGGCACGATCCTCGCCAAGAACTCGGCCGTCGAGGATTCGCCCGAGCTCGTCAACAGCGACCCCTATGGCGAGGGCTGGCTCATCCGCGTTGCCTTCACCGAACTGCCGGCGTTGCTCAGCTACACCGAATACCAGGCGCTGCTCGGCGACGAGGAGGCCTCCCACTGATGGCGGTTCCCTTCGTCGATCGCCACATCGGCACCGATCGAGCGGCCCAGGCCGTCATGCTCCAGACCCTCGGCTACGACTCGGTGAACGCGCTGGTCGAGGCGGCCGTGCCCGAGTCGATCCACGCCGCGGAGGTCGGTGCGGATGGGGTTGGTAGGGCATCCGTCATCCCCGCCCCGGCGACCGAGCGCGAGGTCTCCGCGGAGCTCCGTGCGCTGGCATCGCAGAACAGCGTCAAGCGGTCGATGATCGGCCTCGGCTATTACGACACGATCACGCCGGCCGTCATCAAACGGAACGTCTTCGAGAACCCCAGCTGGTACACGGCCTACACGCCGTACCAGCCCGAGATCTCGCAGGGCCGCCTCGAGGCGCTCATCAACTTCCAGACGATGGTCGCCGAGCTGACCGGTCTCACCACCTCGAACGCCTCGATGCTGGATGAGTCGACCGCCGTCGCCGAGGGCATGCTGCTCGCCCGTCGCGCGAGCAAGCAGGCCTCGCACACCTTTGTCGTCGATGCGGATGCCCTCCCGCAGACCAAGGCGCTGTTGGCGTCGCGCGCCGAGGCTGTCGGCATCGACCTGGTCGAGCTCGACCTGGCGAACACGGCACCGGATGATCTTCCCGAGAGCTTCGGCGTGTTCATCCAGTACCCCGGGGCATCCGGTCGCATCGTCGACCCCCGCGCCGTCATCGAGAAGGCGCACGTCGGGGGAGCGCTGGCGGTCGTCGCCGCCGACCTGCTCGCCCTGACGCTGCTCGAGTCGCCGGGTTCACTCGGCGCGGATGTCGCGGTCGGAACCACCCAGCGCTTCGGCGTGCCGATGGGCTTCGGCGGCCCGCACGCGGGCTACATGGCCGTGCGGAAGGGTCTCGAACGACAGCTGCCCGGCCGCCTCGTCGGTGTGAGTGTGGATGCTGTCGGCAACCGCGCCTATCGATTGAGCCTGCAGGCGCGCGAGCAGCACATCCGCCGCGAGAAGGCCACGTCGAACATCTGCACGGCGCAGGTGCTGCTGGCGATCATGGCCGGCATGTACGCGGTCTACCACGGGCCCGATGGGCTGAAGGCGATCGCAACCGAGGTGAACGACCGTGCGCGGGAGCTCGCCACGACCCTCCGCGCCGGCAGTTTCGAGGTGGTGCACGAGCGCTTCTTCGACACGGTGACGCTCGCTGTTCCCGGTCGCGCGCGCGCCCTCGCCGATGCAGCCTACGCACGCGGCTACCTGGTGAACGTCGTCGATGAGAACACCCTGACGATCTCGGTCGACGAGACGACGACCCCGGCCGACCTTCTCGCCGTCACGGATGCCCTCGACGCCCTGCCTCGGGGCAGCGCGACGTACACCGAGGTGCTGCCGAGCCTGCCGGCCGCGCTCATCCGCACCACCGACTACCTGACGCACCCCGTCTTCAACACGCACCGCTCCGAGACGAGCATGATGCGGTACCTCAAGCGCCTCGCCGACTACGACTACGCCCTCGACCGGGGCATGATCCCGCTCGGCTCGTGCACGATGAAGCTCAATGCCGCCACCGAGATGGAGGCGGTGAGCTGGCCCGAGTTCGCCGGGCTCCACCCGTTCGCACCGCGTGATGACGTCACCGGCTACCTGTCGCTGATCGACCAGCTCGAGACGTGGCTCGCCGAGGTGACCGGATACGACTCTGTCTCATTGCAGCCGAACGCCGGCAGCCAGGGAGAGCTCGCGGGGCTGCTCGCGATCCGCGGATACCACCGTTCGCGGGGCGACGAGGCGCGTACCGTCTGCCTGATCCCGTCGAGCGCACACGGCACCAATGCGGCGTCGGCGGTGCTCGCCGGCATGAAGGTCGTCGTCGTCGCCTGCGACGAGCTCGGCAATGTGGACGTGGATGATCTGCGAGCCAAGATCAAGGGCCACGCCGACACACTGGCTGCGCTGATGA
The DNA here is from genome assembly GCF_003399635.1 of Subtercola boreus. GTDB lineage: Bacteria > Actinomycetota > Actinomycetes > Actinomycetales > Microbacteriaceae > Subtercola > Subtercola boreus_B. The sequence continues at coordinate 160,899 of NZ_NBXB01000029.1, read as the reverse complement.
TCACCTATCCGTCGACGCACGGCGTCTACGAGCACGACGTGGTCGACATCTGCCGCCTCGTGCATGAGGCTGGCGGGCAGGTCTACGTCGACGGCGCGAACCTGAACGCGGTGCTCGGCTTCGCCCGGTTCGGCGAGTTCGGGGGCGACGTGTCGCACCTCAACCTGCACAAGACGTTCTGCATCCCGCACGGCGGCGGCGGGCCGGGCGTCGGGCCGGTGGCGGCCAGGGCGCACCTCGCCCCGTTCCTGCCCGGGCACGCGTTCGCGCAGAAGCAGGAGCATCCGCTGGTTGGTGACGAGGCGAGCGCCATCGCCGGCACCGTCGTGCATGCCGGAGGGGCCGTCTCGGGCGCTCCCTACGGCAGTTCGAGCATCCTGCCGATCAGCTGGGCCTATGTGCGCATGATGGGCTCCGAGGGGCTCAAGCAGGCGACCGGTGCGGCCGTGCTGGCCGCCAACTACGTGGCCGTGCGGCTCCGGGACCACTACCCGGTGCTGTACGCCGGCGACAACGGGCTCGTCGCGCACGAATGCATCCTCGACCTCCGGCCGCTGAAGGATGCCACGGGCGTGACCGTCGACGACGTGGCCAAGCGCTTGGTCGACTACGGTTTCCACTCGCCGACGATGAGCTTTCCCGTGGCAGGCACGCTCATGGTCGAACCGACCGAGAGCGAGGATCTGGCCGAGATCGACCGGTTCATCGACGCGATGATCGCCATCAAGGCCGAAGCAGACGCCGTGCAGGCGGGGGAGTGGCCGGCGGGGGACAACCCGCTGGTGAACGCCCCGCACACCGCCCAGTCGATCGCTGTGGGCTCGTGGGAGCATCCATACGACCGTGAGCGCGCCGTGTACCCGGTGCAGTCGCTCATCTCGCACAAGTACTGGCCGCCGGTGCGCCGCATCGACCAGGCGTACGGCGACCGCAACCTGTTCTGCGCCTGCCCGCCCCCGGAGGCGTTCGAGGAGGGGTGAGTGTTTCTCAGCCCGTACGATAGTGACGATGTCTGAGAAACGAACTCCCGTACGACTGTTGGCTGCCCTGGCGCTGGCGGGTGCCCTCGCCCTGGCCGGGGCCGCTCCCGCCTTCGCCGACCCTGCGTACTCCTCCGGGGGCTGCGACATCAATCGCGCCGTCGATGGGCCGGTGGCCGGTGGCAGCAAGTGCGCCGGGGCAGACCTCAGCGGGGCCAAGCTGGCCCAGTCGGCGTTCCAGGGTGCCGACCTGTCGGGGGCGACGCTCGCGCGCGCAGACGTGCAGGACTCGAACTTCCAGGGCGCGAACCTCACGGGCGCGAACTTCAGCGCCACCCGCATCGTGAGCGCGGACTTCACCGGGGCGGGCATCCTGCCGGCGACCCTCGACGTGGTGGCCGACTCGGCCACAGGCGCTGCCGTCACCCTCACGCCCACCCTCCCCACCGGCCTCACGATGACAGGCTGCACGATTGCTGGTGAGACGGTCGAGTCCGGGGCGGTCTTCCCGCTCGGGCAGTCGGGCGTGGTGTGCTCGTTCGCGTCGTCGCGCCCGAACGAGACGGCCACGGCCCTCGTGATGATCAGTGTGACGACGCCTGCCACGACAGCGACAGCGCCCCCGGTTCCCGTGTTCACGGAGACGCCCGCGGCCCAGGCTCCCTCGGGAGCCGCGTCGCAGGGCCTGCCGGCCGGCACGATGAACATCCTGCTCTTCGGCGGCGGCGGGGTGCTGCTGCTTGGCATCGTCGCCCTGATCGTGCGCGGTGCCCGCGGCGCCTCCCGCGGCCGCGGCCGCCCCTGACCGTCCGGGCACATCACCGAACCGACGGCCTCAGCAGGATCCGTCGGCCATAGCGCGGCGGCTTCGACCCGGGCCGTCCGTTCGGTGAATCAGCAGCGCGCGGCGGTCAGAAGAACTGCGGGAACGTCGCCAGCGCCCAGGCGTAGCCGACGAACGACGCGATGTCGATGATCCAGTGCGCGATCACCAGCGGCACCACGCGGCCCCAGCGGAGGTAGAGCCAACCGAAGACAACACCCATCACCACGTTGCCGATGAACGGTCCGATGCCCTGGTAGAGGTGGTAGCTGCCCCGCAGCACCGCGGTGCTCAGGATGATCGTCCACGTGTGCCATCCGAACCGGGCCAGCCGCTCGTAGAGGTAGCCCACGACGATCAGTTCCTCGGTGAGCGCAGCTCGGAGCGCCGAGAGGATGAGCACCGGCACCGTCCACCAGTACGAGTCGAGCGGGGCCGGCACGACATTCACCGTGATGCCGAGTGCCCGGCCGACGAAGTACAGGGCGATGCCCGGCACGCCGATGACGAGCACGAGAAAGAGACCGCGTGTCACGTCGAACACCGGGCGGCGGGCATCGAAGCCGAACTGCCGGAACGGATTCACGCCGGAGAGCGCGAGCAGGTAGAACGCCAGCACCACCGGCAGCAGCGCGAAGAAGATCGCCAGCAGCTGGTAGATCAGGTCGAACGTCGGCCGGTCGCTCAGACTGCCGTTGATCGTCGCCGTCTGCGAGCCGAGAGGGGTCGTGAGGGTCAGGTTCGCGACGAGCCGGACGATGGAATAGACCGCCGAAGCTCCCAGCGACAGACCCAGCACGACGAGCACCTCGAGGCCGAGCATCCGGCGACTGCGAGGTGCAAACTGAGGAGAGGTCATCCCGCGGCTTTCTTGCGTCAAAGGGTATGAACACACCAAGAATGTGCAAAGAGCACAATAAAACGGTGATTTTAGTTTCTAGTATGTAACTTTTTTCACACGCATTTGGTTATGTGCGCGCCCCCTTTTAGGGTACTCGGTAGTCATCGCGCACGAGTTCCGGCTCGAGCGCGGCCTCGACTTGCCCAAGTTGCACAGGAGGAACATTGAGAATCAAACGTTACGGAGTGGGCTTCGCGGCTCTGGCTGTCGCCAGTGCGCTCGTGCTCACGGGTTGCTCAGGTGGCGGTGCCAGCACATCGACCACGAGCGCGAACACGACCGCGATCATCAGCACCAACGGCTCCGAGCCGCAGAACCCGCTGATCCCGACCAACACCAACGAAACCGGTGGCGGAAAGATCACGGACAACATCTTCGCCGGCCTCGTGTACTACGACGAGAAGGGTGCTCCCCAGAACGACATGGCCGACTCGATCACCACGACCGACTCGACCACATTCACGATCAAGATCAAGCCGAACGAGAAGTTCACGAACGGCGAAGCGGTCACCTCCGACTCGTTCATCAACGCCTGGCAGTACGGTGCGCTCTTCAGCCACACCCAGCTCAACAGCTACTTCTTCGAGGACATCGAAGGCTACAACGCCGAGTCCGACTCGGTGCTCACTGGCCTCGCCAAGGTCGACGACCAGACGTTCACGGTCAAGCTCACCTCTCCGCAGTCGGACTTTCCGCTGCGCCTCGGCTACACGGCCTTCATGCCGCTGCCCTCCGTCGCGTTCACCGACCTCGCTGCGTTCGGTGAGAACCCGATCGGAAACGGCCCGTACAAGCTGGCCTCGACGGGTGCCTGGCAGCACAACGTCAAGATCGACCTCGTCGTGAACCCTGACTACACCGGCGGACGCAAGCCCCAGAACGGTGGCCTGACCATCAAGTTCTACGCCAGCGCCGACGCCCAATATGCTGACCTGCAGTCGAACGCCGTCGACGTGATCGACCAGATCCCCGACAGTGCCTACCAGACCTACACCACCGACCTCGGTGACCGTGCGGTCAACCAGCCTGCCGCGATCTTCCAGTCGTTCACCATCCCGGGTCGCCTCCCGCACTTCAGCGGTGAAGAGGGCCAGCTGCGCCGCCAGGCCATCTCCGAGGCCATCGACCGCGACACCATCACCAAGGTGATCTTCGAAGGCACCCGCACCCCGGCCGCCGACTTCACCTCCCCGGTGATCGACGGGTGGAGCGACTCCATCGCCGGCTCCGACGTGCTGAAGTACAACGCCGACGACGCCAAGGCGCTGTGGGCCAAGGCCGACGCCATCTCACCGTGGAGCGGTACCTTCCAGATCGCATACAACGCTGACGGCGGCCACCAGGGCTGGGTCGACGCTGTGGCGAACAACCTGAAGAACAACCTCGGTATCGACGCCTCCGGCGCCCCGTCACCGACGTTCGCCCAGGTCCGCACGGCCATCACTGACCGCACGATCCAGACCGCCTTCCGCACCGGATGGCAGGCTGACTACCCGGGCCTGTTCAACTTCCTGGGACCGATCTACGCGACCGGCGCCGGCTCGAACGATGGGGACTACTCGAACCCCGCCTTCGACGCCCTGCTCGCCAAGGGATCGAGCGAGACCGACACGGCCGCTGCGAACAAGGACTACCAGGACGCACAGTCCATCCTGTTCAAGGATCTGCCTGTCATCCCGCTCTGGTACTCGAACGTGACCGGTGGCTACGGAACATCCGTCTCCAACGTGCACTTCGGCTGGAACTCGGTTCCGCTGTACTACGAGATCACCAAGGGCTGACCCAGCCCGCACGGCCACAGGGGCGGCAGCTGACACGCTGCCGCCCCTGTGCTGTGATCCCGTCATTGGTTCCGGGGCGTTCCAGAACACGTATATTGTTCTTCAGCGCCTGCGGCCCGACACAGTAAGGTCACCCGAATTCTCATGTGCACAACCCCCGAACGCGAAGGCTGATTCATGGCCGGCTACATTCTCAGACGCCTGTTGCAGGCGATTCCCGTCTTCATCGGAACAACGTTCCTCATCTACTTCATGGTCTTCGCCCTCCCGGGTGACCCGATCATCGCCCTGTTCGGCGACAAGACGCCGAACCCGGCCATCGTCGCGCAGCTGCGGCAGCAGTATCATCTCGACCAGCCGTTCATCGTGCAGTACCTGATCTACATGGGCGGAATCTTCCAGGGCAACTTCGGGGTCTCCTTCTCCGGCCAGCCGGTCATCGAGATCCTCGCCCGCACTTTCCCCGTGACACTGCGCCTCGCTGTCATCGCCCTTCTCATGGAGACGATCGCAGGCATCCTCGTCGGCATGGTCGCCGGCCTCCGGAAGGGCAAGCTCTTCGACGGCACGACGCTCGCGATCAGCCTCATCCTGATCTCGCTGCCCGTCTTCGTGATCGCGTTCGTCGCGCAGTTCGTGTTCGGTGTGCAGCTCGGCTGGGCACGCACGACCGTCGGCGACGGCGCCCCCATCCAGGACCTGATACTGCCGGCCATCGTGCTGGCGAGCATCAGTTTCGCGCAGATCGTCAGGCTCACCCGGTCATCGGTGATTGAGACCTCGAGTCTCGACTTCGTGCGCACGGCCTACAGCAAGGGCCTCGGCCGTCGCCGCATCATTCCTGTGCACATCCTCCGCAACTCGCTGATCCCCGTAGTGACCTACCTCGCCACCGACTTCGGTGTGCTGCTGGTCGGTGCCACGGTCACAGAGGGCATCTTCAACGTGCCCGGCGTCGGCAACACCCTCTACCAGGCGATCATCCGGGGTGAGGGGCCGACGGTCGTCTCCTTCGTGACCGTCATGGTTCTGATCTATCTGCTCGTGAACCTCGCCGTGGACCTGCTCTACGGCCTGCTCGACCCAAGGATCCGCTATGTCAAATGACGTCAACGAGTCACCGGTGACCGGTTCGTCGGCCCGCTCAGCCAACCATTTCGTCGCCCCCCTCGAAGAGACCCCGCTCGTCGCGATCGACGTCGTCAAGGTCGCCGAGAAGCCCTCGAACCTCTGGATCGACGCGTGGCGGGACGCTCGCAGCCGGCCCATCTTCTGGATCTCGGGCGTGCTCATCCTGCTCGTGCTGGTCGTGGCGCTGCTCCCCGGGCTCTTCACGTCCGTGGCGCCGAACAACGACTGCCAGCTCGCGCTCTCGAACGGAGGGCCGACGGACGGTCATCCACTCGGCTTCACGAAGCAGGGCTGCGACGTCTACTCGCGCATCATCAACGGCACCTCGACGTCGCTGACGGTGGGCATCATCGTGATCCTCCTCACCACGGTGCTGGGTGTCGTGTTCGGTGCCTTCGCCGGTTTCTACGGCGGATGGCTCGACTCGTTCCTCTCGCGCATCGGCGACATCTTCTTCTCGATCCCCTACATCCTGGCCGCTGTGGTCATCATGTCGGTGCTCTCGCAGTACCGGAGCGTCTGGACGATCTCGCTCGCCATCGGCATCTTCGCGTGGCCCTCTACGGCTCGCGTGCTGAGGGCCGAGATCCTGAGCGTGAAGCAGTCGGATTATGTGATGGCATCGTACGCCCTCGGTGTCTCGAAGCTTCGCATCCTGTTCCGCCACGTGCTGCCGAACGCGATCGCACCGGTCATCGCGATCACCACCATCTCGCTCGCCGCCGCGATCGTCGCAGAGGCGACCCTGTCGTTCCTCGGCGTCGGCCTCGGCAGCGACATCATGTCGTGGGGCAACGAGATCAACCAGGCCCAGCGCGACATCCGTACCCACCCCCAGACGCTGATCTACCCGTCGATCGCCCTCTCGATCACCGTGTTCGCCTTCATCCTGATGGGTGAAGTCATTCGAGAAGCACTCGACCCGAAAGCGAGGGCACTCCGTTGAGTTCCACCACACCCAGGCAAACCGTCTCCGGTGCGCCGCTGCTCGAGATCAAGAACCTGCAGGTCGGTTTCCAGACGCAGAACGGCATGGTCCAGGCCGTACGCGGTGCCTCGCTGACCCTCCGTGCGGGCGAGACCCTCGCGATCGTCGGGGAATCCGGGTCGGGTAAATCCACCACCGCCCACGCCGTGATCAACCTGCTTCCGGGCTCCGGCCAGGTCTCCGGCGGCGAGATCCTCTTCGAGGGCCGCGACCTCACCAAGCTCTCCCAGAAGGAGATGGAGGAGGTGCGCGGCAAGTTGATCGGCTTCGTGCCCCAGGACCCGATGTCGAACCTGAACCCGGTGTGGAGCATCGGCTTCCAGGTCGAGGAGGCCATCAAGGCCAACGGCATTGCCACCGGCCGGAGTGACATCAAGAAGCACGCGATCGCCGTGTTGAAGGAGGCAGGCCTCGGCGACGCCGAGAAGCGTCTCCGCCAGTTCCCGCACCAGTTCTCGGGCGGCATGCGCCAGCGCGTGCTGATCGGCATGGGGCTCTCGTCCCGTCCGAAGCTGCTGATCGCGGATGAGCCGACCTCTGCCCTCGACGTGACCGTGCAGCGCACCATCCTCGACAACCTCGAGAAGCTCACGCGCGAGATCGGCACGGCGCTGCTGTTCATCACCCACGACCTCGGCCTCGCCGCCGAGCGCGCCGAGAACCTCGTGGTCATGTACAAGGGACAGGTCGTCGAGTCGGGCCCGTCGAAGGAGATCCTCCAGAACCCGCTGCACCCCTACACGCAGCGCCTGGTCGCGGCGGCGCCAAGCCTCGCGTCACGGCGCATCCAGTCGAGCTCGAAGTCGCTCGTCGACCTCGACTACTCCGCGCCGAAGACGGCCGAGGGACTCGACCTGATCAAGGCCGCTGAGGATCGCGCGGAACTGCAGGCCGCAGCTCCGAAGCGCGAGTCGGCGATCGTGCTGCAGAACCTCACCAAGGTCTACAAGATCCGAGGCAGCAAAGACGACTTCAAGGCCGTCGACAACGTGTCGTTCGAGATCGAGCGGGGCACCACCATGGCGCTGGTGGGGGAGTCGGGCTCCGGTAAGTCGACCGTCGCCAAGATACTGTTGCGACTCGAAGACGCGACAGCGGGCAAGATCCTGATCAATGGCACCGACACGGCGCCGCTGAAGGGCAAGGCGCTTCTCGAACTCCGCCGACGCATGCAGCCGGTCTTCCAGGACCCGTACGGTTCGCTCGACCCTCTCCGCAACATCGGCAACACGATCAGCGAGCCGCTCACCACGCACAACATCGGGGACAAGGCGTCGCGCCGGGCCCGGGTGCTGGAGCTTCTCGACCAGGTCTCGCTCCCGTCAACCCTCGCGACCCGGTATCCGAACGAGCTCTCCGGGGGCCAGCGGCAGCGGGTCGCCATCGCGCGGGCGCTCGCGCTGAAGCCCGACATCGTCATCCTCGACGAGGCGGTCTCCGCTCTCGACGTGCTCGTGCAGGCCCAGATCCTGCAGTTGCTGACCGACCTCCAGACCGAGCTCGAGCTGACGTATCTCTTCATCACGCACGACCTGGCGGTGGTGCGGGTCATCGCCGACAACGTCTCTGTGATGCAGCGCGGAAAGATCGTGGAGAAGGCCACAACGGATGAGGTCTTCGACAACCCGCAGATGGAATATACTAAAGAGTTGCTGAACGCAATCCCCGGGGCTGGAATCGCCCTCGGAGTTTAACGCCGCGTTCACAACCTGCGTGTATTCTCCTGCTGGGCGAGCCCCGGCGAAGAACACATTCCTGAGGGCGTCGCTGCCCCAACCCGTTTATTCGTCGGGCTCGCCACCAGTTTGAGTCCGCATTACATTGAGGACGATCATCCATGGCGTCAGCCACCCGCGATGACCTACGTAACGTAGCCATTGTTGCCCACGTCGACCACGGCAAGACCACGCTCGTCGACGCGATGCTCAAGCAGACCAATTCCTTCGACGCCCACTTCGAGGGCGAAGACCGCATGATGGACAGCAATGACCTCGAGCGCGAAAAGGGCATCACCATCCTGGCCAAGAACACCTCGGTGCTCTACAGCGGCAAGCACGCGGATGGCAAGAACATTGTCATCAACGTCATCGACACCCCGGGCCACGCCGACTTCGGTGGTGAGGTCGAGCGCGGCCTCTCCATGGTCGACGGTGTCGTGCTGCTGGTGGATGCCTCGGAGGGTCCGCTGCCGCAGACCCGCTTCGTGCTCCGCAAGGCGCTCGAGGCCAACCTCCCGGTCATCCTGCTGGTCAACAAGACCGACCGCCCCGACGCCCGCATCGACGAGGTCATCGCCGAGAGCCAGGACCTCCTGCTCGGCCTCGCCTCGGACATGTCGGATGACCACCCCGACCTCGATCTCGATGCTGTGCTCGACGTGCCGATCGTCTACGCCTCGGGGCGCAACGGTGCCGCGTCGAACAACAAGCCCGAAAATGGCACGCTGCCCGACAACGACGACCTCGAACCGCTGTTCGAAGCGATTCTGAAGCACGTTCCCGCTCCCGTCTACGACGACGAGCACCCGCTGCAGGCCCACGTCACGAACCTCGACGCCTCGCCGTTCCTCGGCCGTCTGGCCCTGCTCCGTATCTTCAACGGCCACATCAAGAAGGGCCAGCAGGTCGCCTGGGTGCGGCACGACGGTTCTGTCCAGAACGTCAAGCTCACCGAGCTGCTGATCACGAAGGCCCTCACGCGCTTCCCGACCGAGACGGCCGGCCCCGGTGACATCGTCGCCATCGCCGGTATCGAAGAGATCACCATCGGTGACACAATCTCCGACCCCGAGGATGTCCGGCCGCTGCCGATCATCACGGTCGACGACCCCGCCATCTCGATGACCATCGGCACCAACACCTCGCCGATGATCGGCCGCACCAAGGGCTCGAAGGTCACCGCCCGCATGGTGAAGGACCGGCTCGACCGCGAGCTCGTCGGTAACGTCTCGCTGAAGGTCGTCGACATCGGCCGCCCCGATGCGTGGGAGGTGCAGGGCCGTGGAGAGCTGGCTCTCGCCATCCTCGTCGAGCAGATGCGCCGCGAGGGCTTCGAGCTCACGGTGGGCAAGCCCCAGGTGGTCACCAAGCAGGTCAACGGCAAGACGCACGAACCGTTCGAGCACCTGACGGTGGATGCGCCCGAGGAGTTCCTCGGCGCGATCACCCAGCTGCTGGCGTCTCGCAAGGGCATGATGACGACCATGCAGAACCACGGCACCGGCTGGGTCCGCATGGAGTTCATCGTTCCCTCGCGTGGGCTCATCGGTTTCCGCACCGAGTTCCTCACCACCACGCGTGGCACCGGTATCGCGAACGCGATCTCGCACGGCTACGACGCGTGGGCCGGTGCGATCGTCACCCGCAACAACGGTTCCATCGTGGCCGACCGTTCGGGCGTCGTCACTCCGTTCGCCATCGTCAACCTGCAGGAGCGCATGTCGTTCTTCGTCGAGCCGACGCAGGAGGTGTACGAGGGCATGGTTATCGGTGAGAACTCGCGCGCCGACGACATGGACGTGAACATCACCAAGGAGAAGCAGCTCACCAATATGCGCCAGTCCACGTCGGACACGTTCGAGCGCATGACGCCGTCCCGCAAGCTCACGCTCGAGGAGTCCCTCGAGTTCGCCCGCGAAGACGAGTGCGTCGAGGTGACGCCCGAGTGGGTGCGCATCCGCAAGGTGGAGCTCTCGGCGCAGGCGCGCCAGCGGAGCGCCTCGCGCGTCAAGAGCCAGAACGCGAACGCGTAAGGTTCTGCGCCTCGACTGAACCTGTAGCGGCGTGGCCGCACCCCCGAAGCCCCCGCCCGCCGAGTCTCGACTTGCCGGCGGGGGCTTCGTCGTCGGATCCGGTCTTCACGGAACGACGGAATGCGTGGGGCCCAACTGAGGCTCCCTCTGTCGAGGTATCGATGAGCGCATTCCGTTGGGCGTCTGAATTACTCGGGCACCCCGCGGGATCGAGCGGATCGGGTCAGTCGGCGTCGGCGTACGAGTCGACGATGGAGATGTCGAGCGGCACGTCGAGCGGGAACCGTCCGAAAAGCAGCCGCGTGGCGGAAGCAGCGGACTCGCGGATGGCGTCGGCCACCTCCTCGGCGAGGGCGGCCGGCGCGTGCACGATGACCTCGTCGTGCAGGAAGAACACGAGGTGCGGCGCGTGCTGGAACGGCGGCTTCGCCCTGCCAGCGATGACCGCCGAGGGCGCCGATCCGGCAGCGTCTGTAGCGGTGTCGGTGGTGGCGGAAGGCGAACGGGTTTCGGGCGCGTCGAGGGTGGCGGTGGCAGGGGGGCGGCCGGTACTCGCGGCGGCAGTGGGGGGAACAGCTCGGGGGGTGGCTGTGGGGGCGGTGACGGGCGGGCGGGCGGTGCTCGCGGCGGCGGTGGCAGGGCGGAGGGTGGCCGCGGAGGCGGCGACCGGGCGGACGCTCCGGCCGGCCGCCTGGAGTTCGGCGAGGCGGGCCGCCATCGCGGCGACGGGGTCGGCCGCCTTGAAGGGGGAGTCGGCGGCCTTGCGGCGCTCCCGTTCGGCGATCTCGGCCTCGATCGCGGCGATGCGCGCGGCCTCGCGGTCGGCCGGGGAGAGGTCGGCGACATCCGTGGAGGTGGCGTCGATGGCCGATGCGGGGGAGGTGGCTGATGCTGCGTCGGAGGGGGAGTCAGGGACGGTGGCTGGTGCGGGGTCGGTGGAGTCGGGCTCGGCGGCCGCAGCCACATCGGCACCGGCCAGGGTGGTGGCTGTGGTCGCCACATCGGCGATGTCAGCGTGGGCGAAGTCTGTGTCGGCGAGGTCGATGTCAGCTTCGGCGAGGTCCGCGTCGGCGGGGGCCAGCGCCGCCAGGCGGCGGCGGAGGTCGGCCAGCCAGCAGAGCGCCCAGTCGGCCGCGCTCGCCTGCACCACGAAGTTGCGCGTGAAGCGGCCCCAGTCGCGGGCCTCGCGGCGGGCCTGCTGCTGTACGGCCTCGTTGGGGGAACCTTCCCGGGCGAGGGCCTGGATCTCCGACCAGGCTTCTCCCGGGCGGGGTGCGCTCCGGCCGAGGCGCGACGTCACGACCTCGCCCCGTTCACCCGCGCGGGCGGCGTTCTCGACGTAGGAGAGCGCCGTCGGGAAGGCCCGCCCGAGCCGGGGGAGCAACCGTCCACTCTCACCGGTCGTGGCGCCGTACATGGCCCCGAGCATGGCGACCTTGGCCTCTGCACGGGTCTGCACTGCACCGCTCTCGACGATGCCGGCGTAGAGGTCCTTGCCCTGGCCGGCAGTCGCCATGGTCGTGTCGGCGGAGATACCGGCGAGGATGCGCGGTTCGAGTTGCGCGGCATCCGCGACCACCAGGGTCCAGCCGTCGTCTGCTGTCACGGCTCGACGAACCTGCTTCGGCAGCTGGAGGGCTCCGCCGCCGCGGGTTGCCCAGCGGCCCGAGACGACTCCGCCCGGCACATAGTCGGGGAAGAACCGGCCGTTCGTGACCCAGGACTGCATCCACGACCATCCGTTGGCGCTCAGCAGTCGCGAGAGCTTCTTGTACTCGAGCAGCGGCGGCACGACCGGATGCTCGATGCCCTGCAACTCCCACGACCGGGTGCTGGTGACGGCGAGCCCGGCGGCGCGGAGCGCACGCAGGAGCTCCTGCGGCGAGTCGGGGTTGAGCTGCGGAGCGCCGAGCGCGCGACGCACGGTCTGCGCGAGGGCCTCCAGTCGGGCGGGGCGCCGGCCCGGCTCGACCTGCGGCCCGAGCAACTCCGTGAGCAGCTGGTCGTGCACGTCTTCGCGCCACGGCAGCCCTGCGTGCGACATCTCTGCTGCCACCAGCGCGCCAGCCGACTCGGCCGCGATCAGGAGGCGAAGCCGATTGGGCTCTGTCGAGGTGCGGATCGCGTCGAGCTGCAGCACCAGTTCGGCCACGGTGCCTTCTGCGAGCCTCCCGTCGTCGGAGCTGCCCTGCGGCGCGGCCGGCCTGGCCGGAGAGGAGGGCGTGGTTGGTGAGGAGGGCGTGGTTGGTGAGGATGGCGTGGCCGGTGAGGATGGCGAGTAGGAGCCACCCTCGAAGTCGAAGGGCACCGGGCCGGCGATCCGGTCGGCCGTGGCAGAGGAGCCCTCGAGGCCCGTCAGCGATGTGAACGGCGCTGGTCCGTCGAACTCCCCGCGGGGTGACGCCGCTAGGGCCGAGCCTGCGGTGAGGGCGGATGATCGCAGGATCGTCCGCGTCAACCGGAGGTCGTGGCACCGGTCGACGCGCACCCCGTTCGAGAGAAGCCAGCCGTACTGCGGGGCCGTGTCGGCCCACACCCAGCGCGGATTCTCCAGCTCGAGCGCCTCGACCGCCTCGACGAGATCGTCGCCGTCGAGGGTGGTGGCCGGCTCGTCGGGATCGGCTATTCCGGAGTCGTCGAGCGAGGTGAGGGTGGCAGAGCCTCGGCTGGCCCCGGAGATGACGACGTACACGTCATCCATTCTGGCCGGTACAGCAGACATCCCCGGTTGCCCCGCCGACGAAGTCAGTGCAGGCAACCCTAACTAAGTGTAGGCTAACCTTTGTTCTGCCAGCCGGCAAACACCCGATCCTGTGCGCGACGTCACTCTGCGCACCTGCTGCTGGAGCCAGACCCCCGTTGTTAGCCACATTCGTCATCGGCCTCCGTGAGGGTCTCGAAGCCGCCCTGATCGTCGGCATCATCGCGGCATTCCTGAAGCGCAACGGGCATTCGCTGAAGTCGATGTGGGTCGGTGTCGTCGCCGCCATCGTGCTCAGCGTCGGTGTCGGTGTGATCCTCGAGGTCATCTCCGTGGGCCTCCCGCAGGCCGAGCAGGAGGGTATGGAGTCGATCATCGGGGCCGTCGCCGTTGTGATGGTCACCGTCATGATCGTCTGGATGTCGAAGCACGCCCGCAACATGCGCACGGAGCTCGAAGAGGTCGCGGGCGATGCGCTGGCGCGAGGTTCTGTCACCGCGCTGGCCGTGATGGCCTTCCTCGCCGTTCTCCGCGAGGGGTTCGAGACGAGCGTCTTCCTGCTGGCCGCCTTCCAGTCGTCGGTCAACCCGCTGGTCGCCGGTGCCGGCGCCGTGTTCGGTCTCCTCCTCGCGGTCGTGATCGGCTACCTGATCTACCGCGGCGGCATCCGGCTGAACCTCGGCAGGTTCTTCACCGTGACGGGTGTCTTCCTCGTGTTGGTCGCGGCGGGCCTCGTGATGAGCGCCCTCCGCACGGCGCACGAGGCCGGCTGGATCGTCATCGGCCAGGCGGCCACCGTCGACCTCTCCTGGCTCGCCCCGAACGGCTCGGTGCAGGCCGCCCTGGTCACCGGGGTTCTCGGCATCCCCGCGGATCCGAAGGTGATCGAGGTGCTCGGCTGGTCGCTGTACCTGGTGCCCGTGCTGCTGTTCGTGCTCTGGCCGCATGCGCTCCGGCCGGGCATCCGTGCGTACCGCGTGCAGTTCGGCATCGCTGCGACCGCTGCCGTGGCCGCGCTGGTGCTGTTCATCGCCGTTCCGGCCTCCGGAGGGGCGTCGCTCCCGACCTCTCCGCTGGCGATCGTGTTGGCAGACGGCCCGCAGGTCGGAACCGCTGAACTCGCACCGACGGCAGACGGTTACGAGCTCGTCTCCACTGTGGAGGGCGTAGCAACGTCGACCGTGCTCGCGGCGGGCGCCGCGACATCCGAGACCCGGCTGGGAACGGATGCCCGCACCTGGTCCGTGACGGCCCAGACAGTTCCGACGGGTGTGCCCTCGACCGTCACGCTCGAACAGCTCGGCGTGCTGAACGGCGGCCGCACCCCTGTCGGTGTGAACCGCGCCCAGAATCCCGGGCCGTTCAGCGCTGTCTGGCAGGTGACCCTCAACGAGCACGTGTGGGTCGCTGGCGACACCCTGCTCGACGCCACGAGCGACTCGGTCACCACGCTGAGCCTCTCGGGCGGCGGCCTCACGGCGCCCCGCACCGTCACCGTGAGCGGAGGCACGACTGCTCCGGAATCCGTCTCCTGGACGGTGGATGCCCAGCAGTCCGAACTCGTGGCTGTAGCGCTCGCGGACCGGGTCGCCGCAACCGACGAGGCCGCACTCTTCCGGTACTACCTGCCGCTGGTACTCGCCGTGGCCGCGATCGTTCTCGCGCTGTTCGGCGCCCGGGGCATCCGGGCCGCGAGACGCCGCAGTGTCGGCATCGACGCCGACCTTCCCGACGACACCGACCTTCCCAACGGCGACGACGGTTCGGGCATCCAGAATCCCCCCGTACGCACCACCATCTCTGCACACAGCTGACCCTGAGAAGGAGCTTCACCGTGACCCGACACCCCACCCCTCTTCGCCGCGGCGCGAAGTACGCCGTGATCACCGGAATCGCCCTCGGCAGCATGCTGCTCGCGGGCTGCGCTGGCACGGCATCGACCGGCACGAGCACCGGCAGCAGCAGCGCCGCCGACGGCAGCGCCCCCGTCTCGAACGGAGCGGCCCAGGTGAAGGTGACGCTGAGCGGCAACGACTGCGCGATGGACTTCGCCAGCGCCCCCGCCGGCCCGGTCACCTTCGAGATCACGAACTCCGACGCGGCCGGCCTCAGCGAGGTCGAGCTGATGAGCGACAAGCGCATCCTCGGCGAGCGGGAGAACATCGTGGCGGGCCTGAAGGCCTCGTCGTTCACGGTCACCCTGACCGGTGGCACCTACCAATTGAACTGCCCGGGCGCGACCACCGAGAACACCGACTTCACGGTGATCGGTGACGCGACCTCAGCCCCGAGCGACGTGCAGAGCCTGCTCGCTGAGGGCACCGTCGGCTACGGCCAGTACGTCGAAGGCCAGGCCGCGAGCCTCGTCGACGCCGTAGCGGCGCTCGACACGGCGATCCAGGCCGGTGACGTCGAAGCGGCCAAGACCGCCTACGCCGCGGCCCGCCCGTTCTACGAGCGCATCGAGCCTGTCGCCGAGAGCTTCGCCGACCTCGACCCGCAGGTCGACGCGCGCGTCGCCGACGTCGATCCCGGCACCGAGTGGACCGGTTTCCACCCGATCGAGAAGGACATCTTCGAGACCGGCACCATCACCGACTCGACGAAGGCACTGAGCACCAAGCTCGTCACCGACATCGCCCAACTCCAGACTCTCACCACGGGTCTCACCTACAAGCCGGAGGAGCTCGCCAACGGCGCATCCGGTCTGCTTGAAGAGGTGCAGTCCTCGAAGATCACCGGTGAGGAGGAGGCGTACTGCCATATCGACCTCGTCGACTTCGTTGCGAACGTCGAGGGCTCCGAGCAGGCCTTCGAGTACCTGAAGCCCGCGCTCACCACGATCGACCCCGACCTCACGACGTCGATCAGCGCCCAGTTCGCGTCGGTCGATGCCCTGCTCGCGACCTACAAGGACGCAGCGGCTCCCGGCGGCTACAAGCTGTACGATGAGGCGCTCCGCACCTCGGATGCACCGAAGCTGACGCAGGCCATCCAGGCCCTTCAGGCTCCGCTCGCACAGATCAGTGAAAAGGTGGCGACCGCGTAAGTGGCGCGTAGAGACAAGAAGTCAGACGGCACTCCCTCGGGCGTCGCCCGGTTCGAAAGGCCGGAGGCCGCGGAGGGGGCGCCTTCGGGCGTCCCCTCCGCGGCTCCGGATGCCCGGGGAAGCGATTCCCCCGCCGAAAACGGTGCCGGGGCTCCCTCAGGCATCTCGCGCCGGGCGTTCTTCGGCGGCGCCGTCGCCAGTGCGGCGGCGGGCGCCGCGATCGGTGTCACGACCACGGGACTGGCCGCCCAGGCCTCCGAGGGTGGGCCGAGCGCGTCGTCCGCCCCGGCCGACGACACGTATGCCTTCTACGGGGAGCACCAGGCCGGCATCCGCACTGCACCGCAGGATCACCTCGTCTTCATGGTGTTCGACGTGACGACCAACTCGGCCTCCGAGCTGCAGGTCATGCTGGCCAAGTGGTCGGCGGCGATCGCGCAGTACACGCAGGGGCTTGCGGTCGGCGCCGTCGAACCCGCGCGGGAGCTCGCGGTTCCGGGCGACACGGGCGAAGCTGCCGGGATGGGCGCGAACCAGCTGACGGTGACCGTCGGTTTCGCGCCCTCGATGTTCGACGCCCGGTTCGGCTGGGCCAAGTACAAGCCGGCCGTGCTGAACGACCTCCCGGCATTCGCGAGCGACGCGCTGACCCCCGAGTTCACGGGTGGGGACATCTGCGTGCAGGCCTGCGCGAGCGATCCGCAGGTCGCCTACCACGCCATCCGGAACCTCGCGCGGGTGGCCCGCACCACCGCCTCGACACGGTGGACCGTGCAGGGCTTCGGCCGCGCATCCCGGATCGCCGACCAGGCGACGCCCCGCAACCTGATGGGCTTCAAGGACGGCACCCGCAACATCGTGAGCGATGACGAGTTCGCCCAGCAGGTGTGGGTGGGTGCCGACAGCGACCAGCCGTGGATGACCGGGGGCAGCTACCTCGTCGCCCGCAAGATCCACATGCTGATCGAGACATGGGACGCCGACTACATCGGCGACCAGCACGCGGTGTTCGGGCGCACGAAGCTGGAGGGTGCGCCGCTCAGCGGCACGGCCGAGTTCGACACGCCCGACTTCGAAGCGACAGGCGCCGACGGCACCCCGGTCATCCCGGCCACCTCGCACGTCGCCCTCGCGGCGCACGAGAACAACGGCGGCACGAAGATCCTCCGGCGCGGCTACAACTTCACCGACGGCATCGACAGCGTCGGGCGACTGGATGCCGGACTCATGTTCATCTCCTACCAGAGGGATCCCGCGCAGTTCGTGGCGATCCAGCAGAAGCTCGGGTCGATGGACCGCCTGAACGAGTACATCAGGCACGTCGGATCCGGGGTCTTCGCGGTGCCCCCGGGCCTCGCCGCCGCCGGCGACTACTACGGCAAGGCGCTGTTCGCGTAAGAGGGCGTTGCGCCGCGCTGGGAGCGGGCGGCCGTTCAGGCCGCTCGCCGCGCTCGCCTACTACGGCAACGCGCTGTTCGCCTAGCCTGCAGGGGTCTGTACCGGCGAGCGTCTGTCAGCCCGCGAGGGTCTGCGGCACCTGCCCGAGCGACGCCGTGAGGTCCGCCACGGCCGCCTGCAGCGCCTGGCGCTGGTCGCTCGTGAGGGTGTCGTAGCCGGGGAACGAGACTCCCGTGCGGAGGGCATTCAGCTGCCCCTCGGCCGCGTCGAAGCGGTGGTCGAGCGTGGTGGCGAGCGCGGCGTTCTGGGTCACGAGGATCGGCCGGAGCCCGGAGAACACCTCGCGCGAACCGTCGACGTAGGCCTGTAGGTCATAGAGGTCGGTGTGCGAGCGCGGTTCCTGTTCGCCGGCGGCCGCCGCCGCGCCGCGCCCGGCCATCAGCGCTGCCACGCCCGCCGCCTGTTCCTCGACGGTGGGGCGGAGGCCGGAGACGGCGCCGGCGAGGCTCTTCGTGTCGGCCTCCAGCTGCTGGCCGACCGCCTGGCGCTGATCGGTCGTCGTCGGCCTGACGGGCATGCCCTGGTTCTCGGCTGTCGTCAGCGGCCAGAGGTGAGCTTCGATGGCGTGCCATCCCGAGTCGGGAGCGTCGAGCGACGCGTCGAGTTCGGGGAACGAGGCGGAGGCGGCGAGCATCCGGTTGTAGAAGGTGCGTGTCGGCGCATACAGGGAGCGGGCCAGGTCGTCGTCGCCGGATTCCCAGGCCGTGACGAACTCGGTCGTGCCCGACTGCAGGGTGAACGCCTGTCGCCGCAGGTACTCCCCGAAGTCGACGCTCGAGAGGCCGAGCTGACGCGTGATGAAGGCCTCCTGGCTCAGAGGCTTCGCCGCGGCCGCCGCCGCTGCTTCGCTCGGAGACGACGACGTGCATCCGGCCAGCGCGAGAAGCAGCGTGGCGGAGACCGCCGCAACGAGGGCGGTGGTCCGCAGCTTCGAGCGGGCGGGAGGATGGTGCACGAAGAGGCTCCGTCGGTGGGTCGGACAGCGGATGAAGTGACGTCGTCGTCCGTTTTCAAGGGTACAAGCGTTCAGGATGCCCGGGTACATTGGTGCCGACAACGAAAGGCAATTGTGATGTCATTCCGAGAGACGACCGTGGCGGAAACCGCCGACCAGCCCGTGGGGGAGTCGATGGTCGTGCGCGTCGCCAGCTGGATCATCGGTCTGCTTCTCGGCGTCGTCTTCGGCATGCTCGGAACGGTGGTGCACCAGTCCACCATCAGCTTCTTCGGCCTGTTCGACCTGCCGCTCGGGCTGATCCTCGCTGTCGCCTCTGTCGTCTTCCTGCTCGTCGGGCTGCGGCTCATCCTGCCGAGCCGGCTCATCGCGTTCCTCGCCGCGCTCGGCCTCGTCGGCATCGTCGCCGTGCTGACCCTGCCGAGCCCCGGGGGGTCGATCCTCATCCCCGCCGACGAACGCGGCTACGGCTACGTGTGGACGTTCGCGCCCACCGTGATCGCGCTCGTCGTGCTGGCCTGGCCCAAACGCCGACAGGCAGAGCAGCCCTCCGACGCCGCTTAGACTGGAACCTGCTCGTTTCGGAAGGATCTCACCACCGTGACCTATGTCATCGCCCTGCCGTGTGTCGACGTCAAAGACCGCGCGTGCATCGACGAATGCCCTGTCGACTGCATCTACGAAGGCGAACGATCGCTCTACATCCACCCCGACGAGTGCGTCGACTGCGGTGCGTGTGAGCCGGTCTGCCCCGTCGAGGCGATCTACTACGAAGACGACCTGCCCGAAGAGTGGGCCGACTACTACAAGGCGAACGTGGAGTTCTTCACCGACATCGGTTCCCCGGGGGGCGCTGCGAAGATCGGCGTCATCCCGAAGGACCACCCCGTCATTTCCGCGCTCCCGCCGCAAGAGACGCACGCGTAACCGGTGACGCTCGGCTCCCTGCCCGACTACCCATGGGACGCGATGACCCCGTTCGCCGCGAAGGCGAAGGCACATCCGGGCGGCATCGTGGACCTGTCGATCGGTTCGCCGGTCGATCCGACGCCGGATGTCGTGCGGCAGGCGCTCGCGGCGGCGACGGATGCCCATTCCTACCCGGCCACGGCGGGGAGCCCTGAGCTCCGGAACGCCATCAGTTCCTGGTTCGAGCGGCGCCGGGGGGTCGCCGGGTTGACCCCGGCCCAGGTGCTTCCGACCATCGGCTCCAAGGAGCTCGTCGCCTGGTTGCCCTTCATGCTCGGTCTCGGCGAGGGCGATGTGGTCGTTCATCCGAGGGCCGCGTACCCGACCTACGAGATCGGCGCGACCATCGCCGGGGCCCGTTCGTTCGCCTCCGACGACCCCGCTGAATGGCCGGCCGGCACGAAGCTGGTCTGGTTGAACTCGCCCGGCAACCCCGACGGTGCGGTTCTGGATGCGCCTGCCCTCCGCCGGGCGGTCGAACGCGCGCGTGCGTTGGGGGCCACGATCGCGAACGACGAGTGCTACGCCGAGCTCGGCTGGGAGGGGGAGTGGGCTGCTTCGCCTGTGCCGAGCATCCTCGACCCCCGCGTGGTGACGGGCGACGACGGCGTCGTCGACGTGACCGGCGTGCTCGCGGTGTACTCGCTCAGCAAGCAGTCGAACCTCGCGGGCTACCGCGCCGCTTTCGTGGCGGGCGACGAGGTGCTCATCGAGCGGCTCCTGACCGTGCGGAAGCACTCCGGCATGATGCCGCCCGCCCCCGTGCAGACGGCGATGGTCGCCGCGCTCGGTGACGACCGGCACGTCGCACACCAGAAGGAGCTCTACCGGGCTCGCCGCGACATCCTGAAGCCGGCGCTCGAGCAGAGCGGGTTCCGCATCGACCGGAGCGAGGCGGGGCTCTACCTCTGGGCGAGCGAGGGCCGGGAAGCGTGGCAGAGCATCGACCGGCTCGCAGGGCTCGGCATCCTCGCCGGCCCCGGCCCGTTCTACGGCGACCACTTCCCCGAGCACGTGCGGTTCTCGCTCACCGCGTCAGACGAACGCATCACGGCAGCGGCCGAACGGCTGGGTTCGCCCAGTGCTTTAGGCTGAGTGTGCACATCACGAATCTCAAGGAGGCGCCGTGGGCGACACCGATCAGGCTGCAGACGTAGGGCAGAAGGCCCCCGAAAAGGAGCCCGCCGAGCAGAAGGCCACCCTGACGTTCCCCGGCGGCACAGCGGAGTTCCCGATCCTCACGAGCGCCGACGGTGCATCCTCCGTCGACATCTCGACGTTCACGAAGCAGACCGGTCTGACCACCCTCGACTACGGGTTCGTGAACACCTCGGCCACCCGGTCGAGCATCACCTACATCGACGGCGACAAGGGGATCCTGCGCTATCGTGGGTATCCGATCGACCAGATCGCCGAGCACTCCACCTATCTCGAGACGGCCTGGCTGCTCATCTACGGCGAGCTGCCGACGGCTTCGCAGCTCGAGAAGTTCGACAACGAGATCCGTCACCACACGCTTCTGCACGAGGACCTCAAGCGCTTCTTCGACGCGCTGCCGCACAACGCGCACCCGATGTCGGTGCTCTCGGCGGGCATCTCGGCGCTGTCGACCTACTATCAGGACTCCCTCGACCCGCGGAACCCGGAGCACGTCGAGATCTCGACGATCCGCCTGCTGGCGAAGCTGCCAGTGATGGCGGCGTACGCGCACAAGAAGAGCCTCGGGCAGGCTTTCCTCTACCCCGACAACTCGCTCAGCTTCATCGACAACTTCCTGCGGCTGAACTTCGGCACCATGGCGGAGCCGTACGTCGCGAACCCCGTGCTCTCGAAGGCGCTCGAGCGCCTGCTCATCCTGCACGAAGACCACGAGCAGAACGCCTCGACGTCGACGGTTCGCCTCGTCGGGTCGACCGAGGCCAACATGTTCGCGTCGATCTCGGCCGGTATCAACGCGCTCTACGGCCCGCTGCACGGCGGAGCGAACGAAGCTGTCCTCACGATGCTGGCGCAGATCCGGGACTCGGGCGAGGGTGTCGAGAAGTTCGTCGAGCGGGTCAAGAACAAGGAGGCGGGCATCCGTCTCATGGGCTTCGGGCACCGCGTCTACAAGAACTACGACCCGCGCGCCAAGCTCGTGAAGGAGGCCGCCGACGAGGTGCTCGCCGCCCTCGGAGTGCAGGACGACCTGCTCGACATCGCCAAGGAGCTCGAGGCGATCGCCCTGGCCGACGACTACTTCATCTCCCGGCGCCTGTACCCGAACGTCGACTTCTACACCGGGGTCATCTACAAGGCGATGGGGTTCCCGACGCGCATGTTCACGGTGCTGTTCGCGATCGGGCGCCTGCCCGGCTGGATCGCGCACTGGCGCGAGATGCAGACCGACCCGGCCACGAAGATCGGTCGCCCGCAGCAGCTCTACCTGGGCAGCCCCGAGCGCCAGTGGCCCGCTGACCGCTGACCCGCGCCGCCCGCCAGCCTGATCGATGAATCGGCGGCCACAGGCCAATCCTCGCCGCTATGGCGGGCGGATGGGCCTGTGGCCGCCGAATTCGTTACAGGGTCAGGCGTGCAGGGTCTCGTTCAGAGTGACGCCGGCGCCGGTGCGCGAGAGCACCTCGACCGCGCCCGTGAGGGAGTTGCGGCGAAAGAGCAGGTTGGGGCGGCCTGAGAGTTCTACGGCCTTGACGGTCGGCGTCGACCCGTCGTTCCGGGGTGCCGCGCCGACGAGGCGCACCTTCGTGCCGGCCGTCACGTAGAGGCCGGCCTCCACCACGGAGTCGTCGCCGATCGAGATGCCGATGCCCGAGTTCGCCCCGAGCAGGGCGCGCTCGCCGATCGAGATGCGCTGGGTTCCGCCGCCCGAGAGCGTTCCCATGATGGATGCGCCACCCCCGACATCCGATCCGTCGCCGACGACGACGCCCTGCGAGATGCGGCCCTCGACCATCGAGGCGCCGAGGGTGCCGGCGTTGAAGTTCACGAAACCCTCGTGCATCACGGTTGTGCCCGGGGAGAGGTGCGCGCCGAGGCGCACGCGCGAGGCATCCGCGATGCGCACGCGGTCGGGGCTGACGTAGTCGGTGAGGCGCGGAAACTTGTCGATGCCGTGCGCCGCGATGCCCTGGCGCTGGAGCGAGGGGCGGAGCCTGTCGAAGTCGGCGGGAAGCACGGGGCCGGCGTTGGTCCAGACGGTGATCGGCAAGTGCCCGAAGATGCCGTCGAGGTTGATGGTGTTCGGCGCCACGAGCAGGTGCGAGAGCAGGTGCAGGCGAAGGTACGCGTCAGGCGTCGAGGCGGGCGGGTCGGTCAGGGCGATCTGCGTGGTGACGACCTCGACGCGCACGTTCCGCCGGCCATCCGGAGTCGCCTGCGCGGCGAGCTCGGCCGGAACGGATGCTGCGCCACCGGATGTCGCGTCGCCGGCTGTCTCGCCGCCGGCAGCGGCCGGCTCACCGAGGCGGGGCTCGGGATACCAGGTGTCGAGCACGGTGCCGTCGCCGGCGATGGTGGCGAGGCCGTGGCCCCAGGCGTGGGTCGGCAGGGCATCGTTCGAAGTCATGCTCCAAGGGTAGCGGCGGCACCCGTGCCCCCGCGCGGCGGCGCTGGCGGCGTCTAGGCGGCGGCTCACAGCGGAGCCCGGCGGGCACCGATAAACTGGGCCGCATGCCGGACGCCCCCACCACGATCATCCCGCTCGACCTGGGGGCGAGCTCCGTCGAGCTCACCCGACAGCTGGTCGACATCCATTCGGTCTCGGGTGACGAGGGTCCGCTCGCCGACGCGATCGTCAGAAGCCTGCAGGGCTCTGCGCATTTGGAGATCATCCGCGACGGGGACACGGTCGTGGCCCGCACGAATCTCGGGCGGGGCCAACGCGTCGTGATCGCCGGTCACATCGACGTGGTGCCCGAGAACGACAACGTGCCGAGCCGCTACGAGACCGAGGACGGCGCCGACTATCTGTGGGGCCGGGGCACGGTCGACATGAAAGCCGGCGTCGCGGTGCAGCTGAAGCTCGCCGCCGAACTCACCGACCCCCGGGTCGACATCACGTGGATGTGGTACGACCACGAGGAGGTCTCTGCCGCGCTGAACGGCCTCGGCCGGCTCGCCGCCAACCGGCCGGACCTGTTCGTGGGCGACTTCTCGATCCTCGGCGAACCGTCGAACAGCCAGATCGAGGGAGGCTGCAACGGCAACCTCCGCATCGAGGTGCGCGCGTTCGGCAAGCGTTCGCACTCGGCCAGGGGTTGGGTCGGGTCGAACGCCATCCACAAGCTCGCACCGGTGCTCGACACGCTCGCCGCCTACCGGGCGCGCGAGGTCGAGGTCGACGGCCTCGTCTACCGCGAGGGCCTGAACGCCGTGGGCATCAGCGGGGGAGTGGCCAGCAACGTCATCCCGGATGAGGCGATGGTGCACATCAACTACCGTTTCGCCCCGAGCCGCTCGGGCGAGGAGGCGATCGCGCACATGCACGAGCTGTTCGGCGACTACGAGATCACGGTCGTCGACCTCGCGGAGGGCGCCCGCCCCGGGCTCGACGCGCCGCTCGCCCAGGAATTCCTCGCGGCGGTCGGCGGCGAGGCGAAGCCCAAATACGGCTGGACGGATGTCGCCCGTTTCTCCGCCCTCGGCATCCCCTCGGTGAACTTCGGCCCGGGCGACCCGATGAAGGCCCACGCCGACGACGAGCGGGTGCTCCTCAGCCAGATCACCTCGTGCGAGCAGGCCCTGCGGCTCTGGCTCTCGAAGACGTCGTGATCACAGAGGAACGCGTACCCCGATCCGTGACCCGGCTCGGACGGTGGTGGAGTTCGTGGTGGATGACCGTGCTGCTCATCTACGTGGCAGCTCGTGCGGCGACCACCATCATGCTGCTCGTGCTGGCCAGCGTGCAGGGCAAGAACCCGTGGACGGGCGCCCAGCCCTCGTACTTCGACTACGCCTCCATCTGGGACGGCACCTGGTACAAGATCATC
Source organism: Subtercola boreus (assembly GCF_003399635.1). Classification (GTDB taxonomy): domain Bacteria; phylum Actinomycetota; class Actinomycetes; order Actinomycetales; family Microbacteriaceae; genus Subtercola; species Subtercola boreus_B. The sequence goes on along the minus strand of NZ_NBXB01000029.1, from coordinate 136,424 downwards.
GCCTACTGGGGGTACCCCTCCCAGTTGCCGCTCGGCACCTCGGGGCATGTCGAGCAGAACGCGTGGGCGTTCCTGCCGGGGTATCCGTTCCTGATCCGCGGGCTCACGACGGTCACGGGCATCCCGTGGGAGTACATGTCGGTCTTCGTGTCGGTGATCTTCGGCGCCGGCGCGGCCCTGGTGTTCTACCGGCTGATGCGCCTGACGCTGCCGCAGGGCACCTCGATGTTCGCCGTGCTGCTGTTCTGCATCGCGCCCGTCTCGCCGATGTTCCAGGTGGCGTACGCCGAGTCGATGTACATGTTCCTGCTGATGCTGGCGCTGTACCTGCTGGTGCGTCGAAAATACGCCTGGCTGTTCCCCATCGTGCTGGTGATGTCGTTCACGCGCCCGAGCGGGCTCGCGTTCGCTCTCGCGCTCGGGTTCCACATCGTGCACCGCTGGTGGATCCGCGAGAGGGAGCCCTTCCCGATGCGGGAGCGGGTGCTCTCGGTCGCTGTCACGGCGTTCAGCATCATGGTGGGACTCGTCTGGACCCTCATCGCCTGGGGAGCAACCGGCTACGCGCAGGCATATACCGAGACGGAGCTCGCCTGGCGTGCCGCGTACATCGGCTACAGCCACCTCATCCCCTTCGCCTCGTGGATCCAGGGCGGCAACTGGTGGCTCGGGGTGCCAGCGGGCGCCGTCGTCGTGGTTCTGCTCGTGATCGCGTTCGGCCTGTTCATGGCGACACGAGGCGTGAAGCGCATCTCGCTTGATCTCCGGTTCTGGGTGATCGCCTACGTGCTCTACCTGCTCGCGGTGTTCTTCCCGCAGTCGAGCGTGTTCCGGCTGCTGATGCCCCTGTTCCCGCTTCTCGGGGTGGTGGCGCTGCCGAAGTCGCGCATCTACCGCGTCGTGGTCGTGATCGCGTTCCTGGCGGCCCAGTGGGGATGGCTGTTGATCTGCTGGGGCGTCGACGGATCCGACTGGACCCCGCCGTAACCCAGAGCTGCCCGCCCCCAGCACGGGCCGAGGTTCGAGACACCTTGCAGAATGCTGGATAATGGAAGTACGACACCACGGAAGGGGAGCCGCATGGCCGCCATGAAACCCAGGACCGGCGACGGACCAATGGAGGCCGTCAAAGAAGGACGCCTCATCATTGTGCGAGTGCCTCTCGAAGGAGGCGGCAGGCTTGTGGTCTCCGTCAACGACGCTGAGGCCCGGGAGTTGCACGACGCCCTCGCGGGAGTCGTGGCGCCCGCCTGAGACGCCTCACGGAGAGAAGCCCCCGTCGCCCTGCAGTTGCAGGATGACGGGGGCTTCTCTCCGCGTACGGGGCGGTTGAGCGGTGGGTCGGCTCAGCGCGGGTCGGCTCAGCGCGGGTCGGCTCAGCCGAGCACCTTCGTGATCTGGAGCAGCCCGTCGCCGATCGGCGAGAGCGCGGTGATGACAGCGCTCGACTGCGACAGCTCGCTGATCAGCGACCGGAAGTCGGCGACGGTGTCGTCGCGCTGCACAGGATCCGCCACCCGGTCGCGCCAGAGCGCGTGGGGCACGGCGACGGTTCCGCCCACCCGCACGAGCCGCAGGCCGTGTTCGACGTACTCGATCACGGATTCCGGATCGGCGTCGACCAGCACGAGGTCGTAAGAGCCCTCGTTCATGCGCGGGAGCACGTCTTTCGCGCGCCCGGTGATGAGCCGGATACGGTTCGCGGCGACACCCGAGGCGGTGAAGGCTGCGCGGGCGGACTGCTGCCTGTCGACCTCGGTGTCGATCGACGTGAGGGTGGCGGTCGGGGCCCCCGCGAGCATCCAGAGCCCGGAGACGCCGAGGCCGGTGCCGATCTCGACGATCGAGCGCGCGGCGGCAGCGCCCGCGAGAACGGCGAGCTGCGCGCCGATGCCCGGGCTCACCGATTCGACGCCGACCTCGCCCGCATGCGCGCGTGCATCGACGATCACCGCCGGCTCCGTCACGATGTCTTCGGCGTACTTCCAGTTGGTCTCTTTCGACACAGGTAATGACCTCCGGGTTCAGCTTAGATGCCACCTTGCGACGAGGTGTCGACCGCCTCGACCGCAAGTGAGAAGTTCCGGCAATTCGTCAAGTAGGGTGTACACATGTTCGGGTTGACGTTCGAGAAGCTCATCATCATCGGCGTTGTTGCCGCGTTCGTGATCGGTCCTGAGCGCCTGCCGCACTACGCCTCCGTGCTGGCCAAATTCGTCCGGCAGCTCCGCGACTTCACCAACGGTGCGAAGAACCGGATGAAGGAGGAGATGGGTCCCGACTTCGACGAAGTCGAGTGGAAGAAGCTCGACCCTCGCCAGTACGACCCGCGCCGCATCATCCGTGACGCCCTGCTCGAAGACCCGGCCGAGCCGGATCCGGTGCCCGTGAAGCCGTCGGCTCCGATGGCTGCTTCTCTCCAGACGGCCCAGGCGCCCGGTGCCGCTGCTGCCATGGCCGCCGGTGCTGCGGGTGTGAGTCTCGCGAAGGACGCCCCGGCCGACGCGCTGGCGCAGTCGCTCGCCGAAGACGCGTCGTTCGACGACGGTCCAGGTGTGTCGCTGTCGGTGCCAGCCAATGATGTGCCAGCCAATGATGTGCCAGCCAATGATGTGCCAGCCAATGATGTGCCAGCCAATGATGTGCCAGCCAATGATGTGCCAGCCGGTGATGGGCCTGCCAATGACGGGTTCGCCAATGACGTTGCCGCCGGTGCCCGGCCCGCCGGTGCCGCGCCTGCCGGTGCCGCGTCAGCCGTCGCCGTTTCAGCCAGCAGCGCCGGAACGTCTGGCCCCGCCTACCTCTCCGGCCGCAAGTCCGAGGCGCGACTGGCCGACGCCCAGCCGGCCATGGCGGCTCCCTTCGACACCGAAGCCACCTGACCCGCCCTCCCGCTCGGGTCTCCCGCCCTCCCTCTTGCGCCTAGCGTCGCGTTCCCGCGCGAGACGACACTTCCGCGCCGGACTGCCAGGGAGACCTTTCGATCTCGGCGCGAAGTGTCATTCTCGGGGGTAGCTACCGGTTGACCGGCGACATGTCCGCGTAGCGGTCGCCGACCGGCGGCGCCACGGCGTCGAGTGCTCTGAGGTGTGCTTCGGTGAGCACGAGGGCGTCTGAGGCTACATTCTCCTCGAGATACGAGACCCGCTTCGTGCCGGGGATCGGCGCGATGTCGTCTCCCTGCGCGAGCAGCCATGCCAGCGCGACCTGGCCGGGCTTCGCGCCGAGTTCTGCGGCGACGGCATCCACCTGCTCGACGATGCGGATGTTCGCCGCCAGGTTCTCGCCCTCGAACCGCGGGTTGTTCCGCCGGAAGTCCTTCTCGTCGAGCTGGTCGAGCGAGCGGATCGTGCCGGTGAGGAAGCCGCGCCCGAGCGGCGAGTAGGGCACGAAGCCGATTCCCAGTTCTCGCACGGTGGGCAGGATCTCTGCCTCCGGATCGCGCGACCAGAGCGAGTACTCGGTCTGCAGTGCGGTCACCGGATGCACGGCGTGCGCCCGACGAATCGTCGCAGGCGAAGCCTCACTCAGGCCGATGTAGCGGATCTTGCCCTCGTCGACGAACTGGGCCAGCGCGCCCATGGTCTCCTCGATCGGTACCTTCGGATCCATCCGGTGCTGGTAGAAGAGGTCGATGTGGTCGGTTCCGAGGCGCTTCAACGAGCCCTCGAGGGCGAGCCGCGCATTCTCCGGCCGACCGTCGAGCCCGCGCGAACCGTCGCCGAGGTGCTGGATGAAGCCGAACTTGGTGGCGATCACGACCTCGTCGCGGCGCCCCGCCAGTGCCTTGCCGACGAGTTCCTCGTTCGTGAAGGGGCCGTAGATCTCCGCGGTGTCGAAGAACGTGATGCCGAGGTGGAGCGCGCGGTGGATCGTCGCGATCGACCCCTGCTCGTCGGTGCCGTGGCCCGTGTAGAAGTCGCTCATTCCCATGCAGCCGAGTCCGAGGCGGGAGACCTCGGGGCCGTTCGTGCCGAGTGTGATGGTGTGCATCCTCCGAGCCTAGGCTCGCCCCTTGCCCCCCTTGCCCCCCTTGCCCCCCTTTCCCCCCTTTCCCCCTTGCCCACCTTGCCCCTTCCGCCCCGCCCCCGCCCCTCCTTCGCTCTCTACGCGCCCCGCGCCTCCTTCCCCGCACCCTCCGCGCCTCGCCCCCCTCCTCGCCGCTCGAAGGGACCCACATCGCGCCAAATGTGGCCTCTCGCCGCGATTCGGGTCCCTTCGCGGCGTCAGCGGGAGCGATCTCGGGGGAGGGGGTGGGCGTCGCGGCGGCGCAGTACGTCGGAGACGTGTTCGGCGGTCTGGCGGGGGAACCTGAAGAGCCCTTCTTTTCGGACGCGGATGACATGCCAGTCGTCGAGGTGGAAGAGTTCGAGCCGCGTCGCATCCTTCTCGTACTGTTCGTCTTCCAACCGGTGCTGCTGGCCGTCGTACTCGACGATGACTCTCCATTCGCGAAAGACGAGGTCTGCCCGGCCGATACTGTTGCCGACCGAATCGCAGATTTCGGGATTGACCTCGGGTTTCGGCAATCCGGCCCTGTGGAGGAGAAGACGCAGCAGGCTCTCCGGGCGTGACTCGGCGCCCCCGTTGAGAAGCCTGAGGGCCTCTCTCGCACGGTTCACGCCGGGGCCGCGGGTGCTGATGGCGTGCTCTTCGAGTTCCGAGAGAGTGACGTAGGGACGGGTGTCTCCTCGAACCGGGTAGACGGGACGATGGATGAGGTGGTCGCCGAGCGCGATGAGCTCGTCGAGGGGAAGGAGCTGTGCTGCTCCGAACCAGGTGGTTGTGGGGTCGGTGACGGGGAGCCCACGCCGAAGGGCCGGCAGTGATGGCGGGAGCGTGTGGCCGACGGTGCCGCGCGCCCGACGAGCCCGAGTCGGGTCGGGAGCGGCGACATGCAACGGCGCGTTCGTGAAGCTCCGGGGTAGCGCCGCCCCCCAGAGCAGCGCGGCGGTGGTGTGGGAGAATCGCTCGCCGGGCCTGAGGACGGTGGCGAAGGCGTGGCACCGTGCGAGCGCTTCGCGGACGAGGCGGTGTTCGTCGTCGGGCATCCTGGTTCCCGCCACAGTGTGCACCCCGTGGAACGGCGCGCGGAGATCGTCACTTCGAAGGCGCCCGGCACCCACGCCGAGTCTGTGTGCGGTCCGGTTGGTGAAAGGGATGCCCGTCAGTGCGGCGGGCAGGGGCTTGAGTTCTGGCATGCGAACACTCTGCCGGGCATCCAGACGCCTTGTGCAGAGTTATCCACAGGCTCCACGCCAGCGAAGGGACCCATATCGCGCCATCGCGCCACCGTTGGCACGATTTGCGTCCCTTGGGAGACACGGAGGGGCGCGGGAGGGGGAGGGAGGAAAAGGGGCTGGAGGGGGAGGGAGGAAAAGGGGCTGGAGGGGGTGGGAGGAAAAGGGGTTGGAGGGGGTGGGAGGGAGAGGAGGTATCGGTGGGAGGGAGCGGGGTCAGGTCGGGGTGATCCCGAGGCTGCGGCCGGTCAGGCCGCGGCCACGGGTCGCGAGGCGCGCCGCGACACGCAGGATGGCCGCCGCAGCCGGGTCGGCCGGGTCGCTGAGCACGATCGGCATTCCCACGTCGCCGCCGGCGCGGAGTCCCACGCTGAGCGGAATCGAGGCCAGCAGATCCACCGCGGCATCCGGAGCCTGCCCGGCCGACAGACGCCGCGCCACCTCCGCGCCGCCGCCCGAACCGAAGACCTCGAGGATCGTGCCGTCGGGCGCCGGCAGCCCCGCCATGTTCTCAATGACACCCACGATGCGCTGGCCGGTCTGGCGGGCGACGACGCCGGAGCGCTCGGCGACGTCGGCTGCCGCGGGCTGCGGCGTTGTCACCACGAGCACCTCGGCGTGCGGGAGCAACTGCCCGACCGAGATCGCCACGTCGCCCGTTCCCGGCGGCAGGTCGAGCAGCAGGATGTCGAGGTCGCCGAAGTACACGTCGGTGAGGAACTGCTGGATGGTGCGGTGCAGCATCGGGCCCCGCCACGCGACCGCGGCGTTGTCGTCGACGAACATTCCGATCGAGATCACCTTGACCCCAAAACCGACCGGCGGCAGGATCATGTCGTCGACACGCGTCGGCTTCTGCGCCACCCCGTCTGAGACGAGGCCCAGGATGCCCGGGATCGAGAACCCGTACACGTCGGCATCCACGATGCCCACCCGGAGCCCCCCCGCCGCCAGCGCCACGGCGAGGTTGGCCGTGAGCGTGGACTTGCCCACCCCGCCCTTGCCGCTTGTCACCGCGATCACGCGGGTGAGCGAATCCGGTCCGAACGGCATCACGCGCACACCACCGGGGCCGCGGAGTCTCTCGGTGAGCGCATTCCGCTGTTCGCGGGTCATCACGCTGACCCGGATGTCGGCACCCGACACCCCCGGAACGCCGAGGGTGGCCGCCCTGACGTCACGTTCGATGGTGTCGGCCGCCGGGCATCCGACGATCGTCAGCTTCACGACGACAGTCGCAAGGCCATCCGACCCGACGGTCACCTCGCCGACCATGTCGAGTTCGGTGATGGGCTTCCGGATCTCGGGATCGAGCACCCGGCCGAGCGCCCGCCGCACGTCGTCGGCGAGGGAGGGCGGCGCGTCAGGCACTCCCGCTCGTCTTCCCCGACTTCGCCTGCTCCGCGTCGTCCGCGGTGAGTTCCTCGAGCAGCGCGCGGAGCTCGGCGCGGATGAAGTCCTTGCTCGCCATGTCCTGCATCGCGAGCCGGAGCGCAACCACCTCGCGCGCCAGGTACTCGGTGTCGGCCAGGTTCCGTTCGGCGCGCTGCCGGTCCTGCTCGATCTGCACGCGGTCGCGGTCGTCCTGCCGGTTCTGCGCGAGCAGGATGAGCGGGGCCGCGTAGGAGGCCTGCAGGCTCAGGATGAGCGTGAGAGCCGTGAAGCCGATGGCAGCCGAGTCGAACCGCAGGTTCGGGGGCCCATACGTGTTGAAGCCGATCCAGATGAGCACGAAGACGCTGAGAATGACCAAGAACCAGGGCGTGCCCATCCCGCGGGCGATGGCCTCGGTGCTCCGTCCGAAGCGGTCGCGGCTGGTGCGGGAGAAGCGGTTGCGGGTGGGCAGCACGCCGCTGCGGAGGCCCTTCGGCGCGTCGAGGCGGGTGTTGGATGCACGGGTCGGCGCGTTACGAGCCATGACCGTTCCTCCTCTCACGGGCCGTTCCGGGCCTCAGTTGGCCGTTCCCGGCCGTGGGTGCCTTGATCTGGCCGCCCGCGGGGCTGCCGGCAAGGGGTCTCGCCTGCAGGGAGGGCGCCGTGCGTCTCGCCGCCCGGTCGTCGCCCTCGTGACTTCGCCAGTCGTCGGGCAGCAGGTAATCGAGAACATCGTCAATCGTCACCACCCCGACAAGTCGGTGGTTCTCATCGACCACGGGAACGGAGACGAGGTTGTAGCTGGCCAGGATGCGCGAGACTTCGGCGGCGCTCGTCTCGGCGGTCACCGCTTCGAGCCCGTCGTCGACGAGCGAACCGAGGCGTTCGTGCGGCGGGTAGCGGAGCATCCGCTGGAAGTGCACCATGCCGAGGAAACGCCCGGTCGGCGGCTCGTAGGGTGGCAGGGTCACGCAGATCGCGGCGCCGAGGGCGGGCGCGAGTTCGTGGCGACGGATGAGGGCGAGCCCCTCGGCCACGGTGGCGTCGGCCGACACGATGATGGGCTCGGTCGTCATCAGCCCACCGGCGGTGTCGGGGGCGTAGGCGAGGAGCATGCGCACGTCGTCGGCCTCTTCGGGCTGCATGAGCTTCAGCAGCTCCTCCCCGCGGGCCTCGGAGAGCTGTGCGATGAGGTCGGCTGCGTCATCCGGCTGCATCTGGTCGAGCACATCTGCCGCACGGGTGTCGTCGAGTTGGTTCATGATCTCGACCTGCTCGCTCTCGGGCATCTCCTCGAGAACGTCGGCGAGGCGGGCGTCGGGCAGTTCCCCGGCCACTTCGAGCATGCGGAGCTGGGGGAGATCCATCAGGGTGGTCGCGAGGTCGGCAGGCCGCATGTCGGCGTAGGTCGCGATGAGCTGTTCGGCGGACTGCGACTCGCCGGTCTGGCCGAGCTCCTCGACCTCGTTCCACGCCGCGAAGACGGTCGGGCCCTTGCCGAACGGGCTCGCGCCGGTCTTCGGGCGGCGGAGGAAGACCTGCGACACGCTCCACTCACCGGGCCCGGACTGCTCGATGGCGACATCCTCGATCGTGGCCAGGCCCGACCCGTCGGTGAAGCGCACCCGGCGCCCGAGGATCTCGGCGATGACCCGCACCTCGCCGCCGCGCTGCTCGAACCGACGCACGTTCATGAGGCCGGTCGTGATGATCTGACCGCTGCCGATACTCGTGACGCGGCCGATGCTCACGAAGACGCGGCGTTTGCCGGGGATCTCGACGATCAGCCCGACGAGCCGCGGCGACTGGCCGTTGCGGTACACGACGAGTACGTCTCGCACCTTGCCGAGTCGGTCGCCGGCAGGGTCGAAGACGGTGCACCCGGCCAATCGGGCGACGAAGACTCTGGTGGCACTCACGGTACTAACTTAGACCGTCGGGCTGGGCGGGGGAGGTAGCCGTGCGGGGTGCCGCCGGGCGGAGCGGGTGCGGCGGGTGCCGGGTGCCGCCGGGTGCGGCGGGTGCTGCCGGTTAGAGCGGCTGCTGCCGGGGTGCCGCTGGGCGCACAGCTGCCGCGAGGGGCGGGCATGGGAGGATGGATGCCGTGACCAACCCACTCTCACGCCCCGGCCGATCGAACCCCTTGTCACCGCGCATCCCGCGGGGAGACGTCATCGCGACGTACGAGACCTACGAGGAGGCGCAGCAGGCCGTGGATCTGCTCGCCCGCGAGGACTTCCCCGTGGCGCAGCTCTCGATCGTCGGCAGCGAACTGAAGAGCGTCGAGAATGTCACGGGCAAGCTGAGCTACGGCAGGGCTGCGGCCGCCGGCGCGGTCAGCGGAGCGTGGCTCGGGCTGTTCCTCGGGCTGCTGCTCATCATCTTCCAGCCCGCAGCGTCGTCACTGCCGTTCCTCGGAGCGGCCGTGCTGATCGGCGCGGGATTCGGCATGCTGTTTCGTATCGTGTCGTACACGTTGACCCGCCGCCGCCGCGACTACACCTCGACGATGCAGGTGATCGCGTCGCGCTACGACGTGGTGGCCGACTCCGACGTGGCGAACCGGGCCCGCAACATCGTGAGCCCCGGCCAGGGTTGGGGCCAGCCGGCGTTCACCCCGCCGTCCGCCGCAGCGCACCCCTCCGACCCGCCGCCCGCCCCGGCCCCGGCGGAGCCCACGCCCACCCCCGGCCAGCCCACCCCCGAGCAGCCGACGGCCTGACCTCAGGCTTCGTCGGCCCACTCACGCCCCTTCGTGAGACTCGCACGGTCATGTGAGACCCGCACGCCTGTCTCACATGCGCGGAGGTGTCTCAACTACGGGCGGTTGGGCCTGGTCAGAGCCCGCGACCCAGGCTTCGACGTCGTCGGCCGTGCGCGGGATGGCCGCCGAGAGGTTCTCGGCGGCGGTCGCGGTGACGAGGATGTCGTCCTCGATCCGCACCCCGATGCCCCGGAACGACTCGGGCACCGTCAGGTCGTCGGGCTGGAAGTAGAGCCCGGGCTCGATCGTGAACACCATGCCCGCCTCGAGCACCCCGTCGAGGTACATCTCGCGGCGTGCCTTCGCGCAGTCGTGCACATCGAGGCCCAGGTGGTGGCTCGTGCCGTGCACCATGTAACGACGGTGCTGCTGGTTCTCTGGCTCGATCGCCTCCTCAGCGGTGACCGGCAGCAGACCCCACTCGGCCGTCTTCCGCGCGATCACGCCCATGGCGGTGGCGTGGATCTCCCGGAACCGGATGCCCGGCCGCACGATGGCGAACGCAGCGTCGGCCGCCTCGCGAACGGCTTCGTAGATCATCCGCTGCTCGTCGCTGAACCGTCCGCCGACGGGAAGGGTGCGGGTGATGTCAGCGGTGTAGTAGCTGTCGAGCTCGACGCCCGCATCGACCAGGATCAGGTCGCCGGGAACGACGGGCCCATCGTTCCGCGTCCAGTGCAGGATGCAGGCGTGCGGGCCGGAGGCGGCGATCGTGTCGTAGCCCACCGCGTTGCCGTCGGCCCTGGCGCGCCCGTTGAACACGCCCTCGACCAGGCGCTCGCCGCGTTCGTGCGAAGTGATGCGCGGCAGGTCGGCGATGATGTCGTCGAATCCGCGGGCCGTCGCGGCGATCGCGAGACGCATCTGGCCGATCTCGTACTCGTCCTTGACCAGGCGCATCTCGGAGAGTTTCTGCTCGAGCGACTCGGAGCCCGAAACGTTGTCGGCCTCCTCTGCGGCGGGTGAGTAGGCGATCGCCGGCAGGGCCGCTTCGTCTTGCTGCTGGATGGCGGCCTGCTCGATGGCGATGTCGAGCAGGAGCGTGAGCTCCGGATCGGCGTCCCGCAGCACGAGCGTGTTCTCATCGCTCGACGCGACCACCGTGTCGAGTCCGGCGATGCCCTGGGTCTCCAGCGCCAGATCGCTCGCCACCTGGGCCAGGGAGGGGCGCGGCCCGATCCAGAACTCCCCGATCTCGGGGTTCGCGTAGAACTCGTCGGAGTCGCGCCCCGCCCGCTCGCGGAAGTAGAGGGATGCCTCGTGGCCACCGCCTTCGGCTGGCTCGAGCACGAGCGCCGAACCGGGCTCGGAGTCGCTGCCCCAGCCAGTGAGGTACGTGAAGGCCGTATTCGCGCGGAACGGGTAGTCGGTGTCGTTCGAGCGCTGCTTCAGCCGGCCTGCCGGGATCACGAGCCGCTTGCCCGGATAGGCGGTCGAGAGCCGGGCGCGCCGGTCGGCCGCGAACGGGGCCTCCTCACGCGACGGGGGGAGGATGTCGGTGCGCTCCGCCCACCCGCTGCCGATGTAGCGCTTGAAGGTGTCGGAGCCGGGAGTCGTGGAGCGGTTCGAGGTGGCGCGGGGGGCGATGTCGGTCTGTTCAGCCATGCCCCTATTCTCGCGCAAGTGTCGCCGTGATGGGCCGATGATCGCTGCCGGTCCCGTCTTCGCTCTGGATGACCTCGGCCGAGACGACCCGCCAGCCGCCCGTGGTGAGAACGTGGTCGATGGGGGTGCCCACGAGCGCGGGCAGCCAGGTCGGCCAGGAGCCGAGTGCGGCGGTGCCGGCCGTGAGCGCCGCATCCCGGCAGTCGCCGATGCCGGTGAGGTGGTCGAGCGTGGAGTTGAAGTCGCCGGCGACGATCAGGTTCGGTGTCTGACAGAGCCGGTTCACCCAGTCGAGGTCGGTACGCCAGCCCTCGAGGTCGTCGGGTGTCGGTGCGACCGGATGCACGGCGGCGAGTGTCGGTCCGTCGCCGTTGACGGGGGAGACCACGATGCTCGGCAGGGTGCCGGTGTCGCCGAACGTGTCGTTGACCGCGTACTCGCCGAGGGCTGTCGAGACGAGGATCGACGTCGACAGGCTGAGGTAGTCCCCGTGGCTGGAGGTGTGCGCCCAGACCGGTTTTCCGCCGGCGGTCATCAGGGCTGCGACCTCCGTCGCGGTGCTCTCGGGCGTCTCCGGCAGCGTGACGACGTCGGCTCCGAGACGAAGGGCGAGTCCGGCGATCGATGCGGCATCGGCCGCCCCGCCGAGCGTGTTCCAGGAGAGCACGACGATGTCGTCGTCGGTCGCGGTCTCGGATGCGCCGGCATGGCCCGCGTCCGGCACCCAGCCGCGCGTTGCGAGAACCGCGGCCTGGCCCCCGGCGAAGAGCAGCAGGACCACCGTGAGGAAACCGAACAGGCCCCGGGTTCGACGGGCCACGAGCATCCCGGCCAGCAGCAGCACGGCCAGCACAACCGCAGCGAGGGCGAGCACGGGCCGGAAGGCCACGACCTGGGCGATGACGATCGAGTGTTCGAGGCCGAAGCCCTGCGGCCACGAGAGCACGGCGAGAACGGCCACCGTCAGAACGGCGACGACTGCGAACAATATTCGAACGATCATCCGCCTGCTCCAGGTGCACTCTGCAAGGGGGTCAGGCCCCATCGCCCTGCAAGCCTACGATGGGCTTATGTCCGAAGTTGCTCCAGCGTTCCGCGGTCCCATCGATCTGCACACGCATTCGAGCGCTTCCGACGGCACCGAGACGCCCTACAACGTGGTGCGCTCGGCCAGCGAGGCCGGGCTCGGAACGCTTGCCCTGACCGACCACGACTCCACGGCGGGCTGGCCGTCGGCGTCGGAGGCGGCGCGCGACTACGAGCTGACCCTCATTCCGGGCATGGAGCTCAGCACGCGCCTCGACCACGCCAGCGTGCACCTGCTCTCGTACCTGTTCGACCCGACCAACCCCGCACTGCTCGCGGAAACCGAGACGATCCGGGAGGCCCGGCTGAAGCGGGCGCATGCCATCGTCGACCGCATTGCCGCCGACTACGACCTGACCTGGGACGACGTGCTCGCGCAGACCGAGCCCGGTGCCACCGTTGGTCGCCCGCACATCGCAGACGCCCTGGTGGCCAAGGGCCTCGTGCCGACTCGGACCGATGCGTTTCAGGGCATCCTGCACTGGCGTGCTGGATACTTCCAGCCGCACTACGCGCCGACACCCCTCCGCGGGGTCGAGCTGGTGGTCTCCGCCGGGGGAGTCCCGGTGCTCGCCCACCCCGGCACAGGCCCGCGCGAGCGGGTCATCCCCGAACGCCGGCTCGCCCAGCTGGTAGATGCCGGACTGTTCGGCCTGGAGATCGAACACCGGCAGAACTCCGTCGAAGGCAAGGAGCGGCTGCACGAGCTCGCGGCGAAGTACGGGCTGGCCATCAACGGGTCGAGCGACTACCACGGCGCGGGCAAACCCAATCGCCTGGGAGAGAACACGACGAACCCCGAGGTGCTGTCGCAGCTGATCGACCGCGCGACCGGGTGGTCGCCGGTGTACGGGGCCGTGACCCGCACGCTCTGAGCCGCTCGCTCTGACCCACGGTGACCGAAACGGCCCGGCTGCACGTCGGGTGAGGCTTCCACAGACGAAACAGCCCGCAGCCACCCTGATGAGCATCGGCTCAACGGTGTTCATGCTCGTCACCGGCATTACTGCGGTTCTGGTGGTCGACCTGCTGGTCTCGAACCTCCCACCCGCTCGCCGCGGGACGAGCCGGCCCAGCGGACCGTCGGCCTCGCCCCACCCGGCCTGCGTTACGGGAACAGGGAGACGAGGGCCTGCGCGATCGTGAAGATCGCCACGCCCGCGAGCGAGCCGACGACCGTGCCGTTGATACGGATGAACTGCAGGTCCTTGCCGACCTGGAGTTCGATCTTCAGGCTGGTCTCCTCGCCGTCCCAGCCCTGCACGGTCTCCGAGATGACCGACGCGATGTCGTGCCGGTAGCTCGCCACGAGGTGGGTGGCGGCGCCCTCGACCCACGTGTTGACCTTCTCGGCGAGAACCGTGTCGGTCACGAGTCGCTCGCCCACATCGAGGATGGTCTGCTCGATGGTGAGACGGAGCCCCGACTCGGGGTCGGCGAGGGCGGTGAGCAGGGCATCCTTGATCGACTGCCAGGCGACAGCGGCGAGTTCGCGGATGCGCGGGTCGTCGAGCAGCTGCTCCTTGACGCCCTCGACGCGCGCGCGCATGATCGGGTCGTGCTGCAGTTCGCGGCTGAGCTTTCGGAGGTAGTCGTCGAGCGCGAGCCGCAGGCGATGGTTCGGATCGGCCTGCACAGCCTGCACGAATTTCAGCGCTTCACGGTAGACCCGGTCATCCACCACCCGGTCGACGAACGACGGGAGCCAGGTGGGGAGGCGCTTCGAGACGGCGTCGCCGAACGAGTCGGGATTGGCGACCATCCACTCCTCGGCCTTGTCGAGCAGCAGGTCGACCGCGTGGTGGTGCTGGCCGGACTCGACGATCTTCGAGGTGAGCACCCCCAGTTGCGGCGACCAGTCCCGGCCGACGATGTGCGTGCGGGCGAGGCCTTCGATGACGCTCCGGATGTCGTCGTCGCTGAGGAACGCCATCGCACCCGTGAGGCCGGCTGCGACCTCGTTCGTCAGGCGCCGGGCATTCCCCTGTTTCGTCAGCCAGGTTCCGACGACCCGTGAGACTCCGACGGAGGCGAGCTTGTCGCGCACCACGGTCTCGGAGAGGAAGTTCTGCTCGACGAACTCGCCGAGGCTCTCGCCGATCTCGTTCTTGCGGGTCGGGATGATCGCCGTGTGCGGCACCTTCAGGCCGAGCGGATGCCGGAACAGCGCGGTTACGGCGAACCAGTCCGCCAGCGCACCGACCATGCCGCCCTCGCTGGCCGCCCGCACGTACTCGAGCCACGGGTAGCGGCCCTGCAGCGCGAACGAGATCGCGAAGATGATGGCCATGATGACCAGCAGCCCCGTAGCCAGCAGCTTCATGCGCCGGAGGGCACGGAGCTTCGTGGCGTCGCCCTCCGTCAGGCTGACCAGGGTCGCCCGGCGCGCACGCCGGGCACTGGCGCTCAGCGAACGGCCGTTCTACTCGGCGCGGGGCGCGCGGCCCCGCGAACGGCTGCGGCGGCGGGGTGCACTGTTGCCGTCGTGGTGCTCGTGGCCGGCCGAGCCGTGGCCCGTTGCCGAGGCACTGGATGCCGCACCCTCGTTGCCGCCGGACGGGGCCGCCTCGCCCGAGCCCGAGAAGCTGACGGCCGTGGTCTCGCCGATCATCCCGCTCGAGACGGCGTCGGACGTGGTTCCGTTCTGGCCACCGGCGCGGGAGGCGCCGCCGGAGCGGTTGCCGCTGCGGTTGCGGCTCCGTGCGGGGCGGTCGCCGTTGCCGGTGGGCTCGGCTGCCTCACGGGGCATGCGCGGCGGACGCTGGGCACCCTCGAGAGCGGTGGCCTGGTCGCCGGCGAGGCCGACGCCGACGCGGCTGGTGTCGCGGGTGCCGCGGCCGGTGCCCTGGGCACCGCGGTTCTCGGCGCTGGTGGGGGTGCTGTTGCCGTTGCTGTTGCCGGTGTTGCTGCTGCCCGCAGAGGCACCTGCGGAGGAGCTGCCGTTCGAGGCGCTTGCTGCCGACCGGCTGTCGGCACGGCTCTCGCTGCGCCCGTCGCTCCGGTTCTCCCCGCGCCCGCCGGAACGTGCCTCGCGGCCGCCCTCACGGGGTCCGCGTGAACCGGATCCGCCTTCGCGGGGCGGGCGGCTCGCGGCGCCCTCGGGGCCCTTCGCAGCCGGTGTGGGCTTCAGGCGCCCCTTCACTCCGGCGGGGATGTCGAGGTCGGTGTAGAGGTGCGGAGAAGAGGAGTAGGTCTCGACCGGCTCGGGCTGTCCCATGTCGAGGGCGCGGTTGATGAGCGCCCACTTGTGCAGGTCGTCCCAGTCGACGAAGGTGACGGCGATACCGGTCTTGCCGGCCCGGCCCGTGCGGCCCGCGCGGTGCAGGTAGGTCTTCTCGTCTTCGGGGATGGTGTGGTTGATCACGTGCGTGACATCGTTCACGTCGATACCGCGGGCCGCGACATCCGTGGCGATGAGCACGTCGCGCTTGCCGGCCTTGAACGCGGCCATGGCGCGCTCGCGCTGTTCCTGGTTGAGGTCGCCGTGCACGGCTGCGGTGTTGAAGCCGCGGTCGCCGAGTTCTTCGACGAGGCGGGCCGCTGCGCGCTTGGTGCGGGTGAAGATCACGGTCTTGCCGCGCCCCTCGGCCTGCAGGATGCGCGCGATGACCTCGTCCTTGTCGAGATTGTGGGCGCGGTAGACCACGTGCTTGATGTTGGCCTGGGTGAGGCCCTCGTCGGGGTCGGTCGCGCGGATGTGGATCGGCCGGCTCATGAACCGGCGCGCGAGCGCCACGACCGGGCCGGGCATGGTCGCAGAGAAGAGCATGGTGTGGCGGCCTGCGGGCGTCTGTGCGAAGAGCTTCTCGACGTCGGCGAGGAAGCCCAGGTCGAGCATCTTGTCGGCCTCGTCGAGCACCATCACCTTCACGTTCGCGAGCGACAGCAGACGCTGGCCGGCGAGGTCGAGGAGGCGCCCGGGGGTTCCGACGACGATCTGGGCGCCAGCCTTCAGCTGTTCGATCTGGCCTTCGTACGACTTGCCGCCGTAGATCGCGATGACGGTGGTGGGGCGGTTGGATGCCGCGAGCTGGAGGTCTTCGGTGACCTGCACGGCGAGCTCGCGGGTCGGCACGACGACGAGCGCCTGCACGCCGGGCTCCGGGTTCGCGCCGAGGCGCTGCAGAAGGGGGAGGCCGAAGCCGAAGGTCTTGCCGGTGCCCGTCTTGGCCTGGCCGATGATGTCCTGGCCCTCGAGGCCGAGGGGGATCGTCTGGGTCTGGATGGGGAACGGGTGGAGGATGCCCTTCGAAGCGAGGGCATCGACGAGATCCTGCTCGATCTTCAGGTCGGAGAACGTGGTGTCGGTGAGGAAGGCGTCACCCACCAGTGGGTCGGGTGCGACCACATCGATCACCTCGACGGGTGCGTTCAGGTCTTCGGGGAGGGAGTCGGGGGAGGAAGGTTCGGTGAAAGTCACTGTGCGTGGGCCCTGTCAGGTCAATGGGTACGCCGGGGATCGTCAGTCGGTGCGGATGCGGTGCGTTGGCACTGTGGTGTGCGTCGGCTCTGTGCGTCCGGACTGCGTTCATGTCGGCCGGCGATGGCGCCTAGCGGCGGCGTAGAGGCCCCGATTCGTGTCAGGGTCCCCACCAGTTTAGCGCCAGGGTGGCCCCTGGCCCTCCGCTAGAGTGAGCGAGTGTTTGAATTCTTCAGGCGCCCGACGGTGCGCATCGATGTTCCGCGCCTCCGACCGCGCCGCACATCGGGTGCACTGCCCAAGGTGAACCTGGCAGAACTCACGCCCGAGGTGCTTCCCTACCTCGGGCAGGCGGCGTACATCCAGCTCGCCATCTTCGAGGCGATCGCCCGCGCCGTGATGCTCTCACCGACAGTCCGTGCGAAGGAATCGCTCGGCCCGGCAGCCGGCGAGGCCCTCGGCAAGCACGAGAAGCTGGTCGGGGAGCTTCGCCGCCGGGTGGATGATCCCTCCGCCGTGATGGCCGCGTTCGCCCCGGCGATCGACTCCTATGCCGCGGTCATCCGGGGCAGCGACTGGTACGAGTCGCTGGCGAGCATCTACCTGACCGCGGGCATCCTCGACGACTTCTTCGTGCTTCTCGCAACCGGCCTCGAGGGCGACATCGGCCCCCGGGCTGCGCAGCTGATCAGTGGCGAGACGGGCCGCGCTGCAATCGTGGTGCTGCTGAACGACGCGATCGCCGAAGACCCCTCTCTCGGTTCCCGCCTCGCGCTCTGGGGGCGGCGCCTCGTCGGCGACACCCTCCTGGTGGCGCGTTCGGCAATCCACCACACCGACAACGCGCGCACGGACGAGGAGCGCATCGAGCCCGTCTTCACCGAGCTCATCGCGAAGCACAGCCGCCGCATGGACGGCCTCGGCCTCACGGCCTGACGGCCCCCTGCCCGCCCCGCGCTCCCAAAGCTCAATCGTGGAGTGGATTTCCGCCCCAAGTCGTGGCTTTTAGGTCGGAAATCGACTCCACGAAGGGGTGGGGGTCAGGCAGCGGGTTCGAGAGCCTCTCGGATGGCCGCGAGGCCCAGCACCGTCTCGGTGAAGCTGGTGCTGAGCGGGGAGAGACCGACGCGGAGACCCTCGGGCGCGCGGAAGTCGGGCACGACGCCGGTCTGCCAGAGGGCGGCGACGACCTCGCGGAACCGGGGGTGGTCGAGGGTCACGTGGCTGCCGCGCCCGTCGCTCTGCCGGGGGGAGGCGACCTCGACGCCGAACGGTGTCAGCCAGGCATCGGCGAGTTCGATCGTGAGTTCGGTGAGCGCGACCGACTTCGCGCGCACGGCCGGGATGCCCGCGGTGCCGATGAGCGCGATCATGTCGCGCATCGCGAGCATGCCGATCACGGGCGGCGTTCCGCTCTGGAAGCTCCGGATGCCCGGGGCACTGTCGTACCCCGGGCCCATGGCGAACGGTTCCGCGTGGCCGAGCCAGCCCCAGATGGGCTGCCGGAGCTGGGGCTGCAACTCGTGGCGCACGTAGAGGAACGCCGGCGAACCGGGCCCGCCGTTGAGGTATTTGTAGGTGCAGCCGACCGCGATGTCCACCTGCCACTCGTCGAGCAGGATGGGCACGCTGCCGGCGGAGTGGCAGAGGTCCCAGACGATGAGCGCTCCGGCGTCGTGCGTGATGCGGGTGAGCGCTTCGACGTCGGCCAGGTAGCCCGAACGGTAGGCGACCTGGCTGGCCACCACGACGGCGGTGCGTTCGCCCACGGCCTCTGCCAGGAGCTCTGCGGTGAGCCCGAGCCGGGGAGAGGTCTCGATCCAGCGCACGGTGAGGCCGCGCTCGGCGGCGATGCCCTCGACGATGTAACGGTCGGTGGGGAAGTTGTCGCTGTCGACCACGATCTCCGTGCGGCCCGGGCGGGCGTCCACAGCGGCGCGTATCGCCTTGTAGAGCAGCACGGTGGTCGAGTCGCCGATCATCGTCTGGCCGGGGGCCGCGCCGAGGGCGGCTGCTGCGAGTTCGTCGCCGATCACGGTGGGAAGCTGCAACCACCCCTCGTCCCAGCCTCGGATGAGGCGGGAACCCCACGCGTCACGGACGAACGCGGACAGGGTGTCGGCAGTGGAGAGCAGTGGCCGGCCGAGGGAGTTGCCGTCGAGGTAGGCGACGATGGAGTCTGCCGGTCGGGCGGCGGCGGCCGCGGCATCCTGAGCCTCGGGAGCCACGAACAGGTCGCGGTACCGGCCGAGCGGGTCGGCGCGGTCGAGGTGGCCAGCACGCTCGAGAGCTTCGCCGAGGGTGAGGGGTACGGGCATCCGGAACCGGCCTTGTGTGACGGGAGTTTCTGTGGGGAGGGTATGCCGCTAGTTCGTGCGGGCGCTCGGGCTCAGCAGGGCGCTGAGCTCCGCCCGGTCGCGCGTTCTGCGAGCACGACCGAGCGACGGGGTGACGAGTGCCACGATGAGGGCCGTGCCGCCGAGCGCGATCACCCAGATCCAGCCGCCATTGTAGGGCAGGCCGAGCCAGGTCATCGCCTCCCAGAGGATCGCGGCCGAGGCGGCGCCGAGAGCTGGCACGAGCAGCACGCCGTGCGTGTCCCTGAGCGGGAACAGGTAACGGCCGAGCAGGCCGAGGATGATGCCGCCGAGGGTGACGAAGAGGAGTTCCATGCTGGGCGGGCCGCCGCTAGCCGACGAAACCGATGCGGCGGGACTCCTCGGTGCCGATCTCGACGTAGGTGAGGCCGGCGACGGGAACCAGGTACAGCTTGCCCTTGTTGTCCTTTAGCGAGAGGTGACCGGTTCCGCTGGTCAGCGCGGCAGAGACGGTCTGCTCGATCTCGTCGGGAGACTGGTTCGTCTCGAAGCTCAGTTCGCGGGGAGTGTGTGCAATGCCGATACGAATTTCCACCAGGTGCGCCTTTCGAGAGTTCTGTGGGCTGTGACCAGATCCACGTGCCCAGATTACGGCAGAACGGATGCCCGGCCCGCCCGTTCGGCCGCCGTCAGCACTCGCCGAGAGCGAACACCGGGGATGTCGGAGGTGCCCGTTAGCTTAGGAGACGTGCCGACATCCCAGCTTCGAGACGAGAGCGACCGACTGCTCTCCGCGTTCCGCCCCGCCCTCGGACTCGACCGTTCGCAGGCAGAGGTGCTGGCCACTGCAGACGGTGTCAGCCGCGCCATCATCGGCGCCCCGGGCTCGGGCAAGACGGTGACTCTCGTCGAGACGGTCGCCGAGCGGGTGCGCAGTCGGGGTTATCTCCCCTCCGAAGTGCTGGCGCTGACTCCCACGAGGCAGGGGGCGACCCAGCTCCGTGACACGCTGGCGCTCCGGCTCGGCCTGCCCACGAACGGGCCGCTCGCCCGCACGGTGAACTCGCTCGCCTTCCAGATCGTGCAGTCGGCGCGGGCGGCGTCCGGCATGGAGCTGCCGACCCTCCTCACCGGAGCCGAACAGGACCGCATCATCGCCGACCTTCTGGCCGGCCAGCTCGAAGAGGGCTTCGGCCCCGAATGGCCCGATCCGCTGACCGGGGAGGTGCGCGCCCTCCGGGGGTTCCGCACCGAACTCCGCGAGCTGATGATGCGCGCCACGGAGTCGGGTGTCTCCCCGCGCCAGCTCGCCGAGCTCGGCCGGCGGCACGGCATCGCGGAATGGGTCGCAGCCGGCCGTTTCGCCGAGGAGTACCAGGACGTCGTGTCGGGTTTCCGCGACGCCTCCCTCGATTCGGCCGAACTCATCGCCGAGGCGCGTCTGCAGGTCGTGTCGGGCGATGCGGGCGTGTCCTTCGGGGTGCCCGGCGGGCCGCGGGTGAACGGTGGCCCGGCTGCGCTCGCCGGGGTACGGATGATCGTGGTCGACGACCTGCAGCAACTCAGCCGCGGCGCCGTCAGCTTCGTCGCGACCCTCGCCCGCCGGGGCGTCGCCGTTCTCGCCTTCGGCGACCCCGATGTGGCCACCACCTCGTTCCGGGGCGGCGAGAAGGACACCCTCGGGCGGCTCGGTGCCGTGCTCGGCGAGCGGGTGAACGTGGCAGCCCCGGTGTACCTCGAAGCCGTGTATCGGCACGGCGCGGGCATCCGGGGGCTCGTCGACCGCGGCACGTCGCGCATCGGGGCCTCAGCGGCGGGTCGCCAACGTGCGGCGCGGGCCACGGCGGCAGCTCTCGAGGCCGAGACCGCCGTCGAGGCGTCGGGGGTGCCGGCAGTCCGGCGGATCGAGTCCGAGTCCCCGGCGGCCGAGCTCGCAGCGATCGTGCACCTGCTGAGGGAGCATCACCTCCTCCGCGGGGTCCCGTGGAACCGCATGGCCGTCGTGGTGCGTTCGGGGGCGCTCATCACATCCCTCGTGCGGGGCCTCGCCGTTGCTGAGGTTCCGGCGTCCACCCAGACGGGTGGGCGTGCGCTCCGCGACGACTATGCGGCCAGGCACCTCGCGACGGCCGTCGCCGCGGCGGTCGGCGTGCAACCGCTCGACGATACGCTGGCGGGGGAGCTGCTGCTCGGGCCGCTGGGCGGCCTCGACTCCGTGGGGCTCCGGCGCCTCCGCCTCGCGCTCCGGCAGGAGGAGTTGGCGGGCGGCGGCAACCGGCCGGCCGACGTGCTCGTCACCCAGAGCCTTGCCGCGCCGGGGCGGCTCGCCACCATCGACTCGTCACCGGGCCGCCGGGCGCAGCGTCTGGCCGACGCGCTCGCAGCCGTGCGGGAGAGGAACGCTGCCGGCGCGAGCATCGAGGAGCTGCTCTGGGAGCTCTGGAGCCGGAGCGGCCTCGCGCGCGGCTGGCAGAAGGCGTCCGTCGGGTCGGGCATCCTCGCTGACGAGGCGAACCGCAACCTCGATGGTGTCGTTGGTCTCTTCAGCTCGGCGAAACGCTTCGTCGAGCGCTATCCGCATCGGCCGGCCGCCGACTTCCTGGTCGACCTGCTGACGTCCGAGGTGCCCGAAGACTCCCTGTCGCCGCGCTCCGCCTCCGACGCCGTCGTCGTCTCGACCCCCAACGGTGTGATCGGCATGGAGTTCGACGTGGTCGTCGTGGCAGGCCTGCAGGATTCCGTCTGGCCGAACCTCCGCCTCCGCGGTTCGCTGCTGCATCCCGACCGGCTCGCCGAGCTCGTCGACGGCACCCCGGTGCCGGATGTCGACGAACGGGCAGAGGTGCTCGGCGACGAGCTGCGGATGTTCGTGCTCGCCGTGTCGCGGGCAAGAACCCAGGTCGTGCTGACGAGCGTGGCGAACGACGACGAGCAGCCGTCGCCGTTCGTGCGCCTGGTGCCGGAGGGGCCGGTGGGGCCGGTTGCCTCGGCGGGTGAGGTGGCCACAGCTGGCGTCCCCACCACCGCGGCCGGCGCAGCTGCCGCCACCGCCGCCGCCACTGCCAACGCGACCGCCACTGCCGCCGACGCGACCGCCACTGCCATAGCCACTGCGGCGGCCACCTCTGCTGCTGCTCGCATCCCCGCAGCCACCTCGGCGTTCCAGCGATCGGCGGCCGAGCATCCGCTCTCCCTCCGCGCACTCGTGGGGAGCCTCCGCCGCCGCCTCGCCACGACGGGCGACCCCGCTGCGGCAGATGCGCTCGCCCGGCTCGCCGCCGAGGGTGTGCCGGGGGCCGATCCGCTCAGCTGGTACGGGGTGCTCGAACCGTCGACCACCGAGCCGCTGGTCGACCTCGACGACCCTGCCACCAGGGTCGACGTCTCGCCGTCGAAACTCGAGACCTTCGAGAAGTCGCCGCTGGCCTGGTTCATCGACCGGGTCTCAGGCTCCACGTTCGGGCTCTCGGCGGGCATCGGCACGCTGCTGCACTCGGTGATGGAGGAGGCCACCGCCGAATCCGATCCGGATGTCGCGGTCGACCCCCCTGTGGCCGACCCCCTCAGCACCGCTGCGCTCTGGCAGCGACTCGACGAACGCTGGGGCGAACTGCAGTTCGAGTCGCCCTGGCTGGCCGAACGTGAGCGCGTGAAGACCGAGGCGAAAGTGGCTGGGCTCTCGGAATACCTGCGCGGCTTCGAACGGGAGGGAGGAGTGCTGCTCGGCGGCGAGGCGGCCTTCTCGCTCGACGTGGGGCGGGCGCGGCTCCGCGGAACCGTCGACCGTCTCGAGCGGCGCGCCGACGGTCGCGTGAGTGTCGTCGACCTGAAGACGGGGTCGTCGGCGCCGACGTCCGCCGCGGTGTCGAGCCACGCGCAGCTGGGCAGCTACCAGCTCGCGCTGCGGGCCGGAGCACTGCAGGCCAGCGCGTTGCACGCCAGCGCATTGCCGAGCAGCGCGACGGACGGAGACGAGCCCGCCGCGCCACCACCCGCGGCGCAGCCACCCGCAGCACTACCACCCGCGGCGCAGCCCGGCGAGAGCGGCGGCGCCATGCTGCTCTACGTCGCCGTCACCTCGGGCGCCGGCGCGAACAAGGTGCAGTACAAGCTGCTCGCGCAGGAGCCCCTCGATGACGACGCGATGGCCGTGTTCCGCGAGCGGATCGAGACGGCGGCGACCGGGATGGCCGGCAGCACGTTCCCGGGCCGGGCCGATCTCGGGGAGCGCGATCCGCACGGCGCCTGGGAGTACCGCATCCACCTCGTGAAGGCCGTGTCGTCGTGACGGTGAGCGCCCTCGAGATCGCCGCGGCCCTCCACCTCCCGCCGCCCACACCCCAGCAGCAGGCCGTCATCGAGGCCCCGCTCACCCCGAGCATCGTGATCGCCGGGGCAGGCAGCGGCAAGACGGAGACGATGGCGAACCGGGTCGTCTGGCTGCTCGCCAACGACCTCGTCTCCGTGTCCGGCATCTTGGGACTCACCTTCACCCGCAAGGCCGCCGGGGAGCTCGCCCACCGCATCCGCTCCCGCATCGACCAGCTGTCGGCTGCGCGTCTCACCGAGACGGTCTTCGATCCGTTCGACTCGCCGACTGTCGCCACCTACAACTCGTTCGCGAACAGCATCTTCCGCGACAACGCCCTCCTCGTCGGAAGGGAGGGTGATTCGAGCATCCTGAGCGAAGCGTCCGCGTGGCAGATCGCGCGCCGGCTCGTCATGGGGAGCACGGATGACCGCCTGGTCGGCCTCGACAAATCGACCGACTCCCTCACCGAGGCCGTGATCTCCCTGAGCCGAGCCATGAGCGAGAACGTCGTGACCTCGAGCGAGGTCGTGCGGATGGCCGAGGAGTTCACGGGTCTCGCCGAACTTCCCACGGGCTCGAAGCGCGTTCCCACGCTGAACGCCGAGCTCCGCGCGTCGCTCCAGGCCGTCAGTGCCCTCCCCGTGCTTGTCGATCTTGCCGACCGGTTCGCAAAAGAGAAGGTGCGGCGCGGCTTCGTCGAGTACTCCGACCAGGTCGCCCTCGCCCTGTCGATCGCCGAGCGGGTGCCGCGGGTCGCGGCCGAGTACCGGGAGCGGTTCCGCGTCGTGCTCCTCGATGAGTACCAGGACACGAGCGTCGTGCAGACACGCCTGCTCTCGACGCTCTTCGGGGGCCGTCCGGTGATGGCGGTCGGCGATCCGCACCAGTCGATCTACGGCTGGCGCGGTGCGAGTGCGGCGAACCTCGGAACCTTCGCGCTCGACTTCACCGGTGACCGCTCCGGGGCTCTCGCCTTCCCGCTCTCGACGAGCTGGCGCAACCCCGTTCGGGTTCTGGATGCCGCCAACCACCTGGTGGCTCCACTCACCGAAGCGTCGACCGTGCCGGTCTCGCGCCTCGACCCCCGCCCCACAGCAGGACAGGGCCAGCTCGATGTCTTCTTCGGGGAGACGGTCGACGAGGAGGCTGCTGCCGTCGCGGGCTGGTTCGCCGCAGAACTCGAACGCCCGACGCCCAGCGGGGGAGTGCGCTCCGCCGCAATGCTCTGCCGTTCCATCAAACGGATCGGTGCCTTCACCTCGGCTCTCACGGCACGGAGAGTTCGGTTCCACGTGCTCGGCCTGGGCGGGCTGCTCGAGGAGCCTGCCATCGCCGACCTGGTATCGGCGCTCCGCGTGATCTATCACCCCACCGCCGAGTCCGAGCTGGTGCGCCTGCTCACGGGGGCTCGCTGGCAGGTGGGTCTTCGCGACATCGCCTCGCTCAGCGCCGTGGCGGTCTGGCTGGCCGAGCGCGACCACCACCACGCGAAGCTCGATCCGGCCCTGAAGCAACGCATCCGTGAGTCGGTGGTCGTCGACGAGTCACGTTCGCTCGTCGATGCGCTCGACTTCGTGGCCGAGGCTCCCGTCGGGCACCGGATGCTCGAGCACTTCAGTGCGACCGGCGTCGAACGCCTGCGCGCCGCCGGCCGGCAGTTGGCCTTCCTCCGTACCCGCACCGGGCTCGACCTGCCCGACCTCGTGAACCTCGTCGTGCAGGAGCTCCTGCTCGACATCGAGGTCGCGGCGAACGAGGGATCCGCTCTCGGGCGCGCGAGCCTCGACGCCTTCTCCGAGCAGATCGCAGCATTCATCGCCGCGGATCCGTCCGCCGGTCTCGGTGCCTTTCTCTCCTGGCTCCAGGAGGCGGAGAAGCGCGACAGGCTGAGCCCCCGTTCCGACGACCCGGAGCCGGGCACCGTGCAGATCCTCACCATCCACGGGTCGAAGGGTCTCGAATGGGACAGCGTCGTGGTACCCCGGATGGTCGAGGGCGAACTCCCGGGCAAGCCGCAGAGCAAACAGGGTTGGCTCGCTTTCGGCGAACTGCCGTACGAGTTCCGGGGCGACTCGCGGGAGCTTCCCGTGCTGGCATGGCGGTCGGCCGCCAGCCAGGCGGAGTTCGCCGCCGCGAAGCAGATCTTCACCGAGCAGATCGTCGACCGCTACGCCGAGGAGCAGCGCCGGCTGGTCTATGTTGCTGTGACCCGAGCCCGCGGGAGCCTGCTGCTCAGCGGATCGTTCTGGTCCACCACGACGAAGCCACGGATGCCCGGACTCTTCCTCCGCGAACTCGAAAGCGCCGGGCTGATTCCGCCGGATGCCCTGCCGGAGGGCCCCGCAAGCGAGGATAACCCGCTGGCTGAGTCGACACAGCTGGTGCCGTGGCCGCTCTCGCCGCTCGGCTCGCGCGCCGCCCGGGTCGAGGCCGCGTCCAGAGCAGTGGTCGACGCCGACGCGGGTGCGACGACTCCGTGGTCCCACGACATCGACCTGCTGCTTGCCGAACGGCGTGCGGGGCTCGAGGGGGAGCAACTCGTCGTTCCGACGCGTGTGGCGGCCTCCCGGTTCAAGGACTACGTGACCGACCCCGACGAGGTGCTCCGCCGGCTCCGCCGCCCGATGCCGGAGCGACCCTACCGGCAGACGAGGCTCGGCACTCGCTTCCACTCCTGGGTCGAGAGTCGGTTCGGCCGCGTCGGCGGTTCTGAGCAGTTGGATGCCGGCCCCGGCGAGCTCGATCTGGATCTGGATCTGGATCTGGACGTCGATCTGGACTTGGATCCCGTCGCCGCCTCGGAGACTCCCACCATCGACGGGGGCGCTGCCGAAGAGGAGGAACTCCAGCGGCTGCAGGTGACCTTCGAGGCCTCGCCGTGGGGCGGCCGGAAGCCGGAAGAGGTCGAGATCGAGATCCACCTCGTGCTGGGTGGCAACATCGTCGTCTGCAAGATCGATGCCGTCTTCCGCGACGGTGACCGCTACCAGATCGTCGACTGGAAGACCGGCCGCGCTCCCTCAGGCGCCGACGACCTCGAGGTGAAGCAGCTTCAACTCGCTCTCTACCGGCTCGCCTACGCGCAGTATCGGGGCATCGATCCCGAGCGGATCGATGCCGTGTTCTACTTCGTGTCGGTCGACGAGATCATTGCTCCTGATCGCGTGTACTCCGAGTCCGAATTGCTGGCACTCTGGGAGCAGGTGACGGCGACGACGGCGGCGACGAGCCCAGGGGCCCCGAATCCCGTGGCCCCCACCCCGCCGGCCCCGTTCAGTCGTCGTCGCTGATCCGGGCCGCGTTCACGTGGTCGTGGGCCGGCACAGGCTGGCTCCGCGGCGTCTTGCTGAGCATCGCCTCGACCTCGTCGACGGCGAGCACCCGCCCGGTGTCGGTCGACAGCGGGTTCACCAGGTCGGCCTGCGAGCTCGACGCCAGGCCGTTCAGCATCCCGACAGCATCGTTGACGATGGACGGGTCACGGAGGTCCGAGCCGTGCACCAGCCACTTCGCGATCTCGAGTTCGGCGTAGAGCCGTGCACGCTTGCGGAGCTGCCTGTCGACAGGGCCTGAGCGCGCAACGTTGTAACCCGAGAACACGCTGGTGGCGGACTCCTCACGGGTGACCGAACTGAGCCAGAAGAGGTCGGCGGCCGGGTCACCCACCTTGAGGTTCGACCAGTCGAGCACACCGGTCACCCGTTCGCCGGAGACGAGGAACGACTCCGGCCCGAGGGAGCCGTGGATGACCGCCGGCTGGAACTGCCAGAGCGCACTGTCTTCGAGGGCGAGCGACCACCGCGTCAGCAGTTCGACGGGAACCTTGCCCGTCGCGGCAGCGCGATCCTTCACCACCGTCGCCACGCGCGCGGACTCGGTGGCGCTCAGAACGGGCAGCCCCGCATCGGTGATCACCGAGGTGGGGAGGGAGTGGATGGCCGCGATGGCGCGCCCGAACGCCTCCGCCAGTTCGACACTGTTGTCGAGACTGTCGAGGGTGGCCGGAGAGCCCGGGATGAAGTCGTACACCACGCCCCGGGTCTGCCCGATCGGCGCCTGACCGCGGAATTCGGGGGCACGGAACGGCAGGCGCCCCCGCGAACCGGTGGTGAGTGCGCGCAGCGCCACGAGGTCGCCGGACTGCTCCGTCTCGGTCTCCTGCGAGGTGGGAACCCGGATGATCACCTGGTCGCCTCCCCGTACGGAGAGCAGCGCGGAGTCGAAACGACCGGTCAGACCGGTCGAGATGGGGGTCGTTGAAACGACGTCGAGCCCAGCGACGGCAGCGGTGGCGAGCGCGGCTAGAGTGAGAGAGGATCTGGCCATACCTTCAGGGTAGGGCGGCTTCCTCGCTCGCAGGCTTCCGCCACGCATGATTGGTCAACCCGTGCACAAGACTTTGCTTCCCTCCCTGCCTCTCTCGCGTTTCGAGATCGACCGCGACCACCTCTTCCGGGACACTCCCGACGTGTTCGAGGTGCTGTGGGCAGACCAGAGCACCCGGGTGCTGCCGATCTGGCGGCAGCAGGCCCTGCTCGCGAAGGGCGACCCCGAGTCGGGCGCGGCGGACTGGGCGGGAACACCGGTGCGCGAAGCGGGAGAGTCCGAGCATCCGACCCTCACGCTGTTCTCTCCGGCCGATGCACCGGCCTCCGACCTGTTGGTCTACCTCGGTCGTTCTCTGGCCGATGGCAGAGCCGAAACGCTCGGAACCCGGATCGTCGCGGCGAATCTCACCGACGAGGCTGCCGCCCTGCTCGAACCCGACGAGAGCCGCTGGGTCAACCTCCGAACGGTCGCAGCCGAACTCGACGACCTGGACGCCGGGGCCTTCACCGAGGCGCTCGGCATCATCAATTGGCACCGTTCCCACACGCACTGCCCGCGCTGCGGAGCCGAGACCGTTCCCGAGAAGGGCGGCTGGGTGAGGCGTTGTCCCGTGCAAGACATCGAGATCTTCCCCCGCACCGACCCGGCCGTGATCGTCGGCATCGTCGACGCCCAGGATCGCATCCTGCTCGGCTCGAACGCGCTCTGGGAAAACGACAGGTACTCCCTGCTCGCCGGTTTCGTCGAACCGGGGGAGTCGCTGGAAGCGGCCAGCATCCGCGAGGTGTTCGAGGAATCGGGCGTCCGGATCCTCGAGCCGCAGTACCTCGGCTCCCAGCCCTGGCCGTTCCCGGCCTCTCTGATGTGCGGCTTCCTCGCCCACGTCGACCCCGACACCGCGGCCGATCCGCTGCTGCCCGACGGCGAGGAGATCCTCGACGTGCGCTGGTTCAGCCGCGAAGACCTCGAATCCTCCGACGCGACGGTGCTGCTGCCCGGCTCGTCGTCGATCGCCCGCGCCATCATCGAGCACTGGTACGGCGGGCCGCTGCCCCGTCCGACATGGTGACGAGCGAACAGGAGGAGCGTTCGCTTCCGGCGACGGGCGTGGATGCCCTGCTCTCCGGCCTCGACGACGAGCAGCGCGTGGTGGCTAAGACTCTTCTCGGCCCTGTCGTGGTGCTGGCGGGAGCCGGAACCGGCAAGACCCGTGCCATCACGCACCGCATCGCCTATGGGGTCGCGACCGGGGTCTTCCCACCCGGCAAGGTGATGGCGCTCACCTTCACCAGCCGGTCTGCGGCGGAACTCCGTTCACGCCTCCGGCCGCTCGGCGCCGGCGGCGTCTCGGCGCGCACCTTCCACTCCGCAGCCCTGGCCCAGCTGAACTTCTTCTGGCCGACGGTCGTCGGCGGCGACGTGCCGCGTGTGCTCGAGGGCAAGGCCCGGCTGCTCGCCCAGGTCGCCGAATCCCTGAAGCTCCGGGTCGACACGGCCTCGCTCCGAGACCTCGCCGCCGAGATCGAGTGGCGGAAGATCTCGAACCTCTCGCTCGACGCCTACGCCGCGGCCGCCCACAGCAGTCGCACGATGCCCGGATCGTTGAGCATCGACCAGGTGATCGACCTGCAGCGCGGGTACGAGGCGATCAAAGACGAACGCCGTCAACTCGACTTCGAAGATGTTCTGCTCGCGACCGCCGGCATGATCGAGACGGAACCGTCTGTGGCCATGCAGGTGCGGGAGCAGTACCGCTTCTTCGTCGTCGACGAGTACCAGGATGTCTCGCCTCTCCAGCATCACCTGCTCTCGCTCTGGGTGGGGGATCGCCGCGACCTCTGCGTAGTGGGAGACGCGAGCCAGACCATCTACTCGTTCGCCGGGGCGCAGTCGGCTTTTCTGCTGACGTTCGCCTCCGCTTACGAGAACTCGACGGTCGTGCGACTGGAACAGAACTACCGCTCCACACCGGCGGTCGTCGACACGGCCAACCGACTGATGCGCGGCCGCACCGGTGCGCTCACCCTGCGGGCAGCCGGTGACGCACCGACACGCGGGGCGGAGCCTGTCATCACGGGGTACTCGTCGGAATCGACGGAGGCGCGCGGAGTCGCCGCCTCCATCGCCCGGCTGATCGCCGACGGAACCCGCCCCGAGGACATCGCGGTGCTCTACCGCATCAATGCCCAGGCGGCCGCGCTCGAGGGCGCGCTCGCTGAAGCGGGTGTCACCTACCAGATCCGCGGCTCCCAGCGCTTCTTCGACCTGCCCGAAGTGAAGCAGGCCATCATGTCGCTGCGCGCGGCGTCGGTCTCGATCAGTGGCGAACCGCTCTTCAAATCGGTCAGCGACGTGCTCCGCTCGCTCGGCTGGTCGCAGAGCCCGCCCGAGGGCCGGGGGGCTGTGCGCGACCGTTGGGAGTCGCTCAACGCGATCATGGGCCTCGCCGAACAGCTGCCGCCCCGCACCAGCTTCCGCTCGTTCACCGACGAACTGCTCGAACGCCAGGCCGGCCAGCACGAACCGACGATCTCGGCCGTCACCCTCGCCACCCTGCACTCCGCCAAGGGTCTCGAGTGGCCGACGGTTTTCGTGATCGGGCTGAGCGAGGGCCTGATGCCGATCAGCTACGCCACCACCCTCGAGCTCGTCGACGAGGAGCGCCGGCTGCTCTACGTCGGCGTCACCCGGGCCCGCCAGCGGCTGCTGCTGTCGTGGGCGGAGACCGGGGCGTCCCGCTCCCAGACCAGGGCGCCATCGAGGTTCCTGGCAGAGCTCGGCACGCGCACTCCGGATGCGACGCCAGCCGGCTCTCGCTGACCTCACCTGTCACCGCGTCGACGTGCAGCACCAGGCCCTCGGCGGTTGACGCACCGCCCCGCAGGGAGTCGATGCAGAACGACGCCACCAGGGGAACGACCCGCGCGATTGTGAGCGGAACTTCGGTGGGTGCGGGCCTGCCGAGCAGTTGGCCGGCGATCGCGGGCCAACTGTCGTCCGAATCGATCCGGAAGCGTTCGCGGCAGTGCAGGCACGCCCCGGCGCCCGGTGTGACGAACGGGCCGACCGTCACTTCGGTGTCGCTGAACACCACATCGACGTGAGGCAGGTCCCGCTGCATCCACACCGCGGCTTCGGGGGGAGGTGTGAACCACGAGGAGGCGATGAGCGCGAGGTCTGCCGGCTCCGTCGGTGAGCCGATCTCGGCCGCCGGCAACACGACCGCGCCGAGTTCGCCGAGCAGCCGCGCGATGGCCCGGGCCGGAGCACCTCCGCAGAGGGCGATGGTGCGTCCCGCCAGCGGCCGGTCTTCTGCGGAGGAGGCCGCTCCACCGACCAGCGCAGGGGCGACGCGGGCGAGCAGGCGCGCTACGGACCTCTCGCTTGCATGCGACCGGGATCCGATCATCCGGAGTCCCTCGACGCTCACCCCACGCGTGAGGGCGTGGATCATCTGCTCCTCGGCCGGGCTCACCCGAGCGAAGTGGGCCCGCGGCCGGTCGACGCCGATCTGCAGGCAGGTGGGGGAGCGCCAGACCACGGGGAAACGGGGGTCGAGCCGAAGGGTGCCGCTGTCTGTTCTCATGGGCACAGCATGCACCCATCGGGCGGGTGGCGTCAGAAGTTATCCACAGGCCCGAGCCACTGCCCTGACGGCCGGATCAGACCGCGGGCGGCGCTTCAGGATCCTGCTCGGTCTTCGTCTCTGTTGCCGACTCGGTCGCTGTCTCCGTCTCTTCCTCGCGGAAGAAGTCCTCCAGCGCCAGATCCATCTCGTCGGGCTCCGGGGCACCGGCGAGCAGCCGGGCCACGAGTGCGTCGGGGTTGTCGATGTCCTCTGTGGTCGGCACCACGTCCGGGTGCGACCAGAGTGCGTCGCGAGCCTCGGGGCCGACGGCATCCGTCACGGCCTGCCACATCGCCGCGGCCTCACGGAGCCTCCGCGGCCGGAGCTCGAGGCCGACCAGCGTCGAGAAGGCGGACTCGGCGGGCCCCCCGGTCGCGCGTCGGCGCCGCACGGTCTCCGCGACGGCATCGCGCTTCGGCAGTCTGACCGTTGCGGCGGCGGTGACGACATCCACCCAGCCCTCGACCAGCGCAAGCGTCGTCTCGAGACGGGCCAGCGCCTGCAGCTGCGATTCGGACTTCGGCGGGATGAGCGCACCGCTCACCATCGCCTCCCTGAGTTCTTCGGGATTCGACGGATCGAAGCTCGAGGCCAGGTCTTCGAGCCGGTCGGTGTCGATCGTGATGCCGCGCGCGAACTCGGTGATCGAGGAGATCTCGTGCAGCCGCAGCCACTTGGCGTGCCGGAAGAGCCGCGCGTGGGCGATCTCCCGAACTGAGAGGTACAGCTCCACCTGGTCGGCCGGGATGTCGAGCCCGTCTCCGAAGGCGGCGAGGTTCTGGGGCACGAGGGCGGCCTGCTGGTCGTTCATCAGCGGGATGCCGACATCACCACCCGAGACGACCTCAGTCGAGAGCTGCCCGACGACCTGGCCGAGCTGCATCGCGAAGAGAGCCCCACCGATGTTCCGCATCAGCTGGCTGGCGTTGGCCATCATGCCCGACAGCTCCTCGGGCGCCTGGTCTTTGAGCACCCGGGTGAGGGCGTCGGCGATGCTGAGCGCCACGGGCTCGGCGACCTGGCTCCAGACGGGCATGGTCGCGCTCGTCCACTCCTTGCGGGTGAGCACGCGGGGAGGGGCGGCGAGTTCGGAGACGAAGGTCACCTCGTCGAGCCAGAGCGCGGCAACGTGCAGTGCCTGTTCGAGCGCCGAACGCTGGCCGGGCGTGATCGTGACGGCATCGGCGGAGGCGATCTGCTCCGCAGCATCCTGCGCGACCTTCCAGTCGACCCCGTCGCCGGTGTGCTGCATCGCGTTCTGCAGCTGTTGCATGAGGGCGGCGACAGCGGCCGGATCCGACGGCAGGCCCGCAGCGCTCGCGAGCTTCGACGGATCGAGCTCGGAGTTGCCCGACAGGAATTGGCGGAGCATGTCGGTGAACTCGTCTTCGGGGTTCTTGTCTGGCTCGTCAGTCACGGTCTTACCCTTCTTGCGCGTCAAGCCGGCTCTGTGCGGCCTGTCAGCATTGGCTTCTACGCTAGCCGGTGGCCTCTTCGTCAAGCTGGGATTTCTCATAAGCTGGGAAGTCGGGCCGTGCGCCCGTGGCGAACAGCGCCCCCCCTCGAAAGGAACCCGTGAGCATCTTCGACGACCAGGAGGCGCCCGCGCCCGCGAAGCCGCGCTCCCGTCGTCGAACCGTCGGTTGGACGAGCCTGATCGTCGCGCTCGTGCTGGCGCTCGGGATGAGCTTCATCCCCCTGCCGTATGTGATCGAGCAGCCCGGTCCGGTCTTCAACACGCTCGGCACGAGCGATCACGACGGATCGGCCGTGCCCCTGATCTCCATCTCGGGAACAACGACCTACCCGACCGCCGGCTCCCTCGACATGCTCACCGTGTCGGTCGTCGGCACGCCTTTGTCCCGGCCCAGCTGGGCGGAGATCATCGGTGCCTGGTTCGACTCGACCCGCGCGGTCGTGCCGATCGACGCCATCTACCCGCCGTCGGTCAGCGTCGATCAGCAGAACGCCCAGAACGCAGCGCAGATGGTCGACTCGCAGCAGGAGGCGATCGCCGCCGCCCTCACCGATCTGAAGATCCCCTTCACCTCGAGCCAGAAGGTCGGTGTCGCACAGCTGACGGCCGATTCGGCGGCCACGGGCATCCTCGAAGCCGGGGACCTCATCGACTCCGTGAACGGATCGGCCGTGAGCACGATCGACGAGCTGAAGGCCGCGATCACGGCGAACGGGGATGCCGCCGCCGCCACCCTCGTCATCACCCGTTCGGGCGCCGACCAGACCGTGCAGGTCACGCCCAGAAAGGCGGCGGACGGCAGCATCCTGCTCGGCATCGCCGCGGCGTCGGCCGACTCGTTCGAGTTCCCGTTCACCGTCGACATCCAGCTCGACAACGTCGGCGGCCCGAGCGCCGGGATGATGTTCGCGCTCGGCATCATCGACCAGTTGACTCCCGGCGATCTGAACGGCGGCGCGCAGGTCGCCGGCACCGGCACGATCACGGCCGACGGCACGGTGGGCCCGATCGGCGGCATCCGCCAGAAGCTCTATGGGGCATCCGAGAGCGGTGCGACCGTCTTCCTCGCACCGGCCTCCAACTGCGACGAGGTCGTCGGGCACGTACCCGACGGACTGAAGGTGTTCGCGGTCGAGAGACTGAGCGACTCCCTGACAGTACTGAACGACCTGGCCTCCGGGGCGAGCACGGATTCGTTGCCAACCTGTGACACGGTTCAGGCCGCGGGCTGAGCCGAAGGGGCCGCTTCCCAGCAAGGGTTGTCTAGGATGGGCGAACACCCCACAGCAACCACAAGAGGCTATCCGTGACTTCCTCCACAGCCCAGAAGCCAGCACGCAGATCGCGCACGGTGATCGCAGTCGCCATTGCGGTCATCGCCGTTCTCGCGATCCTGTTCTTCGTCTTCACCAACCTCTACACCGAGGTGCTCTGGTTCAACCAGCTCGGCTTCCTCAGCGTGCTGACCACCCAGTGGTTCGCCGGCGCGGCCATGTTCGGCATCGGTTTCTTCGCCATGGCCATCCCGGTCTTCGTGAGCATCGAGATCGCGTTCCGCTTCCGTCCGGTCTACGCGAAACTAAACTCGCAACTCGATCGCTACCAGCAGGTCGTCGAGCCCCTCCGCCGCCTTGCGGCCTTCGGCATCCCCGCGCTCCTCGGCCTCTTCGCCGGCGTCTCGGCCGCGGCCCGGTGGCAGGTCACGCTGCAGTACCTGAACCGCACCTCGTTCGGCACGACCGATCCGCAGTTCAACCTGGACATCTCGTTCTACGTCTACGACCTGCCGTTCTGGCAGGGCGTGGTCGGCTTCGCTTCGGCTGTCGTGCTAATCGCGGGCATCTCGGCGATCGCGACCAGCTATCTGTACGGCGCGATCCGCTTCGGCCAGCGCGAGGTGCGCATCTCGAAGACCGCGCGCATCCAGGTCGCGATCACCGCGGGCATCTACCTGCTCCTGCAGGCCGTCAGCATCTGGCTCGACCAGTTCGCGACGCTGTCGAACTCCGGCGGTCTCATCACGGGTGCCTCGTACTCCGACGTGAACGCCACCATCCCGGGCCTGCAGATCCTCGCCGGCATCGCCGTGATCGTGGCCGTGCTGTTCCTCCTCGCCGCGTTCATCGGTCGCTGGCGGCTGCCCGTCATCGGCACGGTGCTCCTCATCGTGAGCGGGCTGATCCTCGGATCGCTCTACCCGTGGGTCGTGCAGCGCTTCCAGGTCGCCCCCTCCGAGCGGAGCCTCGAGCAGCCGTATCTCCAGGACAACATCGACCTCACGCGTGACGCTTACGGTGTCAGCAATGTCGAGTCGATCGCCTACGACGCGACCACGACCGCTGCGCCCGGCGCGCTCCGGGCGGATGCGGCCACCACCTCGAGCATCCGCATCCTCGACCCGGCCCTCGTGAGCAGCACCTTCGCGGCACTGCAGCAGTTCCGGCAGTACTACCAGTTCCCGACAGACCTGAATGTCGACCGCTACACGATCGGCGGCAAGACGCAGGACGTCGTCTCGACCGTTCGTGACCTGAACCTCGCCCAGCTCGGTACATCTGCCAGCTGGTACAACCAGACCGTCGTCTACACCCACGGCTACGGCATCGTCGCGGCCTACGGCAACCAGCGCGCGGTCGACGGCCAGCCGGTGTTCGCCGAGCAGGGCATCCCCAGCACGGGTGTGCTCCGCGACTACGAACAGCGCATCTACTTCGGTGAGAACTCGCCCAACTACTCGATCGTGGGTGCGCCGGCAGGCTCCACCCAGATCGAGCTCGACTACCCGTCGGGAACGGATGGCGCGTCGCAGACCTACACGACCTTCACGGGTGATGGCGGGCCGAAGCTCGACAACGTCTTCAACAAGCTCGCCTACGCGCTGAAGTTCCAGTCGGAGCAGATCTTCCTCTCCGAGGCTGTCAACAACGATTCGCAGATCCTCTACGACCGTGACCCTGCCACCCGGGTGTCGAAGGTCGCGCCCTACCTCACGATCGACTCCGCACCGTATGCCTCAGTGGTCGACGGCAAGGTCGTCTGGATCGTGGATGGCTACACGACGACATCCGAGTACCCGTACTCGCGCACGGAGGGGCTCAGTGCGGCGATCGCCGACACGTACACCACGAAGCCCGGGTACGCGCCCGACAACAACATCAACTACATCCGCAACTCGGTGAAGGCGACTGTCGACGCGTACGACGGCAAGGTCACGCTCTACGCGTGGGACGAGACGGATCCGCTGCTGCAGACCTGGCAGAAGATCTTCCCGTCGACTCTCAAGCCGATGAGCGACATGAGCGCCCAGCTGATGAGCCACGTGCGGTACCCGGCCGACCTCTTCAAGGTGCAGCGGGCCATCCTCGGGCAGTACCACGTCACCGACGCCGGATCGTTCTACTCGCGTGAAGACGCCTGGACGACGCCGAACGACCCGACATCGCCCGCCTCGAACCCGACGACGCAGCCGCCGTACTACCTGACGCTGCAGGTACCGGGCCAGGATGCTCCGTCGTACTCGATCTACTCGACCTTCATCCCGCTCACCGGGCAGGACACGTCGAAGAGTCTCAACGGGTATCTCGCGGTCGATGCGAACGCGGGTTCCGTGGCCGGTCAGAAGGCCGCGGACTACGGCAAGATGCGATTGTTGACTCTGCCGAAGGATGCGACGGTGCCCGGCCCCGGCCAGGTGCAGAACAAGTTCAACTCGGATCCCACCGTCTCGCAGGCTCTCAACCTCCTGAAACAGGGGTCGACCGAGGTGCTGAGCGGTAACCTGCTCACCCTGCCGGTCGGGGGAGGGCTGCTCTACGTTCAACCGGTGTATGTGCGCTCGCGCGGTGAGACGAGTTACCCGCTGCTGCAGAAGATCCTGGTCGGCTTCGGCGACAAGATCGCCTTCGAGGACACCCTCGACGCTGCGCTCGACGATCTCTTCGGAGGCAATTCGGGAGCCACGGCCGGCGATGGGGGCATCACGACGCCCGCCACGGGCACAGGAGCCGGAACGGGCACCTCCACGAGCACGGGTAACAATGCTGCCCTCACGAAGGCGCTGAGCGACGCCAAGGCCGCACTGGATGCGCGCACGGCGGCGCTCCAGGCTGCGGACTGGACCGCGTACGGCGTCGCCGACCAGCAGCTCAAGGACGCGGTGGCCGCGGCAATCGCGGCCTCCGGCGCCCAGTAGGGGCTCGCCCTGCCGCGGTCTTCGGGCCGCGGGAGGGCTCGGTGGTCGAGACCATCCAAATGCTGTGATAGTGTTACATCTTGTGCCGCGGGGTGGAGCAGTTCGGTAGCTCGCTGGGCTCATAACCCAGAGGTCGCAGGTTCAAATCCTGTCCCCGCAACAAAAGCAGCAAGCAGAAGGCCCGGTCTCGGTGAGATCGGGCCTTCTGCTTTGCGCCGGTGCTGGTTCTGGTGCCCGTTCGACTGAGCTGCGCGGGCGTTCTAGGTCTCGGGTTCGAGATAGGCGCGGAGCGAGTCCGTCATCGACTCGACGCCGACGAGTTGTTCAGGTGTCAGCGCCTCGAGAAACAGATCCTGTACTGCTCGCAGGTGGGGGACCGAGCCCCGGCGGAAAGCGGTTGCCCCCATCTCGGTGAGCCGGATCTCCGACCCCCGGGTGTCCTCGGCAGAGGGGCTCCGGCAGATCAGCTCGCGCTTCTCCATCCGTCCCAGGTGATGGGACAGACGGCTGCGCTCCCAGCCGACCACGGCCGCCAGGTCCGACGAACGGAGAGTGTGCTGGTCGGCCTCGCTGAGCGCGAGAAGCACCCCGTAGTCGCCGGAGGACAGCGAGGAGTCGCTCTGCAGCCGTCGCTCGAGACGAGCCCGCAGAAGCTCGGCGGTCTCGATGTAGTTCCGCCAGATGCGGAGCTCGTCTGCTGAGATCGACTCGCGCCTCGGTTCAGTCATCTGCAACCCCTCCCGACTCGTGTGCTCTCGTAGCCGCGACCAGCTGGCCGCGGGGGGTCGCTGGAAAGTCGTCGATCGCCGTGCGCACTGCGTCCGCGGTGAAGTTGGCGCCGAACAGCGAGCTTCCCGGCTGCAGCGAGATGCTGTCTCGCAGGCTGCCGATGGGCACGGGGTCGAACCCCACCGCGTCGACGAGCTGCGCCACCCGGGCAAGGCCGGCGTCATCGTCTCCAGCGATACCGATCGCCGTGCGGTCGACACTGCCCGCGGGTCGCGGGCCCGCGTCGAGGTCGTGGTACCCGACGTGATTGAAGGCTTTCACGACGCGCGACGTCGGCAGGAAGTCCTGGATGATCTCGCTCGTCGAGACCCGCGGGTCGTCGAGGTCGTCTCGGATGCCGTCGATCTCCCACCAGTAGTTCATGGCGTCGATCACCAGTTTGCCCTCGAGCTGACTGCGCGGGATGGAGCGATACTTGCCCAGGGGCAGCGCGAGAACGACGATGTCAGACTCACGAGCGACGACATCCGCCGTCGCCGTCACCGCGCCCGGAACGAGCACCTCGATGGTGAGTTCGATGCGCGAAACCGGTCCTGATCCTGCGATGAGAACGCGGTAGCCCGCCGCCAGGAGCAGCCGGCCGAGCACCGTGCCGACCTTGCCCGCTCCGAGGATTCCGACCGTGACGTCAGACATTGACGCTCTCCTCGGCGAGGATCTCCCGCACGCGCGGTGCCACGACCGTGCCGAGCAGCTCGATCGAATGCGCCCGAGCCGATCGTGAGAGGCCCGGTACGTCGTACTTGAGGTCGAAACGGCTGATCCGCAGCTCGCGCACCATCCGCGCGATCTTCTGTGCGACGGTTTCGGGGGAGCCCACGAAGAGGGCGCCCGTCAGAAGCTCCGATTGGTAGCGCTCGCGTGTGGGCGGATAGAAGCCTCGCTCCTTTCCCATCATCTCGATCATCGGCTTCCATGATGTCCACCAGGTCTCAGCGGCCTCGTCGTCCGTGTCGGCGACCAGTCCGAGCGAATGCTGGCCGACCGGTTGCAGCGGCTTTCCGAACTGCTCGAGGGCGCGAAAGTACAGGTCGACGTGACCGGCGAATCGTTCTGGCTCGCCGCCGATGATGGCGAGCATCAGGGGCAGGCCGTATTGGGCCGCGCGGATGACGGAGTTCGGGCTCCCCCCGACGCCGATCCACGTGGGGATGCCGCCTGCACGCATGGTCGGGTGCAGGGTCACGTCGACGAGAGGCGCACGCACCGTGCCGGACCAGGTGATCGGTGACTCGCGCTGCAGCCTCATGAAGAGCTCGAGCTTCTCTTCGAACAGTGCCTCATAGTCGGCCAGGTCATAGCCGAACAGCGGGAACGACTGGGTCTGTGATGCCCGCCCCAGCACCAGCTGTGCGCGGCCGCCGGAGAGGGCATCCAGGGTCGAGAACTCGTTGTACAGGCGCACAGGGTCGTTGGTGCTGAGCACCGTGACGGCTGTGCCCAGTCGAATGCGGTCGGTGACGGACGCGATCCCGGCGAGAATGACTGCGCCTGCCGAGTCGACGAAGCCTTCACGGTAGTGCTCGCCAACGCTGAAGACGTCGAGACCGACCGCTTCGGCGAGTTTCGCCTCCTCGACGATGAGTCGCACCGTCTCGGCATCGGTGAAGGTGCGCCCGTTCTCCGTCGGTACATCGCCGAACGTGTTGAGACCGAGTTCGAACGGAACAGCACTCACAACATCCTCCAAAGTAGTTGACGTTTCAATTATGTCTACATTTGATTGACGCGTCAACTAACGGGGGCGAATACAGTGTCAAAACGGATTGCTGAGGGAATGTCAGTGGTTGGTGTTTGACTTGGAGCATGAACCAGCCAGCCTCCTCTTGTGACATTGCTTCGGTGATGGAGTGGGTTTTGGATGCCCGGCAGCGGTTCGACGCCTTGTTGGCTTTGGGTGGTGGTGGGGCTGCCGCGCCCTGCGGGCTTGCCGATGGGGATGTGATGGTCGCGACGGCGGAGGTCGAGTCGTTGGGCCGGATTGTGGATGGGTTGCGTGTGCGGATGGCTGGGGAGGTGGCGGCTTTGTCTGCTGTCGAATACGGCGATGACAGGTTGTGCAAAGTGCATGGGTTCAGTTCTGTGCAGTTGTTCCTTGAGACGGTGACGCAGGCGTCTAAGCGGACCGTTCAGGATCGCCTTCGGCTCGCCACCCGAACCCACACGACGATGTCTCTGGCGGGGTTGCCGAACCCGCCGCAGTTCCCCCGCGTCGCAGAAGCTCTCGCGCGCGGTGATATTGGGGTGGATGTTGCGGCGTTGATCACCCGCCGTCTCACTGATGTGGCTTCCCGGGTGGGGTTCACTGAGGAGGTCGAGGAGGCGGAGGGTGGGCTGGTGTCGTATGCGCAGGATCGGGTCGCGGGGTTCGGGTATTCGGTGCGTGAGGTCGACGATCTCGCGATCCGGTACAGGGAGCACCTCGACCCCGACGGCGCGGAACCCCGCGACGCGGAACTGCATGAGCGCCGGTACCTCACGCTGACACCGCACTGTTCCGGGATGACTCGTATCACGGGGATGTTGTCCGCCCCGATGGCCGGGATCATCGGCGCCGCCCTCGAACCGTTCACAAGCCCGCGGATCGTCTCGTTCCAGCCTGACACCCCCGATCCTGATGCGCTCGACGATGATGGTGTGCCGGGTGATGCTGTGACGGTGGATACCCGGAGTGCGGGTCAGAAGCGCGCTGACGGTCTTGTGCAACTGATCGAGCTGGGGGCGAAAGACCCAATCGTGCCCCGACTGAACGGTGCGGCACCGACTGTGAACCTGCACGCCACCCTCGACGACGTCACCTCCGGGCGTGGTGTGGGCTGGATAGACGGCCTCACCGAACCCGTCCCCTACACCACCGTCGAAGCGCTCCTCTGTCACGCGGATGTCATCACGACCCTGTTCGGTCAGCACGGGCAGGTCCTCCAACACGGGAAGACCCGACGCCTG
Source organism: Subtercola boreus (assembly GCF_003399635.1). Classification (GTDB taxonomy): domain Bacteria; phylum Actinomycetota; class Actinomycetes; order Actinomycetales; family Microbacteriaceae; genus Subtercola; species Subtercola boreus_B. The sequence continues at coordinate 95,944 of NZ_NBXB01000029.1, read as the reverse complement.
TTCACCGCCGCCCAGAACCGGGCCCTGGCAGCCCGGGACGGCGGGTGTGTCTGGCCAGGCTGCAACGCACCACCGTCATGGTGTGAGAGTCACCACGTCGACGGGTGGCTTTCCCCAACCCATCCGGGCGGCCTGACGGATCTGGACAACGGGGCCCTGCTCTGCCACTTCCACCACTCAAACGTGCACAAAGCCCGCTGGAAACTGACCATCCGAAACGGCACACCACACGTCATCCCACCCCAATCCCTCGACTGGAACCAAACCCCCCGACCCTGCCAACAAAACCGGGCCAGACAGTTGAAACCCGGCCACCACCCACCAGGTCATGAAGTCGACGACCAACTCCGAGACGACCATTCCAGCGACACCGGGTAGAACGACGCCCTCACCCGGCCACCACAGCCAACCATCTGCATTTCGAGCCTCGCTCGGCTGGCCACCCCACCGATCCAGCCACGCGCATCCAGAACCCATCCATCCGACGGCAAGCCCGCAGGGCGCGGCAGCAGCGGTACGGAGCGGCCTACGAGCGAGCCGCGAGAAGCTCCGTCATGTAGCCGATCTCGCTGGTCTGCGCCTTGATGATCGAGTTGGCGAGAGCGAGTACGTCTGGGTTCGTCGACCGCTCGACGAGCGCCTGCGCCATCTCGACGCCGCCCTTGTGGTGCGCGATCATCAGGGTGAGGAAGAGCTTCTCGGCATCCACTCCTGTGAGGGTACGGAGGCGCGCCAGATCCGCAGCCGACGCCATCCCGGGCATCAGCGTGCCGGGCGCGAAGGCGTCTCCGGCGCCGGGGGTCGACTCCGCGGCGCTCATGTTCATGCCGTGGTCGGAGGCGCTCTGGTCGAGGGTCGGGAGAGTCATCCACGTCATCTGCGGCGACGGCGAGACCTGGGGCAGACCCCAGAGGTTCAACCAGGCGAACATCTGCCCGGCCTGCTGGCTCTGGGAGGTGGCGATGTCGTAGGCGAGTTGGCGCACGTCCGGGTTGGTGGTCTGCTCGCGCACCGTCATCGCCATGTCGACGGCCTGCTGGTGGTGCACCTGCATGTCGCGAGCAAAACCCGCCTCTGCGCTCAGGATCGAGGGAAACGTGACGGTCGGGGTGGTGACCCGCCCGACGACGAGTCCGATGGCGACGAGAAGCACGGCTCCGACCGCGATGGCGAGCCGTATCCGCACGGTGCGGCCCGAGCGGGAACCGAACCCGCCCGAACCGCCAGGGGTGCCGGCCTCTGGCGGCCCGGGCTCGTCGAGCAGGTCGTCGGGGCCGACGACATCCGTGGATGCGCTCACGACACCAGGCCGGGAGCCGTCACACCACCGGTGCAGGCTGCGCCCGGCTCAGGAGCGTTCGGAGACTGCCAGTACGTCTTCAGGAAGTCGGCCAGGCGGGTGTCGTCAGCCCCGGTCAGCTGGATCTGGGCGCCCCACGCGGAGGCGACCACGGGGGAGGGCAGCCCGACGTACGGCGAGAGCACGATGTAGGTGGTCGGCAGTGCGGCTCGAAGCGCCGTCAGCTGGTCGCCGCTGACCCGGGAGGCGTCGTAGGTCACCCAGACGGCCCCGTGCTCGAGGTCGTGTACGGCGTTCTCGTTGGGTACGGGCTGGTCGTACACGCCGCAGTTCAGCCAGGCGGCCGCGTGGTTGCCTCCGACGGGCGGCACCTGCGGATAGGTGACCGTGCCGGTGACGTGGTTCTGCGTCAACCCGGTGAAGGTCTGAACGCCCTCGGCCTTCGTCGCGACCGGTGCGGGTGCAGAACCCGATCCGGTGACCACGAAGACGACGACCAGAACGATGATCAGCGCCGCGGCTCCGATGCCTCCGCCGATTCCGAGGCGGCGATTGCGCGTCTGCCTCGCCTGCGCGCGTTTCATCGCCGCGACTTTCTCCGCCCGGCGCGCATCGCGCTCCTGCTTGACGGTGAGCGCGCTGTTCTCGTTACCGGATGCCACGGGGGGAGCCTCTTCTTCTCAGGGGTGTTCTCGCAGGTGTGCCTGGACAGACTAGCGATGCCAACCGGGAGGAATCTGTTAAAGCGACAACTAACTGGCACTCTTCTTGGTGCGAGCGGGAGTCTTCGTCTCGGCCCCGCGCGCACCCCGGCTCTTCTCGACGCTCTGGCGGAGCGCCTCCATGAGGTCGAGCACCTCGCCGCCCGAGCCATCCGCATCGCCATCGCCGTCGTCCGCCGATTCGCCGAACGTCTCCTCGGTGTCGACGGAGTCGCCCTTCGCCAGTTTGGCGTCGATCAGTTCCCGCAACTGCAGCTGGTAGTCGTCGCTGAACTTGCCGGGTTCGAAGTCGGTCGAATACGACTCGACGAGCTTGGCCGACATGTCGAGTTCCTTGCGGGACACGGTGGGATGATCATCCAGACTCGGGAACTTCGCCTCGCGCACCTCATCGTCCCAGAGCAGGGTCTGCAGCAGCAGCACGTCGCCTGCCACGCGAAGGGCCGCGAGTCGCGTCTTCTGGCGGAGGGCGAAGTGCACGATCGCGACACGCTCGGTCTCCTCGAGGGTGCGGCGCAGGAGGGCGTAGGCCTTCGACGACTTCGAGTCGGGTTCGAGGTAGTAGCTCTTGTCGAAACGGATCGGGTCGATCTGCTCGCTGGGCACGAACTCGACGACATCGATCTCGCGGCTCTTCTCCGCCGGCAGCGAGGCGATGTCGTCGGAGGTGATGATCACCGTGCGTTCGCCGTCGTCGTAAGCCTTGTCGATGTGGGCGTACTCGACGACCGCGCCGTCGATCTCGCAGACCCGCTGGTACCGGATGCGTCCACCGTCGGCGTCGTGCACCTGGTGCAGGGAGATGTCGTGGTCTTCTGTCGCGCTGTAGACCTTCACGGGCACGTTCACCAGCCCGAACGTGATGGCACCCTTCCAAATGGACCTCATGCCCTCCAGTGTGGCGCGGCGACCCGTCAAGAGCTAGTGCCTTGACGCGCGGGCGGGCAGGATGGGGCCATGAGCGCCGCACAGCGAAGGCCAGGCTCCCGGGCATCCACCTCCTCGGCTGATGTGATCGTCGACGTCGACGGTCATCGGCTGAGACTCACCCACCTCGAAAAGGTGCTCTACCCGGAGACCGGTACGACGAAGGCGGACGTGCTGCAGTACTACTCCGAGATCGCCGAGTACCTGCTGCCGCACACGCGCGACCGGGCGGCCACCCGCAAACGCTGGGTCAACGGTGTGGGCACTGACGAGCATCCGGGTCAGATGTTCTTCCAGAAGAATCTGGATGACTCGACGCCGTCGTGGGTGCGCCGGCACTCGATCGAGCATTCCGACCACGCCAACGAGTATCCCCTGGTCAACGACCGTGCCACTCTCACCTGGCTGGCGCAGATCGCGGCGCTCGAGCTGCATGTGCCGCAGTGGCGGTTCGGGCCGCGGGGGGCGAGACGGAACCCCGATCGCCTGGTGCTCGATCTCGACCCGGGCGACGGTGTGGGCCTGGCGGAGTGCGTCGAGGTCGCGAAGCTGGCGCGGGTGCTCCTTCAGGGGATGGGGCTCGAGCCGATGCCGGTGACGAGCGGGAGCAAGGGCATCCACCTCTATGCCGCGCTGGATGGCACCCAGAGCAGTGAGCAGGTCTCCGCCGTGGCGCACGAGCTCGCCCGCGTTCTCGAAGCCGATCACCCCGATCTGGTTGTCAGTGACATGAAGAAGTCGTTGCGGGTCGGGAAGGTGCTCGTGGACTGGAGCCAGAACAACGGATCCAAGACCACGGTGGCGCCGTATTCGCTCCGCGGGCGATCGCACCCGACCGTTGCGGCGCCCCGCACGTGGCGGGAACTCGCGTCGCCCACGCTGGCGCAGCTCGACTGCACGGAGGTGCTCGCGCGGGTGAAGCGGCGCGGAGATCCGCTCGCGGTGCTGCTGGACGGTGGAGTGCATCTGGAGCCGGAGTCGGACGCGCTGCACACTTACCGCAGCATGCGCGACAGCGCGAAGACCCCCGAGCCGGTTCCGGATGCGCGGCCAGCGCCCGGCGCCGGTAACACGTTCGTCATCCAGAAGCACGACGCGTCGCGGCTGCACTACGACTTCCGGCTCGAGCATGACGGCGTGCTGGTGTCGTGGGCGATCCCCAAGGGGCCGCCGACCGACATGAAGGTGAACCACCTCGCGGTGCAGACCGAGGATCACCCGCTGGAGTACGCCACCTTCGCCGGCACGATCCCGAAGGGCGAGTACGGCGGTGGCACGGTCGAGATCTGGGATGAGGGCACCTACGACCTCGAGAAGTGGCGAGACGGCAAGGAGGTCATCGCGACGCTCCACGGCACGAAGAAGGGCGGGCTCGGGGGCGACCGCAAGTTCGCACTCATCCATACGGGTGCGCGGGGCGCTGCGGGGCCCGGTGCGGCCGGAGGCGGCGAGGAGAAGGGCGCCAGGAACTGGCTGATCCACCGCATGGAGCTGACGTACACGAAGGCCCAGGAGGAGAAGCACCGGGGGCTGCCGCCCCAGCCCGACGACGAGGCGCCGGCCATGAATGCGGCTCAGGCGGCGGCGCGATCGACGGGGCGTGCCCTGCCCGAGAAGCCGATCACGCCCATGCTCGCCACGCTCGGCTCGGAGAAGGACCTCGGAAAGGCCGGCGACTGGGCCTTCGAGATGAAGTGGGACGGCATCCGGGCTGTCGCCTACGTCGAGGGTGCAGATGCCGCGGGCGAAGCCGGCGTGCGGCTGCTCACGCGGAACGGCAACGATGTGACGAGCCAGTATCCCGACCTGCTCGACTCGATCCGGGCATCCGTCGGCTCGCACTCGGCTGTCATCGACGGCGAGATCGTGGCACTCGATGCGAAAGGGCGGCCCGACTTCGGCCGGCTGCAGCAGCGGATGAACCTGCAGGGCACGGCCGAGGTGGCCCGGGCCGCGCGGGGCGTCGCCGTGCACTACTTCGTCTTCGACCTGGTGAACCTCGACGGCCGATCCCTTCTCCACGAGGCGTACGACGAACGGCGGGCCCTTCTCGTGCAAGCGGTGGTTCCGGATGCCCGTTCCCGTGTTCAGGTGCCGCAGGCCTTCGACGGTGACTTCGATGGCGCGTTCGCGAGCAGTGAGCAGCTCGGACTCGAAGGTGTCATGGCGAAGAAGCACGGGAGCACGTACACGGCAGGATCCCGTTCGCGGTCCTGGATCAAGATCAAGCACCATCTTGCCGAGGAGGTCGTCGTGGGCGGCTGGCGTCCGGGAAGGGGGCGCCGCTCCGAAACCATCGGATCGCTGTTGCTCGGCATCCCCGACGACGGGCAGCTCCGCTACGTGGGTCGCGTCGGCACGGGCTTCAGCGAGAAGGATCTGGAGCGCCTGGTGCAGCAGATCGCGCCGCTCGCGCGATCGTCGAGCCCGTTCGCCGAGGTTCCCCGCGAGGTGGCGGCGGACGCGCACTGGATCGAGCCCACCCTTGTGGGCGAGGTCGAGTTCGCCGAGTGGACGGGCTCCGGGCATCTCCGCCAGCCGAGTTGGCGCGGCTGGCGAACAGACAAGTCCCCGTCTGATCTAAGATGGACCCATGAATGAGATCGGTAAAGGCCCTGTTGAGACCCGGCAGACGTCAGGTGGAGTGACCACCGTCGTCGCCCTGGTGTTGTCCCTCGGGCTGTTCATCGGCGGGATGTTCCTGTTCGGTGTCGCCTTCGAGTTCCCCGACTTCGGGGCGTTGATCTTCTCGTCGGGTCTCGTCGCCGTCTGCCTCGGTGTGTTCATCCCGCTGCAGGTGCTGCGTCACGTCGACGGTGCGTAGTTTGGACTGATCGTTCGAAGAAGCCCCGGACCCGTGTGGTCCGGGGCTTCTTCGTGTTAGCAGTGGTTCTTCGTGTTCGGAGGTCCTCTGGCCTGAACCGCTACTTGTAGTCGTGGATGAAGGCCGCCATCCCGTTCTCGGCATCGCCCGGTGTCGCCACGTCGCTCAGCCGCAGAACGGTGAGGCCATAGAAACGCCGGACCGGGTCGCGGTCGAACGCCTGGCGGATGTGGGACCAACCCGCGTGCGAGGCGTCGCCGTCACTGTAGAGGCCGCCGTTCAGGGCGTTCTCGCCCTTCAGGAGCACGCCGGCGTTCCAGGCGGCGTCGGCGATCCAGCCCACCTGGTCTGCGGCGGCAGAGTAGGCGCGATACGGGCCGTCGTCGACGAGGTTCGGCTTCTCGAGCTCGGTGTAGTGCAGCACGATCCGGTGCGTCACCGGCAGGGTTCCGTCGCCGTGCACGTTGACGTCGCCGATCATCGAGAGGATCGAATTGTAGCCGTGACCGGTGGCCGCACTGTTCATGTCGGTGTCGGTCGAGATGAGGCCCGCGGTGACCTCGGGCACCCGCTGGATGCTCGAAGCCGCCATCGTCTGCCAGTGCACTCCGGGGATCTTCTCGCTCAGGTCGAGGTTCTTGAACGCGCCGTCGAACGCCTGGATCGCGGCGTTCAGCACTTTCCGCCCGTGGCCGACCAGGCTCTGGGTGTTCCAGCTGGTGAAGTCCTTGCCGTACTGCAGGTTCTTGAACGCGCCGGAGGTGAAGAAGTTCTCGTGGTCGTTCGGTGCCGAGATGGTGTCGAGGGTGAGTCCGGGGATGCTCCAGGCCGTGGCCGCACCGGCGACGGATCCGTACTTCGCCAGCACCCACTCCGTGAACGAGGCTCTGGCTGCAGGGCTGTAGGTCTGCAGCACCCCACGGTTCGGGTAGTTCGCGGGCGAACCGGCGACACTCGCGTCGTGGGCGTTGTAGGACGGTTCGCGCAGCTCACCGGAAGCGCCGGCGCTCAGGGCGATCTCGCTGATCGAGCCGCGAAGGTCAGAGCCTGCGCCCGGCCCTGTGCCGCTGAAGTGGTCTTCGAACGCGTTCATGAAGTTCTTCATCTGCTGGTAGGTGCGCCCGGCGGCGGCTCCCCAGGGCGACACCGTCTCGCGGGAGATGTTGCCGTACTCGCTCTGGTAGTAGTTGTCGGCCGGCCGGGTGCCGACGACGCCGCCCACGGCCAGGGGCGCCCAGACGAACGACGGGATCGTGATCGGTACCTTGCAGTCGCCGTCGTCACCGACGTTGCCCCCGCACTGGTGGAACGACATCACCGGCACGATGCTGAGCCCGGAGGCCTTGATCGCCCCGAACGTCTTGTCGTAGTAGGCCCAGTTGTAGCTGGTGGGGCTCGTCGCCGCCTTGCCCCACCAGACGTCGACGGAGATTCCCGTTCCCCCGATGCGTTTGAACTCGGTGAGCTGGCGGGTGAAGGCCTGCCACTGGGGGCCGTCACTCGACCAGTCAGCCATCCAGAGCGGAGCCATCGCATTGACGGTGGGGGAATCGCCGGCGTCGGCCAGGGCCGTGCTCGGCAGCGCGACCACACCGGCCGCGAGGGCAGTGGTGAGGCCAGCGACGAGCAGCAGCCGGCGGAGGGGGTTGGAGTGCACGGGGTGGGAGTGGGGGTTGTGTCTGATCTTCATCGATCTCTCTCGGTACGAAAATGGTGAGCTCACGTCCCCTCGGGCGTGAGCTCACCATGGTAGCTGAGAGAGACTCAGTTAAGCGTCCGGTGTCGCGAGACTCTCAGCTTCGCGCTTCGCGACTGCCTCGTCGTATTCTTTCCGCACCTCGGTCATGTCGAGCGCGCGCACCTGGTCGATGAGGCCTTCGAGGGCCGGTTGCGGCAGCGCGCCGGGCTGTCCGAAGATCGGGATGCCGTCGCGGTAGACCACGAGCGTCGGAATGGAGGTGATGCCGTAGCTGGCCGCAAGGGCCTGCTGGTCCTCGGTGTCGACCTTTGCGAAGGTGATGTCGGCATTTTTCTCGCTGGTCGCCTCGAAGACGGGAGCGAACTGCTTGCACGGGCCACACCAGTCCGCCCAGAAGTCGATCAGGACGATGCCGTCTGCGACCGTCTGGTCGTGGTTGTCTTGTGTCAGTGTCTGGGTGCTCATAGTGAGTAGAACGTTCAGCTCTGAACCGTATTCCCCGTCGCTTCGCCAACGAGCGATCTCACGGGCTTCACGAAGGCCTGGCGCATGTGGTCGGTCGAGAGGTATTCGCTGATACCGAACAGCACCAGGCTGAAGAGGATCTGCTCCACGATCATCCAGAGCGGGTAGAGACCGGGGATCGCGGCGATGACCAGCGTGACGATGGGGAAGATCCGGCTGAACAGGCGGAGCCTCGAGTACGCCCAGTAGTAGCCAGCGCGGGCCCGCCAGGCGAAGTAGAAGAGTGTCGTGGTGATACCGAGCACGACCAGCCCGCGGAACCAGACCGGCCACGGCACCTGCTGGCCGTCGAGGGTGAGCACGGAGGCGATGGTCAGGGCGGTGATCCCGAGCAAAAGCTCGACCGCCAGCAACCAGGTGATGACGGTGAAGGAGCGCTCGGTTCGGGGGTGGGTGCGCTGCCCCTCGGGGATGCGGATGCTCGCGTTCCGCCCGGCAGCGAGGCGATCCAGCGACTCCACGATCATGTCGGGAAGTCTACGCGTTGGCCGTCTGCCGGAGCGCACAGCGGCGGTGCCCGCTTAGGCTTGACGCATGAGAGCAGCCGTCTACAACGCCCCGTTCGACATCTCGGTCGAGTCGAGGCCGGATCCGGTCATCCAGAGCCCGCGTGAGGCGATCGTGCGCGTGACCTCGACATGCGTCTGCGGGTCGGACCTCTGGTACTACCGCGGGGAGAGCAAACGGAAGGGCGGCGGCCCGATCGGCCACGAGTTCCTCGGAGTGATCGAGGAGATCGGTGCCGATGTGAGCGCCCTGAAGGTCGGTGACTTCGTGATCGCACCGTTCATGTGGAGCGACGGCACCTGCCCGCACTGCCTGCACGGCGTCACGTCGTCGTGCGTGCACGGCGGGTTCTGGGCCATCGGCACCGACGGCGGCCAGGGTGAGTACGTTCGTGTTCCCGAGGCCGACGGCACGCTGGTCGTCGTGCCCGGTGGGGCTCCGGATGCCGCACTGCTGCCCTCGCTCCTGACCCTGTCAGACGTGATGGGCACGGGCCACCACGCGGCGGTCAGCGCCGGCGTCGTGGCCGGCTCGACCGTGGCTGTCGTCGGCGACGGTGCTGTCGGACTCTGTGGTGTGCTCGCCGCCCGTCGCCTGGGCGCCGGCCGGATCATCGCGCTCAGCCGGAACCCCGAGCGCCAGGCCATCGCTCGGGCGTTCGGCGCGACCGACATCGTCTCCTCGCGCGGCGACGACGCCGTGGCCGAGGTACGCGACCTCACCGACGGGGTCGGCGTCGACGCCACCCTCGAGTGCGTCGGCACGGCGCAGGCCTTCACCACGGCGTTCGCCGTCGCGCGCCCGGGTTCGCGGGTCGGTTTCGTGGGGGTGCCGCACGGCGTCGAGTTCCCGTTGCAGGCGGCATTCGCCAACAATGTCGGGCTGAGCGGTGGGCTCGCCCCCGTGCGCGCCTACCTCCCCGCGCTTCTCGACGACGTGCTGAACGGGTCGATCGACCCGGGGCTGGTATTCGACTACGAGTTCGACTTCGAGAACATCGCCGACGCCTACGCGGCGATGGACGGCCGCCGCGCCATCAAAGCGATCGCGCACCTGTCATGAGTGCGGTGGCAGAAACGGGTGCTGCGCCTGAACATGACGAACCGGAGCAGGGGGCGCCTCTCGGGATCGCCGTGGCGCAGTTCGCGCCGGGCGGCGACAAGGCGGCGAACCTCGGGACGATCCGCGGGCTTGTCGAGGCTGCTGTGGCCCGGGGGGCGTCGCTCGTCGTGCTCCCGGAGTACTCGATGCACTTCGTGTCGCCGCTCGGCAGCCAGACCCTCGGGGCCGCGGAAGCCGTCGACGGGGAGTTCGTCACGGCGCTCGGTGCGCTCGCGGTGGAGTTCGGCATCCACCTCGTCGCCGGCATCATCGAGAAGGCCGACGGGCCGCGGGTGCACAACACGCTGGTCGCGCTGTCGCCGGCGGGCGCGGTCGTCGCGCGGTACCGCAAGCTGCACCTCTACGACGCGTACGGGGCTCGCGAGAGCGAGTGGATGCAGCACGGCACCATCGCGCATCCGCAGACGTTCGGCGTGGCCGGCTTCACGGTGGGGCTGCAGACGTGTTACGACATCCGGTTCCCCGAGGTGACACGGTGGCTGGTCGATGCGGGGGTCGACCTCGTGCTGGTACCCGCGGAGTGGGTTCCGGGGCCGGCGAAGGAGCGGCACTGGACGAGCCTGCTCGAGGTGCGGGCCATCGAGAACACGGTCTTCGTCGCGGCGGCAGATCACACCGCACCCGGTGGGGTGGGCCTCAGCCGGGTGATCGACCCGACCGGTGTGACGGTGGCGGCGCTCGGATCGGAGGCCGGCGTGGCGGTGGCGTTCATCGCGCCGTCGCGGCTCACCGAGGTGCGGCGCGTGAACCCGGCGCTCGACCTCCGCCGTTTCGGCGTCGTGCCGCGCTGACCTGCCGCCCGCCCCGCGCCCCGTGCCCCGCGCCCCTAATGAACCGCGCCCATTTGTCGCATCCGCGGGTGCGCGCGCAGGCGCCAAAGCGACATTGCGTAGCGGATGGCGCGGCGCGGGTCAGCGGCCGAGGCGAGAGAGCTGCTTTGCGGCGAGCTCGAGCACGTCGACGCGCTTGCAGAACGCGAAACGCACCAGCGACGAGTACTCGGCGCCCAGCTCGTCGTGGCAGAAGGCCGAGATCGGCACCGCGACGACCCCCGCGAGCTCGGGCAGCTGCCGGCAGAGCTCGGTGCCGTCACTGAATCCGAGGGGAGCGGCGTCGGCGACGACGAAGTAGCTCGCCTGCGACTCGAAGACCCCGAAGCCGGCCTTCGCGAGGCCCACCGAGAGCACGTCGCGCTTCTGGCGGAGGTCGTCGGCGATCCCGGCGAAGTACTCATCCGGCAGGCCGAGCCCGACCGCGATCGCCGGCTGGAACGGTGCGGCGTTCACATAGGTGAGAAACTGCTTCACGGCCACGATGGCGGTGATCAGCTTGTGGCGTGCCGTGATCCAGCCGACCTTCCAGCCCGTGGTGTTGAACGTCTTGCCCCCGGAGGAGATGGTGATCGTGCGCTGCCAGGCGCCCGGCAGCGTCGCGATCGGGATGTGCTGGCGCCCGAAGGTGAGGTGTTCGTAGACCTCGTCGGTGACGATCAGTGCGTCGTGCTCGTGGGCCAGCTCGACGATCAGTTCGAGCGTCTCCTGGGGGAGTATCGTGCCGGTCGGGTTGTGCGGGTTGTTGATGACGATCAGCTTGGTGCGATCCGTGACGGCGGCGCGCAGGTCGTCGTGGTCGGGCAGGAAGTCGGGCAGCCGGAGCGGCACGGTGCGGTGCTCGCCGCGACTGAGCGCGATCAGCCCGCCGTAGGCGTCGTAGAACGGTTCGAGCGTGACCACCTCGTCGCCGTCGTCGACGAACGCCAGGATGACCGCCGCGAGGGCCTCCGTGGCGCCCGCGGTGACCAACACCTGTCGGTCGGGGTCGACGTCGAGGCCGTAGAACCGGCGTTGGTGGTCGGCGATCGCCTCGCGGAGCACCGGCATCCCCAGGCCGGGTGGGTACTGGTTGAGCCCCTCGCTGATCGCACGGCGTGCTGCATCCAGAACCTCGGCGGGAGCGTCTTCGTCGGGGAACCCCTGTCCCAGGTTGATCGCTCCCGTCGCCGCCGCGAGTGCACTCATCTCGGCGAAGATCGTGGGCCGGACGACTCCGTCGGCCCCCAGGAGGCCGGCTCCCACTGCGGTTCGCTGCCAGGGTCCACTGATCGACATCGTCCCAATCTACCGTCAAGCCCCTCGGCCCCGGAGCGCCGGACACCTCGCCGGAGTGCACAATTGAAACAACAGTCTGCTCGCAGCCCACGCATAGTGAATGCACAGGTGACACGGTAAGGCTGGGAACGCTTGGAAGGAGCACCACTTGACCGACAGCACCGAAAACTCCGCAGACATTCCGGACCGTCGACCGAACGAGCCCGAACACGGCGCCAGCGAGAACCCGACCGAGAACCTCAGCGCTGCCGCTGAGACGCCCGTCGCTGTTGCCCCGGTGGCACCTGTCGCTCCTGCACAGCCGCAGGCACAGACGCAGGCACAGGTCCAGCCGCCCGCCCAGCCCCAGCCGCCCGCGCAGGCCGGCCACGGCTACGCCCAGAATCCCGGTTATGCCCAGCCCGTCGGCTACGCGCAGCCCGGCTACGCCCAGGCCACGCAGCCGACCACCCCTCTTCCGAACTACGGCAACGGCGCCTTCGGACAGCAGCCCGGCCAGCCGGATGTCGCAGGCGCAGATGCCCGTTCCGACGCTCCGAAGCGCCGCGGCGGTGTCGCCCTCGTAGCGGCGCTCGCGATCGGCGCACTGATCGGTGGGGCATCGGGAGCGGGAATCAGCGTCTGGGCCATGTCGGGCAACAACCAGAATGCGACCAGCCAGGCGTCCAGCCCCCAGACGATCACCGTCAACAACCCGAATTCCGCCAACCTCATCACCGCGGTGGCTGCGAAGGCGTCGCCGTCGGTCGTCACCCTCTCGGTCTCCGATGGAACCACCACGTCTGGCACCGGTTCAGGCGTGATCCTGAGCGCGGACGGCTACATCCTGACCAACACGCACGTGGTGACCCTCGACGGTGCCACAGCGAGCCCCACCATCTCGGTGACCGCCGCCGACGGCAAGATCTACGTGGGCAAGGTCATCGGCACCGACCCCGTGGCCGACCTTGCGGTCGTGAAGCTGCAGGATGCCTCGGGCCTCACCCCGATCGAGTTCGGAGACTCGTCGAAGCTCAACGTCGGCGACACGGCGATCGCGATCGGCGCGCCCCTCGGCCTCTCGGGAACGGTGACCAACGGAATCGTGAGCTCGCTGAACCGCAGCATCACGGTTGCGTCGTCGGCCGCTCCCAACACGAGCGGCGAGCAGGCGACGCCCGACCCGAACAGTAGCGGCAGCCCCTACGACTTCTGGAACTTCGATATTCCGGGCCAGGGCCAGTCGCAGACCCCATCGACGGCCACGAGCACGATCTCGCTGGCTGTCATCCAGACCGATGCCGCGATCAACCCCGGCAACTCGGGTGGCGCGCTGCTCGACTCGGAGGGCAAGCTGATCGGTATCAACGTGGCGATCGCCAGTGCCGGTAGCACCAGCTCGTCGAGCGGCCAGTCGGGCAACATCGGAGTGGGCTTCTCGATCCCGGCCAACTTCGCCAAGCGCATCTCCGACGAGATCATCAAGAACGGATCCGCCACGCATGGCCTGCTGGGTGCCTCGATCGGTGCGGCGGCCAACACGACCCAGACGGTCGTCGGGGCCAACGTCGTGGCGGTCACCGATGGCGGCGCTGCTGCTGCTGCGGGGCTCGAGAAGGGCGACATCATCACCGCCTTCAACGGCATCGCCATCACCGACGCGACCGACCTCACCGCCCAGGTGCGGGTGCTGCCCGCCGGAGGCACCGCCACGGTGACGTACCTGCGCGGCACCACGTCGAAGACGGTAGACGTCACGCTCGGCCAGCTCGCCAACTAGCTGTACCCGGCGCCCGGCGTCTGGCGCCCCGCGCACGACCCGCTTCACGCCCAGGCCGGGCATCCGGAAACGCACCTGATAGGCTCAACGCTTGCTGCGACTGAAAGCGGAGGGCCTATCGGTGTGTCCGGCGGCCTCCACTGCGGCGGCGTCTCCCCGAAACACCGAGCGGACCGAATGAACGACTCCCTTCCTGCTTCCCCCTCCTCGTCTGTGCTCCCGCCCGTGACGGCGATCCTCGTCGCTCGGAACGATCGCACGACGATCGAGGCAGCCCTCCAGAGCATCGCAGCCCAGAGCTACCCGATGGGGCTCGACATCATTGTCTCCGTCGGCCCCAACACCGACGGCACCAGCCAGTTCGTCGAATACGCCGCCAGCCTCAACCCCCGGCTGAGTGTGATCACCACCAAATCGGCTTCGGTCGTCATCGGTCTGAACGAGGCCATCGCCGCGGCCCGGAGTTCGCTGATCATCCGCGTGGATCCCCGCGCCGAACTACCGGTCGACTACACGCGCCGCGCTGTGGAGGCCATGGTCCGAACGGATGCCGCGGCCCTCGTCGGGCGAACGACGCCGGTCGGCGCGAACGCGTTCGAGCGTGCCGTCGCGCGGGCCTTCACGCACCGGTACGGGCTGTCGGCCGATCCGCTGAAGCGTGCGAACGGGGCGGGCCCGACGAACATCCCCGAAGACCACGTGATCCGTCGCCGGATGTTCATCGAGGCCGGACTCTTCGATGAGGAGATCCGCCACGGGCAGACCTGGGAGATGAACGCCCGGCTCCGCGAGTCGGGGCGCCAGATCGCCTTCGTGCCCGAACTCGACGTGACCTATCGGCCGCCGTCCCGTGTGGTGGATCTGACACGTGGCTCGTTCGCTGAGGGGCTGTGGCGCGGAGAGTTCGCCCGGGCCTTCCCCGAGCAGAAGGAGTTGCGCTTCCTGCTGCCACCCGCCGTGGTGCTCGGAACGATCCTCGGCTTCGTTCTCGGTGCCAGCGGGCTGTTCGGGTTGGTGGCGGGCGCGCTCGGCGTCGCGGCCGTGATCTCCTGGATCCTGCTCGCCCTCCTCCTCGTTCCCGTCGTCTACGTGGTGGGTCTCGTCGTTCTGGGAATCGCCGTGGCCTCCCGCGACGATGTCAGAACCGGCGCGTGGTTCGCCCTCGCGCTTCCCCTCTTGCACTACAGCTGGGGTTTCGGTTTCCTGGCCGGCTTCTTCAATCTCGAGGGCGCCGCAGACACGGTCATCGTGAACCTCGACCAGGCCTAGCGGCGGCCAGGCTCCTTCGATTCGGCCACTCCTGTCAGAAGCTCACCCGCCAGAGGTATTCCTCACCGGTGGGCCTGAACCAGCGCACGACCAGCACACTCCGCCGGGCCAGGTCTTCGCCGCGGATCGTCACCTCGAGCGACGCACCGACGTCGAGCGACCGTGGGGTGCCGGCGTTCATCACACCGGAGCCGAGCAGGCAGAACGTCAGCCCCTCGAGCGGTTCGTGGCCCAGGTTGACGATGCGGTAGACAGGAGCCGCAGATCTGTCGACCCGGAGTGGCACCGCATAGGCTGCCTCGGCCCAGGGGTTGGACGTGGCGACGGCGGTTCGGCTGGCGAGCATGCTGGAATGATACGTCGACCCTCCGACACTCCGTTTTCGATCAGCGCGTCCCCGGGTCGGCCTGTGCAGATCGCGTTCGGATCGAGGTCTGTGGGGGAGAGGAGGCGGGCTTTCCGGGGTCAGGCAGGGTCCGGCGGGGTCGTGTTCGTGTAGGGCGGCGGGGCCGTTTGGGTTTTGGGGGTTTTGGGGGTTTTGGGCGTCTTCTGGGTCTTCGGCGCCTTGGGCATCTTCAGAGCCTTCGGGGCTTTCTCGCGCAGCACGATCCTCGGCTCGAGGCCCGCCGGGAACACGGCCGGCGCAGGGCCGAAGGCGGAACGGGAGCTCTTCACGACCCGGCGACCGAGCACATGGTTGCCGGCCCCACCGACTACGGCACCGACACCGAACGGCAGCAGGCGTCCGACAGCGGTGGATCCCGTCCACGCCAGGAAATGTTTGAGGAAGGTCTTCTTGACCTGGTCGGCGACCGGACCCACCGCCGCCTGGGGGAGGCTCTTCGTCACCATGGTGCCCCAGAACTCCGAACGGGGCGCGCCTGCTCCACCGGCCTGCCGCGCGAGCTGCTGCACCAGGTCGGCGCCCCCGCCGCCCATCAGGAGGCTCATGACGAGCGCGCGTGCGCGATCCGGATCCTCCATGGAGATTCCGTGCACCTCGGTGACCGACTGGGAGAACAACGCCGTGGCCTCGAGAAAACCGAGGGTCTCGACGCCGGTCAGAGCCAGTGACGCCGCGGTTCCGACGGCCGGGATCGCGGCGGACGCACCGACGGCCGCTCCGCCCGTGGTCACTGCTGCGAGGTAGTGCCGCTCGAGTGCGGAGATGAGCTGGGCGGGCGTGAATCCGGGGTGTCGCTTTCTCATGTTCCTGATGTGGGCAAGCACGACAGGACGATGGATGCTCAGCACCCGGTCGATGCCCTTGAGCACATTCGGGTTCACCGACGGCGGGAGGGTCTTCTCGCTTGATGCCATGGTGTGGTGCCTTCCCAATCACGGTGAGCCGCAATTCTAAGGCGCACTCTGCGACGCTTCGAGGCCCAGCGTGCGCGGGAGACTCTGTGATATACATGCTGGGTCGGAGCTTGCTTCAGCGCTGTCGGGGGAGTCGGTCAGCCCAGCGAACGGGCACGGCCAGACCCTCCGCACAGCACCACGGGGATTGATAGGTTTAAGCAGTGAGTCCAGAAGCAGAGCCCTCCGCGACCGGGGGCGACCAGTCGGTTTCCGGTGCGCCCGCCTCCGCCGTGTCAGGCCGCACCCCGGTGCGCCGTGCGCCGGCCAGGCCACGCGCCGCGACCGGCGCTTCTGCGGGCCGGGTGCAGAAGGATCGGCCGGCGGAGGGCGCGGATGCCCCCAAAGGTGAAGGAGCCACGACGGCGAAGAAGCCGTCCGCCCCGCGGAAGCCCGCTGCGGCCAGAGCGCCACGCACGGAGGCGCCGCGCACGACGACGGCGAAACCGGCTGCGCCGCGTACCACGACGCCCCGAACCACTACACCGCGCACCACCACGCCACGTGCCAGCACGCCACGTACCACCACGCCACGTGCCAGCACGCCACGTACCACCACGCCCCGCAGCACTGCGCCCCGCACATCCACGCCCCGCGTGTCGACGGCGAGCACCGCTGCTGTGCCGGAGGTCGCGCCTGCGGTGCAGGAGATCGTGGTCGTCGAAGAGGTCGTGGTGACCGATGCTGCCGTGGTCGATGCTGCCGCGACCGTCGAAGCTGTCGCCGATGAGCCCGTAGTCGATGAGTCCGTAGTCGATGAGCCCGTAGGCAATGAGGTCGTCGAAGGGCCTGCTCTCGCCGAAGACAGTGTCGATGCGGCTGTTGTCGCGCGTGCAGAAGCTGCGAACGACCGGGTCGCTGCGGTCGAGGCAGCCGATGCGCCTGTCGCCGCGCTGTCGCTCGTCGGGCTCGTGAAGCGATTCGGGTCGACGATCGCTGTCGACGGAGTCGACCTCGAGGTCCACCGGGGCGGCTTCTACGGCATTGTGGGGCCGAACGGTGCGGGCAAGACCACGACGCTGTCGATGATCACGGGGCTGCTCCGGCCTGACGCGGGCGAGATCCGGGTGAACGGTCTGGATGTCTGGGCCGATCCGGTTGCGGCCAAGCGCTCGATCGGCGTGCTCCCCGACAAGCTGCGTCTCTTCGACCGGTTGACGGGCCGGCAGCTGCTGCACTACTCCGGGTCGCTCCGGGGCCTCGACGGCCGCGCCGTCCGCGAACGTGCCGATGAACTCGCTGAGGCTTTCGGCCTTCAGGATGCCCTGGGCAGGCTCGTCTCCGACTATTCGGCCGGAATGACCAAGAAGGTGGCACTCGCCGCCTCGATGATCCACTCCCCGCGGCTCCTGGTGCTCGACGAGCCATTCGAGGCGGTCGACCCGGTCTCGGCCGACACCGTCACCGAGATCCTCCAGCGCTACGTCAGTGCCGGTGGCACGGTCGTTCTCTCGAGCCACAGCATGGACATGATCGAGCGCGTCTGCGACGGCGTGGCCATCATTGTGCACGGCAGGGTTCTCGCAAGCGGCACCGTTGACGAAGTACGGGAGGGTTCCACCCTCGAAGACCGGTTCATCGAGCTCGCCGGTGGGCACAAAGCAGTCAGAGGCATGGAATGGTTGCTCAGCTCGTTGGACTGAGGCTCTCGCTCCTCAGGAACATCTTCGCCGGCTCCCGGGCCCGGCGTTTCGGCGTGGGCATCGGGTTGCTGGCGGGGCTCATCGCGGTGATCGCGGTCTTCCTCCGCATCTCGGGACTCGCCAGCCTGGACGTCGTGCTCGCGCGCAACGAGACGGTGATCGGCGGCTCGGCCATTGTGCTCGCCTTCGTGCTGGTGCCGCTGCTGCTGCAGCGCGACGACCCGATGGATCCGCGCCGGTTCTCGCTGTTCGGCATTCCCGCCCCCCGGCTCGCGCTGGCCGAAGCGGTG
The DNA here is from genome assembly GCF_003399635.1 of Subtercola boreus. Taxonomy (GTDB): domain Bacteria; phylum Actinomycetota; class Actinomycetes; order Actinomycetales; family Microbacteriaceae; genus Subtercola; species Subtercola boreus_B. The sequence continues at coordinate 77,890 of NZ_NBXB01000029.1, read as the reverse complement.
AGCGCCCTCGTGGCGTTGCCTGTCGTTGCGGTCGTCGTGTTCGCGGTGGCCACGGTCGTCGCGTGGTCGCCCACGCCGCTTGGCGTGTTGCTCGCGTTGGTCGGGTCGGTGCTCGGGGTGGCCACCTGCGTGCTCTGCGGGCTCATCTTCTCGTCGATCTCGGCCCTCGTGCTTGTGACCCGTCGCTCCCGGGAGGTCGCGGGCGTGGTCGGGGTCTTCGTGCTGGTGCTGCTGGCACCGGGGGTCGCCCTCGCGCTCACCGTCAACTGGGGCTTCGCGGTATCCAGTCTCAGCCTGAGCGTCGCCCTCCTGTTGGGCTTCACCCCCCTGGGCGCCGCGTGGGCCATCCCGGCGGCGGCCGCGAACGGGGACTCGGGCGGTGCTCTGCTCTGCTTCCTGATCGCTGTCGTCACGGTTGCTGTGCTCTGGCTTGTCTGGCGATCGCTGGTGACTCTGATGCTCACCTCCACGCGCCCCGAGAGCGAAGAACAGGCCCAGCCGGGTGGGCTCGGCTGGTTCGGCAGTCTCCCGTCGACGCCGGCCGCCGCCGTCGCGGCGCGAAGCCTCACGTACTGGTCCCGCGACCCGCGCTACTACGTTCCGCTGATCATCGTGCCGATCGTTCCGGTGATCCTGGCGATACCGCTGCTGGTCGTCGGCTTCCCGCTGGAGTTCTACGCCCTCGTACCCCTGCCGATCATGTGTCTCTTCCTCGGGTTCGCCATCCACGACGACGTGGCGCTCGACAACACGGCGGTGTGGTTGCACATCGTCTCCGGTAGGCGGGGGCTGGCCGACCGGCTCGGCCGCCTGGCCCCGGTTCTGCTGATCGGCCTCCCGCTGATCGGCATCGGCTCGGTCGTCACCGTCTTCGTCTCGCGGAACGCGGATGCACTGCCTGCCCTGCTCGGTGTGAGTTCGTGTCTGCTGTTCGCCTCCGTCGGCTTCGGCAACCTGATTTCGGCGCGGTTCCCGTATGCGGCCACCCGGCCGGGCGAGAGTCCTTTCACGCAGCCCCAGCTCACCGGTTCGACGTCGGTGTTCGTGCAGGTGGGAACCCTGGTGGGAACGCTCGCCGTCTCCACACCGGCCGTCGTCTTCGGGGTGCAGGCCATCCTGCTCGGGCAGCCCGACCTCTACTGGGCCGCCCTCTGGTGGGGTGTACCGACCGGCGTGGTCGTGCTCGTTCTCGGCACCCTGGCGGGAGGCGCGGTGTTCAACCGCCGCGGGCCGGAGATCCTCGCGGCCTCCGTTCGCGGCTAGACTTTTGCCATGAGTATTTCAGAGCCGGGCGGCCTGCCCGATGGCGGCGGAACCGCAACGCTCGACCGTGAGCTCGAAGAACTGCTCGAAGCCGAGCAGATCGATCCCGGAGACCACGACCGCTTCTCGCACTACGTGCAGAAGGAGAAGATCCTCGAGTCCGCGCTGAGCGGCGCGCCGGTGAAGGCCCTCTGCGGCAAGACCTGGGTGCCGGGGCGCGACCCCGACAAGTTCCCGGTCTGCCCGACCTGCAAGGACATCTACGAGGGCCTCATCGCCGACGAGTAGGTCTCCTCGCCTAAACGGCTCACTGCCTAGCTGCCTGACTGCCCACCTCCCTAGCTGCCATCGGCGTACTCGGTCGGGATGATCGCCTCGCCGCCCCGCGAGAGGCGGAACGCGCTCGGGGCCAACTCCCGGCGCACTTCGGCGTGGTGCTCGCGGGCTCGCTGAACGCCGACCGGGCCGAGGTGATCGCCGACAACCACACCGTCGACGATCAGGTCGACGAGGAGCGGGCGTTCGGATCCGGCCGTTGCGGCCGCAGTTAGCGTCACGCCCTGCGGGCCGGCTCCGGATGCCTCGTCGCCCGCGATCCCGTCATGCGCCCCGCGCGCGGCGCCCCCCTCGACGTAGAGCACCTCCGCTGTGGCCGTGCCGGAGGCGTCTAGTCGCCTGGCGGCGTTCTTGCGCCCGCCGACAGTGCTCTTCTTCGCGGACCGTTTGGCCACCGACATCCAGTCGCCGTCATCCCGGCGGTGCGCAACCAGCTTGTAGACCATGCCGGCCGCGACCGAACCCGAGCCGGTGACGACCGATGTTCCGACACCGTAGGAGTCGACGGGGGTTGCCGCGAGGGCGGCGATCGTGTACTCGTCGAGATCGTTGGTGACGGTGATCTTCGTGTCGTGGTTTCCGAGGGAGTCGAGATGCGTCCGCACGGAGGCGACGAGCGCGGGCAGGTCGCCTGAATCGAGTCGCACGGCGCCGAGACCGGGGCCCGCCACCTTGACAGCGAGCTCGGTGGCCTGCTCCACGTCGTAGGTGTCGATCAGGAGGGTCGTACCGGGCCCCATCGCCTCGATCTGCGAGCGGAAGGCGTCTTCTTCGGAGTCGTGCAGCAGCGTGAAAGCGTGCGCGGCCGTTCCCATGGTCGGCACGCCCCATGAGCGCCCCGCCTCCAGGTTGGAGGTGGCCGCGAAGCCGGCGATGTAGGCCGCACGGGCTGCCGCGACGGCCGAACGCTCACCCGTCCGCCGGGAGCCCATCTCGGCCAGCGGGCGATCGCCCGCCGCCGACACCATGCGCGCGGCGGCTCCCGCCACCGACGAGTCGTAGTTCAGCACGCTCAGCACGAGCGTCTCGAGGATGACGCCTTCGCCGAAGGATGCCTCGACAGTGAGGATCGGCGAGCCGGGAAAGTAGAGCTCACCCTCCCGGTATCCCCGGACGGTGCCCTGGAAACGGTAGTCGGCGAGCCAGTCGAGCGTCGCCGAGCGCACCACGTTGTTCTCGCGGAGCCAGTCGAGCTCGGGTTCGCCGAAGCGGAAGTCGCCGATGAGGTCGAGCACCCGCCCCGTGCCCGCCACGACGCCGTAGCGCCTGCCGTGCGGAAGGCTTCGGGCGAACACTTCGAAGAGGCACGCCCGATCGGCGGTGCCGTCGGCGAGAGCGGCGTCGAGCATCGTGAGCTCGTACCGGTCGGTGAGGAACGCCGACGAGCTGCGGGGCTCCGGAGAAACGAGGGGCGGGGTGGACGAGGGAACCGCGGGGGAGGAGCTCACAGGATCGAGCGTAGCCTGCGGGTAGGCTCGTCAGTTGTGAGCGACGCACCGATTGGCATCTTCGATTCCGGAGTGGGCGGCCTGACCGTCGCCCGGGCCATCCGCGACCAGTTGCCCAACGAATCGCTCCTCTATGTCGGTGACACCGCGCACTCGCCGTACGGGCCGAAACCGCTCGCCGATGTGCGTCGCTTTGCGCTGGCGGTGCTCGACGATCTGGTCGATGAGGGCGTCAAGATGCTGGTCATCGCCTGCAACACGGCGTCGGCCGCGATGCTGCGGGATGCCCGGGAACGCTATTCGGTGCCCGTGGTCGAGGTCATCCAGCCCGCGGTGCGCGCCGCCGTGACGGCCACCCGCAATCACCGCGTGGGGGTCATCGGCACCACGGCGACCATCACCTCACGGGCCTACAACGACGCATTCGCCGCGGCTCCCCACCTCGAACTGTTCAGCGAAGCCTGCCCGCGGTTCGTCGACTTCGTCGAGAGCGGTGACACGTCGAGCCCCGAACTGCTCGCTGTGGCCGCCACCTACCTGGCGCCGCTGAGCGAGGCCGGTGTCGACACGCTGGTTCTCGGATGCACGCACTATCCGTTCCTGAAGGGCGCGATCAGCGTGGTGATGGGCGACGGCGTGACGCTGGTGTCGAGCGACACCCAGACCGCGAACGATGTCTATCGCGAATTGGTGCAGTTGGGCATCCAACGCACCGCGAAGACTGCCCCGACCTACCGTTACGAAGCGACGGGCGAGAGCGCAGAGGAGTTCCTCCGGTTGGCGAACAGGTTCCTCGGGCCGCAGGTCTCGGCGGTCGACCTCGTCGAGACCGGCGCGATCTCGCTGCCCGACATCGCCCTCGTGCGCGCCGCCCTCGCCGAGCAGTCCACAGAGCGCCCCGGCATCCGACCCCACCCCCGTTTCAAGGAGAACCCATGACCGACACCACTTCCTCCCCGCTCGTGCGCGCCGACGGCCGCGCCGCCGCCGACCTCCGCCCCGTGACGATCGAGCGCGGGTGGAGCAGCCAGGCCGAGGGATCGGCGCTCATCTCCTTCGGCAACACGAAGGTGCTCTGCACGGCGTCGTTCACCAACGGTGTGCCCCGGTGGATGTCAGGGAAGGGCAAGGGCTGGGTCACCGCCGAGTACGCGATGCTGCCGCGGTCGACGAACAGCCGCATGGACCGGGAATCGGTGAAGGGCAAGATCGGCGGCCGCACCCACGAGATCTCGCGCCTGATCGGCCGTTCGCTCCGCGCTGTCGTCGACATGAAGGCACTGGGTGAGAACACCATCGTGATCGACTGCGACGTGCTGCAGGCCGACGGTGGCACCCGCACCGCCGCGATCACCGGCGCCTATGTGGCCATGGTCGATGCGATCGAATGGGCAAGGGGTCGCAAGTTCATCGGCCAGAAGGCCCAGCCGCTCATCGACAGCGTCGCCGCGATCTCGGTGGGGATCATCGACGGATCGCCCATTCTCGATCTGGCATATGTCGAAGACGTGCGTGCCGACACCGACATGAACGTCGTGGTCACCGGCCGCGGTCTCTTCGTCGAGGTGCAGGGAACCGCCGAGGGCGCCCCGTTCGACCGTTCGGAACTGAACGCGCTTCTGGATCTGGCTCTCCTTGGAACCACCGAACTCACTGCAGCCCAGACCGCTGCACTCACCCCTGGGGCGGCCGCGTGACCCGCGTGCGCGTCGTGCTGGCCACGCACAACCAGCACAAGGTCGACGAGTTCCAGAAGATCCTCGGTGCCCGGCTGCCGGAGCTCGAGATCGTGAAGTACGAGGGCCCGGAGCCGATCGAGGACGGGACCACGTTCGCGGCGAACTCCCTGATCAAGGCGCGAGCGGCGGCCCTGCACACCGGGCTGCCCGCGCTGGCCGACGACTCGGGTATTGCCGTCGACATCCTCGGCGGGTCTCCCGGGATCTTCTCCGCACGTTGGGCAGGCCACGGAAAGGGCGACATCGCGAACCGCGAGCTCCTGCTCGACCAGCTCGCCGACATCCATGACGACCAGAGGGGCGCGGCTTTCGTCTGCCATATCGCTGTTGTCGTGCCTGCGGGAGCAGGGGGCGAGCCGGATGCCGCGGCCTCCGAAGATGTGGCGTCGGGCTTCTGGCGGGGCACGGTCATCCGTGAGGCGCGGGGGACGAACGGTTTCGGCTACGACCCGGTGTTCGTGCCGACTGGTCTCGACGTCACCGCGGCCGAACTCAGCGCCGATCAGAAGAACGCGATCAGCCACCGCGCGCTGGCGTTCGAGAACGTCATCCCCCTGCTGAGAATGAACGTCATTCCCAAGTAGCGCTGCAAGGCCCGGCGCCTGCGTTTCCCGCCCTATCCTGTAAGCGATGAGCACCGAGAGCGAAGACCAGGGCATCGCGGCAGGCGAGGCCGTCGGCGGCAACGGCCACGGCCACAGCCACAGCCACGCCTCGGGAGCGATGAACCGCACCCGGCTGCTGATCGCCATCGGCATCGTCACCCTCGTGCTGATCGTCGAGGTCGTCGGTGCGCTGGCCAGCGGTTCGCTGGCACTGCTGGCCGATGCCGGTCACATGCTGTCGGATCTCTTCGGGTTGGTAATCGCTCTCGTCGCGTCGATCATCGCTCTGCGCCCGGCGTCCGACCGTCACACGTTCGGGTTCCAGCGCGCGGAGGTGCTGGCTGCCCTCGCCAATGGGCTGATCCTGGTCGTGGTCGCTGTCTTCGTGGGCGTCGAGGGGATTTCGCGGTTGCTCTCGCCCGGGACCGACCACGTGCAGGGCACGCCGATGCTCATCATTGCGTCGATTGGCCTCGTTGCGAACGTCGCTGCGCTCCTTGTGCTCCGCGGTGGTGACCGCACATCGTTCAACATACGGGGCGCCTATCTCGAGGTGCTGGGCGACACTCTCGGCTCCATCGCCGTGATCATCGCGGGCATCGTGATCATCACGACGGGCCTGGTGGCTGCGGATGCGATCGCCTCCCTCGCCATCGCCGTGATGATCGTGCCGCGTGCCTTCGTGCTCATCCGCGACGTGGTGGCGGTGCTCATCCAGTCGGCTCCGAAAGAGACGGACGTGCAGCAGATCCGCCGTCACATCCTCGAGACCGAGGGTGTTCTAGAGGTGCACGACGTGCATGTCTGGGCGATCACCTCAGGGGAGCCGGTCTTCTCGGCCCACGTGGTCGTCGACAAGCAGATCTTCGCCGACGGCGAGACGGGCGCGCTACTCGATCGCCTGTCGGGCTGCCTCACGTCGCACTTCGATGTGGAGCACTCGACGTTCCAACTCGAGCCTGCGGAGCACGCCGGGCACGAGAACGAGCAGCACCGCTAGACGTCGATCAGCTTCCGCGCTCGATGCGCCGCGCTTGGGGCGGGTGGCCGTTCAGGCCAGCTGCCGCGCTCGATGCGCCGCGCTTGGGGCGGGTGGCCGTTCAGGCCAGCTGCCGCGCTCGCCTACTTTGCGTCGTGCGTGCCGTGCGCGCCGCGGTTGAAGACGGTGGGGTCGAGCAGCAGCTCCTCGGCAGCGCCGGTGGCTTCGACGGCTTCGGCGTCGCTCGCCGCGGCGGCCTTCTTGGCCTTCCGTGAGGACTGGATGGTGTGGAAGACGGTCGGAACCAGCGTCAGCACCACGACGGCCAGCAGCACAACGTCGATGTACTTCTCGGTGAAGTCCTTCACCATCGGGATCTGGCCGAGGAAGAAGCCCAGCATGACGATGCCGCCGCCCCAGATGAGGGCGCCGATCGCGTTGAAGAAGCTGTACTTGCGGGAATCCATTTTGCCGACACCGGCAGCGATCGGGGCGAAGGTGCGGACGACCGGGACGAAGCGCGCAACGACGACGGCGAAGCCGCCGAACCGCTCGAAGAAGGCGTTGGTGCGCTCGACGTTCTTGATGCTGAAGAAGCCCGATTCCTTACGCTCGAAGATGCGGGGGCCGGCCTTCCGGCCGATGAGGTAACCGACTTCACCGCCGATGAAGGCGGCGAGAGCGATGGCGGGTGCGACAAAGTAGATGGGCACACCGATGGTGCCGGTGAAGGTGAGGAGGCCCGTGAAGAAGAGCAGCGTGTCGCCAGGGAGCACGAAGCCCACGAGCAGGCCGGTCTCGGCGAAGATGATGAAGCAGATACCGAGCAGCGCGAACGGTCCGAACCCGTTGATCAGCGTGTTCGGATCGAGCCAGGGGATCAGGGCTGCGTGCATGGTCTAGCTCCAGTCGTCGGGATCTCAGCGGCCGGCCGCAAGGAATCGGCTTTCTCGCGTACGGGAGAAGGGACTTGAACCCTCACGCTCGAAAGCACAGGTACCTAAAACCTGCGTGTATACCAATTTCACCACTCCCGCGTAGAACACCCTCAGTGTAATGGTTCGGGTTCAGCCCCTTGCGCGGAATCCCAGCGATTTGTGAGCAAGGCTCCGCGGTACGAATCGTGGGATGTAGCGGAGCATCACACCCGCCCCGAGGAAGCCGATCACACCGACGGTTCCCACGGCGAGCGGCAACCCCGCGACGGCCACGACGGCCGCGATGAGCACCGGCGCGGCGGCGGATCCGAGGTCCCCGGTGAACCGGAACGCACCGAGGAACGGGGCCGGCGAGCTCTTCGGCGCGAGATCTGCACCGAGCGTCATCACGATTCCGCTGGAGATGCCGTTCGAGAGCCCGAGCAGGATCGTCAGCACGATGAACCAGCCGAGGGCGTGGCTGAAGTCGTGTGTGAACGACAAGATGACCAGGCAGACACCCATCCCGATCATCGATGGCATCACGCTCCAGAGCCGGCCGAAGCGGTCCATGATCTGGCCGCTGGTGTAGAAGAGTGCGAAGTCGATTGCCGCGCCGAGTCCGACTATGAGAGCAGTCGTGCTCTCGCTGAGCCCGAGACTCAGCGCCCACAGGGGGAGCACGACGGTGCGGCTCGCCCGCAGCGCGCTGACGATGGCGACGCCCAGCCCGATCCGGGTCAGCACCTGCCGGTGGGCCCAGATGGTACTGAACAGGCCCGCGGCTTCGGCGGCGACCAGGGTCTCGCCGGCATCCGGTTTCGTCAGCTTCTCCGTCGGGTCGTCGACAATCAGCAGCAGCACGATGATGGCGACACCGCAGACGCCCATGACGAAGAAGACCGAGAGGGCGGAGCCTGTAAGCGCGATGATGCCCGCCCCGAGGAACGGGCCGATGAACCAGCCGGCCCGGAACGTTCCGCCGAGCGTGGAGAGGGCGCGCGCCCGGAATTCGACGGGCACGAAACTCGTCATGAAAGCGTGGCGGGCGAGCGCGAAGATCGCCGCCGACAGCCCGAGCAGGAAGATCCCGATGCCGAACAGCAGTGGCTCGCGGGCGAGCAGGCACAGGATGATCGCAGCGATCGAGAGCACGGCGGCGTAGATCATCGACCGGCGTTCGCCGATCTTCGAGACGACCCACCCGCTCGGGATGTCGCCGACCAGCTCGCCGATCATGGTCATGCCCGCAATGAAACCCGCCAGAGCAAGGCCGGCGCCGAGGTTGCCGGCTACCGCAGGGATGATCGGGATGATCGCGCCCTCGCCGATCGCGAAGAGCAGGGCTGGGATCAGAGCGGATGCTGCCACCGACCTGATGCGGAATGCGGTGGCAGGCTCGGCGGGGGCCGGCTCGGAAGTACTCATCAGGTAACCAGTTTACGTGCGCGGAACCGTGGCCCCGGCACCCGGCCCGCGGCACCCGGCCTGCCGAGAGGTGGAGCGGGTAGGCTGGGGGATCGTGTTAGAACTCGACCTCTCTGAGCAGATCAGTGCCCTCCGTTCCACCTTCGGCGACATCCAGTCGGTGGTCGACGTCGAGGGGCTCAAGGTGCAGATCGCCGATCTCAGCGAGCAGGCGGGCGTGCCCGACCTCTGGAACGACACCGAGAAGGCCCAGAAGGTCACCAGCGACCTTTCGCACCGGCAGGCCGAACTCGCCAAAATCGTGAGCATCAACTCACGGCTCGACGACCTCGAGATCATGGTCGAACTGGCAAACGACGAATCCGATGAAGACGCCGTTCTCGAGGCCCAGGCCGAGCTCCGGAGCATCACGAAGCTCCTCGGCGAGCTCGAGGTGCAGACGCTGTTGAACGGGGAGTACGACCCGAGGCCGGCGGTCGTGACGATCCGCGCCGGCGCGGGCGGGGTCGACGCTTCCGACTTCGCCGAGATGCTGATGCGCATGTACCTCCGCTGGGCCGAGCAGCACGGCCACAAGTCGACCGTTCTCGACACCAGCTACGCCGAAGAGGCGGGTATCAAGAGTGCGACGATCGAGATCGACTCGCCCTATGCCTTCGGAACCCTCTCCGTCGAGGCGGGCACGCACCGCCTGGTGCGCATGAGCCCGTTCAACTCGGCCGGAAAGCGCCAGACGAGCTTCGCGGCTGTCGAGGTCGTTCCGCTGATCGAGACCACCGACGTGGTGGAGGTGCCCGAGAACGACATCCGGGTCGACGTGTTCCGTTCGAGCGGACCGGGTGGCCAGTCGGTCAACACCACCGACTCCGCCGTGCGGATCACCCACCTCCCGACCGGGATCGTCGTGAGCTGCCAGAACGAGAAGAGCCAGATCCAGAACCGTGCTGCGGCCCTCCGGGTGCTGCAGTCGCGCCTGCTGCTGCTCCAGCGCGAGCAGGAGAACGCGACGAAGAAGGAGCTGGCGGGTAACATCACTGCGAGCTGGGGCGACCAGATGCGGAGCTACGTGCTCGCGCCGTACCAGATGGTGAAGGATCTCCGCACCGACTACGAGGTCAACAACCCCAGCAACGTGTTCGACGGCGACCTCGACGGCTTCATCTCGGCGGGCATCCGCTGGCGGAAGCGCAAACAGGACTAAGAGATCACCGAGCCATTTCCCAGCTTCGGCGCCACGCTTGGGCATTGGGCATGTCGCTGGGCGGATTGCCCGCACGTGCTGCTTAGGCTGACCTCGCCATGATTCGATTTGACCAGGTAAGCAAGATGTACAAGGGCACGGCCAAGCCGGCGCTCAACACGATCGACCTCGAGATCCTGCGGGGTGAGTTCGTCTTCCTCGTGGGTGCCTCAGGCTCCGGCAAGTCGAGTTTCCTCCGCCTCGTGCTGAAGGAGGATCGCCCCTCGAGCGGCAACATCCACGTACTGGGTCAGGACCTCGGGTCGATCTCGTCACGCAAAGTGCCGTACTTCCGCCGGAATCTCGGCGTCGTCTTCCAGGACTTCCGCCTCCTGCCGAACAAGAACGTGTTCGACAATGTGGCGTTCACGCTCCAGGTGATCGGCAAGTCCCGGGGATTCATCCAGGAGGCCGTGCCCGACGTGCTCGCCATGGTCGGCCTGGCCGAGAAGGCCGGCCGCCTACCGCACGAGCTCTCCGGTGGTGAGCAGCAGCGCGTGGCCATCGCCCGCGCTGTGGTCAACAAGCCCGCCATCCTGCTGGCCGACGAACCGACGGGAAACCTCGACCCCGTGACGAGCGCCGGCATCATGAACGTGCTCGACCGCATCAATGCCGGTGGAACCACGATCATCATGGCCACCCACGACAACGCGATCGTCGACCAGATGCAGCGCCGGGTCGTCGAACTCGTCAGCGGCCAGGTCGTGCGCGACGACCGCCAGGGCGGCTACGGAACGACCACCGAGATCAGCCTGCAGGACTCCGGCATGACCGCCGAGATCACCCGTCCCGATCCGCTCTCCCTCCGCATGCAGGCCACGGGAGCCATCGAACGTCCCGTCTTCGCCACGACCGAGACCGGGCAGCAGGTGCTCGTGCAGCCTGTCGGCATGTCGCTGCCTGCTTCCGGAACCACCGCGGTCATCGAGGATGTCTCCGACGACACTCCGTTCTTCTTCCCGCCCGCCGACACCGGCGAGGTCGAGGTTCCGGATGCGCGGGGCGTGGCCGCGCCGGAGCCTGCAGCCGTGCAGCCTGCAGCTGTGCAGGCCGCAGCCAGGCAGACCGCCGAGCCTGATCCGGAGCCTGAACCTGAACCCGCACCCGCACCCGCCGACGACAGGGATTCGCTGATGACCGGGCAGATCAGCCTGGCCGAGACCCTCGGTCTTCGTGCGCGCGGCGAGAGCCACGACAGAGCCGCCGACCAGAACGTGGGGCCCACCCAGTGAGACTCGCACTCATCCTCGGCGAGGTCGGCACCGGCCTTCGTCGCAACATGTCCATGGTCGTCTCGGTCGTGCTCGTGACTTTCATCTCTCTCACTTTCGTGGGCGCCGCCATTCTGCTCCAGATGCAGATTGGCCAGATGAAGAGCTACTGGTACGACAAGGCGCAGGTCGCCGTGTACATGTGCACGACGACCTCCGGCGGCGCGAACTGCACGAACGGTGAGGCCACCGACGACCAGATCGCGGCGGTGGATGCCCAGCTGAAGTCGCCGACGCTGTCGCCGTTCGTCCAGCAGTACTACTTCGAGACGCACGAGCAGGCCTACGAGAAGTTCAAGCAGCAGTTCGCTGGAAATGACGTCGCCCAGTACGTGACGCCCGACCTCCTCAACCAGACCTTCTGGATCAACATGGTCGACCCGCAGCAGTCGGCGGTGCTCGTCGAGAGCCTGTCGGGCCTCCCGGGGGTGGACAGCGTGGTCGACCAGCGCAGCTACCTCGAGCAGATCTTCTCGATCCTCAATGCGGCGAGCTACACCGCCATCGGTATCGCTGTGCTGATGCTCGTGGCCGCGGTGCTGCTGATAGCGACCACGATCAGGCTGTCGGCGTTCTCCCGAAGACGGGAGATCGGCATCATGAGGCTGGTGGGGGCATCCAACCGGTTCATCCAGACGCCGTTCATCCTCGAGGGCGTGATCGCCGCGCTCATCGGATCGGTGCTGGCCGGTGCGGCTGTCTGGGGCGTGGTGCATTTCTTCGTGCAGGGCTATCTGCAGACAGCGCTGCCCTTCACCGCCTTCGTGACCGACAACGACGCCTTGCTCTTCGTCGTGCCGACGCTCATCGTGCTGTCGGTCGTGCTCGCCGCGCTCTCCGCCAAGTTCGCCATCACCCGGTACCTGAAGGTCTGAGCTGTTCGAACGGCTGAGCAGTTCGAACAACTGAGCAGTTCGGACGGCATAGACTGGAGGGCTGCTGCGCGCTTCGCAGCTCTTCCACCACCGATCTTCCAGGAGTGCTCGTGCCACGCGAACGCGGAGAAAAGGTCGTCGCGACCAACCGCAAGGCCCGCCACGACTACAGCATTGAAGACACGTATGAGGCGGGCCTCGTGCTCACCGGCACCGAGGTCAAGTCGCTGCGGGCCGGTCGGGCATCCCTCGTCGACGGCTACGGCTACATCGACGGGGGAGAGGCGTGGCTCGACGCCGTGCACATCCCCGAGTTCAACCAGGGTTCGTGGAACAACCACCCGCCGCGCCGGAAGCGCAAGATGCTGCTGCACAAGGCGCAGATCCTCAAGATCCACAACAAGGTGAAAGAGGGCGGCTACACGCTCGTGCCGCTGCGGCTGTACTTCAGCGACGGCAAGGCCAAGGTCGAGCTCGCGGTGGCGAAGGGCAAGCGCGAATACGACAAGCGCCAGACGCTTCGCGAGCGACAGGACAAGCGCGAGGCCGGCCGCGCGATGGGAACGCAGCGCAACCTCGGGGACTGAACTGAGTTGTGATCAACTCGTTACGATGTGAACAGTGTCCACCATTGTGGATGTCGGGGGCGCTGGCTACTCTCGGCGCATGACCTTCATCATCGCAAGTGGGCTCCGAAAGACCTACACGCCCCGCGGCGCGGGCCCCGTGCACGCGCTCGACGGGCTGGACCTCGAGGTGCCACAGGGCACCGTCACTGCGCTCCTCGGCCCGAACGGAGCAGGCAAGACCACGACGGTGAAGGTGCTGACCACCCTCACGAAACCCGACTCGGGCAGCGCCACGATCGGCGGGATCGACGTGGTACGGCAACCGGAGCGCATCCGGCCGATCATCGGGGTGTCCGGCCAGTATGCGGCGGTCGATGAAAACCTGACCGGCTTCGAGAATCTCGACATGGTGGGGCGGCTCTACCATCTCGGCTCCCGGGCGTCCCGGGCCAGGGCCACCGAACTGATCGAACTCTTCGACCTCACCGAGGCCCAGAACCGACCCGTCAAGGGATTCTCCGGTGGCATGCGGCGCCGGATCGACCTCGCCGGGGCGCTGGTGTCCCGGCCGCAGGTGCTCTTTCTCGACGAGCCGACGACGGGGCTCGACCCGCGCTCCAGGCTCGGCATGTGGGACATCATCACCACGCTCGTGGGCGAGGGCACCACGGTGCTGCTGACCACCCAGTACCTCGAGGAGGCCGACCAGCTCGCCGACAGTATCTCGGTGATCGACGACGGGAAGGTGATCGCCGAGGGCACCTCCGACGAACTGAAGGCGTCGATCGGCGGCCAGCGCGTGGAGATCAGTTTGGTGCGCGCAGAAGACAGCGCGGCGGCACGTGATGTGCTGGCCCGTGTGGGCAGCGCGGCGCCGGCCGTCTCCGACGATCGGCGTGAGCTGACCGTCAACGCCACCGATGCGCCCGCCGCCCTGCGGGAGGTGCTCGGCGAGTTCGAGAGGCTCGGCATCCCGCTCTACGACGCCGGGATGCGGCGACCCACGCTCGACGACGTGTTTCTGACGATCACCGGCCACATGGCGACCGCCGACGAGGAGGCGGCCGCATGAGCGCCACCCCGACAGCCCTGAAGCCCGCGACGGCCAACCCCGCCGCATCCACCTCCCGCATCGGCAACCTGCTGAACGACGGCTGGATCACGACCCGCCGCAACCTCATCAAGATCAAACGGGTGCCCGACATCCTGGTGTTCACGCTGCTGCAGCCGATCATGTTCGTGCTGCTCTTCAGTTATGTGTACGCCGGCGTGATCGACATTCCGGGCAGCAGCTACACCGAGTTCATCATGGCGGGCATCTTTGCCCAGACCGTCGTGTTCGGGTCGACGTACTCGGGCTCGGCGATGGCGCAGGATCTGAAGGACGGCATCATCGACCGCTTCCGCACGCTGCCCATGAACCAGGCCTCCGTGCTGATCGGGCGTACCACCGGCGACCTGCTGATCAACACGATCTCGATGGCGGTGATGATGACGACGGGGTTCATCGTGGGCTGGCGGGTGCGATCGAGTTTTCTCGAGGCAGCTGCGGCGGTCGTGCTGCTGCTGCTCTTCGCCTACGCGTTCTCGTGGGTGATGGCGTTCATCGGGATGAGCGTACGGAGCCCCGAGGTCATCAACAACGTGTCGTTCCTCGTGCTGTTCCCCCTCACGTTCATTTCGAACGCGTTCGTACCGAGCGACACGTTGCCGACGCCGCTGCGCATCTTCGCGGAGTACAACCCGGTCTCGGCGCTGGTGCAGGCTGCTCGAACGCTGTTCGGCAATGTTCCGCCGGGCACTCCGGTGGCCGACGTCTGGACGCAGCAGCATCCGGTACTGACGGTGCTCATCGGCATCGTGGTGTTGCTGGCGGTGTTCATTCCATTGAGTGTGCGCAAGTTCCGCACGGTGAGCTCGCGGTGACGGGTCAGAGCGTGAGGGACGTGCCGGTCAGGTTCTCGGCGATGCTCCAGAGCGCGCCGGCGGTGCGGATGTCGCGGGAGCGGCTTCGCGCGGGGACCACCGTCGGGTCGCCCTTCAGCTGGCGCCAGCCGTCGGGGCCCCAGTAGTCGCCTCCCTCGGCCAGCGGATCGGCGGCGGCGCGGACGATCGGCAGGGCGCCGGCGTCCTTGCCCTGTGCGAACGTGGCGAGGGCCGTGCGCGCCGCGGCGTTCGAGCGTTTCGCGCCGATGCCCGGGCGTGACGCGCCCAACCCATCCAGTGCGAATCCTGGGTGGGCGACGAGGCTCCGGGTGCTGTGGCCCGCCTTCCGGAGGCGGCGGTCGAGTTCGAATCCGAAGAGCATCACACTGAGTTTCGAGCGGCCGTAGGTGCGAAAGCTCGAATAGTCCTCGCTCTGCAGGTCATCCAGATCGAGGTCGAAGAATTCGTGGCTGATGCTGCCGAGCGAGACCACCCTCGAGCCGGCCGTGGCGAGCAGGGTCGGCATGAGCCGCGCTGTGAGCGCGAAGTGGCCGAGGAAGTTGGTGCCGAACATGATCTCGAAACCGTCGGCCGTGAAGGCACGTTTCGACGACTCGGTGAGTCCGGCGTTCAGGATGAGGCCGTCGACGGGGCCCGTCGACAGCTCTCGGGCGGCGGCCTCCACCGAGGCCAGGTCTGCCACGTCGAGCTTCACAGAGCGCACACTGCCAAGCGGGGCGCGGGTGAGGATCGACGCGATCGCGCGGCTGGCCTTCTGCTCGTTGCGTGCGGCGATGATCACGGACGCGCCACGTCTCGCGAGGAACTCGGATGCCCAGTAGCCGAGCCCGGCGTTCCCGCCCGTGACCACGAAGGTCTTGCCGCTGAGGGAGGGGAGGAGGGCCGGGGTCCAGCGGGAAGTCGTCATGAGCCGACATTAGCTGTTAGAGTGGAGGGCTGCCTGAGAGGGTGGCGACCTTGACAACTCAACAGTGTGCAACAGTGGCCCAGCTCTTCAGCTGCTCGCGGGGATGATCGGTTTCGACATTGCCTGAGTGAGTGTGAGAAGCGGGCCGAGGACGCACGGTTATCTCGTAAACGATCCGCGCAAACAATAAGTGCCAATCAAAACAGCACTGTTCCGGCCAAGCAGGCCGCTTTCGCTCTCGCAGCCTAAGCTCCAGCTAGCCGCATAAGGAACCGTCAGACCGGGAATGCCCTCTACCCGGATCCTGGCGTTATCTAGAGGGATTGCTCGTGTGTTGTGTCTGAGGGCACACGGGGACTTGCACTCAGGCTGGGCTCGTCGGATCAGGTGCCAGCGACAACTTCCGGAGCCGAGTAGAACATCTTGCTGGCTACGCCCGTAGAAGGCATACGACCACAGCAGTGGACCGGGGTTCAATTCCCCGCATCTCCACCGCCGGCCGCTGTTGCGCACCGCTGTCATGAGGCCTGCGACCCCCCCCAGGGTGCCGCGGGCCTTCGTCTTTCCCGTTCGGGCTACTGGTTCAGTCCCGCGCGTTCAACCCGCTTCGCAGCCGCAGCACCGCTGCCGCGAGTAGCGGAAAATCGTCGGTTGCCGTGGCTCGAACAAATGAATGGGCCGTGTCGAAGTAATGATGAGTCAGATGGTCTCGCATCCGCGCGATCTCTGTCCAGGGAAGAGGCCGACGGCCTCGCAGGCGGCCGAGATGTCGGCGAGCCTGTCGGAGTCGGAACGCTTCACAGTCGCACAGCTTCGGCGAGGACGTGGCTACGAAGGTCAGGTTTGAGACTGTTCACGGGCACGATGTTGACCGGACTCGAAAGGATTTCCTCTGCTTTGGACCTCATGCGGCCGAGAGCAAAGAGCCCGACGGAGTCATCGATATCGACGAGGAGGTCGACGTCGCTGTCGACACCATCGTTGCCCCGCGCAACGCTGCGGAAGACGCTGACCGATCGTGCGCCCTCGGCTCGAAGCGACCGGACCAGGTCGTTTCGGTGTTCACGAATGCGAGTGTGGAGAGGTGTCGAACGGGCCGGTGAGAGGGCGCGCGAGAGGTCGAAGCCAGCCGATTCGACGATCCGGCGAAGCGTTTCCACGCTCGGTTCGCGGCGGCGCGATTCGTAAGCGCTGACCACACTCTGCGTGACGCCGGAACGCCCGGCGAGTTGCGACTGGGTGAGGTTCGCGAGTCTCCGCGCTTCCCTGATCGTCGATGCCGAAGTGATCAGGACTGAAAGTATAGCGAATTGTGACTATTTACGGTGTGGAGACGTGCGAAGGCGGGGCTATTTCAGGGCGGCCGTGCGGTTGGGGTAGGCCTGCCAGAACTCGCCCTGCGTGAAGGTGCTGATCGCCGATTCGGTGCAGCTGGCACCGTAGGTGGCGAGCAGGTCGACGTGGGAGTCGTCGACGACGATGAGCTTCTCGACGGAACGGATGCGGAGGTCTGTGGGGTTCACATTCGTCCAGGTGGCGCCGCCGTCGGTGGTGAGTTCGATGACCGAGTCGGTGGCGGTGCTGTTTCCGGTGCAGGTTCCGGGGGTGGCGCGGTAGCCGACCTTCGCGTCGGCCATACCGCTGAGGTTCGCAGGAGCGGACGACGGAACGGGCGTGCTGGGCGCAGCCGTCGAGGGTGCCGTGCTGGTGGCCGAGGGAGTGGGCGAAGCGGTCGGAACGGCGGTGGACGTGGCGGGAGCGTCAGTCGTCGGTGTCGGTGTCGGAGCCGGCGTCGCCACAAAGGTGGGCTCCGCCGCGCTCACCGGATCACCGTCCACGGAAGGCCCGCTGAGCGCGAACGCAACGAGGGCGAGGTCGGCGAGAACGAAGGCGATCAGGCCTGCGATGATCCACGGAGTTCTTCCGCGCGAGCGTTTAGCCATTCGACAAGACTATGCGAGTGGGCCGGTGGTAGCCACTGAGCGCCGTGATGCGAGCCAGGTCGCCCAGGCGATCACGATGGCCACGGCGGTTCCGAGCAGCGTCTCGACCCCCCGATCGGTGATGAGTTCGGTGGGGTCGCCCGGGTGCACGCCTCGCGACGAGTTCGACGTTCTGTCAGCCGTTCGCCGGGCTGCCGAGCCGCCCACTCCGTCACAGCTGGCGAAGTCGATCGCTGCGTCGAATGCCTCGATCACGAAGCGGGTGGTGGGCCTCGAGGCGGCAGGACTGGTGCTCCGCGAACGGAGCACCAGTGACCGGCGAGTGGTGAACATGGTCGCGACGCCTGAGGGAAGGGCCAGCATCGACGGTGCGTTGCCTGACCAGTTGTCGCTCGAGCGCGAGCTGGTCGGAGTGCTCGGCGCGCCGGAGCGGCAGGAGCTCGAAGGCGCGCTCCGCCGGGTGCTGCTCGAATGCGACCGACGGGCCGGGCCGGCACAGCCGCAGCCGCAGCCGCTGCCGGAGCCGGAGCCGGAGCCGGAGCCGCTGTAACCTGATCGACTTCTGGAGTCGGTACCGTCGGCGCATGCAGCAGACGCCACACACCCTCCTCACGATCGTCAACGCCGTGATCATCCCGGTCGCCGACGGAACGGACTGGTTCCGTGGCTGGATGAGCGTCGACAGCGACGGCCGCATCAGCGGTCTCGGCGAAGGCGAGCCTCCCAGTACGGCAGAAGGCGAGCTGCTCGACGTCGGCGGCGCGTTCGTCGCCCCGGGGTTCGTCTCGGCGCACAGCCACATCTTCACCTCGGGGATGCGCGGCATGACCCCGGGGGACAACCTCTACGGCTGGGTCGGCGTGCAGTCCGAGTTCATCTCGGCCGCCGACGTCGACGACATCTACTGGTTCACCCTGCATGGCTGCCTCGACTTCATCGGCAACGGTGTGACGAGCGCCTACAACTTCACCGACTCGCGGGTGGTCGGTCGGTACGATCCGGAGACGGACCGGCGGGAGATCTACTCGATCCGGCCTGAGTCGTACCTGCAGCGGCAGATCGATGCTGCTCGGGATGCGGGGATCCGCACGATGACGGCGATCCGGGTCGACAGCGAGTTCCAGCCGGTCGACCAGGCCTTCCGTGTCTTCGCTGACGCCGTCGACTACGCCCGCACCGAGGTTCCGGCGCACCTCAGTCTCGGCCAGAGCGTCTTCGGCGCGGTGCAGTGGAGCCAGGCGGAGCAGGCCGCCCGCGACGAGGTGCACGTGATGGATGCCCACGGCATCGGCAACCAAGCGCACTTCCTCGAGACGAGCGAGGCGCTCGACCAGCAGCGCGAGAAGTTTCGCTGGTACGAAGACGCGGGCGCCTTCCGGGAGGGTTTCCTTTTCGGTCACTTCGTGCATCCGGATGCCCACCAGGCCGAGACCGCAGCGAGCTCCGGCTCGGGGATGGTGTGGCAGCCCACCTCGAACGGGCGACTCGGTTCGGGTGTGGCCGACATCCCGCGCTACCGGGATCTCGGCATGCCGATCGGGATGGGGCTCGACGACCAGAGCTGCACCGACATCTCGGACCCCTTCCAGAACATGCGGATCGGAATGTACACACAGCGGGCGGTGCACCAGGACGCGTCGATCATGATGCCGCGGGAGGTGCTCAGGATGCACACCCTCGGTTCGGCGGAGGCGCTCGGTGTGGCAGAGCGCGTCGGCAGCCTCGAGGTGGGGAAGTTCGCCGACTTCCTGGTGGTGGATCCGTCCTCGCCCGACACCGGCCCGGTCTGGGACGTCTCTGCCAGCTATGTCTTCGCCTGCGGCCTCCGCAACCTGAAGAAGGTCTTCATCGGGGGCGTGCTGGCCTCCGAGAACGGGGTGAGCGTGCATCCACTCGCCGCCGATGCCGCCCTGCACCTGCATGACCGGGTACGGGCCGCCGCGACCCGGAGCGGGCTCCGGCTGGCCTGGGAGTAGGGCTCGGCGCTCAGGCTGGCCGGCAGCGGCGCAGCTCAGTCGGTCTGGCAGGCGCCGGAGCTGACCGCTGCCGTCGCCCCGGCTGCCGCCTGCACGACCGGGGCGATCTCTGTCAGGGTCATCGCGTAGCCGGTGTCGGAGTCGGTGGTCGAGCGGGCGAACACCACGCCGACGACGTCGCCGGAGGTGTCGAAGAGCGGGCCGCCCGAGTTGCCGGGAAGCACCGTGCCGCGAAGGGAGTAGATCTCGCGGGTGACGTCTTCGGTGCCGTAGATGTCGAGCCCGGTCGCTTCGACGACCTGGCGGACGCGTGCCGGAGCGGTGACGAAGGGCCCGTTCTCGGGGTAGCCGGCGACGACGGCGGAGGCGGAGGCCGCGAGATCGGTGCCGAGGGTCAGGGGGGCGACCCCGAGGTTCGGCACGTCGAGCACCGCGAGGTCGCGCTGCGGGTCGTAAACCATGAGCCGGGCGGGAAGGAGAGCGCCCGAGCCCGCGACCTGCACGTAGATCTCGCTGCTGCCGGCCACGACGTGCGCGTTCGTGATGATCCGGCCGTCGGAGACCACCCAGCCGCTGCCCTCGGCATCGGTGTTGCAGTTGGGAGCGGAGGAGAGGATCTTCACGACCCCCTGGGAGGCGTTGTCGACCGCCGCCGGCACGCCCTGCTCGGGTGCCTGCGCGCCGGCGATGATCTCCGCCCCGTCGGCGAAGACGGTGGGGAAGCCCGCGCTGCCGAGGGCCTGGTCGAGGGTGCCGAGCGCGGTGGTCGCCGGAACCGGGGAGATGCTGTTCAGCGTGCTGACGATCTTCGACGAATTCACCAGCTGGGTGGCCTGGAGCTGCCCCGTCGAGAGCAGGAAACCGCCCGCGAGCCAGACGATGACGGCCCAGGCGAGCGCGCCGAGAAGCGCGCCGCCGAGGGAGTCGAGGCCGCGCACCACCTTCACCCGGCCGATGGTGCGGCGGATGACCAGGGCGAGGGAGCCGAGCACGGTGGAGGCGATCACGATGCACAGCACGAAGACGACGCCGGCCGCGATCGATCGCTGGAGCGAGCTCGTCCAGCCGTGGTCGGCGAGCAGGGTCACGACCGCAGGAGCGGCGAGCGTGGCGATCCAGGCGCCGAGCGCGATGCCGACGAGCGATGCCGCCATCACCAGCAGGCCGCGGCCCCAGCCGGCGATGACCGCCAGGAGGCCTGCGACAGCGAGCACGAGGTCGACGGCGATTTCCATAGACGTCCAATCTGTCGGATGAAGCTGGATGATCCCTGCGCCGGAGTCCTTCGGGGTGCCCGCCCGTAACATGCTGTCAATCTGGGGGCGCTAGCGTGGATGGGTGAGCACATCCGAAGACCAGACCAGGCGAGACATCCGCGACGAAGTCGACGAGGACCTGCGGAGCGACGTGCGCCGCCTCGGGGCGCTGCTCGGCCGCGTGCTCACCGAGGCGGGGGGCGACGATCTGCTGCGCGATGTGGAGGCACTCCGCGCCCTGACCATTGCGGCCTACGAGAGCAACGCCCAGGGCGGAGCCGCCGACGCGTCGGCCGGCACGGTGTCGATCGAAGACGCCGAGCGCCTCGTCGACTCGTTCACACCCGAGCGTGCAGAACAGGTCGCCCGCGCCTTCACCTGCTACTTCCATCTCTCGAACCTCGCCGAGGAGCACCACCGCGTGCGGGTTCTGCGGGCCCGTGACGGCGCGGGCGACACGGTCGTCACCGACTCGCTGCCGGGCGCGATCGAGCAGCTGGTGGCCGAGGTGGGCACTGAAGAGGCCGCTGAACGGCTTCGCGGCCTGCGGTTCCACCCGGTACTGACCGCACACCCGACGGAGGCGCGCCGGAGGGCCGTCGCTTCAGGGATCCGCCGCATCAGCGAGCTGCTCGAGCACCGCGACCAGCTGCGCCAGGGCACCCTCACGACGGCTGAGAACGACCGTCGCCTGCTCGAGGAGATCGACGTGCTCTGGCGCACATCGCCGCTCCGAACGACACGGCCGACGCCGCTCGACGAGGTGCGCACCGCCATGAGCATCTTCGACCAGACCCTGTTCGAGGTGGTACCGAAGGTGTACCGGATGCTCGACGACTGGCTGCTCGGGAACGCCGCCGGTGCCCGGCCCGCCGAAGCGCCAGCGTTCCTCCGTCTCGGCAGCTGGATCGCCGCCGACCGCGACGGGAACCCGTTCGTGACCGCGGCCGTCACCCGGCAGGCTGCCGCGATCGCGTCGGAGCACATCCTGCTCGGGCTCGAACACGCGGCCACCCGCATCGGCCGCACGCTCACCCTCGACGAGGTCGACACCCCGCCGAGCCGGGCGCTCGACGGTCTCTGGGAGACGCAGCGGAGCTTCGCCGTGGAGATCGCCTCGCAGATCGGCACCCGTGCACCGAACGAGCCGCACCGACGCGTGCTGCTGGTGATCGCCGAGCGCATCGCCGCGACCCGCCGACGGGACGCCGACCTCGGCTACCGGGGACCGGAGGAACTGCTCGCCGACCTGAGGGTCATCCAGGACTCGCTCCGCGACGCCGGTGCCCTCCGGAGTGCGAACGGAGAGCTCCAGAACCTCATCTGGCAGGTCGAGACCTTCGGATTCCACCTCGCCGAGCTCGAGGTGCGCCAGCACTCGAAGGTGCACCGTGAAGCAGTCGCCGAGGTGCGGGCCGGAGGGAAGCTCAGCGAGATGACGCTCGAGGTGCTCGACGTCTACCGCACGATCGCGTTCCTGCAGCGCCGGTACGGGGTACGGGCCTCGAGGCGCTACATCGTGTCGTTCACGCAGTCCTCCGCCGACCTCGCCACGGTGTACGCACTGGCGGAGGCCGCGATGGGTTCGCCCGAGGCCTCGCCGGTTCTGGATGCGGTGCCCCTGTTCGAGACGTTCGACGACCTCGCTGCGTCGACGACGATCCTCGCCGAGATGATCGAGCTGCCCGAGGTGCAGGCCCGGCTCGACGCGACAGGGCGACGACTCGAGGTGATGCTCGGCTACTCCGACTCGTCGAAGGATGTCGGCCCCGTCTCGGCCACGCTCGCCCTCTACTCGGCGCAGCAGCGCATCACGCAGTGGGCGGCCGACAACGACATCGTGCTCACGCTTTTCCACGGTCGGGGTGGTGCCCTCGGCCGCGGCGGCGGGCCGGCCAACGAGGCTGTGCTCGCCCAGCCGCCCGGATCCGTCGACGGCCGCTTCAAGCTCACCGAGCAGGGGGAGGTGATCTTCGCGCAGTACGGCGACAAGACCATTGCCGCCCGGCACATCGAGCAGATGGCCGCAGCGACCCTGCTCGCCTCGACGCCGTCGAACGAGCAGGCGAACCAGTCGGCGACCGAGGACTTCAGCGACGTCGCGGCGACCATGGATGCCCGCTCACGCGAGAGGTTCTACGAACTCATCAAGAGCGACGGTTTCGCCCCCTGGTTCGCCCAGGTCACGCCCCTCGAGGAGGTCGGCCTGCTGGCGCTCGGCTCGCGTCCCGCCCGCCGCGGGCTCTCGATCGAATCGCTCGAGGACCTCCGCGCGATCCCGTGGGTGTTCGCCTGGACGCAGGCGCGCATCAACCTCACGGGGTGGTTCGGTCTGGGCTCCGCGCTCGCCGCCGTGGGCGACATCGGGGTGCTGCAGGATGCCTATTCGCGCTGGCCGCTGTTCACGGCCATGATCAACAACGTCGAGATGTCCCTGGCGAAGACCGACCTGCGGTTGGCGAAGCGCTACCTCGCCCTCGGCGACCGCTCCGATCTGGCTGATCTCGTGCTCGAGGAGATGGAACTCACCCGCGACTGGGTGAAGCGGACGACCGGCCACGATGCGCTGCTCGAGGCGCGACCCGTGCTCCGCCGGGCCGTGCGGCTGCGGAGCCCGTACGTCGACGCCCTGTCGCTGCTGCAGCTCCGGGCGCTCAGGGACATTCGCGCATCCGGCAGCGCCGACCCGCTCGACGAGCCGCACCAGCTGCTCCTCCTCGCTGTCAACGGGGTCGCAGCGGGCCTGCAGAACACGGGTTAGCAGCACGCATCGTTAGCCGGCGGCTCAGGGCGCGGGGCGGAACGCGGCTCCTGGATGATCGGGGGCGAGCCTCGGCGTCGGGGTGCCCGTGAGGCGCTCCCGCAGGGAGCCACCCCGCGATTCCGCGGGCAGCAGGCCGCGGTCGCGGAGCCTCGGCATGACCTCCTCGATGAACTCGGCATAGGTGGCGAGGCCGCCGTAGCTGTGCTCGATCAGGAAGCCGTCGACGTCGGTCTCGGCCGCGAGACGTTCGATCCCGTCGGAGACCCGGTCGGCCGTGCCCGTGATCTTCGTGCCGCCGAGTGTCGCGGCCAGCGCGTCGAGCACGTCGCCCACGGTCTGGCCCGAGCCCTGGTACATCGCGAGCGTCGTCTGGCCGATCTCCGTCGTCAAAGCGTCGACGGGGGTCGCGGGGTCGAGCCCCAGCAGGTTGACGCCGCTCCAGCCGAGGAACAGGGCCGCCATCGCGTCACGGCTCGGAGCGGCCGTAAGGGCCCGCCGGGCATCCCCAGCCTCGGCCTCGGTCGCCCCCACGATCACCGAGATGCTGTTGATGACCTTCACGGAGTCGCGGTGCCGGCCTCGCCGTTCGACCCGGTCACGGATGTCGCGCACGGTCGCCGCCGCCTTCACCGGGTCGCGCTCCTGGATGAACACGCATTCGGCGATCCGGCTGGCGAACTCCCGCCCGCTCGGCGATGCGCCGGCCTGGAAGAGTGTCGGCGTGCGTTGCACCGACGGGCTGACCGGAAACAGTCCGTCGAGCGAGAAGTAGCGGCCGTCGTGCGTGATGCGGTGCACCTTCGCCGGGTCGGTGAAGACACGGGCAGCCTTGTCGAGCACGAGGGCGTCGTCGCTCCAGCCCCCCTCCCAGAGCTTCATCGTGAGGTCGACGAATTCGTCGGCGCGGGCGTAGCGCTCCTCGTGCGGGGTCACGTCGGGGTGCCCGAGCAGCCGCACGAGGGCGGTCTGCATGTCGCTCGTCACGACGTTCCAGCCGATCCGCCCGCGCGTCAGGTGGTCGAGGCTCGCGAAGCGGCGGGCCAGCAGGAATGGATGCTCGGCGGTCGTCGATGCGGTCACGACGAACCCGAGCCGGTCGACAGTGGCGGCCAGGCCGCTGACGATGGTGAGGGGATCGTGCACGGGGAACTGCACAGCCTCACGCACGACGACCTCGGGAACGGCGAAACCGCTCGTTCCGTCGGCCGCAACCGCCTCGTGCATCGGATACCCGAGCGCGTCGGCGAAGAAGAGGAAGTCGAACCCCGCCGCATCCAGCTGCCGGGTCAGCGCCTGCCAGTACTCGAGGGTCGCGAATCCGGCCGGGTCGCTTCGCTCGTGGGGCCATCCGTTGCTGATGAAGCTCGGGGTGAGCTCTTCGAACGCGCCGAGCACCAACTGCTTCGGCGAACCGTCTCCCATCAGCCGAGCTGCGCTTGCCAGTCGGTGGGTACACGATCGGCGGGGCCGGGCGTCGTCTGGCCGAGGGGGTGATGCGTCGGGGCAGTGAGAGACGGGCCCTCGAAGACCGCCTCGGTGCGGTAGTCGAACATCCAGGTCTCACCCGGTTCGAAGCTCTGGATGACGGGGTGCCCCGTCTCACGGAAGTGCGCGGTCGCGTGCTTGGCCAGGGAATCGTCGCAGCAGCCGACATGCCCGCATTCTGCGCAGCGGCGGAGGTGGAACCACCAGAGCCCCTCGGCGTCGCACTCGACGCAGTCGTTTCCGCTCGGTGCCACGTCGGGATCGATTCCGCCTGATGCTGTCACACCTGCGATGCTAGACCATCAGTCAGCACCATCGCCCAGCACCCCGATCTCGACGAGGGCCTGTCTCGACCGCTCGCAGCAGCTCGTTGACGCCCTCTGACTCGCAGACGAACGCGGTCACGCCGGCCGCCCTCAAGCCGTACACGTTGGCCTGGGCCGAGCAGTTCGGGATGGGTGAACTGCAGAACGGTCGCGGTTCCCTAGTGGTCATGTACATGTCGCCGGGGGTAACCTGAGATTCTGAGGGGTTCAGAAGATCTAGTCCGCACCGGGTGAGCAGCTCGTGCGGGGCGCGAAAGACGACACCATGACGAATGAACCCGGCTTCACAGAGGTCCAGCCATCCCGCTGGACGCTGGAGGGGTGGGAGGGTCTTCGGGCCCTTGGACCGCACCTCGTGTCGGAGAATCCCGAGGGCTTCCAGGCATGGGGGAGGCGATGGTCGCTTCCGGGTGTCATCATCTCCGACGTGGCCCAGACCCCGCTTCAGATGTCGCCATCGGGGCGGGATCCTGAGCAGCGCGACTACGTCAGCATCGTGTTCGTTCGGCACGGGATCTTCGAGTTGTACGAATCCGGCCGGACGTTCCGGTTCGAAGCAGGCCAGGCCGGTTACATGGCGGGCTGGGACCAGGTCGAAGCTGTCAATCCGGTGAAATCGCGGGTGGCCATGGTCTCGATCCATCGTGATCTCCTGGCCGCACACGGGGTCACCGTCCCCGGGCGAATCGGCAGTTTCCCTGATGCATCGCGGCTGCGTCGTCCCACCCTCGCCTTCCTCCTCGCCCTGATGGTGGAGTTCGCCGCTGCAGGCGAGCGACCGATGGCGACCGAGGCCACCTCGACGGTGCTTGCCCAGCTACTGGCCGGACTTTTCCTCGAGGGCGCCGGTCGCCGCTCTGATGCCGAGATCTTCCCACAGGGTCTGCGTGCACGGGCTGAGGCTCTCATCGCCAACCGCTCCAACGATCCGGAATTCTCCCCCCAGGTGCTCGCCGAGATGCTGAACGTCTCTCTCCGTCATCTGCAGCGGAGCTTCTCCGTAGAAGGCGTCGGGCCAGCCGAGGTGATCAGGGGGAAGCGGCTGGAAACGGCGCTGGCGGCTCTTCGTCTGGCCTCCCACGCGCCACGATCGGTGGGGGAGATCGCGCAGCAGGCGGGATTCTCGAGCGTGAAGGAACTCCGGCACGCCCTCCGCGCGAGTTACGGGATCACCCCGCGCGAACTGCTTGCTGGCCGGCCGCTCGGCTCCGCCATAGACACGATCGACCGACTCTCCCTCATCGGCTGAAGCCCGGATCGCTGAGCCCCGATCGCTGAGGCCGCAGCCCGCCGCCTGAAGGAGTGCGGCCTGGCTTCCGACTACCCGATTGCCGAGAGCCAGACCGCGGGAATTCACACAGCAACGGAGCGTCAGAACTCGCTCGGTCACCGCTCGGGGAACTCCGGAGGCACCGCCTTCGTGGGGGGAGAGGCGGTGCGTCGGTATGAACTATCCGCCCTTCGGCGACGGCTCACAAGTCGCCGAAATGAGGCTTGACGAGATCTCTGCCGTGATCTAGCCTCCCTCACTCCGCGTGGCGACAGGTGGCGCGGAGCGTCCCCGGGGCTGTATCATCTGTTCTAGTCATTTGCACCTTTACTCAGTCGACTGGATCGATCCGATGCTCTCCACCTCGCCACAACTCGCGGTCTCGACCGTGATCTTCGCGCTGCGCAAAACGGGCGCCGAGAGCCCCGCGACGCTCTGGCTTCCCCTCGTGCGGCGCATCCGTGAACCGTTCGGGGGCAGGTGGGCGCTTCCGGGCGGCCCGATCCGGGCATCCGAGAGCCTTGCGGATGCGGCGGGGCGCAACCTCCTCGAGACGACGGCGCTCACTCCGCAGTACCTGGAGCAGCTCTACGCATTCGGCACGGTCGAGCGTTCGCCGGGCACCCGGGTCGTGTCGATCGTCTACTGGGCGCTCGTGGAGGCAGAGGAGGCCGAACGGGCAGCGGAGGGAGAGAATGTGCGCTGGTTCCCGGCCGACGACCTGCCGGAGCTCGCGTTCGACCACAATGCGATCGTCGACTACGCGCTCTGGCGGCTCCGCAACAAGATGGAGTACAGCCGCATCGCACACGCGTTCCTGGGCGAGATGTTCACGCTCGCGCAGCTGCGGGAGGTGTATGAGGCGGTGCTCGGGCGGCCGCTGGATCCGGCAAACTTCCGGCGCCAGATCGAGGCCACCAAATCCATCGTCGCGACCGAGGAGCGGCAGTCGGGCGGTCGGCACAGGCCGCCCCGGCTCTTCCGCTACAACGAGTCCTTCGACCTGGCCGACAACGGCCCGCTGCCACACGCCTGAACCGCCAACGCCGTCCGCAAGGAGCACGTCATGCCATCCGTCGCCACCACCCTGAACCTGATCCGCCCCGGCGGAGCCGTCACCAGCTGCAGCCCGGCCCTGAAAGACGCGCCGTGGAACTTCGACGCCGTTCCCCTGCCGGCCTACGGTCCGGGGTCGTCGATGGCCGACGTGGCTCCCGCTGACACCCCTCGCCAGGGCGAGATCCCCGCCGAGTACCGCATCGCGACAGACGAGGAACTCGACCGGCGCATCCTGGCCGCGAAGGCGACGCTCGGCGACCGTGTCGTGGTGCTCGGTCACTTCTACCAGCGGGATGAGGTCGTGAAGTACGCCGACTTCGTGGGCGACTCCTTCCAGCTCGCGAACGCTGCGCGCAGCCGACCGGCCGCCGAGGCGATCGTCTTCTGCGGGGTGCACTTCATGGCCGAGACCGCCGACATCGTCTCGAACGCCGACCAGCAGGTCGTCCTGCCGAACCTCGCGGCGGGCTGCTCGATGGCCGACATGGCCGACATCGACTCGGTCACCGAGTGCTGGGAGCAGCTCGAGGAGCTCTACGGCACCGA
The DNA here is from genome assembly GCF_003399635.1 of Subtercola boreus. Classification (GTDB taxonomy): domain Bacteria; phylum Actinomycetota; class Actinomycetes; order Actinomycetales; family Microbacteriaceae; genus Subtercola; species Subtercola boreus_B. The sequence goes on along the minus strand of NZ_NBXB01000029.1, from coordinate 49,738 downwards.
GCCCGATGCGAGCGGACGGGTGCCGGTCATCCCGGTGACCTACATGAACTCGTCGGCTGCGCTGAAGGGTTTCTGCGGCGAGCACGGCGGCATCGTCTGCACCTCCTCGAACGCTGCCACGGTGCTCGAGTGGGCGTTCGAGCGCGGCCAACGGGTGCTCTTCTTCCCCGACCAGCACCTCGGCCGCAACACCGCGAAGGCCATGGGTGTGCCACTCGAGCGCATGCCGATGTGGAACCAGAGAAAGCCGCTCGGCGGCAACGACCAGCAGGCGGTGGTGGATGCCCGGGTCATCCTGTGGCATGGGTTCTGCTCCGTGCACAAGCGGTTCACCGTCGCCCAGATCGACAAGGCACGCGTCGACTTTCCGGGCGTGCGCGTGATCGTGCACCCCGAGTGCCCGATGCCCGTCGTCGATGCGGCGGATGAAGCGGGCTCGACCGACTACATCCAGAAGGCGGTCCTGGCGGCGGAACCGGGACAGGTCTTCGCTATCGGCACCGAGATCAACATGGTGCAGAGGCTGGCGGCCGAGCATCCGGAGCACACGATCTTCTGCCTCGACCCGGTGGTCTGCCCCTGCTCGACGATGTACCGCATCCACCCCGGCTACCTGGCCTGGGTGCTCGAGGCGCTCGTGCGCGGCGAGGTGCTGAACCGTATCTCGGTCGACGAGAGCGTGGCGGTGCCTGCACGGGTGGCGCTCGAGCGGATGCTGGCGGCCCGGCCGTGACCGCGCGGATGGACGCCCGTGGCGGGTCTGCTGCAGCGTGGCCCGGTGCCCGGGGCGGGTCTCGAGGAGCGCGGCCGACGCTCGTGGTGGTCGGCAGCGGCATCGCGGGGCTGGTGGTCGCGATCGAGGCGAGCCGCACCCACAACGTGACCCTGATCACAAAGGCGGAGCTCGGTGAGAGCAACACCCGCTACGCGCAGGGCGGGATCGCGGCCGCGATGTTCCCCGAGGATTCCGTCGCCTCCCACGTCGCCGACACCCTGGCCGCCGGGGCCGGGCTGAACCGGCGGGCAGCGGTGGAGGTGCTTTGCGCTGAGGGTCCTGCCCGCATCCGCGATCTGATCCGGCTCGGCGTCGAGTTCGACGAGGAGGGCGGTGTGCTCGCCCATGGCCTCGAGGCGGCACACGGTTTTTCGCGCATCCTGCATGCCGGCGGGGATGCGACCGGTTCGGCTGTCGAGAGGGCGCTCGTCGGCGCGGTGCGGCTCACCGCATCCACCCTGCTCGAGGACACCTTCGTGAGCGACCTTCTCGTCGAAGACGGCAGGGTTGCCGGAGTGCATGTCGTCCTGCGCTCGGGCGAACACCGTACGCTGACGGCCGACGCGGTGGTGCTCGCGAGCGGGGGAGCAGGGCAGCTCTACAGCCACACCACGAACCCGCGGGTGACGACCGGCGACGGGGTCGCGGCGGCCTACCGGGCCGGTGCCGAACTCGGCGACCTGGAGTTCTTCCAGTTCCACCCGACGTCGATGGACGCCCCCGGCAACTTTCTCGTCTCGGAGGCCGTGCGCGGCGAGGGCGCCGTGCTCCTCGCCGAGGACGGTCACCGGTTCATGCTCGATGTGCACCCCGACGCCGAGCTCGCCCCCCGTGACGTTGTGGCACGCGCGATCGCGCGGCAGATGGAGGTGCAGGGCGGGCGCGGGGTGCTGCTCGACGCCAGCGGGCTCGGTTCTTCGTTCTTCGCCGATCGGTTTCCGAGTATCTCCGCCCAGTGCCGTCGCAACGGGGTCGACCCCAGCACGGAGCCGATTCGCGTCACGCCGGCGGCGCACTACTGGATGGGCGGTGTGAGCACCGACGACCGGGGGCGGACGACGCTCCCCGGCCTCTTTGCGGTGGGCGAGGTGGCGTGCACGGGCGTGCACGGCGCGAACCGGTTGGCGTCGAACTCTCTGCTCGAGTCAGTCGTGTACGCCTGGCGGGCGGTCGAGGCCCTGCAGGGTCGGGCCGACGACGCGCCGGGCCCAGGGGACGCAGATCGTTCCATCCCGGAGCGGGACGAACGATCCGGGTCCCTTCGCCGTGACGTGCTCGGCCCGGGGGACGCAGATCGCGCCATACCCGAGCGGGAGGGACGATTCGGGTCCCTGGGGGGCGGGGACGAGACGCGGCCGTTCAGCCGCGATGCGCTGCAGCAGCTGATGTGGGATGCCGTGGGGGTGCACCGCGACGGTTCACGGCTGGCTGACGCGCTCGAACAGTTCGAGACATGGGCAGAGGAGCGATCATCCGGAACCGCAGGCAACACCGGAAGCAGCACCGGACGCAACAGGGCGGAGGCGGATGCCTTGCGGGCGCTCGAAGACGACAACCTGCTGCTGCTGGCCCAGCTCGTCACCCGCGCGGCGCTCGCCCGGCGGGAGTCGCGCGGCGCGCACTTCCGCTCCGACTTCCCGGAGACCGACGACGCCTTCGGTCATCACCTCGTCACCCGTTCCGACCGGAGAGTGCTCGAATCGCTATGACAGCCACAACTGCAACAGCCCCAACTGCGACGCCAAGCGCTGCAACACCCACCCTCACACCGCGCCAGATCGACCCCGTGGTGCTGATGGCGCTCGACGAAGACGCGCCCTGGGGCGACCTGACGTCGCAGACACTCCTTCCCGCGGACGCCCGCGCCGACGCCGCGCTGGTGGCACGCGAGGCCGGCGTCTTCAGCGGCGGAGACGTGTTCGCCGCCGCCTTCCGCCTGGTCGACGAGTCGGTCACCGTCGAGGTGCTCGTGCCCGACGGCACGGCTTTCGAGCGGGGAGCGACCCTCGCAACCGTGTCCGGATCCGCCCGGTCGGTGCTGCAGTCCGAGCGGATTGCGCTGAACTTCGTGCAGCGCCTGTCAGGCATCGCCACCCTGACCGCCGAGTATGTGGCGCTCGCGGCCGGAACAGGGGCCCGCATCGTGGACACCCGGAAGACCACGCCCGGCCTCCGGGTCTTCGAACGCCACGCCGTGCGCTCTGGTGGCGGTCACAATCACCGGTTCTCGCTGAGCGATGCGGTGATGGCGAAGGACAACCACCTGGCCGTGCTCACCCAGGGCGGTCTGTCGGTGACGGATGCCCTGCTCGCCGTTCGCGCCCAGCTCTCCCACACCACCCACCTCGAGGCCGAGGTCGACCGGCTCGACCAGATCGAGCCGGTGCTGGCCGGCGGGGTCGACACGATCATGCTCGACAACTTCTCGCTCGCCGACCTGCGGGCGGGCGTGGAGCAGGTCGCCGGGCGCGCGATCGTCGAAGCGAGCGGTTCGGTGAACCTGGGGACGGTGGCCGACATTGCAGCCACCGGAGTCGACATCATCTCGGTGGGCGCCCTGACCCACAGCGTGCGATCGCTCGACTTGGGGCTCGACGTGACGCTGATGGCTGCGGCCACCCCTCCAACGCCGTGATCTACCTCGACTCGGCGGCCAGCACCCCGGTGCGCCGGGAGGTGCTCGAGGCGATGTGGCCCTACCTCACCGGCGATTTCGGCAATCCGTCGAGCACCCACTCGCTCGGCGAGCGGGCGGCTGACGCCCTGGCAGAGGCCCGGGCATCCGTCGCCCGTGTGCTCGGCGCGCGAGCCAGCGAGATCGTCTTCACCTCGGGCGGCACCGAAGCCGACAATCTCGCCGTCAAGGGGATCGCGCTGGGTGCCCCGCGGGGCCGGCACCTGGTGATCACGCCGATCGAGCACGAGGCGGTGCTCGAGTCGGCGGACTACCTGCGACGGCACCACGGCTTCCGCGTCGACGAGGTACGTGTCGACAGCACAGGCCTCGTCGATGCGGAACACTTCACCGCCCTGCTCACCCCGCAGACGACCCTCGCCTCGGTGATGTTCGCGAACAACGAGGTCGGCACTGTGCAGCCCCTCGCCGAGCTCGCCGGGATCGCCCGTGCGGTGCGGGTGCCGCTGCACACCGACGCCGTGCAGGCGGCTGGCTGGCTGTCTCTGGATGTCGCGGAGCTCGGAGTCGACGCGCTGAGCTTTTCGGGCCACAAGCTCGGCGCACCGAAAGGTGTGGGCGTGCTCTTCGCGCGTGGCCGCCTGCCGCTCGAGCCCGTAGTGCACGGCGGAGGCCAGGAGCGCGGTCACCGCTCAGGCACCGAGAACGTGGCGGGCGCGGTGGGCCTCGCCACAGCTCTCACGCTCGCCGAGCAGACGCGCACGGCCGACGCGTCACGCACTGAGCTGCTCCGCGACGCGCTCATCGCCGGCGTGCTCAGCGGCGTTCCGGATGCCCGGCTCACCGGTCATCCGACGGCCCGGTTGCCCGGCAACGCCTCCTTCTGCTTCCCCGGAACGAGCGGAGAGGCCCTGCTGCTCGAACTGGAGCGGGGCGGCATCGTCTGCTCGAGCGGTTCGGCCTGTGCGGCGGGCAGCGACGAGCCGTCGCACGTGCTGCTGGCGCTCGGCTACGAACCGACGCTGGCGCAGACCGCCGTGCGGTTCACGCTGGGCGCTTCGACGACCGCCCCGGAGATCGTGGAGACGATCGGGGCCGTCGGCCGGGCGTTCCGTGCGGTGCGGTCGCTTGCGCGATAACCCGCTGATCGCCTGGCCCGACCACGCGATAGCGCAGAACGGTCGCCGGGCGCAAGACCCCAACGGGAGCGCACGCGATGGGTAGGCTCGATGAGTGGCCACCGTCACACACATCGCAGGAGGGGTTTACACTCATGAACATTCTCGTAGCAATCATCGCGATCGTCGCGATCGTTCTGCTCATCACCGGCGGCGTCTCGTCGTCGCTCAGCTTCCTGATCTGGGTGGGTGTCGTTCTGCTCGTCATCGCCCTCATCGTATTCCTGCTGCGCTTCATCACCGGCCGCAAGGTCTGATCGAGCCTCACCGAAAAGCCCTCGCCGCATTCAGCGGACGGGGGCTTTTCTCATCTACCCGGTTCAGTCTTCGTGGGCGACCCGCGGCCGGCTGATCGCCGGAACCCCGACGACGAGCGAGTGCGGGGGAGCATCCTGCAGCACGACGGCGTTCGCACCGACAGCACTCCCGTCGCCGATGACGATGGGCCCGAGGAGCTTCGCCCCGGCCCCGAGCAGCACGTTGTTTCCGACGGTCGGATGCCGGGTGCCCGCAACCGGGCCGACTCCGCCCAGGGTGACTCCGTGGTAAATCAGCACGTCGTCGCCGACCCGCGCCGTCTCGCCGATCACGACACCCATCCCGTGGTCGATGAAGACCCGCCGGCCTATGATCGCTCCGGGATGGATCTCGACTCCCGTCAGCGACCGCGCGAGCTGGGAGAGCAGTCGCGCCGGCAGCTTCAGCCCCGGGCGGAGCCAGAGCGCATGGGTGAGGCGGTGCATCCAGAGCGCGTGCATGCCCGAGTACGCGAGCAGAACCTCGAGCTTCGAACGCGCGGCCGGGTCCCGTCTCTTCGCCGTCGCGAGGTCTTCGCGAAGGCGGGAGAAGAAGCCCAAGGCCGAATCAGCCTCGGAGGTCGTCGTAGAGCACCGACGACACATAACGCTCGCCGAAGTCGCAGACGATCGCCACGATGGTCTTTCCGGCGTTCTCGGGCCGCTTCGCCACCTCGAGGGCGGCCCAGAGGATGGCGCCCGAGGAGATGCCCGCAAGGATTCCCTCGTCGGTGGCTAGCTGGCGTGCCAGGCGGATGGAGTCATCCAGCGTCACGTCGATGACCTCGTTGTAGATGCTGGTGTCGAGGATGTCGGGCACGAAGTTCGCGCCGATGCCCTGGATCTTGTGCGGGCCGGGAGCGCCGCCGTTCAGAATCGGGCTGTCCTTCGGCTCCACGCCGATGACTTGGATGTCGGGGTTCTTGCCCTTGAGGTACTGGCCGACACCGGTGATGGTTCCGCCCGTGCCGATGCCCGCGATGAAGATGTCGACGGTGCCGTCGGTGTCGTCCCAGATCTCGGGGCCGGTCGTCGCCCGGTGGATCGCCGGGTTGGCCTCGTTCTCGAACTGGTGGGCGAGGATGGCGCCCTCGGTCTCTGCCGCGATGCGCTCGGCCGTCTCGACCGCGCCGCGCATGCCGTCGGGGCCGGGGGTCAGCACGAGCTCGGCGCCGTACGCCCGGAGCAGCACGCGGCGCTCCATGCTCATGGTCTCGGGCATCGCGAGGATCACTTTGTAGCCCCGGGCGGCACCGACCATGGCGAGGGCGATGCCGGTGTTCCCGCTGGTGCCCTCGACGATCGTTCCGCCGGGCTTCAGTGCGCCAGCCTTCTCGGCGGCCTCGATGATGGCCACACCGATACGGTCCTTCACGCTGTTCGCCGGGTTGTAGAACTCGAGCTTCGCGAGGATCGTGGCGCCTGAGCCCTCGGTGACGCGGTTCAGTCGGACGAGCGGAGTGCGGCCGACGAGGTCGGTGACATTGTCGTAGATGCGGGACATGTTCCCAGCCTAGCTTTCGGCCAGCAGGGTGAGCGTGTCTTCGTGCAAGACGCCGTTCGTTGCCAGCGCACTGCCAGACCACAGGGCGTCTTCGCCCGCGAGTCCGGTGAAGCGGCCGCCCGCCTCCTCGACGATCGGGATGAGCGCCGCGACGTCATACGGCTGCAGATCGTACTCGCCCGCCACGTCGACGAGCCCCTCGGCCACCATCATGTAGGCCCACATCTCGCCGTAGGCTCGCGTTCGCCAGACCTTCCGCGACAGTGTCAGCAGCGCGTCGAGCCGGCCGGCCTCGTCCCAGCCCTTCAGCGAGTTGTAGCTGATCGAGGCGTCGGCGAGCGTGGCCACCTTCGACACGGCGAGCCGTCGTGGTTGGCCGCCCTGCACGCTCAGCCAGGCGCTCTGCCCGGTGGATGCCCACCAGCGCTTCTGGAAGGCCGGGGAGCTCACGACGCCGAGCACCGGCACGCCGTCGACCACGAGGGCGATCAGGGTGGCCCAGACCGGCACGCCGCGGAGGAAGTTGGCGGTTCCGTCGATCGGGTCGATGATCCACTGGCGGTGCGGGGTGGTGCGGGCTTGGTCGGTGCCGCTGGCGGTGCTGCCGGTGCCGGGTGCGGGCTTGCCGTCGGCCGTGGCCTTGGTGCCGGGTTCGCTGGCTGGTGCGGTGGTGGCTCCCGTGCCGGGATCCTCCCCGAACTCCTCACCGAGGATCGCGTCGCCGGGGCGCTCCTTCGCGAGGCCGTCGCGGATCGCGCGTTCCACCGCCCTGTCGGCATCCGTGACCGGCGTGCGGTCGGGCTTCTGCTCCACCACGAGATCGAGCGCCCGAAACCGTTCGGCCGAGATCGCGTCGGCCGCGTCGGCCAGGTCGAGGGCGAGGCGGAGGTCGTCGGCGAGGCCGTATTCGTTCGGTTCGGTCACCCAACCACCCTACCGATGGCCCCGCTCCGCGCCACGCGGCCGCCCTGGCCGCCTCCCGCACACGTTCCGCTACGGTTTGTCGCTTCCGCGCGTCGGCGCGCACCCGCGGATGCGACAAACGGGCGCGGATGCGACGAAGGGGTGGGGATCCGACGAAGGGGCGGGGCGGGATGGGATCTTGAGAGCGTTGAGAGCGCCGATCCACGAACCTCGGTTCACCGATACCAGATGCGAGCCGCCCGCTGTTCGAAAGAGTGTCATCGTCTTGTCTTGTGGATTTACCGGCTGCACCGTGAGCATTCCCTTCGACCCGCACTCGGGCTGTGCCGCCGTTGAGCAGCCGGGGCTCCAGCCAGCCGCCGAGCGCGCCGGCCTTCACCGCGCCGCCCTGCAGGTCACGCGTGGCGCGGAGGCGCCCGAGCGTCACACCCAGCGAATTGACCCTCTGCTCACCTGTGAACGTGGAGTGCGCCCCTGTCATTCACTGAGCATAGCTCACGCTTGGCCCACCCCGGAGTCACTTCTCGAGGGTGGTGATGATCTTCTGCAGGGACTCGAGGCGCGCCTTGCCGCTCTCACCGAGCTCGCCGGCCGAGACGCGGTCGACGATCTCCCAGTCGTGGGCCTGGCTGAGCTCGATGCCGCCGGCTGACTTCGGCAGAGTCGCCGCGGGGATGGCATAGTTCGCGAACGACTTCAGGATGTTCGCGGGCTGCACGTGGCCGAGTCCGAACGAGCGCACTCCCGGGGTGTCGATGATCCAGCCCGGGTCGCCGTTGTCGTCGCGCACCCGCAGGCAGACGGTGGACGACGACGTGTGCCGCCCGCGACCGGTGACGTCGTTCACCCGGCCGACGGCCCGGTCGGTGCCGGGAACGAGGGCGTTCACGAGCGTCGACTTGCCGACGCCGGAGTGCCCCACGGTAACCGTGGTGTGCCCGACGAGCAGGGCCTTGAGGTCATCCAGCGGGAAGTCGTCCTTCGCGCCCATGATGATCTCGAGGTCGAAACAGTCGAACTGCTCCAGGAACGAGGTGGGATCGGCGACATCCGTCTTCGTGATGCAGAGGATGGGGGCGAGCCCGGCGTCGAACGCAGCGATGAGGTACCGGTCGATCAGGTTGGCCCGCGGCTCGGGGTTCGCCGCGGCGACCACGATGAGCATCTGGTCGGCGTTCGCCACGATCACGCGTTCGACGGCGTCGGAGTCGTCGGCACTACGGCGCAGCAGGGTCTTGCGATCATCCACCCGCACGATGCGGGCGAGCGATCCTTCGGCGCCGCTGGTGTCGCCCACGAGGTGCACGGTGTCGCCGGTGACGATGCCGAGGCGGCCGAGTTCCCGTGCGCGCGACGCCGTGATCACGGCCTCGTCGGCAGCGTTCTCGCGCACGAGCACCCCGAAGCGTCCGCGGTCGACGGAGAGGATGCGGCCGTTCACGGCGTCCGCGTGCTCGGGCCGCTGTTTGGTGCGGGGCCGGTTGCCTTTCGGATTCGGGCGGCTCCGGATGCTCGACTCATCGAATTCGTCGAACTCGTCGGGCTCGTCGTCGGCCCCGTCGCTCCACCAGGTCACTCAGGCAGCTCCGTGTTCGCATCATTCGGCGCGGAGACCGAGGTGGCGACATCCAGAGCCTCGGCCGGGGTGGCGACATCCACACTCGTGACGGCGCGCTGCCCGGGCTCGCCGAACACCAGCGCCTCCCACAGGGCGGCGAACTCGGGCAGGGTCTTGGCGGTCGTGGCGATGTTCTCGACGACCACGCCGTCGACCGCGAGGCCGATGATGGCGCCGGCGTGCGCCATGCGGTGGTCGTCGTAGGTGTGCCAGACGCCGCCGGAGAGCGGGCGCGGGTCGACGCGGAGTCCGTCGTCGAGTTCGGTGACGCTTCCACCCAGAGCGTTGATCTCGGCGGCGAGGGCGGCGAGCCTGTCGGTCTCGTGGTGCCGGATGTGCCCGATGCCCGTGATCGTGCTGGGGGAGTCGGCGAGGGCCGCGATCGCGACGATCGCCGGAGCGAGTTCTCCGCCCGCCGAGAGGTCGAGCTCGACACCGTGGATGCCAGGCCCTCCGGTGACCGTCAGCCTGTCGCCATCGCGGGTGACCGTCGCGCCGAAGAGCGGAAGCAGGTCGGCCAGGTGGGCGCCCACCTGTGTGGTGGACTCGGGCCAGCCGGCGAACGTCACGGATCCGCCCGTGACGAGCGCGGCGGCGAGGAACGGGGCCGCATTGGAGAGGTCGGGTTCGATGGCGACATCGTGGGCGGCGATGGCGCCGGGCTCCACCTGCCACACGCCGGGCTCGGGTGACGTGACGGTGACGCCACGGGCATCCAGAGCGGCGATCGTCATCTCGATGTGCGGCAGGCTCGGCAGGCGCTCACCCTCGTGCCGGAGGGTCAGTCCCTTCGTGAACCGGGCCGCCGCCAGCAGCAGTCCGGAGACGAACTGCGACGAGGAGGAAGCATCGATCGTGATCTCACCGCCGTCGACGGCCCCTGAGCCGTAGACGGTGAACGGGAGGTTCTGGCGGCCGTCGGCGTTGATGTCGACGCCGAGCGCCCGGAGCGAGGAGATCGTGGTGGCCATCGGGCGGCGGCGGGCACCCTCGTCACCGTCGAACACGACGGGGCCGAGGGCGAGCGCGGCGACGGGCGGCAGGAAGCGCATGACCGTGCCGGCGAGACCGCAGTCGACCGTGGTGCTGCCGAGGAGTTCGGCGGCGGGCGTCACCAGCCAGTCCGGCCCGAACCGTCCGGCGGCGGGGCCGGGTGCGGGGGGCTCGTCGACGATGGTGACCCCGAGCGAGCGGAGAGCGTCGGCCATCAGCTGGGTGTCCCGGGATCTGAGCGGCGCCGCCAGGCGGGACGGCCCGTCGGCCAGGGCTGCGAGAACGAGCTCGCGGTTCGTGAGGCTTTTCGACCCCGGGAGGGCCACCGTGGCAGCCAGGGGGCCGCGGGCGCGCGGTGCCGCCCAGTCGCGATCCGGTTCCACAGGGGCGGTGTCGCCGTAGGGGTTGAAGTCGGGGGCGGAATATCTCGAGATCAGCATCAGTTGTCCAGAGTATCGGCGATCCGCACATTCACGAAGGAGGGTGTCACCGTGGCAGTAGCAGCCAGCACTCTCGAGCGGCCCCGGAGTCGGTCCGTTCCGGCAGAGCGCATCGTAGACTTGCCGGTGATGACAACCGTGAACACTGATCCCCGCGCGCTCTTCGAGGAGCAGGCCATTCCCTTCCTCGACCAGCTCTATGGCGCCGCGCTCCGCATGACCAGGAACCCCGCTGACGCGCAGGACCTCGTGCAGGAGACCTTCGTCAAGGCCTATGCGGCCTTCGCCCAGTTCGAGCAGGGCACGAACCTCAAGGCGTGGCTGTACCGCATCCTGACGAACACGTTCATCAACGTGTACCGCAAGAAGCAGCGCGACCCCTACCAGGGCACCACGAGCGATCTCGAGGACTGGCAGCTCGGCAACGCCGAGTCGGCGACCGCCACGGGTACGTCGTCGCGTTCGGCCGAGGCGGAGGCCATCGACCATCTGCCCGACAGTGCGGTGAAGGATGCCCTGCAGTCGATTCCCGAAGACTTTCGTCTGGCCGTCTACCTGGCCGACGTTGAGGGCTTCTCCTACCAGGAGATCGCCGACATCATGAAGACTCCGGTCGGAACCGTGATGAGTCGCCTGCACCGTGGCCGACGACTGCTCCGCGGGTTGCTGACCGAGTATGCAGAGGGCCGGGGCATTCCCGTCCCCTCCAAGGAGAGCGTGGGGGCGGCGTCGACGAAGACGTCCACTACAGCTCCCGCCACCCGAGCACGACAGAAGAAGACCACACCGGCAGGTTCCACCGCTGCCGGTTCGAAGGGAAGCACGACATGACCGACTGCGGCTGCACCAAAGCCAAGGCTGAACTCGAGGAGTTCCTGCACAACGAGCTGGAGAGTCACGACGCTGCGGACATCCGCGAGCACCTCGCGGGCTGCTCCGACTGCTCGTCGGAACTGCACATCGGTGTAGTGCTGACCGAGGCGGTGCAGCGCGCCTGCAAGGAGATCGCGCCCGAGCAGCTCCGCGACCAGGTGCTGTTCAGCATCCGCCAGATCCAGAGCACGCACTAGCGGCTGTATTTGTCGTGCAAGAGAGGCCCCGCCCACCTTCCGGTGAGCGGGGCCTCTTCGCTGTATTGTCGTGCAAGAGAAGCCCCGCCCACCTTCCGGTGAGCGGGGCCTCTTCGCTGTATTGTCGTGCAAGAGAAGCCCCGCCCACCTTCCGGTGAGCGGGGCCTCTTCGCTGGGTTGGTTGTGCGAGGCGGCTAGAGGGTCAGTGCGCGCTGCAGCAGGTCGGCCTGCTCGCGGGCGTGGCGCTTCGCCGAACCGGCGGCCGGTGAAGCCGCCGAAGCACGCGAGGTGACCCGGATTGTGCGGCCCGCGGGCAGGCGGGAGGCCAGCTCGAGGCACACGAACGGCCAGGCGCCCTGGTTCTGCGGCTCATCCTGCACCCACACCAGTTCGGCGTTCGGGTACGACGCGATCACCGCGTTCAGCTCGGCGGCGGGCAGCGGGTAGTACTGCTCGAGGCGAACCAGCGCGATCTCGTCGTTCGGCGTCTTCTGCAACTCGTTCAGCAGGTCGTAGTAGACCTTGCCGGCCATCAGCAGAACACGCTTCACGCCCGACCTGTCGATTCCGCTCGCGGTACGGGGATCATCCAGAACCGGCTCGAACTTGCCCTGCGTCAGGTCGTCGACCGAGCTCGTCGCGCCACGGAGCCGCAGCATCGCCTTCGGGGTGAAGACGATCAGCGGGCGACGCGGGCGGGCGTAGGCCTGGCGGCGGAGCAGGTGGAAGTACGACGCGGGCGTCGACGGGCGCGCCACGGTCATGTTGTTCTCCGCGCACAGCTGCAGGTAGCGCTCGATGCGGGCCGACGAGTGGTCGGGACCCTGGCCCTCGTAGCCGTGCGGAAGCAGCAGCACGAGCGACGAGCGCTGGCCCCACTTCTGCTCGGCCGACGAGATGAACTCGTCGATGATGATCTGGGCGCCGTTGGCGAAGTCGCCGAACTGGGCCTCCCAGAGCACAAGCGCGTCGGGGCGTTCGACCGAGTAGCCGTACTCGAAGCCCATGGCCGCGTATTCGCTCAGCAGCGAGTCGTAGATCCAGAACCGGGCCTGGTTGTCGCTGAGGTTGACGAGCGGCAACCACTCCTGGCCGTTGTCGCGGTCGTGGAGCACCGCGTGCCGCTGCACGAACGTGCCGCGGCGGGTGTCCTGGCCCGAGAAGCGCACGGGGGTGCCCTCGAGCAGCAGGGAGCCGAGTGCGAGCAGCTCGCCGAACGCCCAGTCGATGCCGCCGTTGCGGCTCATCTCGACACGCTTCTGCAGCAGCTGCTGGAGCTTCGGGTGAACCGCGAAACCGGCGGGCGGGTTGTTGAACGCGTCGCCGATCAGGGCGACGGTGGATGCCGCAACCCCGGTCGTCTCCGGTTCGCCGGCCCCGCTGTCGTCGGCCTGCTGCGCCTCGGGGCGCTCGAGGTCGCTGACGGCGTTCATGTCGTCGGTGATGATCGGGATCGACGAGGTCTGGGCGGCGTGTGTCTCGGCGAATGCCCGCTCGAGGCGGTCCTGGAAGTCGCGGTGCGCGGCCTCGTACTCCTCCTGGCTGATGTCGCCGCGGCCGATGAGCGATTCGGTGTAGAGCTTTCGCACCGAGCGCTTGGCTTCGATCAGGTTGTACATCAGCGGCTGGGTCATCGAGGGGTCGTCGCCCTCGTTGTGCCCACGCCGGCGGTAGCAGATCAGGTCGATCACGACGTCGGCGTGGAAGCGCTGGCGGTACTCGAAGGCGAGCTGCGCCACGCGCACGACCGACTCGGGGTCGTCACCGTTCACGTGGAAGATCGGAGCCTGGATCGACTTCGCCACGTCGGTGGAGTAGACGGAGGAGCGGGAGTCGCTCGGCCGGGTCGTGAACCCGACCTGGTTGTTGATGTTGACGTGGATCGTCCCGCCGATCTTGTAGCCGCGGAGCTTCTCCATCTGCAGGGTCTCGTAGACGATGCCCTGGCCGGCCATGGCTGCGTCGCCGTGCACCAGGATCGGCAGCGTCGAGTACGTGCCCTTGGGCTTCCTGTCCTGCTTGGCGCGCACGATGCCTTCGAGCACCCCGTCGACGGCCTCGAGGTGCGAGGGGTTCGCCGCGATGTACACGGGGATCTCCTTGCCCTCTGTGCCCGTGAAGGTGCCCTCGGTGCCGAGGTGGTACTTCACGTCACCGGAGCCCTGCACCGTACGCGGATCCTGCGTGCCCTCGAACTCGCGGAAGATCTGGCCATAGGTCTTACCCGCGATGTTCGTCAGCACGTTCAGGCGGCCGCGGTGGGCCATGCCAATCGCGACCTCGTCGAGACCCTCGTCGGCCGCGGCCTGCAGCACAGCATCCAGCAGGGCGATCGTCGACTCGCCACCTTCGAGGCTGAAACGCTTCTGGCCGACGTACTTCGTCTGCAGGAACGTCTCGAACGCCTCGGACTCGTTGAGCTTCGACAGGATGCGCATCTGCTCGTCGTGCCCGGGCTTCGCGTAGGGGCGCTCGATCTTCTCCTGGATCCACTTGCGCTGCTCGGGATCCTGGATGTGCATGTACTCAATGCCGGTCTTCCGGCAGTAGGCGTCACGCAGGATGCCCAGGATGTCGCGGAGGAGCAGCGACGGCTTGCCGAGGCCACCCGTGACGAACTCACGGTCGAGGTCCCAGAGCGTGAGGCCGTGGCTCTCGATGTCGAGGTCGGGATGGGTGCGCTGCCGGTACTCGAGGGGGTCGATGTCGGCCATCAGGTGACCGCGCACGCGGAACGAGTTGATGAGCTCCTGCACGCGGGCCGTCTTGTTGACGGTGTCGCTGACGTCGACGGAGATGTCGGAGTGCCAGTGGATCGGAACGTAGGGGATCCGGAGCTCCGCGAAGATGTTCTCGTAGAAGCCTCGCTCGCCGATGAGCAGCTCGTGCACCTTCTTCAGGAACTCACCCGATCCGGCGCCCTGGATGACGCGGTGGTCGTAGGTGCTGGTGAGGGTGATGATCTTGCCGATGCCGAGGTCGGTGAGCGTCTTCGTCGAGGCACCCTGGAACTCGGCCGGGTACTCCAGCGCGCCGGCACCGATGATCGCACCGGAGCCCTTCATGAGACGCGGGATGGAGTGAACCGTGCCGATTCCGCCCGGGTTGGTGAGCGAGATCGTCGCGCCCTGGAAGTCACCGGCCGTCAGCTTGCCGCCGCGGGCCTTCGCCACGAGCTCGTCGTAGGCGGCGAGGAACTCACCGAAGTGCATGGTGTCTGCGCGCTTGATGGCAGGCACGACGAGCGAGCGGGTGCCGTCGGGTTTCGGCATGTCGATGGCGATGCCGAGGCCGACGTGCGCGGGGGAGACCACGACGGGCTTCTCGTTCTGCACGTCGTAGTACACGTTCTGGCTCGGGAAGTCCTTCAGCACCTGCACCAGGGCCCAGCCGATGAGGTGGGTGAAACTGACCTTGCCGCCGCGGGCGCGCTTCAGGTTCGAGTTGATGACGATGCGGTTGTCGATCAGGAGCTTCGCGGGGATGCTCCGCACGCTGGTCGCCGTCGGAACGCTGAGGCTCGCGTCCATGTTGGTGGCGAGCGACTTGGCGGGGCCGCGGAGCGGCGTCACCTTGTCCTGCTCGGCCGCATCGTCCTCCGACTGCGCACGAACGGTCGCCTCGGCCGGAATCGGCTGGGGGCTGGGCTCGCGGGAGGTGGTGCGGGCCACGGGTTGCGTGGCCGGGGCTGCAGATACTGCGGGGGCGGGGCTCTCGGCGGTAGCTGGCGCTGAGGCGGACGGAGCCGGGGGTGCCTCGGCCGGCGCTGCTGCGGATGGAGCTGGCTCTGGGGCGGGCGCGGCAGCCGCGACATCCTGAACCGGCACTGCGTCGGGGATCTGCGCCTCACCGGTCGAACTGTCGCCCGGGGCTCCTGCCTCGACTGCCTCGCCGCCGCCACTCGGCTTGTAGTGCTCGAGGATCGCCCACCAGGACTGGTCCACCGAGTTCTTGTCGACGATGTACTGCTCGTAGAGTTCGTCTACGAGCCACTCGTTCGCTCCGAATTCGCCCGACGAACCGTCGTCAGTTCCCGTTCCGGTCAACTGGCTTGACACAGCCGATCGCCCACTCTCCGTTTGTCACGTATGCGTTGTCACGTATGAATGCCGTGCCAGACAGCCGAAGAGCAAGATCCACGCGCCGACACGTGCTTGTCCAGCTTAAACCCTCCCGCCGAGTGTTCGGTCACCCAACGGGTCTAGCGTGGGGCGCATGGAGTTCCTCACCGCACATTCGCAGACCGATCTGACCTATTCCGACGTGTTCCTGGTGCCTTCGCGCTCGAACGTCGGCAGCCGGCTGGATGTGTCGTTGGCGCCCGGCGACGGGACGGGTGCCACCATCCCGATCGTCGCCGCGAACATGAACTCCGTGACCGGCCCGCGTCTGGCCGCGACCCTCGCCCGGCGCGGCGGCCTCGGTGTGCTGCCGCAGGACATGCACCTGCAGGATCTCGACGCGGCCATCCGCTGGGTGAAGGCGCAGTCGCCGCTCTTCGACTCACCGTTCGACTTCGCGCCCTCGGCCACGGTCGAGGAGGCCCTCACCGTGCTGCCGGCCGTCGCCGGCCAGGGCATCGTCGTGCACGACGCCCACGGAACGTTCCTCGGCTGCATCCCGGCGCTCCGCCTCGCGTCCGCGCTTCCCGACGCCCTGCTCGGCGACCTCCTGCACGGCCCGCTGACCTCGCTCGCGGCCGACGACTTCGACACGCCGCGCCAGGCCTTCGAGGCCATGGTCGCGGCCGAGCTCGACTTCGCGCCGGTGATGCGGCACGGGCAGGTCATCGGCACGCTCAGTCGCACCGGAGCACTCCGTTCGACGATCTACGAACCGGCGGTGGATGCCCTGGGGCGCCTCCGCGTGGCGGCAGCTGTCGGCATCAACGGTGACGTCGCGGCCAAGGCTCGCGCTCTGGCGTCGGCCGGCGTCGACGTGCTCGTGCTCGACACGGCGCACGGGCACCAGGACGGGATGATCGCGGCCATCCGCGCCGTGCGCTCTGCGGGGCTCTCGCTGCCCATCGTGGCCGGCAACGTGGTGACGGTCGAGGGGGTGCGGGACCTCGTGCAGGCTGGCGCGGACATCATCAAGGTGGGCGTGGGCCCCGGCGCCATGTGCACCACGCGCATGATGACGGCGGTGGGTCGGCCGCAGTTCTCCGCCGTGCTCGAGACGGCCGCCGCGGCCACCCTGCACGGCGCACACGTCTGGGCCGACGGGGGAGTGCGCTACCCGAGGGACGTCGCGCTCGCGCTGGCGGCCGGTGCGGCATCCGTCATGATCGGATCCTGGTTCGCCGGCACGATCGAGGCGCCAGGGGTGCTCCGGCAGGATGCAGCCGGCCGGCTCTACAAGGAGAACTACGGGATGGCGTCGGCCAAGGCGGTGACCGACAGGTTCGGGCGGCTCGGGGCCTACGAACTGGCCCGCAAACAGCTGTTCGCCGAGGGGATCTCGTCGAGCATGATCTACCTCGATCCGCTCCGCCCGTCGGTGGAGGACCTGCTCGACATGATCGCGTCGGGGGTGCGGAGTTCTTTCACCTACGCGGGTGCGCGGTCGGTGCCGGAGTTCCACGACCGAGCGCGGGTGGGCGTGCAGTCGGCGGCCGGGTACGAGGAGGGGAAGGCGCTGCCCGTCAGTTGGTGACGGCCCGTATGATTGTTGGTACTCATGGATGACCCTCCCTCACCCTCTCCGCTTCCCTCCGCCACGACACCGGCACTGACCTCGCGGGGTGATGCCCGTGGGCTCTGAGCTCATCCTGCTGCTCGTCGGCCTCGCCCTGACCGTCGGAACCGGCTTCTTCGTCGCCAGCGAGTTCTCGCTCGTGAACCTCGACCGCAGCGACCTCGAAGGCCGCCAGGAGCGCGGCGAGAAGGGTCTCGGCCAGACCATCTCGGCGCTGAAGATCACGTCGACCCATCTCTCGAGCGCCCAGCTCGGCATCACCCTGACCACCCTGCTCACCGGGTACACGATGGAGCCCGCGTTCGCCGGTCTCCTCCGGCCGCTCTTCGACGCAATGGGCATCGACGAGACCATCTCGACCGTCGTGTCATCCATCGTCGCCGTGGTCATCGCCACCCTCCTCTCGATGATCGTCGGCGAGTTGGTGCCGAAGAACTTCGCCCTCGCGCTGCCGATCAAGACCGCGAAGCTCGTCATCCCGTTCCAACGGGTGTTCACCGCGGTGTTCCGCCCCGCGGTGCTGCTTCTGAACAACAGTGCGAATGCGATCATCCGGAGCTTCGGCATCGAACCCAAGGAGGAGCTCTCGGGTGCGCGCACCGCTGAGGAGCTCTCGTCGCTCGTTCGCCGTTCGGCCCTCGAGGGAAGCCTCGACGTCGACACGGCCACGCTGCTGAACCGCACGTTGCTGTTCTCGGGGCACGACGCGTCAGATGTGATGACGCCGCGCCCGCGCATCGCCGCATTGAAGCGAACCGACTCGGCGAGCGACGTCATCCGGCTGGCGAACACGACCGGTTACAGCCGCTTTCCGATCGTCGACGAGTCGATCGACGACGTTGTGGGCGTCGCTCATGTGAAGCAAGCCGTGTCTGTGCCGCGGAGCAAGCGCGCCGATGTTCCGGTGATCGCGCTGCTCAGTGAGCCGCTGCGGGTGCCCGAGACGATGAAGCTCGACGTGCTGCTCGGAGAACTCCGGGGCAAGGGCTACCAGATGGCGATCGTGATGGACGAATACGGCGGAACGGCCGGCGTCGTCACCCTCGAAGACCTGGTCGAGGAGCTCGTCGGCGAACTCGACGACGAGCACGACCGCACCCGTGCGGGCGTCATCCGGAGCCGCAACACGATCTCGTTCCCGGGGCAGCTGCGTCCCGACGAACTGCTCGACCGGGCGGGAGTGCATGTGCCCGAAGACGGCCCCTATGAGACGGTTGCCGGCTTCGTGATGAGCGAACTCGGCCGGCTGCCGGTGATCGACGACACCGTGGCGCTGCCCGACGGGGAGCTCCGCGTGGAACGAATGGATGGCCGCAGAATCGACCGCATCAGGTTCACCCCGACACCCACCGAACCGCTTGCGGGCTCTGCGGGCGGTGCCGAGACGCTGAACGCGGAGCTGCTCCGCACGGAGTCGGTGGAGGATCTCGCCGGAACGGGCCGCGGATCGCTGGCCGATGAGGCTGCTGCGTCGCTCGATGCAGGTACCCGCCGGGATGCCGGCCGTGAGAGGGGTGAGCGCTGATGGCCGACTGGATCGGGATCGTCTGGCTCTTCGTGCTGCTGCTCGTCAACGCCTTCTTCGTGGCGGCCGAGTTCGCGGTGATCTCCGCGCGCCGCTCCCAGATCGAGCCGCTCGCCGAGGCGGGCATGCAGCGCGCGAAGACCGCGCTGTGGGCCATGGAGCACGCGACGCTCATGCTGGCCACGAGCCAGCTCGGCATCACCGTTGCGTCACTGCTCATCCTTAATGTGTCGGAACCGGCCATCCATCACCTGCTGGAGGTGCCGCTCGGGCTCACCGGCTGGTCGGAAGACCTGATCACGGGCGTGGCATTCGTCATCACCCTGGTGCTGGTGTCGTTCCTTCATGTCGTGATCGGCGAGATGGTACCGAAGAACCTGTCGTTCTCGGTGCCCGACCGGGCCGTACTGCTGCTCGCCCCGCCGCTGGTCTGGGTGGCGCGCATCTTCCGCTTCGTGATCGTGTCGCTGAATGCCACGGCGAACGGTGTGGTGCGGCTGTTCGGGGTCGAGCCCAAGAGCGAGGCGGCCAGTTCGTTCACGCTCGAAGAGGTGTCGAGCATCGTGGCGCAGTCGACCCGCGAGGGTGTGCTCGACGACAACTCGGGCGCCCTCCACGCGGCGTTCGAGTTCACCGAGAAGACAGTGGCGTCGGTGGCGCTGCCGGTCGCCCGACTGATCACGCTCGATCGCACCGCGACCCCCGCCGACATCGAACGCGCTGTCTCGAAGTACGGTTTCTCGCGCTATGTGATGGTGGATGCCACGGGAAACCCGATCGGCTACCTGCACCTGAAAGACGTGATCGACCTCGACGACGACGAATTCGAGCAGCCTGTGCCCGCGAAACGGATCCGGTTGCTCGCGTCGATCTACGACGGCACAGAACTGGAGGACGCCCTCGCGACCATGCGCCGCACCGGCGCCCACGTCGCGCGCGCCTTCAATGCCTCGGGCGACACCACCGGCGTGCTCTTCCTCGAAGACGTGATCGAGGAGCTCGTCGGCGAGGTCCAGGACGCCACCCGCCGCATCTGACCCCGCCCCACGCACCACCCCCCGCACCTCCCAACCCCCACCCGCCACCCGCCCCGTCGATCCACCGAAAACTGTCCGTAAGCCGCGGCTGTGGCGACAGTTTTCGGTGGATGGGCTGAGCGAAACCCGTCGAAGTCGGGGTGGGGCTGTGGATAACTGCTGTACGCGTCCGTTGGGGTTGCAGGATGGCGGGCATGCGATCACCTGCCACTCTTCCCGACGCCCTCTCGCAGGGGCCGTTCAGTCGCTTAAATGCTCGGCGGGCGGGTCTCGACGACAACCGGTTGCGGCGTTCCGACCTCAGTGCACCGTTCTGTGGTGTCCGGGTTCCGGCAGACGCTCTACCCGGTGGAGTGCTGGACCGATGTCGGAGCTATTCCGTGCGACTTCGGCCGGGACAGTTCTTCAGCCATGACACGGCCGCCCGGCTGTGGATGATGCCGACCGGCGACGCTCGCGACCTGCAGTCGCCACAGCTGCACGTCTCAGCGCTGACCGGAATCGCCTCGGCTCCGACCGCGCGAAGTATCCGCGGACACGACGTCTGCGATCGGTCGGTCGACGTCCACGACCGTTTCGGTCTGCCGGTGAGCGACGTCGTGTCGACCTGGCTGCACGTGGGGACGAGTTGGGCCGTGCGCGACCTCGTGGCAGCCGGCGACGCCATCGTCTACGCGCCGCGTTATCCGAAGGCGGGTGACGAACGGCCGTTCACAACAATCGTCGAGCTTCAGAAGCGCCTCGCGGCACACCGGGGGCGTGGCAAGCGGCGGCTCCTCTCGGCGCTCGAGCTCGTGCGCGAGGGAGTGGAATCCCCGATGGAGACGCATCTTCGTCATCTGATCAGGTGGAGCGGGCTGCCCGAACCCAGCATCAACGTCGACATCAGCGACGACGCGGGCCGCTTTCTCGGCCGGGCAGACCTGTACTATCCGCGCTACGGCATCGTCGTGGAATACGACGGTGACCACCATCGGCGGAGCAGAGCCGTCTACGCCGCCGATCAGCAGCGGATCGCCGATCTGCGCGACAACGGGCAGGTCGTCGTCCGCGTGATGATCGAGGGCCTCCGCGGCGAGACGCATCGCACCGTGGCCCTGGTGCGTAAGGAACTCCTCGCAGCCGGTTGGCGACCGACACCCCTCCCCCCGGTCATCCATCCACCGAAACCTGTCGGTATTCGTGCCCGTTACCGACAGAAAACGGTGGATCGACGGTGACTGGGGGTGGGAGGGAGAGAGGGGAGGGGGAGAGGGGGGGCTAGCGGAAGGCGGCGCGGGTGTACTGGGGGGGCCAGTAGTCGAGGGTGACGCCGAGTTCGTGGGCGGCGCGGAGCGCGAAGTGCGGGTCGCGCAGGAACTGCCGCGCCATCATCACCGCGTCGGCGCGGCCGGAGGCCACCACCTCCGCTGCCTCGGCTGCCGTCGTGATGAGGCCGACGGCGCTCACCGGCACGCCGGCCTCCGCCCGCAGCGTCGCGGCGAGCTCCACCTGGTAGAGCGGGGCGACGGGGATCGTCACACCCGTCACGTTGCCGCCGCTCGAGACGTCGAAGAGGTCTGCCCCGGCATCCTCCGCCCAGCCGGCGACGGTCACGGTCTGCTGGATGTCCCAGCCACCGCTTGCGGACCAGTCCGTGCCCGAGAAGCGCACGAAGAGCGGCATGAGCTCGCCGATCTCGGCCCGAACGGCCGCGACCACCTCGAGCACGAAGCGGGCCCGGTTCTCCAGGCTCCCGCCATAGGAGTCGGTGCGATCGTTGCTGAGCGGCGAGAGGAACTGGTGCATCAGGTACCCGTGGGCGGCGTGGAGTTCGATCACGTCGAAGCCGGCGTCGACCGAGCGGCGGGCGGCGGCGCGGAAGTCCTCGATGATCTGCTCGATCTCGTCGACGGTGAGCTCTGCGGGCTCGTCGTAGCCCGGGAACGCGACAGCCGACGGTGCGACGGTCGCCCAGCCGCCTTCCGCGAGAGGCACGGTGCCCTCCTTGTCGGCCCAGGGCCGGTAGACCGAGGCCTTCCGGCCGGCATGGGCGAGTTGCATGCCCGTGGCCGTGCCCTGGGCATGCAGCAGGGTGTTGATGCGGCCGAACGCCTGCTGCTGCTCATCGGTGTAGAGCCCGAGGTCCTGCGGGGAGATCCGCCCCTCGGGGTTGACCGCGGTGGCCTCGGTGAGGATGAGTCCGACACCGCCGCTCGCGAACGAGCCGAGGTGGGCGAGGTGCCAGTCGGTCGGCACGCCGTCCTGCTTCTCGGCCGAATACTGGCACATGGGCGCGACCCACAGTCTGTTGCGGAACTCGGTCGCGCGGATGGTCAGGGGGCTGAAGAGTGTTGCGGAGGTCACGTGGGAATAGAAGCGAGCGGGCGAACGAGTTATTCCGAGGCGGGCATGCTGGTGGCGCGAAGGGGCGCGGCGGGTTGAGGGCCGTGGCGGGGTGGTCGCGACATCCCACCGAGACCTATCGTGGGGGGATGAGCGTCGACACCTTCACCGATTTCACCGCAGCGGATGCCCGGGCCTTCGTCGAGCCCCCCGGGGAGCACGACGACAAGTACTCCCGCGGTGTGCTCGGCGTGATGACCGGCTCGGCGAGCTTCCCGGGCGCCGCCGTGCTCGGAGTCGAGGGCGCGAGCCGCACGGGGGTGGGCATGCTGCGCTACCTCGGGCCGGGGCGCGCAACGCGGCTCGTGCTCCAGCGCCGGCCCGAGGTCGTCACAGCCGAGGGGCGCGTGCAGGCGTGGCTGACGGGTTCGGGAATGGATGCCCGCACCCGCAGCGACGACGTGACCTCCGCCCTCGTAGAGGCGCTCGGCACGGGGGATCCGGAAGTCGTCGACGCCGGCGCGCTCGACCTGCTCGAGCACGCGACCGGCCCCGTGGTGATCACCCCGCACGCCGGGGAGTTGGTGACGCTGCTGGCATCCCGGGGCGTCGAGGCCAGCCGTGAGCAGGTGGCCGCAGAGCCGGAGCGCTGGGCGGTGGAGGCGGCGCGGCTGTTCGGTGTCACCGTGCTGCTGAAGGGGCACGTGACGCATGTCGTGGGCGTGAGCCACCACTTCCGGGTGACCGCGCCGACCACCGAGCTCGCCACGGCGGGGTCCGGTGACGTGCTGGCGGGCATCCTGGGCGCACTGGTGGCGACGCACCGCGAGCGACTGGATGTCGAACCTGCCGTGCTCGCCGAACTGGCCGCGGCGGCCGCGGTGCTGCATGGCCTCGCGGGCGAGCGTGCCTCGGGCGGTGGGCCGATCGTCGCCCTCGACATCGCGGAGGCCGTGCCGGCCGTCATCGGAGAACTCCGCCGCATAAGATAGCGGGGTGCGTCGACTGGCTACGAACCCCCTGCTGATCTGGCCCGTGTTCGTCGCCATCCATCTGTGGCTCGGATACGTGGGCCTGACGGCACCGACCCTGCCCTGGGGCGATGTGACCGTGGTCTACAACACGTGGATCCAGAACGGGTTCGAGGGCTACTGGATCGGCATCGATGGCCCGTGGGTGTATCCGCTCCTCGCCCTGGCGCCCATGATCGCCGCGGCGGCGTTCGGAAAGACGCTCTACGGCATCACCTGGCTCGTGCTGGTGGTCCTGGCGAACGGGGCCGTGCTGGCCTTCATCCTGAACTCCCGTGCGACCCGCGTCGCGCCCGCTGAAGACAGGGCCCTCGACCAGGCGCTCCGGCCGGACCGCACGCCGGCACCGGATGCCCGCCACACCGGCTTCAGCCCGAGCATCCGTTTCGTGGCCGCCTGGTGGTGGCTGGCGGCCCTGCTGCTGCTCGGCCCCGTCGCGCTCGGGCGCATCGACACCTTCGAGGTGGCGCTCGTCATCGTGGGGCTCCTGCTGGCCATCCGCCGCCCCGCCGTCGCCGGTGCGCTGCTCGCCGCCGCCACGTGGGTGAAGGTCTGGCCGATCGCCATGGTCGTCGCGGTCATGATCGCCACGAAGAAGCGCTGGAGCGTCGCCATCGCCGCAGCGGTGACCGCCGCCGTCATCGCGAGCGTGGGTCTGGCGCTCGGTGCCGGCGCGAACCTGATCAGCTTCGTAACTCAGCAGACCGGGCGCGGGCTTCAGATCGAGGCACCGATCAGCACGCCGTTCATGTGGGGTGCCTACCTGAAGCTGCCCGGGTCGGTCGTCTACTACGACCAGGACATCCTGACGTTCCAGGTGAAGGGCGCGGGTGGCCCCATCGCCGACGTGCTGACCACGCCGCTGCTCGCGCTCGCCGTGCTGGCCCTGCTGCTGATCGGGGTCTGGGTGGTGCGCTCGGGTGCGCGGGTGGCCAAGGTGCTGCCGCCGCTGGCCCTCGCCCTGGTGACGGCGCTGATCGTGTTCAACAAGGTCGGTTCGCCTCAGTTCATGCTGTGGCTGACGGCCCCGGTCATCCTGGGGATCATCTGGCAGGGCAAGCGGTTCCGCACCTTTGCGATCATCGCGGCCGTGCTCGCCCTGCTGACGCAGGTCATCTACCCGTACTACTACGACTGGCTGATCTCGCTGAACACGGCCATGCTCGTCACCCTGACGGTGCGGAACCTCCTGGTCTGCGTGCTGTTCGTTCTCGCGGTGCGTGCGCTCGTCAAGACCCGCGTGAAGAAGACCGCGCCGGTCTCCGTTCCTGTCGCTGTGAAGGTGGTCGCCTGATGCTCGTTGCATTCTCTCTTGCTCCCTCGGGCGGTGAGGGCCCCGATGCTTCTGTGCACGACGCGGTCGCGGCCGCCGTGCGCGTGGTGCGGGAATCGGGCCTGCCGAACCACACCGACTCGATGTTCACCACGATCGAGGGGGACTGGGACGAGGTGTTCGACGTCGTCAGACGGGCCACCGAGGCCGTCGGCGCCTTCGGATCGCGCGTCTCGCTGGTGCTGAAGGCCGACATCCGACCCGGTTACACGGGGGAGCTCACGGCGAAGCTCGACCGGCTCGAGCAGGCGCTCGGAGAGTAGCCCGCGCGGGGAGCAGCGGCGAGGCCCGTCATTCGGCGGTGCCGGCTCGCCCATCGGTGTCGGATCGCCGTTTGGCGACCCACGTCGCCCGCCGAAGGTACCCGTACGTCAGAAGGCCGGTGACGAGCGCGGAGAGCGCGGCAGCGACGACGACCATGACAGGCGTTCGGGCGTCGCCGGCAACGGTCGTGACCACCGAACCCAGAAGCGCGCTGGGAACCGCGCCGATGAGGACCGCGAGAGCGGCCAGCGCCGATACCCGCACGAGCTGGTGGGGCCGGGCGACATCGACCAGGGCGATGGCCAATGGCCAGGCCAGGAGCGACGCGGCGGCCGCGAGGATCACGAAGAAACCGAGGGAGAGAAGAACCAGCAGGGCGGAGAACAGCCCGTCGTATCCGGAGCGGGCGGGCGCGTCGGCGACGATGGTGTGCAGAGCGACGAACGCCACCACGAGCAGACCGAAGGCGAGCGAGACCACGAAGGCTCTCAGCGGTACCTTCTGGCGGAGATCCGGCACAGTGTTCCCCTCCCCGTGCCGATCGTACCGCGGATGCCCGGCCGGCGCAGAGCCGGTGCGGAGCCGGCGCGGAGCCGGTGCGAAGCCGATCGAATCGATTCGATCGGCAGCCGGTCGCGGCAGTAGGTTAGAGGGGTGACCCTCACTTCTCCCGGGCTGTCGTCGCTGTCGCCGGCCCGCATCCGTCTTGCGCTGGTGGCGCTGACCCTCGGCGGCTTCGGCATCGGCTGCACCGAGTTCGTCGCCATGGGGCTGCTGCCGAATCTCGCCAGCGACCTGCTGCCCGAGCTGTTCCGGGTCTCGTCGGAGCAGGCGAACGGCCAGGCCGGCCTGCTCATCACCGCCTACGCCGCGGGGGTGGTCGTGGGGGCGCCGACGATCGCCGCTGTCGCCGCGCGCTGGCCGCGGAAGGTGGTGCTGATGGTGCTGCTCGTCACGATCGTCCTCGGAACCATCGCCTCGGCCCTGCTCCCTACCTTCGGTCTCGTGCTGGTGGCCCGTTTCGTGTCGGCGCTGCCGCACGGTGCGTACTTCGGCATCGCCTCCCTGGTGGCGGCGTCACTTCTCGG
Organism: Subtercola boreus; assembly: GCF_003399635.1. Classification (GTDB taxonomy): domain Bacteria; phylum Actinomycetota; class Actinomycetes; order Actinomycetales; family Microbacteriaceae; genus Subtercola; species Subtercola boreus_B. The sequence continues at coordinate 24,005 of NZ_NBXB01000029.1, read as the reverse complement.
GCCGAACAAGCGCGGCCAGGGTGTCGCGCTCGTGCTCGGCGGTCTCACCGTGGCGAACGTGGTCGGCGTGCCGTTCATCACGTGGGTGGGACAGTCGTCGAGTTGGCGCGTGTCGTACCTGGTGGTCGCCGGCATCTTCGTGCTGGCGTTCGTCGCGGTGACCCTCACCGTTCCGAACCTCCCCGGTGACCGCACCGCGACGATGCGCAAGGAGCTGAAGGCGTTCGGCCGGCCGCAGGTCTGGTTCGCCATTGCGATCGGGGCGATCGGTTTCGGTGGGTTCTTCTGCGTCTACACCTATGTCTCACCCATCCTCACCACCATCACGGGGCTGCCGGAGTCGGTCGTGCCGTGGGCCCTCGTCGTTGTCGGTCTCGGCATGACCATCGGCAACCTCACCGGGGGCTGGGCGGCAGATCACAACCTGAAGCGCTCGATGCTGCTGTTCTTCGGGCTGCTGCTGCTGGCGCTCGTCGAGCTCGTACTGTTCGCATCGAACCCGGTCGGGCTCTTCGTCGGCCTGTTCTTCGTGGGTGCCGCTGCGGCATCGATCTCCCCGCTCATCCAGACCCGGCTGATGGATGTCGCGGGCGACAGCCAATCGATCGCAGCTGCTCTCAACCACTCGTCGCTGAACTTCGGCAACGCGCTCGGCCCGATCGTCGGGGGAGTGGCCCTTACGTTCGGGCTCGGCTACATCGCACCGCTCGGCGCCGGAATCGTTCTCACGGTGCTCGGGATACTCATCGCGCTGGCCTCGTTCGCGGTGGAACGCCGCACCCGCCGCCGGATCGCCGTGGCGACCGCTGAGGCGGCCTTCCGCACCGAGCTCGACGGAACCCAGCCGATCGCGGTGCCGAGCCGGCGCTGACCGCCGCCCTGCCCGAACAGCGCTGACGCCGCCCTGCCCGAAAAGCGCTGACGCTACGAGGCCAGGCAGGCCCACTCTCAGCCGCGCGGAGCCTCGCCCGCAACGCCCTCGGGGTTCGTGAGGTAGTCGTCCTGGATGAGCAGGCCGTCCTGGATGGCGCGCTTTCGAAGGGCCACCTTCGTGCCGACATCGATGCCGAGAACCCGGTACTTCTCGCGGATGCGCTTCAGGTAGCTCTTCGCCGTCTCCTCAGAGATGCTGAGCTGTTCAGCGACCTGCTTCACCGGTTCGCCGCCACCGTAGAGCGCCATCACGCGGCGTTCCTGTGCGCTCAGTTTCGGCGAGCCGTTGACCTCCTGCGCGCTGAGGGCGAGATCGAGTTCGCTGGAGATGAACGGTTCGCCCTTCGCGGCAGACCGGATCGCCTCGACGATCATGTCGGCCTCCTCGCTCTTCACCAGGTAGCCGAGCGCTCCGGCCGCCAGGGCCTCCCGCACGACCACCGGTTCGGAGTAGGTGCTCATCAGCACGGTCTTCACCCCGGCCGACTTCAGGGCCCGGAGCTTCACGGAGATCGGCAGGTTGTCCTTCAGATCGAGGTCGAGCAGCACGACGTCGACAGGGAATTCCGGGTCTGTCAGCAGGTCGGGCCACGTCGTGACGGCGGCCACCATGTTGATGTCGCTCGCGGCACCGCGGATCCACTCGGTCAGTGCGCCGAGCAGCATGCGATGATCGTCGACGATCGCCAACCGGATGTTCTCATGCGTCGTTGGCATGTCTGGCCTTCCCTCTGCATCACTCGCGATTCTAGGATTCCGGGGACTGGACCTCTGCGGTGATGTGAATGTCGATCGAGCCGTTCCTGCCGCTCTCCGAATGCTGTCCCACCCGATCCAGCGCCCCCCAGATCGTCACGTCGAAACGTCGGCGTGGAATGCCGTCGATCGAAATTTCCATCGGAATCACCATCATATCCACCAGAGTCCCCCGACTGGGGTGCACAGACGGCCCGATGGTGACCGTGATGGAGGGCTGCTGCCTGTTGGCTGCAGCTGCGATGAGCCAGAGCGCTGACAGGAAGCCCTCCCGTTGCTCCGGTTCGAGGTACCCGGCCAGCCCGTCGGGATCCACGAGAGTCACCGTCGGGCGGAGCACCTCGGAATCGCCGACGGCGTGCTGCAGCCAGGTCTGCAGGCGACCTTCGATGAGGCGGCGGCGGAGTTCGTTCGCCAAGGACGACGCAGCGGCAGCCTGTTCGGCGTCGAGGGGGAGCGGGATGCGTCCGGACGCCACGTCGGAGAGCAGCTCCTCTGCGCTCCGGTCGAGCCGCGCGAGTTCGTCTGAGCCGAGGATGCCCACCGCGAACCGGGGGGAGGAGATCGTGCTCTCCACCAGGGTGCGGTCGAGTTCCCGGTCGATGAAACGGGTGAACGACTTGACGATCAGGATCGCAATGAGCGTCGGCGCGAGGGCGGCCACGATCACTTCGATCTGGGGCCTGGCCGCTGAGGGCTGTTCGCCGAGGCCCACGGCCGTCACGGCCAGGAGGAAGACGACAAGCACGATGGTCGCCAGGATGAGCTGGTTCAGCGGCCGGTAGGCCACCAGCGAGAGCAGGGTGGCTCCGGCCCCGATGATCACCGTGACTTCGGGGATCGCAGCCGTGAATCCGCGCGCCGACACCAGGTCGAGTACCACTGCCGCGGCGAGCAGGAACAGCACGCCGGCGTAGGCGGGTGTCGGCAGATGCCCGCCCCGGGAGTTGGCGATGATGCATCCACCACCCATCGCCACGGCGATCATGGCCCAGGCGCCGACCGTCAGCCACGGGTTGTCGTAGGCGCCCCAGTTCAGCAGGAAGATGGCCAGTCCCCGGATGCTCAGCAGGATCCCCGCCACGACGGCACCGATGCCGAGGTAGCCGATGCCGATCCGGGAGTCGGTCGCCACGTCGCGCCGGAGCGACTCCAGTGCCTCAGGGCCGAGGGTGCGGGCCCGCACCAGCCGGGTGAGCAGGCCGCTGCCCTGGTCGTCGGTCTCTGGTCCTGGTCGTGCTTGGTCGCTCATCGTGGAACCTCCAGGACGACGGTCGTTCCGGCCCCGGGGGCGGAGAAGATGCGGGCGTTCCCGCCGACGTCGCGGATGCGCGCCACCACCGACTCCGCGAGTCCGAGCCGGGCGCTGTCCACCCCGTCGGTCTCGAACCCCACTCCGGAATCGGTGACCATGGCACGAACGCCGCCCGCGTCCTGCGTGATCGTCACATCGGCCTCGTCGACCTGGGCGTGACGCCGCACGTTCTCGAGACACTCACCGAGCGAGAGGAGGAAGGCGCTCCGTACGACCGGCGGGAGGGTGACATCGCCGTCACCGTGCCAGTGCACCGTGAGGCCGCGCCGTTTGAATCGCTGCTGCAGAGCCTTGATGCTCTGCGTCACGGGTGGTGCCTGGTCGGTGCGCAGGTTGTAGGTTCCGGATGACCGGGGTGCGGGTGTCTCGCCCTGGCGCAGTTGCCGCAGCAGCACGGCGTCGTCGCTCGCCTGCACGCGGAGGGCGTCGGGATCCACTCCCCGGCCGGAGTGCGCGAGCAGGGTGAGGGTTGCGAGCACCGTGTCGTGCAGCAGCCGCGCGCTCCGCCGGCGTTCTGCCTCGAGTTCGCTCGCCCACCGTTCCGCGCGGTGCACCGCACCGAGTCGCGCGATGCGGTCGCGGGCGCGCCTGACGCTGTCAGTGATCCAGATGCCGACGAGCGTGTTCACCGACCAGCTGACGATGAAGATGGTGAGCGCCTGCACCGCCTCGTCGGAGGTCATCGACGAGAGCGCGATGGCGAGGTTGACCAAAAACACCGCGGTGAGGTAGACGCGGCCGGAGAGTGAGCCTTGAAGGACGATCGCCATCGCCCCGATGCCGCCGCCGGAGACCAGCAGGAGTGCGCTCAGGATGCCAGGATGCTCGGTCACCACGCTGCCGAGGAGCCCGCTCAGGGCGAGACCGGCCACCGTGCTCACGACCACCCAGAGGGTGGCTGAGGAGCGGCCGACCATCAGGTAGCCGAGGAGCATCACCGCGTAGAGCGGGAGGGCGATCGCGATGGCGTAACCCGGCACGGTGCCGGCGATCGCCAGGCAGACGAGGGACGACAGCGTGAAGACCCAGCCCTCCACCCACGCAGCTGTTCGCAGCAAGGGTTCCTGGCGCCTGATCACACTCGTGATCCTAGCGGGGCACCCCGCGTCAGAGGGCCAGGAGCCGCCGCAGTTCCCGGCTGACCAGCTCGTTTTCGATGAGGAAGCCGTCGTGGCCGAACCGCGACGAGATCACGGCTGCCTCGTCCCCGTCGATGTTGGCAGGGATGTGACGTGCGATGACCTGCTGGTCCTCCACTGGGAAGAGCCGGTCGCTGTCGATGCCGATCACCAGCGAGACGGCGCTCACCCGGTGGAGGGCTTCGACGACCCCGCCCCGGCCGCGGCCCACATCGTGCGAACTCATCGCCTCGACGAGCGTGATGTAGGAGTTGGCATCGAACCGGCGGGTGAACTTGTTGCCGTGGAAGTCGAGGTACGATTCCACCGCGAAGCGCCCGCCGCGGCCGAGGGGGCTGATGTCGCTCTGCCAGCTGCGTTCGAACCGGTCGTTCAGTTCGGTGGGGCTCCGGTAGTTCAGCAGGGCCATCCGCCGCGCAAGCGCGAGCCCGGAGTGGGGGCCTTCGCCGTCCTTCGCGTTGTAGTAGCTGCCCTCATGGAAGAGCGGGTCTGCCCTGATGGCCTCGATCTGCACCGAGTTCAGCGCGATCTGGTCGGCACTCGAGATCGGCGGAGCCGCGATCATGGCCAGCTTCTCGGCCTTGCCCGGGAAGCCCACGCCCCACTCCAGCACCTGCATGCCGCCCATCGAGCCGCCCACGATCGCGGCCCACCGGCGGATGCCGAGCTGCTGCATCACCCGCTCCTGCGCCGACACCTGGTCGCGGATGCTCGTGAACGGGAACCGCGCACCCCACTCCTCGCCGTCGGGGGCGATGGAGGCCGGCCCCGTCGATCCCTGGCAGCTGCCGAGCATGTTGGGGGCGACCACGAAGTACTTCTCCGTGTCGATCGCCTGGCCGGGACCCACGATCCCGCCCCACCAGCCGGCTGTCGGATGCCCGGGCTCGGCCGGCCCCGTGAGGTGGCTGTCTCCGGTGAGGGCGTGGGCCACGAGGATCGCGTTGTCGGCGGCGGCGTTGAGCGTCCCGAACGTCTCGAAGGCGATCCGGGCATCCGGAACCGTGCCTCCGCCCTCGAAGGTGATGTCGCCGATGTGGGCGAACTGCCGGCGCCCGACCGGATCGCCGTCCCGCCAGGCCCCGGTCGCCGGGGGCTTGCCGAGGATGGACCGGATCTGCGCGTCCGTGATGAAGTCGCTCGGAACGGTGTCTTCGGGTATCTGCCAGTCCATTGTTCTTCCATTCTGGCAAGCGAAAGGGGCGGCCGGGCGCATGTTACGCGCGGCCGCCCCTTTCGCTAGGAACTCAGAGCGCGTTCACCCGCGCGACCTCGCGGGCTGCGGCGAGACCGGTCGCCAGGTCGGCTTTGATGTCGTCGATGTTCTCCAGGCCCACCGAGAGACGCACCAGGCCCGGGGTGACGCCCGAGGTCAGCTGCTGCTCCGGGGTGAGCTGCGAGTGCGTCGTCGACGCCGGGTGGATGACCAGCGAACGCACATCGCCGATGTTGGCCAGGTGCGAGAAGAGCGTCAGCGAGTTGACGAGTGCGCGGCCGGCATCCACACCGCCCTTCAGTTCGAACGAGAGCACAGCGCCGACACCCTTGGGGGCGTAGCGGTTGGCAGCCTCGTACCACGGGCTCGACGGCAGGCCGGCGTAGTACACCGTGGCGACGTCGTCGTGGTTGTCGAGCCACTCGGCGACATGCTGGGCGTTCTGCACATGGCGTTCGATGCGGAGCGAGAGCGTCTCGATGCCCTGGATGAGCTGCCACGCGCTCGCCGGGGCGATGGAGGAGCCGAGGTCGCGGAGCAGCTGCACCCGCGCCTTGATGATGTAGGCGATGCCGTCACCGAGCGCCTCGGTGTAGGTGACGCCGTGGTACGACTCGTCGGGCGTGGTGAGGCCCGGGAACTTCTCGGCGTTCTCCGACCACGTGAACTTTCCGCCGTCGACCAGCACGCCGCCGATGACCGTGCCGTGGCCGCCGAGGAACTTCGTCGCCGAGTGCACGATGATGTCGGCGCCGTGCTCGAACGGGCGGATCAGGTAGGGCGTCGCGATCGTGTTGTCGACGATCAGCGGCACGCCGTTCTCGTGCGCCACATCGGCGACCAGGCGGATGTCGAGGATGTTGATCTTCGGGTTGCCGATCGTCTCGGCGAAGAACAGCTTCGTGTTCGGGCGCACGGCCCGCTGCCACTCGTCGCTGTCGTCCTGGTTCTCGACGAAGGTCACGTCGATGCCGAGCTTCTTCAGCGTGTACTTGAAGAGGTTGTAGGTGCCGCCGTAGATGGAGGCGCTCGACACGATGTGGTCGCCCGCCTGCGCGATGTTCAGCACGGCGAACGTCTCTGCCGCCTGGCCTGAGGCGACCAGCAGCGCTGCTGTTCCGCCTTCCAGGGCCGCGACGCGCTCCTCCACGACGTTCTGGGTCGGGTTCTGGATGCGCGTGTAGATGTTGCCGAACTCGGCGAGGGCGAAGAGGTTCTTGGCGTGGTCGGCGTTATTGAAGACGTACGACGTGGTCTGGTAGATCGGCGTCGCGCGGGCGTTGGTGACGGGGTCGGGCGCAGCGCCGGAGTGGATCTGCTTGGTCTCGAACTGCCAGTCGGCGTTGTCTGTCATGAGAAAAGTCCTTTGGTCGGTACGGCAAGACTAGGGAGGGTCATCGGGCCGGTCAACGGCGCCGGAAACACGGGGTAACGTGAATCGCAAACCTCTCTCGAAAGGCCTCGCATTGGGCATCCAGAATCGTCGCGCCGTCGTCACCGGAGCAAGCTCGGGCATCGGGGCGGCCACCGTGCGCCTGCTCCGCGCCCACGGCTGGGATGTGGTGGGGGTCGCCCGCCGCGAAGACAGGCTGCAGGCGCTCGCCGCGGAGACGGGTGCGAGCTACTTCGTGGCCGATCTGCTGAAGCAGGAGGACGTCGATGCCCTCGCCGCGCACCTCGCTGCGTCTGGTGGAGTCAGCACCCTGGTCAACAATGCGGGCGGCGCGGCGGGTCTCGATTCCGTCGAGGCGAGCCGGGTCTCCGACTGGGAGTGGATGTTCGAGGTCAACGTCCTCGCGGTCAAACGGGTGATCTCAGCGCTGTTGCCGCTGCTGCGGGCCTCCGTCGCCGGCGCCCCGACGGGCACCGCGGTGGCCGACATCCTCACCGTCTCGTCGACGGCCGGCCACTTCGCCTACGCGGGTGGCGGCGGCTACAACGCGTCGAAGTTCGCCGTCAGTTCGCTCTCCGAAGTGCTGCGGCTCGAACTCAGCGGCGAGCCGATCAGAGTGCTCGAGATCGCGCCCGGGATGGTGAAGACCGAGGAGTTCTCGCTCAACAGGTTCGGTGGTGACGCGGCCAAAGCCGAAGCCGTCTACGCGAATGTGCCCGACCCGCTGACCGCAGACGACGTGGCCACCACGATCGTCACCATGGTCGAGATGCCTCCCCACATCAGCCTCGACCTCGTGATCATCAAGCCGGTGGCCCAGTCCGCCGTCTACAAGGTGCACAGGGGCCCCCTCGAGGTGAAGCAGTAGGGGCCGATTCCCGGTACCGTTGACGGATGGCCGAGAGCGAAACCACGACAGACACCGAGACACCCGCCGCAGACTCTGCACCTGCAGACTCTGCACCTGCAGACTCTGCACCTGCTCCAGACGCGGAACCGACGCCCGAACGCGAGGTCCTCGGCTGGCTCGAGTTCGGCGAGGCATCACGGGTGCTGGCGACGAGCGTGCTCGAGAGCGGTTTCGTGCCCGACTTCGTGATCGCCATCGCCCGCGGCGGCCTGCTGCCGGCGGGCGCGCTCGCCTATGCGACCGGCACCAAGAGCTGCGGCAGCCTCAACGTGGAGTTCTACACCGACGTCGAGACGACGCTGCCCGAACCGATCATCCTGCCGCCGATGATGGACAACACGGCCCTGATCGGCAAGAACATCCTCCTGGTCGACGACGTCGCGGACTCCGGGCGCACCCTCGCCCTCGTGGTGGGCCTTCTGGAGCGGGTCGGCGTGATCGTGAAGACGGCGACGCTCTACTCGAAGCCGCGCTCGGTGATCGAGCCCGACTTCTACTGGAAGAAGACCGACCGGTGGATCGTCTTCCCGTGGTCGGCGCACCCGCCGGTGACGGTGTGAGCGGCACTGACGGTGTGAGCGGCACCGACGCCATGAGCGGGCGAGCACTGTGAGCATCCACCTCGTCGGCGGCGGCTGGCCGATGATCGACGACGGGGCCGTCTACCGGGAGTTCCTCTCCGAGGCGGCTGAACGCGCACTACAGGCGGGCAGGCTCGAGGGGCCCCGCATCGCGATGATCCTGGTGCGCGACGGCGACGGCCCTGCGAAGTACGCCGAACTCATTGCGGGGCTCGCTACGATCACGGAGCTGCAGCCCGTGCCGATCCTCGCACCGGAGGGCGTCGCGATGGACGCAGCCGGCCTCGCCGAGGTCGACGGTATCCTCGTCTGGGGCGGGTTGACCCCCGCCTACCGTGACAGCGTCGCTCCTGCCTTCGGCGAGATCCGGCGCCAGGTCGCGGCGGGCGTGCCCTACCTCGGCTTCTCGGCCGGAGCGGCGATCGCGGCAGACGGGGCCCTCCTCGGCGGCTGGACGATCGGTGACGTTCCGGTCTGTCCGGAGGACGCCTCGGAGGAACTCGACGAAGTCACGTTCGGTGAGGGGCTCGGCCTGATCGACCTCGCCGTCGACGTGCACGCCGCCCAGTGGGGCACGCTCGCCCGCCTGATCGCGGCCACCGAGGCCGGGCTGACCGACGGCGGCATCGCCATCGACGAGCACACTGTGCTGATCGTGGGTGACGGCCCGCTCCGGGTGGTCGGCCGCGGGAGCGTCTGGACGGTGACCGACGACGACGGCAGTGTGAAGGTCGCCACGATGGGGGAGAGCTGAGCGAGGGCGGCGCCGCAACGCCCAAGGGTGCCGCAACGTCGAACGACTTCTCGCTCGACGACCTGGTCTCCGCCGGCAGAATGGACGCGGGGTGGGCGGAGGCGCTCGCCCCGGCAGCAGACACCTTGGCGTCTCTCGCCCTGTTCCTCGACGGGGAAGTCGCTGCAGGCGTCAGTTTCCTGCCCGCAGCCGAAGACGTTCTGCGCGCCTTCCGGCAGCCGCTCGCCGACGTGCGGGTGCTGATCGTCGGCCAGGACCCCTACCCGACCCCCGGGCATCCGATCGGCCTCTCCTTCGCCACCTCGCGCCACGTCAGGCCGCTGCCGCGGAGCCTGGTGAACATCTACCGGGAGCTGACGGATGACCTGGGTGTTCCCGCGCCGGTGCACGGCGACCTCACCAGCTGGACCGAGAACGGCGTGCTGCTGCTCAACAGGGTGCTCACGGTGCGGCCCGGCGAGGCCGGTTCGCACCGGGGCCGCGGCTGGGAGAGCGTCACCGAGCTCGCCATCCGGGCGCTGGTGGCTCGCGGCACACCGCTGGTCGCGATTCTCTGGGGAAAGGATGCCGCGAAGCTCCGGCCGCTGCTGGGTTCGGCGGCGGTCATCGAATCGGCGCACCCGAGCCCCCTCTCGGCGCGCCGCGGGTTCTTCGGATCCCGCCCCTTCAGTCGCGCGAACGAAGCACTCGAGCGCTGGGGGGTCGAGCCGATCGACTGGGCCCTCACCGATCAGCAGCCGAGCGCCTAGGCTTCAGAGCATGCTCGAAGAGGAATACCAGCCCAGGAGGAAGCTTCCTGTGAACCTGCGCCCGCCCGTGCCTCCGGAGCCGGTCTTCGAATACACGATCCGTAGGGCGACCGCGGCTGACATGCCCTACGTGCGGGAGATCTACAACCACTACGTCGCCAACACAGTGGTGACCTTCGACGAAGACGCCATGACGCTGAAGGAGTGGAAGCAGAAGTTCGCCTGGCTCTCAAAGCTCGACATGCCGTTCCTGGTCGCGATCTCGGGCAGCAACCAGGTGATCGGCTTCGCCTACGTGTCTCCGTGGAAGCAGAAGGCGGCCTATCGCCGAACCGTCGAGGACAGCATCTACCTGGGGCCGGCGGCGACTGGCAAGGGCCTCGGTAAGGCGCTGCTGAAAGAGCTGCTCGCAGAGGCCAAGGCGGCGAAGATCAAAGAGGTGCTGGCCGTCGTCGTCGACAAGGGTGCCGAGGGATCGATCCGCCTGCACGAGAGTTTCGGTTTCAAAGAGGTGGGCCGCCTCGGCAAGGTCGGCTTCAAGTTCAACCGCTGGCTCGGTACGGTGCTGCTGCAGAAGCACCTGAAGTGAGCTATTCGCCGACCGTGGTGATCGACGAAAGGAGTTACCTCGCCGCATCCGCATCCGCATCCGCATCCGCATCCGCGTCCGTGAGGCCACCGGCCTTCCAGACGACGGTTGCCCGCTGCCAGTCACCGGGCTGCGACTGTGCGTTCGTCATCCTTCCAGCGTAGGCCCCGCCGCTAGGCTCGGAACATGGCAGAGCTGCATGACCTCAGTGCCCTCGAACAGTGGCGTCTCCTCCAGCGGGGCGACATCGGGGTGGTCGAACTCACCGACCACTACCTCGCCCGCATCGAGCTTCTGAACCCTCTCGTCGGAGCGTTCCACGAAATCACGGCAGAGCGCGCCAGGGAGCGCGCCCGGTTCGTCGAGGAGCAGGTGCCGCGAACGACGACCCTCTGGGGCCTGCCGTTCGGCGACAAAGACCTCGTGCGACGTGCCGGGGTGCGCACCACGTTCGGCAGCCGGCTCTTCGCGGACTTCGTGCCGGACACGTCCGACGAGGCAGCTCTCGACATGGACGCTGCCGGGGGAGTGAGCCTCGGCAAGACCGCGACCCCCGAGTACGGGTTGGCCGGGTACACGGAGAACCTCGTCTTTCCGCCCACGCGGAACCCCTACGATCTCACCCTCGGGCCCGGCGGCTCGAGCGGTGGAGCGGCCGCGGCCGTGGCATCGGGCATGCTGCCGTTCGCGCCCGGCTCCGACGGGGGTGGCTCGATCCGCATCCCCGCCGCGGCGACCGGGCTCGTCGGGCTGAAACCGTCCCGCGGCCGGGTTCCGTCGGGTTCCGGGATCGGCGCCCTCGCAGGGCTGCCGGTGGGTGGTCCGCTGGCGCGCTCGGTGGCGGATGCTGCGCTGCTGCTCGACGGACTGATCAGTCCGAACGGAGCCCCGCAGCGCCAGCCCTACGCACTCCGGGCGCCCGAGAACACCGACGGACCGTTCCTGGGGGCTGCGATCCGGGGGGAGGGGCGCTTCCAGCTCGGGGTCATGCTCGACTCGCCGTGGGACGAGGCCTACGAGATCCTGATCGACCCGGAGGTGCGGGAGACGTTCGACCAGACCGTCGACCTGCTGCAGACGCTCGGCCACGGTACAGAGACCCTGCGGCTCGAGCCCGCACCCGAGTACGGGCCGGCGTTCCGCACGATCTGGCAGGCGGGCGCTGCTTCCATCCCGGCGGATGCGTCGACTGAGCACCTCCTCGGGCCCCTCACCCGCTGGCTGATGCACCGCGGGCGGTCGCTCGGCGCTGCAGAACTCACCTCTGCCCTGGCCACCCTGTCGAGCTTCGAACGGTCCGTCATCCGCCAGTTCGCGGGGTTCGACGCCATCGTGACTCCCGCACTCGCGCTGGCACCGCGGCCGGTGGGCTGGTTCGACCCCGAGGATGCCGAACGGAACTTCGAACAGCAGGTGCAGTACGCCCCGTTCAGCTCGTTCGTCAACGTCAGCGGGCTGCCGGCGATCACCCTTCCGGTGGGGGAGACGGCGTCGCACCTGCCGATCGGTGTACAACTCATCGGGCGGCCGGGTGGGGAGGCAACGCTGCTCTCGATCGCCCGTCAGCTCGAGCGGAGACTCCGGTGGGAGCTCGTGCGTCCGCCCCTCTGGTCTCTGCAGGCTGGGACGAACATATGAGGTAAGGCTATCCTCTTGCAGACGATGTAAGGCAAGCCTATGCTTATGACAAATGAGCGTACTGACGAATGGGCCCGAAGCACTGGCCGCTGTAGCGGCACTGTCGGCCCCGAAGACCCGATCCGTTCGGAGCGGTCGCCCCGCAGCCGGCGGCCGAATCCTTCTCGCTGCTGACGAGTCGTCGCTCGACGCGCTCGTCGACATGGTCGCCACGCTCTCCGAGTCGGCACGCGGGCAGGTCTTCGTAGAGGTCGCCTCGGCTGACGACATCGTGCTGCTGTCGACCCCCGAACTCGTGACCGTGGCCTGGCTGACCCGCGAGAGCCGCAGCGGCAATCCGGGTACGTCAAGGCGTTGTGCTCACGGCCAGGCCCTCGAACGAGCGGTCACCGCGTGGGTGAGCGAGATGCGCACCGGCGACGTCGAGCGTGACGGCGGCGAACTCACCGTCTGGGTCGAAGGCAGCGGCAGCCGCGTCTACGAACTCCGCCAGAGCCTCATCGAGACGCTCGGCCGCACCTCCGGCACCTCCACCGACAGCACCAGCGAGCTCGCCCGCTAGGAACAGCGCCCCAAAAGCCGCGCCCACGGAGCCGTGCTCGCGCGCGCATTTCCCGTTGCGCGCGGTGCTGACTCTCGGTCGGTAGTTTCCGCAGCGCGAGCGCGCCGCATCCGCGCATAATTCAGGACACGCGGGCCGCCACGCCCGTCTCATCCATGGCCCCGCGCCTGACCTGAATTATGCACGGGGGCTCGGGTCAGACAGGATGCCGCGAACCGTCATCGGTGCCGCGGCCCACCAGTGCGGGGCGCCTGGCTTCCGTACCGCGCCCGCGGAGCCGCGCCCGCGGAGCCGCGCCCGGCGGCGCTCACTGCGGGCTGCCGGTCGCGCGCTCCGACACGCTCCACAGCCGTGCCGCAAGAGCGGTGTCCCTGGCCCCAGACGACGTTCGGCCGTTGGGCTTGAACCCGTCGAAGTAGGTTCCGCTCGCGGATCCGACCTGCTCGACCGACGCGAGGTGGATGAGCGCCGCCGCACCCTCCTCGGGGCTCGAACCCAGGTTGCCATTGCCGACGGCGTGCGCGAGTTTCATCAGCCCGGTGTCGGCGGCGAACGAACTGGCCACGAATCCGGGATGGAACGCGTAGGCCTCGATCCCCGTCCCCGCCGTTCGGCGGGCGAGCTCCACCGTGAAGAGGATATTCGCGAGCTTCGCCGCGCAGTACGCCGGCCAGCCGCCGAGCCATGCCCGGTTGCGAAGGTCGAGGTCGCCCGGTCGCACCCGCCCAAAGATGTTGGCGGCCGACGCGGTCTGGATGACACGCACCGGGCCCGTCGCCGCACTCTCCCGCAGACGCGGCAGCAGCAGGCTGGTGAGCAGGAACGGCGAGAGGTGGTTCGACTGGATCGTGCGTTCGTGGCCGTCGGCCGCGAGGGCCCGCTTCTTCACCAGCCCGCCGGCGTTGTTCGCGAGAACGTCGATGCGCTCGTAGCGGTTCAGAAGGACATCCGCCAGCCTCCGGATGTCGTCGAACCGGTCGAAATCGGCGAGAAATGCTGTGCCGCCGATCCGTTCGGCGACCTCGCGGGTGCGATCCGGGTTGCGGCCCACGACGGCGACGTCTGCGCCTCGCGCGGCAAGCGCGGTTGCGGCCGCCCGCCCGATGCCCGAACTGGCCCCGGTGACGACGACCGTCCTGCCCACCATGTCGCCCATGTCGCCCAATCCACTCATGTCGCCCGTTCCGATCCCATCGCCCATCAGCGGTACCCGCCCGCTTCGAGTCCGGCCTCGACCTCGAAGCGGTTCTTCAGCGGATCGGTGCCCGCCAGAAAGTAGACCAGCGGAAACGTCAGGCCGTACGTCTTCCACTGGTGCCGGTGCACCTGCTCGTGTTCGAGCACCCTGTCACCGGCGTTCTGGTCGGTCAGGTAGACGCCGCCGATGCAGCTGCCGCCGCGCGAGAACGCCCAGGTCGGCACCCCGGTGAACACGAAGAGCCCGTTCACCCGGCGGATGCGGCCTGTGCTGAGAACAGCGCCCCAGACGACGCCGACCAGCGTCGCGTAGAGGTAACCGGCCCGCGCCACGGGCGGGGCGAGCAGCAGGGGCTTCAGGATGCCCGCCAGAACACGCACGAACACGGGTCAGTGACTCGACGCGTCGCGGCCGTAGGTCTCGAGCAGTCGGAGCCACACCTCGCTGATCGTGGGGTAGGAGGGGACCGCGTGCCAGAGGCGGTTCAGCGGAACCTCACCCACGACGGCGATCGTCGCCGAGTGCAGCAGTTCCGCGACATCCTGACCGACGAAGGTGACGCCGAGCACGACCTGTCGCTTCTCGTCGACCACCATCTTCGCGGTGCCCTCATACCCGTCAGCCGTGACGCTCGCGCCGGCGACCCAGCCGATGTTGTACTCGACGGCCTTCACCGTGTAGCCCGCCTTCGTGGCTGCGGCCTCCGTGAGCCCGACGGAGGCCACCTCGGGGTCGGTGAAGGTGACCTGCGGCACCGCTTCGTGGTCTGCGGTGGCGACATGCGCGCCCCAGGGCCCGGTCGACAGCGGCTTGCCGAGCGCCCGGGCGACGATGACGTCTCCGGCGGCGCGCGCCTGGTACTTGCCCTGGTGCGTCAGGAGAGCCCGGTGGTTGACGTCGCCGGTCGCGTAGAGCCACACGCCTCCGAGGGCGTCATTGTCACCTGGCGCGACCAGCATCGTGTCATCGACGGCGAGCCAGCTGTGCGCATCGAGGCCGATCGTGTCGAGGCCGAGGTCACCGGTGTTCGGAACCCGGCCGGTGGCCACGAGCAGTTCGTCGACAACGAGTTCGCTGCCGTCGTCGAGGGTGAGGGTGACTTCGCCACCGCTTCCGTCCCGGCTCACCCGGGTGGCCGAGACACCGATCTTCACGTCGGCACCGAGTTCGACGAGGGAGTCCCGCACCATCTCACCGGCGAACGGCTCCTGGTTGCTGAGGAGCGCGCTGCGGGAGAGCACGGTGACCTCCGAACCGAGCGAGGCGTAGGCCGTCGCCATCTCCGCCCCCACGACGCCGCCGCCCATGATCGCGAGCCGGGCCGGGATCGAGGTGGCAGAGGTGGCCTCGCGGCTGGTCCACGGTGCCGAGTCGCGAAGCCCCGGGATTTCGGGCAGCAGCGCCGCCGAACCCGTGGAGACGACGATGGCGTGCCGGGCGGTGAGCTCCGAGACCTTCCCCTGGGCATCCGTCACCGACAGTGTCTTGACGCCGGTGAACCGGGCGTGCCCGCGCACCAGGGTGATGCCTGCGCCGTCGACCCACTCGGCCTGGCTGTCGTCCTTGTAGTCGTTCACCGTCTTGTTGCGACGATTCAGAACGGCCTGCACGTCGATGTCACCGGTGATGGCCTCGCGGGCACCGCCGACCTTCTGGGCGGCCCGGAGAACCGCTCCGCTTCGAAGGAGTGCCTTCGAGGGCATGCAGGCCCAGTAGGAGCACTCGCCACCCACCAGTTCGGCCTCCACCAGAGCGGCGCTCAGCCCGCCCTGCACGACCCGGTCTGCAACGTTCTCACCGATCGCGCCGGCACCGATGACGATGACGTCGAAGGTAGTCTCTGCGGGGGTTGCGGATGACGACATGGGGATCCTTTCAACGTGCCGTGGCCGAGCCTCGGCGTGGTACAGGTTGTTCGTTCAGACTAGCCGCGCCGATGGGTCACCGGCCCACGAACACGGCGGGCTTGCGCTGGAGGAAGGCCTCCATTCCGATTCGGGAATCCTCGCTGCCCGCGAGAGCCACTAGAGCCGGCTGGAGCCCCTCTTCTGCGGCCGCATCGCCGAGGCGCACGGCGGTGCGGGCGTTCCGGAGAGTCGCCTGCACCGCAAGCGGGGCCTGGGCGGCCACCCGTTCGGCGATCGCCAGGGCACGGTCGAACTGCTCACCGTCGACGGTCACCTCCTGCACCAACCCGATCCGGTGCGCCTCGCGGGCGTCGAAGAGGTCGCCGGTGAGCATCCACCGCATGGCATTCCCCCAGCCGGCAGCGCGCGGGAAACGGAGTGTTGCACCGCCGAAGGGCAGGATGCCCCGCGTCACCTCGAGCTGGCCGAACCTCGTCGACTCGGCCGCGACGGTGATGTCGGCGGCCAGCATCAGCTCGATCCCGAGCGTGAAACAGCTGCCCTGCACGGCCACGACGACCGGTTTCGAGAGCTGCTGGCCGTTCACCTGCCAGGGATGGATGCCGCCCTCCGGCACGAAGTCGAGGCCGGTGCCGGGGCTGGCGTCAGGGCCCAGGCCGGCGCCCGCGCTCGCATCGCTTTCCGTACCGCCGCCGATCCGCGGACCGATGTCGGCGAGGTCGAGCCCTGCGGTGAAGTGCTCGCCGACGGCGTAAACCAGCCCCACCCGGAGCTCCGCGTCCCGCTCCAACTCCCCGTAGGCGGCGGCCAGCTCCTGCAGCATCGCGAAGTCAGCGGCGTTCCGCTTCTCGGGGCGATTCAGGCCCATCAGCAGCACGTGGCCGCGGCGTTCGACGATGATGCGCGTAGTCATCCTGCGATGCTAGCCCCCCAGCATCCACGGGTCAGAGCGGGCGGGTCAGAGCGTGCGGGTCAGCGCCGAGATGATCCGCAGCACTGCTGACAGGTCGTCGGATGCCGCGTCGGGGCTCGAGGGTGCGAACTGGGTGATGCCGGCGCCGGCCAGGGGGAAGCGCTGCCGCACGGCCGCGATGTTCGCCACCAGGGTCGCCACGCTGATCCCGAAGGGCTCGGGGTAACTGAGCGCGGCGATCTCCGCCGGATCGAGAACGTCGAGGTCGACGTGCAGGTAGACCTCCGTCGCGCCCGTCCCCTCGAGCGCAGCCACGAGCGCCGAACCGTCTCCCAGCCCGTCGACCGGCACCCACGGGATGCCCAGCCGGGCGATGAAGTCCTCTTCCTCGTCGTCGACAGAGCGCACCCCCGCGAGCACCACCCGGGTGGCGTCGAGCGTCTCGTCGACGAGCGGCACCAGCAGTTCGGGGCCGTCACCGAGGAGCGTGCGGAGCACCATCCCAGAGAAGGCCCCCGGCACGGGGGAGCCGGGCGTCATCAGGTCGGCGTGGGCATCCAGCCACACCACCGCAAGCGTGCCGCCCGACCGGGCCGCACGACCCATTGCGGCGGAGATCGGCGCGAGTTCCACCCCGCAGTCACCGCCGATCGTCACCACGATGCCGGGACCGAGGTCGCCCTGGTGGGCATCCGGAGCCGTGAGCGCCGCCAGGGCGATCTCGACGGAATCCCTGACACTCATGATGGCGCTGACCCGCGCGACCCCGCTGTCGAGGCTCTCGCCGGCACCGAGCGGAACCTCGACGCGCCGGGTGACGGCCTGCGGCAGGTCTCCCTGGATCGCGTCGGCACCATCGATCAACTGCATGGCACGGGACGAACCCGAGCCCTGCCATTCGGGAACGATCAGAAACGTTGCGTGCACATGACCCAGTGTGGCACGGCCGCTCTGTTTCGCTTCGTTACGTGCTCGTTGTCGTCACCGGGCCGGGTGCGTTTGACTGGTACCCGAACGAGAACCACTGAGCGGCGGGTAACACCACCCACCCCACACGACAGGAGGCGAACGGATGACCGGCAGGAGCCCGCACGCCGACCAGCGCCCTCACCTCGCTGTCGTCGAGGTCACCCGCTTCCGCCCCCGCGACACCGAGTACCACGCCTACGTCGACATGCTGAACTCGCGGGTGGCCGCCGAGGCCGAAGCGCAGGGCTTCCGCGTGACACGCACGGGCGCCGCGGATGTCGCCACCGCCCAGCTGCTCGCCCTCACCGACTCCGCCGAGGCGATCGTCATCATGGGCGGCGAGGACATCGCGCCGCGCTTCTACGATGGCTCGCTGTCCTATCCCGCCCAGGGACAGCACTTCGAGACGGCCGACGAGGGCCAGCTCGCCCTCGTGCGCCGCGCATTCGGCCGGGGAACCCCGCTGCTCGGCATCTGCCGTGGACACCAGATCATCAACGTGGCCTTCGGCGGCACCCTGCAGCAGGACATCGGCGACGACACCATCCACAAGAACCTCGGGGCCCCGGTCTCGCGGGCGATGGCCGGTCATCCGGTCGATCTGGCCGAGGGCAGCGACCTCGCCCGTGCGCTCCGCGCGCAGTCGGTGCAGGTGCAGAGCGCCCATCACCAGTCGATCGACGAGCTCGGATCAGGCCTGGTCGTCGTCGGCACCGCACCCGACGGATCGCCGGAGGCCGTCGAGCACCGTTCGGCTCCGATCACCGGCGTGCAGTTCCACCCCGAAGACCCGGGGGCTCCGGATGGCCAGCTGGCGTCACTCGTCGCGGAACTCGGCAGAGCCGTTCGCCAGGACAGCGGGGCGATCAGCCTCAGCGCGTGAGCGAACCGACGGTTCCGGTGATGCCCCGGATCGCTCCGGTTGAGGTGAAGGCCGGGTCGCGGAACGCCGGGCCCGCGAGCTGGGGGGAGGCGGCCCGCCGGTCTGAGCCGAGGTCGGCCCGGCGCGAGATGCGCCCCACGATCACGGCGACGGGCACCGAGATGACCGCCCAGGCGGCGACGGCGATGACGACGATGAGAAATGCCATGGTGTGCTCCCTACAGACTGGTCATTGGCTGATGACCACTGCGGCGAGTCGACAGTACAACCCGGCGCTGGGTCATGTGGTGCGATGCCAACCTATGCCCCTTTGGGGGGTAAGAACTGCCTCTTCCGCTAATTGCGTCGGCGTGTTGCGAAACTGCCTCGTCTGTGGATCACGAACAGTTGCCGACCTGCAGCGGTACCCGCGGGTAGTCCGCCGGTGGAGTTGGCGTCTCGCGGAAGTTGCCCGCGAAGACCAGTCGCCACTCACCGGGCGCGATGGCCGTCGACGGGGAGACAGGATATTCGGCTGTGTTCCCGCGCACGGTGATGTGCAGCGTACCTGTTTCGTCGGCGCGGCCATCGCCGCGGAAGGTGAAACTCGTCGGGCCGCCGGTCTGTTCGCTGTGCGCCGTACCGAATTCACCGGGGATCAGACCGCTGACTGTGACGAGCAGCCCGGCACCGGTGCCGCTGACCAGGTCGGCCGGCTCCACGCAAGCCAGGGCTGAGATCGTGACCTGGTCTGACGGCAGGTATGCGATCGACAGGGGAGCGCTGAGCACGACCGGATCGGCGCGACCCGATTCGGAACTCTCGTCGGCGGGGCCTCCCACAGGGTCGACGCGCACGAATGTGCCCAGCATGAAGCCGCTCTCGCCGCTGTCGGTGAAGTTCTCAGGGAAGACGTCTGGAGTCCACGTGACGCTCGCCCGGCCGGAGTCGTCGGTCGTGACCCTGACAGGGCTGCTCAACACAGAGAAGTACCCGTCGGGGGTCTTCGACTCACCTCTGTATCGGGCATCCGTCCGCACCTCGTAGTCCGTGTCCGGAGCGAGCCCGAAGAGGCCTGCGGTGAGCCCGCTTCCCCAGCTCGGGGCCGTGAAGGTCGTGGTGGATGTCGCAACCGACGGCCCCGCAGGCGCGGGTGGAGTCGACGGGGCGGTCGTGGCCGGCGGGATGGTCGCGGTCCCGGTCGGGCGCGGCGGGGCCTCGGTCGGCGTCGGGCTGGCCGTCGGCGTTGCCCCCGGGAACAGGTTCGGCCCGAACCCCAGCGCGAGAGCACCTCCGGCGGTGCCGACACCGAGCACAACCAATGCGGCCACGACCACAGCCCCCCAGCGGAAGCGTCTCTTCGGAACCGCGCTCGCCGCCGGCAGCACCGGCTGTAGTGAGGGGGCAGGCGTTCGCGGCTCGGCCGCAGCGAGCACGTTCCCGGTCATCCGGGCGATGAGCTCGTCGAGTTCCTCGCCGCTCGGTGGATCATGCCTCATTTTCGGTCACCGCCTTCCGGAGTCTGCTGCGCGATCGGGAGACCCGCTGTCGCACGGCTCCCACCGTGATACCGAGATGCTCGGAGGCCTCGGCGTAGCTCCGGCCCTCGATGAGACAGAGTTCTGTGACGCTTCGGTCGAGCGGGGAGAGCAGGGCGATCTCCTGCATCACCCAGCGGAGCCGGTCGCGAGCCTCGCCGTCGTCGTCTGTCACCAGGAGGTCGCTGGGAAGCTCCTCAGTGGATTGCCGATAGTGCGCCCTGTTCACATTCAGGGCCAGATAGCGGCAGGTGGCGAGCAGCCACGGCAGCAGGGAGTCGTCCACGAGCGCGATCGTCTCGGCTCGCCGCCAGGTGGTCAGGAACGTGTCCTGCACGACCTCCTCGACGTCGGCAGCGTTGCCGACGAGCGCCCACGCATACCGGGTGACCGGGCGGGCATGGCGCGCCAGAAGGGCGGCCAGCGCGCTGCGATCGTTGCCGACCACGCCCGCGAGCAACTCGCCGTCAGAGACATCCACCCCGGTCATCCATACCCCCGCCCTCACAACAAGGATGTCCGGCGGAGGCCGAGAATCACAAACCCGTGGCATCCGAATTTTTCCGGCGTGGTCTTCCGTGCCGGGTTCTGTAGGCTCAGAGCTCGACGCTCCGAGATTCGCGAAGGAGGGCCATGCGCCGGTTGATCCTCGCGATCCTGCTGGCGCTCGCCCTCACGTCGTGCTCGTCGTCTACGCCGGTTCCCGGCAGCGCGCCGACGGATGTCGCATCCGAGGCCCAGCCGGACGTTCTGATCCTCGGTGACTCGTACACCGCGGGCGAGGGTGCCGAGAATCCGACCGACGGGTACGCCTACCGGGTCGGCCCGGCCCTCGGCTGGCACGTGACCGTCGACGGGGTCGGTGGAACCGGGTACGTGAACCCGAACCACGCGATGGGCAACTACCGCACCCGTCTCGCAGCATCCGGCTACGGAGACACGTTCGACATCGTGCTCATCGAAGGCGGCACGAACGACCAGGGTGCCTCTGCCGACGGGTTCTCGGCCGCCGTCGACGACACGCTCGCGGCGTTCGGCCAGCGCTTCCCGAGCGCCCGGATCATCCTTCTCGGCCTGTTCTCGTGGGAGGACGCCATCACGCCGGAGAAGTCCGCCGTGAACTCGGCACTCCGGGCGGCCGCCGATTCGCACGGGCTCGAGTTCGTCGACCCGCTCACCGGCCGATGGTTCACCGCGAGCGACAGGGCGACACTGATCAATCCCGCGAACGACCACCCCAACGCGGCAGGGTACGAGGTCATGGCGGCGCGGCTGGTAGATGACCTTCGGGCGGGCGCTGCCCCGACATTCGAGCCTGCGCGTCGCGGCCGCTGAGCCCATTCACTGAGAAGTGGCCCCAGGCAGATTCGAACTGCCGCCCCTGCCTCCGGAGGGCGAAATCGCACTGATTGGCCACGGTCAATCCCGCAGAGATCGCCCAAAGTACGGCAACTTTGGGTCACACCGTGGCTCGTCAGTCTCGGCTAGTTTGCGTCGGATGTTGCCAAAATGTTGCCAACGGGTCACTTACCCGCGATGAAGCTTTCGAGATCGCGCCTACGCACCCGCATCTTTGGTCGACCGTGACCGAGCTCAACAGTCGGAAGCTCTCCGGCTCGAATGATGTCATACACGTAGTCGATCGAAGTCTCCAAGACCTCGGCCACCCGACGCACTGAAAGCAATTGCAGAGGGTCGTGAGACAGAGTCTCGTGTTTTTTGCTGGGGGCAGCGGAAATCTCTTTTCGGACGATTTCTCTGATTGCTTGCTCGATGGTCATGAGAGCATCATCGGGCACCTATTGACCCTTTTCGTGGGTACGTGGCCCTGTTTTGCGTGGGTACAAAGTGATCGGTGGGTACGCGCGATTTCTGTTCCTGCTCGAACCGCCCCGCTGGCCAGCGGCCACTAAGGATCGAGCGCGTCATTCGACGGTCTGAATCGGCAACTCGGGGGTACCTCGTGTACCCACTTGTACCCACTCACCGATTCCTGCACTAGGGGAGAGGGATATTGGAAGCTCGCGGGCTTCCCGTGGCTCGCGCTCGGGAAAAATTGCATAGTCCATCCGGTACGTCGTGGGCGTGCCTGCTCTGGCAGGCTCTACTCATGCAGTCACATCCGGCATTCGAACCACCCGCTGACAATTCTCATCTCTGGCGGTATATGGACTTTGTCAAGTACATGTCCTTGCTGACAACCTCTAACCTGCACTTCTCACGCAGTGATCTCCTTGGCGACCCGTTCGAAGGAGCGTTGCCCAACGTGGTAGCGCGCCAGCGCGACCTTGCCCGCCAGTCCAACAGGGACGTGACGGTCAATGCCTGGAACGTTACCCACTATGGGCCGCACCTGAGGTTCCGGAACTACGTCTCGTGTTGGTACGAATCAGAATATGAGTCTGCTGCAATGTGGAACCTGTATGGCGGCCTTTCGGGAGCGGTGGCCATATCGACGACTTTCGAGCGGATATCTCAAGCGCTTCCATCCGCTCACGATCCGTTCTCTTCGATCTCCCCACCCTTCGCCGGAAGGGTGAAGTACATCGACTACGACACTGGCCAATTCCCGACCAACAATGGCTTCATTCCATTTCTTTACAAGAGGAAGAGCTTCGAACACGAGCGCGAGGTCCGCATCATCTTCAGTAGCGTTGCGCGCGGCGAAGAAGACCCTTACGAACGCGACAACGCCGTACTGGCCAGATCTCAACCAAGGGCGATGAGTCTCCCTGTAGACCTGTCCCTGCTGATCGAAAATGTATTTGTGCATCCGGGTTCGGACGAGTGGTTTCGACGCCTTGTCGAGTCTGTCAGTCACAAGTACGGAGTTAAGGTGCACGCGCGGCAGTCCAAGATCGCTGATGATCCTGTCTATTAGGCCAAGGCCGCCGGTGACGCTAGTGCCTGCTCGTAGCCGCAGTGGGCGGCTCGTTAATCGGGCGAGGTTTCATTGACCCACTCACTTGCGATCGTCAGTAGATGATCAATCCACGTAGGGGACATCAGCAACTTGTAGTCGGGGGCGCCTCCTGCCCTTATCGCCAAGGTGCCTGAGTGGATCCCGGTCATCCAGTCGATGTCGATCGGGAGATCTCCAGTGTGAACGAGTTCGTTCCGCATCCAGTGGTAGAGCAGATCGTTGATGTCTGTGACTTGGTTTCGGAATTCCACTTGCCGTATTGGGGAGTAATAACGGTCGGTGAGGAATTTCGTGAATGCTTCGCGATTCGACACGTTCGGCCTTACCACTCTCGCGGCTGCGGCGATGGCCACACACGCGGTGAGCATGGCACCCTCAAGCCGGTCCGCACGCAAGAGAATGCGGCTGTCCTCCACTCGATCCAAAACGCTCATACGTGACCTCCGCCATGATCGTAGTTCACGGCTGCTCCTGGCCTAGGCTTCGAGCATGGATCAGATCGAACGGGTACGAGTTCTGGTGGAGGCCGCGATGCGGGCGCTGGAAGACAATAAATCTTCTACGACCTCAGTTGCGCTGTTGACGCCGACCGAAAATGGTACCAATGTTGCCGATTGAAAACGGTGCCACGTGGTGTGTTTAGTTTGTCGTAGTGGTGAGGGTTTTGTGTCCTCGGAGCCGGTAGCTGGTGCCTTTGAGGCTGAGGACGTCGGCGTGGTGCACGACCCGGTCGATCATCGCTGACGCGATCGTGGGGTCACCGAAGACATCGCCCCACCGCCCGAAGGGCAGGTTGCTGGTGAGGATCAGGGAGGCGTGTTCGTACCGGGACGACACGAGCTGGAAGAACAGGTTCGCTGCGTCCTGGTCGAACGGGACGTAACCGACTTCGTCCACGATCAGCAGGCTGTAGCGCCGCAGCCGGCTGAGTTCGGTGGCGAGCTTGCCGCGTGAGTGTGCTTCCTGAAGCCTCGTGACCCACCCGTTCGCGGTGTCGAACAAGACCCGGTGCCCGGTCTTCGCGGCCTTGATCCCGAGCCCGATCGCGAGGTGTGTCTTCCCGGTGCCGGGCGGTCCGAGGAGGATGACGTTCTTCGCTTCCTGGAGGTAGCTGCTCGTGCCGAGGTGCGCGATCAGGGTGCGGTCCGCTCCCGGCTGGTGCTCGAAGTTGAACTCCTCGAGCGTCTTGATCCCCGGGA
>NZ_NBXB01000028.1 GCF_003399635.1 Subtercola boreus | reverse complement strand
AGTGCAAACCCATCGAATGCAAATGCCGAATCTTTGCCCAGTCATCCAAATTGATCACCTTCCATAGTGGCTAGGTGGCCCTGTTTTCAATCGGCAGAAACGGCATCACATTCGGTCGGCGTCAACATTGCGCGGCAATGCATTCGAATCGCAACTATTCGAAACGATTATGCGAACGAGCTTTGGTTACATTTTGAGCTCACGACCATGGAGCCGGGGGATGAGAATGCGGCAACTTCCCGAGAATACCTGTCGAGAGGCGAAAGGCTTCGGGGTCTGTTCGGAGTAAGCGAAGGAAACGACATCATTAACGACGCCTATCACCGATGGACAGCAGATCGCTCCATTGCGAACCCCGCGGGGGGTGCGCCCCTCATTGCGGTGAGGTCGATCGCTATTCTTGAGGCACACGCAGCCGAAATTAGGCGGGTACACGACGAGAGCAAACCTGCAGCGAACCTATCCCCCGCAGACACCGCTCGCGCAATGCGTGACGCAACCGCGGCCCGAACACACCTGACTCCGCTTCTGCTCCAATCAATGACGGTGATCGAGGCGGTGCGAGGATCTCTTCATAACTTCCTCGTCAATACCGAACGCGAGCTAGACCGAGGACAGCAGCAGTCGTCTATCTTCGAGCGTGCTCAGGCGTACGTGAACGCTCAGCTAGCAGCCGAGGCGCCCGACGCTCTCGCCGTCTTTGTTGCAGCTCAAGACAGGATTGTCGGGGGTACCCCCGAACAGATGTCGCAGGCGCTCGGCTCGTGTCGTCGCATGATCAAGGCCTTAGCTGATGCGTTCTACCCGGCCACTGGTGAGGCAGTCGTAGTCGACGGCGTAGCGCGAGTGATGGATGACGAACACTATCGAAACAGGTTGACCGAGTTCGTGCGGATGAGGCTTGGAAAAAGCACAAGCGCCGCTGTACTTAAGGCCACTCTCTCGGATTTGGGCAGTCGGCTGACGGCACTCGACAACCTCGCAAGCAAAGGCGTTCACACCGCAGTCTCGGCTGCCGAGGCCGAGATGAGCGTCGTTTGGACCTATCTGCTCGCGGCAGATTTGATGCGAATCAACGAGGGCCAGTGGCTCGTTTCCTCTTCCGGTCCGACAACCGAAGTTTGAGTGTCAAGGAACCGAAACGGCCCCCAGCCTCCGGAGAGATTGAGGGCCGCTTGGTTAGGCGCTGGTTAGGTCATCGCGCAATGACTCGCTCGCTTACCATCCGTTCCGCTGCACTCGGACATCAGGCCGGCCGCGGTGCGGTTGACGCCAGTCTGTTAGGCCGCGTGTTGCCCGACGGGTTCGAATGCCCAGTCGGGTGCTGCCTCGCCTGGCACGAACACCACGTCGAGGCCGGTGTCCGGGTGAACCGCTGTCAGGTAGTCCTGGACGATCCGTTGCCGCTTTGTGGCGCTCTCACCGCGGACGCTCTGTGTTCGGGCGAGATCCTTCGCCTCCTTGAAGTCGAGTCCCGCCATGGTGATCTCATCAGCATTCTGCGTACTCGCTCTCACAGCGCGCCCTGCAGCCCGCGGTACACGGCAAATGCGCTCGGTCGTGCAGGCTGAACGTCGCCGCGCCAGTGCGCCACGATGCCAATTTCGCCGGTATCTGCGTACCGCTCGGTGAGAAGCTGCAGTGTGACGCCGAGGCGCTGCCCAATGATGAGCTGCGAGAAGTCGCCCGCGAACACATCGTTCGCCCGGCTGGCCATGGTCCCGAGGGTGTACGACGGCAGGTTATTGGACTCGAACCGGGGTACGTCCGAGACCGCGCTCGGGATGTTGAGAGGCTGGCCTGTTGTGTCATAGGCCTTGCTGTACATGCGCGAGACTTTGCTGTTCCACACGAGACCAGTGGGGGTCTCGTTGCTGTCTCGCACTGTGTAGAGCAGATCGATCAGCTCGTCGTAGTAGCGGCCGACCGTCTGCACGGTGCCGTTCGCTGCCGCAGTCCCGAGCACGTTTGCCGGCCGCTGCGCATTGAGTGCGGCAAGGATGCCCCGGGGGTTCGGCGGTGTCGGCAGACTGATCGCCCCTGCGCCAGCCGTGATTCCGCCGTAAAGCGCGACCTGGTCGAGCTTGCCCGCGATAGCTCGGGCGATCGCGTTCGAGACAACCTCGTCGGCGTTGTCAGCGTCCTGGAAAAACTCGAGCGAGCCCTTTACGAGAGCACTCATGGTCTTTGCGGTCAGGGTTACGTTGTCGAACGTCGGGTCGCTGGTCGCGATGGATCCACCCTCAGCCCGGAACGCGGCCGAAGCATCTCCCGTTGCCCGACCAATGTTGACGGTTTGCGTGTCCATCGGAATGATGGTCGCTCCGGCCTGCGTGATTGCAGCCTTGCTGCGTGCCAGGTCGATGAGGGTTGCGCTCCACGAAGCGGGGACGATCGCTGACCCGCCCGTCGTGGTGAGTGCGCGGACCATCTGGCCGATGCCCGAGAACATGGCCTGCGCGATGTCGTCGCCCTTCTCGGCGCGGGCGTTCGGGTGGGTGATGAACGCTTGTTTGGGTTCGAGCGCCGCGCGCACCCCTGTGTCGCGGTTGAGCCACTGCCCGGCGCTGCTTGCGCCGAACGGCTCGGACTGGTGCAGGCTGCGGGAGAATTCCGCGATCTGCGCCTCCTGGCTGAGGTGTCCTCTCAGCGTTTCGAGGCGCTGCTCGAATGCACGGTTGTCCGCCTCCACACCCTCCCATGAGGACTTTTCGGCGGGGGTGAGCTCGCGGGTTGCTGCGATATCGGCAAGCGGCTTGCCGACCTTCTCCCATGCCGCGGCGCGTTCTTCGAGGAGTCGTGCAATGTTCTTCTGAATGGCTGACATTTTGTCTCTTTCCGTTGGGTTGTGCGTGTTGTGGATTGGTGCTGGTTTGTGGGTGGTCAAGCGGCGTCCCGGTCGAGTTCCCAGCCGGGGCGCATCTCGTCGCAGCGCACGCAGCACTCGGACCACTGCCCGATGTACCGGTGCTTGCCCTGCTCGCAGGTCTCGGCCTGCGCGGGTGCGGCGCGCAGCAGCCACCTGCTGGGATCGGTGCGAATCGCTTTCGCGACGTACGCTGCGGGGCTTGCGACCTGCAGTGTTGTACGACCCATGACATCGGCGATCGCGGCTGCGATGTCGAGCGAAGCCACGTCGACCGGGTAGCGTGCCAAGCACTTGATCACCGAGGCGGTGCTCGGCAGTGCTGCGGCAGCCTCAGCAGCGTCCCCCGCAGGGCTGTCGGCCCCGAAGAAATCAGAATCGCGATCGCTTTTAATCTGGTGTTCTTTATAGATAGTGTTCTTGGGGTCTGATTCCCCGTCATACGGTTTTACCGTCCTACGGTTTTCCAGTAGCACGGTGGAATCCGCGGGATCAGTGAGCTCGTGAGCCTGCCCGATGAGTTTGCCGGTGCCCTCCTCCTGCGCCGGAACGGTTTTCATGTACCCGGCTGCGCGGAGCTCGGCGAGCGCCTTCTGAATCGCTTCCCGGCCCTCGCTGCCCTCTTCCACGAGCTTCTTTAGCGAGATGTTCCACCCTGCCTGGTGGCTCATCATGTAGACGAGCACACCTCTGGACCTGTACGAGAGTCGCGAATCGCGCAGCCAAAGGTTCGGAATCTGGGCAAAATTTTTCTCGAACGAGAATTGCGGTCTAAGAATCATCGCGTCCACCGTCCGAACGTATGTCCGCTGATTGAGACAGAAACCGGGCACCAAGAACCGAACACTAGTTCTCTGGCACTCCCACCCGCCTTGACCGTCGCGAGGCCGCTGGCGGGGCTCACAGAGCGTCCCGGTCAACCGCGTTGCTGTCATCGAGGTCCGCGGCGTCTCGCTCGGCGTTTACGCGAGCAAGGTAGATAGCGAACTCGCGGCCGGCTGCAGCGAGGCACTGCTCGCGGGTGGGGCGCGGCTCGACGGGCTGTGGCATCAGAGGGCCTGGCCGATCAGCAAGGCGGGGGAGATGCCGAGAGCGCGGGCGATACTCGCTATCTCGCCGACCGTGAAGTCGGCGCGCCCTCGCATCTTCCGCTCGAAGATGCGGGGCGAAATTTCTGCACGCTGAGCGACCCAATGCGGTGACCGAGATGCAGCACGCATCGCCGCGGCAACCTGCGTGACCGAGAACGCAGAATAGTCCTGCCACGCCTTCTTCGTCGCCAGGGCTTTCGCTCGGTCTGCGGCGGAGCGCATCTCGGAAGCTTTGATCTCGGCAGCGAACGCGGCCTCTTGAATCAACGCCGCGACGGCGAGAGCGGTCGCGGGAGTCATGTCGAAACCGCTGTTACGGTCCTCCACGAAAACCTTTGGCGTGTACGCGCCCTTGTCGAACCACACCTCGGCACGGATGCCCCACACGTTGCGGTACTCCCCGCCGTCCTGCGTGACCTCGACCGGCGTAGCGAACACGCACCCGAACTCGTCGGGCGCTTCCCAAACGATTGTGCCGTGCTGTAGCGTTTCGGTCATGTCCTGATTCCCCCTGATGGATTGTTTGGCCCGGCGTTGATGCGCCGGGCCTCTTTCGTTTGTCTCGTCACTCACGCGGCAGTGCTCGTGATGGTCTGCACCGAGTCACTGAGCCACGCGTCGATGTCTTCCTCTCGGTACAAAACTGTTTTTCGGCTGGGCTTGAGGAAAACAGGCGGCAGGCCCAGAAATCTTCGCTGCGCTAGGAGCGAAGTGCTCATGTGCACCTTTTCTGCCAGCTCGTCAGGCGTAAGTAGCTTTCCCATTGATCTCCCTTGAAATCTCGTTTGTTGTTTGCTTGAACACGATTTCAGCATACACCAAAACAAGCGAGTCACAAGAACACGTTTTGGATTAGGGTTCCTCTATGGATGAAAACGCAGATGAGCCGAAGTTCAGCCCCGTCGACAGGGCATTCGGCAGGAATGTGAAGAGGGCTCGCGAAGATAGCGGATTGCTACAGACGGACATCGCATCGCAAATGACCGCACGCGGACATCGATATCACCAGGCCACGGTCTACAAAGTGGAGTCGGGTCAGCGGAAGATTCCGCTTGGTGAGGCCGTCGACCTTGCAGACATCGTGCAGCGGCCTCTCGCCGAGCTACTGGCTCCTACGGAGCAGGCCAACGATGAGCGGGCCGTCCACCTCGCTGCGCAGACATTCGCCGATAAAGTCTCGACCCTTATAGACGCGTCAGATGAGGTCTATGGCTCGCAAGCGGCACTTGCGCTAATCGTCGAGCGCGTCACTGAAAAATATGGTGAAGCGCTCGGCAACCCTGACGAGTTCTATGCCATGTACGGCCCGCTCATCGGATGGGAGGGAGCAACCCGAATTTGGGACACGCTGCGGGATCTCCAGAAGGACCGGCAGTGGATAGCGCTGATGGAAAACATGGGCCGCGACTCGCTGGGGAAATAGGATGGGCAGCATCGAGCCGTATGTCATCGCGGCTGGCAAGAGGTACCGCGTTCTGTACCGGAAGCCGGATCACAAGCAGACTCAGAAGCGAGGCTTCACGACGAAAAAGTCGGCCGAGCTGTTCCTCGCTGGGGTGGAGGTCGATAAAAGCAAAGGTGCCTATATCGACCCCGGAAAGACGCGGGTGACGCTGGGGCAGTGGCTTGACGATTGGCTGGCCGGTCGGTCAGACCTGCGGATGACCTCCCGCGAACGGGCCGAGGGGATTGTCGAAAGGCACATCAAACCGCGTCTCGGTGGGTACACGATTGGGAACCTGAACCACAAGACAATCCAGGAGTGGGCCGGTGGACTGTCGGCCACCCAGTCGCCGTCGAGCGTCCGCAAGATCGTCAACGTGCTATCGGGCAGCCTGCAGCTCGCGGTGAAAGACGGGAGGTTGCCTGCGAACCCCGCGCACGGCCTGAACCTGCCAAAGGTCGATGCGAACGCAAAGCGTTACTTGACGCACGAGCAGGTGCGCGACCTCGCCGCGGCCGTCGATGTCATCGGCCGCGGTCAATTCAACGGCGCCCGCAATGGATACGGTCTGCTCGTGCGAGTCCTGGCCTATTGCGGGCTTCGCTGGGGGGAGCTTTCGGGGCTTCGCGTCAAGGACATCGACTTCGCGCGCGGCCGGCTGGAAGTGCAGCACACCGTCGTTGAGGTCGAGGGCGTGCAGCACGACTCGAAACCGAAAGACTATGAGGCCCGATCGATTCCCGTTCCGGCCTCGATCCTGGCCGAACTGCGGGTGCACGTCGACGGTCTCGACATCGACGGCCCCGCCTTTCCCAGCCCTCGCACTGGGGGTTGGCTACGCGGCCGCGTGTTCCGCCGAGGCTGGCTTACCGCGGCCTCAGAAACCATCGGAGAGCACGGACTGACACCGCACGAGCTGCGCCATACGGCCGCGAGTTTGGCGATCAGTGCGGGGGCGAACGTGAAGGCCGTTCAGAGGATGCTCGGTCACGCCTCGGCAGCGGTGACACTCGATGTCTACTCAGACCTTTTCGATTCCGACCTCGACACCGTTTCAGAGGCGTTGGATGCGGCCATTCTAAGATCAAGTGTTGCCAAAGTGTTGCCACGCGGCGAATTGTCCTCAGTGTAGAGAGAGGGCCGAGGCCCTTCGATCCCAGTGTTTATGCGGGTTGTGACTGTGTGGCCCCAGGCAGATTCGAACTGCCGCCCCTGCCTCCGGAGGGCAGTGCTCTATCCCCTGAGCTATGGGGCCAGGAGTGCGGTGTCAAGGCTACCACTGGCCCGGGGGTGCTCGTGTCAGCGCCTCCGGGATCCGTGAAAGGATTCATGACATGAAGCGAACGGTCAGCGCCCACATCGTCTGCGATATCGACGCCCCTGCGAACCTCGTGTTCTCGATCGCCACCGCAGCCAACGTGAAACTCGCGTCGGAGACGGTGGAATACCTCTGGAACGGCCAGCCGATCACACCCGTCGACATCCTCGACGTGCACGGCACGCGCCTGCACGAGTTCGATGCGAACGCGGGCCGCCTGACGCTCAACTACTGGGCTGTCGTCGAAGGCAGCTCCGCGCAGGCTCCCGTCACGAAGAACGACCTCATCACCTACCTCCGCCCGAGCCGGTACTGCGAGTCCGACACGCTGCTGCCGACGGCCCGGTCCGAGTTCGCCGGGCTCGAGGGGCGCATGCTGCTCGACAGCGTGAGTTCGTGGGTGGGCGAGAAGCTCAGCTACGTTCCGGGGTCGAGCCTGCCGACGGATGGGGCGATCCAAACCCTTCTGAGCCGGCGTGGCGTCTGCCGCGACTACGCACACCTGGTGATCACGCTGCTTCGGGGGCTCGACATCCCGGCCCGCCTGGTGTCGGTGTACGCGCCCGGTCTCAGCCCGATGGACTTCCATGCGGTGGCCGAGGCGTTCGTCGACGGCGAGTGGTACATCGTCGATGCGACCGCGCTCGCCCCCCGGCAGAGCCTGGTGCGCATCGCCACGGGCCGGGATGCCGCCGACACGGCCTTCCTCACCAACCACGGCGGCTGGCTGAGCCTGAAGGAACTCGAGGTGACGGCGACGGCGGATGCCCTTCCGCTCGACGACACCCGGGAGTTCGTGCAGCTGCACTGACGAGTCCCCGGGGCGGGTGTGTCGACTCCGATAGACTTGCTGCCCGTGACTCCCGAAGACCTCTCCAGCGTTCTGTTCGACATCGTGACCGCCCGGCTCGCCGAGCGCGGGTCCGACGTGACGATCACCCTGGGCGACGTTCTGCTGGAGCGCCCGCGCAACCGCGACCACGGCGACTGGACCTCGAACATCGCCATGAAGCTCGCGAAGCGCGTCGCTTCGAACCCCCGGGCGTTCGCCGAAGAGCTCCGCCCGGCGATCGAGAGCATCGACGGCATCAGAGCGGTGGATGTCGCGGGCCCCGGCTTCATCAACATCACGTTCGACACCGCCGCGGCCGGTGAGGTGGTGCGCAGCATCCTGAACCAGGGTGACGACTACGGTCACACGAAGGTGCTCGAGGGGCTGAGCGTCAACATGGAGTTCGTGTCGGCCAACCCGACCGGGCCATTGCACCTCGGCCACACCCGCTGGGCCGCGCTCGGCGACGCGATCGCGCGTGTGCTCACCGCGACTGGCGCGAACGTCACGACCGAGTACTACATCAACGACGCCGGCAACCAGATGGACAACTTCGGTGCCTCGATCCTGGCAGCGGCCAAGGGCGAGCCGACCCCGGAGAACGGGTATCCGGGGGAGTACATCCAGTCGCTCGCGGCGCACGTGCTCGAGAAGGCCCCCGATCTGCTCAGCCTCCCGCACGACGACGCGATCGCCATCGCGCGCGACCTCGGCTACTTGCAGCAGCTCGAGGAGATCAAGACCTCGCTCGAGAACTTCAACGTGCACTTCGACGTGTACTTCTCGGAGCGGAGCCTCCACGCGCCCGACCCGTCGACCGGCAAGAGCCTGATCGACGATGCGGCCGTGCGCCTGGCCGAACAGGGTCACGTCTACGAGAAGGACGACGCCGTCTGGGTGCGCACCACCGACTTCGGCGACGACAAAGACCGAGTGCTCACCCGCGGCAACGGCATCACCACCTACTTCGCAGCAGACGCGGCCTACTACCTCAACAAGAAGGATCGCGGTTTCACCGAGAAGATCTACCTGCTGGGGGCCGATCACCACGGTTATGTCGGGCGCCTGAAGGCGCTCGCGGCCGCCGCGGGAGACGACCCCGACGTCAACATCAAGGTGCTCATCGGCCAGCTGGTGAACCTGAACGGCGCGAAGCTGTCGAAGCGCGCGGGCAACATCGTCGAACTCGACGACCTGCTCAACTGGGTCGGTGCGGATGCCCTGCGGTACTCACTCGCCCGGTACCCCGCCGACTCACCGCTCTCCCTCGACGGTGAGAAGCTCCGGGAGCGCACGAATGACAACCCCGTGTTCTACGTGCAGTACGCACACTCGCGCACCCGTTCGGTGGCGAAGAACGCCGAGGCGGCGGGCGTGGACCGCAGCGCGTTCGAACCGGCCCTGTTGACCCACGAGACCGAGACCGAACTGCTCGGATCGCTGCAGGAGTTGCCGCGCATCGTCGCACAGGCTGCAGAACTCCGCGAGCCGCACCGCGTCGCCCGGTATCTCGAGGAGGTCGCCGGCCACTACCACCGCTGGTACGCGAGCTGCCGGGTGCTGCCGCTCGGCGACGAGCCGGTGACCGACCTGCACCGCACCCGGCTGTGGCTGAACGACGCCACGGGCCAGGTCATCCGCAACGGACTCGCCCTCCTCGGCGTCTCCGCGCCCGACCGGATGTAGCGGCCCCGCCATGAGCGAGGCACCCCACGTCGGCGCCCCTGTCGTCGGCCGGACGGCGAAGCGCGCGCCCCTGCGGCTGCGCACCAGGGTCATCATCGGCATCGCAGTAGCCGTCGTGCTGCTCGTCGTCGCCGTGGTGGTAGCCGATGTCGCGTTGCGCTCGTTCGCCGAGGGCAAGGTGCGCGACAGCATCCTCCAGAACCTGCCCAGCAATGTCACCGGCGACGTGGCGGTCACCATCGGAGGCACCTCGTTCCTGCAGCAGTACCTCGCCGGCAGCTTCGACGACGTGACTCTCGCATCGACGAACCTCTCGGTGGGCGGTGTGCCGGTGGCGGCGACCGTCGTGGCGCACGGCGTGCCGACGGACCAGGCGAAGCCGGTCGCGGAGGCCGTCGCAAGCCTCACGCTGTCGCAGGGTGCGGTGAACTCGTTCCTGACGGTGCCGGGCTCGAACGAGATCGTGCTGGGCGAGGGAACCATCGGCTACTCGGGGTCGTTCGACGTTCTCGGGCTGACCCTCGGTTACGACGCCATGGCGACGGCGACTCCGAGCGGGCCGGATGTGCTGCTCACGCCGACCGGGGCGACCCTGTCTGCGGGCTCGGCGTCGATCGACGTCGGCGGAGCGCTCAAGGCGATCGTTTCGAAGCCCGTGCCGATCTGTGTGGCGACGTACCTGCCCGAGCGCGTGCAGCTGACGTCGATCGAGCCGTCGACCGGACAGGTGACGGTGACCGCCGAGGCGACGAACCTCCTCCTCTCGGCCGATGCGCTGAACACCACCGGTACCTGCAATCAGCCCTGAGGCTCGGCATCGACCTTTGTCACGATGTGGAAGTCGGCGCCCTTCACCTCGCTGATCGTCGTCACAGAGTCGTAGAGCACCGTGGGCGCCTCGGTCGCGCTGAAGAAACAGTGGACGGTGGCCCCATCGACAATCTCGACAGGCGAGTCACCACACGTCACGATCGGTCGCGGGATCTTCTCCTGGTCGACCATCACATCGGCCACGTGACCCGCGAACTCCTCGGCGGGCATCATGAGGGTGCCACTGTCGCTGCTGCACCCCGCCAGCGTGAACGGAAGCACGATCGCGGCGAACGAGAGGGCCAGCCACGGCCGCAGGTCAGAGGTTTTCGACATAACCTCAGTATAGAGGAATGCTCATCGAGCGTCGAGTCCCGATCCGTCACCCGCGCGCGGCTTCCGATAGGATTTTATTGATCCCTCGCCTGCCCTGAGCGCCCCTGCCACCGCTCTGCCTCACATCCGAAAGTGCCCGATGACTGCCAACCCGCTCGCTCCCGTGTGGCTGTCGCAGCCGGAAGACGCCAACGACCTCCCCACCGCGGTCTGGCCAGGGGACGCCCACCGCACACCCTCGGGTGAGCTCCGGCTCGGGGGAGTGTCGGCCGCCGAACTCATCGCCGCCCACGGCACCCCGCTCTACGTCGTCGACGAAGCCGACGCCCGTGCCCGCGCACGCGGCTTCCGGGAGGCGTTCGAGCGCGAGTGCGCCCGCATCGGCACCGGCGTGACCGTCTACTACGCGGCCAAGGCGTTCCTCAGTTCGGCTGTCGCCGAGTGGATGACCGGCGAGGGCCTCAGCATCGATGTCTGCAGCGCGGGGGAGTTCGCCGTCGCTCAGGCCGCGGGTGTGGCGCCAGCGCGGATGGGTTTCCACGGCAACAACAAGTCCGTCGCCGAGATCGATGCTGCCGTCGAAGCCGGCATCGGTGCGATCGTGATCGACTCGCCCATCGAGGTCGAACGGATCGCTGCCGCCGCCCGGCGCCACGGTCGCGTACAGGCGGTCCGCCTCCGCGTGAACAGCGGAGTGCATGCCCACACTCACGACTTTTTAGCCACGGCGCACGAAGACCAGAAGTTCGGCATAAGTCTGGCCGACGCCCCGGCAGTGGTGGCGAGCATCCGGAGCCACCCGGGCCTGGCCTTCCTCGGCCTGCACTGCCACATCGGCTCGCAGATCTTCGGGCCCGAGGGGTTCGAGCAGTCGGCCGCGCGTTTGCTGGCCCTGCACGCCGAACTGCTCGCGGGCGGCGAGATCCCCGAACTGAACCTCGGTGGCGGCTTCGGCATCGCCTACACGAGCGTCGACGATCCCACCCCTGTCGACGTGCTGGCACGCCAGATCGCCGACATCGTGGCGGTCGAGTGTGCCGGTCTCGGCATCGCCGTGCCGCATCTCGCGTTCGAGCCCGGCCGGGTGATCATCGGTCCGTCGACGGTGACGCTCTACACCGTCGGCACGGTCAAGCCGGTGACGGTGAGCGTGGGGGAGCCCGGCGCGCAGGATGCCGCGCTGACGCACACTGACATGACGCACACTGACATGACGCACACTGACATGACGGGCATCCAGAGCCCCACCGCCGTGCGCACCTACGTGAGCGTCGACGGCGGAATGAGCGACAACGCACGGCCGGCCCTCTACGGAGCCGACTACACCGTGCGCCTCGCCAACCGCCGCTCCGGCGCGGAGCCGGCACTCGTGCGGATCGCCGGCAAGCACTGCGAGAGCGGCGACATCGTGGTCTACGCCGACTACCTTCCGGGAGACGTCGAACCGGGCGACACCCTCGCCGTCGCGGCGACCGGCGCCTACTGCTGGTCGCTCTCGAGCAACTACAACTACCTGGGCCGGCCCCCTGTCGTCGCCGTGCTGGGCGGCGAGGCCCGGCTCATCATGCGGGGAGAGACGATCGACGATCTGCTTGCCCGCGATCCGGGTATCGGAGCTGCCACTCGCAAGGCCCCCACCGCACAGAGAGTCTCATGATCGAATACCGCAACCTCAAGATCGCCCTCCTCGGGGCCGGCAGCGTCGGATCGCGCGTCGCGCAACTGCTGCTCGAGCACGGCGACGAACTGGCCTCGCGGGTCGGTGCGGGGCTCGAGCTGGTCGGCATCGCGGTGCGGGATGTGGATGCCGAACGGCACGTGAGCCTGCCGAGGGAGCTGTTCACCACCGACGCCGAGTCGCTGATCCTCTCGGCCGACATCGTGATCGAGCTGATGGGTGGCATCGAGCCGGCGCGCAGCTACATTCTCGAGGCGCTGAACTCCGGCGCCGATGTGGTGACCGGCAACAAGGCCCTGCTCGCGCTGCACGGCACGGAGCTGTTCGCAGCGGCCGAGCAGGTCGGAGCGCAGTTGTACTACGAGGCTGCTGCGGGCGGCGCGATCCCGATCATCCGGCCGCTCCGGGACAGCCTGGCCGGCGACCGGGTGAAGCGCATCCTCGGAATCGTGAACGGCACCACCAACTTCATCCTCGACCGGATGGATGTCGACGGCGACACCCTCGAGGGCGCGCTGGCCACCGCTACGGCGCTGGGTTATGCAGAGGCCGACCCCACCGCAGACATCGAGGGTTTCGACGCTGCGCAGAAGGCGGCCATCCTGGCCCGTCTCGCCTTCCACTCGGCGGTGCCCGTCGAGGCGGTGCACCGGGAGGGCATCACCTCCATCACCGCCGACCAGGTCGAGCGCGCGCGTCGGGCGGGCTACGTCGTGAAGCTGCTCGCCATCTGCGAGCGGGTCGTGGATCCGGTCACCGGCGAGGAGGGCATTTCGGCGAGGGTGCATCCCGCCCTCGTGTCGAGGCTGCACCCGCTCGCTGCCGTGCACGGTGCCAAGAACGCCGTCTTCGTCGAGGCCGAGGCGGCCGGCGACCTGATGTTCTACGGAGCGGGAGCGGGCGGGCTCGAGACGGCATCCGCAGTTCTCGGCGACCTGGTCTCGGCGGCGCGGCGACACGTCGCGGGCGGGCCGGGCGTGGGCGAGTCGTTCACGGCCTACCTGCCGGTCGTCGACATCGGCAAGGTGCAGACCCGCTACCAGATCACTCTCGAAGTGGTCGACGCCACGGGCGTGCTCGCGACCATCGCCGGCATCTTCAGCGACCATGACGTCTCGGTCGAGACGCTGGAACAGTCGTCCGCCGCCGCGGCGGGCCCCGCAGCTTCACCGGCCACCGTTGCCGAGACCGCTACCCTAGTAATCGTCACGCACAGGGCGAGCGAACAGGCCCTGGCGGCCACCGTCGCCTCCCTGGCCGGGAACACGGCCGTCGCACGCGTCACGTCAGTCATGAGAGTTGAAGGAGCCTAGTGTCCCCGAACAGTCCCCGCATCCCGTCCCGGCAGTGGAGAGGCGTGCTGCACGAGTACGCCGACCGACTGAACATCACCGAGGCGACGCCGATCATCACGCTCGGCGAGGGTGGCACCCCGCTCATTCCCGCTCCGGCGCTCTCCGCCCGCACGGGCGCGAAGGTCTGGGTCAAGTTCGAGGGCATGAACCCGACGGGCTCCTTCAAGGACCGCGGCATGACGATGGCCATCTCCAAGGCCGTCGAGCACGGTGCGAAAGCCGTCATCTGCGCCTCGACCGGCAACACCTCCGCGTCGGCTGCCGCGTATGCGACGCACGCCGGCATCACGGCCGCCGTGCTGGTGCCCGAGGGCAAGATCGCGATGGGCAAGCTCAGCCAGGCCATCGCCCATGACGCCGAGCTGCTGCAGGTGCAGGGCAATTTCGACGACTGCCTCGACATCGCCCGCGAGCTCGCGGCGAACTACCCGGTGCACCTCGTGAACTCTGTGAACCCCGACCGCATCGAGGGCCAGAAGACGGCTGCCTTCGAGGTCGTCGAGGTGCTTCAGGATGCGCCCGACTTCCACATCGTGCCGGTCGGCAATGCGGGTAACTACACTGCCTACTTCCGCGGCTACAGCGAGGAGCTCGAACGCGGTGCCACCACGAAGCTGCCCCGCATGTTCGGCTTCCAGGCCGCCGGCAGTGCCCCGATCGTGCTCGGCCACGTCGTGAAGAACCCCGACACCATCGCCAGCGCCATCCGCATCGGCAACCCCGCCTCGTGGGCATTCGCCACCGAGGCCCGGGAGACGAGCGACGGCTACTTCGGCGCCATCAGCGACAAGCTGATCCTCGAGGCGCACCGCATCCTGTCGGCCGAGGTCGGCATCTTCGTCGAACCCGCGTCGGCCATCAGCGTGGCGGGCCTGCTCGAGCGCGCAGAGGCCGGGGCGATCCCGGCCGGCGCGACGGTGGTGCTGACGGTCACCGGACACGGTCTCAAAGACCCGCAGTGGGCGCTCCGCACCGCCGACGGCAGCGACATCACGCCGACCATCGTGCCGGTCGACGTCTCGGAGATCGCGGGCGTGCTCGGCCTCAGCAAGGCGACCGCATGAGCGAGGCCGGGGCCCCGTACGCGATCGGCGTCTCGCTTCCCGCTGGCCTCTCGGTGTCGGTGCGGGTTCCCGCCACCTCGGCGAACCTCGGGCCGGGCTTCGACACACTCGGGCTCTCCCTCTCCCTCTACGACGAACTGACCGTCACGGTTCGGGCCGAGCCCGGTGCGACGGTGGATGTCCGGGGTGTCGGTGCCGGCGAAGTGCCGACCGACGCATCCAACCTCGTCGTGCAATCGATCGCGCACACCTTCGCCGCCTACGGCCAGCCGATGCCGGGCCTCGACCTCATTGCGCGCAACTCGATTCCCCACGGACGGGGGCTCGGATCATCCGGAGCCGCCATCGTGAGCGGCATCATGGCGGCGAAGGGCCTGCTGGAGGGCATCGTCGACATCGACGCGCTCGGCCTCCTCGCCCGCGCGACCGAGCTGGAAGGGCATCCCGACAACGTGGCGCCCGCCCTGTTCGGCGGCCTCACCATCGCCTGGGTCACGCCCGAAGGACCGCAGTTCAAGAAGCTGATCGTGCACCGTGGAGTGTCACCGCTCGTGCTCGTGCCGCAGGCCACGATGTCGACGGCGCTGGCGCGGAGCCTCCAGCCGGCGACGGTGCCGCACGAAGACGCGATCTTCAACGTGTCGCGCTCGACGCTGTTGATCGCAGCCCTCATCCAGAGCCCCGAGCTGCTGTTCGCGGCAACGGAGGACAAGCTGCACCAGAGCTACCGTGCGGCAGCGATGCCCGAGACCGACCGTCTCATCCGGCTGCTGCGGGCCGAGGGATTCCCGGCCGTCGTCTCCGGTGCGGGCCCCAGCATTCTCGTGCTCTGCAGCGACCCCGGCCAGCGCCTAGCGGCGGTCGATCTCGTCGCCAGAGCATCGACGACACCCTGGGATTCCCGGGTACTGGCCGTGGACTTCAAAGGTGCTACAGTGATAGCGCACCCGGTCGAAGCCGACTAGTTTTTCTTGCTCCGAGCCCCGGTCGCATATCCTCCACATTACCGCTGGCATTTGTAGAGCCGTCCGTTTTCACGGCATCCAAATGCTTTCAGCTCTTCTGCCACCGTTCTGAGTGGGCAGAGGAAGGAAATCACCTCAGTGACTGACATCAACCTCCAGGTTCCCAGCGTGGAATCCCGCGCCGATCTGGCCACCCTCCGCGTCTCCGAACTGCAGACGCTTGCGGCTGCCCTCGGAATCCCGGGCGCCTCGAAGCTCCGCAAGGGCGACCTCGTCGCCGCGATCTCGAGCGCACAGGCGGGAAACACCGCCCCAGAAGCGGCAGCGCCCGCGTCGGACCCGACGTTCGCCGAGCAGATCGCCCCCGCGGCGGCTGCCGAGGCGGCTGCGTCCGTCGAAGCTGCTCCCGTTGAGGCTGCACCCGTGGCCGAGGCGCCCGTCGAGGCTGCACCCGTGGCCGAGGCGCCGGTCGCCGACGGCCCGCAGACGAGCCCGCGCCGCCGCGCCTCTCGCCGGGTCACCTCGGCCGACCCGACGTCGGCTCCGGCCGAGGTCACCGCCGCCGCCGTCGACGCGCCGCAGACCACATCTGGCCGCCGTCCGGCCGTGCAGCATGTCAACGCCGGCGCCGAGGAGCACGCTCCCCTGGTTCCGCAGGCCGACACCGCGGACTCGTCAGACGCTTCTGCCGCCGCACCGGAGTCCGAGCCCCGTCGGGGCCGTGGCAGCCGTCGCAGCTCCGGTGGCCGGGCCAGCTCCAGCGGTGACGCTGTCGCTGCGTCCAGCACCGACGCTGGTACCGCTGCCGCCGCCGCCGGCACGTCGGCCGCAGACAGCTCCGTCGCCGAGGAACCCCGCGTCGAGGAACCCCGCACCGAGGCATCCCTCACAACAAGCGACCCCGCAGCAATCGACCCCGCGGCGATCATCGACTCCGCGATCGACAACTTCGTGGCCGAGAACGCCGCGCAGGGTGGTACGGCGCAGGGCGGTGGTGACGTTGCCCGCTCCGAACGCCAGGTGCGCACCCCGCGCCTCACCCGCGCCCAGCGTGCAGCGCAGGCTGCTCGCGATGCCGCCAATGGCGACGCTCCCGCTGTCGATCGTTCTCGCACGGACTCGATCCTGCCGAACCTGCCGATCGTAGGCTCCGACGACGACGCTTCGAGCCAGGGCTTCGACGAGGGCGACCGCGACCGCGAGAACGGTGACCGCGACCAGAACGAGCCGCGCCAGGGCCGCGGCCGCAACCGGCGTGACCGCAATCAGCAGGGCGGCAACCAGCAGGGCGGCAACCAGCAGGGTGCCGGCCAGAACGGCGGCGGCCCGAACGGCGATGCCGGCAGCCAGAACGCCGACCGTGCCCAGAACGGGCAGGGCAGCGAACGCCAGAACGACCGCAGCATTGCCGACCGCACCAACAGCGATCGCCTGAACAACAGCCAGCGTGGTGCGAACGGGTCGCAGCGCAGCCCCCGCAACGACCGCAGCGCCGATCGGAACGACCGCAACGACCGCAACGACCAGGACACCTACGACGAGCAGCAGCTCGACGAGCTGAACGGCAACACGGGCGGCGACCGTCAGAATCCGAACGACCGCAACGATCGCAGCGCCCGCAACCGCTACCGCGACCGCAAGCGCCGTGGCCAGAACGGCAGTGACGAGCTCGAGCCCGAGATCAGCGAAGACGACGTGCTCATCCCGGTGGCGGGCATCCTCGACATCCTCGACAACTACGCCTTCGTGCGCACCAGCGGCTACCTGCCGGGCAACAGCGACGTCTACGTCTCGCTAGGCCAGGTCAAGAAGTACAACCTGCGAAAGGGTGACGCGGTCGTCGGTTCGATCCGCCAGCCGCGGGAGGGCGACAACAACGGTCGACAGAAGTACAACGCCATCGTGAAGGTCGAGTCGATCAACGGCCTGCCCGTCGACGAAGCCGCGAACCGCGTCGAGTTCTCGAAGCTCACGCCCCTCTACCCGCAGGAGCGCCTCCGCCTCGAGACCGAGCCCGGCAAGCTGACCCAGCGCATCATCGACCTGGTCGCCCCGATCGGCAAGGGCCAGCGCGGCCTGATCGTTGCGCCGCCGAAGGCCGGCAAGACCATCGTGATGCAGCAGATCGCGAACGCGATCTCGACGAACAACCCCGAGGTGCACCTCATGGTCGTTCTGGTCGACGAGCGTCCCGAAGAGGTCACCGACATGCAGCGCACGGTGAAGGGTGAGGTCATCGCCTCCACCTTCGACCGCCCCGCCGAAGACCACACCACGGTCGCCGAGCTCGCCATCGAGCGTGCGAAGCGCCTCGTCGAGCTGGGCCACGACGTGGTCGTGCTTCTCGACTCGATCACCCGCCTCGGCCGCGCCTACAACCTGGCCACGCCGCCCAGTGGGCGCATCCTCTCCGGTGGAGTGGATGCCGCGGCCCTGTACCCGCCGAAGAAGTTCTTCGGCGCGGCTCGCAACATCGAGAACGGTGGCTCGCTCACCATCATCGCTTCGGCGCTCGTCGAGACCGGTTCGAAGATGGACGAAGTGATCTTCGAAGAGTTCAAGGGCACGGGCAACATGGAGCTGCGACTCTCGCGCCAGCTCGCCGACAAGCGCATCTTCCCTGCGGTCGATGTGAACGCATCCGGAACCCGCCGCGAAGAACTGTTGATGGGCGTCGACGAGACGAAGATCACCTGGAAGCTCCGCCGCGCCCTCGCCGGGCTCGACCAGCAGCAGGCGCTCGAGATCGTTCTCGGCCGGCTGAAGGACACGACCAGCAACGTCGAGTTCCTCATGCAGGTCCAGAAGTCGATGCCGCAGACCACCCCGACCGACAGCCGCACCGGCAACGGCCACACCACCAGCCACAACGGCTCGCACGGAGAGTAGGCAGTCATGTTCGAATCAGTGGAGACACTGCTGATCGAGCACGACGAGCTGCAGGAACAGCTCGCCGATCCGGCGTTGCACTCGGATCCTGCTCGTTCCAAGAAGGTCAACCGTCGGTACGCCGAGCTCAGCCGCATCATCGCGGCTTGGCGCGAATGGCAGCAGCTGACCGACGATGTCGCTGCGGCGACCGAGATGGCAGCGGACGACGAGTCCTTCGCCGCCGAGCTTCCCAGCCTGACTGAAAAGCTCGAACAGGCGACGGAGAAGCTCCGCCGCCTACTGATCCCGCGGGACCCGAACGACGGCCGCGACGTCATCATGGAGATCAAGATGGGGGAGGGCGGCGCCGAGAGCGCGCTCTTCGCCGCCGACCTCCTGCGGATGTACCTGCACTATGCAGAGTCGAAGAAGTGGAAGACAGAGATCATCGAGCAGACCTCGAGCGATCTCGGCGGCATCAAGGATGTCCAGCTCGGCATCAAGGGCAAGTCGACCGACCCCGCCGAGGGCGTCTGGGCGCACCTGAAGTACGAGGGCGGAGTGCACCGCGTGCAGCGTGTTCCGGCCACCGAGTCGCAGGGGCGCATCCACACGTCTGCTGCCGGTGTGCTCGTCTACCCCGAAGTCGACGAACCCGAAGAGGTCGAGATCAGCCCGAACGATCTCAAGATCGACGTCTACCGCTCGAGTGGCCCGGGCGGCCAGTCGGTCAACACCACCGACTCCGCCGTTCGGATCACACATCTCCCAACCGGCATCGTCGTGGCGATGCAGAATGAGAAGAGCCAGCTGCAGAACCGGGAAGCCGGCATGCGCGTTCTGCGTGCGCGCGTGCTCGCGAAGCAGCAGGAGGAGATCGACGAGGCGGCCAGTGCTGTGCGCAAGAGCCAGATCCGCACGATGGACCGCTCCGAGCGCATCCGCACTTACAACTTCCCCGAGAACCGCATCGCCGACCATCGCACCGGGTACAAGGCCTACAACCTCGACGCTGTGATGAACGGGGCGCTCGAACCTGTCGTCGCCTCCTGCATCACCGCCGACGAAGAGGCTCGCCTGGCGGAACTGGGGGCAACGGCCGAGTGACGGCCGAGCCCATGAGTGTCATCCAAGTCGACCGGCCCATCACGGTGCGCGTGCTGTTCGAGCACGCCGTCGGCATCCTGACGCGGGCTGGTGTGCCCGACCCCGAGGTGGATGCCCAACTGCTGCTCGGGCATGTGCTCGGCGCCAGTCGTGGCCAGGTGCAGGCCCTCACCTACACCGACTCGCACGTCTCCGTCGAGGACGCCGTCGCCATCTCGGAGGTGGTGGAGCGCCGCGCCACCCGCGAACCGCTCCAGCACATCACCGG
Organism: Subtercola boreus; assembly: GCF_003399635.1. GTDB lineage: Bacteria > Actinomycetota > Actinomycetes > Actinomycetales > Microbacteriaceae > Subtercola > Subtercola boreus_B. Next base: position 145,782 of record NZ_NBXB01000028.1, on the reverse strand, counting down.
AACGGCCGGCTTCCGCCTGCTGGAACTCGCCGTCGGTCCCGGGGTCTTCGTGCCCCGGCCCGAGACCGAGTTCGTGGCGAGCCTCGGCATCGACAGCCTCCGGGCGGTCGCCGACGAGTCACCGATCGCCGTCGACCTCGGCACAGGCAGCGGGGCCATCGCGCTCTCGCTCGCCACCGAGGTCCCGCACAGCCGCGTCTGGGCCGTCGAGAACTCCACCGCCGCCTTCATCTGGGCCAGGCAGAACTTCCGTTCGGTGGATGCCCGCAACGCCACCCTCGTCTTCATCGACCTCGCGGATGCCCTTCCCGAGCTGGACGGCCGCGTCTCGGTCGTCGTCTCGAACCCGCCATACATCCCCTCGGATGCGATCCCGCGCGACCCGGAGGTGCGCCTGTTCGACCCCGAGCATGCGCTCTACGGCGGAGCGGACGGCCTCGACGTGGTGCGGAGCGTCTCCCAGACGGCCTTGCGGCTGCTCCGCCCGGGCGGTGCGCTCGTGCTCGAACACGGCGAATTGCAGGGGGCGGGTATCCGGAGCCTGCTGCAGCAGGACGGCTGGCACGCCGCTTCGACGCATCGCGACCTCACGGGTCGCGACCGGGCGACCACCGCCGTGCGCTGACCCGCATGCCGAGTCCGGAGGCTCCCGCGTGCCAACCGGTTCCACAGGATCAGCCCGGTAACATGGTGGGAGACATGGCTGCCATCTACGACTGCACGGTTCCGAGCGAGCTCCTCGCGGGAATGCGTCTCGCCCGGGCGGCGATCTCCCGGGGCGAACTCGTCGTCATCCCCACCGACACCGTCTACGGGTTGGCCGCCGACGCCTTCGACCCCCGGGCCGTGCAGCGCCTACTCGACGCCAAGGGCCGCACGCGCCAGTCGCCGCCACCGGTGCTGATCCCCGATGTGCGCACCCTCGAGGCGCTGGCCGAGAGCCTCAGCCCCGCCGCCCGGGAGCTCACTACAGCATTCTGGCCGGGCGGGCTCACGATTGTGGTGAAGGCGCGGAGCTCCCTGATGTGGGATCTCGGCGAGACCCACGGCACGGTCGCCCTCCGGCAGCCGAACGGCCCGCTCGCCCTCGAACTGCTCGCCGAGACCGGCCCGCTCGCCGTGTCGAGCGCGAATCTCACCGGGCAGCCGGCCGCGGCCAGTGCCGCAGAGGCGCTCGGGATGCTCGGCGAGAGTGTCTCGGTCTACCTCGACTCCGGGCATCCTGAGGCTGACAGCGCCGCTTCCTCCTCCATCGTGGCGCTGCCCTCCACCATCGTGGACGCGACGCATCCCGAAGAGGTGCGCATCATCCGTGAGGGCGCAATCCCGTCCTCCGAGATCCGCCGGATCGTCGGCGCGGCCCTCATCGACCGGCAGGCCGACTGAACCCGTGCGCTTCTACCTCCTCATCGGCGCCGTCTCCGCGGTCGTCACCTTCGGGCTGGCGATCCTGGTCTTCCGGCTGAGCACCAAGTACCGGCTCTACCCCAAGATCCGCGAACGCGACGTGCACACGCGGCCGACGCCACGCCTCGGCGGTGTGGCGATGTTCGCCGGCGTGGTGATCGCCGTCGGGATCGCCTCGCAGATCAGCTGGTTCCATCTGGTCTTCATGAACCCCGGCCCCATCCTCGCCATCCTCGGTGCAGCGCTGATCGTGGTTCTGATCGGTGTGGCCGACGACGTCTGGGATCTGGACTGGGTCGTCAAACTCGCCGGGCAGATCATCGCTGCGCTGCTGCTCGCGTGGCAGGGCGTGCAAATCGTCTCGCTGCCGATCGGCGGGCTCACGATCGGCTCGAGCGGAGCATCCCTCTTCATCACGGTGCTCGCCATCGTTCTGGTGATGAACGCGATCAATTTCATCGACGGGCTCGACGGTCTCGTGGCAGGCGTCGCGATCATCGCCAACGGTACGTTCTTCCTCTACAGCTATCTGCTGACGAAGTTCACGTCGCCCACCGACTACTTCAATATGGCATCCCTGATCACCGCGGTGCTGATCGGTGCCTGCATCGGGTTCCTGCCGTTGAACTGGCATCCGGCACGGTTGTTCATGGGGGACGCCGGATCCATGCTCGTCGGGCTCCTGATGGCGACGAGCGCCATCGCGGTCACCGGCCAGATCGATCCGGGTACCCTGGGCCGCTCACAGCTGCTTCCCGCGTTCATGCCGATCCTGCTGCCGTTCGCCATCCTGATCCTTCCGCTACTCGATTTCGGGCTGGCGATCATCCGGCGCCTGCGGGCGGGCAAGAGCCCGTTCAGCGCCGACCGCAAGCACCTGCACCACCGGCTGCTCGACATGGGTCACTCGCAACTGCATGCGGTCTTCATCTTCTACGGCTGGACCGCCGTGGCCAGCGTCGGCTGCCTGCTCTTCTTCGTTCTGCAGCCGTACTGGCTCGCCTTCGTCTTCCTCGGGGTCGGGATGCTCGTCTGCACCGTTCTCACCCTCGCCCCGTTGACGCGCCGCAAGGCCCTCGAGGCGACCGTGCAGCTTGCGCCCGCAGCCAGCCTCATCTCCACAGAAGGAGCCGTGCTCGATCCCCTCGATCAGGCCGGCGACCAACAGAAAGTCTGACATCTTGACCGTCTCCACGCCGACCCTCAGTTCGACGCCGATCCTCCGCCGCGCCCTCCGCGTCGGAGCACTGTTCACGGTGGGCCTCATCGTGGTCGGGGGAGTCGCCGGTTACCTCGTCGACTCGTGGACCGGGGTGACCAGCGCGGTCATCGGTGCCGCAATGGCCTTCGTCTTCCTGGCGATCACGGCAGCGAGCATCCTGATCGCCAACCGCTACTACGCGTCTCCGCTCTTCACCGCGCTGTTCTTCGCGATCGTTCTCGGAGCGTGGCTGCTGAAGTTCGTGATCTTCCTCGTGGTGGCGCTGCTGCTCCGCGGACAGCCCTGGGTGAACCCTGCGGTGCTCTTCCTCTGCCTGATCGTCGGAATCATCGTGACTCTCGTCGTCGACATGGTGGTGGTCGTGCGGAGCCGTCTGCCCTACGCGAGCGATGTGGTGCTGCCGGGTTCGGGCCGAGTTCTACCGAATGTCGAAAAAGAGTCCCCAAACGGCCACATTGGCGCAGAATCAAGCCCTGAGGATTCGTCTCCCAGCCCCAAAGCTTGATAGAGTGTGGACTGTTCGTTCCGCTACCGGGCGCTGATTTTCGAAAGCCCCATCCGTAGCAATCCCCCCATTCGTCGACGCGAGAGCCGAGCTCCACGCCCCGATACAGGAGAAAGCGCTGCTATCTAACGCTGTAAACCTGCTAGTCCCGACAGCAACCGATGAAGGTGGCTTTACGGGTCCCTCCATCAATGAGTTTTTTCCTGACGTCCTCTTCTTCGCGAACACACCGTTCGAGATCAACCGGATCATGCTCATCAGGTTCATTGCGGTACTGGCCATTGTCCTGATCTTCTGGATCGGCACCCGGAAGATGAAGATCGTCCCGGGCCGCTTCCAGTCCCTCGTTGAGATGGGACTCGACCTCGTTCGGGTCTCCATCGCTGAAGACCTGCTCGGCAAGAAAGACGGTCGGCGCTTCCTGCCGATCCTGACCACCATGTTCTTCATGGTGCTGTTCATGAACCTCACGGGCATCATCCCGTTCCTGAACATCGCCGGAACCTCGGTGATCGGTGTGCCGCTGGTGCTCGCCGTCGTCTCCTACGTCATGTTCATCTACGCCGGTGTGCGAAAGCACCCGGGGGCGTTCTTCAGGAACTCGCTCTTCCCGCCCGGCGTGCCGAAGGTGCTCTACATCATCGTGGCGCCGATCGAGCTGGTGTCGACGTTCATCCTGCGCCCGATCACGCTGACGCTCCGACTGCTGATGAACATGATCGTCGGGCATCTCCTGCTCGTGCTGTTCTTCACCGCAACATCGTTCTTCCTGCTGATCGGCAACGGCTTCGCCCTGTTCAGCATCGGAACGCTGGCGTTCGGCTTCGCCTTCACTCTCTTCGAAATCCTGGTCGCAGTGCTGCAGGCATATGTCTTCACACTGCTCACGACCGTCTACATCCAGCTCGCACTTGCAGACGAGCACTAGCAACCGCTGGTGACCGGCTCCCGAACCCGTTCGGGGCTGCAGGCAGAACTACCGGAACCGGCAACCGCCGGAACCACCACTACGGAAGGAAATCAACGTGGCAGACATCTCAGTACTCGCTGAGCTTCACGGCAACATCGCGACGGTCGGTTACGGCCTTGCGGCAATCGGCCCGGCCATCGGCGTGGGTATCGTCGTCGGAAAGACCATCGAGGGTGTGGCTCGCCAGCCTGAACTGGCCGGTCGTCTCCAGGTGCTCATGTACATCGGTATCGCCTTCACCGAGGCGCTTGCGTTCATCGGTATCGCGACGTACTTCATCTTCACCTCCACCACCTAAGCCGTCTTTCTCGTTCTACATCTAGAAAGGAGAGAGCATGTCTTTTTCACTTGCAGCAGTAGTACTCGCCGCAGATGAGGCTGCCCACAACCCGGTATTTCCCGAGCTTCCTGACCTCATCTGGGGCGGGGTCTGCTTCGTGGTGCTTCTCGTGTTCTTCTGGCGTGGGGTCCTTCCCCGTGTGAAGAAGCTGCTCGACGAGCGCGGCGAGGCCATCGAGGGCAACATCGAGAAGGCCGACGTCGCCCAGCGTGAGGCAGAAGCGGTTCTCGAGCAGTACACCGCCCAGCTCGCCGACGCGCGCGTCGAGGCGGGAACCATCCGCGAGCAGGCCCGTGTCGACGGCCAGCGCATCCTCGCTGAGCTCAAGGAGCAGGCGTCCGCAGAGGCCGCCCGCATCGCCGCCAACGCGCAGTCGCAGATCGAAGCGGAGCGCCAGGCAGCTGTCGTCTCGCTTCGTTCAGAGGTGGGCACGCTCGCCATCGACCTCGCCTCCGGCGTGATCGGTGAGAGCCTGAACGACGATGCCCGCTCTGCGGCGATCGTCGACCGGTTCCTCGCGGACCTCGAGGCCAGCGAGACCTCCGCCAGCGGTTCCACGCCGTCCAGCAGCACCGGGGCGGTGTCCTCCTAAGCATGGGTAGCGCAACCAGAGAAGCCCTGGCTTCATCGAAGACGGCACTTGCCGCGCTCCCCGCGGGTGCGTTGACGCTGTCGACGGGTGAAGACCTGTTCGCCGCCGGTCGGATCATCGGAGAGTCTGCACAGTTCCGCAGCCTCCTCGGCGATCCGTCGACGGAGCCCCAGCAGAAGAGGGCGCTCATCAACGCGGTCTTCTCCGCGGGGCTGGGTGCAGTCGCTTTGTCACTCCTGACCTCCATCACGAGTGCCCACTGGTCGACGCCGGATGAGCTCCTGGCCGGCATCGAGGAGATCGCGCTCCGCGTGGTCGCTCAGACGGTGCCCGAGGCTACCTCTGTCGAGAGCGAACTGTTCGCGTTCGGCGAGGCTGTGGCAAGCGACGCGGGTCTCGAACTCGCCATCGGTTCCACCCTCGGATCGCCGTCTGCGAAGGTGTCGCTCGTCAATGCTCTGCTCGAGGGCAAGGCCAGCGAGCAGACCGTGGTCATCGTGCGTCACCTGGTGCAGCAGCCCCGGGGCCGCCGTATTGCCGAACTGCTGGGCCGTGCAGCCGACATCGTCGCCGACGCATCCCACCAGTCCATCGCCACTGTCACGAGCGCGACGGTGATCGCGCCAGAACAGCTTGCGCGGCTGACGAGTGCTCTCGGTCGTTCCTACGGCCGCGAACTGAAGATCAACCAGATCGTGGACCCCACGATCCTCGGCGGGCTCCGTGTCGAGATCGGTGACGACGTCATCGACGGCAGCATCGAGGCCCGGCTGAACGACTTGCGGCAGAAGCTCGCGGGCTGACGACTTTTCCCGGAACGTGGAATTCCGCCCTGCGCAGCGGGGAGCATCCACAGTCCCGAGTATTACGCTTCACCTAAACAATAAGGATTGGCAATGGCAGAACTAACGATCAGCCCGGACGAGATCCGTAACGCTCTTCAGGATTTCGTCAAGTCTTACGAGCCGACTGCAGCGAGTGCTGTCGAGGTCGGCTACGTCATCGACGCTGCCGATGGCATTGCACACGTGCAGGGTCTTCCCGGCGTGATGGCCAACGAACTCATCCGTTTCGCCGACGGCACCCTGGGCCTTGCCCAGAACCTCGAGCAGGACGAGATCGGTGTCATCGTCCTCGGTGAGTTCAGCGGAATCGTCGAGGGCATGCAGGTCGAGCGCACGGGCGAGGTGCTCTCCGTGCCTGTCGGCGACGGCTACCTCGGCCGGGTCGTCGACCCGCTCGGCAACCCGATCGACGGTCTCGGCGAGATCGCGACCACCGGCCGTCGTGCCCTCGAGCTCCAGGCGCCCGGCGTCATGAGCCGCAAGAGCGTGCACGAGCCCATGCAGACCGGCATCAAGGCGATCGACGCCATGATCCCGATCGGTCGCGGCCAGCGTCAGCTCATCATCGGTGACCGCCAGACTGGCAAGACGGCCATCGCGATCGACACGATCATCAACCAGAAGGCCAACTGGGAATCCGGCGACACGAACAAGCAGGTGCGCTGCATCTACGTCGCCATCGGCCAGAAGGGCTCCACCATCGCTTCGGTGAAGGGTGCGCTCGAAGACGCCGGAGCGATGGAGTACACCACCATCGTCGCGTCGCCCGCGTCCGACCCTGCCGGATTCAAGTACCTCGCTCCCTACACCGGTTCTGCCATCGGCCAGCACTGGATGTACGACAGCAAGCACGTCCTCATCATCTTCGACGACCTCTCCAAGCAGGCCGAGGCCTACCGCGCCGTGTCGCTGCTGCTGCGTCGTCCGCCGGGACGTGAGGCCTACCCCGGTGACGTGTTCTACCTGCACTCCCGTCTGCTCGAGCGTTGCGCCAAGCTCTCCGACGAGCTCGGTGCCGGCTCGATGACCGGCCTGCCGATCATCGAGACCAAGGCGAACGACGTGTCGGCCTACATCCCGACCAACGTGATCTCGATCACCGACGGCCAGATCTTCCTGCAATCCGACCTGTTCAACGCCAACCAGCGCCCCGCAGTCGACGTCGGCATCTCGGTGTCGCGCGTCGGTGGCGACGCCCAGGTGAAGAGCATCAAGAAGGTCTCCGGAACGCTGAAGCTCGAGCTCGCCCAGTACCGCTCGCTCGAGGCGTTCGCGATGTTCGCGTCCGACCTCGACGCGGCATCCCGTCGCCAGCTGGCCCGCGGTGCCCGCCTCACCGAGCTGCTCAAGCAGCCGCAGTACTCTCCGTACCCCGTCGAGGAGCAGGTCGTCTCGATCTGGGCCGGAACGAACGGCAAGCTGGATGAGGTTCCCGTCGAGGACATCCTCCGTTTCGAGCGCGAACTGCTGGACTACTTCGGTCGCAACACCGAGGTGCTCTCGAAGCTCCGCGACACCAACGTGCTCTCCGACGACATCGTGTCGGCTCTCGAGTCGGGTGTGGACTCCTTCAAGAAGGATTTCCAGACCGGTGAGGGCAAGCCGCTCGCATCCGTCGGTTCCGAGAGGTTCGAGGCTTCCGACAAGGAAGACGTCAACCAGGCACAGATCGTGAAAGGTCGCCGCTAAGTAATGGCTGCTCAGCTTCGGGTCTACCGACAGAAGATCAAGTCTGCCCAGACGACCAAGAAGATCACGCGGGCGATGGAACTGATCTCTGCGTCACGCATTCAGAAGGCGCAGGCTCGGGTCGCAGCATCCGGTCCCTACGCTCGCGCCGTGACGAACGCCGTGTCAGCTGTTGCCACCTACTCGAACGTCGACCACATCCTCACGACCGAGCCGGAGAAGGTCGAACGGGCGTTGATCGTCGTCTTCGCCTCGGACCGTGGTCTCGCGGGCGCCTTCTCGTCGAACGTGCTGAAGGAGTCGGAGCAGCTCGCGACGCTCCTGCGGAGCGAGGGCAAAGAGGTCGTCTACTTCACGATCGGCCGTAAGGCTGCGGCGTATTTCGCATTCCGCAAGCGCGCAACCGCAGAGTCGTGGACCGGCGGAACCGACCAGCCCACGTTCGAGGTCGCGAAGGAGATCGGTGACGCCCTCGTCGAGATCTTCGTGAAGGATGCGTCAGACGGAGGTGTCGACGAGATCCATGTCGTCTACAACCGCTTCGTGAACATGGTGTCGCAGGTGCCCGAGATCGTCCGTCTGCTTCCTCTCGAGGTCGTGGAGGGTGATGAGGTTCCCGCCGACAGCGTCGTTCTGCCGCTCTACGAGTTCGAGCCCGAGGTGGGCGATGTTCTGGATGCCCTCCTCCCGGTCTACATCGAGAGCCGGATCTTCAATGCCATGCTGCAGAGCGCCGCGTCTGAGCACGCTGCACGCCAGCGGGCGATGAAGTCGGCCAGCGACAACGCCGACAAGCTCATCCGTGACTACACCCGTCTGGCCAACAATGCGCGCCAGTCGGAGATCACCCAGCAGATCTCAGAGATCGTGGGCGGCGCCGACGCGCTGACCCCCGCTCGCTGATCGACAGTTTTTTCGAAACGTTAGAAGAGAGAGAAGCATGACACCGACAGCAACAGCCACTGAGCCAGCTGTAGCCTCGGCGAAGGCTGCCGGCATCGGCCGCATCGCCCGGGTCACCGGCCCCGTCGTTGACATCGAGTTTCCGCACGATGCGATTCCCGGTATCTACAACGCCCTGAAGTCGACTGTCACCATCGAAGGCGTGGTGACCCCGATCACGTTCGAGGTCGCCCAGCACCTCGGTGACGACCTCGTCCGCGCCATCGCCCTGAACCCGACCGACGGTCTCGTTCGCGGCCAGGAGGTCACCGACACCGGAGCACCCATCTCGGTGCCCGTCGGCGACGTCACCAAGGGCAAGGTCTTCAACGTCATCGGAGAGGTTCTGAACGCTGACGCCGACGGAACCATGAACGGTGAGAAGATCGAGATCACCGAGCGTTGGCCCATCCACCGGAAGCCCCCGGCCTTCGACCAGCTCGAGTCGAAGACGACTCTGTTCGAGACCGGTATCAAGGTCATCGACCTCCTGACGCCGTATGTGCAGGGTGGAAAGATCGGCCTCTTCGGAGGCGCCGGTGTCGGCAAGACCGTTCTCATCCAGGAGATGATCCAGCGTGTTGCGCAGGACCACGGTGGCGTGTCGGTGTTCGCCGGTGTCGGTGAGCGCACCCGTGAGGGCAACGACCTCATCATGGAGATGGAGGAGGCGGGCGTCTTCGACAAGACGGCGCTTGTGTTCGGCCAGATGGACGAGCCGCCGGGAACGCGTCTCCGCGTCGCCCTGTCGGCGCTGACGATGGCGGAGTACTTCCGCGACGTGCAGAAGCAGGACGTTCTGCTCTTCATCGACAACATCTTCCGCTTCACGCAGGCCGGTTCGGAGGTCTCGACCCTGCTGGGCCGCATGCCTTCCGCCGTGGGTTACCAGCCGAACCTCGCCGACGAGATGGGTGTGCTCCAGGAGCGCATCACCTCGACGCGTGGTCACTCGATCACGTCGCTCCAGGCCATCTACGTGCCTGCCGACGACTACACCGACCCGGCTCCGGCGACCACCTTCGCGCACCTCGACGCGACGACCGAGCTCTCCCGTGAGATCGCGTCGCGCGGTCTCTACCCGGCCGTCGACCCGCTGACCTCGACCAGCCGCATCCTCGACCCCCGCTACCTGGGTGAGGATCACTACAACACGGCCGTTCGAGTCAAGGCGATCCTGCAGAAGAACAAGGAACTCCAGGAGATCATCGCGATCCTCGGTGTCGACGAGCTCTCTGAAGAAGACAAGATCACCGTTTCGCGGGCACGCCGCATCCAGCAGTTCCTGTCGCAGAACACCTACATGGCGAAGAAGTTCACCGGTGTCGAGGGTTCGACGGTTCCGCTGAAGGACACGATCGAGTCATTCACGGCCATCGCCAACGGCGAGTTCGACCACGTGGCCGAGCAGGCCTTCTTCAACGTCGGAAGTATCAACGACGTCGAAGAGAAGTGGGCTCAGATCCAGAAGGAAGACGGCTAGACATGGCTGACGTCACCGGCGCTGCCGCGCCGCTGCAGGTCAGCGTCGTGTCGGCCGACCACGAAGTGTGGTCGGGCGACGCGACGCAGGTCATCGCGAAGACGACCGAGGGCGAGATCGGTATCCTGCGCGGGCACGAGCCCCTGCTGGCGATCCTGTCCGAGGGCGAGGTACGCGTGACGCTGGCCGATGGCAAGCGCATCGTTGCCCGTGCCAACGAGGGTTTCCTCTCGGTCGAGAACGACAGGGTCACCATCGTGGCCCGTGCGGCAGAGTTGGTTTCATAACAGTTGTTGATACTGCTTCCTCCCTCCGAAACGAAGAGGGACGGCGGCACGGATGATCGGCTCGACCTGTCTTCGCTCAGCTTTCCGAAGCTGAAGACGCGTCGGGCCGAACTCGTTCGTGCGGTGCGCACACTTGCGCGGGACGCGGATGCTTCGGCCGCTGCGCTCAAGTTGTCGCCAGGCCTGGCCGCCGTCGAGGTGGCGCGGAACCGCCGGTTGACGCTGTCGCCGACCAGGCCCGCGCTCGACCGCTACACCGGGGTCGTGTTCGACGGGCTCGATGCACCCTCTCTCCCGGCCGCCGCTCGCTCGTTCGCGTTCGCGCACGTCGGGGTGCACTCGGCACTGTTCGGCCCGCTCCTCGCGGGTGACCGCATCCCCGCCTACCGGCTCTCGCACGATTCGCGAGTTCCCGGTCTGGCCGCAACGTCGCTGAAGAAGCACTGGGTCCTGGCCGCCTCCGATGCGTTGGCCAGGCATCCGGGCCTGCTGCTCGACTTCCGCTCGGAGGGGTACGTGGCCCTCGGGCCGGTGGATGCTCGCCCGAACTCGTACTTGCTGCGAGTGTTCACCATGGGGCCCGACGGCTCGCGCCGCGCCCTGAACCACTTCAACAAGAAGGCGAAGGGCGAGCTGACACGTGCCCTCGTCCTCGCGGGCGAGGACTTCTTCTCGGTCGACGACCTCGTCGTGTGGGCGGCCCTGGCCGGTTTCGACCTTCGCATCTCGGGCCCCGCCGAGCTCTCGCTTACCGTCTGACCGCCTTCGATCGAGTGGGCAGTTCAGGCCCCGAGAATTGTCTCTGCGGGCCGGAACTGCCCCATCGATGCGCGGAAGCAGCCCTCCACATGGTCGTCGACGACACCGGCGGACTGCATGAGGGCGTACATCGTCGTGGGGCCGACGAAGCGGAAGCTGAGGGCGCGGAGTGTCTTGCTGAGGGCGGTCGACTCGGGGGTGGTGGCGACGAAGTCCTCCAGGCTGCGGGGGCGCGGCGCGGGGATGGCGGGCACAGAGGCCCAGAGCAGGCGATCGAGCGCGCCAGCGCCCTGCTCGGCGATCAGGTTCTGCGTGATGCGGGCGTTGTTGATGACAGCGGTGATCTTGCCTCGGTGTCGGATGATCGAGGCGTCGGTGACGAGACGTTCCACGTCGGCCTCGTCGAAGGCTGCCACAGCGTCGATGTCGAAGTTGCTGAATGCCGTTCGAAAGGCCGGGCGACGCCGGAGGATGGTGATCCAGGAGAGTCCGGCCTGGAAGCCTTCGAGGCTGATCTTCTCGAACACCTTCTGGTCGGTGTGGAGGGGTGTGCCCCACTCCTCGTCGTGGTACCGCTGATACTCTGCGTCTGAGCCGGCCCAGGCGCAGCGCGGCAGTTCGTCGGTACCGACGATGAGCGCTGACCGAGAGGGTCGGTCAGGCGCGGGAGGAGCGCCGAGCGCGGTCCGTCCGGCTGCCGCTACCGGCGACGGCGCCGCCGCCGTCCCGCCTTGCCCGATGTCGGCGGTCACGCGTGGTGCTCGATACGTTCGTGCTCGAGCAGCCAGATCTTGGTGGGCAGGCCGTTGCCGGCGCTATAACCCGTGAGGCGCCGGTTGGAGGCCAGAACACGATGGCAGCCGACGAGGATGGGCACCGGGTTCGCACCGACGGCACCTCCGACCGCCCTCCCCGATCCGGGGCGCCCGGCAGCCAGCCCGAGCTCACCGTAGGAGAGTGCCTCGCCCCAGCCCACCAGCGACAGTTGATGCCAGATATCGCGCTGGAAGGGTGTGCCCGCGACGTCGAGCGCCACCGAGAATTCGGTGCGGGACCCGGCGAAGTACTCGCTGAGTTGCTGGAGGGCGTCGTCGAGAAAAGGGCTGCGGTGTTCGGCGAGATCGTCGTGGGGGAGCATCCCGGCCCGCTCGATCGAGAGCGACGCGATGCCGTGGTTGGTCGCTGTGATTTCGAGTCGCCCAAGGGGGCTGTCGGTACGGGCGATGAACAGCGGCGTGGGGAGCGAGCCAGCAGGTCGTGAGGCGGTGGCTCGCGGCGCAACGGGTCGTCGCGCGGCGGGCTCTGGTGCGGTGGATGGTGGTGCGGTAGCGGGTGGCGCGGTGAGTGGTGTTGCGGTCATGGCTCGACTGTATCGCCGGGAGAGAGCTTGGGGGGCCGTGCACTGCACTCTGTGGACAACCCGGGTGAAGGAGCCTCCTGTTGACGAGAAGGTGCGCGAGGTACCGTTGACCACACCATGGATTCCCTTGCAGAGCACCACGACTACGGCGACCTTCCGCTCGACGAGGCCGGTCTCGACGCCGATCCGTTCGTGCAGTTCACGACGTGGCTCGCCGAGGCCGAGGCTGCGGGGGTCGAAGAACCGAACGCGATGGTCCTTGGCACCGTGGACGCCGAGGGTGTGCCCAGCAGCCGCACGGTGCTGCTCCGCGGAGTGGACGCCCGAGGCTTCTCCTTCTACTCGAACTATTCGTCAGAAAAGGGCCGGGCGCTAGCCTCGACTCCCGCGGCGACGCTCTTGTTCCCGTGGTATCCAGTGCATCGGCAGGTGATCGTGCAGGGCGAGGTGTCCAGGCTGAGCGCGGCAGAGAGCGACGCCTACTTCGCGAGTCGCCCCCGTGGATCGCAGCTCGCCGCTGCAACCAGCCACCAGTCGCGGCCTGTCGTCTCGCGTGCCGGGCTCGAGCAGAGGGTCGCCGAGCTCACCGCCCGCTTCACGGGACCCAGTGGTGAGGAACTGCCCGTCGAGCGTCCGGTGCACTGGGGCGGGTACCTGCTGGCGCCCCGGCGCATCGAGTTCTGGAAGGGCCGTACCTCGCGACTACACGACCGGCTCGTGTACGCTCGCGATCCCGGCTCGGCGGCCGGCTGGACGGTGACGCGCCTGCAGCCCTGACGCCCTGCAGCTCTGAGGCATGAGCCGGATGCGGCGCGGACGGTTGGCGGTGCAGCGCAGCGGCTGACGTGATGCGGGGTCAGTAGCCGGTGAGCGGCCCGAGCAGGTACGCAGTGCGCGACGGGCGGTCGGTCATCCGCTCTTCGCGGTCGGCCAGGTCGGCCAGGTCGGCCGAGGCGAGGCGGAGGTTGGTGCCAACACAACCGCGTGATCTGTGAGCGGAGCGGCGACGCGCCTCGAGGCTGGACGGTGACCCGACTGCAGCCCCGACTTCGCTACTCGAGGAGCAGACGCCCCGTGAGCGCTGCGCGTGCGGCAAGGAACGCGGAACGAGATATTGCAGACACATGGGAAGAGCACAGAAATACGATCGCAACAACGATTTATTCTCACCTGTCGTAGCATGAGAACATGCTGAAAACACTTGTCGAGGCGCGACTCGGAAGAGTCATCGACGAAGTTCAGGCCAACGTGTTGGCGAACCTGGCAAGAGAGTGGCTGTGGTGGCCGCACGATACGCCGACTGTGCCCGGGCTTGCTGCGGAACTTCTGGCGTCGGGCTTTTCGACGGACAAAATGGCTTTGCTCGCCGGACTGTCGCGGCACGACGATCGACGCGAGATACAGGAAGCGTTCAATGGCGCGATGACAGAGCTGGGACTGGACTGGTATTCGACCGACCGCCGCAGGGATGCGGAGTTGCGATGCGCCCTCTGCTGCGAGGTTATTCGTCGTCGAGCTGTCAGACCGACGGTTGGTGCCCAATACTTCGCGCACTCGTACTTCTACGACCTGAGGGAGGATCCCGGTGCCGTCTATCTTCCGCTCGTGGGCCTAGTGGTCGAATTGGAGGAAAGCGATGTGAGCAGCCAGTGCAGGTTCGATCGGTTCATCCTCGAGTATCTCGACAAAAAAGACCTCGGCGGTGACTGAGCTTTTCAGTGGCCGGTGAGGGGCCCGAGAAGGAGCGCGGTGCGTGACGGGCGGCCGGTCATCCGTTCCTCCCGGTCGGCAAGGTCGGCCGACGCGAGGCCGAGGTTGGTGCCCAGGAACCGGAGGGGCTCAGGCTCCCAGCGCGGCGAGAGGTGGTTCACCCACGGCAGTGTGCGGAGGTCGGCACCGGGCGCGGCGAGGCTCGGGTCGTTGCCGGTCATCAGGGCGGTGAGGGTGCGGCCCGCAAGGTTCGTGGTGCTGAGGCCGTCGCCGACGTAGCCGCCCGCGTACGCGATCCCGGTGCGGGGGTTGAACGAGGCGGAGGCATGCCAGTCGCGTGGCACACCGATCGGCCCGCCCCAGCGGTGGGTCACCTCCGCGTCGAACGCGTCGGGGAACAGGTCGACCAGCGTGTCACGGAGGTGGTCGAACACCCGCTCCACGGTGTCATAGGAGGGCCGGATGCTCGACCCCCAGTGATAACGGGCGCCACGTCCGCCGAACGCAAACCGGTTGTCGGCGGTGCGCTGGCCGTAGATCAGCAGGTGACGGTAGTCGCTGAAGGTGTTGCCGTGGGCGATGCCGGCAGACTCCCAGAACGTGTCGGGTAGCGGCTCGGTCGCGATCATCAGCGAGTAGAGGGGGAGGATGCGGCGTCCGACGCCGGGCAGCTTGGCGCCATAGGCCTCGGTGGCGATGACGATGCGGTCAGCGGCGACTGTGCCGGTGCCGGTGCCGGCGCCGGTGCTGGATGTCGCGGCCGATGCCGCCCGGAAGGTGACGTGGCCCGGCACCCACGACACGACCTCGGTGTGTTCGTGAATGCGCACGCCGAGACGCTGGACGACTGCCGCGAGTCCGTGCACGAGCTTTCCCGGGTGCAGCCGCGCGCAGGCGGGGTCGTGGGTGGCGCCGAGGGCTCCTGCCGGATGGCCTGCTGTCCCCGTCGTGGGCGCGGCGGCGGTCGCGGAGGAAGCTGAGTTGTGCAGGCCGCCGCCCACGAACGACGTGTACGTCAGTCGGTCGACTCCGAAGCGGTCCGCCTCCTCCACCTCGGCGTGCGCCGCTGCGACCTGCACGGGACTCATTGCGAACGTGAGCGTGCCACCCTGCGCGAAGTCGCAGTCGATGCCCTCGAGCGCGGTCACGCGGCCCACCTCCGCGACGGTCGCGACCATCGCGGAGCGCATCGCGACGGCGGCGTCGAATTCGTGCGTGCGTTCGAGTGATGCCGCCGAACGCGGGAACAGCGCTGAGCACCAGCCACCATTCCGCCCGGAGGCTCCGAACCCGACGGTCTCCTTCTCCAGAACGACGATCGCAAGCGACGGGTCGGCCTTAGCGAGGTAGTAGGCGGTCCAGAGCCCGGTGAGGCCTGCTCCGATGATGCAGACGCTGGCAGCCAGGTCGGATGTCGCCGCCGAACGGTCGGCACGGGCATCCGGGGCCGCTCCCGGCGCCCTCTCGTCCCAGAAGTTCATGGCACGCTCCTTCATGGTGGTGGGGCATTCGTGAGATGGGTGTGACCTGGTGAGATCCGCATGAGAGTCTCACCAGGTGGCAGCTGTCTCACGTGCGGCTGGGGTGGCGAGGGCGCGGGCGGGTCAGAGGCGCGCCCACGCCTCCGTCAGCACCCCGCGGAGGATGCCCTCGATCTCGTCGAACTCGGGCTGGCCCACGGTGAGCGGCGGCGCGAGCTGGATGACCGGATCGCCCCGGTCGTCGGCCCGGCAGTACAGGCCGGCATCGAAGAGAGCGCGGGAGAGGAAGCCGCGCAGCAGCCGCTCCGACTCGTCGTCGTCGAACGTCTCCTTCGTCGCCTTGTCCTTCACGAGCTCAATGCCGAAGAAGTACCCGTCGCCCCGCACGTCGCCGACGATCGGCAGGTCGTTGAGGCGCTCGAGCGTCGAACGGAAGGCCGGCGACAGCGTCCGCACGCGTTCGTTCAGCTTCTCCTCCTCGAAGATGTCGAGGTTCTCGAGCGCCACCGCGGCGGACACCGGATGCCCACCGAACGTGTAGCCGTGCGAGAACGAGGCATGGCCGTGCTTGAACGGCTCATACACCCGATCCGACACGATCGTCGCACCGATGGGGGAGTATCCGCTCGTCATGCCCTTCGCGCAGGTGATCATGTCGGGCACGTAGCCGTACTCGTCGCAGGCGAACATGTGGCCGATGCGGCCGAAGGCACAGATCACCTCGTCGCTCACCAGCAGCACGTCGTACTGGTCGCAGATCTCACGCACGCGCTTGAAGTAGCCGGGGGGAGGGGGGAAACATCCACCCGAGTTCTGCACCGGCTCGAGGAAGACCGCGGCCACCGTCTCCGGACCCTCGAACAGGATCATCTCTTCGATGCGGTTCGCCGACCACTGTCCGAAGGCCGTCAGATCATCGGCGTGCTCGGATGCGCGGTAGAAGTTCGTGTTCGGCACACGGAAGCCGCCGGGAGTCACCGGTTCGAACATCTCCTTCATCGCGGGGATGCCGGTGATCGCCAGCGCCCCCTGCGACGTGCCGTGGTAGGCCACCGCACGGGAGATGACTTTGTGCTTGGTGGGGCGGCCCTGCAGCTTCCAGTAGTACTTGGCGAGTTTGAATGCCGTCTCGACGGCTTCGCCGCCGCCCGTGGAGAAGAAGACGCGGTTCAGGTCGCCGGGCGCGTAACCGGCCAGTCTGTCGGCGAGTTCGATGGCAGCCGGATGCGCGTACGACCAGAGGGGGAAGAACGACAGCTCAGCGGCCTGCTTCGCCGCCACCTCGGCCAGACGCTGCCGCCCGTGGCCGGCGTTCACCACGAAGAGCCCGGAGAGACCGTCGATGTACTTCTTGCCGGTGGAGTCCCAGATGTGGTGGCCTTCGCCCTTGACGATGATGGGCACGCCGGCACCGTCCTCCATGACCGACTGGCGGGCGAAGTGCATCCAGAGGTGGTCTTTGGCCTTCTGCTGCAGGTCGGCCTCGTCGAACTTCGACGACAGCCCCGGGTCGGAGACCGCCGACGAGGAGGTGTTGGGCGTGACGGGCGTGGGTGTGAGTGTCATGGTTACCGTGTTCCCCAGTTGTAGAGCTGCTTGTGCAGCTTCAGGTAGACGAAAGTCTCGGTCGAGATGACCCCCGGAAGGGTGCGGATCTCCGAGTTCAGAAGGGTGATGAGGTCTTCGTCGTTCTCGCAGACGACCTCGATCAGCAGGTCGAAAGTGCCGGCGGTGAGCACGACGTAGTCGACGGCGGGAAGGGCGGCCAGGGCATCCGCGACGATGCGGGTGTCGCCCGTCACCTTCACGCCGATCATCGCCTGGCGGTAGAAACCGAGCTGGAGGGGGTCGGTGACGGCGACGATCTGCATGACGCCGGCATCGGTCAGCTTCTGCACGCGCTGGCGCACCGCAGCTTCGCTCAGACCCACCGCTTTGCCGATCTCTGCGTAGGATCGACGACCATCGCTCTGCAGCTGCTCGATGATCGCTTTCGCGGTCGCGTCGAGCGGGGCAGGGCGGGGCTTGGGGCTCATGGCCCGATTGTGTCAGTCGATAGACGGATCTGCAAGCGGATCCGTAGCAGAACCCGCATAGGACCCACGAAATCCACCGCGAGGGGTGGCCATGGGCCGCCGCCGTGCGCGTCGCTGAGGCCATGCCGGGCCGCCGCGCCGCAACGGGCCGATCGTCTAGTCTTGATCGGTATGGCTGTTGCCCCGAAACGCAGCCCGTAGAGAAAGACCTCCGGCGTGACGCAGATCGGCGACAGTACAGGGCGCATCCGCGTCACCACGCCCCAGGGCTCCGAAGCCGCGTTCACCGTCTCGTGGTGCGCGCTGACCGACGTCGGCAAGAAGCGCAAGGTCAACGAGGACAGCGTGGCCGCGGTGCCGCCCATCTTCGCGGTCGCCGATGGCATGGGAGGGCACGAGGCCGGCGACATCGCCAGCGCCGCCGTCGTCACAAGACTCGGTGAGGTTCAGGGAGAGAGCTTCACGAGTGCCGACATCATCGACGGGGCGCTGACCCTTGCCCTCGCCGACATCGACGTCGTGGGCGATGCAAACGTGCTCGGCACGGGAACCACCGTCACCGGGGTCGCCCTCACCCTCGTCGACGAGCTGCCCCGCTGGGCCGTGTTCAACATCGGCGACTCCCGCGTCTACCAGTATCTGAACGGGGCGCTCGAACGCGTGACCGTCGACCACTCCGTAGTGCAGGAACTGGTGGATGCCGGGCTCATCACTGCCGAACAGGCTGAGACCCACCCGGACAGCAACATCATCACGCGGGCGGTCGGCTTCCATGAGAAGCCGGTGCCCGATTACTCCCTGCTCGACGTGCTGGAGGGCCAGCGCATCCTGGTCTGCAGCGACGGGCTCACGAAGGAGCTGACCGACCACGGCATCGCGCACTTCCTCGAGCAGTCGTCGACGCCCGACGTGGCGGCGGCCGGGCTGGTGGATGCCGCACTAACGAACGGCGGACGAGACAACGTGACCGTGCTGGTCATCGATGTGAGTCGCTGAGCGCACAGAGCTGCTGGGCGCAGTGTGCCGCTGAGCCCACAGACCTTCCCGCGCGTGATCTCGCGATTCCGGAACGGAATTCGTGAAGATTGTGTTTCGTGATGGTGCTTTTCGACGCTTTCACCCCATGGCGGTGCGGTGCTGTGCCAGTATCGGGATCACCGATTTTGAGGGAGTGCAGAACCGATGCCGCTTGAACGCCCGCAGGACCCGATGCTCATCCAAGCCATCCGCCACTCGCAGGCGATGCAGCGTGCGCGCCAGCTGAACCTCACTCGCCGGGGCTTCCTCGGCGCGGTGGGGCTCGGTGCAGGGGCGCTGGCCCTCGCCGCGTGCGCACCCGTCACCGCCACCCAGAAGGCCCTCACGCCGGCCGCCGATCTCTCTGCCACGCAGAAGACGCTGATCTGGGACAACTGGCCGGGCTACATGGACGAAGACGACGCAGGTGCCAACCCCACCCTCGACGCCTTCCGCACTCAGACCGGCCTCGACGTGACGTACAACGTGGCGGTCGACGACAACAACACGTACTACGCCAAGGTGAAGGACCAGCTCGCCCTCGGCCAGGACATCGGTGCCGACACCGTGTGTCTCACCGACTGGATGGTCTCCCGCCTCGTGCGCCTGGGCTACATCCAGGATCTCGACCATGCCAACATGCCGAACCTCGCGAACATGAATGCGTCGTTCGCGAACCCCGACTTCGACCCGGGGCGCGCGAAGAGCGTGCCGTGGCAGGGCGGCTTCGCCGGAATCTGCTGGAACAAGGAGAAGGTGCCGAACGGTCTGAAGTCGATCGACGACCTGTGGAGCGCCGACCTCAAGGGTCGCGTGGGTGTGCTCAGCGAGATGCGCGACACGATCGGCCTGATCATGCTCAACCAGGGCACCGACATCACGGGCGACTGGGCGGATGACAAGTTCACCAACGCGATGGACGTCTTCACCAAGCATGTCTCCGAGGGCCAGATCCGCAACATCAAGGGCAACCAGTACCTGAACGACCTGCAGAGCGAGGACACCTACGCCGCGATCTGCTGGTCGGGCGACATCACCTCGCTGAACGCGACGGCCGGCGACAAGTGGCAGTTCGCGATCCCGGATTCGGGTGGAACGCTCTGGAACGACACCTTCGTGGTTCCGATGGGGTCGGCTCACAAGGCGAATGCCGAGTCGGTCATGAACTACTACTACGAGCCCGAGGTCGCCGCGACCCTGGCCGCCTGGGTGAACTACATCAGCCCGGTCGACGGAGCGAAGGAGGCGATGGATGCCATCGACCCCGAGCTCGCGACGAACCAGTTGATCTTCCCGGATGCCGACACCCTGTCGAGCGTGCACGTCTTCCGCACGCTTTCCGCGCAGGAGGAGAACGACTTCGGGGCGCAGTTCCAGAAAGTGCTGCTGGGCAGCTGATGGCCGCAGGGACTTTTGCCGAGAAGGGCGCCGACCTCGAACTCGTCGGCATCACCAAGACGTTTCCGGGCTTCACCGCGATCCGGTCACTGGATCTGTTCATCCCTGCGGGGTCGTTCTTCGCCCTTCTCGGGCCCTCGGGCTGCGGCAAGACGACCACTCTCCGGCTGGTGGCGGGGCTCGAGGAGCCCACGGCCGGGCGCATCGTCATCGGCGGCAAGGATGTGACGTCGACGAAGTCGTTCCAGCGGCCGGTGAACACAGTGTTCCAGTCCTATGCGCTGTTCCCGCACATGAGTGTGCTCGAGAACGTCGCGTTCGGGCTCCGTCGGCGGGGGATCGCGTCCCCGCTCGAGAAGGCGCACGAGGCGCTCCGGCTGGTCGAACTCGATCACCTCGCCGCGCGTCGGCCGGCCCAGCTCTCGGGCGGGCAGCAGCAGCGCGTGGCGCTCGCCCGTGCCGTGGTCAATCGGCCGGCGCTGCTGCTGCTCGACGAACCGCTCGGCGCGCTCGACCTGAAGCTCCGCCGGCAGATGCAGCTCGAGCTGAAGGACATCCAGACCGAGGTGGGGCTGACGTTCCTGCACGTCACCCACGACCAGGAGGAGGCCATGACCATGGCCGACACGATCGCGGTGATGAACCGGGGCGAGATCGAGCAGATGGGCGCGCCCGAGGAGCTCTACGAGCTGCCTCGCACGGCTTTCGTTGCGAACTTCCTCGGGCAGTCGAACCTGTTCACGGGCGAGGTCGTCTCGTCGACTCCGGATGCTCTCACTGTTGCCAGCGCCGGGCAGCAGCTGGTCATCCCTTCCGCCCGCGCCCCGCGCCGCTCAGGGACGGTCACCGTCGGTGTGCGGCCGGAGAAGCTGCTGCTGCTGACGGCTCCTCCTGCCGCGCCGTCATCCGGCGTCAACGTGCTCGGGCCGGGGCGCGTCATCGACGTGTCGTTCAGCGGGGTGAGCACGCAGTACACGATCGCCGTGCCGGGGATCGGGGACGTGATCGTGTTCGCGCAGAACATGGTGTTCGGGCCGGTGGTGCACGTCGGCGCCGAGGTGTGGGTGAGCTGGAACGTCGAGCACGGCTTCGGCCTCGAAGACTCTCCCGCCGAGGCGGCTGCGGGTGTCGCGGATGCCGCGTCCGCCGCGGGTGCCGATGGCGACGTCGCCACGTCCGCTCTGACGACGGTGAAGGCCTGAGGCGTGGCGTTCTCGGCGTTCGCGTCCACACCGGCTGCGGCAGGGCCGGTCGTTCGCCGCCGCAGCTGGATCGCCCTCGTGCTGCTGCTTCCGGGCATCCTGTACCTGCTGCTGTTCTTCATCACGCCGCTGATCTCGCTGGTGTTCACGTCGTTCCAGCAACCGGTGATCAACGGGGACATCGGGCAGTACAGTGCAGGATTTCAGTGGTCGAACTACACCGACAGTGTGGTTCAGTACCTGCCGCTCATCCTGCGGGCGTTCGGATACGCGCTGCTGGCGACACTGCTCGCACTGGTGATCAGCTACCCGCTGGCGTACTTCATCGGGGTGAAGGTGCGCGGCTTCCCGCTCGTGCAGAGCCTGCTGCTGACACTCGTGATCGCGCCGTTCTTCATCAGTTTCCTGCTGCGGACGCTCGCCTGGAAGCAGATCATGAGCGACGAGGGACCGATTGTGGTGGGTCTAAAGGCGCTCTCGATCTTCCCGTCGGACGGGCACATCACGGGCACGCCCTTCGCCGTGATCTTCGGGCTGACGTACAACTTCATACCGTTCATGACGCTGCCGCTGTACGCGACGCTCGAACGGTTGGATGTGCGCTTCATCGAGGCGGGCAACGACCTCTACGCGTCGCCGTTCACGACCTTCCGGAAGATCACGGTTCCGCTGTCGCTGCCTGGGATCGTGTCGGGAACACTGCTGACGTTCATCCCGGCCGCCGGCGACTACATCAACGCGTCAGGAGACTTCCTCGGATCGGCGCAGACGTCGATGGTGGGAAATGCGATCGAGTCGAACTTTCTCGTGACGCAGAACTATCCGGTGGCCGCAGCGCTGTCGATCGTGCTGATGGCGGTCATCCTGATCATCGTGGGCTTCTATGTGCGGCGGGCCGGAACGGAGGACCTGATATGAGTGCGGAGTCGGTGTCGGGCGCACCGTCGTGGACGAAGCCGCGGGCGCGGGGGGTGTCTGGCGGTGCGTCTGCGACAGGGGCCGACGTCACCTGGTCGCTGTCCGCAGAATCGGCTCACGGAGCATCGCGGCTGGCGACGGCGTCGCCCGGCGGCATCGCGCGGGAGCTCGAGGCTCCGGTGGCGGGTCCGGGTGCGGGCGGTGGGCGCGGTGCGGCTGCGCCGGGGCGCCGCCGCGGCATCCGGTTCCGGGGGCTCGGGCTGCCGGTCTACACGGCGCTGGCGCTGCTGTTCCTGCTGATCCCGATCGCGTACACCTTCGTGTTCTCGTTCAACAATTCGGGCAAGCTGAACATCGCGTGGCAGGGTTTCACCCTCGACAAGTGGACGAACGTCTGCGCGGCGCAGGGTGTCTGCGAGGCGTTCGCCAACAGCATCCTGGTCGGAGTGGTCGCGACGGTGCTGGCTACCGCCCTCGGGACCGCGATCGCAATCGCGCTGGTGCGTTACCGGTTCCGGGCGCGGTCGGCGATCTCGCTTCTGTTGTTCCTGCCGATGGCGACGCCCGAAGTGGTGCTGGGGGCGGGGCTCGCGGCGCAGTTCCTGTCGCTGGGGGTCAATAAGGGGCTCGCGACGATCATCATCGCGCACACGATGTTCTGCATCAGCTTCGTGGTGGTCACGGTGAAGGCGCGGGTGGCGTCCCTCGACCCGGCGCTCGAGGAGGCCGGGCGTGACCTCTACGGATCGCCCGTGGCGGTATTCTGGCGCATCACGTTCCCCCTGCTGCTGCCCGGGATCGCGGCGGCAGCCCTGCTCTCGTTCGCGCTCAGCTTCGACGACTTCATCATCACCAACTTCAACTCGGGGGCCGTGGACACCTTCCCGAAGTTCATCTACATCGCGGCTGCGCGCGGCATCCCGGCGGAGGCGAACGTGGTGGCGTCGGCCGTCTTCATCCTGGCGATCGTGATCGTCGTGGTCGCGCAGGTGACGCGGGCCGCGCGCGCTGCGCGCCTCGCCCGCCTCCGCGGCTGACCCCGCTCCGCCCGCTCGGCCGCCCTCCGCCGCAATCGAAACACCGAAAACTGTCGGTATCCAGCGTTCGGAACGTCAGTTTTCGGTGTCTCGAGGAGGTCAGAGGGCGGGGAGGTCAGTGGGCGGGGAGGAGGGCTTCGCCCAGACGGATGGCGCCGACGGGGGCGGTGCCGCCGTAGACGGTGAGGTCGAGGCGAGGGAGGACAGCGTCGACGGAGGCTTGCGAGAGGGCGCCGGCGCGCACGAGGAGGGTGAGGCCGACGAGGGTGGCGGCGCGGAGGTTGCCGTCGAGCATCTTGAGCGCGACGGTGGTGCCCGCGGTGCCGGTGGCAGCGGCGGGTGCGGCTGCGTCGCCGGTGGCGAGCGGCTCGGAGTGGCCTGACGCCTCGGCGGCACTGGGAGCGGCCGAGGCTGCGGTGGTCGACATCACCATCACGCCCTCGGCGCCGAGCTTCGAGAAGACGGCGAGCTCGTCGATGCAGAGGGTGTTCGCGCGGCCGGGGCCATCGATCGCCCAGCCGTTCGCGAGCACGGAGGCTGTGAGCGTGGCCGCTTCTGCCGAGACGAGACGGTCGAAACCGAGGGCGGCGGTGTGATCGCTCGCGCCGTCGTCGCCGCCGGAGGCAGCGTGCTCCGAGACAGCCGGCGCGAAGACGTCGACCGGAGCATCGGCCGCGTCGACCGGGCTGAGCAGCGGGGCGAGGGTAAGTGCGGAGGTGATGCGCCCGATACCTCGGGCCAGCCCCACGAGCGACACAGCGTGGACGGGCGCGCCGCAGCCGTCGACGGCGGAGGCCGCGACGGACTCGCCGGTCAGTTCCTCGATGGTGGCGAGGATGCGCTGCTGCAGCGGGTGCGACGGTTCGAGGTACGTGTCCAGAGGCCAGTCGTTGACGACGCACGCGAGCAGCATGGCTGCGTGCTTGCCCGAGCAGTTCATGTAGAGCGGCGACCGGTCGAGACCCGCTCGCACGAGGGCGTCGCGTGCCCCCGAGGATCCTGGCCAGTCGTGCGGGCACTGCAGGGCATCCGGAGCCAGACCGGCGAGCTGCAGGATGCTCTGAACAACGGCCACGTGCTCAGGGGTGCCTGCGTGGCTGGCCGTCGCGAGCACCGTCTGCACGGCATCCAGTGACACACCCGAACCATCCAGCCCGCGGAGCACCGCCAGCGCCTGGAACGGCTTCAGGCAGGAGCGCGGGATGATCGGGGCCGACGGATCTCCGAGAGTGCTGAGGATGTCGCCTGCGGGCGAGAGGACGACCGCGGAGCCGACATGGCGTGATTCGACGAAGCCGCTCCGCTCCACGACCGCGAGCTCGACCCCCGCGGATGCTGCGAAGGTGCCGGCGGCAGGGGTGCCGGGGGTCGCGTGCGCACCGGTCGCAGGCGCGCCGTGGGCAGGTTCGCGCGGGGCGGGGCTGCCCACGGCAGCGCTCACGCGAGCTGCCCCGCGGCCAGCGCGGCGAAGCCGTCGTCGAGCACGCTGAGGGCGTCTTCGAGTAGGGCATCGCTGATCGTCAGGCTGGGCAGGAAGCGCAGCACGTTGCCGTACGTTCCTGCGGTGAGGATGATCACTCCCTGCGAGGCCGCGTACGCCGCAAGGGCGGTGACGGCGGCTCCGTTCGGCTCCTTCGTGGTGGCGCCCGTGCCGGGCTGCACGAGCTCGATCGCGATCATCGCGCCGACGCCGCGCACGTCGCCGATGATGTCGTACTTCTTCTGCAGGTCGAGCAGGCCGTTGGAGAGCGTCTGCTCCACGCGGGTCGCTTCGGCGAGCAGGCCGAGGCGTTCGATCTCGCCGAACACCGCAACCGCCGCGGCTGCCGCGACGGGGTTGCCGCCGAAGGTTCCGCCGAGACCGCCCGGCAGGGCGGCATCCATGATCTCGGCTCGCCCGGTGACGGCCGCGAGCGGGAGGCCGCCCGCGATGCCTTTGGCCGAAGTGATGAGGTCGGGGGTGAGGCCGAAGTGCTCGCTTGCGAAGTACTTGCCGGTGCGGGCCATGCCGCTCTGGATCTCATCTGCGACGAAGACGATGCCGTTCTCGGTGCACCACTGCTGGAGCGCCGGCAGGAATCCCTCGGCGGGCAGCACGAAGCCGCCCTCGCCCTGGATCGGCTCCACGACGAGGCAGGCGAGGTCGTACGCGCCGACCGTCTTCTCGAGGTAGGCGATGGTGCGGGCCGCAGCCTCGGCACCCGTGAGGCCGTCGTGGTACGGGTAGGAGTTCGGGGCGCGGTAGACGTCGCCGGCGAACGGCCCGAACCCGGTGGAGTACGGGGAGGCCTTGAAGTTCATGGCCATCGTGAGGTTCGTGCGGCCGTGGTACGCGTGCTCGAGCACGGCGACGCCGACGCGGCGGGTGTACTTGCGGGCGATCTTCACTGCGTTCTCGACGGCCTCGGCGCCCGAGTTCGCGAGCATGGTCTTCTTCGGGAAGTCGCCGGGTGTGTGCTCGGCGAGGAGCTCGGCGACCCGCACGTACTCCTCGTAGGGCGTGACGGTGAAGAGCGTGTGGGTGACATCGTTCAGCTGCTCGGTCGCTGCTGCGACGACGCCGCCCTGGGTGTGGCCGACTGTCGTCACGCCGATGCCGGCGCCGAGGTCGATGAACTGGTTGCCGTCGACATCCACCAGGATCGCGCCGTTCGCCTTCGCGATGTACACGGGCAGAACGGATGACACTCCCACCGGAACCACGGCGAGGCGTCGCTCGTGCAGGGCGTTCGACGCGGGGCCGGGGATCGCGGTGACGATCTTCCGCTCCTGAGGGATGGTGAACGCGGAGGTGCCGAGAGTGTCAGTCATAGTCCTCAAGAATACCGGGCCGAACGCGTTCGGTGGAGGCATAGGGTTGAGTTGTGACTGAGCATCGCTACACAGTGAATGTCGAATGGCTGGGCAATCGCGGAACCGGCACGAGCAGCTACCGCGACTACTCTCGGGCGGGCGTGATCCGCGCCGCCGGAAAGGTGGAGTTGCCGTCCTCGGCCGACCGCACGTTCCACGGCGACCGCGACCGCTGGAACCCCGAGGAACTGTTGCTCGCGGCGCTCGCGGAGTGCCACATGCTGTCGTATCTGCACGTGGCGGTGACGCACGGGGTGGTCGTGACCGGCTACGAAGACGCCGCGACGGGGACGATGGTTCAGGAAGGCCAGGGCGGCCACTTCACGTCGGCGACGCTCCATCCGGAGGTCACCCTCGCCGACCCCGCCCAGGTGGAGCTGGCGAACAGCCTCCACGGCGAGGCGAGCGGGTACTGTTTCATCGCCCAGTCAGTGAACTTCCCTGTGCTGCATGAGCCGCGGGCCCAATGACGCGCGAGGCTGGTAGCAGCATCCGGATGCCCGCCCGACCGACCTGCGGCGACAACTCATGACGCGCTACCAGCGTGTCGTTCTCGTGGTGGCGATTCTCTCGTCGTTCATCTCGTTCCTCGACGGCACCGTCATCAACGTCGCCCTGCCCGCGATCACCCGGGAACTCGGCGGGGGCCTCGCGGGGCAGCAGTGGGTCGTCGACGCCTACCTCATCTCGCTCACAGCCGTCATTCTGCTCGCCGGTTCGCTGAGTGACGCATTCGGGCGCCGCCGCGTCATCTTTTGGGGGCTGCTCGGGTTCGGGGCGGCATCCATTCTGTGTGCGGTCTCGCCGACGGATGAGTTCCTGATCGTGAGCCGCGGCATCCAGGGCATCGCGGGAGCGTTGCTGGTGCCGAGCTCGCTGGCGATCATCATCGCGAATTTCGACGGACCGAAGCGGGCGAAGGCGATCGGGCAGTGGACGGCGTGGACGAGCACGGCCTTCCTCGCCGGCCCGCTCCTCGGCGGTGTGCTCGTCGACCTGCTGTCGTGGCGGCTGGTGTTCGCGATCAACGTGATCCCGATCGCGATCACGCTCGTGATGCTGCGAAAAATCCACGTCGAGCCGCCTCGACCGGTCAAGCCGGTCATCGACTACCGCGGGGCCGTGCTCGGGATCCTCGGCATCGGGCTCCCGGTGTTCGCCCTGATCGAGCAGGGCCGGCTCGGCTGGGCGAACCCCGTGGTGTGGGGTGCGCTGGTGGTGGGGGTCGTGGCGTTCGTGCTGTTCATCGCGAACGAGCGGCGGGTGCCACAGCCGATGCTGCCGCTCAGCCTGTTCCGGGTGCGGAACTTCTGGGTCGGCAACCTCGCGACGACGTTCGTCTATGCGGCGATCTCGCTCGGGTCGTTCCTGCTGACGCTGTT
The DNA here is from genome assembly GCF_003399635.1 of Subtercola boreus. GTDB lineage: Bacteria > Actinomycetota > Actinomycetes > Actinomycetales > Microbacteriaceae > Subtercola > Subtercola boreus_B. Next base: position 118,347 of record NZ_NBXB01000028.1, on the reverse strand, counting down.
CCTGCAGCAGGTCGCGGGGTACACCGCGACGCAGGCGGGGCTCGCTTCGCTGCCGTCGACGATCATCAGCATCGCGCTGTCATCGCTGTTCGGCACGCTGGCGGGCAAGTACGGGTCGCGGCTCTTCATGGCGGTCGGGCCGGTGATCGCGGCGGTCGGCTGGGTGCTGCTGTCGCAGGTCACGGCGTCGGCCGACTACCTGACGCAGGTGTTCCCGGGCACGGTGGTCTTCGCGCTCGGGATGACCGTGACCGTCGCACCGCTCACCGCCGCCATTCTCGGGGCGATCGACCCCGAGCGTGCCGGCATCGCTTCGGCCGTGAACAACGCCGTCGCGCGCGTCGCAGGGCTGATCGCGACTGCGGCGGCGGCGCTGATCGTGGGGGAGGCGCTCACGGTCGACGGATTCTCGCGCGGCGTGCTCACGACGGCGGCGCTGCTCGTGGTGGGCGGCATCGTGTCGGCCATCGGCATCCAGAACGCCCGCCGGCCCGCCAAGGTCTGACGGGGCCACGCCCCCCACCCACCTATCCATCCACCGAAATTTGTCGCTTCGAGCGTCACTTACCGACAAATTTCGGTGGATCGACGCCGCTGGCGGGGAGGGAGTGGGGGGCGGGTCAGCGGGTGGCGCGGCGCGGGAGCTTCGGGAGGGCGTGCTGGTCGAGCCAGGCGGCGAAGAGGCCGCCGACGGGGGCCGGCGAGTGCGCCTGTACGAGGGCGACGAACTCCGGCGTCGAGACCGAACCGTGGCGGTTTGTCGCCACCCACTCCCGCAGCACCCGGAAGAAGATGTCGTCGCCAAGCGTGCGGCGAATCGCATGCAGTGTGAGCGCGCCGCGCTTGTAGAGCCGGTCGTCGAACATCCGCGCGGCACCCGGGTCCCCGATCATCAGGTCTTTCGGCAGGCGGTTGAGGCGCGTCCACGCGGTTGTCGCGCAGTCGTCGGCCGAGAGCGATCCGGATTCCTCCGACCAGAGCCACTCGGCGTAGCAGGCGAAGCCTTCGTGCAGCCAGATGTCCTTCCAGCGGGAAGCGGTCAGCGAGTTGCCGAACCACTGGTGCGAGAGCTCGTGGGCGATGAGGCGTTCCGAGCCGCCGACCCCGTCGATGTGGTTGCGGCCGAAGATCGCGAGGCCCTGGGCTTCGAGCGGGATCTCGAGCTCGTCATCGGTGACGACGACCGTGTAGTCGTCGAACGGATACTCCCCGAACAGTCGCTCGAACAGGGCCATCATGCGCCCCTGCGCCTCGAAGTCGGCGAGAGCGTTGGGCCGCAGGTCGTCGGGCAGCAGCACGAACTGCGGAACGCCATCCTGGGACACATGCATGGTCTCGTAGAGCCCGATCTGCACGGTCGCCAGGTAGGTGGCGAGAGGTTCTGCCGAACGGAACTCCCAGCGCGTGCGGGAGGCGCGTTGCGTCTTCTTCATGAGTTCGCCGTTGCACAGCACGCGGTAGGCCGATTCGGCGGCGAACGCGATCGTGTAGGTCGCCTTGTTCGACGGATGATCGTTGCAGGGGAACCACGACGGCGCCCCGCTCGGCTGCCCGGCCACGATCACGCCGTCGGTGAGTTCCTCCCAGCCGACCTCGCCCCACTGGCTCCGCACCGGCTTCGGCTGTCCGCTGTACTTGACGACCACCGTGAACTCCACTCCCTTGTTGAGCGGTGTGAGAGGGGTGACGACGAGCTTCCGGGCCGTCTGCGTGAGGTGCGCCGAGCGGTGCCCGTCGACGCTCACCTTGCTCGCGACGAGCCCGGCGAAGTCGAGGCTGAAGCTCGAGAGGCGTTGCGTCGCCACGGCGGTGATGGTGGCCGTGGCACTCAGCCGGTTTGAGGAGACGCGGTAGTCGCAGTCGATGTCGTAGTGCAGCACGGTGTAGCCGCCGTTGCCGCTGGTCGGCAGGTATGGGTCGCCGAGGGAGCGGGCTCCCGCAGCCGCCAGTGCCGTGGAGGTGGGGCGCGCCATCAGCCACCCGCCGGCGACAGGCCGGCTTCGGCCGCGGTCTCGAGGCGGAGCGCGGAGGAACCCTGGCCCGCGACATCCGGAGCAGGCGGCTGGTCGGCCCACGGCGCGATCGGGTTGCCCGCCCAACGCGACCCCGACGGAACGTGCTCGCCCCGCATCACCAGCGAGGCCGGCCCGACGGTCGCGTCGCTGCCGATCGACGCGGCAGGAAGGATGACTCCGTGCGGCCCGATCGTCGCTCCGTCGTCGAGCGCCACACTGTCGAGGCTCATCACGCGGTCGTGGAAGAGGTGCGTCTGCACAACGACACCCCGATTGACTGTGGATCCCGCCCCGAGGGAGATCAGGTCGGCCTCGGGGAGCCAGTACGTCTCGATCCACGCGCCTCGGCCGATGCGCGCGCCGATCGACCGCAGCCACCACGCCAGAGCGGGCGTCCCGGAGGCGGCGTTCGCGAACCAGGGAGCGGCAACCATCTCCACAAAGGTATCCGACACTTCGTTCCGCCAGACGAACGACGACCAGAGTGGATGTTCACCCAGCCGGATCCGCCCGACGAGAGCCCACTTCGCCGCCGTCGTGATGACCGCCGCGATGCCACCACCGGCAAGCATCACCGCGCCGGAGAGCACGATCGCCCAGCCGAGTCCGAGCGTGCCGAGGAGGAGTTCGAGCAGGACGGCGATTCCGAGGCCGATCGCGACGCTGACCATCACGGGTATGAGGCGGCCCAGTTCCCAGAGCGCGCGGGCGACCTTCAGCCGCCCCGAGGGGTGGAAGGTGCGGCCCTCGTCGAACTCGGTGACCTGCCGGCGGAGCCGCACGGGCGGGTTGCCGAGCCACGACGACCCGCTCTTGGCCTTGCGGGGGGTCGCGCTGAGAACAGCCACGAGACCATTCCGCGGCACGGTGCGGCCGGGGCCGGTCATCCCGCTGTTGCCGAGGAACGCGCGCTTGCCGACCTTCGCCTCGTCGATGCGGAGCCAGCCCCCGCCGAGCTCGTAGGAGGCGACCATGGTGTCGTCGGCGAGGAAGGCCTGGTCGGCGATCGTGGTCATCTTCGGCAACAGGAGTACCGTCGAGGCTTCGACGTCCCGGCCGACGGTGGCCCCGAGCATCCGGAGCCAGACGGGCGTGAAGAGGCTCGCGTAGAACGGGAACAGCACGGTACGAGCGGCATCCAGCAGGCGTTCGGTCGCCCAGACCTGCCATCCGATTCGGCTCCGCACGGGGTAGCTGCCGGGGCGGAGGCCGATGCCGAGCAGGCGCGCCGCTATCACGGTGAGGCCCGCGTAGACGATGCCGGCCGCGATCGTGGCGAGCGGGATGGCCGCCAGCAGGCGGAGGGCGGCGTCGCCGAGGCTCGGCAGGGGCGTGAAACCGGATCCGGTCGCCGTGCCCGCGGTGCTCGCGACCGACGTCGTGACCGACTCGAACAGGGGCGTCTGGGCCGAACCGCCGCTGGTGCTCCCGAGGCCGCCGAGGGCGCCGGGGTCAAGGCTCAGCCCGAGGAACCAGCCCGCGACGGCCGCCCCGGCGAGCACAGCCAGCACGGGCAGCAGCGAGAGCGCGACGGAACCCGCAGCGAACGCGACCAACCAGCGGGCGTTCCGGGGCGGCCTGCCGCTCGGCCAGTCGGGGTGGGCCTTGCCGCGTCGTTCGGCGGGGGATCCGGCCCAGAGCTGGCCCGCGGGCACCCGTCCCGACACGGCGGAACCCGGGGCGATCTCCGCTCGCCGGCCGATCCGCGTACCCGGCAGGAGGGTGCTCCGCGCACCGATGGCCGCATCCGCTCCGATCTGGATGCTGCCGAGCCGCAGGATGTCGCCATCGATCCAGTAGCCCGAGAGGTCCACCTCGGGTTCGACGGATGCCCGGGCGCCGATCTTCAGCATGCCGGTGATGGGCGGGAGGGTGTGCAGGTCGACGCCGGGGGCGATCTTCGCCCCGAGGGCCCGGGCGTAGGTGATGATCCAGGGTGCGCCCGCGAGGTTGGTCGCACCGACCAGCTGGGCGATCTGCTCGGCGAGCCAGAGGCGCACATGCACGGTCCCACCCCGCGGGTGATCGCCCGGTTCGACGCCGGCCAGCAACGTGCGGGCCGCGAGCACCGAGATCGCCATGCGCCCGAAGGGCGTGATCAGAACGATAAACCCCACGAGGATGTACCACCACGAGATGGTGGGCGCCCAGGTGAAGACGCCGAACAGCTGCAGCACGTTGTTCACGGCGAGCACGTAGGTGAGCCAGCGCAGACCGACGAGCACATAGAGCGGGATGCCGAGCAGGGTCTGGGCGAGCTGGGTGCCCGGCGGGGTCGGTCGCACGGGTGCGCGCTTCGCCGCGGTCACGGGGGAGCGGGCATCCAGTTCCGCGGCCAGGGCGCCGATCCGCGGGTGGTCGTAGATGTCGGCGACGGTGGTCTCCGGGAACCGGGTGCGGATGACCGACACGAGTTGCGCGGCAGACAGACTCCCGCCGCCGAACGCGAAGAAGTCGTCGTCGGGGCCGGTGACCGGGGCCCCGAGGATGGCGGTGAAGTGTTCGGCGATCCAGAGGGCCGTCTCGCTGAGGGTGGGGTCGGGGCCTGCACCCTTCTTGAGGCGCGTGGCGGTGCCGCTTCCCCCGCCGCTGCCGTTGCCGCCGCCGGCTCTGGATGCGGCGTCGCCACCGGCCCCGGCCCCGGCCCCGTTTCGGGCCCCTGAGCCCCGCGCACTGGGCAGCGGCCACGGGAGCGCCGCCTTGTCGACCTTGCCCGAGGTGCGGGTCGGCAGGCCGTCGACGACCGCGAGCAGGGGGATGAGGGCGGCCGGGAGCGATTCGCGAAGCGCCGCCGTCGCGGCGACCGTGTCGAACGGGGTGCTCGTGTCGCCGGCGACCAGGTATCCCACGAGCACCTGGTTGCCCGCGGCGGTGCGCCGTACCACGGCAGCCGCACCCGCGACCCCGGGCAGGGCCTGGATCGCCGCCTCGACCTCGCCCAGCTCGATCCGCCGACCGCCGAGCTTCACCTGGTCGTCGGCGCGGCCCTGGAACAGCAGCCCGGCACGGTCGAACACCACGAGGTCGCCGCTGCGGTAGGCGCGATCCCAGCGGAGGGTCGGCATCGGGGCGTACTTCTCGGCGTCCTTGGCCGGGTCGAGGTAGCGCGCCAGCCCGACCCCGCCGATGATGAGTTCGCCCGTCTCGCCCTCGGCGACCGGATGCCCGTCGCCGTCGACCACGGCCAGTAGCCAGCCGTCGAGCGCCAGTCCGATGCGCACGGGTCCGACTCCGTCGAGCAGGGATCCGCAGGCGACCACCGTGGCCTCGGTGGGTCCGTAGGTGTTCCAGACCTCGCGGCCGTCGACGGCGAGACGCGCGACGAGCTCGGGTGGGCAGGCCTCGCCGCCGAAGATGAGCAGCCGCACCAGCTCCAGCGACTCGAGGGGCCAGAGCGCCGCGAGCGTCGGCACGGTCGAGACGATGGTGATGCTGTGCGAGATCAGCCACGGGCCGAGGTCCACTCCCGAACGCACCAGCGAACGCGGGGCCGGAACGAGGCAGGCGCCGTGTCGCCACGCGAGCCACATCTCCTCGCAGGAGGCGTCGAAGGCGACGGAGAGGCCGGCTAGCACGCGGTCGCCGGGGCCGATCGGCTCGTCCTGAAGGAACATCCGCGCCTCGGCGTCGACGAACGCCGCAGCCGAACGGTGGCTCACGGCGACACCCTTGGGCGTGCCGGTCGAGCCGGAGGTGAAGATGATCCACGCGTCCAGGTCGGGTGTCGGGCCGCCGACCACGGGGAGGGTGCCGGTGGGGGAGCCTGCGGTCGGGATGCTCGCGGTGGACGGATGCCCGGGGCGGTCGGTCTCGTCGCCGGGCGCTCCTACGCCATCCGGATGCCCGCTCCGCACCAGCTCGCCGTCGGCACCGATCACGCCGACCACTCCGGCCTCGCCGAAGACGAGCGTCGCGCGCTCCTCGGGGTCGTCGGCGTCGACCGGAACGTAGGCCGCGCCGGCGACGAGCACCCCGAGGATCGAGATGTAGAGCGTGCGGGTGCCCGACGGGATGCGGATCCCCACCCGGTCGCCGCGGCGCACACCGGCCTCCGCGAGCCGGGCCGCGGTGCGGTTCACCTCACGCAGCAGCTCGCGGTAGCTCAGGGTGCCCGCCGCGTCAGCGAGGGCGGAGGCCTGCGGGTTCGCGGCGGCACTCTCCCGCAGGATGTCGACCAGCGTGCGCGGCTCGGGAGTCGGCCCGGCGCTGAGGATGCCGGCGCTCGCGCTGTTCGCGCTGCCTGTGTCTGCGCCAGCGATGCCCGCGCTGTTCGCGCTCGCCGTGACTGCACCGCTCACGCTCACGCTCGCCGTGCCGGTGCTCGCGTCGCCTGCGCCCGGCGTGCCCGCGCCCGGCGTGCCCGCGACCCCGCTCGCGATGTCTGACGGGGCAGGGGTGTTCGAAGCGGAGGTCATGCCGGGCATCCTCTGCTCTGTCGCTGTCTGGTCTGACGCACTCTGGCGATTCCCCGTGGGGGTCGGGTGGGGAGCCCAGTTTAGGGGCCGCGGGTTAACTGGAGGTGAACCGCCGCGGCACCCACCGGCCTGTCAGGTGCGGCGGGCCCGATCATGTAAAACTGTGGGATGCGCACTCCTGCCGTTCTGACCGCCGCCACCGCGGCCGCCCTCGCGCTGGTGCTTGCGCTCGCCGGATGCACGGGCACGGCCGGTCCGACCCCGAGTGCGAGCCCGGACTGTATGTTCACGGCCCCGGGAACCGCGTCCGACTCCGTCTCGGTGAGCGGCGACTTCGACAAGGCCCCGACGACGACGTTCATTCCCCCTGTCACCAGTGACATCACCGAGCGATCGGTCGTCATCAGCGGAACAGGCACGGTCGCGACATCCGGCTCCCAGGCGAGCGTCGACTTCACCCTCTACAACGCGAACACGGGTGCCCAACTGTTCAGCACCCTCGACGCGGGCGGCCAGCCGCTGCCGATCATCGTAGACGAGTCGCAGTTCCTCCCCGGCCTGGTGAAGGCCGTCGCCTGCGCGGCGGTCGGCTCGCGCGTTGTCGCGGTCGTGCCCCCGGGCGACGCCTACGGCTCCGAGGGCAATCCCGCGCTCGGCGTGGCCCCAGCCGACGTCCTCGTGTTCGTCGTCGACGTCACCGAGGTGGGGCCGGCGCCCGACCCGTCCGCGACGCCGACGCCGGCCGAGTAGCGCTCCGCAGGCACGGCCGACCCGCGCCCGCCCTCGGCGACCGGGCGATCCCCCTGCGCATCCGCAGCGCACCTGCGATGATGGCAGGCATGCGACGCGTCATCCTTCTCGGCTCCACCGGTTCTATCGGCATCCAGGCCCTCGACGTCATCCGGGCCAATCCGGAGCGGTTCGAGGTGGTCGGTCTCGCCGCCGGCACGAACACGGCGGCGATGGATGCCCAGGCCACCGAATTCGGCGTCAGTGACACCGCCCTCGGGGCCGACGAGGCCGAGCAGCTCGTTCGGAGCGTCGACGCAGACGTGGTGCTGAACGGAATCACTGGGTCTGTCGGGCTCGGTCCGACCCTCGCCGCGCTGGAGGAGGGCCGCACCCTGGCCCTGGCGAACAAGGAGAGCCTGATCGTCGGCGGCGAACTCGTGAAGGGTATCGCCCGGCCCGGCCAGCTGGTGCCCGTCGACTCCGAGCACTCGGCCATCGCTCAGGCGCTCCGCTCGGGCACGGCCGACGAGGTCGACCGGCTGGTGCTCACCGCGTCGGGTGGCCCGTTCCGCGGGCGGTCGCGGGCGTCGCTGGAGAATGTGACCCCGCGCGAGGCCCTCGCGCATCCGACCTGGGACATGGGCCTCGTCGTCACGACCAACTCGGCGACCCTCGTGAACAAGGGCCTCGAGGTGATCGAGGCGCACCTGCTGTTCGACGTTCCGTACTCGAAGATCGACGTGACCGTCCATCCGCAGTCCGTCATCCACTCGATGGTCGAGTTCATCGACGGGTCGACCCTCGCGCAGGCCTCACCGCCCGACATGCGCCTGCCCATCTCGCTCGGGCTCGACTGGCCGCACCGTGTCGCGGGGGTCGGCGCGCCGCTGGACTGGTCGACCGCCCACTCGTGGACGTTCGAGCCGCTCGACACCGACGCCTTCCCGGCGGTCGAGCTCGCGAAGCAGGTCGGGCGCGCGGGTGGCACGGCTCCTGCGGTGTTCAACGCGGCGAACGAGCAGGCCGTGGCCGCGTTCCACGCCGGACGGATCGGGTTCCTCCGGATCGTCGAGACGATCGAGCAGGTGCTGCAGCGGCACGAGCCCGCCGAGGGTGCCCTCACCCGAGAGGCACTCTTCGACGCAGAGCTCTGGGCCAGGCGCGAGGCGGACCGGCTGATCGCCAAGGGCTGAGCCCCGGGCATCCGGAGCTTGCGGGTCGTCTGACCCCCGGCATCCGGAGCCCGCGGGTCTATTCACAAGCGGCATTCAGCCCTCGCCCAGCGCCGCACCCACCCGGGCGGCTATCGTGTGCTGGTGGATACAGTGCTCCTCTATGTCGTCGGTGTGGTCATCGTCGCGCTCGGCCTCGCGATCTCGATCGCCCTGCACGAAGTCGGGCACCTCGTTCCCGCGAAGCTGTTCGGCGTCAAGGTCACCCAATACATGGTCGGTTTCGGCCTCACCGTATTCTCCCGCCTGCGCGGTGAGACGGAGTACGGCGTCAAGCTGATCCCGTTCGGCGGCTACATCTCGATGATCGGCATGTTTCCCCCGCAGAAGGAGGGCGGTAAGGCCCGTCGCGCGACGACCGGGTTCTTCCAGACGCTGATTCAGGATGCGCGGAAGGCCAGTGCCGAGACCGTCGGCGATGACGACGAACGCTCGTTCTACCGGCTGCCGGTCTACAAGCGGGTCATCATCATGATCTCCGGCCCCGCCATGAACCTCGTACTCGGAATCCTGTTCTTCGGCATCGTGCTCTGCGGTTTCGGCATCGCCGCGCCCTCCACCACCATCGGCAGCGTCAGCTCCTGCGTGCAGCCGGCCGGCAGCACGAGCACGACCTGTGCAGCAGATGACCCCGTCTCGCCCGGCAGCGCCGCGGGCATCCTGCCGGGTGACCGAATCGTGTCGGTCGACGGCACCACGATCGACACCTGGGACCAGGCCACCGCGATCATCCGCCAGTCGCCCGGAACCGCGCTCTCGATCGTGGTGTCGCGGAACGGATCCGACCAGACGCTCATCATGACGCCGCTGCTGACCGAACGCGCGGTGACCGAGGTCGTGAACGGACAGACGGTCGTCAAGACCGATGCGAGCGGGGCCACCGTCACCGAGGATGTCGGTTTCGTCGGCATCGGCTATGCCACTCAACTCCAGCCGCAGCCCGTCACCGCGGTTCTCCCGTTCGTCGGTGAGAACGTGGCCGGAGTCGCGAACACGATCATCAACCTGCCCGCCCGCATCGTCGGGGTAGCGAATGCCGCGTTCGGCGGCGGCACCCGTGACGTGAACGGGCCCATCAGCGTGGTCGGCGTCGGGCGCGTGGCCGGTGAGATCGCCACCATCGACATCCCGCTCGCGAGCAAGGTCGCGACACTCGTCGGGCTGCTCGGTTCGGTGAACATCGGCCTCTTCGTGATCAACCTCGTGCCTCTTCTGCCGCTGGATGGCGGGCACATCATCGGTGCGCTCTGGGAAGGTCTCCGCCGGCAGCTCGCGAAGCTGTTCAAGCGGCCCAATCCCGGGCCGGTCGACACGGCGAAACTGATGCCGCTGACCTTCGTGGTCGTGATCTTCTTCGGCGCGCTGTCGGCGCTGCTGGTGTACGCCGACATCGTGAACCCGGTCAACCTCTTTGGTTGAGGCGCGGCGGGTGGCGCTCGGGGTGCGGGCGGCCGACGGGGTGCGGGCGGCCGACGGGGTGCGCGTGGCGCGGCGGATGGCCAGCGGCGCCGCTCCACGTACTCCCACGGGAGTAGGCGGAACCCGCCTGCTGCAGGATGCCCGGGGCCCGCGCTCTCGCTACGATCAGTGTCATGCCTTACGCTGACCGCCCGCAACGCCGGCGGTTCACGGCGGCGGAGTGGAGAAGGCGACGCGATGTCCGCCGCAGCCGGAGCGAGCACCGCTGGCCGTTCTCTCCTCCACCCGAGCCCGACCGCCACGTCGGGGCCGGCCCCGCCTGGCAGCCCGGCTCGGCGCCGTGGGTGCGCAGCATCCGTCCCTCCGAGGCAGAGGTGCCGAGGCGCTGGGGCCCACCCCGGGCTGTGACGCTGTGGGTGCCGGTCGTGGTCTCCTTGCTGGTGCAGGGTGTGCCGGCTCTGATGGCGTTCGCCCGCGACGGACGCACCGGCCCCGGCCTCCTCGTCGTGCTGCTCGCCCTCGTCGGCCCGCTTGCCCTCATCGCTGCGCGGAGGTTCCCCGGCCCCGTTGTGGTGATCGCCACGGCAGCCGCGGCGGCCGACCTGCTGTTCACCCCGGGTTCCGGGGCGCCGTACCTCGCGTTGGCCTTCGCGATCGTGTCCGCGATGGTGCGGAGCGCCCGCACGTGGGCCCTCGCCTCCGTCGCCGCGGGCTGGCTCCTGACGCTCGCCGGGGCGATCCTGCTCGGCATCGACTGGCATCCGTTCCGCATCATCGCGACCTCGCTCGGCATCCTCATCGTGGTGCTGATCGGTGAGGCGATCCGCACCCGCACGCACCGGGTCGCCCAGTTCCAGGCGGCTGTGCGGCGTCGGCGTGAAGAGGCGGCCCAGGCCGAGCGGGAGCGCATCGCCCGGGAACTCCACGACGTGCTGGCCCATTCGCTCTCGCAGATCAATGTGCAGGCCGCGATGGGCCTCCACCTCATCGACGCGCATCCCGAAAAGGCCCGCGAGGCGCTCGGCAACATCAAGACGACCAGCAAGACGGCGCTCGACGAGGTGCGCGGGGTGCTCGGTTTCCTTCGCTCGGAGGGTGCTGCGGCCGGCGCGACGGTTCTGGATGACGCTCCCACCCTCTTCGACTACTCGACGATCCCGGGCGAGGCGGGGTACGCCGGGGGCGGGGCCGGGGCCGGGGAAGCGCCGCCGGTGCGGGAATCCCGCGCGCTGTTCCCCGGCGCGAGATCCGGAGCGCCGCTCGCCCCCCAGGCCGACCTGTCCCGTCTGCCCGCCCTTGTCTCGTCCATCTCCACCACCGACTTCCACGTGGAGCTCGACAACCGGCTGAGCGATACCCCGCCGCCGGGCGTGCAGCTCGCGCTGTTCCGCATCGCGCAGGAGAGCCTCACGAACGTGACCCGGCACGCCGGAGCGAGTGAGGCCCGCGTCGTGCTCGAACAGCAGGGCGACGACTACCTGCTCCGTGTCAGCGACAACGGGCGTTCAGCTGTGGCGGGCCGCCAGCCCTCTTCGCGGAAGGCCGGCGGCCGGGGCCTGCTCGGCATGAAAGAACGGGCCGAACTCCTGGGCGGCAATCTCGAGGCCGGCCCCCTGAGTTCAGGCGGGTTCGCTGTGGTGGCCCGGGTTCCCCGGGTGCCGCGCCGGTCAGGGTCGTGAGCGAGGCGGGCCGACCGGTCCCGCTGCGGCACGATGCGGCCGCCCCTGCTGCGCCCGGCGCAGGCCGGCCGGTCCCGCAGGGGAGCGACACGCCTGCCCCGGATCCGACCGGAGCGGGCCTCGGCCGGGCACACATCACGGTGGTAGTCGCCGATGACCAGAACCTGATCCGTGCGGGCTTCAGCGCCCTGCTCGCCAACGAGCCCGACATCGACGTGGTGGGCGAGGCGGGCACGGGTGCGGAGGCGGTGGAGGTCGTGCGCCGTCTCCGTCCCGATGTGGTGCTGATGGACATCCGGATGCCCGACGGCGACGGCCTCTGGGCTACAGAGCAGATCGTGGCCGACCCCTCTCTCGCTGGGGTGCACATCGTCATCGTCACGACCTTCGAGCTCGACGAGTATGTGGGACGGGCGATCCGGGCCGGGGCGAGCGGATTCCTCGTGAAGGACACCGAGCCCGTCGAACTCATCCGCGCGGTGCGCGTCGTCGCGGCCGGGGAGGCTCTGCTGTCGCCACGAGTGACGAAGCGACTGCTCGAACGGGTCGCGGCGGGGTTGGCCGACGGGTCGCGCGCGCCGGAGCTCGATGCCCTGACCGATCGGGAGCGGGAAGTACTGGCTCTCGTCGGCGCCGGGCTCACGAACGGCGAGATTGCGCTGCAGCTATTCCTCAGCCCGCTCACCGTCAAGACGCACGTGTCGCGCACCATGACGAAGCTCGCGGCCCGCGACCGGGCGCAGCTCGTGGTGGTCGCGTACGAGGCAGGCCTCGTGCGGCCCGGCTGGCGCTGAGCCGCCTACACTCGTGCCGGGCGCCTCGCCGCCCCCTCCACCGGCGCCCCGCCGCGCCCGCCCCGCACCGTAATTCAGGCATATGGCGGCGCCGAGGCGGTATCCGCGCCGGCAGCCCCTCCTGCCTGAATTGTGGTGGCTGGCTGGGTGGCTGGGTGGCTGGCTGGGCAGTGGCGGCGGTCGACGGGGGCAGGCGCGCGGCGGCGCACCTGTACCGGGGTACCACCCGCGGATGCCCCAGGTGCCAGGGATGCGACCGGGGGAGTACCACGATCACTCCCGGCGGCCGATGTGTAAAGGCGCGGCCGCGACGAGGGTGGACACAGGGCCCCACACGGGGCCGCCATCGAAAGGACACACCGTGCTCACCTCCGTTCTTCTCTCGTCGCCGATCGTCTCAGCCGCCCTCGCCGGCCCGGCCGGCACCTCACTCACACATTGGGGGCCGTGGGGCGGCCCCGGCCCCGGCGGCGGATTCGGCTGGCTTTTCCTGCTCATCCCGCTGTTCTGGATCGGGCTCTTCGTGCTGATCTTCACTCTCGCGGCCCGGCGCCGGCGGCGCTTCTGGGCGGCGAACGGCGGCGCGCCGGGCTGGGGCGCCGGTGGCGGCGGCCGGGGTGGACACGGCTGGGGACCGGGCTGGGCGGGTGCGGGAGCCGCGGGCACCACATCCGACGCCGAGAAGACGCTCGCCGAACGCTTCGCCCGCGGCGACATCGACGAGGTCGAGTACCGCGCCCGGCTCGAGGTGCTGCAGTCTGGCCGCCCGGCACCGTCGGCGGGCCCCGTCCCCCCGACGAAGTCCTGATCCGCCCGCCCCGCCCCTGCTGCCAACCGAAGGGACCCATTTCGCGCCAACCGCACGCACTAGCCGCGATTCGGGCCCCTCACCCGCCCCGCCCCGTCCCTGCTGGCAACCGAAGGGACCCGAATCGCGCCAACGGCACGCACTAGCCGCGATTCGGGTCCCTCACCCTCCCGGCGAGATCCTCACCCTCCCGGCGAGCTCGCCACCCACCCCCGAGACCGCACCCCCACCCGGCGATCTCGGCGGCAACAGCCGTTCTCGCGGCAGGGACGGGGCCGCCCGGCTGAACGCCAGCCGACCGTTCGGGGCGTGAGGAGCCTCCACCGGTGGCCGGGGGTAAGCTGAATGCGTGGCAGCAATCAACTTGGGAATGCCCAAAGTCGTCGAGACTCTGGCCCCCCGTCGCAAGTCCCGTCAAATCAAGGTCGGCAAGGTCCTCGTCGGAGGCGACGCCCCGGTGAGTGTGCAGTCGATGTGCACGACGCCGACGACGAACATCAACGCGACCCTCCAGCAGATCGCCGAACTCACGGCCAGCGGGTGCGACATCGTGCGCGTCGCCGTGCCGAGCCGTGACGACGCCGAGGCTCTTCCGATCATCGCGAAGAAGAGCCAGATCCCGGTGATCGCCGACATCCACTTCCAGCCGAACTACGTGTTCCAGGCGATCGATGCGGGGTGTGCGGCGGTTCGGGTGAACCCGGGCAACATCCGCAAGTTCGACGACCAGGTCGGCAAGATCGCGGCCGCTGCGAAGGCGGCCGGGGTGAGCATCCGCATCGGCGTCAACGCCGGATCGCTCGAGCCGAGCATCATGCAGAAGTACGGCAAGGCCACGCCGGAGGCCCTCGTCGAGAGCGCCGTCTGGGAGGCGAGCCTCTTCGAGGAGCACGACTTCCACGACTTCAAGATCTCGGTCAAGCACAACGATCCCGTCATCATGGTCAAGGCCTACCGGCTGCTTGCCGAGCGCGGAGACTGGCCTTTGCACCTCGGCGTGACCGAGGCAGGCCCCGAGTTCCAGGGCACGATCAAGTCGGCCACGGCATTCGGAATCCTTCTCGGGGAGGGCATCGGCGACACCATCCGCGTCTCCCTCTCTGCCCCGCCCGCGCAGGAGGTCAAAGTGGGCCTGCAGATCCTGCAGTCGCTGAACCTCCGCGAACGCAAGCTCGAGATCGTGTCCTGCCCCTCGTGCGGCCGCGCCCAGGTCGACGTGTACAAGCTCGCGAACGATGTCACCGACGGGCTCGAGGGGATGACCGTTCCGCTCCGCGTCGCTGTCATGGGCTGTGTCGTGAACGGTCCCGGCGAGGCTCGCGAGGCCGACCTCGGCGTCGCTTCGGGCAATGGCAAGGGACAGATCTTCGTGCGCGGAGAGGTCATCAAGACCGTTCCCGAGTCCGAGATCGTGGCTACGCTCATCCAGGAGGCCAACCGCCTCGCTGCCGAGATGCCGGCCGGCGAGACCGGTCCGCCGTTGGTCGTAACAGTCTGAGCGGCTCAGGCGCACCACCCGCTTCGGTGACACCGAACGGCCTCGGGGACGCTCCGAGCTACGAGCTGCGGATCCCGTCTCCGGCCGATGCCGAGGCGTGGTTCGAACTCTTCGACGATCCCGACATCATGCGATACATCGGGGACGGCCGGGTTCAGCCGCGCGAGTGGTACCAGGCCTTCGCGGCGCGTCAGCGGGTGCTCGAGGCGGAGACGGGCCTCTGCCTGTTCGCGCTGGTGCGGCGCGGGCCGAACCACGACATGGTGGCCGGTTTCGTGGGCCTTCAACCGTGGACTCAGCAGTGGGGTCCGACGGGACGGATCGAGATGGGCTGGCGTCTCGGCCTCGCGCACCAGGGAGCGGGGCTGGCAACTGCCGCCGCCCGGGAGTGCCTGGCGCGGGCGGCTGCCTCGGGCATCCACGACCCGATTGCGATGATCGATGTTCAGAACCGCGCCTCCGTCGCCGTCGCCCAGAAGCTCGGCATGGTGGTTCTCGACGAGGTGGATGCTCCCTCGGGTGCGCGCGTTGCCGTGTTCGGCTTCCGCTCGAGGGCCGAGGTGTGAGCACTACAGCCCCACGAACACGGTGATGACTGCCGACGACGGGTCGTTTAGTCTCGCTAATGACCTATGCTAATGAGGTGCCATCGACAAACTCCGCCTCCGTCGATCCTGTTTCGGCAGCCGACGATCTCGCCGCGCAGCTGCGCCCTGCCCTTCTGCGGGTCTCGCGGCGGCTCCGGGCCGAGAAGGCTGACAACGAGCTGAGCGATTCCCAGTCCGCGATCCTCGGCTACCTGTGGAAGAACGGGCCGAGCACGCCCGGCGCCCTCGCCGCCTTCGAGCGGGTCACGCCGCCATCCATGAACCGCACCATCAATGCCGTCGTCGGCGCCGGTTATGCCGAGCGGACTCCATCGGCCCACGACGGCCGCAAAGTCATGGTCTCCCTCACCGACCAGGGGGAGGCGCTGGTGAGGGAGACCCGTCGACGTCGCGATGCCTGGCTGACCCTGCGGCTTGCCGAGTTGTCTCCGGATGATCGTTCCGCTCTCGCGCGGGCGGCGACGGTGCTCAGAGAGCTCGCCGACAGTTGAGCGCGATGTTCCGGTCGCTCAGCGATTACAACTATCGCGTCTGGTTCGGCGGGGCCATTGTCTCGAACGTCGGAACCTGGATGCAGCGCACGGCACAGGACTGGATCGTGCTCACCCAGCTGACTCACAACGACGCCGTGGCGGTCGGAGTCGTGATGGCGCTGCAGCTGGGCCCGCAGCTGCTGCTCGTTCCGTGGACGGGGCTCGTCGCCGACCGGGTCGACCGCCGAAAGCTCCTGATGGCGACACAGGGGGTTATGGGCATCCTCGGTCTCGCGCTCGGGTTGATCGTGCTCTCGGGAGGCGCCCAACTCTGGCAGGTGTACGTGTTCGCCCTGCTGCTCGGCATCACCAGCGCGTTCGATGCGCCGGCCCGGCAGTCGTTCGTGTCGAATCTCGTCTCCGACAGCAACCTCTCGAACGCGGTCGCCCTCAACTCGGCGTCGTTCAACGCGGCCCGGATGATCGGCCCGGCCGTCGCCGGGGTGCTGATCGCGGTCGTCGGATCCGGCTGGGTGTTCCTGATCAACGCCGTCAGTTTCGCGGCTGTCCTCGTCTCGCTCACTCGCATGCGCAAGGAGAATCTCCGGGTTCCCAGACGTTCGAAGGCCGGGCCGGGCCAGCTGCTCGACGGATTCCGGTACGTGTCGAAACGGCCGGACATCGTCATCGTGTTGGTCGTTATCGCGATCATCGGGACCTTCGGGCTCAACTTCCAGATCTTCACCTCAACAATGACGACCGGCACCTTCCATCTGGATTCGACGGCCTTCGGGCTGCTGTCGTCTGTTCTGGCGGTGGGTTCGGTGGCCGGCGCGCTCCTCTCGGCGCGCCGGGAGAGACCGCGCCTTCGGCTCGTCTTCGCGTCATCCGCCCTGTTCGGGTCGAGCTGCCTGCTGGCGGCGGTATCGCCCACCTACCTCACCTTCGCGCTCTGCCTGGTGCTTCTCGGGTTCGCGGCCCAGACTCTGATGACGACGGCGAACGGCGCCGTGCAGATGACGACCGCGCCCGAATTCCGGGGGCGCGTGATGGCGCTCTACATGGCTATCTTCATGGGCGGCACGCCGATCGGAGCACCGATTGTCGGACTGGTCGCGAACACCCTCGGGCCGCGGTGGGCGATCGGCGTGGCGGCGGTCGCCGGGTTCGCCGCTGCGATCATCGGTCTGCTCTGGATGATCAGGCACCAGCATCTGCGACTCACGGTGCACGTGCACGGCTCACCCCACTTCATCGTGTCGCACGATGGGGACACCCGCTCCCTCGACGTGCTCGAGACGCCCGTCTCTCCCGACGATTACTCATTAGTGAGCAAAACTTGATAATGTCTCTTTCGGAGCAAGTACCGAACGAGAGGCCGATGCAGCGTGAATGCCGTCAACCAAACCCCCCACGAACGCCTGAAACAGGGCGCGCTCGGCGCCGTACTGGTGTGTGGCGCCCTCGTGGCCGGCCTGGTGCTGGTGGGTGCAGCCCTGCCAGCCCGCGCCTCCGTCGCGATGGCCGAGCCTGTGAACGACCTCTCGCAGGAGCACCTGGCCGCGATCGGCGAGGCTGGAACGGTCTACCTCAGCGGCACCTGGTCGGGTTTTGTGAACTTTCCGCTTCCCGACGGCACGACAGCCTGGTCCGATCAGATCGATGCGTCGTTCAGCTGCAGTGGCTTCGTCGCGAGCTCCGACGGCTACGTGGTGACGGCCGGCCACTGCGCCGACGTGGCCGAGGGCAAGACCGCGCTGGTCGACCAGTTCCTCTCGAATGAGGTAACGAACGGCGACATCACCGAGGCTGAAGCGCAGGCCTATATCGCAGCCGGGGCCGAGGGTGCCTGGCCGGTGGAGGGGCAGAAGACGGGGGAGGCGCCGGTGCTGGCCATGAAGGTCTACCCGGCCATCTCGATCTCCGCAGACAGCGCGTCGGGCTTCACGGCTGTGCTGCAGGACGACCGGCCGATCAGCCAGGGCGACGTCGCCCTCTTCAAGATCGACGCGCCTTCGCCGCTTCCCGTGCTCGTCGTCTCCGGCGAGCAACCCGCCACGGGCCAGAAGGTCGACGCGATCGGCTATCCCGGCAATGTGACCGATCTCGTGAGCGGCAATCCGCAGCCCACCTTCGCCCAGGGCCAGGTGAGCGGCCGGCAGCAGACCGATGGCGGGCCGTTCACCCAGATCGGCGTCACGATGAGCCCCGGCATGAGCGGCGGTCCCGTCATCAACGGATCGGGCGACGTCGTCGGAACGATCAGCTTCGGCCCCTCCGGTGACACCCAGCAGCTGAACTTCGCGGCGGCACCCGAGACGATCTCGGCACTCCTCGCCCGGAACGGCGTCAAGAACGAACTCGGCGATGCCGACTCGCACTTCCGCGCCGGCCTCACCGAGTACTTCGACGGCAAGTACCACGCCGCAGCCGACGACCTCGGCAAGGCGGTTGCCGCCAACCCGCAGAATGCCATCGCCCAGCAGTACCAGGCCAAGGCGACAGAGGCCTTCCCCCGCGAGAACACCACCGGCTGGATCCTCTGGGTCGTTATCGGGGGAGCAGTATTCCTGCTGCTCGTGATCGGCCTCGTGCTCCTCCTCGTCCTTCGCGGCCGGCGAAAGCGCCGTGCGGCGGCGCCCCGCCCCGAGGCTCCCTTCTCGACGTTGCCTGACGGCGGGACAGTGCCGGTGCCGCAAGCTGCTGCCCCTGCTCCTGCTCCTGCTCCTGCTCCTGCCCCCGCCGCACCCGCTGCTCCCGCCGCCCCCGCCTTGGTGGCGCCTGCCGCTGCCGCTCCGGTCGTCGGGGTAGCGGTCACCCCGCCGGCTCTGGAGCCGACACCGGTGGGCCCGGCGCCCGAACCCACGGCGCCCGAACCCACGGCGCCCGAACCCGCGGCGGTCGCCGCCGCGCCGGAACCGGCACCGGTCTCTTCGGCGCCCCACGACGCCGTCTTCGTGGCGCCGGTGGCCGCTGCGTCCATCACGGCCACATCGCCGTCACCCGCCGCACCGCCCGCACCCGACGTACCTCCGGCACCAGCAACCGCTGCCCGGGCTGCCCACTGCGGGTCGTGCGGCGCGGAGACCGCGGCCGGCCAGCGGTTCTGCACCGCCTGCGGGTAGCCCGTCCAGGCGCCGTAGCGCGCCGCAATAGACTGTTCCGGTGCCTACTCGCCTCACCAATTACTTTCTGAAGACCCTCCGTGAAGACCCCTCCGACGCGGAGGTGACCAGCCACCGGCTCCTCGTGCGGGCGGGGTACATCCGACGGCAGGCACCGGGTATCTTCGCCTGGCTCCCGCTCGGGCTCCGCGTCAAGGCGAAGATCGAGAAGGTGGTCCGCGAGGAGATGTCGAACGCCGGCGCGCACGAGGTGCACTTCCCGGCACTGCTGCCGAAGGAGCCCTACGAGGCGACCGGCCGCTATGTCGACTACGGCGACGGCATGTTCCGCCTCGAAGACCGCCGCGGAGTGGGCTACGTGCTCGCGCCGACCCACGAAGAAGTGTTCACCCTGCTGGTGAAAGACCTGTTCAGCAGTTACAAGGACCTTCCGCTGTCGATCTACCAGATCCAGGACAAGTACCGCGACGAGGCACGCCCGCGTGCGGGCCTGCTGCGGGGCCGCGAGTTCACCATGAAGGATGCCTACTCCTTCGACTACACCGATGCCGGGCTCGACGTGTCGTACCAGGCGCAGCGCGATGCCTACGAGCGCATCTTCACGCGACTGGGCCTCGAATACGTGATCGTCAAGGCTGATGCCGGCGCGATGGGCGGCTCGAAGAGCGAGGAGTTCCTGCACCCGACCCCCGTGGGCGAAGACACCTTCGTTCGCTCCGCGGGCGGCTACGCCGCCAACGTCGAAGCCTTCACCACCCTCGTGCCCGAGGCGCGGCCGGTCGAGGGCCTGGCCGCACCGACGGTGTTCGACTCACCGGACACCCCGACCATCCAGAGCCTCGTCGCCCTGGCGAATGCCGAGCAGCCCCGCACCGACGGTCGGGAGTGGACCGCGGCCGACACCCTGAAGAACGTCGTGCTCGCCATCACCCAGCTCGACGGCAGCCGCGAGATCGTCGTCGTGGGTATCCCCGGAGACCGCGATGCGGATCTGAAGCGCGCCGAGGTCGCCTTCCAACCTGCTGAGGTCGAGGCCGCGAACGAAGACGACTTCAGAAAGCACCCGGGTCTGGTGAAGGGCTACATCGGCCCGTGGGCTGCCGCCCGGCCCGGTGAGGACACCACGGGCACCGCGGTTCTCGGCGAGAAGTCGAGCACCGGCATCCGCTACCTGCTCGACCCCCGCATGGTCACCGGCACGCAGTGGATCACTGGCGCGAACGAGCACGATAGGCACGTCTTCGGCCTTGTCGCCGGGCGTGACTTCGTCGGCGACGGCTTCGTCGAGGTCGCAGACGTACGGGACGGTGACCCGGCTCCCGACGGCTCAGGCCCGATCGAGACGGCCCGCGGGATGGAGATCGGCCACGTCTTCCAGCTCGGCCGCAAGTACGCCGAGGCCCTCGGCCTCAAGGTGCTCGACGAGAACGGCAAGCTCGTCACGGTCACCATGGGCTCGTACGGGATCGGCGTGACGCGCATCCTCGCGATCATCGCCGAACTGAACAACGACGAGAAGGGCCTGATCTGGCCTCCGGCGGTGGCGCCCTTCGACGTCTACGTGGTCGCCACCGGTCGCGACGCGGCCGTCTATGAGGCCGCCGAGCGCATCGTCGCCGACATCGAGGCGTCCGGTCGAGAGGTTCTCTTCGACGACCGGCCCAAGGTCTCGCCCGGCGTGAAGTTCGGCGACGCCGAGTTGATCGGTGTGCCGACGATCGTCATCGTGGGCCGCGGCGTGGCCGACGGAACGGTCGAACTCTGGAACCGCGCCACCGGCGAACGCACCGAGGTCGGGCTCGACGGGGTCGTTCCGGCACTCTGATTTCAGGAGGCTTCCAGCGCACGGTCCAGCCGGGCGCTGGGAGGCCTCCCATAGCACTGCCGCCCGTCCGAAACGAGGCGGTAGCGCCGATGGGCGAACTCACACCAAGCTCAACCTAGACTTGACAGATGCGCAGTCATGGATTGGCTGCATCACCGTGTCATCGCACAGGCGCAACCGCATCAGGCGCAGAAGGACTCCATTGACTAATTTGAATGCCACTTTCCGGCATCAGAACTCAGCGCTGCTTGCGGTGAAGGCGCGTCTGGCGCCGCTCGTGGTGACATCGGAGGAGATCGACGTGCGGCTCGCCGAGGCTCTCACCCGCCTTCGTCTGCCCACGGGTCTGCTCGAGCGGGTCGCCGGCGTGATCTCCCGCCGCAACTGGGACGACAACGGCACCTTCGACGAGGCCGCAGCGGGAGCCGCCGCCGAAGCGCTCGAAGAGGCGAAGGTCGACCCGAAAGACGTCGGCCTGCTGATCAACACCTCTGTCACGCGCAAGCACCTCGAACCGAGCGTCGCGGTGGGCATCCACCACGCCCTGGGTCTGCCCTCCTCGGCGATGAACTTCGACATCACGAACGCGTGCCTCGGCTTCGTGAACGGTATGACGCTCGCCTCGCAGATGATCGACTCGGGCCAGATCAAGTACGCGGTGATCGTCGACGGCGAGGATTCGAACGAGATTCAGGCGAACACGATCAACCGCCTCTCGCAGCCGGGCATCTCCCGCAAGGACTTCGTGAACGAGTTCGCCTCCCTCACCCTCGGATCCGGTGCCGCCGCCGCAGTGCTGGGCCCGGCCGACGCCCACCCGGAGGGCCACCGCATCATGGGCGGCATCTCACGGGCCGGCACCGAGCACCACCTGCTCTGCGTCGGCGACAAAGACGGCATGTTCACCCATACCAAGGAGCTGCTCGCGGGCGGCATGGCGCTGGTCGTCGAGGCGTGGAAAGAGGCCAAGGGCTCCTGGGACTGGCAGAAGATGGACCGCTACATCCTGCACCAGGTGAGTGACGTGCACACCGATTCCATCGTGAAGGCGGCGAAGCTCGACCGCAGGAGGATCCCGCTCACCTACCCGGAACTCGGCAATGTCGGCCCCGCGTCGCTGCCGATGACGCTTGCTCTCGAATCGTCGAAGTTGGTCAAGGGCAACCGGGTTCTCTGCATGGGAGTCGGTTCGGGCATCAACACCGCCATGACCGAGATCGTCTGGTAGTGGGCCGCCAGCGCTGGCGTGAGCCGGCGTCGCTGCCCGGGGTGCACCCGACGGCCCGGTCGACCGGCTCGCGTGCCGACGACTTCCCGGGTCTGGATGCCCGCTGGTCCAGACTCCTCACGGCCCCTGACCACAGCGGAACTCCGCACACCTGGCATCTGCTCGACAACCTGTCACTCCTCACGGAGGGGGGCCTCGAGCCCACCGGCACCATCCTCTGCGTGCACGGCAACCCGACCTGGTCGTACCTCTGGCGGAGCGTCGTCGCTGCGGCGACGGACGCTGCGCTGGCCGGTGCCGCAGAGCCTTCGTCGGCAGCGATCTGGCGGGTCATCGCCGTCGACCAGCTCGAGATGGGATTCTCCGAGCGTTCCGGGCACGACCGCGGCCTGCCGGAGCGCATCGCCGATCTGGGCGCCCTCACTGACGCGCTCGGCCTCGCCGGCCCGGTCGTCACGCTCGGCCACGACTGGGGCGGCGTCGTCTCGCTCGGCTGGGCAGTCGATCATCCGGAGCTCCTCGCCGGGGT
The DNA here is from genome assembly GCF_003399635.1 of Subtercola boreus. Classification (GTDB taxonomy): domain Bacteria; phylum Actinomycetota; class Actinomycetes; order Actinomycetales; family Microbacteriaceae; genus Subtercola; species Subtercola boreus_B. Next base: position 95,967 of record NZ_NBXB01000028.1, on the reverse strand, counting down.
CATGATGCTCAACACGGCGGTGCACCAGCCCGAGCACGAACCGCTCCCGGCTGCGCTCCGGCTCGTACTCAAACGCTCGCTCCTCGTTGCCAGCACCGTTCGCACGACCGCCTTTCTCGACACGACCCTTGCCATCGCGCACCCGGCTCTCGCGCCTCAGGTGCGTCGTGCCTTCCGGGCGCCGTACCGCTCGGCCCGGCGGCGCGAGGGGATCGGCGCGTTCGTGGCGGACATTCCCGTCGACGCCTCACATCCGAGCTTCGCCGAACTCACGCGCGTCTCATCTGCGGTCGCCCGGCTCGACGTTCCCGCCCTGATGCTCTGGGGGCCCCGCGACCCCGTCTTCAGCGACCGTTACCTCGGCGACCTGATCGGGCGCCTGCCCCACGCCGACGTCACCCGGTTCGAGAACGCGGGGCACCTGGTTGGTGAGGATGTCGCGGTTGCCCCGATGATCCTCGCTTGGCTGGCCGCCCGATTCGAAAGCGCGGGTGGCGCCGGAACCGGGAGACAGGTGGGAGCAGACCGCCCTTCGGAGGTGACGCCCGCAGCAACCGCGGGCGTGCAGTCCGAGGCGGTTGCGGATTCCGTGATGGCGGATGCCGTGGTGGTCGAAGCTGCGGCCGAGTCGGAGTCCGCCCCGGCCCCGGAGTTCCGGCTGCTCTGGGCCACCCTCGACGAGCGCGCCGCTGACCCCGCGGCCGCCGTCGTCGAGATGGCCCCGCGTGGCGCACGGCGGGGGAGCGGCATCCGCACCGTCAGCTGGAGCCTGCTGAAACGGCGGGTGGATGAACTGGCCGCCGGGCTCTCAGCCGTCGGAGTGGAGCGTGGTGATCGGGTGTCGCTGCTCGTGCCTCCCGGCGCCGACCTCACAGCGGTGCTCTACGCGTGCCTCCGGATCGGCGCGATCGTCGTCGTCGCCGACGCAGGACTCGGCATCGCGGGCCTGAGCCGCGCAGTGCGCGGAGCCCGCCCCGACCACGTCATCGGCATCGAGACGGCCCTGGCCGCGGCCCGCGTGCTCGGCTGGCCCGGACAGCGCATCTCGGCCCGCACGCTCGCCGCACCGCTCGCCGCTGCCCTCGGGGTGAGCCACTCGCTCACGGGGGTCGCCCGGCTCGGTCGCGCCGCGATCGCGGACGGGGAAAGGCACCGAGCTGCCGGGCCCACCGCCCCCGACCCCGATGCCACCGCCGCCATCCTCTTCACCTCCGGCTCCACGGGACCGGCCAAGGGGGTCGTCTACACCCACAGACAGCTCGCAGCCCTCGTCACCCTGCTGCGCGATCGGTTCGGAATCGCCGCCGGAACAGGCCTCGTTGCAGGATTCGCGCCGTTCGCCCTGCTCGGCCCGGCGCTCGGCGCCACCTCGGTCACCCCCGACATGGACGTCACCGCACCCAAGACCCTCACCGCCCGCGCCATCGCGCAGGCCGCGGCGGCCGTCGACGCCACTGTCGTGTTCGCCTCGCCCGCGGCCCTGGTGAACGTGTGCGCAACAGCGACTGCAGCAGCGAAAGCGGATGCCCTGACCGTCGTCGAACGGAACGCCCTCGCCCGCGTCCAGACCCTGCTCTCCGCGGGCGCACCGCTGCCCATTCCGCTGCTCGAGGAGGTCGCGCTGCTGATGCCTGCCGCGAGCATCCACACTCCGTACGGCATGACCGAGGGCCTGCTGCTGACGGACATCACCCTCGACGAGATCGTCCGCGCAGCGGAGCAGGCGAAGTCGCAGCCCGGTCAGGCAGGCACCCGTCAGCCGGGCGGTGTCTGCGTCGGCATGCCCGTCGCCGGCGTGCATGTGCTGCTGAGCGCTCTGGATGAGCGGGGCGCTGCCACCGGCCCCCTCAGCGCCGAACCCGGGGTGACCGGCGAGATCGTCGTCTCGGCCCCCCACCTGAAGGACCACTACGACCAGCTCTGGCTCACCGATCGTGCGGCCACCTCGGGAACGCCGTCGGAAGCCGCCTGGCTGGCGGGCCCCGCATCCGACGCCGTGGCACCCACCGACCGCTGGCACCGCACCGGCGACGTGGGTCATTTCGACACGGAGGGAAGGCTCTGGATCGAGGGTCGCCTGCCGCACGTCATCACGACGCCGACGGGCATCCTGACACCGGTCGGCCCCGAGCAGGCGGTCGAGGCGCTGCCCGTGGTGCGCCGCGCTGCCTTCGTCGGCATCGGCCCGCGGGGCACCCAGCAGGTTGTCGCTGTGATCGAGACCACGACATCGAGCACCCGACGAGGCCGGGTCACGCTCGCTGAACCGTCCGTGGCGGAGGCGGTCAGGCGCGCATCCGGAGTCGACATCGCGGCCGTGCTGGTGGTCGGCGAACTGCCGACGGACATCCGCCACAACTCCAAGATCGACCGCCTCGGCCTCGGTTCCTGGGCCGCCGGAGTGCTGGGCGGCGGGCGGCGGTCGAAACCGTGAAGGTGCTGGTCACCGGAGCGAGCGGGATGCTCGGCAGGGCTGTGGCGCGCGGTGTACTCGCGGCGGGGCACGATGTGCGCACGTTCCAGCGCGGAGCATCGGGGGTCACCGGTGCGATGGATGCCCGGGGCAGCATCACCGACACCGGAGCCGTCGCTGCGGCCACCGATGGCGTCGATGCGGTCGTCCATCTCGCGGCGAAGGTCTCGTTCGCGGGGGCGCCGGAGGACTTTCGCGCGGTCAACGTCGAAGGCACCCGCTCGCTCCTCTCGGCAGCCCGGGACGCGGGGGCGACCCGGTTCGTGATGGTGTCCTCGCCGTCTGTGGCGCACGCCGGGCTCTCGATCGTCGGCGACGACGCACTGCCGGCCGATCCGCTTCGCGCGCGGGGGGAGTATGCGCGCACCAAGGCTGCAGCCGAGCTGCTGGCGCTGGATGCGGACCAGCCGGGTTTCGCCGTCGTCGCTGTTCGCCCGCACATCGTGTGGGGCCCGGGCGACACCCAGCTCATCGAACGGGTGGTCGACCGGGCCAGACGGCGGCGGCTGCCCCTGCTCGGCGGCGGACTGGCCCTGATCGACACGACCTACGTCGACAACGCAGCCTCCGCCCTCGTGGCCGCGCTCGAGCGCGCAGACCGGGTGCATGGCAGGGCGTTCGTAGTGTCGAACGGCGAGCCTCGCACGGTCGCCGAACTGCTCGCGGGAATCTGCGGGGCGGCCGGAGTCCCGGCGCCGGCCTGGAGCGTGCCGGCCGCAGTGGCCAGGGAGGTAGGGGGCCTGATCGAGCGTTTCTGGGCCGTGCGACCCGGACAGGATGAGCCGCCGATGACCCGGTTCCTCGCCGAGCAGCTGTCGACCTCGCACTGGTACGACCAGCGCCGCACACGCCAGGCGCTCGATTGGCTGCCCACGGTATCGCTCGACAAGGGGCTGCAACGGTTGGCCGAGTGGTACGCCACGGCGCCGGGGGATCGGCTATCCTAGAGAGCTGGACCGGGCCACCGCCCGTCTGAGACAGACGAAACTGAATACGTAAGAAAAGGAGGCCGGCCGTGGATATCGACCTCAGCGTGCTCAAGCTCATGGAACGCGAACGCGAAATTCCCTTCGACGAGCTTGTGCAGATCATCGAGCAGGCGATTCTGACCGCCTACCTGAAGCACACCGACCAGGCCGACCATGCGCCGGCCGGCGAAGCGCCGAAGGCCCGCGTGCACCTCGACAGGAAGACCGGCCACGTCAGCATCTTCGTGCCGGAGCTCGACGACGAGGGAATCGTCGTCGGCGAGAGCATCGACGAGCCGAGTGACTTCGGCCGCATTGCCGCCTTCGCGGCGAAGCAGGTCATCAACCAGCGCCTCCGCGACATCGCCGACGACGCCGTGCTCGGCGAGTTCAAGGGCCGGGAGGGCGACATCGTCGCCGGGGTCATCCAGCAGGGTCCGAACCCGCGGATGATCCACGTCGACCTCGGCACGGTCGAGGCGATCATGCCTCCCGAGGAGCAGGTCGCCGGCGAGACGTATACGCACGGCAACCGGATCCGCGTCTATGTCACCGCCGTCGGGCGGGGGCTGAAGGGCCCGCAGATCACCGTCTCGCGCACGCACCCCTCGCTTGTGCGCAAGCTCTTCGCACTCGAGGTCCCCGAGATCGCAAGTGGCGTCGTCGAGATCGTGTCGCTGGCCCGCGAGGCCGGCCACCGCACCAAGATCGCCGTTCGCGCGACGGAGCCCGGCATCAACGCCAAGGGTGCCTGCATCGGTGAGCTCGGCCAGCGTGTGCGCGCCGTGACGAACGAGCTCGGCAACGAGAAGATCGACATCGTCGACTATTCGGATGACCTGCCCACCTTCGTCGCCAACGCGCTGTCGCCAGCGAAGGTGACGAGCTCGTTCGTCATCGACGCGTCGCTCAAGGCCGTTCGTGCGCTCGTTCCCGACTACCAGCTGAGCCTGGCGATCGGCAAGGAGGGGCAGAACGCTCGCCTCGCGGCGAAGCTCACGGGTGCAAAAATTGACATCCAGCCCGATTCGATCCTCGAAGACGACTAGCCCGGGCATCCATTCGACAGCCCGAGCGGTGTCGATACCGTCCGGGCGAATCAGGGCGGTGCTAGAATGAAACCTGTAAGAACGTGCGTCGGTTGCCGAGCGCGTGCCGAGAAATCCTCCCTTCTCAGGGTCGTGGCCCAGAATTCCCAGCTTGTCGTCGATGACGGCGCTGTGTTGCCCGGGCGAGGCGCGTATCTCCACGCAACCATCCACTGTCTTCAGAATGCCGTGAAACGACGGGCCTTCGGCCGGGCGTTGCGTTCTGAGGGGCAGCTCGACATTTCCGAACTAGAGACAAGGCTGAACGCCACTGTGAACAACCCTGAGCGAGCTAATGATTAGCAACGCCAACTAATGAGCGGCTCGAAATGAGTTCCGCACGTAACTGAGGCCGTCCCTGTTCGGGGTCACGGCCCGAACAAGGAGAATTGTGGCAAAACCACGCGTACACGAGATCGCAAGCGAACTCGGCGTCGACAGCAAGGTCGCCATGGCGAAGCTCAAGGAAATGGGCCAATTCGTCAAGGGACCGTCATCCAGCATCGAACCACCGGTCGCCCGGCGCCTGAAAGAGGCGCTGCAGGCCGAGAGTGCCAAGGCGTCCGCCGGTGGCACCACCACCGCGACCAGCGGAGGACCGTCGACCACGTCGACGGCCACTGCTGTGCGCCCGGGCGGAGGCCGTCCCGGTCCCGCCGCGCCCAAGGCGCCGGCTCCTCCGGCTCCCGCTGCGCCGACGGCCGGCCCGTCGGCACCGTCCGCTCCCGTATCGACCGCACCCGCCTCGAGTGCCACGGCGCCGCGCACCCCGGCCAGCCCGGGTCGTTCCGGTGCAATGGTTCCGCCGACCAGCCAGTCGTCCCGCACGGCCATCCCGTCGCCCGCCCCTGCTCCGTCAGCGGAGGCTCCCGCCGCCACTCCGAGCGTCTCTGCGACCGAAGCCCCGTCGACCAGCGCGGCATCCGCTGACGCTCCCGCAGCGGGCAGCGCTTCCGGCGACGGCTCGGCTCCGCGCCCCGGCAGCAGCGCACGCCCCGGCGGACCGCGACCGGGCAACAACCCGTTCGCGTCGTCGCAGGGAATGCAGCGCCCCGGCGCCCCCCGGCCCGGCAACAACCCGTTCGCGAGCTCCCAGGGCATGGGTTCCGCCCCGGCCGCGGGTGCTCGTCCCGGCGCTCCCGGCGGTGGCAGCGCCACGCCCAACAACATCCCCCGTCCCGTCGCCCCGCGCCCCGGCGCGCCCCGCCCCGGCGCCCCGCGCCCCGGTGGAGCAGGCCAGGGCAACCGCCCCGGTGGCTTCGGTGCTCGCCCGGCCGGCGCCGGCGGCTTCCGTCCCGGCGGTGCCGGTGGTGCTCGTCCGGCCGGTGCCGGTGGGTTCCGTCCCGGTGGCGCTCCCGGTGGAGCGCCCGGCAACACCTTCGGCCCTCCCCGCCCCGCAGCGGGTGCCGGCGGCCGCGGCCGTGGCCCCGGTGGTGGCACCGCTGGTGCCTTCGGTCGTGGCGGCGGTCGTGCCAAGGCACGTAAGTCGAAGCGCACGAAGAGAGCAGAGTTCGAGCTCAGGGAAGCACCCTCGCTTGGCGGCGTGAGTGTTCCCCGTGGCGACGGATCGACCGTGGTGCGCCTGCGCCGTGGAGCATCCATCACCGACTTCGCCGACAAGATCGACGCGAGCCCGGGCAACCTGGTCACCGTGCTGTTCCACCTCGGTGAGATGGCGACGGCGACGGAGTCCCTCGACGAGGCCACCTTCGGTGTGCTCGGCGAAGAGCTCGGTTACAAGATCCAGATGGTCTCGCCCGAAGACGAGGACCGCGAGCTCCTGCTCGGCTTCGACATCGACCTCGACGAGGAACTCGCCGAAGAGACCGACGAAGAACTCGAGATTCGCCCGCCGGTCGTCACCGTCATGGGTCACGTCGACCACGGTAAGACGCGCCTGCTCGACGCGATCCGGAACGCCAACGTGGTGGCCGGTGAGGCGGGTGGCATCACCCAGCACATCGGTGCCTACCAGGTCGTCGCCGAGCACGAGGGCATCGAACGCGCCATCACCTTCATCGACACACCCGGTCACGAGGCGTTCACCGCCATGCGTGCCCGTGGTGCGCAGGTCACCGACATCGCGGTTCTCGTGGTGGCGGCAGACGACGGCATCATGCCCCAGACGATCGAGGCTCTGAACCACGCCCAGGCGGCCAACGTGCCGATCGTGGTCGCGGTGAACAAGATCGACGTTCCCGGAGCCAACCCGGCCAAGGTGCGCCAGCAGCTCACCGAGTTCGGCCTGGTCGCCGAGGAGTACGGCGGAGACGTCATGTTCGTGGATGTCTCGGCGCGCAACAACGTCAACATCGACAAGCTGCTCGACGCCGTTCTGCTCACCGCAGACGCTGGTCTCGACCTGCGGGCCAACCCGAACAAGGATGCCCGAGGGGTTGCCATCGAGGCCAAGCTCGACAAGGGTCGCGGCGCGGTTGCAACCGTGCTCATCCAGTCGGGAACGCTCGAGGTCGGAGACGCGATCGTCGCCGGTACCGCCTACGGCCGCGTGCGTGCCATGCACGACGAGAACGGTGTCGCGGTCCTCGCGGCAACGCCCTCCCGTCCCGTGCAGGTGCAGGGTCTGTCGTCGGTGCCCCGCGCCGGTGACACCTTCCTCGTCATCGAGGAGGACCGCACCGCCCGCCAGATCGCTGAAAAGCGCGAAGCCGTGGAGCGCAACGCCCTGCTGGCCCGTGCCCGCAAGCGCATCTCGCTCGAGGACTTCACCAAGGCTCTCGAAGAGGGCAAGGTCGAGTCGCTCAACCTCATCATCAAGGGTGACGTCTCCGGTGCTGTCGAAGCACTCGAGGAGTCGCTGCTCAAGATCGAGGTCGACGACAGCGTCCAGCTGCGGATCATCCACCGCGGTGTCGGTGCTGTCACGGCATCAGATGTCGACCTGGCGACGATCGACAACGCGATCATCATCGGGTTCAACGTGCGCCCCGACCCGAAGGCCCGCGAACGTGCGGCCCGCGAGGGTGTGGACGTGCGGTTCTACTCGGTCATCTACAACGCGCTCGAGGACATCGAGAACTCGCTCAAGGGCATGCTCAAGCCCGAGTTCGAAGAGGTGCAGTCGGGTGTGGCCGAGATCCGCGAGATCTTCCGTTCCTCCAAGTTCGGAAACATCGCGGGTGTCATCGTGCGCTCAGGCACCATCACGAGAAACGCCAAGGCGCGGGTCATCCGCGATGGCGTCGTGGTGGGCGACAGCCTCGCCATCGAATCGCTCCGCCGGTTCAAGGATGACGTCACCGAGGTGCGTACGGACTTCGAGGCCGGTATCGGTCTCGGCAAGTTCAACGACATCCAGATCGGCGACGAGATCGAGACGATCGAGATGAAAGAGAAGCCGCGCACCTAGCGGAGCGCAGTACCCCCGGCGGGGCATCCGGTTCCTTCAGGTTCCGGATGCCCCGCCCTCACTCTTTGACGAAAGGACGCGTCATGGTTGACGAAGCCAGAGCACGCAAATTGGCCGACCGCATCAAGGTCATCGTGGCCAAGAAGCTCGAACGCGGAATCAAAGACCCGCGGATGGGTTTCGTGACCATCACCGACGTCCGCGTCACGGGCGACCTGCAGCATGCCTCGATCTTCTATACGGTGTACGGCACCGATGAGGAGCGCGCCGACAGCGCGGCCGCGTTGAAGTCGGCGACCGGGATGCTCCGCACGGAGGTCGGCAAGAACATCACGTCGCGGCTCACGCCGTCGCTCGAGTTCATCGCCGACGGCATCCCCGAGAACGCCAAGCTCATCGACAGCCTGCTCACTGAGGCCCGCACCCGCGATGCCGAGGTGGAGACCCTGGCTCGCCAGGGCCAGTACGCCGGCGACGCCGACCCCTACGTCAAGCCCCGCGTCATCGCGGACGACGACGACTTCGACGACGCCCCGCCCGAGTAGCCGATCGGCTGGGGAGTTTCAGTCGGTATTCGCGCCCGGAAGCGACCAGAACTCCCCAGTCGATCGGCAGCTGGTGGGCGTCGGCCGTCGGCCGGTCAGGGGACGGGGACGGCGCGGGTGACGGCGGCGGGCGTCAGGAAGTGGCCGGTGCGCTCGACCTCGTGCACGAGGTCGACGAGGGCCGCGTTGACGGGTGCCGTGCGTCCGGCTGAGGTCGCCTCAGCCACGACGGCACCGTTCAGGTAGTCGATCTCCGTCGGCTGGCCGCGGCGGACGCTCTGCAGCGTCGAACCGGGGTTCGGCGTCGAACCCATGCGCGCCCTCATCCGGAGCGGCAGCCGTTCGGCGAGCCGCACCGGGGCGAGTGCGAAGGCCCGGAGCAACACCTGGCTGAGCCCCTGCACCCTGCCGTAGTGGGTGCCGCGCGCAAATCCGGTGCGCACCGCCTCCTGCATGCTGCGCGTGATGATGCGGCGGAGCTCCGGATGCTCGATGGTCTCCTGCACGCTGAGCCCCGTGATTGCGGGCATCGCGTTCACCTGGTTCACGATCAGCTTCGACCACTGGGCGCCGGTGAAGTTCGCGGTCGCCTCGGCCGGCATCACGGCCAAGAGAGTGGCCGTGGCCGCGAGCGCGGCGGGGGAGGGCTCGCCGTCACCCGAGCCGAGGTAGGTGACGCCCGTCGTCGTCACGGAGATCTCGCCAGCCGCGAGGTAGCTCGCCGCGTAGAGAGCGAGAGCGCCGGTCCACTCCGCATCCGGCAGCGCTGACCGGGCGGTGTCGAGCGCCTCGAGACCGTTCTGCACGATGACCACAGACCGGCCGCGCAGAAGGTCGGCGTTCGCGAGGATGGCCGACCGGGCATCCTGCGCCTTCGTGCAGACGAACGCCAGCTCGGGGGCCACCATGAGGCGTTCGTTCGCCTGCACCGGTGCGACGTGTGCGCCCCAGCCGCCGGTGAGCCGGATGCCCGACTCCCGGATGGCCGCGAGGTGCTCGCCGCGCGCTGTCAGTTCGACGCTGTGCCCGGCCCGGTCGAGGAGGGCGGCGATGGTGCCGCCGATGGCGCCACCTCCGACGACGGCGATCTGCATCCGGTGCGACCTTTCACATGAACGGGACGGCGGGCCTGGGGCTGGCGAGGGTTCCGCCGCGACAGGCACGGGGCTCAGGGCAGGGTGTACCCCGCTGGTGTCTCGACGAGCAGGCCGTCTTTCACCAAGCCTGCCACAGCGCGCTCGCGCTGCGTGTCGTCGGCCCAGAGCGCCGTTATCGTGGCCGGGGGTACTGCTCCGTCATGCGCGCGGAGGGTGCCGAGCACGAGCCCGCGCACCTGCCGGTCCGATCCCTCGTACTTCTTCTGCACGGCCTTGCGCTTGCCGTCATAGCCCGGATAGCCCGCGGTGCGCCAGAGGCAGGAGTGCGCGATCGGGCAGGCATCGCAGCGCGGTGACCGGGCAGTGCAGACGACGGCGCCCAGCTCCATGATCGCTCCGTTGAACGCCCGTGCGGCGACAGGGTCGTGGGGGAGGAGCGCCTCCATGGCGACCAGGTCGAGCCGCGCGTTCGGCGGTCCCGGCTCCGCGTGCCCGTCCACAGCGCGGGCGATGACCCGGCGGATGTTCGTGTCGACCACGGGATGCCTGTCCCCGAACGCGAAAGCGGCGACAGCCCGCGCGGTGTAGTCGCCGACTCCGGGCAGGGCGAGCAGGTCATCCACCGCCCGGGGAACGACGCCGCCGTGCCGCTCGACGATCGCGACGGCCGACGCGTGCAGCCAGAGCGCTCTTCTGGGGTAGCCGAGCGACTGCCAGGCCCGAACGGCTTCGCCCGCGGGTTCCGCCGCCAGCGCCGCAGGGGTGGGCCAGCGCGCCAGCCACTCCTCGAGCCTCGGGACGACGCGCACCACGGGTGTCTGCTGCAGCATGAATTCGCTCACCAACGTGCCCCAGGCACTGAAGCCGGGCCGCCGCCAGGGCAGATCGCGCGCATTCTCAGCGAACCACGCGTTGAGGGTCTCTGTGATCACGGTGGCCTGGGACATCCGCTTCAATCTACCGAACGTAGACTGCATCCATGTCCTTTCCTCCCTCCCCTCGCGAAGTGCTCTCGGACGCCCTGGCGGCGGAGATCGTGCACAATTACGCTCGCGGGCGACGCCTGGTCGCGGTCGACGGGGCCGGGGGAACGAAGCTGTTCGCCGACGCGCTCGGCGTGGCGCTCAGGGAGGCCGGTCACGCGGTCGCGCGGGCTTCCCTCGACGACTTCCTGCAGCCGCGGGCGGCCCGTGAGCAGCAGGGCGCGGATTCCGCCGCGGGCTACTACGGCGACCGGTACGACTACTCGACGTTCCTCCGCGTGCTGGTGCAGCCGTTCAAGCTCGGCGGCAGCGCCGGGTTCGTCGCGGCGAGCTTCGACGCCTCGCGGGATGTGCCGCTCGCACCGCGGTGGCTGACCGCCCCGGCCGACGCGATCCTGCTGGTCGACGGGCCCTTCCTGCAGCGCCCTGAGCTCCGCGGCATCTGGAACTTCGTGGTCTACCTGGAGCCCGACGCCTCGAAGCTCGACCCGCGGATCGACGGGGCAGACGAGCTCTACGTCGGAGCCGTGCAGCCCCGAACCGCCAGCGACGCCATCGTTTCGGCGTTCGACGAGAACGACCCGCGCAGAGTGTTCGCCGACCGCTGCTGACGGTGCTCCCGCGCGGCGCAGAGCTTGTACCCTTGGCAGAGTGAATCCCGGAAGCAACCGCAGCGGCATCCTCCTCGTCGACAAACCGCCGGGGAACACCAGCCACGACGTCGTGGCCCGCACCCGCCGACTCGCGGGAACCCGCAAGGTGGGGCACGCCGGCACCCTCGACCCGCTGGCGACCGGGCTGTTGGTGCTGGGCGTCAACAGCTCCACGCGGCTCCTGACCTACGTGGTCGGGCTCGACAAGGAGTATGAAGCGGTCATCCGGCTCGGTGCCTCGACGACGACCGACGATTCCGAAGGGGACGTTCTCGAGGTCGCACCTGCCGGATCCATCGGCGCTCTCACCGACCAGCGCATCGTCGACGGCCTCGCCGCGCTCACCGGCGAGGTGCTGCAGCGCCCGAGTTCGGTGAGCGCGATCAAGGTCGACGGCAAGCGGGCGTACGCCCGGGTGCGGGGCGGCGAAACGGTGGTTCTGGATGCCCGTGCCGTGACGATCTCGTCGATCGACGTGCTGGGCGGCGGGCCGGTGGCCGCGGCGGATGCGTCCGGCAGCGTCGCCGTCTTCTGGGATGTCAGTGTGCGGGTCGTCTGCTCGTCCGGAACCTACATCCGCGCCATTGCGCGAGACCTGGGCGACGCGCTGGGGGTCGGCGGGCACCTCACAGAGCTCCGGCGAACCCGGATCGGGCCGTTCGGGGTCGCGGAGGCTTACACCCTCGAGACGATCGACGCCGACCGCGATCTCCTGGCCCCCGCAGCGGTCGCTGCCCGGCTCTTTCCGACAGTCGCGTTCGACGAAGCGCAGGCGGCCGACCTCCGGAACGGCAAGCGGGTCGACCTCGATGATGCCGCGCGGAGTGAACCGGCTCCGCTTGCAGCGATCGACCCCGCCGGGCTGCTGATCGGTCTCTTCGAGATCCGCGGTGGCACCGCCCGGGTGCTCGTGAACTTCCCGACAGACGGGCCCGCAGCATGATCGAGTGGTTCTCCTACGCGCAGATCGCGGTCGCGGTGCTGGCCGGTGTGTTCTGCCTCGTGGTCGGATTCAGCGGCCGGATCCCGAACGACTACACGCTCGGGGCGACGGCCCTTATCGAAGTGCTGCTGGTCATCCAGTTCGTCGTTGCGCTCCTCGCACCGGCCTTTGGCAACGACGCCCGCGGGGATGTGCTGGAGTTCTACGTCTACGCCGTCTCTGCCCTGCTGCTGCCCGCGGCTGCGGTGTTCTGGGCGCTGATCGACCGAACGAAGTGGAGCACCGTCATCCTCGGCGTGGCCTGTCTCGCGATTGCGGTGATGGTGTTCCGCATGAACGAAATCTGGCTCGTTCAGAACGTCTAAACTTGATACCGACATGCCAACAGAATCCCTGCCTGTGCCCGTGACTTCACCGGCCCGACGCCCTCGAATCGCCGGTGTCGGCCGGGTGCTCGTCGTGATCTACGCCATCCTCGCGCTCGGTGCCTTCGGTCGATCGCTCGTGCAGATCATCCAGCAGTTCGACCAGGCACCGCTGGCCTACACGCTCTCTGCCGTGTCGGCCTTCGTGTACATCGTCGCCACCGTCGCCCTGGTCGCGCGGGGCGCCGTGTGGTACCGCGTCGCCTGGATTACGATCTCGTTCGAGATGGTGGGCGTACTGGTGGTGGGCACGCTGAGTGTTGTCGCACCCGAGCTGTTCGCCCATGCCTCGGTCTGGTCGTACTACGGGGTCGGCTACCTGTTCATCCCGTTGGTGCTCCCGGTGCTCGGCATGATCTGGCTGTCGAAGAACAGGCCGGTCAGGGGCGAGATCGTCGCGGACACAGATGGCTCACCAGCTGGCACGGCCTCTGGAACACCCCCCACCACGACCCCGGACAACGCCCAGTGAAGGTCTTCCGGTCGGTCGCCGAGATCCCGGCGGACTTCGGTCCCTCAGCCATCACGGTCGGCAAGTTCGACGGCGTACACGAGGGCCATCGCGCGGTCATCCGCGAGCTGCTCGGCGTCGCCGCTAACGAGAACCTCGTCGCCACGGCAGTGACGTTCGACCGTCACCCCTCGGCGTTCCTCGCACCCGAGCGGGCGCCGGTGTCCCTCGTCGGCAACGATCAGAAGCTCGACCTCCTCGCCGGAGCGGGGCTCGATGCCACCCTGATCCTGACCTTCGACGCCGCCCTCGCCTTCCTCACTCCGGTCGACTTCGTGGAGAGCATCCTCGTGAACGGCCTGCACGCGAAGGTCGTGCTCGTGGGGCGCGACTTCCGGTTCGGCGTCCGTGGCGAGGGTGACGTGGCGATGCTCACCGAACTGGGTCACCAGCACGATTTCACGGTGCGCATCATCGACGACGTCATGCCCTCCGGCGGGCGCCGGGTCTCCTCGACCTGGATCAGGGAACTGCTGGCCGTCGGAGACGTGAAGACGGCCGCCGCTCTGCTCGGCCATGCACCCGCGGTGCAGGGCGAGGTCGTGCACGGAGCGAAGCGCGGGCGTGAACTCGGCTTCCCGACTGCGAACCTGTCGCCGAGCTCCGAGGGACTCATCCCGGCCGACGGCGTGTACGCCGGCTGGCTCACCGACGGCGATGCGCGCTACCCGGCTGCGATCTCGGTCGGCAGCAATCCGACGTTCGACGGGGTGCCGCCGAAGCAGGTCGAGGCGTTCGTGCTCGATGAGACCATCGACCTCTACGGGCATGTCGTGCTGATCGCCTTCGCCGACCGCATCCGCGGAATGGTGAAGTTCACCGGCATCGGCCCGCTGATCGAGCAGATGAACGACGACGTCGAACAGGTCAGAGAGCGCCTGGCGTGACCGCTGCCGGGCCGACGCTCCCGCGGGCCGGGGGTGTGCTGGCGCTCGTCGGCATCGTGCTGGTCGCGGCGAACCTCCGCACCGCGGTGGCGGCGCTGTCGCCGATCTACGGGGACATCAGTGCGGACATCCCGCTCTCGAGCCTCGATGTCGGCATCATCGGTACCCTCCCGCCGCTCTGCTTTGCGCTGTTCGGGCTCCTGGCGCCCATCTTCCAGCGACGGTTGCGTGTCGAGTCGCTGATGGTGATCGCCCTCGCCGCCATGGTAGTCGGGGATGCGCTCCGGGCGCTCTCTGCTTCGTACCCGATGCTTGTGCTGGCCAGCGCGCTGACCTTCGCCGGTATGGGGATCGGCAATGTGCTGCTGCCGCCGCTGGTGAAGAAGTACTTCCCCGGGCGCATCGGTCCGTTGACGGCTGTCTACGCCACCGTGATGGCGCTGTTCGCTCTTCTCCCGCCCCTGGTCGCCGTCCAGGTGAGCGAGAATTCGGGCTGGCGGTTCTCGGTCGGAATGTGGGGCGTGCTCGCCGTGCTGGCGATTGTGCCATGGATCCGGTTGGTCGCTGCCGACCGCCGCAGCACGCCCGACCCGGTCACGGTTGAAGGTGTTCTGCCAGAGGCCGACAGCGCGCTGCTCGGGCGCGCCCGGCATGCTCCCCTCGCATGGTCGCTCGGCCTCATGTTCGGCGTCACAGCATTCAACACCTACGCGTGTTTTGCCTGGCTGCCGCAGATCCTCGGCGACATCGCGGGGCTCGACCAAGGCGATGCCGGCGCCCTGCTGTCGCTCTACACGGGTATGGGTATCCCGGCATCGCTTCTGATCCCGGTGATCGCCGTTCGCGTCAGGAACGTCGGCGGCATCATCGTCTTCGGCGTCTCAGCGTTCATCGTCGGGTACCTCGGCCTGCTGCTGCTGCCCACGACGGCGCTCTGGCTGTGGGTCGCCCTCATCGGAGTCGGCCCGCTCCTCTTCCCACTCGCACTGCTGCTGATCAACAAGCGAAGCCGCACCCAGCGCGGCGCCGTGGCTCTCAGCGGGTTCGTGCAGGGCCTCGGATACCTGATCGGCGCCCTTGGTCCGTTGCTGGTCGGTGTGCTCCACCAGATGACAGGCGAATGGACGGCACCGCTCATCCTGCTGCTGGCCAGCACGGCGTCCGTGCTGCTCGTCGTCCGGGTCGTCTCCCGCCCCCGGTTCATCGAAGACGACTGGCACAGATCGCCCCGCAGCGTCTGACGTCTACACTTGATGGTGCTTCCTCCGATCCCTTCTTCTCGTTCGACGAGGGGGTGTTCCTTTCGACGACAGGTGTGCTTGTGACGATTGACAGACTGGTGAGTCCGGCCTCCCGGGCTACCGAGGTGCTCGGGGGAGAGCTCACCGAGTCGAGCCTGAAGAGCTACCTGAACGGCATCTCCGGCGTCGACGCCGTCGGTCTCGAGTCGCGCGCGGCCGATCTCGGCAGCCGGTCGATCAAGACGACCTCCAAAGCGTGGGCGCTCGATCGCATCATCTCCCTGATCGACCTCACGACGCTCGAAGGCGCAGACACTCCCGGCAAGGTGCGCTCGCTCGTGGCCAAGGGTCTGACTCCGGATGCCGCAGATCCCGCCTGCCCGCGAGTGGCCGCCGTCTGCGTGTACGGCGACATGGTGCCGGCCGCCGTGGAGGCGCTCGGTGCCTCGCACGGGCTCGACGAGGCTCCGGGCGGAATCAACGTGGCCGCCGTCGCGACGGCTTTCCCGAGCGGGCGCGCCTCGCTGGCCGTCAAGCTCGCCGACACGGCAGACGCTGTCGCTGCCGGCGCAGACGAGATCGACATGGTCATCGATCGCGGTGCCTTCCTCTCCGGCCGCTACGGCCAGGTGTTCGACGAGATCGTCGCCGTGAAGGAGGCCTGCCGTCGGTCGGACGGAAGCTTCGCGCACCTCAAGGTGATCCTCGAGACCGGCGAACTGAACACCTACGACAACGTGCGCCGCGCATCCTGGCTCTCGATCCTCGCGGGCGGCGACTTCATCAAGACGTCCACCGGCAAGGTGGCTCCGGCCGCCACGCTTCCCGTCACCCTCCTCATGCTCGAAGTCGTGAGGGACTGGCACCGCCTCACCGGCGAGAAGATCGGTGTGAAGCCGGCCGGCGGCATCCGCACGTCCAAAGACGCGATCAAGTACCTGGTGGCCGTGGCCGAGACGGCGGGCGAGGAGTGGCTTCAGCCGCACCTGTTCCGCTTCGGGGCGTCGAGCCTTCTGAACGACGTGCTGATGCAGCGCCAGAAGCTCGCCTCGGGTCACTATTCCGGCGCCGACTACGTCACCATCGACTGAGGATCCACTACATGTCATTTCTGGAATATGCCCCCGCACCCGAGTCGACTGCCCTGCTGAGCCTGCAGTCCGAGTACGGCCTGTTCATCGACGGTTCGTTCCGGGCCGGTTCGAACCCGACGTTCTCGACCATCTCCCCGGCGACAGAGAAGCACATCGCCACCATCGCGTCGGCCTCCTCCGCCGATGTGGATGCCGCGGTTGCTGCCGCGCGCCGCGCCTACGACTCGACATGGTCGCGCCTCTCCGGCCGTGATCGCGGAAAGTACCTGTTCCGCATCGCACGGCTCGTGCAGGAACGCGCCCGAGAACTGGCCGTGGCCGAGAGCCTCGACAACGGCAAGCCCATCAAGGAGAGCCGCGACGTCGACGTTCCCCTCGTCGCCGCCTGGTTCTTCTACTACGCGGGATGGGCCGACAAGCTCGACCACGCCGGCCTCGGCGCCGACCCGCGAGCGCTGGGTGTCGCCGCCCAGGTGATCCCGTGGAACTTCCCGCTGCTGATGCTCGCGTGGAAGATCGCGCCGGCCCTCGCCGCAGGCAACACCGTCGTATTGAAGCCCGCCGAGACGACCCCGCTCACCGCACTGCTGTTCGCCGAGATCGTGCAGCAGGCCGGGCTTCCCGACGGCGTGGTGAACATCATCACGGGGGCCGGATCCACCGGTCGTGACCTGGTGAACCATCCAGACGTCAACAAGGTCGCCTTCACCGGCTCGACGTCCGTGGGTCGCGAGATCGCCCGATCGCTCGCCGGAACCTCGAAGAAGCTCACCCTCGAACTCGGCGGCAAGGGCGCGAACATCGTCTTCGACGACGCGCCCATCGACGAGGCTGTCGAAGGCATCGTGCGCGGCATCTTCTTCAACCAGGGACACGTCTGCTGTGCCGGATCGCGCCTGCTCGTGCAGGAGAACATCCACGACGAGGTCGTCGATCGTCTGAAGGCCCGCCTGTCGACGCTTCGTGTCGGCGACCCGCTCGACAAGAACACCGATGTGGGGGCGATCAACTCGGCCGAGCAGCTGGCGCGCATCCGCGAGCTGTCCGACATCGGCGAGGCGGAGGGTGCTTCGCGGTGGAGCCCGGCGTGCGACCTGCCCGCCGACGGTTTCTGGTTCGCGCCGACGATCTTCACCAACGTGTCGACCGCGTCGCGGATCGCGCGTGACGAGATCTTCGGGCCGGTGCTGTCGATCTTGTCGTTCCGCACGCCCGCCGAGGCGATCGCGAAGGCGAACAACACGCCCTACGGACTTTCGGCTGGCATCTGGAGCAGCAACGGTTCGCGAGTGCTGGCGGTTGCCGACAAGCTGCGTGCCGGTGTCGTCTGGGCGAACACCTTCAACCAGTTCGATCCGTCGTCGCCGTTCGGCGGTTACAAGGAGTCGGGCTACGGCCGCGAGGGCGGCAAGCAGGGCCTGGCGGCGTACCTCGCGCCTGCCGCTTCGTCGCGTGGGGCGGTTGAGCGGGCATCCGGTGCCGCTGAGATCGACAGCGGAAACGTCGAGTCGCTAGCTCTTCCCATCACGAACGAAGGATCAAGCAAATGAGCCACCTCGCCGTGCCGAAGACCTACAAGCTCTACATCGGCGGCAAGTTCCCGCGGAGCGAATCCGGGCGCGTGTACGAGATCGTGGACGCCTCGGGGGAGTTCCTCGCGAATGCCGCGCACGCATCCCGCAAGGATGCCCGTGATGCGGTGGTCGCCGCGCGCGCTGCCGTCTCCGGCTGGTCAAAGGCCACCGGCTACAACCGCGGACAGGTGCTCTACCGGATCGCCGAACTGCTCGAAGGCCGCCGGGCCCAGTTCGTCGATGAGATCGTGCGCTCCGAAGGCGTGTCGGCTGCGGCTGCGACGGCCCAGGTCGACGAAGCCATCGACCGCTGGATCTGGTACGCCGGATGGGCCGACAAGTACGTTCAGGTCGCGGGCAACGCTAATGCGGTCTCGGGCCCCTACTTCAACATCTCGGTGCCGGAACCGACCGGTGTCGTGGCGATCGTCGCCCCCCAGGATTCGTCACTGGTTGGGTTCATCAGCGCCGTAGCACCGGCCCTCGTCGCCGGAAACACCGTCGTCGTCATCGCGGCCGAACGGCTGCCGCTCTCCGCGATCAGCCTGGCTGAGGTGCTGGCAACGAGCGATGTTCCCGGCGGTGTAGTGAACATCCTGACCGGCTCACCCGCCGAGATTGCGCCGTGGCTCGCCTCGCACGCCGACGTGAACGCGCTGGACCTCGTCGGCGCTGGTGCGCTGGACTGGGTGCAACTGCAGATCGACGCAGCCGAGACCCTCAAGCGCGTGTTCCCGCCCGAGCAGGGTTCGGATGCGGCTGCGCCGTCGCTTGCCCGCATCGTCGGATTCACCGAGACGAAGACGGTGTGGCACACGAAGTCGTTGATCTGAGCGGTCAGCCGGGCAGTTCCAGAACGTAGATCGCCAGGTCGTGCCGCGCCCCGGCGACCGGGAACGACTTCGGGCGCACTCTCTCGAGTGTGAAGCCGAGCCGCTCTGCGACATGCCGGCTGCGATCGTTGCCGGTTGCCGCGTGGATCTCCGCCCGGGCGACGCCCTGCACTTCGAGCTCTTCGAGGATCGCCCGGCAGGCCCGGGTGACGACACCACGGCCTTCGAACGCTGCGTCGATCCAGTAGCCCAGTTCGGCAACGCTCTGCTGCCGGTCGATGCGGCACGTCACAGACCCGATGGGCCTGCCGTTGAATCGCAGAACCGTCGGGATGTGTCGGCCAGCCACTGCGTCGGCCATGAGCGCCTCGGTGTAGCGCACGAGACCCTCGCGGGTCTGCTCGCCCTGAGCCCACTGTTCCCATTCGCGCAGCCGTACCAGGTTGGCGAAGGTCAGCGCGAGCATCTCGTCGACGGTCGAAAGGTCACGCGGCACGAGATCGAATCCATCGCCGAGATCATGGGGCAGCATGCTCCAATCCTCTCGTGCGACAGGGCGGGAAATTCCTTTCTGAGAGTTTTGAATTTCGACCTGCCAGGCCCCTGATTTACTGAGGGAATGTCAGTGGTTGGTGTTTGACTTGGAGCATGAACCAGCCAGCCGCCTCCTTCGACATTGCTTCGGTGATGCACGGAATGGTGGATGCCCTCCAGGGGTTGGGCGTGCTGCCGCCGTCTGGTGGTGGGGCTGCCGCGCCCTGCGGGCTTGCCGACGAGGATGTGATGGCTGCTACCGCGGAGGTCGAGTCGTTGGGCCGGATCATTGATGGGTTGCGTGTGCGGATGGCTGGGGAGGTGGCGGCTTTGTCTGCTGTCGAGCACGGCGACGATGCGTTGGCTAAGGCTCAGGGGTTCCGGTCTGTGCAGTTGTTTCTGGAGACGGTGACGCAGGCGTCGAAGCGGACGGTTCAGGATCGCCTTCGGCTCGCAACCCGCACCCACATGACGATGTCTGTGGTCGGTCTGCCGAATCCGCCGCAGTTCCCCCGCGTCGCCGAGGCGTTGGCGCGGGGCGATATTGGGGTGGATGTTGCGGAGATGATCACCCGCCGCCTCACCGACGTGGCTTCCCGTGTCGGGTTCACCGAGGAGGTCGAGGAGGCTGAGGGTGGGCTGGTGTCGTATGCGCAGGATCGCGTCGCGGGGTTCGGGTACTCGGTGCGTGAGGTCGATGATCTCGCGATCCGGTACAAGGAGCACC
Organism: Subtercola boreus; assembly: GCF_003399635.1. Taxonomy (GTDB): domain Bacteria; phylum Actinomycetota; class Actinomycetes; order Actinomycetales; family Microbacteriaceae; genus Subtercola; species Subtercola boreus_B. The sequence continues at coordinate 76,021 of NZ_NBXB01000028.1, read as the reverse complement.
TCGACCCCGACGGCGCAGAACCACGCGACGCAGAACTGCACGAACGCCGGTATTTGACGTTGACACCCCACTGTTCCGGGATGACCCGCATCACGGGGATGTTGTCCGCCCCGATGGCCGGGATCATCGGCGCCGCCCTCGAACCGTTCACAAGCCCGCGGATCGTCTCGTTCCAACCAGACCCGGCCACCACCGGCGAAGACGCCGCCGGTGAGCTGGGTGACGCTGTAACGGCAGAGACCCGGACTGCAGGGCAAAAGCGCGCCGACGGTCTTGTGCAACTGATCGAGCTGGGGGCGAAGGACCCAACGGTGCCCCGACTGAACGGTGCGGCACCGACTGTGAACCTGCACGCCACCCTCGACGACGTCACCTCCGGGCGTGGTGTGGGCTGGATCGACGGGCTCACCGAACCCGTCCCCTACACCACCGTCGAGACGCTGCTGTGCCATGCGGATGTCATCACGACCCTGTTCGGTGAGCACGGGCAGGTCCTCCAACACGGGAAGACCCGACGCCTGTTCACCGCAGCACAGAACCGGGCCCTGGCCGCCCGGGACGGCGGGTGTGTCTGGCCAGGCTGCAACGCACCCCCCTCCTGGTGCGAATCGCACCACGTCGACGGGTGGCGATCCCCAACCCACACCGGCGGGCTGACCGATCTCGACAACGGGGCCCTGCTCTGCCACTTCCACCACTCAAACGTGCACAAAGCACGCTGGAAACTGACCATCCGAAACGGCACCCCCCACGTCATCCCACCCCAATCCCTCGACTGGAACCAAACCCCCCGACCCTGCCAACAAAACAGGGCCAGACAGATGAAACCCGGCAACAAGCCAATGGGCCACTCATCAGGCGAGGGTCTGCAAAATGATCATCACAGCGACACCGGGTAGAACGATGCCCTCACCCGGCCACCTCAGCCAATTATCTGCATTCCGAGCCTCGCCTCGGCTGGCCGCACCACCGATCCAGCCACGCGCATCCAGAACCGAACAATCCGACGGCAAGCCCGCAGGGCGCGGCAGCAGTAGCTGCGGCAGCGTGCGCGCCGGCGCTCACGCACAGAATCGGCACACCGGTTCTCCCAACGCCCAGCCGAGCGGCGTACCCTGAACGGGTGACTACTGACAGAACCGCTCTCGTGACCGGCGCCACGGGGTACATCGGTGGTCGACTTGTGCCGCGGCTGCTCGAAGCAGGCTGGAAAGTGCGCGTTCTGGTGCGTTCACCTCAGAAGCTGGCTGACGTGCCGTGGGGCCCGAGGGTCGAGATCGTGCAGGGCGACCTCAGCGACCGTGAGTCGCTCGAGAACCAGGGTGTGTTCGACGGTGTCGATGTGCTCTACTACCTCGTGCACTCGATGGGCGGCAAGGGCAGCTTCGACGGTACCGAGCTCAGTTCGGCCCGCAACGTCGCAGAACTCGCCCTGAAAGCCGACGTCAAGCGAATTGTCTACCTGGGCGGGCTGCACCCGAAAGGCCAGAGACTGTCGCAGCATCTCCGTTCGCGTGCGGCGGTGGGCAGCATCCTGCTCCAGTCGGGCGTTCCGACGATCGCGTTGCAGGCCGGCGTCGTGATCGGATCCGGGTCGACGAGCTTCGAGATGATCCGTCACCTCACCGAGGTTCTTCCGTACATGCCGGCGCCGAAGTGGGTGCGCAACTTCATCCAGCCGATCGCAGTTCGGGACGTGCTGCACTACCTTCTGGGCGCCGCAGGGGTCTCCGACACCCTCAACCGCACATTCGACATCGGCGGGCCCGATGTCCTCCGCTACGGGCAGATGATGAACGGATACGCGGTGGAGGCGGGCCTCAACCAGCGTCCGATCGCGCCCCTGCCGGTGCTCACCCCGTGGCTCGCGTCACAGTGGGTGAACCTGGTCTCGCCGATTCCGCGCAATCTCGCTGTACCGATCATCGAGTCGCTGCAGTTCGAGTGCGTCGCCCAGGAACAGGACATCAAGGCCTACATTCCCGACCCGGAGGGTGGGCTCACCGGCTATCGCCGCGCTGTGCGACTCGCCCTCGGCAAGATGCGTGATGGGCAGGTGGAGACGAGCTGGCAGGACAGCGTCGTGCAGGGCGCGCCGAGCGACAACCTGCCGAGTGACCCGGACTGGGCGGGTCACACCGTCTACACCGACGTGCAGGTGCGGGAGACGGATGCCCGTCCGGGCGACCTCTGGCGTGTGATCGAGGGTATCGGCGGCGACAACGGCTGGTATTCGTTCCCGCTTGCGTGGGGGGTGCGGGGCTGGATGGACAAGCTCGTCGGGGGAGTCGGGCTCCGCCGCGGCCGCCGCAACCCCGATCACCTGCACACCGGTGACGCGCTCGATTTCTGGCGGGTCGAGCGGATCAGGCGGGGCAGCTTCCTCCGCCTGCGCGCCGAGATGAAGGTGCCGGGTCGGGCCTGGTTGGAGCTGACCGTCGCCCCGCGCGCGGGCGGTGGTTCGCGTTACACCCAGCGTGCGGTGTTCTTCCCCCGAGGGCTCGGCGGCAGGTTGTACTGGTACTCGATCCTGCCGTTCCACGGGTTCATCTTCCCAGGGATGGCGAATCACATCACCGAGACAGCGGTGAGGGAGGCCGAGCGGAGGAACGAGCATCCGGGGCCGACGAAGAAGGTTTCCACGAAAAAGGCCGATCTGGCCGACGCCGCGGGTGCGGGCGTGACCGATTCTGTCGATTCCGCTGATTCCGCCGATTCCGCCGACAGGGCCGACTCAGCTGACACACTATGACGAACGGGCAACGGAGGCGGACATGATCGAAAATCCCTCGATCGTCTTTCTGGGCGATAGTCTCACGGCGGGCGCAGACTGGCAGAAGTACTTCGGCGACTACACCGTGCACAACATGGGTGTTCCGGGCGACACGACCGACGGCGTCAAGGAGAGACTGGCCGAGGTCGTCGCGGTGAATCCCGGCACCGTCGTGTTGCTGATCGGAGCGAACGACCTGGCGAAGAGGCGTTCCGTCGAGCATGTGGTGCAGAACATCGAGACGATCCTGGTCATGCTCCGGAACGAGTTGCCCGACGCTGAAATCCTGCTGCAGTCGGTGATGCCGCGAGGCCACGAATATGCGGCCCAGATCCGCGACATCAACCGGCACATCTGGCAGTTCGCCTCATCGGTGCGCACCCACTATCTCGACCTCTGGCCAGCTCTGGCGCTCGATGACGGGGAGCTGAACCCCGCCTACACGACAGACCGGCTGCATCTGAACTCCGACGGCTACGAGGCGTGGCTCTCCGAGCTCGAACCGGCTCTCGAACGGGTGCACGGGCTCCCGCCGAAGAGCCGACCGATCCGGCTGCCGGAGCTCCGCCGCGGTTTCTGACAGAGCTGACGCCCGGCGGTTCACCCGAGAGCGTTGTGCGGCACCACTCCGCCGGGCCGCGCCCCGACGATCCCGATTGCACGTGTAGCCGCAGCGACACCGGACGTGCCGGCCCGCTCGAGCTGCCCGCGCAACGTCTCGCCGCGTGCCGCGAGCGGCCGGTCCGACGCAGTGAGACCGTCGAACAGCCCAGCAAGGAATCCCGCGTCGAAGGCATCGCCGGCACCCGTGGTGTCCCGCGGTTCTGCGGGCACGCACGAGATCGGGATGCGCAGGGCGTCGACTCCGGTTCCGGCCCCGACCAGCGCGCCTCTGCGCCCGAGTGTCAGGGCGACGAAGGGAAAGTGTTCGGCCAGGGCATCCACGATCCCCGCAGCATCCGTCCGACCGGTGAGCTCGCGCCCCTCGTCGAGGTTCGGGAACAGGATGTCGACACCCTCCACCGCCCGTAGGAAACCCGTCACGCCGTGGTCGACGATGAAGCCCGATGATCCCGGGTCGACCGAGACGGTGACCCCCTGCGCTTTCGCGCGCCGCACCAGGTCGGTGAAGCCGTCGACCGGCTGGCCGCTGAACAACGTGTAGCCCGTGAAGTGCAGATGGGTTGCTGCGGCGAGCATCCTGTCAGTCACGTCAGAGGGCGACGTGTCGACGTTCGCGCCTTTCTCCGTGAGCATGGTGCGGGTGTCGTTCGCCTCGACGATCACCACGATGGTGCCGGTCGGCAGCACGAGTTCGCCCGCGAGGTGAGGCGTCACCCCGGAATCCCGCAGCAGGTTCTCGTGGCGAACGGTGTCGGAGACATTGGTGCGACCGACGAAGTCCACGAGGGTGCCGAGCGAGCCGAGCCAGGCGGCGGTGTTCGCGGCAGAACCGCCCGCCCGGCGCTCGATGCTGGCGAGGGTGTCGGTGTCGGTGCGGATGCCCGAGGTGGGACGCACGATGATGTCGTCGAACACGTCGCCGACGATCACGACCCGCACGTGCGGATTCACATCACTCACGCGCGAGGGCGCTCCACGCACCCGCGATCTCGCCGGCGAGCCGCACGTTGTTGCGCGCGATGTCGAGGTTGACCTCGAGGCTCCGGCCACCGGATGCTCCCACGATGTATGACAGCAGGAACGGTGTCACGGCCTTGCCCCTGATGCCCTGCGCATCGGCTTCGGCCAGCGCTTCAAGCAGGACCCGGTCGTGCTCCTCCGGCTCCCATTGCAGATCGCTCGGCAAGGGATTCGCCACGATGATGCCCTGGCCGTGGCCGAGTGCGTCCTGGCTCCGCATGACCCGGGCGATCTCCGCGGGCGACTCGACAGACCAGTCGATCTGCTCGCCGGACTCGGTGAGCCAGAAGCTCGGGAAGTTCGTGGTGCGATAGCCGACGACCGGCACGCTGAGGGTCTCGAGCCGTTCGAGGGTGCCCGCGATGTCGAGCACGCTCTTGACGCCCGCCGCGACCACGGTGACGCCGGCGAGGGCGAGCGAGCTGAGGTCGGCCGACTCGTCGAAGGTCGCGTTGGCGCCCCGGTGCACACCGCCGAGCCCGCCGGTGGCGAAGACGCGCACTCCGGCCTTCCCCGCGAGGTACGCGGTAGCGGCAACCGTCGTCGCCCCGCTGATGCCCTTGGCAGCAAGGATCGGCAGATCGCGCACGCTCGCCTTGACCATGTCCTCGTTGGCGATGCGGGCCACGCCGTCGGCATCGAGCCCGATGCGGGGGATGCCGTCGAGCACCGCGATGGTCGCCGGAGTGACGCCGGTGTCGCGCAGGATCTGCTCGAACTCCTTCGCGGCCTCGAGGTTGCGGGGGCGGGGGAGCCCGTGCGAGATGATCGTCGATTCGAGGGCGACGACGGGGCGACCGTGCTGCAGGGCATCCGCAACGGCGTCGGAGACGAGGAAGGGCTGGGGCATCCGTGGATCTTTCTGTTCGCTCGAAGTTCTAGGCTGGGGGCTATGCCTACCAGTGATTCTGCCATCCTCGAAGAAGCCGAACGTCTGGAGCAGCTCCGCTCCCGCGAGCGTGCCCTGCAGTTCGAGTCGTTCGACCACGACGACGCGTTCTCTGTGGGCTCGCACCTGCGTGACAGGGCGCTCGAGGGTGACCTCCCGATCGCGATCTCTGTTGTCTTCGGCGACCAGCGCGTCTTCCACGCGGGGCTGCCCGGGGCGTCGAGCGACAACGACGACTGGCTGGAGCGCAAGTTCCGCGTGGTGCGTCGCTACGGTGAGTCGTCGCTGGTCGTCGGCACCCTGTTCCGCTCGCGCGGCACCACGTTCGAGCTGTCTTCGAGGCTCGACCCCGCACTCTTCGCCGCCCACGGCGGGGCCGTGCCGATCTTCGTGCGCGGCTCGCTGATAGGCGCAGTGGGAGTCTCCGGGCTGGCCCAGAAGGACGACCACGAACTGGTGCTCGGCGCGTTGGAATGGCTGCAGGGCGAGCAGTGACGAAGAAAGAACGTGACGACCAGCTGCGCGAGCAGCGGCTTCGCAACGAGCAGCTGCGGAGTCAGCCGGCGCGCCCCGCTCCGCAGGTCAGGGGCAAAAATGTGCAGTCGCGCTATCCGACGTTCACGCGCACGGCGCTCGCTCCGGGGCTGCTCGCCGCGGTCATCCTGCTCGCCGCCGTCGCGGTGATCGACTCGGGCTGGTTCACTCTCTTCCGCTACGCGATCGCGATCCTCGCCCTGATCGTCTGCGTGTTCGCGTACCAGGCGAAGCAGTGGTGGTGGATCGCCGGGCTGGTGCCGATCGCGGTGGTGTGGAACCCGATCCTGCCGCTCGATTTCATCCCACCGGTCTGGTATGCGCTGCACCTGGCTGCCGCGGTCGTCTTCGTCGCGGCGGGACTCCTGATCAAGATCCCGGTGTCGAAGGACAGATAGTGGCCGCGCAGCGGCCCAAGGACTACTAGCGGAGATTTCCTCGTGTCGGAGCGCCGGTAGCAGAATCGGCCCCGGTGATGCAGTAGAATGGTGTCAGCGCCGGGAAACCCGCAGTTGTTTCTGAAAACACAGCTGGTCGTGGTCGAAGATCCGGTGCAGGTTCGCGGTTTCGAAAGCTCCAGCTGGGTCTGGATGTCGGCGCCGCCCCACTCCACAGGAGGAGCATGTCACGATCAGGCGTTCGCCGGTCCACCCGAACGGTCGACAACACCGGCCTCATCCCGATCCTCGCCCGCAAGGTGCGCGAGGTCGAGGCTGCCGCACAAAGGGGCAAGGTCGTTCCCTCGAACCGCACCAAGTTCCTCGTGGTCGCCCTCCTCATGCGCGAGGAACGCGCCCGTATCAAGGGCGACTCCGAGTTGAGCGACGGCGAACGGGCCGAGCAGCTGAAGCGACTCGACGGCATCGCGGGCATCCTCGCCCAGACGGCCGCCCGTGACACCTCGCTGATCACCCTGCTCGAGAGCGACGTTGCTGTCTCGCCGGTGGCCCAGCGCATGCGCCGTGAATACCTGATGGATGCCGGTATCGAGGTCGAGGCCGAAGAAGAGGTTCCGGCCCCGCCGCCCGCCTCGCCCTTCGCCACCGCCTTCACCTTCTCGCCCGGCGCCGCCGAGAAGCAGGTCATGCCGCAGTCCGTCAAAGCACGCCAGCTCGCCAACCCGTTCCTCGCCCCCGACTTCAGTGCGGCCACGGCCAACCGGCCTGTCTCGCGCGGGCGCCTCTCGAGCTGGGAGCTCCTGAGCCCGCTCTACCGAGCGTTTGAGTACGGCTCCGGCGGCACCGTCGCCAGCATGGACCTCCCCGAAGCGCCGAAGATCGACCGCATCTCGCCTCCCGGCCACGAACTGATGCACCACCAGGCGCGTTTCATCGCCGCCGTCGCCGCCGGTCACCGTTCGTTCCTGCTCGCCGATGAGCCCGGTCTCGGCAAGACGGCGCAGTCGCTGCTGGCAGCCTCGGTCTCCGACTCCTACCCGCTGCTCGCCGTCGTGCCGAGTGTCGTGAAGATGAACTGGGCCCGTGAGGTCGAGATCTGGACACCACACAGGCGCGCCACGGTCATCCAGGGCGACGGGGCCAACCTCGACGCCTTCGCCGACGTCGTCATCGTGAACTACGACGTGCTCGACCGGCACCTCGCCTGGCTCGGCACTCTCGGGTTCAAGGGCATGGTCGTCGACGAGGCGCACTTCATCAAGAACATGCAGTCGCAGCGCTCGAAGAACGTGCTCGCCCTCGCTGAGCGCATCCGCAAGTTCGCTCCCGGTGGCGACCCGCTGATGATGGCGCTCACCGGAACCCCGCTCATCAACGACGTCGACGACTTCCGTGCCATCTGGCAGCTCCTCGGCTGGATCGACGGCGACAAACCCACGCCCGAACTCATGGGCAAGCTCGAGGAGACCGGGCTTACCCCCGCAGACTTCGGCTTCTTCGCAGAGGCCCGCTCGGCCGTCATCGACATGGGCATCGTCCGCCGCAAGAAGGTGGATGTCGCGGCCGACCTCCCGGCGAAACGCGTCGTCGACCTCCCGGTCGAACTCGACGACGACCTCGGGCGGTCCATCCGCCAGGCCGAAGCCGAACTCGGCAAACGTCTCGTCACGAAGTACCGCCGGGCAGCCGCCGGTGCGATGGGCAGTGGGTACGACACCTCCGACGGCCCGAACCAGGAGTTGATGCGTCTCGTCGCGAAGGCCGAGCTCGAGGAGTCGAAGTCGTCCTCGACCGGCGAGAACGTCTTCACGATGGTGCGGAAGATCGGCCAGGCCAAGGCCGGCCTCGCCGCCGACTACGCCGCCCAGCTCGCGCGTTCCGTCGGCAAGGTGGTCTTCTTCGCCAAGCACATCGACGTGATGGACCAGGCCGAGGAGGCGTTGGCGAAGGCAGGCCTCCGCACGATCTCGATCCGGGGCGACCAGACCGCGTCGTTCCGGCAGTCCCAGATCGACGCGTTCAACAACGATGCGTCCGTGTCGGTCGCCGTCTGTTCGCTCACCGCCGCCGGTGTCGGGTTGAACCTACAGGCAGCGTCGAACGTGGTGCTCGCCGAACTGTCGTGGACGGCCGCCGAGCAGACTCAGGCCATCGACCGCGTGCACCGCATCGGCCAGGCCGAGCCGGTGACGGCGTGGCGCATCATCGCGGCCCAGACGATCGACTCCAAGATCGCCGAACTCATCGACAGCAAACAGGGCCTCGCGGCCCGGGCGCTCGACGGCTCGGATGTCGAGATCTCGTCGGGCGACAGCGTGCAACTCGAAGCTCTGGTCAGCCTGCTCGAGGCGGCCCTCTCATGATCGGCAGCACCTCCGCCGGCATTTCGACGGGCAGTGCGGCGACCCACAACGTCGCCCTGGAGAACAGCCTCGAGCCCGAGGCGCCCGAAGAACTCTTCAATCGGGCATCCGGTCACCTCGGCGCACCGCGCTCCTGGCCGAAGAGCCACGGCCGGCCCGATGTCATCGTTCGAAAGGGCATGCTCGCCCTGGTCAACACGACGCTGACCCCGCACGAGGCGATGGTCGAAGACCTCCTGTTCGTGCGGAGCGCCCTGCTCGGTGCGGGCATCGAGTTCTTTCTCATCCGCGGCAACGACGAACGTCCCGTGGTGGTCGTCGACGCGGCCGCCCGTCGCAAGCTCGAGCGCGCCCTCGCGCTCGCCTGCCAGAACGAACCGATGTACTCCAAGACCGTCACGGGCAAGAAGCGTCCGCCGATGCTGGTGAGCACCGGAACGCTGTCGGAGAGCCGCAAGGCCCGCATCTTCCGCCTGTACCGGCCGCGCGTCGAACCCGTCGGCGGTCTCACCTACGGGTCGTCGATCGGCATCGAGTTGCAGTTCTGGAGCTTCGACGACGAGAACATCATCTGCCCCGTCGAGAACTCTCTGACGAGACGCATCCTGCCCCGCACCGAGGCGATCCCCTCGACGGTGGAGCTCTACGGCGAGACGTGGCGAACGCTCCGCGGCATGTTCGACGTGCAGGCGACCGACGTGGTCTTCGACATCGACATGGTCTTCTCCTGGGTCGACGGCAACGACATCGAGTACCAGCGTCGCAGGCGCGCACAGGGCACCGGTTACATCGCGGGCGACGGCGACGATTCGGATGCCCGGTTCCGCCAGATCGACGAGCTGAAGTACGCCCTCCGCTCGGTGTACCTCTTCGCGCCCTGGGTTCGGCGTATCTTCATCGCCACGGACTCTCCGAAGCCCGCGTGGCTCGCCGAGCATCCACGGGTCACCTTTGTGCCGAGCGAGGAGTTCTTCGAGGACACCAGTGTGCTGCCGACCCACAACTCGCAGGCCGTCGAGAGCCAGCTGCACCGCATCCCGGGCATCAGCGAATACTTCCTGTACTCGAACGACGACATGTTCTTCGGCCGCCCCGTGCAGCCGAGCATGTTCTTCTCGCCCGGTGGCGTCACGAAGTTCATCGAAGCCCAGACCCGCATCGGCCTCGGCGAGAACGACCTCGGCCGAAGCGGCTTCGAGAACGCCGCGCGGGTCAACCGCCGGCTGCTCTGGGAGAAGTTCGGGCGGATCATCACCCGTCACCTCGAGCACGCTGCCGCGCCGCTTCGGAAGAGCGTCATGCAGGAGCTCGAGAACGAATTCCCCGAGGACTTCCGCCGCACGGCGGCCAGTCGCTTCCGGTCGAGCACCGACATCTCGGTGACCAACTCGTTCTACCACTACTACGCCCTGATGACCGGGCAGGCGGTGGTGCAGGAGGCGGCGCGAGTGTCATACGTCGACACCACGATGCGTTCCGGGCTCGGGCTCCTGCCGGACATCCTCCGGAAGCGCTCATTCGACTTCTTCTGCCTGAACGACGGCAGCTACCCCGAAGTGGATGCCGCGGAGCGCACCCTCGTGGTGCAGGAGTTCCTCGAGCAGTACTTCCCGTTCCCGGCCCCCTGGGAGTCGGAGCGCGCTGTCGCCCGGGAGCTTGCGAGCTAGCTGAGCCGCGCGGCCGCCAGTGCCGGCACGACGAGGGGCTCCTCGGGCGTGACCGGTGCGGCGGCGGGCGGGGCGAAGGCGACGCTGGCCTTGTCGAGGATGGCCGCCGTCTCTGAGGCGCTGGTGTACGACACCCGTGCGTAGTGCCCGATCGGCACGACCGAGTGCAGCACGGTGTTCTCGTAGACGTGGATCAGGTTGAAGGCCTGGGCGCCGTCGCGGGCGAGGGTGCCGCCGATGGGTACGTTCAGGTCCTGGGTGTAGCAGGTGGCCGACGCGACACTGACCGGGATGCCCGCGAACATCGCGGTGCTGGAGTAGTGAAGGTGGCCGGCGATGATCGAGCGCACGTCGCTGCCCTGCAAGACCTCGGCGAGTGACGCCTGGTCGCGGAGCTCCACCATCACGGCGAGGTCGAGCACACTAGGCACGGGCGGGTGGTGCATGGCGAGGATCGTGCCGTGCGGCGCGGGGCTCGAGAGCTCTTCGGCGAGCCAGTCCAGTTGGTCGGGGGTGACCTCACCGTAGTGCGAGCCGGGAACGGTCGAGTCGAGGGTGATGATGCGGAGGCCGTTGATGTCGTGCACCCGGTCGATCGGCTTCATCGATGGCTGCTGGTCGAGGAGACCGGCGCGGAACGCTGCACGGTTGTCGTGGTTGCCCATCACCCAGATCACGACTGCACCCAGCTTCGCGGCGGCCGGCTCGACGATCGCCCGGAGCTTCTCGTAGGCCTTCGGGTCGCCCTTGTCGGCGAGGTCGCCGGTGAAGATGATGGCCTCGGGGCGGGCACCCGACTCGAGCAGCTCCCCGAGGATCCTCGTGAGATGGCCTTCGCTGTCGACCTTGCCGTACAGCAGGTCGTCACCGCCGACGAAGTGCGTGTCGCTGAAATGGAGTACGAAGTGGTCCGGACGCGGGTACTGCGCGAGGGTGGTCATTGTGACGTGAGCCGTTTCGTGTTGACTTCCCGCTGTGGTGGGCGCACGACGGGTGGTGCGAGACAAAGCCAACCAGACATATCTGGACGCGAGGTTAACGCCACGCGGATTATGCAGAAACAAGAGGTTCGATGATTTTGTGCCTGAAGAAGTATGTCATTCTGAGGTCGGCGTGGCGACCTTTTCCCCCAGTCAGCGCGCCCGGAGAGGTGAATTCCCATGAAATTCTCACAGGTCATCAGAGGTGCGGTCACCCGTAGACCCTCCACAGACGGCTCCGAAACGCACGATGTGGTCACCGATCCGGTCGATGTGGATGGTGGCGGCGGTGTCATCGACAACGCGATCTACTCCCACGGCATGCGCGTTCTCTCTCCCGCCACACCCCAGCAGACGATCGAGGCTCTGGCGAGCATCCCGGACGCCCTCGCCTGGATAGGACTCTTCAGGCCGAACGCCGCGGCCCTGGCCGACCTGCAGACCGAGTTCGACCTGCACCCGCTCGCGATCGAGGATGCGGTCGGGGCCCACCAGCGGCCGAAACTCGAACGCTACGGCGACGTTCTGTTCGTCGTACTGCGGGCGGCCTTCTATGTGGATGAACGGGAGGAGGTCGAATTCGGCGAGCTCCACCTGTTCGTCGGGCCGAACTTCGTGGTCTCGGTGCGGCACAGCGCCAAGCCCGATCTGTCGGTGGTCCGCCGGCGGATGGAGGGCGACCCGAGGCTGCTCGCACTCGGGCCCATCGCCGCGCTCTACGGCATCATGGACGCGGTCGTCGACCAGTACGCCCCCGTCGTCGCCGGGCTCGAGACGGACATCGACGAGATCGAGGCGCAGGTGTTCGAGGGGGACCCGTCGGTGTCCAGACGTATCTATGAGCTCTCTCAGGAAGTGCTCGACTTCCAGCGCGCGACCCTGCCGCTCACCGCAATGCTGCAGACCCTCCGGGAGACCTACGGCAAGGGGGAGGGCAACCTCGAACTGAAGCGGGCGTTCCGGGATGTCGCCGACCACGTCGCCGTGGTGAATGAGCGGGTGGATGGATTCCGGCAGACGCTCAGGGAGATCCTGACAGTGAACGCGACCCTCGTCGCGCAGCGCCAGAACGAGGACATGAAGAAACTCGCAGAGACAAGTAACCACCAGAACGACGAGGTCAAGAAGATCTCCGCCTGGGCGGCCATCTTCTTCGCACCGACCGTGGTGACGGGCATCTACGGCATGAATTTCGACTACATGCCCGAACTGCACTTCGCATGGAGCTATCCGGCGGCTCTCGGGCTGATGGTGGGGCTCAGCGTGGGACTCTACGCCTCGTTCAAGAAGCGCGGCTGGCTCTGAGCGTTCGGCTGGCTCTGAGCGTTCGGCTGGCTCTGAGCGTTCGGATGGCTCTGAGTGTTCGGCTGGCTCTGAGTGTTCGGCTGGCTCTGAGCGCAAGGGGCCGACGAGATCGTGGGTGCGGCGTAGCCTGAGGAGATGACGTCACTGTGGCTCGCCTCCCGCACGGAAACCGGAGCGGACTCCCGCACGGCTGAGAGTGCGACAGACCCGTTCGAACCGGATGCCCGCTACGACGAGGTCGTGGTGGGGGCGGGGTTGACGGGTCTCGTCACCGCGCTGCTGTTCGCGAGAGCGGGCAAGCGGGTCGCCGTACTGGAGTCGCGCTCGATCGGTGCGGTCGCGACCGGCCGTTCGACGGCCAAACTGTCGCTGCTGCAGGGAAGTCAACTGCAGAAGATCAAGGCGCACACGTACCAGTCGATCGTGCAGGCGTATGTCGACGCCAACCGCGCAGGCCAGGAGTGGATGCTCGAGTACGCCTCATCGCGGGGTGTTGCCGTGCAGCGGCGCGACGCGGTCAGCTATGCGGGAACTGCCGAGGGGGTCGAGACGGTCGGGCGGGAGTTCCGGCTCGCCCGAGCTGCCGGGCTCGACGTGCGGCTCGTCGACCGCACCGACCTGCCCTTTGAGACGTTCGGCGCCGTCGTGCTGCCGGACCAGGCGCAGTTCGACCCGCTCGACGTTCTCGCCGCCCTGGCCGCGGATGTGCGGTCGCTCGGCGGCGTCATCGTCGAGAACACCCGCGTGACGGGGGTGCGGGCATCCGATCCGGCTGAGGTGCGCACCTCACGTGGAACGGTCTTCGGTGCGCACGTGCACCTCACCACGGGGGTGCCGATCCTCGACCGCGGTCTGTACTTCGCGAAGCTGAGGGCGCTGCGGTCGTACGCGGGTTCGTACGAGGTGCCGATGGGTGGTGGCGAGCTGCCCCAGAGCATGTACCTGTCGGTGGATGCGCCGAGCCGGTCGATCCGCACCGCGCCTGGGCGGCCGACGGGCGACGGCAGTAAGGGTCCCGCGACGCTGATCGTCGGCGGGAACGGGCATCCGGTCGGCCGCGCCGGCGACACCCAGCGACTGGTCGACGACCTGCACGATTGGACCGCGCGGCACTTCCCGGGTGCCGTTCCCACGCACTCGTGGAGCGCCCAGGACTACGAGACGCCGCACCGGGTTCCGTTTGTGGGGTATCTGCCGCGGGGCCGGGGGCGCATCTACTTCGCGAGCGGCTATGACAAGTGGGGGATGACCAACGCCGTGCAGGCCGCGCTCACGCTGGTCAGCGACCTTTCGAGCGACTCGCCGTCATGGGCGAAGACACTGCACCACCGGGCCACGCTGCCGGCCGCGATGGCTTCGGGGCTCGGGGCGAACGTTGCCACGGGCTGGTGGGCGCTGAAGGGGTGGGCGGGTGTGCTCACCGGTCCGTCGACGGATGCCCTTCCGATCCCCGCGGAGGGGGAGGGGCTGATCGGGCGGTCAGGCATCCATCCGACGGGAACGTCGACCGTCGGGGGTCGCACCTGCCAGGTCTCGGCCGTCTGTCCGCATCTCGGCGGGGTGCTCACCTGGAACTCCGCGGAGACCTCGTGGGACTGCCCACTCCACGGTTCCCGCTTCGCGCCCGACGGCATCCTCCTCGAGGGTCCCACCGTGCACGACCTGCGGGTCTGACCCGCCCCGGCCCCCTGCCTCAGCCCGCCCATCCGCCCAGCCCTGGCGCGAATCGCCACTCGCCCTTGCCCGCCCGCGGGCGCTATTCAGGCCACATGCGCCGCCGACGACTATCTGGACGTGGCGGGCCTCGCTGCCTGAATTGCGTACGCGCGGCGGGGAGCGCTGGCGGCTAGCCGCGGGGACGGTTCGCCAGGCGTGCGACGGCCGTGGTGGGGATGGAGACCCAGGTGGGGCGGTTCCGCACCTCGTAGATCGCCTCGTAGAGAGCCTTGTCTATCTCGAAGGCGTCGAGGAGAGCACGATTCGCGCGGAGGTCCAGCCCTGCGCGGGCGATGTACGCGTCGAGGAAGGCGGCCCGGGCATCCAGCGCCCACTGCGTCGCCGACTCACCGGGGTGGGTCTGCGCGTAGGAGCCGGCGACGTAGTCGAACGAGCGGAGCATGCCCGCGATGTCACGGAGCACCAGGTCGGGCTGGCTCCGCTCGACCATGGGCCGGAGCGGCTCGCCCTCGAAGTCGACCAGCACCCAGCCGCCGTTCGGCGTGTGGAGCACCTGGCCGAGGTGGTAGTCCCCGTGGATGCGCTGCAGGTTCGGCCACGGGCTGGCCTCGGCGGCCTCGAAGACCCGCTCGATGGCGTCGTTGTGCTCGGCGAGCGACGGCACCTCGCGCACCGCGCCGCCGTGGCGACGACGCATGCTCGTCATGACACCGGCGACGAGGTCGTCGGAGGGGGCGACGGTCGGCAGCACGGAGGCGAGCGTCTCGTGCACCTCTGCAGTGGCCTCGCCGAGCGCGGCGGCTTCGGTGACGAACGAGCGCCCGGCCTCGACCGCGTCGAGGGCCACGCGCCAGGCGTCCTCGACGCCCGGCAGGAACTCCTGCGCGAAGGCGAGATGCCCCGAGGTGCGCCCGTCGGGCATCCGCGAGTCGTGCCACTGGCCGACGACGCTGCCGATCGAGGCGGGCACCCGGGTGGAACCGGCCTTCGCAAGTGCGGACTGCAGCACCACGTCGGGGTTGTTGCCGTGGTGGAGCACCCGGAACACCTTGCAGATGACAGGCCGGTGTTCGTCGCCCTCCGCCGTCGTCACGGTCATGATGATCGACGAGTTCGACTGCTCACCGCTCAGCACCTTGGCATGGGTGACCGTGAGGGGATGCCCGGAGACCTGGGCCCGCCCGGTCGCCGTTGCGCCGCCGGTGCCGTCGCTCGCCTGGTCTCGGGCGATCAGGTCGAGGAGAGCGCCCGAATAGGCGAGGTCGTGGGTGCCGTCGTAGACGAACTGGGTGTGCGAGCCCTCGTCGCCCACGGTCACGGCATTGACCGGAACGTCACTGTCCGGGCTGTCGGAGCCCGGCTCCGCGCTCACAGCGACGATCAGGGAGGCCTCGAGGTCGGGAGCGCGCTCGCTCCGGACGGTGAGGGGCACCTGGTAGAGGCGTGCCTGCTGGCCGCCCTCGTCGAGCACGAGGAACGTCGTGACCCGCACCTCCGCGTCGCCGTGCGGCAGGTCGAAGCTGCCGATCAGCCGGAGCGCGGGGGTGGTGGTCTTGCCACCGAACCAGCGCTGCCGGGGCATCCACTTGGTCAGGGAATCGATGAGGGCATTGTCGAACGGCGCCGAATCGGGGCCTTGGAGGTCACCAGGTGCTGTGTCGGTCATGATTCGCTTTCGTCGTGGCCAGCATGTTGCTCAGCCTATGCTTCCGTACTCGGGATCGCCTGAACAGGGGTTGCGCCCGCGGGGGCCAGCGCGCCGAGCATACTGAGCGCGCCCAACAGATCAAGCACCCAGGCGTACTCGTAGGCGGTCTCCTTCCAGCGCTCGTAGCGCCCGCTCACCCCGCCGTGCCCGGCCGTGAGCTCGATCTTCAGGAGCGGATCCGCTCCCGCCTCCCGGAGCCTCGCGACCCACTTCGCGGGTTCCACGTACAGCACCCGCGTGTCGTTCAGGCTGGTCACCGCCAGGATCTTCGGGTACCGGATGCCGTCCCGCACATTCTCGTAGGGCGAGTACGACTTGATGTAGGCGTAGACCTCCGCATCGTGGAGGGGATCGCCCCACTCGTCCCACTCGATCACGGTGAGCGGCAGCGACGGATCGAGGATCGAGGTGAGAGCGTCGACGAACGGCACCTGCGCGAGGATGCCCGCGAAGAGTTCTGGCGCGTCGTTGGCGATCGCGCCCATCAGCAGCCCACCGGCGCTGCCACCCTGCGCGACCAGCTGGGCGGGCGTCGTATTGCCGGTGTCGACGAGATGGTGCGCGGCGGCGATGAAGTCGCTGAAGGTGTTGCGCTTCGCGAGCTTCTTGCCCTGCTCGTACCACCAGCGTCCGCGTTCGCCGCCGCCACGCACGTGGGCGATCGCGAACACCACACCGCGGTCCAGAAGCGACAGCCGGGCGACCGAGAACGACGGGTCGATGCTCGCCTCGTACGATCCGTAGCCGTAGAGCACGAGGGGAGCGGCGGTGCCGGTGTGCACGAGGTCCCGGCGCTGCACGAGCGAGATCGGGATGAGCGTGCCGTCGTCGGCCTGTGCCCACTCCCGGCGCTGGGTGTAGGCGCTGCTGTCGTAGCCGCCGAGAACCGGTTGCTGCTTGAGTTGGCGGAGTTCACCGGTGGCGAGCACGTAGTCGTAGACAGTGGAGGGGGTCACGAACGAGGTGAAGCCGACGCGGAGGGTCGGCTGGGTCCACTCCGGGTTACCGCCGGTGCCGACGGAGAAGAGAGGCTCGGTGAAGGGGAGTTCCTCGAGCGGGCCGTAGCCGGGGAGCAGGGCTGTGCCGCTGCCTGCTGCGCCTGCGGCGCCGGTGGCTGCATCGTCAGCGGCATCAGTGGCTGAGCTGGTGGCAGCACCCAGCCGGATGACCGCCACCCGGGTCAGCGCGTCGCGCCGGTACTCCACACTGAGGTGGGTCTCGAAGGCATCGACGCTCTCGAGTCGCACGTCGTCGCTCGAGGCGAGCACGGTTCGCCAGCGGGACTCGTCGAGCGGAGCATCCGGAGCCACCTCCAGCAGTTCGAAGTTCTCACCGTTCGCATTGTGGGTGACGAGGAGGCGGTCGCCCGCACCCGGGATGATGGCGTGCTCGACCGAGTACTCCACGCCCTCCACCCGCGGCCAGACGAGCACGAATTCGCCCTCAGGGTCGGCTGTGTCGAGCAGGTGGGTCTCGCTGGTGATGCTCGAACCGAGGTCGAGCTGCAGGTACTTCTCGCTGCGGGTGAGGCCGATGCCGAGCCAGTAGCGTTCGTCGGGTTCTGTGAAGACGACGACATCGGCCTCGTCGCTGCCGACCCGGTGACGCCAGATGGTGTCGGGGCGCCACGCCTCGTCAACGGTCGGGTAGAAGACGAAGCGCCCGTCGGGGGTGAAAGTGGCTCCGGGCGCGGTGTTCTTGACGACGTCGGGCAGGTTCTCGCCGGTGTCGAGGTCGCGGATGCGGAGCGTGTACCGCTCGTCGCCTACCGTGTCCACGGCGTAGGCGAGCAGCCGGCCATCCGCGCTCGTGTCGAAGCTCCCGAGGGAGTAGAAGTCGGTGCCCTCCGCCTCGACGTTGTCGTCGAGCACGACCACCTCACCAGGCACGGCCACACCGGGCTCGAGGCGGGGCGGTGTCCAGTCGTCGGCACCGGCGATGGGCGCGCGGGCGTGGATACCGTACTGGCTGCCCTCGACCGTTCGGGTGTAGTACCACCAGGTGCCGCTCCGCACGGGCACAGACAGATCCGTCTCGAGGGTTCGCGCCTTGATCTCGTCGAAGACGGCCTGTCGGACGGGTTCGAGGTGCACGGTCTGCTGCTCGGCCCAGGCGTTCTCAGCGGTGAGGTGGGCGAGGACCCTCTCGTCGTGCTTCTCGCGCAGCCACTCGTAGTGGTCGATCACCGTGTCGCCGTGGTGGGTGCGTTGGGTGGGGACCTTCGGGGCGACCGGGGGATGCTGCAGTGACATGCATCCACCGTAGTTGAGTTAGCGTGTATGGCGGAGTCGAAGGCAAGAGGGTCGGGGCAGCAGGCATGAATCAGCAGGGCGCGAATCACCAGGGCATGAATCATCAGGTGCACGTCGAGATCGAGCGGAAGTACGACGTCGACGACCAGACCGTCGTACCGGACCTGACCGGGGTCGCCCAGGTCGCCAGGGTCTCCGACCCCGAGACGGTGACGTTGCACGCGGTCTACTACGACACCGCGGAGCTGCATCTCGCGGCCCAGCGGATCGTGCTCCGGCGCCGCGAAGGCGGCTCCGACGAGGGCTGGCACATCAAGCTGCCGGGCGACGAGGGCCGGCTGGAGCTGCACTGGCCGCTCGGCGACGACGGGCCGATCCCCGAGGCCGTGCTCGACCTCGTGTTGGTGCATGTGCGCGATCATCCTCTCGCTCCTGTCGCCCGGCTGACGACGACCCGCACGACGACCTGCCTCTACGACGACGATGACGTCGCGCTCGCCGAGATCGCCGACGACCTGGTGTCGGCCGGGGATGTCGCGACCGCCCAGCTCCGGATCTGGCGCGAGTGGGAGGTCGAACTCACCGACGACGCTCCCGGCTCGCCCCGGAAGCGCGCTGCGCTGCTCGACGCCATCGAGGAGAAGCTGGAGACCGCGGGAGCCCGGCCGTCTGCGAGCGTATCGAAGCTCGCCCACGCGCTCGGCCGCGAGCGGCTGGGGGAGCGGGAGCCCCGGCGACCGCTCAGCGGCAAGAGCTCGGCGGGTGATGTGCTCCGCGCGGCGGTCGCCCTACAGACGGAGCGGCTGAAGGAGGCCGATCCTCTCGTTCGCCAGGACGAAGCGGGTGCGGTGCACACGATGCGATCATCCGTGCGGCGGCTGCGGAGCATCCTCGCCACCTACCGGTCGGTGATGGACTCCGACGAGGCGAAGCGGCTCGAGCGGGAGCTCGCCGAACTCGGAACCGTGCTCGGCGACACCCGCGAC
This sequence comes from Subtercola boreus, assembly GCF_003399635.1. Taxonomy (GTDB): domain Bacteria; phylum Actinomycetota; class Actinomycetes; order Actinomycetales; family Microbacteriaceae; genus Subtercola; species Subtercola boreus_B. The sequence goes on along the minus strand of NZ_NBXB01000028.1, from coordinate 56,845 downwards.
CCGCAGGTCATGCACGACAGGGCGCGGAATCTCGTGCGTTCGCAGTCGAACAAGCGCATGCACGAAGCGGTGCTCGCGCGCCTCGTCTCCGACAAGGAGGCGGAATACCGGCGCTCGCTCGGCTACCTGCAGCGCATCCTGTCGAGCGCACGGTACTTCCGGCTGCTCGATTCGCTCGAAGCGTTCGCCGCCGGCACGGGCGACGCCGCCCGGCTCGGCAAGAGATCAGCCGGGCGCGCGACGAAGGTGCTCGGCCGGCCGATCGCAGCGGACTTCCGGCGGGTGAAGAGACGGATGAAAGCGGTCGCGAAGGCGGGCAACCCCGACGAGTGGAATGCCTGGGTGCACGTGGTGCGGAAGGCCGCCCGGCGGCTGCGGTTCGGCATCGAGGCCGTGACCTCGGGCGATACCGCGTTCGTCGGAACGGCGGTGTTCGGCGAGAAGGTCGCGCGCCTCGCCTCCGCGGCGGAGCGGGTACAGGATGCGCTGGGGGAGTACCGCGACAGCGTGGCCCTCCAGCGGCTGCTGTACGCCACTGCCGAAGCCGCCGCAGAGGCCGGCGAGAACACCTTCGGGTACGGCCGTCTGCACGCCCTCGAGCAGCAGCGGGCCGACCGCGCGATCGAGGACTACGCCCGCGCGCAGGGCGGCTTCCGCTCCGCGAAGAAGTGGCTGCCCGGGGCCTGAACTGCAGCTCCCCACGGCTGCTGCCGCGCGGCGTGCCCTCGCACTAGGCTGGGCTCACGTTCTGCAGCCTTCCGCGGCGCACCCTGGCCGCCCAGCGAGTGGGGTCACGATGAGCATTCCGAGGATTCTGCCGCGTCGGCGGGCCCGCACTCTCGACGACCAGGTCGAGCTGCACAGGGTGCCGGTGGTTCGCGGTGTCGAGGGTCAGGCCGCCTGGAACGCCCGCATGGAGTGGCCGCTCACCGCGGTGTCGCTTGTTTTCCTCGTCGCTTATTCGTGGGATGTGATCGGCAACCTCCGCGGCCAGGCGAATTTCATCGCCGAGATCGTCATGTGGGCGGTCTGGGGCGTCTTCGTCGTGAACTACGTCGCGAACCTCTACCTCGCCCCGCGCCGCTGGCGGTGGTTCTTCACGCACATCCTCGAGTTTCTCATCGTCGTGCTGCCGCTGCTCCGCCCGCTCCGGCTCCTGCGGCTGGTCATGCTGTTCTCCGTGTTGCAGCGCACAGCGGGCACAGCGTTCCGCGGACGCGTGGCCACGTATGTGATCGGGTCCGCCGGCCTGCTCGTGCTCATCGCGGCCCTCGGCATCCTGGACTCCGAGCAGAACGTGCCGGGAGCATCCATCGTCTCGTTCGGAGACGCGCTCTGGTGGGCCTTCGTCACCATCACAACGGTCGGTTACGGCGACTACACGCCGGTCACCGTCGAGGGGCGGATGATCGCGGTCGGCCTGATGATCGCCGGTATCGCCCTGCTCGGTGTGGTGACCGCGACCCTCGCCAGCTGGTTGGTCGACCGTGTGCGAAGCAGCGAGGTGCAGGTACAGCGGGCGAACGTCGACCATGTCGACGCGCTGTCGCGGCAGATCGACGAGCTGCGGGCCGAGATGGCGCACTCGCGCGAGGTGTTCACCGCGGAGTTGCGGGCGCTCCGGGAGGAGAGGGTTGACGAGGACACTCCGAAGGGCTAGCTCACGTGCAGAGGTCAGCTCACGTGCACCGATCAGCTCACGTGCAGAGGTCAGCTCACGTGCACCGCAGGACGGAGCTTCACGTTCTTCTCCGCCTCGCGGAGCACCTCGCGGGTGACCGGAGCGACCTCGCCGCCACCGGTGATCAGGAAGCGGAGCATGTTCGACACCGGGCTGCCCTCTGTCCACTCGAAGTAGATCTCGGGCACCACCCCCGTCTCGTCGCGGATCGTCAGCAGTACCACCGCGATCGTGTTCGGCACGTTGCCGCTTCGCACCTCGAGCACCCGGTAGCCGTGCTTGGTCACGCCGCGAACGACCAGATCCTCCTCGAAGTTCGACGAGTCCGCCGGGTACACCTCGATGAAGATGATCTTGGCGGTGTTCGGGATGTGGCTGTCGTGCCGCTCCTCCTTGTTCTTGATGCGGTACTCGAGCGCGCTGCCGTCGTCGGGCTCGTTCGCAATGAGGTGGATCACCTTCCGCTCGGCATCGGCCCGGAGGAACTCCAGCGCGGTCTCGTCGAGCGTCACCGAGGTGGCCCGCAGCTGGAACGAGCGCTGCACGCGGGAGACCAGCGACACGACGAGGATCGCCAGGATGAACAGCGCCGCGATCCGCACGCCGTCGGGCCGCTCGAACACGTTCGCGATGGTCGTGTAGACGAAGACCAGCGCGACGATGCCGAACCCGACCGTGCGCTTCTTCTGCCGCTGGCGGCGCGCCGACAGGGTGACCGCGACCGAGGCGGAGGTGATCAGCACGAGCACTCCTGTCGCATAGGCCCCGCCCTGGGCATCCACGCTGGCCTTGAAGGCGAGGGTGATGATGAAGGCGATGCCCGTGAAAACGAGCACGAGCGGCCTGACCGCGCGCACCCACTGCGGCGCCATGCCGTAGCGCGGCAGGTAGCGGGGCACGAGGTTCAACAGGCCCGCCATGGCCGAAGCGCCGGCGAACCACAGGATGGCGATGGTCGAGATGTCGTAGACCGTTCCGAAGGCACTGCCGAGGTACTCGTGGGCCAGATAGGCCAGGGCGCGGCCGTTGGCCTGCCCGCCCGCCTGGAACTCGGCCTGCGGGATGAGCAGCGTCGTCACGAAGCTCGACGTGATGAGGAAGGTGCTCATGATGACGGCGGCCGTCGTGAGGAGGCGCCAGGTGCCCCGGATGCGCCCGGTCGGCTGCTCGGGAGTGTCGCCCGGGCTGCCGGTGATCTGCGGCATCACGGCCACGCCGGTCTCGAAGCCGGAAAGGCCGAGCGCGAGCTTCGGGAAGACGATCAGCGCGATCCCGACCATGATGAGCGGGTTGCCGTGCTGGGCGTTCAGCGCCTCCCACCAGTTGGTGATCACGACGGTGTTCTCGAACACGTGGATGATCGACACGAGCACCACCACGAAGTTCAGCACGAGGTACACCGCGACGAGCACCGTGGCGATACCGATGGCCTCCTTGAAGCCGCGGATGAACACGGCCCCGAGCAGCGCCACCAGCACGAGCGTGATGATGACCTCGTTGCCGTGGAACCACGACGGCGCGAACGGGTTCTCGATGGCGTGCGCCGAGGCGTCGGCGGCCGACAGGGTGATCGTGATCATGAAGTCGGTGGCGGCGAACCCCAGCAGCACCAGCACGAAGAGCTTGCCACCCCACCACGGCAGCAGTCGCTCGAGCATCGCGATCGAGCCCTCTCCCTTGAAGCTCTCGCGGGCGACCCGGCGGTACACCGGCAGGGCGCCGAACAGCGTCAGCAGCAGCAGCACGATCGTGGCGAACGGCGAGAGCAACCCGGCCGCGAGGGCGGCGATCGCGGGCTGGTAGCCGAGGGTCGAGAAGTAGTCGACGCCGGTCAGGCACATCACCCGCCACCAGGAGTGCGTCTTCTCGACCTTCACGCCGTAGGAGCCCTGGTAGCGCCCCGACTGGTCGACGAGCCCCTGGAGCAGCCACTGGCGGAGGCGGCTCTGCGGTTCGACCTCCGGATCGGGTATCACGTGGTGCCGGGCGTTCGCCTCGTCGGTGTCGGGTGCGGGCATGGCCATCCTCGGTGCGGTTGAGGTGCGGGTGCGGTTGAGGTGCGGGGATCAGTGCAGGTTCCACGCCGGTACGACGTCGAATCCGTCGATAACGATACCCCGCTCGAGGAACGCGACGAGGTCGTCGAGCGCACGGCTGGAGCTCCGCACGGCGCGCGGGTACTCTGTCCAGTCGAGGCGCTGGGGCGGGTAGGCGATGGAGCGCACTGCCACGCCCGACTCGCGGAGCAGCTCGACGAGGTTCTGGGAGGGGTCGCTGCGGCTCGCTGCCCGGTCGCCGTACTGCTGCACGAGGGTGGCGGGGAGCTCAGAGAGCCGGGCTACGAGGGAGGTGCGAAGAGCGTCCTCCGTAGCGGGAGGCCCGGTGAGCAGCGCGAAGTCGGGAGAGATGAGCGCCTGCCTCTGGATGCGCGGGCCGCCGGGCACATCGGGATCCGAAGCGTCGCGGGTATCCCTGGCCCGCATCGCGGTGCGGGCCGCCAGGGCACCGCCCGTGCCCACGCCGAGGAGTGCGATCTTCGGGTCGCCGGCTGCGCCTGCGTCGCCTGCGCCCGCCCCGACTGCACGGAGAAGCGCCTCGAACGCCGCCTCCCTGTCGTCGAGCACCGCAACGGGGATCTGCACCGTCACCACCACCACGGGCAATCGGATGGCGAGCGACGCGGCCAGCCAGTTGCCGCTTCGGCGCCCACGCGCGGCGACCGCGTCGGCGTCGGGGAAGAACACCACGAGGGGCGCGGCTGCACCGGCACCGGCACCGGCGGCGGCTGCACCGGCACCGGTGGCACCGCCCACGCGCTCGTGTCGCTTCAGGCGCACAGCGTCGAAGGGGGCGGTCAGGGTCTCTTCGCGAACCTCGACGCCGCGCACGCGCCTGCCGGCGTAGAACCTGCGGGCGAACGGCACGTGACCGATCGCCCAGGCGGCGCTGTGAGCACCCCCGGGCGCACCGCCCTGCCCCGCCTCAGAACTCATCAGAACCCATCGGATCTCACGATACCTGTCAGGACCTGTTGCGGGTCACCGTCGACGTGTCGAGCGCGAGCTCCTCGGCGTCGAGCCCGCGCAACACGCTCCGCATGACTTCCTCGTCGAGTTCGCCGGCGTTCCGCTGCCGCAACACGACCGACCTCCGGTAGTCGATGAGCTCCCGGCGGAGCGACGTGAGCTGGGGCCCGCTGAGCCGGGGCTTCTCGGCCTCGGCCGTGTCGAGGCCGGGGGCATCGATGTCCTGCTGGTCGAGTTCGTTCTCGTCGAGCAGAACGGTCGCCTGGCGCTCGTACTGCTCCTTCAGGATCTCGATCGATCCGTCGAGCTGGTCGAGACCGTACTTTTTGCCCCACTTCTCGCGGTGCTGGTCGATGTAGTCGTTCGTCTCCCGCACGCTGAGTTCGAAGATCCGCACCTCCTCGACGCCGTCGCGTTCCTCCTGCCCGCTGTCGATCACGTTCAGCCGCCGGATGATCCACGGCAGGCTCAGCCCCTGCAGCAGCAGTGTGCCGACGGTCACGACGAAGGCCACCAGAGTGATGGTCTCGCGGCCGGCGAACTCGCCCGAGGCGGCCATGGTGGGCACGGCCGCAGCGGAGGCCAGAGTGACGACCCCCCGCATCCCGGTCCACGAGACGACCATGAGTTCGCGCTTGCTGAACTGCGGTTGGGTGTGCTCGCTGCGGTGCTCACGACGGCGCTGCACGATGCCGAGCCTCTGGATGCCCTGCATCCGCTCGACCAGGCGCCTGCCGAGGTGTCGCTGCCCCTTGGTGCGGTAGTAGGTGGCGAACACGTAGGCCGGGCGAATGAGCAGCACGACCACGAACACGGCGGCGGCGAGGGCTGCCGACCGGGTGAGCCCGAGGGAGCTGTCCGACACCGCGCGCACGACGTCGGCGACCTGCAGTCCGATCAGGGCGAACACGAAGCCCTCCAGCAGCAGGTCGATCGAGGCCCACACCGGGCGCTCCTGCAACCGGGTCTCGTAGCCGGTCTTGGGGGAGTTGTAGCCCACGTAGAGTCCGGCGGCAACAACCGCGAGCACGCCCGAACCGCCGAGGGCCTCACCCGCGGCATAGGCTCCGAACGGTACGAGCAGCCCGAGGGTCGTGCCGACGAGCGAGTCGGGCACCCGGGTGCGCACGAACTGCACCAGCACACCGATCACCAGCCCGACAGCCAGCCCCACGACGATGGCCAGCACGAACATCCAGAGCACGCCACCGACGCTCAGCGTGGATCCGCCGATGATCGCGACGAACACCTTGAAGAGGGTCAGCGAGGCGGCGTCGTTGATCAGGCTCTCACCCGAGAGCACGGTCATCACCCGGCGGGGCAGCCCCAGCCGGCGACCGATCGACGACGCAGAGACAGCATCGGGCGGTGCCACGATCGCCCCGAGGAGCAGGGCGCCGGGCAGTGTCAACGCGGGCACCAGCCACCACGCGACGAGCCCGACGACGAGCGCCGTCAGCACGACCAGCCCGATCCCGAGCCGCCGGATCTGGCGGAGGCTCTGCGAGAAGTTCTGGAACGAGACATCCAGAGCCGCCGAGTAGAGCAGGGGCGGCAGGATGACGCTCAGCACGATCTCGGGATCGATCTCGACGCTCGGAACACCGGGGATGAAAGAGACACCGAGCGCCACGGCGACGACCAGGAGCGGTGCCGGCCAGCCGCGCCAGCGCGCCAGAGCACTGACGGCGAGAGAACCCGCCAGGATGAGCAGGAGTTCAGCGGGATCCATAGTGCTTCACCCTAGGCATCTGCGGTCGTTCCGCGGTATCGGTTGACAGTATGGTATCGGTTGACAGCACGGTATCGGTTGACAGTACGGTTTCGGCTGCGGTGAACGTTCAGCGGACAGCGACCCGCTCGGCCTCCGCCGTCTGCACGAACGGGATGCTCGCGGTGTCGGTCGGCACTTCGTGCTTGGGCAGCAGGAAGGCCAGCACCGTTCCGATCAGGGCGATGACAGCCGCGATGATGAAGCAGAGCTGGAACGATGCAGCCGTCGGGATGGCGTGGCCGTTCACGACCACGGCATTCGAGGCGAGGATCAGGCCGAGCACCGCAGCCGCCACAGTGGAGCCGAGGGTGCGCATGACCGAGTTCAGACCGATCGCCGCGGCCGTCTCGTTCGCCGGCACGGCACGCATGATGAGCGTCGGCATGGCGGCGTAGGCGAACCCGACGCCGAGACCGGTGATCGTGGCGATGAGGACGGCGTGCCAGACCTCCGCCATCAGTCCAACGGCCAGCGCGTACGCGAGGACGATGAAGATGCCCCCGACCACCAGGCTCGTGCGCGGCCCTCATGCGGCGCTGAGGCGAGCGGCGACGGGCGAGAGGAAGAACATCACAAGACCGCTGGGGGTCAGGCAGAGGCTCGCCACGAGCAGGGTCTGGCCGAGCCCCACACCGGTGTCGGTGGGCGACTCGAGCAGCTGCGGCAGGACCGCGGCGCTGGCGAAGAAGGCGAATCCGACGGTGATCGAGGCGAGGTTCGTCAGCAGCACGGTGCGGCGCGCCGCGATCCTCAGATCGACCAGCGGGTTGTCGGTGCGGAGTTCGTACACGCCGAACACGAGCAGAACGAGAACACCGCCCGCGAGCATCCCGATCGTGGCGAGGCTGCCCCAGCCCCATTCGCCGCCCTTCGAGACGGCCAGCAGGATGCCTACCAGGCCGATCGCGAACAGCACTGCACCGATGAAGTCGAACGAGCCGCCCGAGCGGAGGGTGCTCACCGGCACGATGGTCCAGACCAGCACGAGGGCGATGAGCGCGAGCAGCCCGGAGAGCCAGAACAGGACGTGCCAGTCGAGGTTCTGGGCGATCAGGGCCGAGATCGGCAGGCCGACGGCGCCGCCGATGCCGAGAGTCGCGCTCACCAGGGCGACCGCGCCGCCGAGGCGCTTCGGGTGAAGGACGTCGCGGAGGATGCTGACGCCGAGCGCGATCACACCAAGGCCGGTGCCCTGCAGAACCCGACCGACGATCATCAGCAGCACGTCGCTCGAGAGGGCGGAGACCACGGAACCGACCAGCAGCAGAGCCAGGAGCGCGATGACGACGCGGCGCTTGCCGAACATGTCGCCGAGCCGGCCGCTGATGGGAATGGAGACGGCCGCTGCGAGGAGCGTCGCCGTCAGTACCCAGGTGGCGTTCGACGGGCTCGTGTTCAGCAGGATCGGCAGCTGGGGCACGATCGGCGTCACGAGGGTCTGCATGAAGGCGGCGATGAGGCCCGTGAAGGCGAGCGTGGCGATGATGCCGCGTTCGCTCGGTGGCTTCGTGAGACGTCGTTTCTCACGTTCGGTCAGGATGCCCGGAGGGCTTGTCTGGGCAGAGGTCACTGGTAGCTGAACGCTGGGAACAAGCTGGGTATTCCCAGCTGGTTAGTGTTGGTACATGAATCATCTCTCTCCGCGCAGCCAGCCGATCCGCACCGCCCTATTGGGATTCGGTCTCTCCGGGCGGGTGTTCCACGCGCCCTTCCTCGAGGCAGACGACGCCTTCGCGCTCAGTGTCATCGTCACCGGGGATGAGGCCCGGCAGGCCGAGGCTCGGCGGCTGCATCCGGATGCCCGCATCCTCTCCAGCACGGCAGAGCTGTTCGAGGCGCCGGGCGACATCGACCTCGTCGTGATCGGCACGCCGCCGGCCAGCCACCACGGCCTGGCACTGGCGGCCATCGAAGCAGGGATCGCTGTGCTCGTCGACAAGCCGTTCGTCGTGAACACGGCAGAGGGGGAGGAACTCATCGCCCGCGCCGCAGAGCGCGGCGTGCCCCTGACCGTGTTCCAGAACCGGCGTTTCGACGCCGACTACCTGACGGTGGCGAAACTGATCGGCGACGGACGCCTCGCCGGGGTGAGCCGTTTCGAGTCGCGCTTCGAGTGGTTCAAGCCCGAAGGTGCCCGGTCGTGGAAGGCCGAGGCGACGGTTCTCGAGGGCGGCGGCATCCTGTTCGACCTCGGCACCCACCTCATCGACCAGGCGCTGCACCAGTTCGGCCCGGCGGTCGTCGCTCACGCCGAGCTGGCGACCCGCCACCCGCGCTCGAGCGCTCCCGACGACGCGTTCCTGGTGCTCCAGCACGATTCGGGCGTGACCAGCCACCTGTGGATGAACTCTCTGGCCGCCCAGAAGGGCAACCGGTTCCACGTCCTGACACCGCAGACCGCGTACACGAAATGGGGGCTCGACGGGCAGGAAGCTGCGCTGAAGGGGGGTGCACTCCCGACGGACGCGGGGTTCGGCGTCGAACCGCCCTCCACCTGGGGAGTGCTCGGTGTCGACGGCGACCCCGGTCCCGCTGCTGTCGAACCCGAACGGGGCGACTATTCCGGCTTCTACCGGCTGCTCGGTGAGGCGCTGGTATCAGGCGGGCCGCTGCCGGTGGATCCGAGCGACGCGCTCCGGGTGATCAGTCTGATCGAGCAGGTGCACCGTGAGACGGCATCCGCTGCATCCACCGCTTTCACGGCCGGCTCGTCAGGCGAGGTGGCCAGCGTCTAGGGTTTCTGCATGACAGATCTTCCCGTGTCCGACCTCTCGTTCTCGGCAACACTGTCCGTGATCGCCGTGACCGGGGCCACCGGCCGTATCGGCGGGGGTGTCGCGCAGCGTCTCGACGCCGTCGGTCGGGCGTTCCGGATGATCGTGCGCGACGCCAGCCGGGCACCCGCGTTCGACTCCCTCGACGTCACCGTCGGGGTGGCGGAGTACGGCGATCCGCACGCTGCGCGGCAGGCGCTCGAGGGCGTCGATGTGCTGTTCATGGTGTCGGCAGCGGAATCCACCGACCGGGTCGCCGAGCACGTGCAGTTCGTGCAGTCGGCGATCGAGGCGGGCGTCGAGCACATCGTCTACACCTCTTTTGTCGGCGCCGGTCCCGATGCCGGTTTCACGCTCGCGCGCGACCACGGCGAGACGGAGGAGGTGATCCGGCAGAGCGGTCTCGACTACACGTTCCTCCGCGACAACTTCTACCTCGACCTGCTGCCGCAGTGGGCCGACGAGAACGGGGTCATCCGTGGGCCGGCGGGCGAGGGTCGCATCGCTGCGGTCGCCCGCGACGACGTGGCGGATGTCGCGGCGAAGGTCCTTCTCGATCCGGCCGCGCATCGCGGGGCGGTCTACGCCCTCACCGGCGGCGAGACACTGAGCTTCGCGGAGGTCGCCAGCCGTGCCTCGGCCGCCACCGGGCGCGCGCTGAGCTTCGTCGACGAGACCGTCGAGGAGGCCTATGCCTCACGGGCGCATTTCGGCGCCCCGGCGTTCATGGTCGACGCCTGGGTGAGCACCTACACGGGCGTCCGCGACGGCGAGCTCGCCGCGATCTCGGGCGACGTCGAACGGCTGACCGGCCGGGCTCCTCGCACGCTCGAAGACGTGCTGGCGGGGCGCTGAGCGATGACGGACGGAACGGCCCTCGCGGGCTTCCTCGCGGCACCGGATGACGCGCCGCGCACCGATGTGCAGACGGGCCTGGGTGTGATCCGCGGTTCGGTGGAGGGCGGCATACGGTACTTCCGCGGAGTCCGCTACGCACGGGCGGAGCGGTTCGGTGCACCGCAACCCGAGGGGGCCTGGGAGGGCGTGCGCGACGCTCTCGTCGACGGACCGATGTGTCCGCAACCGCCGTTCGGGATGGTGATGCTCGCCCTGCCCAAGCGCGTACCGCCGATGAGCGAGGACTGCCTGTTCCTGAACATCACCGCGCCCGAAGCGCCTCGAGGCGGCGCCGCCGAACCGCTGCCGGTGATGGTCTGGATCCACGGCGGGGCCTATGTCAACGGCTCCGGCGCCGGGGAGATCTACGAACCGACCCGGCTGGTGCGGAACGGCAACGTGATCGTCGTGGGCATCAACTACCGGCTCGGCGTGTTCGGCTTCCTGCCGATCGAGGGGGTTGCCCCGGCCAACCTCGGCGTGCAGGACCAGCTCGCCGCTCTCGCCTGGGTGCACGAGAACATCGCGGCCTTCGGCGGAGACCCGGATCGCGTCACGCTGTTCGGCCAGTCCGCGGGAGCGGACTCCATCGTCGAGCTGCTCGCGATCCCCGAGGCCGACGGGTTCTACAGCCGCGTCATCCTGCAGAGTGCTCCGCTCGGCCTGAACAAGGGGCGGGAGGCGATCGCGGCCCAGCTCGGCGCCGCCGTCGTGCGGGAGCTGGGGCACACGTCGCCGGTCGACGCCACCACGGAGCAGCTGCTGTCGGCACAGTTCGAGGCACCCCGGGGCCTCACCGGCGACCGCCTCACGATCGGAATGCCGTTCGCCCCGACGCCCGGCGTCTGGCCGGTCGCACCCGTGGCCGAACGGCAGGAGCGGCTGGCACGCCGGGCCGCGGCCGTCGACGTGCTGGTCGGCTACACCCGAGACGACTTCACCCCGTTCTTCGACAGCGTGCCGGCGCTCCGGGCGGTTCGGGCATCCGCTGCCCTCCGGCCGGCCACGGCGCCGCTTGCCGGAGGGTTGACCCGGCGCGTGTTCGGTGCTCCGGCACTGGCGCTCGCGCGGCTGCTCGCCGAGAACGGCGGGCGAGTGTTCACCTACCGGTTCGACTGGCGACCTCGGGGAACGCCGTGGGGTGCGTGCCACTGCATCGACCTGCCGTTCATCTGGGCCGACGAGGACTTCTGGCGCGGCTCGCCGATGCTCGGCGGCGTGCTCTGGAGCGACCTCGAGGAGTTCGCCGTGCGCATCCAGCAGCAGTGGGCGCGGTTCGCACACGGCGGCACTCCGGATGCGGCGTGGCCGCCGTTCGAGGCGAAACGGATGATCGGGCGGAGGTTCACGTTCTCCCCGCGGTACGCCTGAGTGCTCCAGCGGCGCAGCACCCTGATCATCCAGAGGCCCCGGCAGAGCGAACCGTTCTACGATGAGGAGATGAGCACCGGTGCTTCCCCCTCAGAGATCGTCAGCAGCCTGCGATCGTCGTTCGACGCAGGCATCACCAAGCCGTACGCCTGGCGCCTGAAGGCGCTGAAGGCGATGAGGTCCCTGCTGATCGAGCGAACGGCCGAGATCGAGGCGGCGCTGGTGGCGGATCTCCGCAAGAACCCGGCCGAGGCCCAGCTCACCGAGATCGGGTTCGTGATCGCCGAACTCGACTACACGATCGCCAGCCTCCGCCGCTGGCTTCGGCCGAAGCGCGTGCGCACACCGCTCCTGATCGCTCCGGCGTCGGCATTCACCGTCAAGGAGCCCCTCGGGGTCGTTCTCGTCATCGCGCCGTGGAACTATCCCGTGCAGTTGCTGCTGGTGCCGATCATCGGGGCCCTGGCAGCGGGCAACGCGGTCGTGGCGAAGCCGAGCGAGCTCGCGCCCGCGACATCCGCCGTGTTCGCCCGGCTCTTCGCGCGCTACCTCGACAACCGTGCCGTCGCCGTGGTGGAGGGCGGCGTGCCCGAGACGACGGAGCTGCTCGCCGAGCGGTTCGACCACATCTTCTACACCGGCAACGCGCGGGTCGGCCGCATCGTGCTGGAGGCTGCCGCGAAGAACCTCACGCCCGTCACACTCGAGCTCGGCGGCAAGAGCCCGGCCTACATCGACGACACCGTCGACCTCGAAGCCGTGGCTCACCGGCTCGCCTGGGGCAAGTTCATGAACGCCGGGCAGACCTGTGTCGCACCGGACTACGTGCTCACCACCGCCGCCATCGCCCGTCGCCTGGAGCCGCTGCTCGTGAAGGTGATCGAGGAGTTCTACGGCCCCGACCCGGCGACCAGCGACAGCTACGGGCGCATCGTGAACGACGCGCAGTTCGAGCGCCTCACCGGGCTCCTCGACGGCATGCCGAGCGGAGAGCGGATCGTTGCGGGCGGCGAGTCGGATGCCCGCACCCGCTACATCGCCCCGACCGTGATCTCGGGCGTCGGCCGGGACTCCCCGGTGATGGCCGCCGAGATCTTCGGGCCCCTGCTGCCGATCGTCACCGCCGACTCCCTCGCCGACGCGATCGCCTTCATCAACGCCGGGGAGAAGCCGCTGGCGCTCTATGCCTTCACGAACTCGAAGCGGGCGCGCAGAGCCCTGCTCACCCGAACGTCGTCGGGAGCCGTGTCGTTCAACGTGCCCGCGGCCCACCTGCTCGTGGCCGACCTGCCGTTCGGCGGGGTCGGGCAGAGCGGCATGGGGTCGTACCACGGGGAGAGGAGCGTCGCGGTGTTCAGTCACGAGAAGGCCGTGCTGAGCAAGATTCTGAAACCCGACACCTTCAATCTGGTGTATCCGCCCTTTACGCAGAAGAAAGATGCGTTCATCCGTGGATTCCTCAGAAGACTGACCTAGCCGGAGCGCTCCCGGGTAGTGTCGTCGGGGTGTCAGACATCACTGCCCACGAGGCCACCACGCATCCTGATCCCGCCACCCGCACGGATCCCGCCACCCGCACCGAGACCGCCACCCGCACCGAGACCGATTCGCTCGGGTCGGTCGAGATCCCCTTCGAGGCCTACTGGGGCATCCACACTGCCCGGGCGCTGGAGAACTTCCCCATCTCGAGGCGGCCCATCTCGGTCTACTCCGACCTCGTCGACGCCCTGGTGATCGTCAAGCAGGCCGCGGCACGAGCCAATGCCGAGCTCGGCGTGCTCGACCCCGAGAAGGCGCGCTTCATCGACGAAGCGTGCAAGCTCGTGCGGGCGGGTTCGTTCCACGACCAGTTCGTGGTGGGAGTCATCCAGGGCGGTGCCGGCACGTCGACGAACATGAACGCGAACGAGGTGCTTGCCAACATCGCGCTGGAGCTGATGGGCGAGGCGAAGGGCCGTTACGATCTGCTCCACCCGCTCGACGATGTGAACCGCAGCCAGAGCACCAACGACGTCTACCCGACCGCGGTGAAGCTGGCGGTCGGTTTCGGGCTGAACGACCTGATCGCCGAGCACGAGCTGCTGCGCGCCAGTTTCGCGAAGAAGGGGCTCGAGTTCAATGACGTTCTGAAGATCGGCCGCACCCAGCTGCAGGATGCCGTGCCGATGACCCTCGGCCAGGAGTTCCACGGCTTCGCCACGACCCTCGGCGAGGACAACGCCCGCATGACCGAGACGGTTCCCCTGCTCTGGGAGATCAACCTCGGGGCGACCGCCATCGGCACCGGTATCACCGCCGATCCGCGGTATGCCGAGCGCGCCAGGTGGCATCTCCGCGAGCTGACCGGATTCGAGTACGTGACGGCTCCCGACCTCATCGAGGCGACGAGCGACGCCGGTGTCTTCATGACCGTGTCGGGCATCCTGAAGCGCTCCGCCATCAAGCTGTCGAAGATCTGCAACGACCTCCGGCTGCTCTCCAGCGGCCCGCAGGCCGGTTTCGGTGAGATCAACCTGCCGGCACGCCAGGCCGGGTCGAGCATCATGCCGGGCAAGGTGAACCCCGTCATCCCGGAGGTCGTCAACCAGATCGCGTTCTCGGTCGCCGGGGCCGATCTCACGGTGACCATGGCGGCCGAGGGCGGCCAGTTGCAGCTGAACGCCTTTGAACCCGTCATCGCGCACTCGCTGCTGCAGAGCGTCGCCTGGATGACGCAGGGCTGCCACACGCTCCGCGTCAACTGCGTCGACGGCATCACGGCGAATGTCGACCGGCTCGACCGGCTCGTCTCCACGTCGGTGGGTGTGGTGACGGCGCTCACCCCGTACATCGGCTACTCGGCGTCGTCTGCCCTGGCCAAGACGGCCCTGCTGACTGGCCGGAACATCGCCGACCTCGTGGTGGAGGCCGACCTGATGACCCGCGAGCGTGTCACCAAACTGCTCTCGCCCGCGCGGCTCTCGGGCCTCGAGACGATCACCAGCTCCATCCCGGTGATCGCTGCCGACGTTGAGGCCGTGATGAACCCGGGCGAGCCCGACCTCGACTGACCCCCGCACTCGCCGCCCCCCACCCATCTCCCTCCCCTCCCTCCCTCCCTCCCTCCCCTCCCTCCCTCCCTCCCCTCCCTCCCTCCCCGCACTCCCACCCGCCTCCCGTCGAAACACCGAAAACTGTCGGTATCCGGCACCCATTGCGACAGATTTCGGGGGATCGATGGGTGGGAAGGTGGGAGGGGGAGGGTGGGAAGGAGGCGGTGGGCTGTCAGATCTCGTAGTCGGGGTCGGCCAGCTCCATTGCGCGGGCACGGATGGCGCGGCCCTCGCTGATGTCGTGGTGCATGCGCTTCGCGAGGATGGCATTCCGCTGCTCGTCGCGGGGGATCACCGGGATGACCTGCTCGGCCTCGACTCCCTTCAGGAGCTCGCGGGCACGGGTGAGTTCGGCATCCACCTCCGCACCGACCACCAGCACGAGGTTGGAGAGGAACAGCCAGACCAGGGTGAGGATCGCCCCGCCGAGGAGTCCGTAGAACCTGTCGGATGAGGCAAAGTGCGCTACGTAGATCGAATAGGCGGCGGTGGTCAGCGCCCACGCGGCGATCGAGAAGCCGGCGCCCAGGGAGAGCCAGCGCACCCGGCGGCGCCTGATGTTCGGGGTGCCGTAGTAGAGCACGATGACGGTGAACACGGCGAAGGCCGCGAGCAACGGCCACTTCAGCACGTTCCAGACATCGGCGGCGAGCGGTGGCCAATGCAGGGAGTTCACGATCGTGCGCGCCACATCCGGGGTGACGATGACCGTGATGGCGATCACGAAGAGCATCACAATCAGGGCGAGCGACTCGACCAGCATCAGGATGCGAAGCTTGAAGAACCGGCGGCCCTCCTCGATCTCGTAGACGCCGTTCACCATGCGCCCGAAGGCCGTGGCGTAACTGGCGACCGTCCAGATCGTGAGGGCGATGCCGGCCACGAGCGGGACGATTGGATCCGGTGTTCGGGTGAACTGCTCGAGGGCGAGCCGGGTGGTCTGCAGGGTGGCCTCGGGCACGAACGAATCGATGACGCTCAGGATGACCTTCACCACGTCACCCTCGGGGTCGAGGAGGCTGACGATCGACACGATGGCCAGCACGGAGGGGAAGAGCGCGAGCGCTGAGTAGAAGGTGAGGGCGGCGCCCGAATCGATTCCGCGGTGCAGGATGAACCCGTGGTACGTGCGGCGGGCGGCGTACAGCAGCGCATGCCGGTCGAGCTCACGGTACTCGGCGTGGCTGCTCCGTTCGCGGAGCCCGGGCTTGGTGAGGCCGGCGAGGGGGTTCAGCACATCGTCGTCGGCGGTCACGCGCGGGGGGGCCCGTTGTGATCGGAACTGCTGTTCTCCGTCCTGCCGCGCGACCTCACTCTGAGCGGCAGAGCCACCCAGAGTGAGGCAAGCACGACGAGGGCCGCACTGCCGACCACCAGTGCAGCCGTGTCGCCGACCACCACATCGAAGACGAAGGTGATCGTTCCTGTGAGCACGAGTGCGACCACCGCAAGTGTGACAATGGCCAGACCATTGCCGGTGTCGACGATCTGACGCTTGTCGCCGAGCCGGAAGAGCGCCCGGTGCACGCTCACCGGCGCGAGCGCGAGGGCGGTGGCCAGGGCCGCGCCGATGACGAGACAGAGATAGAGGGTTCTCTGGAAGGGCGTGAGCGCCGGGAACTGTGCTTGGAAGGGGAGGGTGAGCAGGAATCCGGTGAGGATCTGCGTTCCGGTCTGGACGACCCGGAGCTCCTGCAGCAATTCGGTCCAGTTGCGCTCGAGCTTGCTCGTCTCCGACTCGGGTTCGTGCACGGGTTCGCTCATCCTGCGATTTTACTGTTCGACGACTCGTGCGGCCTGCCGCCGCCCAGTATGCTCGAATATCACTTGATCTGAGGAATCATCATGACGATTGCGTCTGTCGGAGGCACGCCTCCTGCCGTTTCACGGAGCCCTGCCGAGGCGCCGCCCACCCCGGTCTGGTCGGCACCGACCCCGAAGAAGCCGGTGAGCACCGGTTTCGTGCTGGGAGTGATCGTGCTGTGTGTGCTCAGCTTCGTGTTCCTGTTGGTGCTCGGCTACGTGATAATCTCGATCGGGCCCGTCGCGGCTCTCATCTGCGGAATCATTGCGCTCATTCCCCTCACCGTGGTGCTGCTCGTCGTGCGGCTCATCGACCGGTGGGAGCCCGAGCCGCGCGGCGCCCTCTGGTTCGCCTTCCTCTGGGGATCTGCGGCATCCGTCGCCCTCGCCCTGTTGGTCGACGCCGGCGTGCAGATCCTCGTCTATGTGGCCAGCGACGGGCAGGCGGTGCCGAGCGACGTCTTCGGCGCAGTGGTGCAGGCGCCGATTGTCGAGGAGAGCGCGAAGGGACTCGGTGTGCTGCTCATCTTCCTCGTGCTGCGGCGCACGTTCGACGGCCCCGTCGACGGCCTGGTCTACGCCGCGACCGTCGCAGGCGGTTTCGCGTTCACCGAGAACATCCTCTACTTCGGGTCGTCACTGATCGAGGGCGGGGGAGTCTCGCTCGGGGTCACATTCGCGCTCCGCGGCATCATGGGACCGTTCGCCCACGTCATGTTCACCTCCTGCACGGGGATCGCACTCGGTTTCGCCTCCCGCCGCCGCGGGTTCTGGCCGGTCGCTGGTCTGTTCCTCGTGGGTCTGTTCTGCGCGATGCTGCTGCACGCCCTCTGGAACGGCAGCACGGTCGTCGCCGACGGCATCGAAGGATTCCTCTTCGCGTACGCGGTCATCCAGGTGCCCCTCTTCGTGTTGGCGATCGTGGGAGTGGTGCTGCTCCGGCGCGCGGAGGCGAGGCTCACCCGCGCACGGCTCACCGAATACCAGGAGGTGGGCTGGTTCGTGCCGGCCGAGGTCGACATGCTCTCGACCGGCATCGGGCGCCGTTCCGCCACCGCCTGGGCGCGCCGGCAGCCTGTTCCGAAGACGAAGCAGATGCGCCGGTTCATCCACGATTCGACGGCCCTTGCCTTCACCCGGCAGCGCCTCATCACGGGCCGCAACCGGATCGGCGTCGAGCAGCAGGAGTCCGACCTGCTGGCCGCCGTCGTGGCCGACCGCGCCGCGCCTCTGGCTGGCTGAGCGCTGCTGGCTGGCTGAGCGCTGCTGGCTGGCTGAGCGCTGCTGGGCCGCCCGGCCGTCGTGGCGGGGCTAGAATTGTGTGCCGGATTTTTGAGGGGTGCACACGTGGTTTCTTCCGAACTTGATCGAGAGCGCGACTACGTTGCGACCCTCTATGCGCGCCTCGACGAGCTGCGGACGGATGCCCAGCGGCAGCTCGAGCGGGTGCACCGACAGGACGTGGGGGGCAACCACCAGAGCCGCTCAGAGCGCGATGCCTTCGCGAGGGTGTTCGAAGACCGCATCGTGCAGCTCAATGAGGTCGATGAACGCCTGGCCTTCGGTCGCCTCGAGGTGGCGGAGCCTGACGGCGGGGATGGCGCGGACGGCGCCGCTGAGACAGAAGACGACGGGCGCTTCCGCTACATCGGCCGCATCGGCCTGCGGGATGAGAACCTGAAGCCGATCCTGCTCGACTGGCGCGTGCCGCAGGCGGGCCCCTTCTACCAGGCCACAGCGGCCACGCCGATGGGCATCCGGTCCCGCCGTCACCTGCTCAGCCGGGGCCGCAAGATCGTGAAGATCGAGGATGAGATCTTCGACGGCGCCTCCATCACCGACGACGAGGCGAGCGCGCTGCAGGGGGAGGGTGCGCTGATGGCGTCGCTTTCGGCCGAGCGCACCGGCCGCATGCACGATATCGTGGCGACGATCCAGGCCGAGCAGGATCGCATCATCCGATCGGAGCTGCCCGGCGTGCTCGTCGTGCAGGGCGGGCCTGGCACTGGCAAGACCGCCGTGGCGCTGCACCGGGCGGCGTACCTTCTTTATTCGTTCCGTGACCGCCTGCGGTCATCCGGTGTGCTCGTGGTCGGTCCGTCGCGCGCGTTCCTGCAGTACATCGAGGCCGTGCTGCCGAGCCTCGGCGAGACCGGAGTCGTGCTCGCAAGCGTGGGCCAGCTCTTCCCGGGCGTCGACGCGACGGTCGAAGATGCGCCCGAGGTCGCGAGGGTCAAGGGGGCCACCGAGATGGCGTCGTTGATCGAGCGCGCCATCCGCTCCCGCCAGCAGGTGCCCGCCGAGGCGCAGGTGCTCGACGTGAACGGCGAGTCGCTCACGCTCGAGCCGCACGTGATCGCCACGGCCATCACCCGGGCGCACGAGAGCCGGAAGCCCTACAACGAGGCGCGGGTCACCTTCGTCAAGACGGCTCTGAACGAGATGACCCGATCCCTCGCCGCGCAACTGCGATCGCACGGCAACACCGTCGACGAGGACGACTACGGGATGCTCCGCGAAGACCTCCGCTCGGCGTACGACGTGCGTGTGGCGCTGAACACGGCGTGGATCCCGCTCACCCCCCAGAAGCTCCTGCAGGATCTCTACGCGCGCCCGCAATGGCTCGCAAGCCTCACCCCGAACTGGACCCCCGAGAAGCGCGCGCTCCTTGCCCGCGACCGCGACGCCCCGTTCACGGTCTCCGATGTGCCGCTGCTCGACGAGGCGGCGGAGCATCTGGGCGAACACAGCGACCGGAATGCCGCCGTCGACCGCGAGGCCAAGAAGCAGCGCAAGCGCGATGTCGAGAACGCCGAGAACGCCATCCGGAACATGGATGTCGAGGGGCTCGTGCATGCCGAAGACCTGGCCGACACCTTCGCCGAGCAGGCGTCGCGGGCGACCACCGCCGAGCGGGCTGCGGCCGACCGCACCTGGACCTACGGTCACATCGTGGTCGACGAGGCGCAGGAGCTCTCGCCGATGCAGTGGCGTCTCCTCCGGCGCCGAGGGCCGCTCCGCTCCTTCACGATCGTCGGCGACATCGCCCAGGCCAGTGCGGCATCGAGCGCGCGGAGCTGGAGCGAGGCCGTCGCGCCGCTCGTCGGCCGGGCGAAGCAGGGCGAGGGCTGGCGGCTCGAGGAGTTGACGGTCAACTATCGGACCCCCACCCAGATCGCCGAGGCCGCCCAGGAGATGGCCGAGCGGCGCGGGCTCCCGGTGACCCGCTCGACATCGGTGCGGGAGAGCGAGTGGCCGATCACGACGGTGCACTCGACACTCGAGGCGGTGCTGGCCGACCGACGGATCGCGTCGCTCGGAACGACCGGTGTCATCGTGCTGTCCGACCTGCTGCAGAGCACGTTCGACACGCTCAGCGCGGCCCTCCCGGGCGAGGTCGGTCTCGGGGCGTCCGGACTCACCCGCCAGGTCGCGGTGATGACCCCGCAGGAGGCGAAGGGGCTCGAGTTCGACTCGGTGGTGATCGTGGATCCCGAACGCATCCTCACTGACATCCCGCGCGGCGCGTCGGCGCTCTACGTGGCGATGACCCGGCCGACGCAGCGACTGACCTTCGTGGTCGAAGCTGACGTGGTTTGATAGAGCTATGACAGATCTCAACACCAAGCCAGAACTCGACGCCCCCGAAGGCCCCGCCCCCGAGGGTCTCGAAATCCTCGACATCGTCGAAGGCGACGGCCCCGAAGCCACCGCCGGTTCGACCGTCGACGTGCACTACCTGGGCGTCGACTACGAATCCGGCGACGAGTTCGACTCGTCGTGGAGCCGTGGTACCTCGATCAACTTCCCGCTCCGCCAGCTGATCGCCGGATGGCAGCAGGGCATCCCCGGCATGAAGGTCGGCGGTCGCCGCAAGCTCACCGTTCCGCCGGCGCTGGCCTACGGTGCTGCGGGCGGCGGGCACGCGCTCTCCGGGCGGACCCTCATCTTCGTCATCGACCTCAAGGGTGTCAGCTAGGCACCCTTCACACCCTCAGCGGAGGCTCGCCGCCATCGGGCAGTCGAAAGGATCCCGGGGCGGCGAGCCCCACTTCGTTCAGGTAGCGCACCACGATGCCGTACGACTCGGTGAGCGACGTCTCCGTGTAGAGGATGTCGTTGGTCTCGCAGCAGTCCCGCACGATCAGGGGGTCGGGGGCTCAGGGGGTCGGCGGCTCAGGGGGTCGGCGCCAGCGCGTCGTAGTGGCGGAACCGCTTGTTGCCCCGCACGATCGCCAGCACCAGCACGACGATGAACACGCCGCCCATCAGCGGGGGGACCCAGAGGAAGGCGAACGCCGACAGGATGCCGATGTAGGCGTCGCCGAGGCGTGGTCCGCCGGTCACGACCACCATGAAGACGCCCTGGATGCGCCCGCGCATCCCGTCGGGCACGGCCGCCTGGAGGATCGTGTTGCGGAAGATCGAGCTCACGTTGTCGGCCGCTCCCGATCCGGCGAGCATCACGGCGGCGATGATGAGCGCCGGGATGTTCGAATCGGTGATCGACTCGGTGATGCCGTGCAGGCCCGAGCCCGACGACACCAGCAGCACCAGCCCGAACCCGGCGATGAACAGTCCGTACACCGTGATGGCGCTGCCGACCGCGCGGCCCTGCCAGCGAACGTGCCCGAGGCGACCGGAGAGGATGCTGCTGAAGAGCGCCCCGATCGCCGCGGCGGCGGTGAGAATACCCACGGTGATCGCCCCGCCGCCGAGCAGCACGGCGCCCACCGCCGGGAACAGCACGCGGGGCTGGCCGAAGGTCATGGCGATGATGTCGAGGATGAACGTCATGCGTACGTTCGGCGCGCTCTTCAGGAAGCGCATGCCGTCGACGAGCGACGCGAACCCGGGCCGCTTCAGGGCGCCCTCCGGCACGATCTTCGGCAGCGAGACGATGCCCGAGAAGGCGGCCACGAACAGCACGACATCGACGGTGTAGGTCCACTGGAATCCGACCGTCGCCACCAGCACGCCGGCCAGGGCGGGGCCGATGGTGATCTGGGCGCCGACGCTGATGCCGTTCAGCGCCGATGCAGCCGGCAGCAGTTCCTTCGGCAGGAGGCGTGGCACGATCGACTGGCGGGTGGAGCCGATCACGACGGCGGCGACCGCGATGACCGTCGCGAGCAGGTAGAACGGCCAGACCACATCGACCCGCAACCACGCGAGGGACGCCAGCACGGCGGTCGAAGCCCAGGCGACGACACCCGCGACCAGCGCGACCAGTCGACGGTCGAACGAATCGGCGAGGATGCCGCCGTAGAGCCCGAAGACGATCATCGGCAGCAGCGCGATAATGCCCACCAGCGACACGGCGAACGTCGAATGGGTGAGGTCGTAGATGTGCAGGCCCACCGCGACGATGGTCATCTGGCCGCCGATCCCCGAGATGGCGGCGCCTCCCCAGAGACGAGCGAAGGCGGGGCTCCGCTTCAGAGGGGTGAGGTCGACGAACCGGCTGCGGGTGGGTGGCGAGGGCGTCGGCGAGGCTACCGGTGAGGGCGAGGCTGCGGGTTTCCCCGGGGCCTCGCTCACAGGTCGAGGCGCTTCTGCACCGGGCCCGGGACGAGATCCAGGAACTCAGAGTGTGTGCGGATGTAGCCGGCGATGAACGGGCAGAGCGGAACGACGGGCGCTCCGGATGCGCGTGCCGCTGTGAGCGCGCCGTTCGCCAGGGCGCCGCCGATGCCGTGCCCCTCGAACCCGGGCTGCACCTCGGTATGGGTGAACGTCAGCTGCCCGGCCTGCAGCTGGTAGTACGCGATGCCGGCGATCTGTCCCCGGAACCACGCTTCGTAGCGCTGTGCGCCGGGGTTGTCACGCACGTCCACGGTCTCTCCGGTGGGCTGCGTGTCTCCCGTGGGCTGGGTCATGACTTCCCCAGGTCGGGGTGGTGGATCGCCGCGACATCCGGATGCGCGCGGAGCCTCGACTTCAGGGCGTTCTCGCCGTAGGTGTTGTAGATCGGGTTCTGGGGGTCGAGCGTCACCCCCGCGGCATCCCGCGCCAGTTCGGGCGGGAGCGTGAGAGCAGGCACCTTCGCATCCAGCGCGGGGCTGTAGAAGAACGGGATCG
Organism: Subtercola boreus; assembly: GCF_003399635.1. Classification (GTDB taxonomy): domain Bacteria; phylum Actinomycetota; class Actinomycetes; order Actinomycetales; family Microbacteriaceae; genus Subtercola; species Subtercola boreus_B. Next base: position 34,346 of record NZ_NBXB01000028.1, on the reverse strand, counting down.
AGATGCGGTCGTCGCCGATGCGGGGTGAGATGACCCGGTGCACGGTGGCCTTCAGGTAGCCGTCGGTCGCGACTTCGAGCAACTCGCCGATGTTGACGACGAACGTTCCGGGCAGCGGGGGAGCGTCGATCCATTCGCCGTCCTTCTCCACCTGAAGGCCCCCCTTGCCGTCTTCGACGAAGAGCAGGGTGAGCACGCCGGAATCCTTGTGCGCCCCCACTCCCTGCTTGGGTTCGGGGTCGCTCTTGCCGGGGTAGCGCACGATCTTGATCAGGGGGAAGGGCTTCTCGGCGAAGGCCTCGTCGAAGACATCGGCGGGGGATCCGAGCGAGACCGCCCACGCGCGCATCAGGGTGAGGGCCACCTCGGAGAGGGCCTCGCGCCACTCGCTCATCACCTCGCGGAGCTCGGGCAGGGCGGCCGGCCACTGGTTCGGGCCCTCCAGGCGCCAGTAGTCGGCGACACCGTCGCCGCGGTCCACGGGCTCGCGTTCTGCGCCGATGTCGATCTGCTCGCGCCAATCCACCTTTCCCTGTGTCAGTTCGCCGCCGACGCGGGTGTAGCCGCGGAACTGCGCGCTCTGCAGGTTCTCGATCGCCAGCTTGTCAGCCTCGGGAAGCGCGAAGAACGCCCGGGCGGCGCCGATCACCCTGTCGATGAGGGGCTGCGGCACCCCGTGGCCAGTGAGGTAGAAGAAGCCGAATTCGTGGGTCGCCTGACGGAGTTCGGAGCGGAATGCCTCGGCTTCGGCGTCGCCCCGGTCGAGCCGGGAGAGATCCAGAACGGGCAGGCGGAGGTCGCTGCCAGCCGCGAGGGACGTGGTGATTGCCATGAATCAACGATAACGTCGGGGGACCGACCCCCATCCCCGCGGAGACAAATATGACGCTTCGAGAGCAATCGTGACGCTCGCTGATGACGTGGCACCCGGCCTGACCGGGATCGAGCAGCTGAAGGCCCTCATCGACGCCGGTACGCAGCCCAACATCGGCCGCACGATGAACTTCGACCTGGTCGAGGTCGGCGAGGGCACGGCCGTCTTCACGGGCACCCCGACCGCCGATGTCTACAATCCGATCGGTTCCGTGCACGGCGGATACGCGGCCGCGCTGCTCGACTCGGCGTGCGGCTGCGCCGTGCACTCCCTGCTGAGAGCCGACCAGGCGTACACCACGCTCGAATTGAAGGTGTCGTACCTCCGCGGCATGACGGTCGACACGGGTGAGGTGCGCGCAACAGGCCGGGTGATCAAGATGGGTGGCCGGGCCGCATTCACCGAGGCGACGCTGACGGATGCCCAGGGGCGCCTGCTCGCGACGGCGACGTCGACGCTGCTGGTCATCCAGCGCTGAAGGGCGGCGCTGACGGGCGGCGGACCGGATGCCGGGCTACTGCTTCGACGCGTTCCAGTCGTCGGCGCGCTCGACGTAGCCGCTGAGGATCTCGATGAAGTCGGCGTCGGGAACGTGGTTCGGGTCGACGTCGTACTTGTCGAGCTCGCGCTGCAGACGCTCGATCTCCGAGTCGATCTCGAGAACGGCCAGGGCGTTCGACTGCGCGTTGTCGAGGTTGATCAGCATGTCGAGGGACTTCTCGATATCGCTGCGTCCGCCGAATTCGTAGTTGCTCATGGCCCGAGTTTAGGGCGTCGGAGATCGTAGGCTGGTGACGATGAGTGACAGCGACCCGGCGCCCGGCGATTACGAGCTCCCCTACGACAGCGATGTCGAGGTCGACGACATCGAGACCGGGTCGCTCGAAGCTGTGGCGAGCTCGCGTCCGGTTCACCTCCGCCCGATCTTCCTTCTGATCGTCGGTGTGGGCGGTGCCGCCGGAACACTCGCGCGCTACACGCTGCAACAGATGGTCGAACCGGTGGGCGGTGTGCCGGTCATCACGGTGATGATCAACGCGGTCGGCGCCTTCCTGCTCGGACTGCTGCTCGAGAATCTTGTTCGCCGGGGCGAGGACCGGGGCCGCCGCCGGGTGCTCCGCCTGTTGCTCGGAACCGGTGCTCTCGGTGGCTTCACCACCTACAGCGCACTCTCCGTCGACACCCTCACGCTCCTCCACGAAGGCAGCGTCGGCCTCGCCCTGCTGTACGCCGTCGGCACCCTCGTGGCCGGCGCGGTGGCGAGCATCCTCGGAATCGCTGTCGGCGTCCGGGCGAACCGGCGGGCGGATCGCCGCGTCACAGGGTCCGGCAGTGCACGGGAAGACCGCTGATGGCGGCTCTTCTCCTCACGCTCCTGGTGGCTGTCTTCGGTGGCCTCGGGGCGATCGGTCGCTTCGTCGCCGATGGGGTGATCCGTGCGCGCCTCGGCTCGCGATACCCCTACGGTACGACCTTCATCAACCTCAGTGGAGCGCTGCTGCTCGGCTTCGTGACGTCGTTGGCACTCGGCCAGGTTCTGTCGAACGACTGGCGTCTGATGCTCGGAACGGGGCTGCTCGGCGGTTACACGACGTTCAGCACAGCGAGTTTCGAGACAGTCCGGCTTCTGCAGGCCGGTCGGTACGGGGCAGCCCTCTCCAACGGAGTCGGGATGCTCGTGGTCTCCGTTCTGCTGGCCGCTGCCGGATTCTGGCTCGGAACCCTCATCGCCGGTTCATAGGATCCTCCAGCACCACACGCTGCCGCGGCGGCAATGTTTGTCGCCACAACCGGTGATGACGCCCCGCAGGCGCTCGGTGCCGCGGGAACGCTCTGCCGGAGGAACAGGAGCCGCCATGCTCGGGGGTCGTCTGAGCGCGATGTGCGTTCTCATCTCGCGGGGGAGTGCGAGGTGCGGCATAGCATCGCGTAATCTCGGTGCCGCGCAGGCCGGCGGAACGCGTGGCTCTGCAGCAGCCGCGTCGCTGCACATCGACTGGACGCTCTGCGACGGGCGAGGTCTCTGCGCGGAGCTGCTGCCGGAGTCGCTGGCGCCTGACGAGTGGGGCTATCCTGTGGCGCGGACGCCGGTGGCCTCAGAGCGGTCGGACGTACCCGCGCCGCGCGCATCCCTCGCCGCAGCCCGGGATGCGTCGCCCTCTTCCCGCGCCAGGCCCTCAGGCTCGGGTAGGAGAACCGGGCTCGCTGCCCGGGCGTATCGGTGCTAAACTCGCAAGGTTGCCGTCGAACGGCCGCGGATCAAGAGAGCCCACACCTTCTGTGATGGGCGCCGCGCAATGAGAGAAAAGGGGTCATCTATGCCACTTACGCCAGATGCCAAGAAAGCCATCATCGACGAGTACGCCACCCACCCAGGTGACACCGGTTCTCCCGAGGTGCAGGTCGCTATGCTGACCACTCGCATCCTCGATCTCACGGAGCACCTCAAGTTTCATAAGCACGACCACCACTCACGTCGTGGCCTGTTGCTGCTGGTCGGTCAGCGTCGCCGACTCCTCGGCTACCTGCAGAGCGTCGACATCGAGCGTTACCGCTCGCTGATCGCGCGTCTGGGCCTTCGCCGATAGATTGCGTCTGATTCAGACCGGTTCTTGGCGGATGGGCCGTTCTTCCTGCGGGAGGAGCGGCCCATTTCCATACCTCCTATGAAACGTAGACGACTTCCCCTCTGGCGTTGGGATCCCTTCCTCGCGGCTCTCGTTCTCACGCTCTCGCTCGTGGCGGCGCTTTTCCAGCGGCTCGATCTCCCCGTCGTCAGCCCCCTCGCCTTGACCGTCCTCCTTCTCGCTGCGGTGGCCGCAGCTGTGCTGTTGGTGCTCCCGGTGTTCGTGCGGTCGCTCCGTCGCGACGGCGAAGGATCGTTCGTGCTCACCGACCAGCTGAGGCTGGTTCCTCTGCCAGCAACGCAGACGTTCCCCGTGGTCGACGGTCACCGTCACAAGGCCAGCGTCGAGGCGACCGTCGCCCGTGCCGGCACCGAGGTCACCGCGGTTCTGGTTCCGGGCGCGACGGCCTGGCTCGGGCGCGACATCCGGGTGTCCGTCGACGCCCTCGCCGGCGGCAAGGTGTACCGGGTCGGCTACCTGCCGAAGGAGATCGACCAGAAGATCGACGCTGCTCTCCGACCCCTGGCGGCCCGCGGGGTGTACCGAACCGTGGCGCTCACGATCCGCGAGGTTCCCGTCGCCCTCCGCGTCTCACCGTTCAGCACCCGCGACATGCCTCTCGAGCCCCGCAGAAAGAACTACCGGCTCGACGTGCGGCTCGGCCCTGCCCTCAGTACCGTGCCCGAGTCGGACGAGAGCATCGATGTCTCCGAGGCCCCCGAAGGCTAGATCTGCCTGCGCGGCGTCCCGTCCTCGGTTCAGGAGACGAGCATCAATTCAGGCTATTTGCGGGGCCATGGACCACTGGTGCCTGACGCCGCATGTGTCCTGAATTGTGCACGGGGGAGGCGGGCTCGTCCGGCCGGAGCAATTGCTCCGGGCGCCGCGCGGCCCGCAGGTCGCGCGGCGCCGCGACGGCGCGGCCGGACCGCGGCCCGGCGGTGGCGAGGCAGGCCCACGGCCGAGTCAGGCCGGGCCCTGCGAAACGTCGAATCGGCGGCCTCAGCGTGATCCCCGGAGCAGAGGGCGACGGATGTGGCGAGAGCCGCCCGTTCTGTGAGTGCTCTCCTCTGCCGGCCGGCCCGACCCGGCCAGCCAGCCAGCCGGCTCGGCCAGCCAGCCAGCCGGCCCGGCTCAGCCAGCCGGCCCGGCTCAGCCAGCCGGCGCGCCCGGCGCCGCAAGGCAGCGCGCCCGACCCCGCAAGCCCGCGCGCGTCAGCGCGCCTGCGACCTGGCGAAGTACTCGCCGCTGCTCGTCAGCCCTGCGCGCACTCCGGAGTCGCCGAGCTGCAGGTCGAGTGCGACCCAGGTGCTGAGGCCGCTCGGATCGGGCTGGCGACCCAGGTAACGGTTGTACATCGCTGCCACCCGCTTGCTGATGGTCTCGGTCGAGTCCCAGAACTGCGCCGTGACCCACGCCCGGCCCTGCTGGCGAGTGAGGCCTGCCCAGAAGGCGTACTCCGATGCCCCGCCATCGCGCTCGAGCAGGGTGTTGTACAGCGCCTTGGCGAAACTCGTGTCGGTGCCGCCGTGCCGCTGGTAGTACTCGTCTGAGGCATAGAACGACGTCTCGATGTCATCGGTCGTGATGACCCCGGCCTGCATCGCCCGCAGCCAGTTCTGTCGGCCGCTCACTTCTGCCGTGCGGCCGAGGATGTCATGATAGGCGGCGTCGATCCGCTTCAGGCGGTACTCGTCGCTGTCGACGAAGCTGGCGGCGATAGTGGACCGGGGGGAGCCCGTGGCGAGGAAACCCTCCCAGAAATTGATGTTCGCCGCGCTCGGGAACCGATCGAGGTAGTCCTGGTAGAGCGCGGAGATGTAGTTGGCGTCGAGGGACGGCCCGCCGGTGGGGGTCTGGCCGTTCGAGACGAACAGGTGCAGCTGGGAGTAGTCGCCGTTGAACAGGTCCTGGTCGCCGGGGAAGGTGCCGGTGCTGGCGTACTGCCAGATCGAGTAGTCCGACCAGCCGGCGGGCAGGGTGCCGGCACCGTCAGAGATGTTCTCGGGCCAGCGCGCGATGAACAGCGGATTCGCACCGAACGATGACGAGTTGCCGGTGCAGAGCTTCCACCAGTTCGTCGTGGTGTAGATCGCGGGCCGCACGCCCGTGCGCGCGAGCACCGTGTTCGAGAACTCCCGGATCCACGCCACCATGACAGCCGGGCTCAGCCCGTAGCAGCTGTTCGTGTGGTCGGTCCCGGTATAGGGGTCGTACTCGATGTCGAGCAGCGGCGGCAGCGTGCGCCCGTCTGGGCTCCACCGGCCGCCGTGGTCGACGAACCAGTTGGCCTGTACGGCACCGGTCGACTCGAAGGGGTTCGCGAAGTGATAGGCACCGCGCACCATGCCGACGTCGGTCGCTCCCGACCACTGGCCCGCGAAGTGACTCGATGCGTAGTCGTCGCTCTCCGTGGTCTTGATGTAGACGAATCGTGCGCCGTTCGACCACGCGGTGCCCCAGTCGACGCTCTCCTGCCAGCCGCTCACATCCATTCCGAGCACGTGCGTGCCCGTTGCCGACGCCGCCGTCCGTGCCTCCGTCGCGACCTGCGGCCCGAGCGACGGGCTGCCCGGCTCCTCCGCGACGAGCGTCGCGCCCATCACATGGTCGTGCGCAGCATTCTGCTGCTCGAGCGTCGGGCCCGCATCCTGGCCCGACTGCGCTGCGGCCGTCGGGGCTGCCGAGAGAAGACCGGCTGCGAGCAGGAGCGCAGTCAGGGCGGCACAGGCGGAGGTTCGGATTTTCATGATGAAATCTCACTATATAGGTCATCGACATTGATTTCGACAGTCCATCACGAATGACCCCCATTCGGGGAAGGTTGGTCGCGCGGGCGCGCCGCTAGGCGCATTCGGGCCCCGGGAGTAGACTGGAAGCGCTACAAACGGAGCAGACAGGTACGCAACTGGTCACCGGTGGTGGTATCCCGAGGGTGGAGCCGACCGCTCGGTGTATTTCTACTGTTGGCCAGTCGTCAATCGCTCCTGAGGCATGCCGAGGCATGCCCTGCTCCGAGGAGGATCGTCGTCCATACGGGATGACGACGTTCAGAGCGCCGGTATGGCGCGGAACGCAGTGCACTACTAATGAGTCAAAGGAGAGAACCCCCATATGGAGGGTCCAGAAATTAAATTCGCCGAAGCCGTGCTCGACAACGGTTCGTTCGGCACCCGCACGATCCGTTTCGAAACGGGTCGTCTCGCGCAGCAGGCACAGGGTGCCGTTGCTGCGTACCTCGACGAGGAAACCATGCTGCTGAGCGCCACGAGCGTCTCGAAGCACCCGAAGGACAACTTCGACTTCTTCCCGCTCACCATCGACGTCGAAGAGCGTTCGTACGCCGCCGGCAAGATCCCCGGCTCGTTCTTCCGTCGTGAGGGCCGCCCCTCGACCGAGGCCATCCTGGTCTGCCGCCTCATCGACCGGCCCCTTCGCCCGTCGTTCGTCACTGGTCTCCGCAACGAGGTGCAGGTCGTCATCACCGTGCTGTCGATCGCCCCGGGCGAGTTCTACGACGCACTGGCCATCAACGCGGCATCCGCGTCGAGCCAGATCTCGGGCGTTCCGTTCTCGGGCCCGATCGGTGCGGTGCGCCTCGCGCTCATCGGCACGCAGTGGGTCGCCTTCCCGACCTACGCCCAGCTCGCCGACGCCGTCTTCGACATCGTCGTGGCCGGCCGTGTCGTGACCGACAAGAACGGCAACGAAGACGTCGCGATCATGATGGTCGAGGCCGAAGCCACCGAGCACGCGTGGGGCCTCATCCAGGCCGGTGCCACGAAGCCCGATGAGGCTGTCGTCAGCCAGGGCCTCGAGGCGTCGAAGCCCTTCATCAAGCAACTTGTCGCAGCCCAGGCCGCCATGGCCTCGCAGAGCGCCAAGGCCATCGTCGAGTACCCGGTGTTCCTGCCGTACTCGAAGGAGTCCTACGACACCGTTGCGGGCCTCGCCTACGACGAACTCGTGAAGATCTACCAGATCGCCGACAAGATCGAGCGCCAGGATGCGGATGACGCACTCAAGGCCCGCGTCAAGTCGACCCTCTCCGAGCAGGTCGAAGCGGGCTCGGTTGCGACAACCGTTCTCGCCGAGTTCTCGGCAGCCTACAAGGCTGTCACGAAGGTGGTCGTCCGCGGCCGTATCCTCCGCGACGGCATCCGCATCGACGGCCGTGGCCTCAGCGACATCCGTCCGCTGGACGCCGAGGTCGAGGTCATCCCCCGCGTGCACGGTTCGGCGATCTTCCAGCGCGGCGAGACCCAGATCCTGGGTGTCACCACGCTGAACATGTTGAAGATGGAGCAGCAGATCGACTCGCTGAGCCCCGTCACCAAGAAGCGCTACATGCACCACTACAACTTCCCGCCCTACTCGACCGGTGAGACCGGCCGCGTGGGCACCCCGAAGCGTCGCGAGATCGGGCACGGCTACCTCGCCGAGCGCGCCCTCGTGCCGGTGCTGCCGTCGCGTGAAGAGTTCCCCTACGCCATCCGCCAGGTCTCCGAGGCTCTCGGTTCCAACGGTTCGACGTCGATGGGTTCCGTCTGCGCCTCCACTCTGTCGCTGCTGAACGCCGGTGTGCCGCTTCGCGCACCCGTCGCCGGTATCGCCATGGGTCTCGTCTCCGACGAGGTCGACGGCGAGACGCGCTATGCGGCTCTCACCGACATCCTCGGCGCCGAAGACGCGCTCGGCGACATGGACTTCAAGGTCGCCGGCACAGCTGAGTTCATCACGGCCATCCAGCTCGACACGAAGCTCGACGGCATTCCCACGTCGGTGCTCGACGGCGCGCTCGGCCAGGCCAAGGCCGCCCGCACCGCGATCCTCGAGGTGCTGAACGCTGCGATCTCGACGCCCGACGAGATGGCCCCGACCGCGCCCCGTGTGATCTCGGTGCAGATCCCGGTCGACAAGATCGGTGAGCTGATCGGCCCGAAGGGCAAGACGATCAACCAGATCCAGGACGATACCGGAGCCGACATCTCGATCGAGGATGACGGCACCGTCTACATCGGCGCGGTCGACGGCCCGTCGGCTGAGGCGGCACGCGCGGCGGTCAACGCCATCGCGAACCCCCTCAACCCCGAGGTCGGCGAGCGGTTCCTCGGAACCGTCGTGAAGATCGCAACGTTCGGTGCGTTCGTCTCGCTGATGCCCGGCAAGGACGGCCTGCTGCACATCAGCGAGGTCCGCAAGCTCGCCGGTGGCAAGCGTGTCGAGAACGTCGAAGACGTGCTCGGCGTCGGCCAGAAGATCCAGGTCGAGATCACCAAGATCGACGACCGCGGAAAGCTGTCGCTCGCCCCGGTGATCGACGAGGCCGCGCTCGAGGACAACCTCGTGGCCGTCGCCGCCGACACAGAGGGTTCCGCCGCCCACAGCGAGGGCCCCTCGGCTCCCGCCGAAGGCTAGCCACACCCGTTCCACCCGGCCGGCTCACGTCGCCCGCCCGCTGTTCTCGCAGCCGGTACCGGATGCCCGTCAGAACCTGCTCACGCCGAGCGGTCCTGGCGGGCATCCGTCGTTCCTGAGGTATCCTCGAATCATGGAGAGCAGCAATTATCGTCGCGAAGAGGAACGCAGCCTCCTCGACGAGTGGCGGCACGACGCCGATTCGACGCAGCCGATTGATCGGTTGCGAGCCGAGGCTGCGATTCTCGCCTGTTACCGAGAGTTGGCGATCGCTCCGCCGCGCTACATTGTCTGGGCTGCCTCGCCTCTCGCTTCGGCGCGAGCACTCGCGCTGGTCCAGGATGTCGTCGCTGCAGCCGTCCGGTTGAGGCTGGCGAGCGATCGGTTCGACTCGGTCGACTCTCTCGACCCGTGTCTCGTTCGTCGGTTTGAGCACCTTTCCCCCGGACTGGCCGAGGACGTGATCGGCCAGCTGCTGACACAAGGGGTCGACCAGGCGACCCCGCTTCCGCTCGAACGACGGTGGCAGGTGCACTCCGGACTGTGGGAGCAGCTGCTGGGGCCGGCGCACGAGACGGGCTCGGGAGGGATCGCCGCGCTGGTCGGCTGGGCGTTTCTCGCAGATGCCCGGAGTTCCAACCAGTGTGTTGTCGAACAGCTCGACGCTGACGTCGACGGGGCCGAGACGCGCTACGAACCGTACGAGAGAGATTTTCTGGTCGACTCCCACATCGCCCAAGCACTGGAGCTTCTCACCGGGGCCGACCTGTCCCGCTGGCGCCCTTTCGTCGAACTCGGTCGGCACTCGTTCTGGAGCTGGCTGCGCCGGGGATACGTCGTGATGAGCGACAGGCCGACCGTGCTGAACCTCGACGAGCAGGGGCGCCCGCACTGTCTGACCGGTGCTGCGATTGCGTGGGCCGACGGCTGGCAGGTGCATGCCGTGCACGGATCCCGGACGGATCCCGCATGAGCGCGCAGGCGAACGACCCCGAGGCGCTTCTCCATCGCTGGCGTGCTGCAGCCGACTCCACCGCGCCGATCGATGCAATACGGATGCGAGCAGCGGTCGCCCGGTGCTACGCGTCGCTGGGTGTCTCGCTGCCGGTGCACGTCGTTCTGGCGCCGTCCCCTCTTGCAGCGGTTCGCACGCTCCGGGACGTGCCCGAAGAGGTCGATCGGCAGATCGTCGAAGCGCTGGCGAGCACGGTGGCCACTCTTCCCAGCGGGGCACCGTCGCCCCTGCCCTCTGAGCCCCAGATCCCCGATCATCAGCAGCTCTGGCGGCGCCTCTTCGAGTCGGCGCGGCGAACCGTCGGGGTTGCCGACGCCGAAGAGGTCGCGTGGGCATTCATGGGGGCAGATCGGGATTCGCACTACCAGTGCGTCATCCGCCAACTCGAGCACGACACCGATGCTGCGGATGCCTGGTTCAACGACTTCGAAGCGAACACTCTCCTCGGCTACTCCTGTCTAGCCGAGGGGCTCGACTCGCTGGGTGCGGACATGGGCGAGTGGAACCCTTTTCGCGAACTCGGCTGGCACTCGTACTGGGCGTGGCTCCGCCGCGGCCTCGTCGTGATCAGCGAGCGTCCCACGGCATTGGAGCTCGATGAGGAGGGACGCCCACACTGCCTCACCGGTCCGGCGATGCGATGGATGGACGGCTGGGCGATCTGGGCCGAACACGGTTCCTGGCAGGCCCCGCCCGCTCGACCGCGGTGACGCCCGCGACTCGCAGGCCGTGAAACGCATACCACGCGGGAACGGGCGGGGCGAGCATCCGCAGACCTCTTGCCGCGAAGGCCCGCACGGGCGGATGATCGCAACAGAGAGAAGGCACACCATGACTCGCACTGCGCTGTCCACCAAGTCTGTCCAGTTCGCCGAGTTCGGGGGAGTGGAGGTGCTCGAGTTCGTCGATGTGCGGATGCCGGAGCCCGGTCCCGGCGAGGTGCTCGTCGAAGTGCTCGCCGCGGGCATCAACCACATCGAGGCCTACATTCGCCAGGGGCAGTTCGCCGACCGGATCGAAACGTCGAACCACCAGACCCAGGGCAGCGACTTCGCCGGGATCGTCATCGCCGTGGGCAACGGGGTGACCCAGTTCAAGCGCAACGCGGAGGTGCTCGGACACGCCCGGATGTCGTCGCACGCCTACCACATCGTCGTGAAGGCGACGAGCCTCGTCGCGAAGCCGAAGCAGCTTCCGTGGGAGGTCGCCGGGTCGCTCTTCCTCGCCGGTCTCGCCGCCCACGATCTCGTCGACCAGGTGCGTGTCGGCCAAGGCGACACCGTCGTGGTCTCGGCGGCGGCCGGGGGAGTGGGCAGCATCGAGATCCAGCTCGCGAAGCTCCGGGGCGCGACCGTCATCGGCACCTGCGGCGAACGGAACTTCGACTACCTGCGCCAGCTCGGCATCAAGCCGGTCGTCTATGGCGACGGGATGATCGAGCGCATCGAGAAGCTGGCACCCGACGGCGTCGACGCCTACATCGACAACTTCGGCCAGAACGGGGCGGCCCTCGCCGAAGAGCTCGGTGTTGACGCGAAACGCTTCAGCTCCTCTGAGCACCGCCGCGATCTGGAACTCGAGACGATCTGCCCCGACGAGGCGACCGAGAAGCACAACACCGATGTGCTCACGAAACTCGCCCAGCTCGCCGCCGACAGGCAGGTGTCGGTGCTGATCTCGGGCTACTACCCCTTCGGTTTCGTCCGTGAGGCATTTGACGACCTCGAGAAGCGCCACGCCCGGGGAAAGATCGTGCTGGGAATGAAGCCGGCTCACAGCCTGAGCGTCATGAAGGCCCGTGACGTCTCGGATGCCCGCGACTGACGTCCGTACGTGACGACCCGCGCTCGGCCACCCGGCGCTCGTCTGCGGCACATCCTCCCGATCTTCAGGGGTGGCATAGACTAGTGTTGTCTCCGATGAACGGTGCTGTTGCTCTTCCCCTCGACCTGCCCGAGTTGTCCCTCACCGCTTCCGGTGACGCCCTTGTGAGGCGTTCCGTGCTGCCGAGCGGCATCCGGATCCTGAGCGAACGTGTTCCCGGTGCCCGGAGCGCCACGATCGGCTTCTGGGTGGCAGTCGGATCCCGCGACGAGCTCGGCGCCGTCGTGGCCGTCCCGTCGCGCTTCGGCTCGACCCACTTCCTCGAGCACCTGCTCTTCAAGGGCACCCCGTCGCGAACGGCGCTCGACATCGCCGTCTCGTTCGACCAGGTCGGCGGTGAGCACAACGCCCTCACCGGCAAGGAGTACACCTGCTACTACGCGAAGGTTCAGGATCGGGACCTCCCAATGGCCGTCGACGTGCTCGCCGACATGTTCACGTCATCGGTGCTCGACGCCACCGAGTTCGAGAACGAGCGCGGGGTCATCCTCGAAGAGCTCGCGATGGCGGATGACGACCCCAACGAGGTCGTGGGGGAGCGCCTGTTCGAAGCCGTGCTGGGCGATCATCCGCTCGGCCGGCCGATCGGCGGAACGGGCGACACCATCCGTGCGGTCACCCGTGACGCCGTGTGGGAGCACTACCTCGCGAATTACCGTCCGAACGACCTGGTCGTGACGGTTGCGGGCGCGGTCGACCACGATGAGCTCGTCGCCCGCGTGCAGCGGGCCGTCGCCGCTGGCGGCTGGGATCTCGCCGGCTCCGCGCGCCCTGTCGAGCGACGCACCGGCGACTCTGTCGTGCTCACCCGCGGCTCGGCGCTCTCGATCACCACCCGGCCCAACGAGCAGGCTGTCGTCATGCTCGGCTACCCGGGCCTGGTGGCGACGGATGACCGGCGCTCGACCCTGAGCGTGCTGAACGCCGTCTTCGGCGGCGGCATGTCGTCTCGGCTCTTCCAGGAGGTGCGGGAGAGACGCGGCCTCGCCTACTCGGTCTATTCCTACGCTGCCGGCTACTCGGACGCAGGGCTGTTCGGCATGTACGCCGGATGCTCGCCGAAGAACGCGGCCCAGGTGAGCGAACTGCTGCTCGAGGAGTTCGGAAAGCTCGCAGCCGGCGGCATCACGGCCGATGAACTGGCCCGCGCCAAGGGCCAGCTCTCGGGCTCGGCGGCCCTCTCGCTCGAAGACAGCGACACGCGCATGTCACGCCTCGGCCGCTCGGAGATCACGACGGGTGAGTTCGCCGACCTCGACGAGGGCCTCCGGCGGCTCCAAGCGGTGACGGTGGATGACGTGCAGCAGCTCGCGGTCGAGCTCCGTTCGCGGCCATTGTCGGTCGCCGCGGTCGGTGCTCTCGAGGCGAGCGCATTCGATGGGGTGGTGCAACCATGACAATGGGCCATGTGCTGTATCTGGTGCGGCACGGCGAGCAGGTCGATGCCGAGTACGGCGTCGCCGACGGTCCGCTCTCGCCACGCGGTGAGCGACAGGCGCGCCTGCTGGCCGACCGCCTCGGCGGGGTGCCCTTTCGGAACGTCTGGCACTCGCCCCTGCAGCGGGCGGAGGAGACGGCCGCCATCATGGCACGGCAGCTTCCGGCGCTCGACCCGAAACCCACGCCCCTGCTGTTCGACTGTGTGCCCACCGAGTACTCACCCGAGATGCCGAAGGCCTTCGAACCGTTCTTCAACTCGGTGACCGAGGAGGAGGTCGACGCAGGACGGGCGCAGATGTCCGACGCTGTCGCCGAGTTCCTCACGCCGTCGCGGGAGACCACGCACGACCTACTCATCACGCACAACTTCGTCATCGGCTGGTTCGTGCGTGAGGCGCTGAGCGCGCCGGGTTGGCGCTGGGTCGGGGTCAACCAGGCGAACTGCGGGCTCACGATCATCCGGTACCGGAGCGGGCGGATGCCCGAGCTGGTCACCCACAACGACCTCGGCCACCTGCCCGTGGAACTTCGCACGGGGCTCGCCGACCAGCAGCCGTACTAGCGGCGGCCGCGGGACTGGGTGTACCGGAGTTGCAGCATTCGACGCGCTCGCGGGTCGACGTCGCGGCCGAGTTCCAGCAATGACCGGTATCCATAGTCGCCTTTATAGGGCTCGGCTGTCGCACGGAGGATTGCGGATTCCGCCGGTGGTAGGCGGTAACCCGGTCCGCTCACGAACAGAAAGAGCCAACGAGCGTAACGCTCCGGCTGTGAGTGGAAGAGGTCGAGCAGCACCGGCATCAACACCAGCCCGGTCAGGGGATATCCGAGGAGCGCGAAGACGGTCGGCTTGGTGGCGTGGAGCGAGTGCGAATCGACCAGTCCGCCACCCCACTGCCCGAGCGGCAGCGACGCGTCGTCGTCGGTGTCGAACAGGCAGGACAGCGCCCATATGCCGAAGCGGGCCAACGCGGTCGGGTCCGCGACAAGCGCGTCGGTGAAAATGCGACACAGAGTTTTCCTGGCCGGTGTGTCGGCTCTGTAGGCAGTGACGTAGGACCGCCACAGGTCGGCTGTCGTGCCGCTCGGTACAGGGGCGTCATCGAGATCGAGCATATTCGAGAATATCTCGATTCGACATTGGACTGCAAACGGAGTGGATGTCAGGCCAGGTCTTTGCGGTACCAGTTCGTCGCGTTCGGGTTGTCGTTGTAGGCCGGGATGTTCTCGTAGTCGCGCCGCGCGTAGAGCTTCGCCGCGCCGAGGAGGCTCGCGTTCGTGTCGAGCAGGACGGCTGCCGCGCCAAGGCTCTTCGCCCGGTCTTCGAGGTGCTGCATCAGGATGCCCGCCCAGCCCTGTCCGCGCGCTGCAGGTTCCAGCCACACATGTTTGACTTCGAACGTGGCATCGTCGAGGCGCCGGATACCGCCGCAGCCGAGCGGCACGTCACCCTCGCCCCGCAGCACCACGAAGACGCCGTGCGGGGGCAGGAACTTTGTCGGGTCGGGGAACGTCACCCGGTACGTGCCGAGTTCGGGTGGGAAGCCGTCGCCACGGGAGGCGAAGTAGTGCTCGAGCAGCAGCTGGGCATCCGGATCGGTGACCGGGGTTTCGACGAGGTGCACAGGGAAAGTCTACGCGCGCTTGGTAGATTGGCTGCATGAGTACCAAGGTGGCCATCGTCGGCGCGTCGGGCAAAATGGGGCGTCTGGCACACGAGCTGCTGACGCGCGAATCCGGCGCGGCACCCGAGTTCGAGATCGTCGCCGAGCTGGGCTCGAAGGATGCGCTCGACGGGATGATCGGGGCCGACGTCGTGCTCGATGTCACGGTGCCTGCCGCGAGCCAGGCTGTTGTCGATTTCGCCGTCTCGCACGGCATCAACGTTCTGGTCGGCACCTCTGGCTGGTCGGGCGACCGCATCCTCGCCCTCGAGCACCGTGTCGCGGCCATGCCGGGCACGGGAGTCGTCATCGTGCCGAACTTCTCCCTCGGGTCGGTTCTCGCCACAGCCTTCGCGGCCATGGCCGCGCAGTTCTTCGATTCCATCGAGATCGTCGAGGCGCACGGCGCGACCAAGGTGGACTCGCCGTCGGGCACTGCCGTGCGCACCGCCGAACTCATCGCCGCGTCACGAAGCGGCATCGGCCCGGTCTCCGCTCCACACACCGACCAGCGGGCGAGAGGCCAGCAGGTGGCGAGCGTCCCCGTGCACAGCCTGCGGATGCAGGGTGTCGTCGCAAAGCAGTCCGTGATCTTCGGCGGCGTGGGGGAGGTGCTGACCCTCAGCCACGAGACCCTGTCGTCGACATCGTACGAGGCGGGCATCCTGCTCGGCCTCCGCGCGGCGACCACGGCGACCGGGGTGGTCGTCGGGCTTGACCGGCTGCTCGACCTCAACCGTCTCCTGCGCGCCGCAGCCGCTCCCGAAGACGGCTGGGTGCCGGAGCCTGAGCGCGTCTCCGGCCAGGCAGCACGGGCGACCACCGCATGAAGGGTCGGATCGCGGCACTCCTGATGTCGCTCCTTCTGGTGATGTACCTCGCGCTGGTGTTCCAGCACGCCCTGCTGTTCATCGGCACCGGCCAGCCGGCTGGCATCGGAATCGGTGTGGCCCTGCTGGTTCTGCCCGTGGTGGGCGCCTGGGCGCTCTACCGCGAGCTGCTGTTCGGATTCCGCACCCAGAAGCTCGTCGGCATCCTGCGGACCAACGACGACCTGCCGGTGGATGATCTCCCGAAGCGCCCGAGCGGACGTCCGTACCGCGCCGACGCCGACGCGGAGTTCGAGCTCTACCGTGCGGAGGTCGAATCCGCGCCTGAGAGCTGGAAGGCATGGTTCCGGCTGGGTCTCGCCTACGACGCGAGCGGTGACCGCAAACGGGCGCGGAAGGCACTCCGGCAGGCGATTGCGTTCTATCAGGTGCAGCCGAACGCCGCGTAGGCGCGGCCGCTCGGCTCAGCCTGCCAACGCCTTCGCCACCGTCTCACCGAGGTCGGTGTCGGTGAAGGCGAAACCATCGGAGACGATCAGGTCCGACGACTCGTTCTGGTCGCTGAGGATGAGCTCCCTGCCGGCGTCGGCCAGTATGCCCTTGATCGCCCACGCCGGAGCAGGCAGCCAGTACGGCCGATGCACCTGCTCGGCGATCGTCCGCATCACCTCTGCTGCGGTCGCCGGCTGCGGCGCGGCGAGATTCACCGGCCCACTGAGCGTGGAGTCGAGAAGGTGGCGAATGCCAGCGGCTTCGTCGTGGAGGCTGATCCATGGCCAGTGCTGCGTTCCGGAGCCGAGCGGCCCCGCACCGCCGAGCCGGGCGATGAGCTTGAGAGTGTTCGTCAGCCCGCCGGCTCCCAGCACCACGCCCGTGCGGAAGTTCACCACGCGCGTGACCGGTGAGGCGGCCTGGGAGGCACGCTCCCACGCATCGACGACCTTCGGGAGGAAACCCGATCCGATCGGGCTCTGCTCGGTCAGCACCTCACCGGGACGGTCGCCGTAGAACCCCACAGCAGATCCGCTGAGGAACACCGTCGGCGGCTTCTCGGCCCGAGTGATCGCGGTCGCGAGCGTCGAGGTGGCGTTGACTCGGGATTCGAGGATGACGCGCTTGTACGCCAGCGTCCACGGGAGACGGGAGATGGATGCTCCCGAGAGGTTGATCACCGCGTCGGCGTGTTCGACGGCCTCGGGGTTCAGCCAGCCCGCATCCGGGTCCCACATGCGTTCGTCGGCGTTTCGCGTGGGGTGCCGCACGAGCCGCACCACCTCGTGCCCGCTCTGACGGAGCTGCCTGGTGAGCTCGGTGCCGATGAACCCCGACCCACCGGAGATGAGGATGTCCATGCGTGACGGCCTTCCGGTTCGGTCTCTACAGACTACATTCAGAAAGGCCCAGCACACTGGGCGTCGGCGCCCCCACCGGGGCCACGGGGGCTGGAAACACAGATCGAGGTTGCGGCATGGGTTCTTTCGGGAGCACAAGCATCGTCGACGGACCCGTGGTGTGGGTGGTCTACGCGGTCGCTCTCCTGCTGGCAGTGGTGCTGGTGGTGGCGCGGCCGAATGCGACCTGGATCCGCGGTCGCTGGGTCACCGTCTGCCTGATCGTGATGGTCGTGGGCGCGGTGGCGGGGGCCCTGTTCACCTGGTTCACGGATGACGTGCTGAACCTTTTCGGCGTGTCGTTCTCCTTCGTCACCCGCGCCTGGATCGCGGCTGCGGTGGCCGGTTTCGGCCTCGGGCTCTGTTCCGTGGTGGCCGGTCGTCTCCGCCGAAAACTGCTGGGCGCCGTGGGCGCGGTCGTGTTCCTCGCCGCGGGCGCGATGAGTGTCAACATCGACATTGGAACGTATCCCACGATCCAGTCCCTGGCCGGCGTGAGCCCCTACGACGCGTCGACCCTTCCGGTGCTGGGGGAGGCTGTCGTCTTCGCCGGCCCGCTGTACACCAGCTGGCAGCCGCCCGCCGATCTCCCGGCCACCGGCTCGACCTCCAGCGTGCGGATCCCCGGCACCGTCTCGGGTTTCGACGCCCGTGACGGCCTCGTCTACCTGCCACCCGCTGCACTCGTGGCCCATCCGCCGGCACTCCCTGTTGTCATCGCCCTCTCCGGCCAGCCGGGCGCCCCGGCCGATCCACTGGTCTCCGGTCACCTCGCGGAGTCGCTCGACGCGTTCGCGAAGGCGCACAACGGTCTCGCCCCCATCGTCGTGAGCCCCGACCAGCTCGGCGCCCCCGAGAACAATCCGATGTGCGTCGACGGTGCCCTCGGAAACGCGGCCACCTACCTGACCGTCGACGTGGTGGCATGGATCACCGCACACCTGCCCGCGAGCGCCGGACCAGAGATGTGGGCGATCGCCGGCTTCTCCGAAGGGGGAACCTGCGCGGTCCAGCTGGGAGCCGAGCATCCGGAACTCTTCGGGGGTCTCCTCGACATCTCCGGCGAACTGGTACCGACCAACGGGAGCACGCCGCAGGCGACCATCGACTCCGGGTTCGCCGGGAGCGTGTCAGCCTACACAGCCGCCCAGCCGCTGACGATCCTGAAGGAACACACACCGTACACCGGGAGTTTCGCGGTGTTCGCCGTCGGCGAGAACGACCCGGAGTTCCTCGCCACCCAGCTCACCGTCGCCGCGGCGGCCCAGGCGGCCGGGATGACCACCACTTCCTTCCTGGCACCGGGAAGCGGCCACGACTACACGACAGCCACCTATTCCTTCGCCCGCGGCGTCGGCCTGCTGGCGTCGCACTGGGGGCTCGCCCCGTGACGCTTCGGCCATGGCTCGCCTCGGTCGCACGCTGGGCTTCGTCGATCCCGTTCACCTGGGTTATCGCGGGGGTCGCGATCGTGGTGGGCATCCTGCAGATGGTGTTCCGGGCCTCTCTCGGGCGGCTCTTCGAGAGCCTCCTCTCCCTGAGTTTCGACCAGGTCGTCAGCCAGCACCACTGGTTTGCCGGGATCACGAGCGTGCTCTTCGCCGCTCGGGCCCTGCACATCGTCGTGCTGGTGCCGATCATCCTGATCGTGCTCGGTGCGGCCGAACGACTGCTCGGCACCTGGCGCACGGTCATGGTGTACCTGACCGTGGCCGTTGTGGCGAGCGCCCTCGGGCTGGCCCTGCAGGGCCTCGGCATCTGGCTGCAGGTGATCGCGGCCGAACAGGTGCGCTCGATGGCCACGATCGATCCGCTGATCCCGGTGGTGGGCGCGATCCTGGCTGCCAGCGCCTTCGCCGGCCCGCTGCTCCGGCGGCGCATCCGGGTTCTCGGCTTCGCAGCGCTTCTGATGTTCGTGCTCTATTCGGGCTTGCCCTCCGACCTCTACCGTCTTCTCGCGGCCGTGGTCGGTCTGCTGTTCGGCACGCTCCTGCGGCGACGACGGGATGGCCCGGCGGCGCGCCGCGTCACCCGCAGCAGCCATCGGGAGCTCCGTTCGCTCCTTGCGTCCCTCGTGGCGATCACCGCCGTCGGCCCCCTCATCACCATCGTCTCGCCGAACGGTTTCGGGCCGTTGCAGCCCCTTGGCCTGCTGTTCCGGGACACCCTGTCGAACCAGGCCGACATCGCATCTGCCTGCGTGTCCGGGCAGTACAGCGAGCTCTGTTCCGACGCGGTCGCAGCGGCGCGGCTGGACGGGGTCGGCCCTGTGCTCGTCACCCTCCTCCCGCTCGTCGTGCTCCTGGTCTCGGCGCTCGGGATCGTGCGCGGCCGGAGAGTCGCGCTCTGGCTCGCCGTCGCCGTCAACCTCTTCTTCGCCGTGCTCGGCGTCACCTACTACGGCGTGTTCCCCGCGATCGGTGCGAACACGTTCTTCGACCTCTCGAACGGGCAGTTCGACCAGCACAGCATCTCTGTCGTGATCTCCATCGTGCTGCCCCTTCTCATCGCCGGGCTGCTTGTGTCGAGTCTGCGCATCTTTCCGAGCGAATTCTCGGCGGGGGCGACACCCCGCTTCTTCCTGGTCGTGACGGCCGCCCTCGGAGTGGTCGCTGCCGTGTACCTCTCCCTGTCCTGGCTGCTCAGGACCGATTTCAGACCGGGCGTCTCGCTCGGCGATCTCGCCGTCGACCTGCCCGAGCGGTTCATGCCGGTCGGATTCCTCACCCTCGAACGCGCGGACGTGTTCCCGTCGAGCGACGCGACGCGCCTCCTCTACGAATGGGTCGGGCCCGTCTTCTGGATCATCGTCGTCGTCGCGGCACTGCTGTCGATCAGCCGGTTGAAGCTCGGTTCTGAGGCGAACGCGAGTGCGCGCATCCGTTCGCTCCTGCACTCCGGGGCGAAAGGTTCCCTGTCGTGGATGGCCACCTGGAGCGGGCACCACTACTGGTTCGGCGGCCCCGAGCAGGGTGCGCCGGCGGTGGCCTACCGGGTGATCAACGGCATCGCCATCGCGACCGGTGAGCCGCTCTGTGCCCCGGATGACCGGGCCGGCGCCCTCGCGGACTTCGCCCGGTTCGCGACCGACCACGGCTGGACCCCGGTGTTCTACGCGGTGTCGGGCGAGCTTGCACCCGAATTCCGGCAGATGCATTGGTCGCTCATGCAGATCGCCGAGGAAGCGGTCGTCGAGGTGTCGTCGTTCAGCCTCGAGGGAAAGAAGATGCAGGGCATCCGTACCGCCATCAACAAGGCCGTGAAGCTCGACATCACGGCCGAATGGACATCGTTCGCCAAGCTCAGTGCCTCCCAGGTCGCCCAGGTGCGGGACATCTCCGAACTCTGGGTGGCCGAGAAGGACCTGCCTGAGATGGGGTTCACCCTCGGTGGCCTCGACGAGTTGACCGATCCGGATGTGCGCCTGATGCTGGCCGTCGACACCGACGGTGCCGTGCTCGGCGTGACGAGCTGGCTGCCGAGCTACCGTGCCGGCACGGTGTGCGGGTGGACGCTCGACTTCATGCGGCGCCGGCCCGACTCCGTGAACGGGGTGATGGAGTTCCTGATCGCCGAGACCATCCTCGGGGCGCAGGCGGGCGGCCTCGACTTCGTCAGTCTCTCTGCGGCGCCGCTCGCACAGGGTGCTCCGGATGACGCGGCGAACCCGGCCCGTCAGGAGAACGCGACCCAGGCCCTGTTGACGGTTCTCGGCCGCGCCCTCGAGCCGGTCTACGGATTCCAGTCGCTGCTGTCGTTCAAACAGAAGTTCAAGCCGGCTCGGGTGCCCCTGTATCTCGCTTACGCCGACCCGCTCACACTGCCCGTCGTCGGTGTGAGTCTGGCAAGGGCCTATGTGCCGACCTTCTCGGCCAGGCACGCGCTCGGCTTCCTCACCCGCAGTTCATAGTGCTAGCCTCAGAGGGTGTCTTTCGGTCTCCTGCTTCTTAGCTGCCGCGACGGGTCTTAACCAGGCCCTCCCCGTCGCGGAGTCCGGCGTGTGTGTTTCGCCCCCGGCCAGACCCCTCGAAGACTGCAGGAGAGACCCATGAAGAACACCCAGAACGCATCGGCGATGCCGATCCACAAGTACCGCCCGTACAACGAGACATTCGCCGTCGAGCTGCCCGACCGCACGTGGCCGACCAAGACGATCACCGAGGCACCGCGCTGGTGCGCTGTCGATCTCCGGGACGGCAACCAGGCCCTCATCGATCCGATGAACCCCGAGCGCAAGCGCATCATGTTCGACCTGCTCGTGCGCATGGGCTACAAGGAGATCGAGATCGGTTTCCCGAGCGCCAGCCAGACCGACTTCGACTTCGTGCGGAGCCTGATCGACGAGAACGCCATCCCCGACGACGTCACGATCCAGGTGCTGACCCAGGCGCGCGAGAGCCTCATCTCCCGCACGTTCGAGTCGCTGAAGGGTGCGAAGCAGGCGATCGTGCACCTCTACAACTCCACGAGCATCCTGCAGCGTGACGTCGTGTTCCGAAGCGACCGCCAGGGCATCGTCGACCTGGCCCTCGAGGGCGCTCGCCTCTGCAAACAGTACGAGGCGACCATCCCCGACACGACGATCTACTACGAGTACAGCCCCGAGAGCTACACAGGCACGGAGCTCGACTTCGCTCTCGAGATCACGAACCAGGTCATCGAGGTGTTCGAGCCGACCGAGGAACGAAAGGTCATCGTCAACCTGCCGGCCACCGTCGAGATGTCGACCCCGAACGTCTACGCCGATTCGATCGAGTGGATGTCGCGGCGCCTCGTGCACCGTTCGAATGTCATTCTCTCGCTGCACCCGCACAACGATCGCGGCACCGCCGTCGCCGCCGCGGAACTCGGCTACCTGGCCGGCGCCGACCGAATCGAGGGCTGTCTCTTCGGCAATGGGGAACGCACCGGCAACGTCGACCTCGTCGCCCTCGGCATCAACATGTTCACCCAGGGCATCGACCCGCAGATCGACTTCAGCGACCTCGACGGAGTGCGCCGCACGGTGGAGTACTGCAACCAGCTGAAGGTGGCCGAGCGCCATCCGTGGGCCGGCGACCTCGTCTACACCGCGTTCAGCGGCTCCCACCAGGATGCGATCAAGAAGGGCTTCGAGGCCATGGAGGCCGACGCCGCCGCGCAGGGCGTCGATGTCGACTCGCTGCTCTGGGCGGTGCCCTACCTGCCGGTCGACCCGAAGGATCTCGGCCGTTCGTACGAAGCGGTGATCCGGGTCAACTCGCAGTCGGGCAAGGGCGGCGTCGCCTACCTGCTGAAGAACGACCACAAGCTCGACCTGCCGCGGCGCCTCCAGATCGAGTTCAGCGGTGTCGTGCAGGCCAAGACGGATGCCGACGGCGGAGAGGTCACGAGCGACCAGATCTGGGACATCTTCCAGGACGAGTACCTGCCCGCACCCTCATCCCGCGTCGAAGACAAGTGGGGCCGTTTCGAGCTCACGCGCACGAGCACGTCGAGCGACCTGAGCGGGCAGACCTCGCTCTCGGTCGACCTGCGGGTCGGCGAGGAGGTTCGCGGAGTCGTCGGTTCCGGCAACGGCCCGATCGCCGCCTTCCTCGACGTTCTCGCGCAGGAAGGCGTGGAGGTGCGGGTATTCGACTACGTCGAGCACGCTCTCAGCGCCGGCGGTGACGCCCTTGCAGCGGCCTACGTCGAGTGCCAGGTCGAGGGCATCACGTTCTGGGGTGTCGGGATCGACGCCGACATCTCCACGGCGTCGCTGAAGGCGGTCGTCAGTGCGGTGAACCGGGCGATCCGGGTCACCGGGCGCGACCGGCAGCTGGCCTCGGCGTAACACGACCTTGAGGGGCACCTCCCACCATTGTCAGCCGTGGGGCCGATAATTGGGGGGTGCCCCTCTACCGTGATGAAGTCGTCGTGCTCCGCACCCACAAGCTGGGTGAAGCCGACCGCATCGTCACGATGCTCTCGCGCCAGCACGGCAAGATCCGCGCCGTGGCGAAGGGGGTGCGACGCACCGCGTCGAAGTTCGGTGCCCGCCTCGAACCGTTCATGGTCGCCGACGTGCAGTTCTTCGAGGGCCGCACGCTCGACACGATCACCCAGGCGGTGACGATCGCCTCCTACGGTGCCGAGATCGCCTCCGACTACGGTAGCTACACTGCCGCCAGCGCGATGGTCGAGACGGCCGACAAACTCACCGACGCCGACGCGACCCAGCAGCAGTACCTCCTGCTCGTGGGCGCCCTCCGATCGCTCTCGCGGGGCGAGCACGGTTCGAGCCTCACCCTCGACTCGTACCTGCTCCGCGCTCTCTCGATGGCCGGTTGGGCGCCGAGCTTCTTCGACTGCGCCGTCTCGGGAGCTCCCGGCCCGCACTCGGCGTTCGTGGTGCAGCTCGGCGGCGTCGTCAGCGACGAACTCGCACCCCCCGGCACGCCCCGGCTCGATGCTTCGACGCTGGGGCTGCTGAGCGCGCTGCTCTCCGGTGACTGGACGCTCGCCGACGCCGCCGCCGACCGGGTGAAGTCCCAGGCCAGCGGCATCGTGGCGGCCTATGCCCAGTGGCACCTCGAACGGGGGCTGCGCTCCCTCCAGCACGTGGACCGCTCGAACGAACCGGTGAAGACGCTCCGGGATGCGCAGCTAGCCCGCCACGCGGCATCCCCAACCTTCATCCCCCTACCGAAAGCCCCGATCGCATGAGCCGCGTAGGCAAGACCTCACCACTGGCCGCGGATTTCAAGCCGCTCGACTACACCGGGCTGTATCCGCCGGAGATCCCGGTGGCGCAGGTGCCGAAGCACGTTGCGATCGTCATGGACGGCAACGGTCGCTGGGCCAACGCCCGCGGCCTCACCCGGGTCGAAGGGCACAAAGCCGGCGAGGCGGCGCTGCTCGATATTGTCGCGGGCGCCATCCAGATCGGTGTGAAGCACCTCAGCGTGTATGCGTTCTCGACCGAGAACTGGAAGCGCTCACCCGACGAGGTGCGGTTTCTGATGGGCTTCAACCGGGAGGTCCTGCACCGTCGCCGGGACCAACTCAACGAGTGGGGGGTGCGGGTGCGCTGGGCGGGTCGCCGCCCCCGGCTCTGGGCCTCCGTGATCAACGAGCTGCAGTTCGCCGAGCGGCTCACCGCAGCCAACTCGACGCTGACGCTCACCATGTGCGTGAACTACGGCGGGCGAAACGAGCTCACGGATGCGGTGCAGCAGATTGCCGCGGAGGTCGCTGCCGGGCGGCTGAAGCCGTCGGGCATCTCCGAGAAGCTCATCCAGAAGCACCTGTATGTGCCCGACCTGCCAGACGTCGACCTGTTCGTGCGGAGCTCGGGCGAGCAGCGCACGAGCAACTTCATGCTGTGGCAGTCGGCGTACGCGGAGATGGTGTTCCTCGACCGGCTCTGGCCGGACTTCACCCGCGCAGACCTGTGGCAGGCGATCGAGCACTACACCGGCCGCGCCCGCCGTTTCGGCGGCGCCGTCGACACGCCCGCCGGCCTCTGACCCGCCGCTCCCGCCGACGGCCCCGTCCCCGCCACCGCACCCGATCGAGACACCGAAAACTGTCGCTATCCGGCAGCGAGAGCGACAGTTTTCGTGGGTTCGACGGGCGGCGCCTCAGGCGCGGGGCTTCAGGGGGTCGGTGATGTCGGCGACCGTGGCGCCGAGGGCGGCCAGCAGGGCGTCGGCGTCGGTGAAGAGGGAATGGCCGTGCTCACCGGCGCCCAGCGCGATGCGCTTGCCGGTCATCCGTTCGTCGGCGAACACCGGCAGGGCCGTCGTGCTGCCGAGGGGCGTGATGGTGCCCCGCTCGTAGCCCGTGGCCTCGAGTGCTGCCTCGGGGGATGGCAACGAGAGCTTGTTGACCCCCACGAGCGTGCGGAGCTTCGACCAGCTGATCTGCCTGTCGCCGGGAACCAGCGCGAACAGGTAGTCGCCGTCGTGCCGCTTCACCACGAGCGACTTCACGATGTCTGCGGGGTCGAGCCCGAGCAGTGCGGCGGCTTCGTCGAGACTGCCGGCGGCGGGCCGCTCCACGATCTCGATGGCGAGGCCGTGCCGGCGGGCATCCTGTACCACCCGCTGGCGCCCGACCGGCGGATGAAGCTCTTCAGGCGGGGTCGTCACATCGTTCATGTCTTCATCCAACCGCGCATCGGGGAATAGCCTTCCCGCCTGGCCCGTTGGATTCCACATGAGCGACACTGGTACATCCGCCCCCATCAAGATCGACGTGTGGAGCGACATCGCCTGCCCGTGGTGCTACATCGGCAAGCGAAAGCTCGAGAGCGGCATCGCTTCGTATCGTGCAGCGGCTGGGGTCGGGGCATCCGACATCGAGGTCGAGTACCACTCCTTCGAGCTGTCACCCGACACGCCCGTCGACTTCGAGGGCAGCGAGACCGAGTTTCTCGCCTCGCACAAGGGCATAGCCCCCGCGCAGGCTGCCGAGATGTTGGAGCGGGTGACCGGCATCGCCACCGACGTGGGGCTGCACTACGACTACGACGCACTCCAGCACACCAACACGGTCAAGGCCCACCAGCTCATCCACTACGCGAAGGCGCGCGGCCTGCAGCTCGAGGCGAAGGAACGCCTGCTGAAGGCGTATTTCGAAGAGGGACGGCATGTGGGGCGCGACGAGGATCTGGCCGACCTGGCCGCCGAGATTGGGCTCGACCGGGAGGATGTCCTCCGCTCCCTCCGTGAGAACGAGCATCTCGCCGGGGTGAAGGCCGACCAGGCGCAGGCCGTCGCCTACGGCATCCAGGGCGTGCCGTTCTTCGTGTTCGACGAGCAGTACGGAGTCTCCGGTGCGCAGGATGCGGCGACGTTCAGCGAATTGCTGGCGCAGCTGACCGAGGAGCGGAAGGCGGTGGCATCGTGACGGGGGAGGGCGTTCCGGCTGGTGCCGTGAAGATCCTCTCTCCGGTGACGTCACTTCTCGGCGGTGTCCCTCCCGAGGGGATGGTCTGCGGCATCGACGGTGTGTGTACGCCGACGGATGCGGACAGCTCCTCCACAGGAGAGCAGAACTGACACTTCTCCACAGTCGCACCGCAGACGGCGTCGTCGCTTCGAAACTCTGGGAGAATTGACGAGATGTCTGCACCAACAACCACTACCGCCCCCGGGCGGAAACTCACCATCGGCCCGATCGCCCTCGACGTGCCGGTTGTTCTCGCGCCCATGGCCGGGATCACGAACACCGCGTACCGCAGGCTCTGCCGTGAATACGGTGCCGGGCTGTACGTCAGCGAGATGATCACGTCGCGCGCCCTCGTCGAACGCACCCCCGAGTCGATGCGGCTGATCACGCACCACCCCTCCGAGACCACCCGGTCGATCCAGCTCTACGGTGTCGACCCGAAGGTGATGCGGGAGGCCGTCACGATGCTGGTCGCCGAAGACCGCGCCGACCACATCGACATGAACTTCGGATGCCCCGTTCCCAAGGTCACGCGGCGAGGCGGTGGCTCGGCGCTGCCGTGGAAGAGCGATCTCTTCCGTTCGATCGTCGAAGCCGCGGTCGACGCTGCCGGAGACATCCCGGTGACGGTGAAGATGCGCAAGGGCATCGACGACACCCACCTCACCTACCTCGAAGCCGCACGTGCCGCAGAGGGTGCCGGTGTGGCATCCATCGCCCTTCACGCCCGCACGGCCGCCGACTTCTATTCGGGCCAGGCCGACTGGTCGGCCATCGCGAAGCTCAAGCAGACCATCACGAGTGTGCCGGTGCTCGGCAACGGCGACATCTGGTCGGCCGACGACGCGCTCCGCATGGTCGACGAGACCGGCTGCGACGGCGTGGTCGTCGGTCGTGGCTGCCTCGGCCGGCCGTGGCTCTTCGGCGACCTCGCGGCGGCCTTCCGCGCGCGAAACGGCGAGATCTCCGAGGCGGAGGCCCTCGCGGCCCGCGCCCATCCGCCGCTCGGCCAGGTCGCTGCGGCGCTCCGCCGGCACACGGTGCTGCTCACCGAGTTCTACGACAGCGAGGAGCACGCCTGCCGCGACATCCGTAAGCATGTCGCCTGGTACTTCAAGGGGTACCCGGTCGGGCACGAGATCAGAACGTCGCTCGCAATGGTCACCTCGCTCGCCGAGATGGACGACCTGCTGGCGATGCTCGACCCTGCTCTGCCGTACCCGGGTGTCGACGCCGAAGGGCCGCGGGGTCGAGCCGGCCGGCCGAAGAAGCCGACCCTGCCTGACGGTTGGCTGGCTTCCCGCACGCTCGACAGCCCGGGCCTTCGGCAACTCGCCGGCGCAGAGCTGGAGCACAGCGGTGGCTGACGCCCACGCGATGTCGGTCGAACCCCCGAGCGGGTACGACATCGTCGACACCGAGCGCCCCCTGCCCGAAGAGCACTACAGCCGCCGGAGCGACTTCGCCCGGGATCGCGCGCGCCTGTTGCACTCAGGGGCTCTCCGTCGTCTCGCAGCGAAGACGCAGGTGCTGAGCCCGGCGGCTGACCTCGACTTCGCGCGCAACCGGCTGACGCACTCCCTCGAGGTGGCGCAGGTGGGGCGGGAGCTCGCCTCGAGCCTCGGGCTCGACCCCGACGTGGTCGACACCGCGTGCCTGGCCCACGATCTCGGTCACCCTCCGTTCGGCCACAACGGGGAGCGTGCGCTCTCCGAGTGGGCAGCCGCCATCGGCGGGTTCGAAGGCAATGCGCAGAGCCTGCGCATTCTGACGAGGCTCGAGCCGAAGGTCTTCGGGCCGGGCGGCGAGACCTTCGGGTTGAACCTGACTCGCGCGAGCCTCGATGCGAGCTGCAAGTACCCGTGGTCGGCCGACGAAGCGGTGACCGACGCGAGCGGGCGGCAGAAGTTCGGCGTCTACAGCGACGACGTGCCCGTCTTCACCTGGCTGAGGCAGGGCGCGCCAGCCGGGGTGCTCTGCGTCGAGGCCCAGGTCATGGATCTCTCCGACGACATCGCCTACTCGGTGCACGACTTCGAGGACGCGGTGCTGAACGGCTACGTCGACGTGCCGGCTCTCGGCAGCCGGGTCGACCACGATGCCCTCGTCACGAGCATGCACTCCTGGGTGGGCGGGTCGTTCAGCCACGCCGAACTCATCGCCGCCTTCGACCGGCTCGACTCCCTCGACGTCTGGATGGACGATTGGAACGGCAGCCGCGTCGCCCAGGCCCAGCTCAAGAACCTGACAAGCCAGCTGATCGGGCGGTTCGCGGGTTCCGCCACACAGGCCACGCGCGAGGCGTATCCCGCGGCGAGCCTCATCCGCTATAACGCGAACGTGGTGGTTCCCCGGTCCGTGGCCGCGGAGATCGCGGTTCTGAAAGGCATCGTGGCGGCCTTCGTGATGTCGAGCACCAAGCGGAAGCCCATCTACCGGGCACAACGTGCGCTGCTCGTCGACCTGGCGGAGACCCTGATGGCGTCGGGGGAGCAGCACCTCGAGCCGCCGTTCGCCGCAGACTGGGCCGCTGCCGGGTCCGACGCCGAGCGCAAACGTGTCGTCGTCGACCAGGTCGCGAGCCTCACCGACCAGTCCGCTCTCACCTGGCACACCCGGCTCACCGCCGCCACCCCGATCTCGCAGAAGGCGTGACGCCATGGCCGGGCTGATCAGGCGCGCCGACATCGACGAGGTGCGATCGCGCATCAACATCGCCGACGTGGTCGGCGAATTCGTCACGCTGAAGAGCGCGGGCGTGGGGTCGATGAAAGGTCTCTGCCCCTTCCACGACGAGCGTTCACCGAGTTTCCACGTTCGGCCGCAGGTCGGCTATTACAAGTGCTTCGGCTGCGGTGAGGGCGGCGACGTCTTCACCTTCCTGCAGAAGATCGACCACGTCACCTTCAGCGAGGCCGTCGAGCGCCTCGCTGCCGGCATCGGATTCGAGCTGCACTACGAAGACGGCGGCTCGGCCAGCGACCACACCAACCGGGCGCGACTGCTTGCGGCGAATGAGGCGGCCAGGGAGTGGTTCACCGAACAGCTCGTCACCGAGGGCGCCGACATCGGCCGGCGGTTCCTCGGGGAACGCGGGTTCGACGCTGCCGCTGCCGAGCGCTTCGGAGTCGGATACGCCCCTCAGGGCTGGGACAACCTCGGCAAACACCTCCGGTCCCGCGGCTACACCGCCGAGGAGCTCTCCCTCGCCGGGCTCACCAGCTCGGGCGACCGTGGGTCATACGATCGCTTCCGCGGCCGGCTGGTGTGGCCGATCCGCGACCAGACCGGCCAGACCGTCGGGTTCGGCGCCCGGCGGCTGTACGACGACGACAAGGGCCCCAAATACCTCAACACCCCCGAGACGCCGGTGTATCACAAGTCACAGGTGCTCTACGGTCTGGATCTGGCCAAGCGCGACATCTCCCGCGCGCGGCAGGTCGTGGTGGTCGAAGGCTACACCGACGTCATGGCCTGCCATCTCGCCGGTGTGACCACCGCGGTGGCGACCTGCGGAACGGCCTTCGGTGTCGAACACATCAAGATCATCCGGCGCATCCTGGGCGACGACACCGTCGGGCTCGGCGAAGTTGTCTTCACCTTCGACCCCGATGCCGCGGGGCAGAAGGCCGCACTCCGCGCCTTCAGCGAGGAGCAGCGTTTCGAGGCGCAGACCTACGTGGCGGTGGCGCCCGACGGGCTCGACCCCTGCGACCTCCGCCTGGGGCGCGGAGACGACGCGGTGAGAAGGCTCATCACCTCGAAGAAGCCCATGTTCGAATTCGCGATCAGGCAGAAGCTGTCGAACTACGACCTCAACACGGTCGAGGGCCGGGCGGCCGGCCTCCGGGATGCGGCACCGATCGTCTCCGACATCCGCGACCCCGCGCTCCGACCGGGCTACACGCGGGAGCTCGCCGGGATGCTCGGAGTCGACCTCGCCGAAGTCAAGAATGCCGTGGAGAGCGCGCGGCGCCGCGAGGCGGGGGCGCAGGGCGGCCAACCGCAACAGGGACGCCGGCCTGAACAGAAGCAACAGCAACCCCAGCAGCAGCGATCCCAGCCTCAGCGATTCCAGCCGCAGGCGTCGCAGCAGCCCCAGCAGCAATCCCCTCAGGTGCCCGGCCAGCAGGAGCTCGGCCAGCGGCCCCAGCAGGAGTCGCCTCCCGTGCAGCAGGTGTCGCTCACCCAGCTTCCCAGCACGACGGCTGTGCGACTCGAACGCGATGCCCTGATGGCGATGCTGCAGTACCCGAAGGTCGTGGGCCGTGAGCTGCTGGCCCGGGCATCCGTCGTCGGCTTCAGCGACCAGTCGCTTGCGGCCGTGCGGAGTGCGATCGCGGCATCCATCGACGACTACGAACGACCCGACTGGGTTGCCACCATCGTGGCCAGCGTCGGGGCGCCCTACGTCACCCTCGTCGAGCAGCTCGCTGTCGCCCCGGTCCCTGAGCGGCCGGAGCGTGAACTCGACGTCTATCTCCGGCGGGTCACCTCCTCACTCATCGAACGACACCTCGTGCGGCGAAAGGAAGAGGTGCTCGGGCGGTTGCAGCGCACCGAGCAGTCCGTCGACCCCGATGCGTACCGCTCGCTGCAGCGCGAACTCATGCAACTCGAGGCGGAGCGGCGCGCCATCCACGCAGACTGACCCTCCCGTCAGGCCGAGCGGTTAAGCTCGCAGTCATGAGTGAGCCCGTTCTGCTCGCGTCCGATGTGACGATCGAGTACCCCGCCCACAGCGTCAGCGCTGTCCACACAGCCGTTCGCGGAGTGAGCCTTCGCATCGAGCCCGGCGAGATCATCGGGCTGGTCGGGTCGAGCGGGTCAGGCAAGTCCACCTTCGGCCTCGTCGCGTCGGGGCTGGCCGGCGCCAAGTCGCGTGCCGTCAACCCTCGGGTGACCGGCGGGGAGTTCCGGGTTCTCGGATTCGACCTCCGCAAAGGCGTCCGCGGTCGCAAGTTCAACCGGCTGACCTTCGGCGTCGGCTATCTTCCGCAGAGCTCGGGCAACGACTTCGCGCCCAATCTGACCGTCGCCGAGCTCGTCGCCGAGCCGATCTTCTCCCGAGACAAGCGGTTCGACGAGAAGTCCGCCAGCCTCAAGGTCGCCACGCTTCTGGATGCCCTGCTGCTGCCGAACGGAACAGCCCGCAAGCTCCCGCACGAACTGTCGAACGGCCAACGCCAGCGTGTTGCCATCGCTCGTTCGCTCATCCTCGATCCCGTGTTCCTCGTCGCAGACGAGCCCACGGCGGGTGTGGATGTCTCGATCCGGGGTCCCATCATCGATGTGATCGTCGCCATGCAGCGGGAACGCGGCGCGACGGCGCTGATCGTGAGCCATGACCTCGAGGTGCTGCGGCGATCGGTGGATCGGATCGTCGTGCTGCACGAAGGCGTGGTCGTCGGCGTCGGTACCATGGACGAGGTGCTCTCCGATCCGAGGCATCCCTACGTCGCCAGCCTGGCGAAGACAATGGGTACGACGGAACGCTAGCGCCCGCCGATCCGCCCGAAAGGCTTCCATGAGCACCTCCCGTTACGACCAGCCTGACGTCGCGGGGCCGAACGCCGGCCAGCATCGTGCTGTGCTCTCCGTCGACGTCGTGCCCGTGAGCACCGAGCTCCGACCCACCCCGGGCCCCATCGCGTTCCTCCCGAAGCCCGGTGCGCTCTTCGTCGACGCCGTGACCGCCGCCGGGGGAGAGGTGAGCGACCTCTCCGAGCACACCCGCGGCATCGTCTGGCTCACCTCCCGTTCGCCGAGCGATCTCGGGGCGGCCCTCGACGCGAACCCCCAGGTGCAGTGGGTGCAGCTTCCGTGGGCTGGGATCGATGCGTTCGCCGATGTTCTGAAGAGTCACAACCGGCCGCACCTGCTGTGGACGAGCGCCAAGGGCGCGTATGCCCAGCCTGTCGCCGAGCACGCGCTGATGCTCGCGCTGGCCCTCTTGCGTCGCATTCCCGAGCGGGTGCGCGCCACGTCCTGGGGCGAGTCCACGGGGGACTCCCTGTACGGCCGCCACGTCGTCATCATCGGCGCCGGTGGTATCGCCGTCGAGCTACTGCGCCTCCTCGCGCCGTTCGACGTCGCCACCACGATTGTGCGCCGGAGCGCCGATCCACTGCCCGGTGCCGACCGCACCGTGGCATCGGATGACCTCGATGAGGTGCTCGCCGAAGCCGACGTCGTCTTCGTGGCCGCCGCCATGACATCAGGCACCCGGCACCTGATCGGACAGCGACAGCTCACCCTGATGAAGAAGACCGCGTATCTCGTCAACATCGCCCGCGGCGGCCTCATCGACACGGATGCACTGGTCGATGCCCTCGAATCCGGCGAGATAGCCGGCGCGGGTGTCGACGTCACCGACCCTGAGCCGCTGCCGGACGGCCACCCGCTCTGGTCGGCCCCGAACGTTATCATCACGCCGCACAGCGCGGACACCCCCGAGATGACCGCTCCGCTCCTGGCGGCGCGGCTGAAACAGAATGTGGCGGCGTTCCTCGGCGACGGCAGATTCGCCGGGGTGGTGGATCCGGAGGCCGGCTACTAGGTCGTCTTGCTGCGGCCCCCCAGGGTCACCAGCACGGCTTGAACTCAGTACTCCCGGAACGCGGACGCCTGTGCACGTTGTGTGGCCGTCGCCTGAGCGTTCAACCCTGCGCACCAGCTCGGATAGATCCGGAACCCGCGCTTGCCCGGTTGCCTCCCGGAGGTGATGCCGAGTTCGGCGAGATGCGCGCCGGTGAACCGGAACACGCCACGGCGACCATGTTGCTCCACGAAGACAAGCAGGCCTGCGGCGAGGTCATCATCCGTGAACGGCTGCGTCGTCCCGTCTGCGTCCCGCCTCCAGAAGGCCACGAATGCACCCGGCTTGGTCGGCGTGTTCCTCGCCGTCCGGATGTGCCACGCCTCGTCGCCGATCTGCGCAACGCCCGATTGATAGTCGCTGTTCTGCGGCTCGGGTTCTACTGCGACGGTGACCCCCACCTCAGCCGAATAGGCCTCGAACGCTTCGAATTGCACCCGGCCACGCTATCCCACCCGTCGACGCTGTCCAACCCGTCACGTCACCAGCCGGATGCCCGCTGCCACCAGCGCCGCCACGGCAACGACGACGATGAAGGGCACCTTCAGGGCGTAGAGGCCGGCGGCTGCGAGGATGGCCGGCACACGGGCATCCAGAACCAACGACTGACCCTGGCCGAGCGTCTGCACGGCTATCAGACCCGCGAGGAGCGCAACGGTGAGCAGATTGGCCACGCGGGCTGGCGTCGGTCGTGTGAGGAGCGCCGGCGGGATCACATAGCCGGTGAGCTTGAGAGCGAAACACGCGATCGACGCGAGAATGAGGATCTGCCAGAGCGTCACGCGAGCGGGGCTCCTTCTGTGTCACTAGTGGTGCGTGTGCCCAGCCAGTCGGTCAGCCCGAAGACGACCGCGACGATCGCCGCGATGATCACCGGGAGCCCCGGAGCGACGACCGGCGTGAGCAGTGCCGCGGCGACGGCGGCGACCACGGCGACGGCCTGGGCCTGGAGGTGCTTCAGGCGGGGCCAGAGCAGGCCGAGGAATGCGGCAGCTGCGGCGGCGTCGAGCCCGTAGGCACTGACATCGCCGATCAGGTTGCCGATGAGGGCGCCGACGAGGGTGGTGAGGTTCCAGCCGACGAAGACGAGGAGCCCCGTCAGCCAGAATCCGACGCGTTGGGCGGCCGGCGTCGACTGAGCGGTCGAAACGGCCACAGACTCATCGATCGTCAGGTGGGCGGCCGCAATTCGTTTCATCCAGCCTGATCCGACCACGGGCGACATGCGCAACGCATAGATGACGTTGCGCGATCCGAGCAGGGCGGCGCTGGCGATGGCCGAGGGTCCGGCAGCAACACCTCCCGACGCGATGACGCCGACGAGAGCGAACTGCGAGCCGCCCGTGAACATCACGAGACTCATGAAACAGGTCTGCCAGACGTCGAGGCCGGCGGCGGTGGCCAGCGCTCCGAAGGAGATGCCGTAGGCGGCTGTGGCGAGACCGACGGCGAGGCTGGCGCGTGCGGCGCCGTTCGTCTCGGGGGTCAGAGTCATTGGTTCATTGTGGCCGAAAACTCTCAGGAACTCTTTTTGCGTCGGCTACAGTTTGGCGCGGCTTTGCTGAGGGAATGTCAGTGGTTGGTGTTTGACTTGGAGCATGAACCAGCCAGCCTCGACCTTTGACATCGCTTCGGTGATGGAGTGGGTTTTGGATGCCCGGCAGCGGTTCGACGCCTTGTTGGCGGGCG
>NZ_NBXB01000027.1 GCF_003399635.1 Subtercola boreus | reverse complement strand
GTGTCTGGCCAGGCTGCAACGCACCACCGTCCTGGTGTGAGAGTCACCACGTCGACGGGTGGCTTTCCCCAACACACCCGGGCGGCCTGACGGATCTGGACAACGGGGCTCTGCTCTGCCACTTCCACCACTCAAACGTGCACAAAGCCCGCTGGAAACTGACCATCCGAAACGGCACCCCCCACGTCATCCCACCCCACTCCCTCGACTGGAACCAAACACCCCGACCCTGCCAACAAAACCGGGCCAGACAGTTGAAACCCGGCCACCACCCACCCGACCATCCATCAGGCGAGGGTCTGCAAAATGATCATCACAGCGACACCGGGTAGAACGACGCCCTCAACCCAGCACTCAATTAAGCCCTACGCCCGGCCGCTACGCCGTGCCTCTACGCCCGGCCGCTACGCCGTGCCTCTACGCCCGGCCGCTACGCCGTGCCTCTACGCCCGGCCGCTACGCCGTGCCTCTACGCCCGGCCGCTACGCCGTGCCGACACCACCGGCCCCCACGCCCAACCGCCGCTCCCGACCGGCACATCCGTCCCGTGGGCACAAAAAAGGCCACCCGGGGTGGAGCCCTGAGTGGCCTTTCGCTCCCCGACTTGGACTCGAACCAAGAACCTGCCGGTTAACAGCCGGCTGCTCTGCCAATTGAGCTATCGAGGAATGCTGAAACAGCTTAGTCACGTTATCACGAAACCGCTGGCGTGCTTTTCAGCTGGAATCAACCGAAGCGCACTGCCGAAACGCAGCAGGAAAAAGCATACCGCACTGGCGGCGAGACCACGATTCGAGGCCGGCGACGGGAGGGAAGAAGGGGCGAGTGAGGCCGCTCAGGCTCCGCCGTCGAACGTGTCGACCCCGGGCATCCACTGCTGTCCGGGGCTTCCCCAACTGCGTTTGCGTGCAATCTTCGAGGCGGCCTTGGCGTACGAGAACTCAAGCCGGTCGACGTACAGATACCCGTCGAGGTGGTCGTACTCGTGCTGGAAGATGCGTGCGAGCCAGCCGGTGGCACTGACTTCGAACGGTTCGCCGTCGACCGTATATGCCCGCAGGAGCGCATCGGTCGACCTCACCAAGGGGAAACGTTCACCCGGAAACGAGAGGCAACCCTCGGCGTCGAGGTCTTCGTGCGCCTCCTCCACGGGCGGGGGGCTGATCAGCAGCACCGGGTTCACCGCAGCGCCCGAATGCAGCACATCGTCGGTGTCCGTGTACTCGTAGACGAACAGTCGCAGCGCCACACCGACCTGCGGTGCTGCCAGCCCGACACCAGGCGCGGCGTGCATGGTGTCGATCATGTCTCCGACGAGGCGACGAAGGTCGTCGTCGAACGCTATGACGGGCAGGGCGGGGGAGTGGAGTACGGGATCGCCGAAGATCCGAATGGGAAGAACAGCCATGTCGCCAAGCCTATCCGCGCAGAAACCGCGATACTGTCGAACGGTGCCTCCCGAACTCGAAGCTGTGACCGAGCTCGCCCCGAACCTCTTCCAGTCCGTGGGAATCCCTATCGCTCTGATCGGCGCTGTCTTCCTGTCATTCGGTGCGCAGTTCCAGCACCGGGGGGTCGCGAAGGTCGAAGCCGCCAGCCGCGAGGTCAGCGGTGGTCTGGATGTGCGCCAGCTCCTGGCGCTCGTCGGGCGTCCGTCCTGGGTGCTCGGCACGCTCATGCTGGGCCTCGCAATCGTGTTCCAGCTCACGAGCCTGAACTTTGCGCCGATCATCGTGGTGCAGCCGCTCGGCGCGGTGGCTCTTGTCATCACCTCGATCCTGAACGCCCGCGTCAGCCGCACGAAGCTGAACCGGGCATCCGTGGTCTCCATCGTCATGTGTGTCGGCGGGGTCGCGATCTTCGTGCTCATCGCTGCCTTCACCGCCGTCGACAAGCCGATCGAGGATGCGCAACTGGTGACGATCGTCATCATCCTGGCCATTGTGCTCGCGGCCTTCATCACCCTGTTCGTCCTGTTCAGGAAGCGGATGCGCGCCGTCTCGTACATCCTCGGCGCAGGCGTCCTCTACGGATTTGTCGCCACCCTTGCGAAAGTGGTCATCAGCCGACTGCAGCAGGGCGACTTCGAGTGGCTGACGTTCGTCTGCCTGGTGGGACTGCTGGCATCCGCAGCCTTCGGCGGCTATTTCGTGCAGACGGCCTATGCCTCCGGCCCTCCTGACCTCGTCATCGCCGGACTGACGGTGATCGACCCGCTGGTGGCCGTCGGTATCGGCATCATCGTTCTCGGCGAAGCATCCCTCGCTCCGCCCCTGGCCCTGGTCGGCTTCGTGCTGTCCGGCATCCTCGCGATCCTCGGAGTGTTCGGTCTTGCGCGGTACCACCCCCAAACCGGTGCGAAGTCCGTCACGAATCACTCCATACAGTCCGTTCACTAGGGTAGATTCACCCCCACAGCGAAACAGTCCTCGGATGCTCGACCTCCTCGTCCCGAATCAGAAAGTTCTCACTTGTCAGCTTCTTCCGGCACAAACCCTGCTTCAGCAGACGCAGTCCCCGCGAAGCCCTTGAAAATCATCATCGGTGCCGACACTTTCTCGCCGAACGTGAACGGTAGTGCGCGATTCTCCCAGCGTCTGGCATCCGGCCTGGCTGCACGCGGGCACGAAGTGCACGTCGTCGCGCCCTCGGCGTCCCGGAAGCACGGCACCTGGACCGAATCGTACGACGGCCAGGACATCACCGTGCATCGCCTTCGGAGCTTCCGCTGGTACCCGCATGACTGGCTGCGCTTTGCCGAACCGTGGTTCATCAACAAGAACAGCGACCGCATCCTCGCCGAGGTCGAACCTGACGTCGTGCACTTCCAGTCGCACATCATCGTCGGCCGCGGCCTGTCGATTGCTGCGCGGAAGCGCGGCAACGTGCGTGTGATCGGCACCAATCACTTCATGCCCGAGAACCTGCTCGAGTTCACGCTGCTGCCGAAGTCGTGGCAGGAGAAGGCCGTCGGCATGGCCTGGAAGGCCGCCAAACGCACCTTCGGCCGCGCCGACGTCGTGACGACGCCGACCCAGAAGGCCGCGGAGTTCCTCGAGAAGTCGACGGGGCTCGACGGCGTGCTCGCGATCTCCTGCGGCATCGACGCCGACAACTACACTCCCAGTTTCGAGCGACGCACGGCCAACCGGATCCTGTTCGTCGGCCGTGTCACGGGCGAGAAGCAGATCGACGTGCTCATCAAGGCTGTCAGCCTGCTGCCCTCCGATCTTGACGTTCAGCTCGACATCGTGGGCGGCGGCGACCTGCTGAAGCACCTCGAGAACGTGTCGAAGACGCTGGGGGTGGATGACCGGGTGCACTTCAGCGGCTACGTGACCGAAGACGAACTGCGCGAGGCCTACACGAATGCCACCATCTTCGGCATGCCCTCGATCGCCGAGCTGCAGAGCATCGCGACGATGGAGGCGATGGCCTCGGGCCTGCCCGTGGTCGCCGCCAATGCGATGGCACTTCCGCACCTCGTGAAGGACGGCGTGAACGGATATCTCTTCGCGCCCGGCGACGCGCAGCAGATGGCGGACAGGATCGAATCGCTCCTCCGCCTGCCGCAGGACGAACTCGACGCGTTCAAGAAAGCGTCTCTGAAGCTCATCGAGAAGCACGACCTGGTGCGCACGATCGTGACGTTCGAGCGCCTCTACCGCGGAGAGAGCACGGTGGATGTCGCGGCCATCGACGAAATCATGGCGGCAGAGTCGCTCAATACGTCATCGATCCGCATCGTCGACGTGGCTCCCGAGCAGTCCGACGCAGCGCACTGAGCAACAGCTCTTCCTGCTGCGCCGGCAGCGCGAGGGTGGGGCGTGCGGGACTTGAACCCGCGACCGACGGATTATGAGTCCGCTGCTCTAACCAGCTGAGCTAACGCCCCGCGCGCGGAGGGCCTGGGCTCTCGTTGCTCCTTCACGATACAGCGTCCGGAGCAGATGGCGGTGCAGCGCCGCTTCAAGGGCCCTGCCGCGACGGTTGAGACTCCGGCGGCGGCATTCTGGCGCGCGTTTGTTGACGCGGCTGCGGTGTGCCGTTATCGTTTTCACGGCCCGCTTTCCAGGGGCCTTAGGGGACAGCATTACCAGGCGCGCACCTTCGGGCGGCGCTGCCTCAGAATTGGGATAGACGCATGCCAGCACCTACTTCGGTGGAGACATCTTCCTCACAGCCGGTCGACAGACACGTCACCAAGGACATTGCGGTTCGGGGCGGAGTCATGCGCGTGGGGGAGTGGTCTCCGGCGCCCCTGCAGACGGCGGGTTCCGAGCCGGCGGCCGTCGTCCTGGCGCTCCACTCGCTCGCCGGAGCGCATCTCTCCTGGGCCTGGCTGGCCGACCAGCTTCCCGAAGCCAGGATCGTCGCCCCCGACCTCCGCGGTCGTGGCCTGAGCGCCGACCTTCCGGGCCCGTACGGTATCGATGAGCACATCAGCGATGTCCTGTGCATTGTGGATGCCCTGCAGCTCTCAGAGGTGACGCTCGTCGGTCACTCCCTCGGTGCGTTCGTCGCTCTCGGGGTCGCCGCGGCCCGACCGGGGATGATCGTACAGGTCGTGCTCGTCGACGGCGGTCTCCCGCTCACGGTTCCGCTCGCCCTGCATACCGAAGACCTGGTCGAGCTGGTCTGCGGACGGCCGAAGTCCCGGGTCGACTTCGCCTTCAGCAGTCGCGCCTCCCATCGACGCTTCTGGCAACTGCATCCGGCTTTCGCGAAGGACTGGTCGCCCCTCTCCGACGAGTACGCCGACTATCTCGTCGATGAGGTGATCGCGAAGGACGCGAGCATAGAGTTCCGTCCGATTGCGTCCTGCGAGGCGATCGAGACGGATGCCCGCGAGCTCAGCGGCACCGTGACCATTCGTCGACGATTGCGGGAGGCCCCCGGCCCCCTCCATCTCCTGACGGCATGTCGCGATCTCTCGAACCACATGCCCGGAATCTACGCACCCCGGGAACTCGAGCTGACAAGCATCGACGTGCCGCATCTCCGCATCCGTGAGGTGCAGCAGGTCAATCACTACACGATCGTCGAGAGTGTCCGTGGCGCGACAGAGATCGCCCAGGTCGTGCGGGACGGCCTGCACGCGGGGCAGATCTGAACGACCGTCAGCTCATCTGGTGGGGTCGCCGCCCCCGCCGGGGCCGTTCGCTCGAGAGCGGGTGCGGCTGGATGTCTTGACCGAGGATCGAGGTGCGGAGATCATTGAGCCAGCCCAATGCCACCGATGCGAGCAGCTGGTCTGCGTTCTCGGATGCACGTGCGACCCCGTCGCCAGCGGAGTGAGCATCGGAACCGGACGACTGCTGCAGAGCGCCCCAGGCTGCGTTGTAGTCGGCGATCAAGGGCTCTGGATCGACGCCCGGGAGAGTGGCGACGAGCAGCACGTGCTCGACCATCTCGTTCCAGTCGGGCTTTCCGGACCCGCAGCCGGCGATCCAGCTGTTCGCCTCTGCGAGGCCAGCCGCCGAGAGCGAGTAGCGCGGAAGCTGGTTCGCGGCATCCCGCGCCACCTGCACGACGAGCCCTGCGTCCGTCAGGCGGTTGAGGGTCGAATAGATCTGACCGACGTTGATTCCCTGGGCGCGGGCCGTGCGTGTTTCGAGTTCTGTGTGGAGCTGGAGCCCATACGCCGGCCCGAGTGTCAGGAGTGCGAGGATGCCGGATCGCACGGACACGGAGCGCTCCTCTTCCTCGGTGACAACCGGCCACATGCGCATCCGGAGAATGATGTACCGAGTATACGATCAACGAATCACAGTGTTGTGATTCGCCGGGCCAGTCGTGCATACTGGGAGAAGCGCACGGCCGGGAGGTCGAGCCACAAGTGAATACGCTTGTCACCGTTCAGGGTCTCGTTGCCCGAGCATCCATTCACAGGTCGTTGGGGAAGACGTACCTCACGAATGGAGATGAAGATGGTGGCATCAGTCGCACGCGGAGTGATTTACGTTCACTCTGCTCCCCGCGCGCTCTGCCCTCACGTCGAGTGGGCCGCAGGTCGCGCCATTGGTCGTGCCGTGAACTTCGAGTGGATCGAGCAGCCCGTGCTGCGCGGTTCGCAGCGCTCAGAGTTCTACTGGGAGGGTTCCGCCGGCACCGGAGCCGCCATAGCGTCGGCCCTTCGCGGCTGGGAACATCTCCGCTACGAGGTCACCGAGGATCCCGCTCCCGGTCGCGACGGCGGCCGTTGGATGCACACCCCCGACCTCGGCATCTACTTCGCCCAGACCGACAGTGCCGGCAACACGGTCATTCCTGAGGACCGCGTGCGTGCGGCGATGGAGACGGCCGGCACCAACGCGCTCGAGCTGCACCGCGAGCTGCGACTCGCCCTCGGCCAGGCCTGGGATGACGAACTCGAACCATTCCGTTACGCGAGCGACTTTGCGCCCGTGGTCTGGCTGCACTCGGTCGGCTAGCTGCGTTCTAGACCGTCTTGAAGGCCGCCACCGCGTTGTGGCCACCGAAGCCGAAGGAGTTACTGATCGCCAGCAGATCTCCCGCGGGCAGAGCGCGGGGCTCCGTCACGACGTCGAGGAGGATCGCCGGATCCTGTTCGGTGAGGTTGATGGTGGGCGGGGCGAGCCGCTCCTGCAGCGCCTTCACGACGAAGATCGCCTCGATCGCCCCCGCGCCACCGAGCAGGTGGCCCGTCGAGGCCTTGGTCGCGGAGACGGGGATGCCTTCGACGGCTTCGCCGAAGACCCGTCGGAGGGCGTTGTACTCGGCGATGTCGCCGACCGGCGTGCTCGTCGCGTGGGCATTGATGTGGCCGACGTCGTTGAGCGAGAAGCCCGCGTTCTCGATGGCCGCCTTCATCGCACGGGCCGCGGCCGAACCCTCGGGGTCGGGTGCCGTGATGTGGTATGCGTCGCTGGTGACAGAGCCACCGAGCAGTTCTGCGTAGATCTTCGCCCCGCGGGCGACTGCGTGGTCATAGGTCTCGAGCACGACGGCTGCGGCGCCCTCGCCGAGAACGAACCCGTCGCGGGTGACGTCGTAGGGCCGGGAGGCGGTGGCCGGGTCATCCATGCGCTTCGAGAGGGCCTGCATGGCGGCGAACGAGGCGATGGGCAGGGGGTGGATGCACGCTTCCGAGCCGCCCGCGATGATCACGTCGGCGAGGCCGGCCTGGAGGTGGTCGTAGGCGTTGGCGATCGACTCGGTGCTCGAAGCGCACGCGGAGACATCGGTGCGGCTGAAAGCGCGCGCTCCGATGTCCATGCTGATGGCCGCGGCCGCTCCGTTCGCCATGAGCATCGGCACGGTCATCGGCAGCACGCGGCGAGGTCCACGCTCACGCAGGGTGTCCCACGCATCGAGGAGGGTCCAGAGGCCACCGATACCGGTCGCCCAGTTCACTCCGAGACGTTCGGGCTCCACGCCCGGCGAGCCAGCGTCGGCCCATGCCTCGCGGGCAGCGGTCAGCGCGAACTGGCTGTTGGGGTCGAGGCGCTTGGTCTCCTGGCGCGAGAGCACGTCGACGGAGGGCACCACGACCTGGGCGGCCATGGTGATCGGCACGTCCCACTTCTGAACCCAGTCCTGTTCGAGCGCACGGTTGCCGGAAACGCCGCCCAGGAGGGCCTGCCAGCTCTCTTCGGCGGTTCCGCCCAGGGGAGTGGTCGCACCGATTCCCGTGACAACGATTCTTTTGCTCATGCGAGGAACTTTCTGTGGTTCAGGCGGGCGCGTGCTGTGGTTCAGGAGATCAGTGGTGCAGGAGACCGGGGGCGCGAGGGCGACCCCGGTCATCCGGGAACGAACGGGAAGCGGTTACGCCTGTGCGTTCGTGATGAAGGTGACGGCGTCGCCGACGGTCTTCAGGTTCTTGACCTCTTCGTCGGGGATCTTGACGTCGAACTTCTCTTCGGCGTTGACCACGATGGTCATCATCGAGATGGAGTCGATGTCGAGGTCGTCGGTGAACGACTTGTCGAGCTCCACCGTGTCAGCCGCGATTCCGGTTTCGTCGTTGATGAGCTCGGCGAGGCCGGCGAGAACTTCTTCGGTGGACAATGCCATTGTTTTTTCTCCTTGGGTGGTGCCCCTGGAAGGCGGGGATGCTCTCTCCAGTGAGGCGGTGTCGTTTGAGGCGACATTCAGTTTAGGTCAGGCTGGGCGTGTTCCCCGGCAGAACGACCACCTGCGCGCCGAAAACGAGCCCCGCGCCGAAACCGATCTGCAGGGCGAGGCCGCCGGCGGCTTCCGGATGCTCGGTGAGCAGGCGGTGCGCGGCAAGGGGAATCGACGCTGCCGAGGTGTTGCCTGTGGTGGCGATGTCGCGCGCGATCAGCACACTCGCGGGCAGCTTCAGCACCTTGGCGAACTCGTCGACGATTCTCATGTTCGCCTGGTGCGGGATGAACGCGGTGAGGTCGGCGGCTGTGATGCCCGCGGCATCCAGTGCCTGCTGCGCCACCTTCGCCATCTCCCACA
Organism: Subtercola boreus; assembly: GCF_003399635.1. GTDB lineage: Bacteria > Actinomycetota > Actinomycetes > Actinomycetales > Microbacteriaceae > Subtercola > Subtercola boreus_B. The sequence goes on along the minus strand of NZ_NBXB01000027.1, from coordinate 279,783 downwards.
CCGCCCAGCGGAACACGGACTGGCCGTCCTGGCGCATGGTGGGCCACTCATTGTCGCCGGCGCGGAAGCCGGTGTACGTGCCGTCCATGCCGACGGCACCCCACTTCGACCCGTCCGAGCCGAGGATCGACTTCGAGATGCCCGGGAAGTCACTCGGCCCGACCACTGCAGCTCCCGCGCCGTCGCCGAGCAGGAAGGAGATGGAGCGGTCGGTGGGGCTGACGAAGTCGGAGAGCTTCTCTGCGCCGATGACCAGCACGTAGTCGGCCACGCCCACGCGCACGAGCGAGTCGGCCTGGGCGATGGCGTAGGCGTACCCGGCACAGGCCGCCTCGATGTCGTAGGCGGCGGCGGTGCCGGCCCCCACACGGTGCGCGACGAGCGCGGAGACCGAGGGGGTGACGACGGGGTTGCTGACGGTCGCCACGATGACGGCGCCGATCTGGTCGGCCCGGATGCCCGACTTCTCGATCGCCTCGAGGCCTGCCTCGACCGCGAGATCGACGGCCGTCACCTCTTTCGGCGCACGGCGACGCTCGACGATGCCGGTGCGCTGTTGGATCCACTCGTCGGAGGAGTCGATCGCCTCGATGAGCTGGTCGTTTCCGACCACCAGGCTGCCGCGTGCGGCACCGAACGAGAGGATACGGGTGAATTCGTGGCCGGTTGCCTGCTTCAGGCGCGGAGCCGTCATGAGGTCGCCTCCGAGCCGGCCTTGGCCGAGGTGAGTAGCGCAATCGCTGCCGGCAGGTCGTCAGGGGTCTTCACGGCGACCGACGGCACACCCTTCAGCCCGCGCTTCGCGAGGCCGACGAGGGCCCCAGCGGGGGCGACCTCGATGATGCCGGTGACGCCCGCGTCCTGGAACGAGGCCATGTTGCGATCCCAGCGGACGGGCGAGGAGACCTGGCCGACCAGCAGGTCGAGGAACGCGTCTCCCGTGTCGACGACGCCGCCGTCTCGGTTGGTCCAGATGGTCAGCGACGGATGTGCCGGGGTGAGCGTGGCCGCGACCTCGGTGAGGTGCTCCACGGCGGGCTGCATGTAGCGCGTGTGGAAGGCCCCTGCGACCTGGAGCGGAATGACCCGGGCGCCGCGCGGAGCGAGCGCGGCGAGCCCGGCCAGCTTGTCGAGGGCGCCGGCGACCACGATCTGGCCGCCCCCGTTGAAGTTCGCCGGCTGCAGGTCGAGTGTCTCGAGAACGGCGAGCAGCTCTGCCTCGTCGCCGCCGACGACAGCGCTCATGCCGGTGGGAACGATCGCTGCCGCCCCTGCCATCGCCGAGCCACGTTCGCGCACGAACGTCATAGCGTCGCTCTCGGTGAGGATGCCCGCAGCCTGGGCGGCCGTGATCTCACCGACGGAGTGTCCGGCAACACCGCCGACAGCAGAACGGCGGCCGTCGGCAAGCAGGGCCCCGAGGGTGAGGAGACCGGCAGCCACGATGAGAGGCTGCGCGATGCGGGTGTCGCGGATGGTGTCGGCGTCACTCTCTGTGCCGTACTTCAGCAGGTCGAGGCCTGCCAGTTCGGAGAGTGTGCCGAGGTGGTCGGCGAAAGCCGGCTCAGCAACCCAGGGCGCGAGGAAGCCGGGAGTCTGGGAGCCCTGTCCGGGGCAGACGATGACGATCATGGATTCAGTCTTTCAAGGATATGGAGCTGAGTGATGTGAGAAAGCGATCAAAGATTCGCGGAATGGCTGTAGGAAGCCTCTCGCGCAGACGGATTCAGCGCCTCCGGGCGGAGGGCTCGGGTTCGTTCATCGACCCGAGGATCAGCGCGGACTGCAGGATGAGGGCCTCACGGGCACCCGTGGCGTCCCAGCCGATGACCTGCGAGACGCGCTTCAGCCGGTAGCGCACCGTGTTCGGGTGCACGAAGAGTTCGCGGGCCGTGCCTTCGAGAGAGCGCCCGTTGTCGAGGTAGCACCAGAGAGTGTTCATCAGTTCCGGGCTCTGGTCCTGGAGGGGCCGATACACCCGGTTGACAAGGGTCGAGCGTGCGAGGGGGTCCCCGGCAAGGGCCCGCTCGGGCAGCAGGTCGTCAGCGTAGACGGGGCGGGGGGCGTTCCGCCAGGACTTCGCCACGGCGAAGCCGGCCAGAGCCGCTTTGGCGCTCCGGGATGCCTCTACGAGGCTCGGAACTTCATGCCCTAGCACGAGATGACCCGGGCCGAAACCCGGTTCGAGCGCGCGGGCGATGTCCATGAACGAGAGTGTCGGGGCCACGGCGGCGCCGGGGAGGGGTTCGTCGGCCGATCCGACGGCAGGTTGCGAACGACCGATGACCAGCACGAGACGACCGCCCTGCACCCCGATGAGTACATCGGCGGAGAGATGCCGGGCGGTGCGCCGCAACTGGTCGACGTCGAGCATCCGGGGTGTCGTGCCGACCAGCACGCTGACCTCTCCGTGTCCGTGCCAGCCGAGCGCGGCGATCCGGCTCGGCAGTTCGTCGTCGTATTCACCCGAGAGGATGGAGTCGACGACGAGTGCTTCGAGCCGGGCATCCCAGAGCCCGCGTGCTTCGGCGGCTCGGGCGTAGACGTCAGCTGAAGCGAAGGCGATTTCCCGCGAATAGAGCAGGATCGCCTCACGGAGGGACTGGTCGCCGTTCGCGATGCGCTCCTCCACCACCTCGACGACGACGCGGATCAGCTGCAGCGTCTGCTGCAGGCTCACCGAGCGAAGCAGCTCTCGAGGAGCCGAACCGAAAACGTCGGAGGCGATCCAGGTGGTCGTGGTGGGGTCGTCGTACCAGGTGATGAACGACTTGATGCCGGCTTGCGCAACCAACCCGACGGCCGAGCGCCTCCCCGGCGGCATGTCGCCGTACCAGGGAAGCGTCTCGTCGAGCTTCTTGATCGTCGCCGTCGACAACTCGCCTGACACCGTGCGGAGCCAGGCGAGCGTCTGTTCTTTTGTGCGGGCCATCGTGAGTCAGCGCAGCGCGTCAGCGTGTGCCGGTCAGCTCTCGCCGCCCGCCGACCCTGATGTTCCGGCCGAGACGTCGTGCAGCCGGTACTTGTCGATCGCCCACTGCGGGGCGTTCGGGTCGACCTCGTTGCGAGCAGCGAGCTGTTCGAGCACCCGCACCACAACCGACGGGCCGTCGATCTTGAAGAACCGGCGGGCGGCGGGGCGCGTGTCGCTGAAGCCGAAGTCGTCGGCCCCGAGCGTCGCGTAGTCGCCAGGCACGAACTGCCGGATCTGGTCGGGGATCGCGTGCATGTAGTCGCTCACAGCCACGAACGGCCCTGCCGCACCAGAGAGCTTGTCCGTCAGATAGGGCACCTGCGGCTGCTCGCTCGGGTTCAGGAAGTTGTGCTCTTCGGCCTTGAGACCGTCGCGGCGGAGCTCGGTCCAGCTCGTGACCGACCAGACGTCTGCGGAGACTCCCCAGTCGTCGGCGAGCAGCTGCTGCGCCTCGAGCGCCCACGGCACACCGACACCCGACGCGAGCACGTTCGCCCGCGGGCCACCGTCGACCCAGCCGGACTTCAGGTGGTGGATGCCCTTGACGATGCCCTCGACGTCGACGTTCTCCGGCTCGGCCGGCATAACCATCGGCTCGTTGTAGAGGGTGATGTAGTACATGACGTTCGGGTCGGTATGGGTTCCGCCGTACATCCGCTCGAGTCCGGCGCGCACGATGTGGCCGATCTCGTAGCCGTAGGCGGGGTCGTAGGACACCACGGCCGGGTTCGTCGAGGCGAGCAGGTGGCTGTGGCCATCCGCGTGCTGCAGGCCCTCGCCGGTGAGCGTGGTGCGACCGGCGGTGGCTCCCATCACGAAGCCCCGCGCCATCTGGTCCCCAGCGGCCCAGAGGGCGTCGCCGGTGCGCTGGAAGCCGAACATCGAGTAGAAGACGTAGACCGGGATGAGCGGCTCGCCCTGTGTCGAATACGAGGTGCCGGCCGCGGTGAAGGCCGCCAGGGCACCCGCTTCGTTGATGCCGACGTGCACGATCTGGCCCTGCGGGCTCTCCTTGTAGGCGAGCAGCAGGTCGCGGTCCACCGAAGTGTAGTGCTGGCCGTTCGGGTTGTAGATCTTCGCGCTCGGGAAGAACGCATCCATGCCGAAGGTGCGGGCCTCGTCGGGGATGACCGGAACGACGCGGTTGCCGAAGTCCTTCGACCGCGTCATCTCCTTCAGCAGGCGCACGAACGCCATGGTGGTGGCGATCTCCTGCGTGCCGGAGCCCTTCTTCATGATCGCGTAGGCCGAGTCCTCGGGCAGCGTGATCGCGGTGTGCTTCGTGCGGCGCTCGGGCAGGTAGCCACCGAGCGCACGGCGGCGCTCGTGCATGTACTCGATCGCCTCGTCGCCCTCGCCGGGGTTGTAGTACGGCGGGAGGTACGGGTTCTCCTCGAGCTTGGCGTTCGTGATGGGGATGTGCATCTCGTCGCGGAACTGCTTGAGGTTGTCGAGCGTCATCTTCTTCATCTGGTGGGTGGCGTTCCGCCCCTCGAAGCTCTTGCCGAGGCCGTAGCCCTTGATGGTGTGGGCGAGGATGACCGTCGGCTGGCCCTTGTGCTCACTCGCCGCCTTGAAGGCTGCGTACACCTTGCGGTAGTCGTGGCCGCCGCGCTTCAGGCCCCAGACCTGGTCGTCGCTGTAGTTCTCGATGAGCTTGAGTGCGCGCGGGTCGCGGCCGAAGAAGTTGTCGCGAACGTACCCGCCGTCTTCGGTCTTGTACGTCTGGAAGTCGCCATCCGGAGTCGTGTTCATCAGGTTCAGCAGGGCGCCGTCGGTGTCGTTGGCCAGGAGCGAGTCCCATTCGCGGCCCCAGATGACCTTGATGACGTTCCAGCCGGCACCGCGGAAGAAGCTCTCGAGCTCCTGGATGATCTTGCCGTTGCCGCGCACCGGGCCGTCGAGCCGCTGGAGGTTGCAGTTGATCACGAAGTTCAGGTTGTCGAGGCCCTCATTGGCTGCCACCTGCAGCTGGCCGCGGCTCTCGACCTCGTCCATCTCGCCGTCGCCGAGGAACGCCCAGACCTGCTGGTCGCTGGCGTCCTTGATGCCGCGGTTGGTGAGGTACTTGTTCGACTGCGCCTGGTAGATCGCGTTGATCGGGCCGAGGCCCATCGAGACGGTGGGGAACTGCCAGAACTCGGGCATGAGACGCGGGTGCGGGTAGGAGCTGAGGCCACCGCCGGCGTGCGACTTCTCCTGGCGGAAACCGTCGAGCTTGTTCTCGTCGAGCCGGCCCTCCAGGAAGGCACGGGCGTAGGTGCCGGGGGAGGCGTGGCCCTGGATGAAGATCTGGTCGCCGCCGCCCGGGTGATCCTGGCCGCGGAAGAAGTGGTTGAATCCGACTTCGTAGAGGCTGGCGCTCGACGCGTAGGTCGAAATGTGGCCGCCGACGGCGATGCCGGGGCGCTGAGCACGGTGCACCAGCATGGCAGCGTTCCAGCGGATCCAGGCACGGTACCGGCGCTCGATGTCCTCGTTGCCCGGGAACTCGGGTTCGTTCTCCGTGGCGATCGTGTTGATGTAGTCGGTGGTCGGAACCATCGGAACGCCGAGGTGCAGCTCCTTGCTGCGCTTCAGCAGGCTGAGCATGATCTCCCTCGCGCGACCGTGGCCGCGAGCGGCGACCAGAGCGTCAAGGGATTCGGACCACTCGGCGGTTTCATCGGGATCTGCATCGATGTTGGTCACCGAATACGGGTCTTGATCGTTGACAGTCAACGTCAACCTCTCTCTTCTGGGTTGTAGAGATCATTCATGGCTGGGGTCTCCGGTTCACGGAATCCACACCGCCCTCAAGCCTAGTGAATCCGAGTCGGCACAGAGGCCCTCGCGGAGGGGTTGTCTGCGGATTGGAGGAATAGACTGGATGATTGGGTCTGGCGGGCAAATTACCCGCCACCGGAAGGATCGCCGTCATGGCACTCGAAAACGACACATTCGCCCCCGACTTCGAACTGTCGAACCAGTTCGGCGAGAAGGTGCGTCTGAGCCAGTTCCGCGGCATCAAGCCTGTGGTGATCGTGTTCTTCCCACTCGCCTATTCCGGTGTCTGTACCAGCGAGCTCTGCACGCTGGAGGACAACATCGCGATGTTCCACGACAACAGCGTCGAACTCCTCGGCATCTCGGTCGACTCGAAGTCGGCCCTCCGCGCGTGGAGCGAGGAGAAGGGCTTCGACTTCAACCTCCTCGCCGACTTCTGGCCGCACGGTGAGGTCGCCAAGGAGTACGGGGTCTTCCTCGACGGCAAGGGCTTCTCGAACAGGGCGACGTTCGTGATCGATACCCACGGCATCATCCGGGCCAGCTTCATCACGGCGCCGGGCGAGGCGCGTTCGATCGAGGCCTACCGCGCTGCCCTGCAGGAGCTCGAGCCCGCCGGAGTGTAGGCTTTTCGCACCAAGCGCCTTTAGCTCAGCTGGTAGAGCGCCACGTTTACACCGTGGATGTCATCGGTTCGATCCCGGTAGGGCGCACATCCTGCTTCTTCCGGCCGCCGTCAAGCGCCCGCACTACCCGTTCCAGTAGTCCTTGGTCGAACAGTGGCCGCCAGAGGGTCGCGAAGGCCAGGCTTGCGAGCGTCAGCACCGGCCACGCCAGCTGGTTCTTCACCGGCTGGCCGGGGTCGAGCCAGTAGCGGAACGACAGCACCAGCACGTGGCCGGTGTAGATCGTGAGGGGCATCATCCCCACCGAGGCCAATGGGTACAGGATGCCGCGGACGATCCGGTTCGTGCTGACAAGACAGAGACCGCCGACGAGCGATGCAGCCACACCGACGGCGGAGATGTGCAGCGCCAGCTCGGCGGTGAACGTCTCCGGAGTCACCGCGTATTTCCCCACCAGCTGCCCGGCGACCCCCACGACGAGGCCGCAGCCGAGCATCCAGAGCTGCGTGCGAATCTTCGTGATGTCGAGCCGGGCTAGCACATAGCCGACGGCCAGGAAGGCGATCCAGATGAGAAGCGGATAGCTCCCGTCGACGAACCAGTCGAGTGGCTGAGTGAAGATGCTGCCGGGGATCCTCAGGTGCGGATCCCAGCCCGCGCCGCACTCTCGAGGGCGACGCCGATCGGCAGCGCGACGACGGCGCCGCCCACCGTGGCGAAGAGGGTGCGCGGCCGTTCACCACCGGCGAGCCATTGGAGCACCGAGGAGAGGGGGGCAGGGAGCGTCGGTGGTGTGGGCCAGACTGGGAGTCATGTACGAACTGTTCGAGACGCTGCGGCGGAGCCCCGACATCGAAGCCCCGAACCTGTTCGCGAGCGATGCGAGCGACCGGCTGGTGCTCGACGAGGCTGCGGGGGTGCTCGGCGAGAGCGGGAGCAGGATCGGGAGCGGTGAGGTGGTCGTCATCGGCGACCGGTACGGCGCGCTCACGCTGGGGGCCGCCGCCGAATTCGGGCTGGCGGGCATCCGCACCCACCAGGACAGACTGGTGGGTGAGCAGGCGCTGGCCCGCAACGCCGAAGCCGCCGGGTTGACCGACCGGTATCTGTCGCTCCCGCTGTCGGAGGAGCTCCTCTCGGGCGCGCGCGTCGTGCTGCTGCAACTGCCGCGCGGTCTTGCCGAGCTCGACGAGCTCGCCGACTCCATCGCGCGGTATGCCCATCCGGATGTCGTGGTGTTCGGTGGTGGCCGCATCAAGCACCTCACCCACGCCATGAACGACACGCTCGCGGTGCACTTCTCCGAGGTGAACGCCTCGCTCGCCCGGCAGAAGTCACGGGTGATCGTTGCGCGCGGCGCGCGCCGGCCGGTGGATGCCCTGCCGTACCCGAAGCGCGAACACAACGCCGAGCTCGGTCTGACTGTTGCCGCCCACGGAGGTGTCTTCGCCGGGGTGGGTCTCGACATCGGTACGCGGTTCGTGTTGGAGTTCCTCGACCGGGCCGTGGGAGAGGTGACCGCCGCGCCGCCCACGGAGCGTTCCCTCACCGCCATCGACCTCGGGTGCGGCACGGGAATCATTGCGGCCGTTCTGGCGAGACGCTTCCCGTCCCTGACGGTGATCGCCAGCGACCAGTCCGCGGCGGCGTGCTCCTCCGCCGGCGAGACCATGGCGTCCAACCGGCTCGCCGGTGTGCGGGTGGTGCGCGACGCCGGGTTGGCGCTGCAGCCGGATGCTTCGGCAGACCTGATCGTCTGCAATCCGCCCTTCCATGTAGGGAGCTCGGTACACACCGGGGTGGCTCTCGGCCTGTTCCGTGACGCGGGGCGGGTGCTCCGACCGGGCGGGGTGCTTCTCACCGTGTTCAATTCGTCTCTCGCCTACCAGCCCGATCTTCGCCGTCTGGTCGGCCCGACGCGGGTGTGGGGCCAGAACACCAAATTCTCGGTCACTGCTTCCACCCGATCCGCCACACGCTCGGCGGGCAATTAGTTCTGGGCTTATATTTGCTGATTATCAGTGTTAGCCTTATGTCATGAGTGCTGAATCGAACGTGGCGGTGATCCTGGATCTGGTCGACTCCCGACAGATCGCTGACCGGGCCGCCGCCCAGAAGCTGCTTGAACAGGCCTTCGCTGTGGTGAATGCCGCCGTGGAGCATGTGGAGCCGTTCGCTGCGACCCTCGGCGACGAATTCCAGGCGGTGTACTGCACGCTGGCCGATGCTCTCGAGGCGACACTGCTGGCACGGCTCTCGATGCCAGAAGGGCTCGATGCCCGGGTGGGCATCGGGTGCGGCGAGATCCGCTCCGTCGGTGCGGGGTTGACCGGAGTGCTCCAGGACGGCTCGGCGTGGTGGGCGGCGCGGAGTGCGATCGATGAGGCGCACCTCCGGGCCGACACCCGGGTGCCGACGCTCCGCAGCTGGTACCAGGGCCGGGGTGAGCCGTCGTTCACCGATGCCGCCGTGAATGCATACCTGCTCGGGCGCGACTACGTCGTGGGCGGAATGAGCGCCCGCGAGAGACGGCTCGCTCTCGGGAGGTGGCTCGGCCACTCCCAGTCGGTGCTGGCCGAGCAGGAGGGTGTCTCGCAGTCGGCCGTGTCGCAGTCCCTGAGGCGCGCCGGTGTCACGGCCCTCCAGGCAGGAATCGTGGCTCTGCGGGAGGCGGGTGAAGCATGCTGACGGCCGTGCTGCTCGCTGCGATCGGGTCGGCCGACCTGTGGCGGGGCCTGTTCCGGGGGAGTGAGGTCAGCCGACCCTCGGCCGGGCTGCTGGCGTCGATCGGTGCGAGCTGGGTGCTGCTCGCTGTGCTGGTCACCACCGGGCTCGGCGTGCCGCTCGGGTGGGTGGCGCTCTGCCTGCTGGCAGCGGGGGGCTGGCTCGTGTTGACGACGTCGGACGAACACGCGACGGGGCTCGCCGGGCGCGCGGCGGTCGCCGGGCTCATCGTGCTGGCGGTCATCCTGCTGCTGGCCGACCGAACCGGGCTGGCGCTCTCCGGCTACCTGGTCGACGGCCAGCGGGATGCCGCAACCGCCGCCCTCCGCGACGCGCCACTGCCCCAGATCGCGCTCTTCTTCGGTGTGGGGCTGTTCCTCGCCGAGAGTGCAAACATCGTGGTGCGGATCGCGCTGCACCCCCGGAGCCGGGTGCAGGCGACGTCAATGCCGGTCGATGATGATGATGAGAGCCTGCCCGACGGTGCTTCCCACGACGAAGATCTCACCCGCACCGATCTCAAGGGCGGCCGCCTCATCGGGCCGCTCGAGCGCCTGCTCATCGTCGCCATCGTGCTGGCCGGTCTTGCCCCCATCGCGGCCGCACTGGTCGCCGCCAAGGGCATCGTGCGGTTCCCGGAGATCGCCCAGGATGCCCGGGGCGGCGACGGTCTGTCGGGTACCAAGGCCGAGTACTTCCTGGTGGGCAGCCTGGTGAGCTGGGCCACCGCTGCCGGAGCCATCGCCCTTCTGGTCGCCGCGCGCTGACCATCAGCCCGCAACTGATATTCACCAGATATAAGCCCTGCTCTTCAGAGTCGAACCGCCCCTCAGAGAACGGAAGGATTCGACAGAACAGGGGTCGGCCCTAGAATCGGTGACGTGGATTCCTCAGCTCCCCGCCTCACCCTCCGGCAGGCCAACGACGTCATCGAACGCCTTTGGCCCCTCGGGAATGCCGAGAGCTGGGATTCGCCCGGGCTGCTGAGCGGCTCGCCGGACGCCGTGGTGACGAGCATCCACCTCGCCGTCGACGCCGTCGCCGAGACGGTCGACGAGGCGCTCGAGCTGGGTGCCGATCTGCTTCTCGTGCACCACCCGCTGCTGCTCAGAGGAGTCACGTCGGTCGCCGAGACGACCTACAAGGGTTCGCTACTGGCCCGGCTCATCCGTGGCGGGTGCGCGCTCGTCGCAGCCCACACGAACGCGGACATCGTCGAGAATGGCGTCTCCGACGTCATCGCGACCAGGCTCGGCCTCGCGGATGCCGTGCCCATCGTGCCCGCGACCGGTGCGTCAGCTGTGCCGGGCACAGGCATCGGCCGCGTCGGCGACCTGGCCGAGCCCACCAGCCTCGGGCACCTCGCGCTGAAGCTCGCGGAACTGCTGCCCGCCACGGCGACCGGCATCCGCGTCGCCGGTGCGTACGATCATCCGGTGACGCGCGTCGCTCTCTGCGGAGGAGCAGGCGACTCGCTGCTCCGGGAGTCTGCCGTACGCACTGCGGATGTCTACATCACCTCGGATCTCCGGCACCACCCGGCATCGGAGGCGCGGGAACAGGCCGCCCTCGGAACAGGCCCCGCACTCATCGACGTGTCACACTGGGCGAGCGAGTGGTTGTGGCTCGACGTCGCGGCTGCCGAGTTGCGGCACGCCCTGGCGGGAGTCACGGTCACGGTGAGCGAGCTCCGCACAGACCCGTGGGACTTCGTCGTGACGCAGTAGTCCCTGCCAGGCATCCACGGGTCGCATCCGCCACGACATTCCAGACAATACTTCAGACAGAACTCCATACAGAACCGAAGGATCCCCTCATGAAAGCACCTGTCTCAGAGCAACGGTCGCTGCTCGACCTGCAGGCCGCCGACACACGCCTCAGCCAGCTCGGGCACCAGGCGAAGACCCTCCCGGAGCTGAAGCGGCTCGCCGAGCTGAAAGACCAGATCGGAACCGTGTCGCACAGGCTCTCCTCGGTTCGCGGTGAACTCGAAGACGCCGAACTGGAGATCTCTCGGGTCGAGTCCGACGTCGCCATCGTCACCATTCGCATGGAGCGCGACCGTTCCCGGCTGCAGACGAGCACCTCCACGAAGGACATCCAGGGCCTCGAGCACGAGATCGCGTCGCTGCTGAAGCGCCGCAGTGACCTCGAGGACATCGAACTCGCCGTGATGGAGCGCATCGACGAGATCAACTCCCGTCTCGCGGTGGTCACCGAGGAGATGGGCGCGCTGACGGCCGAGCAGGATGCCCTCCGAACCCGTCGCGACGCCTCCCTCCTGACGCTCGACTCCGAGCGGAAGGGCGTGCAGCTGAACCGTGACCTCATCGCGGGGGCGATCGGCGACGAACTCCTGGCCCTCTACGACCGGCAGCGGGCGCGCTACGGAATCGGCGCTGCCCTCCTCACCCGCGGCGTGTCGATGGGCAGCAACGTGAAGCTGCACGAGAGCGACCTGGCCAAGATCCGCCTGGCGGCGCCGGATGACGTGGTGCTCGATCCCGACAGCAGCTGCATCCTCGTGCGCACGGAGGAGTCCGGCCTCTGACCGGATCGATTCGATCGGGCCGGGTAGACTGGGCCACGCGAAAGGGTCGGCAAGACGGTCGCGTCGGCTCGAGCATCCGTTCTGCGGATGGGACAGCCGCCGAGGAACGTCCGGGCTCCGTAGAGCAGGGCGGTGGGTAACACCCACCCGGGGCAACCCGAGAGAACAGTGCCACAGAGAACAGACCGCCACGGGCGCCGCTTGCGGGGTCCGGGGTAAGGGTGAAACGGTGGTGTAAGAGACCACCAGCGGCCATGGTGACATGGCAGGCTCGGTAAACCTCGCCCGGAGCAAGGTCAGACAGAAGGCGATACGGCTGCTCGCCGTGCCTTCGGGTAGACCGCTGGAGGCGTGCGGCAACGTACGTCGTAGATAGATGGCCGTCCATGGGCGCGCGCGCTTCGGCACGCACGCCCAAGACAGAACCCGGCGTAGCAGTCGGCCCTTTCGCCTTATTTCAGAGAAGTTGCGCTTTCGCCCGGCTCGCCGACCAGCTGGTTCGCGTTCGGGAGCACCTTGGGCTCGAGCGCGAGGCTCGCGGCACCCAGGATGCCCGCGTTGTTGCGGAGCGTCGCAGGGACCATCGGCGTGTTGATCGAGATCTTCGGCAGGAACTCCTGGTAGCTCTTCGACACGCCGCCGCCGACGATGAACAGGTCGGGCCAGAGCAGCTTCTCGAGCTCGGCGTAGTAGGTCTGCAGGCGTGCGGCCCACTGCACCCAGTTGAGGTCGTCGCGCTCCTTGGCCGCATACGAGGCCTTGTGCTCGTAGTCGCCACCGTCGATCTGGATGTGCCCGAGCTCGGCGTTCGGGATCAGCACGCCGTTGTAGATGATGGCCGTGCCGATTCCCGTGCCGAGCGTCGTCATGATGATGAGGCCGTTCTTGCCCTTGGCCGCGCCGTAGCGCACCTCGGCGTAGCCCGCAGCATCGGCGTCGTTCACGAACGTGATGTCCCGCTTCAGGGCGTCTTCGAAGAGCTTCTCCGCCTCGAGCCCGATCCACTTCTTCGACACATTCGCGGCCGACATGGTCTTGCCGTTCTGCACCACCGCGGGAAAGTCGATGCCGATGGGGGCGTCGGCGGGAGCATCCGTCAGCTGTGCAAGCAGTTTCTCGACGGTGCCGACGACATCCTTCGGCTTGCCGCCCTCGGGGGTGTCGAGCTTGATGCGATCGCTCAGAAGCTCGCCGGTCGAGGTGTCGACGATCGCACCCTTGATGCCCGTCCCGCCGATGTCGATGCCGATGGCTATCGAAGAGTCCGTGCTGCCAGTCATCGTGTTCCCTCGTTCTCTGTCTCGGCCGTGAGACGCGGCCGGCGGTTCTATTCTGCCGTGTCGGCGAGGGTCAGAACTTCGGCGCCGCGCTCGGTCACCACAAGTGTGTGCTCGAACTGCGCGCTGAGCGAGTGGTCGCGGGTGACCACCGTCCAGCCGTCGTTCCAGAGCTCGTTGTCCTGGGAGCCGAGCGTGAGCATCGGTTCGATGGTGAAGACCATGCCGACCTGGATCTCGTCGTCGAACTGGGGTGCCGAGTCGTAGTGCGGGATGATCAATCCCGAGTGGAACTGCTCGCCCACCCCGTGCCCTGTGTAGTCGCGCACGACTCCGTAGCCGAACCGTTTCGCATACGACTCGATGGCGCGGCCGATGACGTTGATCTGCCGGCCGGGGGCCACGGCCTTGATGCCGCGGTTCATCGCCTCGCGGGTGCGCTCGACGAGCAGGCGCACGTCTTCGGCCGGCTGCCCCGCGACGAAGGTGGCGTTCGTGTCGCCGTGCACGCCGTTCTTGTAAGCGGTGATGTCGATGTTCACGATGTCGCCGTCATCCAGCACGGTGTTGTCTGGAATCCCGTGGCAGATGACCTCGTTCACACTCGTGCAGAGCGACTTGGGGTAACCGCGGTAGCCGAGCGTGGACGGATAGGCACCGTGCTCGATGAGATAGGCGTGGCCGAGGGCATCCAACTCGTCCGTCGTGACGCCAGGCGCGACATGGGCCCCCACGTGCGCGAGGGCGTTCGCAGCGATGCGCGAGGACTCCCGGATGCCCGAGAGCCGTTCGCCCGTGTAGACGTCGCTGCCGCCGCCTTCGTCCGGCTCGCGGCGGCCGACATACTCGGGTCGTTCGATCGCGGCGGGAACGGTTCGGAGCGGGGAGATCCGGCCCGGGGTGAGGTGGCCTGCGGAGTCCTTGGGCATAGGATCTATCGTAGTTCACGACCCCTTGGAGCACTCATGTCAGGCGATCCCTCGAAGCAGTACTGGTACAACACCAACACCGGCGACGTGGAGTTCGGTTACGTCTCACCCGCTCCGGATCGGGTCGGCCCGTTCGAGACGAAGGCCGAGGCCGAACACGCCCTCGAGACTCTCCGTGCGAACTCGGCCAAGTGGGCCGAGGAGGACGCCGCGAACGACTGAGTATCAGGAAGCTTCAGGTTGCGACCCGGAAGATCCGTCCGGTCGAATACCCAGAACGGGAAGAACGGCGTGGGAGGAAGCTCGAGCACCTTCTCGAGCGTGCCGCGGGCGATGTCGAGACGCATCAGGCTCTCCGTCGCCAGATGAAGAACACCCCACGGTATTCGCGGGTGATGCTGAAGGGGAGTGTTTCCGGGGGCACGCTTGCGAAGCGGACGGCGGTCCCGCCTTCGCGCAAGACGACCAGAATGTCACCCGTCCGCCAATCGAGGGCGTACAGGCGTCCCCGAGTGTCGGCGCTGAGCGCGATCGGCTTAGAGCCGAGGGGAAACGAGGCGAATGTCTCCGTCAGTTTTCCCTCCCCACTGATCTTCGAGATGGTGCCGGCGCGATCATTCGAGCAGTAGACCGCACCGCGGGATTCCACGAGAGCGGTCGGCCAGCTCGTGTTGGCGAGCGCGAAGTGTTCCACGGTGCCGTCGGCCGGGTCGATGCGATGCGATGAATGCTGTCCGGTTTGTGAGTCGCCACCCAGACCGATCCGGAGGCGGCGGCCAGCATGGCGTGGATGGCGACATCCTTACCTGAAGCGACCGCATAGCGATGTCGAACAGTTCCCCGGGCATCCAACTCGATGACCGAGGAGGCCAGGTCGCAGGCGACGAACAGGTGCCCGCGGCGGTCGGAGGCCGGGTGGGCCGGGCGGGTCTCCTCTCCGAAGTCGGCGAAGAGTTCGATTCTCACGGGAGGCTCAGCCTGATCATCGAACCGGCGAGGAAGCCCACGGCCAAGACTGCTCCGTCGGCTCGCACGGTGCAGTCTGTCAGGGCGAGACGCTGTTCGGGAAAGCCCTCGATCGAGGAAGTAGTCAGGTCTCCTGTCGGCGACAGCGTGGTGACGGCATTCTGATCGAACGAGGGCAGGTACGCCGTTCCCTCAGGGGCGATCTCGATGACGTGAGCCGCCAGTGATTCCGGCCGCTCCTCCCCGGTGATGTGCGTCACGCCGGTCGCGAGCTCCAGCTGGGCCACACTTCCGTCGGCACCGCTCGCGATCAGTCGGCGGCCGTCAGCCGAACAGGCAAGGGCAGAGCTGGGAACTCCGTCACGCGGAGTCCAGAATCCGACGTCAGTCGTGCCGTCTGGACTGATCCGGTCGATGCGGCAAGTCGTCCAGTCTGCGACGTAGAGAGTGCCGGCACGATCGACCGCGACTGCGGAGGGGTCGAGGTCGAACTCGAGCGCGACGCGGCTCACCCCGTTGCCCTGCTCGGTGTCAACGCGGAGGAGGAAGGTCATGCTGGTTGCGGCGATGTACGCGCGGCCGTCAGCGCCAACGGCCAGCGCCGTCGGCGAGACATCCGCCGGCAGCAGAATCGAGACGGAACGCGCGCTGTGCGAATCGATCAGAACGATCGAGGGGGGATCTGAAGCGAGGAGGCAGAGCTGGTCCTCGGGAGTGATCGACATCGTCTCGACCGCTCGGACGCCATCGGGGAGCGGATGAATCGACAGACGATTGCCGAAGTGGTCGAGCTTCACCACCGGATCACCCTCGGCGAAGGCCACGAACAGAGCACCCGCTCGGTCGGTCACTGTCGCCGTCGGGAAGCTCAGACGACCGAATTGGGCGAAGACCGTGCCGAGCATACCTCCATCATAGTCGAGGAGACCTCATGTCAGCTGTGCGCGACCAGATGCGGATTCGGGCGGTCGCGTAGTCGGCAGCGGAGAGCCGGCCGCTGGGGTCCAGCGCGCACGACCACAGCGCGCACGACCACAGCGCGGTGTCATCGCCACCGAAGTCGAGGATGTCCATCTGGGGCACGTCACCCGGGGTGTATCGCGAGATCAACGAGCAGGGCTTCGAGCGCGAACGGTACTGCCGGCGAAACCGGGAATCGTTCGACGAGGTCACCCGTGGCAGAGAGTCATTTTTGTGTGGCTGTGGCGGGTCGGGGCGGTCAGGGTTTCGAGGGTCGGAGTCAGATCCGCAGGATCTGGCCACGCGAGTAGTCGGCGACGACGAGCCGCCCCGCTGGGTCGTAGGCACAACACACGATGTGGCGATCTCCGAGGTCCACCGTTCGGGAAACTGTCGGCGTGGACATGTCGACACTCATCACCATGCCCCCTCCGCCGGCGACCGAGAATTCGCCATGCGACTCCGCCATGCCGAACGCGGTGAAGGGCGACTACGGGTAGTTCAGGATCTCCGCGAGGGCGCCGTCCCCTGTTTCAAGGCGGAAGAGCCCTGAGCCTGCTGCGATGAAGACCGCTCCCTGGTGTTCGTCCGTCATGGCGACCGGCATTGTGCGAAGCGGCAATCGCGCGCACTCCTGCGTTGTTGTCTCGCCACCGTGGCCGGCGGAGCCATCGGCCGCAATCTGCAGGATCGCGCCCGTCTGCCAGTCCGCTGAGTAGAGCGTGCCGTCCGTGCCTGCGCTGAGGGCGATCGGCTCGGCGCCGAGCGGCAGCTGCACGAACACCTCGGTGAGCCCACCATCCGGGCCCACTCGCGTCATCGTTCCGCTTTGCGTGGTCGCCGCGAAGATCGAACCCCGGCTCTCGACCAGGGCCGAGGGGCTGATGTCGGCTGCGAGCGGGTACGTGACGAGCGTGCCATCGCCGGGGGAAATCCGGTGAAGGCTCGACGGCCGATGGCTCGCCACCCATACTGAGCCATCGGATGTCGCCAGCAGCGCCTGCACGGCGAACTCCTCGCCGGGGGCGATCCCGTGGCGGCGGAGACGGAGCCCCGGGCATCCACCTCGATCACAGACGACGTCAGGTCGCAGGCGACGAACAGATGCCCCCGGCGGTCGAAGACCATGTGAGCTGGGCTGGTCTCCCAGCCGAGATCGGCGAAGACCATGCCCAACATCCCCTCATCATAGACGAGGAAGATTCATCTCAGTCTCGCGCGGCCGGGTCAGCCTCGAAGGAAGGTGCGCGCCCGACCAAGGGACGCAGGTCGCGCCAAGGGACGGGCGTCAGGACGATTCGGGTCCCTTCGCCCAGCTGGGAGAGTCTGCTCGGGGCGGTCAGCCCTCGTACTCGTGCTCGGGGGCCGGGTAGGCGCCGGAGGCGACGTCGGCGCGAAAAGCGGTGACGGCATCCGTCAGCACCTGAGTGAGGTTCGCGTATTGCTTCACGAAGCGGGGGGTACGGCCCTGCGAGAAGCCGGCGAAGTCGGTCCAGACGAGCAGCTGGCCGTCGGTGTTCGGGCCCGCACCGACACTGATGGTCGGGATGCGGAGCTCCTTCGTGATGCGGCCGGCGATGTCGCTCGGAACCATCTCGAGCACCACGGCGAACGCCCCCGCGTCCTCCACGGCGTGGGCGTCGGCGAGCAGCGCCTCGGCGCCTTCACCCCGGCCCTGGATGATGTGCCCGCCGAGGCCGTGCTCACTCTGCGGGGTGAAGCCGATGTGGCCCATCACGGGGATGCCGGCATCCACGATGCGCCGGATCTGCGGGGCGCTCCGCACCCCGCCCTCGAGCTTCACGGCATGTGCGTTCGACTCCTTCATGAACCGCACAGCGGTGTGCAGGGCGTCGTCGGGGCCACCTTCGTAGGACCCGAACGGCATGTCCGCGATCACCAGGGCGCGCTTCGCTGCACCGGCGACGGCGCGCGTCAGGGGAATCAGCTGATCGACCGTCACCGACAGCGTCGTCTCGTTGCCGAAGACGTTGTTGCCCGCCGAGTCGCCGACCAGCAGGAAGTCGATGTCTGCAGCGTCGAAGATCGCTGCCGAGAGCTGGTCGTAGGAGGTGAGCCCCACGATCGGCACGCCGTTCTCCTTCGCATTCTGGAAGTGCCGGGTGCGTACGCGCTTTCGGGGGGACTGCTCCGTCATGCCCTCAGTCTACCGAGGGCAAGTGAGACTCCCGCGGTCAGGTGAGACGTGCGTCGGCGTCTCACCTGACCGCGGGGGTCTCAAGAGACGGCGGTCGGGCGGTAAGTGATCGGCAGGCGGCGGTCGCGCCCGAAGGCCGTCCGCGAGATCTTCGTACCGATAGCGCTCTGGCGACGCTTCCATTCGGAATGGTCGACGAGACCGATGATGCGGTCGACGACATCGGCGTCGAAACCGCGGGCGACAAGCTCGTCACGGCCGAAGCCGCCGTTGATGTAGTCCTCCAGCAGAGCATCCAGGATCTCGTACTCGGGCAGCGAGTCCTGGTCGGTCTGGTCGGGCCGGAGCTCGGCCGACGGCGGTTTCGAGATCGAGTTCTCGGGGATCGGCGGGGTTTCTCCGCGCCGCGCCGCAAAGGAATTCCGCCAGCGCGCCAGCTCCCAGACCAGCATCTTCGGAACGTCTTTCAGAGGTGCGAAGCCGCCCACCGAATCGCCGTAGATCGTCGAATAGCCGACCGCGAGTTCGCTCTTGTTGCCCGTCGTGAGCACGAGGTGGCCCAACTGGTTCGAGAGCCCCATCAGGATGATGCCCCGGATGCGCGCCTGCAGGTTCTCGGCCGCGACACCGTCGAGCGCGAGCTGGGTCTCGATGGGCTGCACGAGATCGGCGATCGCCTGGGTCTCGTAGTGCACGCCGATCCGCTCGGCGAGGTCGTCGGCGTCGGAGCGCGAGTGATCGCTCGACCAGCGACTCGGCATCGACACGCCGTACACGTTGGCCGCCCCGATAGCGTCGGCGGCGAGCACGGCGCAGACGGCCGAGTCGATGCCGCCGGAGAGCCCGAGGACGACCGAGCGGAATCGGTTCTTCCGCACGTAGTCGCCGAGGCCCAGCACGAGCGCGTTCCAGACCTGCTCGAGTTCGTCGGGCACGACGGCGATGTCGGAGGTGAGCGCGGTCTGCGGCGAGGAGGAGCCGGTGGCCGGCAACGAGAGCGTCACCCGCGCGACATCCGGCGGCAGATCATCCAGCGTCGCCGCTTCGGGGTCGATGTCGACCACGAGCAGGTGCGGCTGGAACTGGGGTGCGCGCGCCAGGATCTCACCGGCGGGGGAGACCACCACGCTGTCTCCGTCGAAGAGCAGGTCGTCCTGGCCGCCCACGATGTTCACGTAGGCGACGATCGTGTCGTTCTCCTTCGCGCGCCGCACCACGAGCGGCAGCCGCACCTCGTTCTTGTCGCGCTCGTAGGGCGAGGCGTTGATGACGAGCAGCACCCCGGCATCGGCGGAGGCGACCCGGTTCACCGGCCCGCCGTCACGCCAGAGGTCCTCGCAGATGATGAGCGCGACGTCGACCCCGCGCATCCGGAGCACGAGGAGTTCGTCGCCGGCGATGAAGATCCGGTACTCGTCGAAGACCGAGTAGTTCGGCAGGTGATGTTTCGCGTAGCGCGCCTTGATCTCACCGTTCTGGATGATCGAGGCCACGTTCTGGGCGATCGCCGTCGGCGCGTTCGTGGTGGTGAAGGCGCGGGGCTCGAAGGGCCCATCGGGATGCCCCACCACGACCACGATGTCGCCGAGGCCGGCCGAGGCGAGCTCCGTCGCCAGCGCCGCGACGCGGGCGCGGCAGGCGGCAAGGAACGACGGCCGGGAGGCGAGGTCTTCGATGGGGTAGCCCGAGAGGGCCATCTCCCCGAACGCGACGAGGTCGGCCCCCGCGTCCCGGGCGCGGCGGACCGCGGCGACGATCTCGGCAGAGTTGCCTTCGAGGTCTCCGACAATGGGGTTGGTCTGGGCCAGCGCTAAGCGAAGTCTCGGCATAGCCACTAGCCTAATAGTGGCAGAACCACGTGCCGGAAAGAGGTAACAACCGTCGATGGATAAGCAGCGCGACTTCGTTCTTCGTACCATTGAAGAACGCGGTGTCAAGTTCGTTCGGCTGTGGTTCACCGACGTGGTCGGCACCCTCAAATCCGTGGCCATCGCCCCCGCAGAGGTCGAGGGGGCCTTCGCCGAGGGGCTCGGTTTCGACGGCAGCGCCATCGAGGGCCTCACCCGCTCGTTCGAGGCGGATGTGCTCGCGCATCCTGATCCCACCACCTTCCAGATCCTGCCGTGGCGGGGCGAGGTCGACCCGACGGCGCGCATGTTCTGCGACATCACAACGCCCGACGGGCAGCCCGCCGTCGCAGATCCTCGCAACGTGCTGAAGCGCACCCTTGCGAAGGCCGGGGATCGCGGGTTCTCGTTCTACACGCACCCCGAGATCGAGTTCTACCTGCTGAAGTCGTCGAAGTACGGCCCCGACGGCCCCGAGCCCGTGGACAAGGCGGGGTACTTCGACAACGTTCCGGGCGGTACCGCGCACGACTTCCGTCGCCGGTCGGTGCGGATGCTCGAAGACCTCGGCATCTCGGTGGAGTTCAGCCATCACGAGGCCGGCCCCGGGCAGAACGAGATCGACCTGCGCTACGCCGACGCTCTGACGACGGCCGACAACATCATGACCTTCCGCACCGTCGTGAAGGAGGTGGCGATCGAGCAGGGCGTCTATGCGACCTTCATGCCGAAGCCACTCTCCGGGCATCCGGGATCGGGGATGCACACCCACATGTCGCTCTTCGAGGGCGACTCGAACGCGTTCTTCGAGGCCGGGGCCGAGTATCAGCTGTCGAAGATCGGCCGTCAGTTCATCGCGGGGCTGCTGAAGCACGCCCCCGAGATCACGGCCGTCACGAACCAGTTCGTGAACTCGTACAAGCGGCTCTGGGGTGGCGACGAGGCGCCGAGCTTCGTCTGCTGGGGCCACAACAACCGTTCCGCACTGGTGCGTGTTCCGCTCTACAAGCCGAACAAGGGGCAGTCGTCCCGCGTCGAGTACCGGGCGATCGACTCTGCAGCGAACCCGTACCTCGCGTACTCGCTGCTGCTCGCTGCCGGGCTCAAGGGCATCGAGGAGGGCTATGAGCTGCCGGCCGAGGCCGAGGACAACGTCTGGAGCCTCAGCGACACGGAGCGCCGCGCGCTTGGCTACAACGCTCTGCCCGCGAGCCTCGACCAGGCCATCGGCGAGATGGAGAAGTCGGAGCTGGTGGCGGAGACCCTCGGCGAGCACGTCTTCAACTACGTGCTTCTGAACAAGCGTCAGGAGTGGGCCGCCTACCGCGACCAGGTCACGCCGTTCGAGTTGCAGAGCAACCTGGAGATGCTGTAGCGAGGCCCCGATGGCACGCATTCAGGGCCCGCTGAGCCTCACCGAACTGGCCAGGGTCGGCTTCTCCGAACTGTCCGCGGCGACGCGTGATCTCGAACTGGCGAGCGAGCTGGGCTCGGTCGCGATGGATGATCTGCTCGCGTCGCTCCGACTGACAGCCGACCCCGACCAGGCACTGACCTACCTCGTGAGGCTGTTGCGGTTGCCGGCGACGCCCACGGTGTCATTGCTCGCCGAGGAACCGACGCGCACGCGCCTGCTGAGGGTCGTCGGCGCGTCCGCCGGGTTCGGTGACTTCTTCCTCCGGCACCCCGAGGAGCTCGGAGCGCTGGCGGAGCGCATCTCGCGCCTGCCGACGGCTGACGAGCTCCAGGATGACCTCTTGAACTCCGTCGCAGCCGTCGACGGGTTCGCCACCGTGCAGGGCGGCGGCAGTTCGGGCGACGGCGACTGGACCCTCCTCCGCATCCGCTACCGCCGCGTGCTCGCCCAGATCACCGCGTACGACCTCGAGCAGTCCGACCCCGTCGCGGGCGTCGGTGCGATCGCCCACACCCTCGCCGATCTGGCGGCGGCCGCGCTCGACGCCTCGCTGGCGTGTGCGCGCAGCCGGGCATCCACTCGGGGGCGGAGCCGGTGGGTGTTCGCACACGACGAGGTCGCTCTGACGAGGCTGGCGATCATCGGCATGGGCAAGTCGGGCGCCCAGGAACTCAACTATGTGAGCGACGTCGACGTGATCTTCGTCGGCGAGGGTGACGAAGATGCGGGGCTCAGTACCGGCAGGGCGATCGACATCGCGACCGCCCTGGCCATGATGACCATGCACGGCATCATGGAGACCACCATGGAGCCGCCGCTCTGGGAGGTCGACCCGAACCTCCGTCCGGAGGGCAAGGCGGGCGCGCTGGTGCGCTCGCTCGAATCGCACCTCGCCTACTACGAGCGCTGGGCGAAGAGCTGGGAGTTCCAGGCGCTGCTGAAGGCGCGGCCTCTGGCGGGGGATCAACTGCTCGGTGCCCGGTACGTCGAGGCGGTGGCTCCCAAGGTGTGGACGAGCGCGTCGCGGGAGGGGTTCGTCGAGTCGGTGCAGAAGATGCGCCAGCGGGTCACCGACCACATCCCCGCCGACGAGGTCGACTACCAGCTGAAGCTCGGCCCCGGTGGGCTCAGGGACATCGAGTTCACCGTGCAGCTGCTGCAACTCGTTCACGGGCAGAACGATCCGCTGGTGCGCCAGGCCGGCACACTCGCGGCCCTGCCCGCGCTGGCCGACCAGGGGTACATCGGGCGCGTGGAAGCGCACGAGTTCGCCCACGACTACCGGGTGCTCCGCCTGATGGAGCACCGGCTGCAGTTGCGGCGCCTGAGTCGCACGCATCTCGTTCCGCGCGACGAGTTCGGCCAGCGGGTTCTGGCGCGGGCGACCGAGCTCGCGGCCAGCGCACCGGCGCTGCTCGAGATCTGGAACGCGATCAAGGTGCGGGTGCGCACCCTCCACGAGCGGCTGTTCTACCGTCCGTTGCTCGCTGCCGTCGCCGCTCTCGGTCCCGACGAGATCAGCCTCACCAGCGAGCAGGCCACCGCGCGCCTCGCTGCGATCGGGTTCCGCGACCCGAAGGGCGCGCTCGGGCACATCCGGGCAATGACGGCCGGGATGTCCAGGCGCGCCGCGATCCAGCGCCACCTGCTGCCCGTGATGCTGCAGTGGTTCGCGAACGGAGCAGACCCCGACTACGGCCTGCTCGCCTTCCGGCGGCTGAGCGACACGCTGGGCGAGACGTACTGGTTCCTGCGGATGCTGCGCGACTCCTCAGGCGCCGCAGCTCGTCTCACGCAGGTGCTCTCGGGCTCGCGATTCGCGGCCGAACTGCTCGAACGGATCCCCGAGGCGGCCGCGTGGCTGGAGAACGACCACGAGCTGCGGCCCCGCCCGTTCGAAGTGCTCACCGGCGAGACCGACGCGATCATCGCTCGCCACGACACCCCTGATGCGGTGGCCGCGGCGCTCAGGTCGGCCCGCCGGCGGGAGGTGCTTCGGCTCGCCTGCGCAGCGATCCTCGGCCTGGTGACGGTGCAGGAGCTCGCCAAGGGGCTGACGGACATCACCACCGTGTTCCTGCAGGGAACGCTGAACGCGATCCGTGGATCCGCTGCCCTGTCACGCGGTGACGGCATCGAGTTCGCGGTCATCGGCATGGGGCGCTACGGCGGGCGCGAGATCGGTTTCGGATCGGACACCGACGTGATGTATGTCTACCGCGCCGTCTCCGTCGACATCGAAACCGCCCAGTCGGTCGCGCGTTTCATCGTGAACGAACTGGTGCGGCTCACCGAGGACCACCGTCTCCCCCTCGAACTCGACATCGATCTCAGGCCTGAGGGGAAGAACGGGATCGTCGTGCGGTCGCTCGACAGCTACCGCGCCTACTACAAGCGCTGGTCGCTGACCTGGGAGGCCCAGGCGCTGCTGCGCGCCAGGGGAGTCGCCGGCGACGTTTCCCTGATGCGCGCATTCGAGGCCGTCGCCGACGAGGTGCGCTACCCGCGCGCCATCGAGGAGAACGCGGTGCGCGAGGTCAAACGCATCAAAGCGCGGGTGGAGAAGGAACGGCTGCCGCAGGGAGCGGATCCGGCCCGCCATCTGAAGCTCGGCCGGGGGTCGCTGAGCGATGTCGAATGGTACGTGCAGCTGCTCCAGCTCGAGCATGGGGCCGAGCATCCGGAGTTCCAGACCACGTCGACCCTCGATGCCCTCGATGCGGAGGTCAGAGCGGGGTACGTGAACGAGGAGGATGCGGCGAAACTCAGGGAAGCGTGGATCTTCGCGTCGCGGGCCCGTTCGGCGATGACTCTGTGGATCAACCGCACGGTGGATGTGCTTCCCTCCGACCGGCGGCAACTCGAGGGTGTTGCGCGGCTCCTGGAGTATCCGCCCGGCTCGGCGACCGCGCTCGAAGAGGACTACCTCGCCGTGACCCGCCGCTCGCGAGCGGTCTTCGAGCGGGACTTCTACGGCGCGCTGTAGGCTGAGTCATACTCACGTACTTTGAAGGAATCCCGATGACCGACCCCGGCTCCACTCCTCTCAGGAAGTCCGTGCTGAGCGGCCTGTCCGGCAACGAGATGTACTGCATCGACCTGCTGGGCTACCACCCCGGCAATCTGCTCGTCGGCAACAGCGTCTTCTCCCGCGGGTTCCTCGGTTCCCTCAGCGCGGGGTTCCGGGGGATGGTGGGCGGTGAGGTCACCGCGATCACCGACATGATCACCCAGGGTCGACACCTCTCGATGCAGCGGCTCATCGCCGAGATGCAGCAGAGCCAGGGTCACGGGGCCACGAGCGTCACGACGGAGCTGATCTTCCACGCCCAGAACATCGAGTTCCTGTCGGTGGCGTCGACCGTTCACCAGAAGGCGGGAGCACCGGATGTCGCGTTCACGACCTCGAGCGACGGCCAGGAGCTGTTCTGCCAGATCGACGCGGGTTACCAGCCGATCTCCTTCGTCATGGGCAACGTCGCCTACTCCATCGGTGTCGGGCGAGGCATAGCCGGTGCCTTCCGACAGCTCGCCCGCGGTGAGGTGAAGGAGTACAGCGATCTCTTCAGCCAGACCCGCAACCTCGCACTGCAGCGAATCGTCGCCGAGGCGCAGTCGGTGGGCGCCAATGCGGTTGTCGGCATCACGACGAACATCCTGCCGTTCGGCGGCACGGCTGTGCAGGAGATGCTGATGGTCGGCACGGCCTCGAGGCACGACATGTCCGATCCGGCTCTGTCGGCGATGGGGGTCGTCACGAGCGACCTGACCGCCGAAGAGATGTGGAGCCTCGCGCGGATCGGCTACGCGCCGATGAAGCTCGTCATGGGCACCTCGGTGTACTCGCTCGGCCTCGTCGGCGGAATCACCTCGGCGTTCAAGAACTTCGTCAAGGGCGAGATCAGCGAACTGACGCAGCTGATCTACGGCGCCCGCGAGGAGTCGCTGGCCACAGTGCAGCAGCAGGCCACGGAAGTCGGTGCAGACGATGTGATCGGCATCAAGACGTACGTCTACGACCTCGGCGGCGGGCTGATCGAGTTCCTCGCCATCGGTACGGCCGTCAAGCGTTCGACGGTGGCCTCCACCCGCTCGGAGCAGCTTCCGCCCCAGGCGATCATCCGCGATCGCGACACGTTCTTCAATTCCGCGGAGGCTGCGTACGGGGTCACGCTGACACAGAACCAGCAATGATTCCGGCACAATTCATTGCGCGGAGCAAACGGTCTTCTCGACGGCTCCGAACAAACACTCTGTGAAAGCGTCCAGACTCCTCAAATCCCACCGCCGTGCGCAGAGACTCGTGAAGACAGAGGCAGAGGCGTCAGCTGAGCGGGAGGTGGAGCAGGGGCTCCGCGAACTCGGCCGGATGCGCCGTCACGGTTCCATCTCCGAGACCGAGTTCGTCTCCCGCCGGAGCGCCCTCATGCTGCCGGTGATCGAGCGGCCTGTGCTCGGCTAGCGCAGGCGTTCCGTCCGGACACGCAGAAACGGGGCCGCCCTCTCCAGAAGGAGGAGCGGCCCCGCTCGGTCTGCAGAGGTGTGACTACACGCCGTAGTAGAGCTCGAACTCGAACGGGTGCGGGCGCTGGGCGATCGGCTTGATCTCGTTCTCGCGCTTGTACTCGATCCAGGTCTCGATCAGGTCCTGGGTGAAGACGCCGCCCTTAGTCAGGAACTCGTTGTCGGCTTCGAGAGCCAGCAGGGCCTCGCCGAGCGACGCGGGAACCTGGGGGATGTTCTTCGCCTCTTCGGGCGGAAGCTCGTAGAGGTCCTTGTCGACCGGCTCGTGCGGCTCGATGCGGTTCTGGATGCCGTCGAGGCCGGCCATGAGCTGCGCGGCGAACGCGAGGTAGGGGTTGCCCGATGCATCCGGGGCCCGGAACTCGATGCGCTTCGCCTTCGGGTTCGTGCCGGTGATCGGGATACGGATTGACGCCGAACGGTTGCCGGCCGAGTAGACCAGGTTCACCGGAGCTTCGAAGCCCGGAACCAGACGGTGGTACGAGTTGACGGTCGGGTTCGTGAAGGCAAGCACCGCGGGGGCGTGCTTCAGGAGTCCGCCGATGTACCAACGGGCGATGTCGCTGAGCCCGCCGTAGCCGGCCTCGTCGTAGAACAGCGGGGTGCCGTCGTTCCAGAGCGACTGGTGGGTGTGCATGCCCGATCCGTTGTCGCCGAAGAGCGGCTTCGGCATGAAGGTCGCCGTTTTGCCCCATTGGGCAGCCGTGTTCTTCACAATGTACTTGAACTTCAGGATGTCGTCTGCCGCGTGCACCATGGTATCGAAGCGGTAGTTGATCTCGCCCTGGCCGGCGGTGCCCACTTCGTGGTGCGCACGCTCGAGGATGAGGCCGGAGTCGATCAGTTTCAGCGAGATGTCGTCGCGGAGATCGGCGTGCTGGTCGACCGGGCTGACGGGGAAGTACCCGCCCTTGAAGGGGGTCTTGTTGGCGAGGTTGCCACCCTCTTCTTCGCGGCCGGAGTTCCAGGCGCCTTCGCTGGAGTCGACGGAGTAGAAGCTCTTGTTCTGCTTCACTTCGTAGCGCACGTCGTCGAAGATGTAGAACTCGGCCTCTGGGGCAAAGAACGCGGTGTCGGCGATGCCGGTGGAGGCGAGGTACTTCTCCGCCTTCTTGGCAACCTGGCGCGGGTCGCGGGAGTAGATCTCACCGTTCCGCGGGTTGTAGATGTCGAAGATGACGATCAGGGTGCGCTCGACGCGGAACGGGTCGATGTAAGCGGTCGAGACATCCGGGATGAGCTGCATGTCGGATTCGTGGATCGACGCGAACCCACGAATCGACGAGCCGTCGAACATCTGGCCGACGGAGAAGAAGTCCTCGTCAACTGTCGAAGCGGGAATGTTGAAGTGCTGCTGCACGCCGGGAAGGTCGGTGAAGCGGATATCAAGGAACTTGACGTCGGTGTCCTTGATGAACTTGAGCACCTCGGAAGAATCACTGAACATTTGAGAGACTCCAAATGGCTTGGTACTGAATGGCTTGGATGTGCTCAGTTGTGAACACAACTTCCGTCAGGGTATCGCGAAGCCATTACTCCGCCGTGTCACGATTGTTTCGGGCATGTTACGTGCAGGGTCGTCAAAGCGACGTGTCCTAGACTCGCACGCGTGTCGAACGTAAAGCCCCCGTCCCGCTGGTCTGGCGCTGCACCGAGCAAATGGCCCGGCGAGCGGCTGGGTTTCCCTGATGAGGGTCGTGGCTCTGTCGGCCGACCGGGGCGGCGCATCTTCGCGCTCCTGATCGACTGGGCAGCCTGTTTCGTGGTGTACGCCGCTTTCTTCTTCCAGAATCCATGGGCATCGACCATCATCTTCATGGTCGAGCAGATCGTGCTGATCGCGTTCACGGGCGGGGGATTCGGCCACCTGATCCTCGGCCTCCGCGTGGTGAAGGTCGACGGCACCTATGCGGGATGGTGGCGCCCGATCATCCGCACCGCCCTTCTTGTGCTCACGATTCCCGCGCTGATCTGGGACTCAGACCAGCGCGGGCTCCATGATGTGTTCGCGGGAACGGTGTTGGTGCGCAGGTAGCGGCGACGGGCATCCGCATGCCCGCGACGGCGGCCTACAGGATGAAGAGCATCTCCTGGTAGGTCGGCAGGGCCCAGAGGTCGTCGGCGACGATCTCCTCGAGCGTGTCCGCCGCGGCGCGCACCGCTGACATGGCGGGCAGCAGGGCGTTCCTGGCGTGCTCGGCCTCGGCCAGCGCTTCGTGGTGGCTGTCGTCGTCGAGCGCGTCCTTCAGCACCACGAGTGCCGCACGGAGCTCGGCGAGAGGCACCGAGACCACATCGAGCGTCGAGGTATCGGTCTCGACCCCCGCCGCCTTGAGGGCGCCGATGTTCAGGGCGAGTTCGGTCTGGTGGCGAACGGCCGCCGGCAGCACGACGGTGGTCCCCAGCTCCAGCGTCAGGCGCGCCTCGACACCGATCGTGAGCGTGTACTGCTCGAGGCCGATCTCGTACCGGCTGTGCATCTCGCGGTGGTTGAAGACCTTGTACTTCTCGAAGAGTTCCATCGCCGGCTCGGTGATGAGCTCGGGCAGGGCATCCAGCGTCGTCTTCAGGTTCGCGAGCCCGCGTTTCTCTGCCTCGATCGGCCAGGCATCGGCGTACCCGTCGCCGTTGAAGACAACGGAGCCGTGTTCGTTGATGATCTCGGTGAGGAGCGTCTGAACGGCCTGGTCGAAGTCGGTGCCCTCGGTCACGGCGGCCTCGAGGTACGTCGCCATGTAGTCGAGCGAGTCGGCCATGATCGTGTTGATGGTCGTCATGGGCCCCGCGACCGACTGCATCGAACCGGGCGCGCGGAACTCGAACCGGTTGCCGGTGAAGGCGAACGGGCTGGTGCGGTTGCGGTCACCCGGATCGGTCGGCAGCACCGGCAGCGTGTCGACTCCGATGACCATCTTGCCCTTGCCCTTCGAGCTCGTGGCCGGGCCTTTCGCGATCTGCTCGAACACGTCGGCCAGCTGGTCGCCGAGGAAGATCGAGATGATCGCCGGGGGAGCCTCGTT
Source organism: Subtercola boreus (assembly GCF_003399635.1). Classification (GTDB taxonomy): domain Bacteria; phylum Actinomycetota; class Actinomycetes; order Actinomycetales; family Microbacteriaceae; genus Subtercola; species Subtercola boreus_B. Next base: position 251,044 of record NZ_NBXB01000027.1, on the reverse strand, counting down.
GGCGCCGAGGCGATGGTCGTTGGTCGCGCTGGCGACGGATGCCCGGAGGAGCCCCGCGTACGTGTGCACGGCACGGATGACGCCCGCACAGAAGACCAGGAACTGCGCGTTCTCGTGGGGTGTGTCGCCAGGCACGAACACGCTGCCGACCTGGGAGTTGCCAAGGCTGAAGTTCACGTGCTTACCGGATCCGTTGACGCCCTGGAACGGCTTCTCGTGGAACAGGCACTCCATGCCGTGCTTCTTGGCGATGGTCTTGAACGTCGTCATCAGCAGCTGCTGGTGGTCGGCCGCGAGGTTGGCCTTCTCGAACATCGGGGCGATCTCGAACTGGCCGGGAGCGACCTCGTTGTGGCGGGTCTTGGCCGGGATCCCGAGCTTGAAGAGCTCGCGCTCTGTGTCCATCATGAAGCCGAGCACGCGCTCTGGGATCGCGCCGAAGTAGTGGTCGTCGAACTCCTGGCCCTTGGGGGGTTTGGCGCCGAACAGGGTGCGGCCCGCGTTCAGCAGGTCGGGGCGGGCGAGGAAGAAGTGCCGGTCGACGAGAAAATACTCCTGCTCGGGGCCGCAGTACGACACCACGTGTTCGGGATCCGTGTGTCCGAAGAGGGTCAGGATGCGCTCGGCGTGGGTGCCCATCGCCTGCTGCGAGCGGAGCAGCGGCGTCTTGTGGTCGAGGGCCTCGCCGGTCATCGACACGAAGACGGTCGGGATGCACAGGGTGTTGCCGTTCGGGTTCTCGAGCACGTAGGCGGGGCTCGTGACATCCCAGCCGGTGTAGCCGCGGGCCTCGAACGTGTTGCGGAGTCCGCCGTTCGGGAAGCTGGACGCATCGGGTTCACCCTGGGTGAGGGTCTTGCCCGCGAACTCGGCGAGGGCCGTACCGTCGCCGATCGGCTCGAAGAAGCTGTCGTGCTTCTCGGCAGTGAGACCGGTCAGAGGGTAGAAGACGTGCGCGTAGTGGGTGGCACCCTTCTCGAGCGCCCAGTTCTTCATCGCACTCGCCACGGCGTCGGCGACAGCCGGATCGAGCATTGCTCCATGCTCGATCGTCGCGGTGACCGATTTGTAGACCGACTTCGGCAGGCGCTTCTGCATGACGACCTGATTGAAGACGTTCTCCCCGAAGATCTCGCCGGGTGCCTCCGAGTCGATGAAGCTGACCGCGGGAGGCACGTAGGCCTCGACGTCGCGAACAGCCTGCAAACGGACCTTGTTGCTCATGTGTGACCCCTTGTGTGCGCGGAGTTCGTCCGCAGGGCGGCTGTATCCGGTGGGGCAAATCTAGGGAGCGCTTGAGTCCGGGTTGTTTCGGATGCGTGACGGTCTGTGACCGGCTGGAGCGGTCAGGACTGCTCAGCGACCGCGCTGCGGGCGGGCCTTCATCGGGTCGACACCTTTAGGGATCGGCAGGTTGCCGGAGCCGAGGGAGGTGAGCCTGTTGCTGACGGCCAGCACCTCGGGCTTGGTGAGGTTCGGTTTGATGCGGTTGAGCTTCGCGGGCACCTTGTGCAGGGGAATCGCGTCGTCGTCGGGCCCGACGTAGAGGAAAGTGACCGGAACATTCGGCAGAACGCGCAACACCTTGCGGCGCTCTTCTTCGAGCATCCGTGTTGTGCGGGACTTCGGTCCCTCGCTGATGAGCACGACGCCTCCCCGGCCGACGGCGCGGTAGACCGCATCCTGCGTCTTGCCGTTGACGGCCACGGGCATCTCGCTGCCCCGCCAGCTGCGCTTCAGCGAGCTGCGGAGCACGGCGCCGACAGCACCCGGCTGGCCGGCGATCTGCCCGTAGGCGGCCGCTTCTGCCCGTCGACCGAGCACGATGAGGGCGATAAGCACGCCGGCGAGAACCCCGGCGACGATCCACATGGCGATCACGAAGCCGTTGCCGTCGCTGAGCAACAGGGCGAGAACCAGGCCGACGGCCACGGGCACGAGGATGCTCAACGCCAGCAGCAGAACGATGTTCTTGTCGTACCGGCGGGTCATCTGGAAGACCTGCCACATCTGCTTGAGGCGGCCGTCCTCCTTCGGCTTCTTGGGAGCCTTCGGGGCTTTGTCTTTGCTTCGTGCCATACATCCATGGTACCGAGTCGGAACGTCGACGGATGCTCGGAAGGCCGCATCCGCTCGTCCACTTGTGGCGCTGTGGGCGAACTGTCCACAGATCCGGGTTCTGGATGCCCGGGTGCCGCTGTATGGCGGCAGGCTCGTCTTCCATGCACCGAACACTCTCCACGCCCCGAACGCTCTCCACGCCCCGGATGACTCTCTCCACCCTGCTGGCCGATCGCCCGATTGCCGCGGGGGAGGCCGTCACCGTGCTCGTGCCGCTGCTCCACACCCTCGATGACCTGCATTCACTCGACTGTACGCACGGCCGGTTCTCAACCGACACGGTGCTGTTCGACGACACGGGACGGGCGACCTTCGACGGCTGGGACGACTGTGTGGAGCACAGGCGCAGTGATGTTCTGGCGCCGTCCTTCCGGGCGGCCATGGTCGACGACTGCCGGCGGTTCGTCGAGCTCGTGCGTCAGGTGGTGCCTGTCGATGCGTCGGCCGCTGGCGCTGGCGGCGCGGGTGGTGTTGGTGGTTCCGGTGGCATCGGCGGTGCTGGTGGTGCCGGCGGTCCCGGAGGTGCCGGTTCGCGCGGGCTCCCGTTCCTCGCTGAGGCGCTGGCCAGGCTGGAGCGTGGGAGGCGGGAGCCGTTCGTGCGGGAGTGCGAGGAATGGTTGTTCGCTCTGGCGGAGCCGTCGGCGGTGCTGTTGTCGCAGCCAGTGCCAGTGCCAGTCACGGTGCCGGTGGTCGGGGAGGGCGGGATTCCCGTCGACGAGGCATACGACTGGGGTTCGGAGAGGGCCGGTGCGCTTGCCGGGGTGCAGGCGGATGTCGATGCGGTGGCCCGCGACGATGCGGAGGCGGATCGCCTTCGGGCGCGCATGCGGTCCGGGCTGGCGGGGGTGGTTGCCTGGGTGCGTCAGCGAGGCGGCTCCGTGGGGGCGTGGGCGGGCGCGCGGGAGAGGGGCCGGCGAGTCCGGCTGCGCACGCTAGTGGTGGCGACCACGGTGTGCGTACTGGCCGTCGTCGGCGCGCTGGTCACGCTGCCGGGCGGCGGTTCCGGAGGCCATGAAACGGGGTCGTCTTCGGCACCCATCTCGGCAGCACCCATCTCGGCAGCACCCATCTCTGCAGCACCCGCATCTGCGGCACCCTCGACGGTGGTCAGGCCGGGGAAGGACACCGCGGCGCCGGCGGCGGGAGCAGCAGGAGAAGCGCGGGGTCCGGAGGTGGCGGCTTCGATCTCCGCGGCGGAATCGGCGGCCGTGGTGGCGGCGGACCCCGTTGCGGCGGCGACCGCCCTTCTCGATCTCCGGGCCCGCTGCCTGGCGGCCAGATCCGAGCCTTGTCTCCAGGGCGCCGAGCAGGCGTTGTCGTCGGTGCTGCAGGCGGACGCGGCGTCGGTGGCCGACGCGCGGGCCGCGGTCCCGACGGGTGTCGACGGAAACGTGGCGCCAGGCGTGGGCGGCATTGTTCCGCCCGGCGTGCTCCGGTTGGTGCAGACCGTCGGGGCCTCGGCGCTCGTGGAGGTGGTGCACGATGACCCACAACGAGAACCGGCCTCGCTCCTTCTGGTGAAGGGCGAGGCCGGTTGGCGTCTTCGGGAGTTGTTCGGTGACTGGCCGTAGGCCTGGTCCCGGACCTCCCTGAGGTTCCGAGGACTGCTCCTAGATTCCGAGCACTGCTTCGAAGGTGCCGTCTTCGAGGCGGTTCTTGACCGCGACGAGGAACCGGGCAGCGTCGGCGCCATCGACGATGCGGTGGTCGTAGCTGAGCGCGAGAAAGACCGTCGAACGGATCGCGATGGCGTCGCTTCCGTCGACCGAGATGACGACGGGCTTCTTCGCGACGATACCGGTGCCGAGGATGGCCACCTGGGGGAGGAAGACGATCGGGGTGTCAAAGAGTGCGCCACGCGAACCGGTGTTGGTGAGCGTGAACGTGCCGCCACCGAGCTCGTCGGGCTTCAGCTTGTTGTCGCGGGTGCGGGCAGCGAGGTCGGCGATCTCCTTGGCGAGACCGGCGAGGTCGAGCTCGCCGGCGTTCCGCACCACGGGGGTGAGCAGACCGCGTTCGGTGTCCACGGCGATGCTGATGTTCTCGTGGTCGGGGTACACGATCGAGTCGCCGTCGATCGTGGCGTTGATGATCGGGTACGCCTTCAGCGCCTCAGCGGCGGCGAGGGCGAAGAACGGCAGGAACGAGAGTTTCGTGCCGGTCTTCTCGGCGAACTGGCCCTTGACCCGGTCGCGGAAGGCGGCGACCTTCGTGACGTCGACCTCGACGACCGAGGTGAGCTGGGCGCTGGTCTGCATCGAGATGACGGCGCGCTCGGCGACCACCTTGCGGAGACGGGACATCTTGACGGTCGATCCGCGGAGCGGAGACGTCTCGAGAGCGACTGGCGCCTTCGCCGCGGCGGGCGCAGAGGCCGGCACTGCCGATGCCTTCGCGTCGACAGCGGCCAGCACGTCTTCCTTGCGGATACGACCGCCGACACCGGAACCGGTGACCGTCGAGAGATCGATGCTGTTGTCGTTGGCGAGCTTGCGGACAAGCGGGGTGACATAACCGGCGTTGCTGCCGGCGGAGTCGGCGCCCGGGGTGGCTGCTGGTGCCGGTGTAGCTGCCGGAGCAGGTGACGCGGCGGCTGCGGGAGCGGCAGCGGCGGGTGCCGGCGGGGCTGCCACGGCGGGTGCCGCCGGTGCTGTCACTGCGGATGCAGGCGCTGGGGGTGCAGGCGATGCGGGTGCAGGCGATGCGGGTGCAGGCGCTGCGGCCGCGGGAGCCGGTTCGGGAGCGGGTGCCGGAGCCGGTGCCTGGGCCTCGGTCGGGGCGTCCACGGACGGGACCTCGGCGGCAGGAGCCTCTGCGGCCGGTGCCGGTGCGGCCTCCGGGGCAGGCTCAGCAGCAGGCTCGGCGGCGGGGGCCTCAGGCTCGGCGGCAGCCGCGCCCGATCCGTCGCCGATCGTGACCAGCGGGGTGCCGACCTCGACGGTCTCGTCCTCCTGCACCAGGATCTGCTCGATGACACCTGAAATGGGAGAGGGGATCTCCGTGTCGACCTTGTCGGTGGACACCTCGAGTAGGGGCTCGTCGACTTCGACGTGGTCGCCCACGTTCTTGAGCCAGCGGGTGACCGTTCCCTCGGTCACACTCTCGCCGAGTGCCGGAAGGTTGACGGATTCGCTCATCGGTTGGTCTCCTCTTCGCAAAAGATTTCAGTTCTGCGTGTTCAGTGTGTCAGTTCGTACAGTGACTCAGTACGAGTTTAGGCGGGCGGCCCTCTCGCGGGGTGTTGCTGCACGGCCCGGAGGTACTGGGCGCGAGCAGCGCCCGCCGCCGCAGGAGCGACGGCGGGCACGGGTACTACATCGCGTGAAGCGGTTTGCCGGCGAGCGCGAGGTGCGCTTCACCGAGTGCTTCGTTCTGCGTGGGGTGCGCGTGCACGAGCGACGCGACGTCTTCGGGGTATGCCTCCCAGTTGACGATGAGCTGGCCCTCGCCGATGAGCTCGCCGACGCGGGCGCCGATCATGTGGATGCCGACCACCGGGCCGTCGTTCACCCGCACGACCTTCACCGAACCGGAGGTGCCGATGATGTGGCTCTTGCCGTTGCCGGCGAGGTTGTAGTCGTACGACGAGACCTTGTCGGCACCGAACTTCTCGGCGGCCTTCGCCTCGGTGTAGCCCACGGAGGCGACCTCGGGGTCGGAGTAGGTGACCTTCGGGATGTTCACGTCGTCGACGACCTGCGGCTTCAGGCCCGCGATCTCCTCCGCGACGAAGATGCCCTGCTGGAATCCGCGGTGCGCGAGCTGGAGGCCGGGAACGATGTCGCCGACCGCGAAGACACCCTCGAGGTTCGTCTGCAGGCGCTCGTTCGTGATGACGAACCCACGGTCGATGGTGATGCCCGCCTCCTCGAAGCCGAGCCCTGCCGTCGACGGGCCGCGGCCGACGGCCACCAGCAGCAGATCGGCCTCGACGGTGGTGCCGTTCTCGAGGGTCACGACGACGCCCTGGTCGTTCTGCGTGACGCTCTGGAAGCGGATGCCGAGCGAGAACTCGATGCCGCGCTTGCGGTAGGCCCGCTCGAACTGCTTCGAGACCGACTCCTCCTCGTTCGGAACGAGGTGGGGGAGTGCCTCGATGATCGAGACCTCGGCGCCGAACGACTTCCACACGCTGGCGAACTCGACCCCGATGACACCGCCACCCAGGATCGCGACCTTCTTGGGGATGTAGTCGAGCGCGAGCGCGGTCTCGCTCGTGATGACGCGGCCACCGATCTCGAGGCCCGGGAGCGTGCGTGAGTACGACCCCGTGGCGAGGATCATGTTCTTGCCGGTGTAGATGTCGTCTCCGACCTGCACCGTCTTGGGGGCGACGAGCTTGCCCTCGCCGCGCACGACCGTGATCTTCCGCGCCTTGATGAGGCCCTCGAGCCCCTTGAACTTGCTCGTGACGATGCCTTCGCGATAGGCGGTCACCGCGGCGATGTCGATGCCGTTGAACGTCGTGTTCACGCCGTACTTGGCGGATTCGCGCGAGACATCCGCTACCTCGGCGGAGTGCAGCAGCGCCTTCGTGGGGATGCACCCGCGGTGCAGGCACGTGCCGCCGAGTTTGTCCTTCTCGACCAGCGCGACGGTGAAGCCGAGCTGCACGGCGCGGAGGGCGGCAGCGTAGCCACCGCTTCCGCCGCCGAGGACGACGATGTCAAAATTGGTTTCCGACACTTGAGAGACTCCCTTATGCATCGAGCTTGGTGACTGCACCCGCGCCTCGGCAGGTGTCTTGACGGCGAGTTATTTTTTCGCCCAACTGAGCCTACTACGCTCCCTCGGTGCTCATCCTTTCGGCCAGGTCGATCAGCGTGCGGACGGTCACGCCGGTCGGCCCCTTTCCGGTGAAACCGTAACCCTCGCCGCCGTTCAGTGCGGGGCCTGCGATGTCGAGGTGCGTCCACGGGATCGGGCCGCTGCCATCGGCCTTCTGCCCGACGAACTCCCGCAGGAAGATCGCCGCGATCAGCATCCCACCCGCCGTGTTGCCGGGCTTGATGTTCTGCAGGTCGGCGATGTCCGAGTTCAGCAGCGGCCGGAGCTCGGCGGGCATCGGCATGTGCCAGAGCGTCTCGGAGGTGGATGTTGCCGACGCGAGCACCGACGCAACGAGGTCGTTCTCACCCATCACTCCGACATACCGGTTGCCGAGCGCCGTGACCTGCGCCCCGGTGAGCGTTGCCACATCGATGATCGCGTCGGGGTGCTCCTCACTGGCCGCGACCAGGCCGTCGGCCAGGACGAGGCGCCCCTCTGCATCGGTGTTCAGCACCTCGACGGTCTTGCCGCCGTAGATCTTCAGCACGTCACCGGGGCGGATCGCCGAACCCGAGGGCATGTTCTCGGCAAGGCACAGCCACGCAGTGATGCGGACGGGCAGGGCGAGAGCGGCAGCGGCAAGAGCGACGGCGAGAACGGTCGCGGCTCCCGTCATGTCGTCCTTCATGCCGATCATCGACGCCGGGGGCTTGAGTGAGAGTCCGCCGGAGTCGAACGTGATCCCCTTGCCGACGAGCGCGAGGTGCCGGGATGCACCGCTCGGCTGGTACGAGACCCTGACGAGTCGCGGGCCGCGCGTAGAGCCCTGCCCCACGCCGACGATCCCGCCGAAGCCCTCGGCCTCGAGCGCGGGCACGTCCCACACCTTCAGGTCGACAGGAAGTTCTCCGGCAGCCCGCCTGGCCTCCTCGGCGAAGGTCTCGGGATAGAGGTCGAGGGGGGCGGCGTTCACGAGGTCCCGTACCAGGGCGACGGCGCGGGCCGTCTCACGGGCAGGAACCACCGCGGATTCCGCGTCCTCGAACGCGGTCGTGAGCACCAGGCTGCTGGCCGCCCGGGAGCGACCCTCCATCGTCGAGAACCGGTACTCGGTGTAGTCGTAGGCGCCCATGGCCGCACCTTCGAGGATCGCCCTGGCATCCGCGACCGAGGTGACGGGAAGGCCGAGCGCAACGGTCTCGAAGCCCCGCACGCGACGGGTCGCGGCCCCGGCGGCGTACCGCAGGGCATCCGGCGTCGCTTCCGAAGCGCCGAGCCCCACCAGGATCACGACGTGAGACTGGATGCCCGCAATGGGCCCGACCCGCTGCACCTCGTCCTTCGTGCCGCCGAAACCGAGGCCCTCGAACATCCCCTCGAGGGCGGATCGCGCTTCACCCGGCAGGCTCTCACCGCCCAGGACGACCACGCGGTCATCCACCTTCGAGACGGCGAGGACAAGGGCATCCGCAGCGATCTCTGCGGCGGACTGTGACGTGACGGAAATATCGGAGAGGCTCATGCGCTTAACCCTATCTACGCCGATGTGTCACCACGGCGCCTGCGTTCGCCACGGGCGGACCGTTCCCAGGGAGCGCCGGGCGGTGACCGGATTAGAGTGAGTACATGAAGGATCCGACTGAGTTGTTCGAGCTGGCAGACGAGGTCGACCTGATTCCCGAGGGGTTGCCGCTCGTCGCAGCGCTGACCGGTTTCACCGACGCGGGCGCCGCAGTCAGTCAGTTCGGCGACTACGTGCTCGACACCCTGAACAATCGCGTGGTCGCCGAGTTCGACCCCGACATCCTGCTCGACTACCGTGCTCGCCGGCCCATCGTCGACTTCGACCAGGACCACCTGAGCGACTACCAGCCGCAGACCCTGCGGCTCTACCTCGTCAGCGACGAGCTGGGCCAGCAGTTCCTCTTTCTGAGCGGATTCGAGCCCGACTTCCGCTGGGAGCAGTTCACCGCAGCGATCGTGCACCTGGTCGACCGGTTCCAGGCGAAGACCACCACCTGGGTGCACGCGATCCCGATGCCCGTGCCGCACACCCGCGCCATCGGCGTCACAGTGAGCGGCAACCGGGTCGAGCTGACCGATGCCCTGTCAGTGTGGCGCCCGCACACCCAGGTTCCGGCTAACGTGCTGCACCTGGCCGAGTACCGGCTCCAGCAGCTGGGGCACCCGGTGGCGGGCTTCGTGCTGCTCATCCCGCACTACCTCGCCGACACCGAGTACCCCCTCGCTGCGGTCTCGTCTCTCGAGAGCATCAGCGCGGCGACCGGGCTCATCTTCCCGACAGACAGGCTGAGAGAAGAGGGGCGCGAGTTCCTCACGAAGATCGACCAGCAGGTGAAGGCGAATGCGGAACTCGAGAAGCTGGTCGGCACGCTCGAGGAGCGACACGACAGCTACATGCAGAATGCCGGTGTGCGTTCGCCGCTGACCGACGAAGACGGTGAGCTTCCCTCTGCCGACGAGATCGCTGCGGAACTCGAGAACTTCCTGGCGATCAAGCGCCGCGGAGACGACTCGGGCCCGGGTTTCGGCGGGCTCTGAACTTATGGTCGGCCCTTCGGGCCGCGCTGTACGAGCTCGGGGTGGGGCTCGGGGTGGCGGTCGGAGCATCGGTAAACTTGTCCGGTGAACTCAAAACGGTCGTGGTTCGTCTTCGGGATCGCCGCCCTGGCCTATGTGTCGGCGGTGCTCCAGCGGACCACGCTCGGGGTGGCGGGGGTCTCCGCCGCTGAACGCTTCGACACCTCGGCCGCCATCCTGTCGAGCCTGGCCGTCGTGCAGCTGATCGTCTACGCTGCGCTCCAGATCCCGAACGGCATCCTGATCGACCGGGTCGGACCGAAAGCACTGATCGTGGTGGGAACCGCCGTGATGGTGGTCGGCCAGCTGACCCTCGCCTTCTCGACGGACGTCGGCACGGCGATCCTCGGCCGGATCCTCGTCGGCGCTGGCGACTCGGCCGTCTTCATCTCGGTCATCAGGCTGGTGAACTCGTGGTTCTCCGGCCGGATCGTGCCGCAACTCTCCCAGTGGATGGGCAATCTCGGGGCGATCGGCCAGATCCTCTCGGCCGTGCCGTTCGCGATCGTGCTGCACGCCGCCGGCTGGACGACCGCCTTCGCCTCTGCGGCCGCGGTGGGTGTGCTGGCGTTCATCCTGGGCGTCATCGTGCTCGCCGACCGTCCGGCTGACGCCGTGGTCGGCACCCAGCCAACCCTTCGCGACGTGCTGTCCCGGCTCGGCCCGACCCTCCGCCGGCCCGGAACGCAGCTCGGGTTCTGGTCGCACTTCGTGACCCAGTCCTCTGGCACGGTGTTCACGATCTTCTGGGGCTTCCCCTTCATGGTGTCGGCCCTCGGCTACAGCCCCGGGCTGGCGTCGGGTCTCCTCGTCGTGATCGTGCTGGTCGGGCTGGTTTCGGGTCCGATCCTCGGTGTGCTCACGGCACGATTCCCGACGCGGCGTTCGAACCTGGTGATCGGGATCGTGGTGATGCTGGCAGTCGTCTGGACGGCCGTGCTCGTCTGGCCCGTCGCCCCGCCGCTCTGGCTGATGGTGTTGCTCGTCGTGTCGATGGGGGCCGGCGGTCCCGGATCCCTCATCGGGTTCGACTTCGCCCGCACCTTCAACCCGCCGCACACCCTCGGGTCGGCGAACGGCGTGGTGAACGTCGGCGGATTCACGGCGAGCTTCGTGATGCTCTTTCTCATCGGAGTCATCCTGGACGCACTGCACAATGCGGGTTTCAGCGCGGATCTCTACAACGTGAGCGCCTTCCGGATCGCCTTCGCGGTGCAGTACGTGATCATCGGGGGCGGAGTGCTGTTCCTCCTCAGAGCCCGTCGGCGAGCCCGCCTGCAGTTGGAGGAGGACGAGGGAATATCGGTGGGGCCGCTCTGGGTTGCACTCTCTGCAGCCTGGGCGCGAAAGCGGACTTGACAAAAGCGCCACCTGTCAGCCAAGGTTCGCAATCCGTGCAATAATTGTAGCCAGAGACCCGTTCTTGTATTGGGGTGGTCCGCATGTCGGCCACGCAAAGTCCCAGCACTTGACATGGGTCTTAGTAATGTCAGAAAACAACTCTGGGTGACAGTGGCGCGGGGGCGCAGATCTCTTACGTCCCGTCGCAACCTCTTCCCGTGTGAAAGGTGATCCGTATGGCCACCACGAAGGCTCCCGCGGCAAAAGCCGCCGCCACGAAGACCTCCACTGCCGCGAAGGCGGCAGTCAAGACCCCCGCCAAGACGGCGGCTCCGAAAGCCACGAAGACAGCCGCCAAGGGCAAGGCGACGGCCAGCAAGGCGAAGTCCGATCCCGATACCGAGGACGAAGACGCGGTCGACGCCGGCGAGCTCGAGACCGACGCTCCTGACGACGCCGTTGTGGTCGTCGCCGAGGGCGATGCCGCCGTCGACGGTGATGCCGCTGCAACGAGCGACGACGACTCCGACGACGACAGCCCCAAGAGTGCAACGACCGAGGCCCTGCCCACGGGTGCGCTCGTGCTGTCGCTCGTCGATGACGACGACGACGTGCCGGTGTACTCGAGTGCCATCACAGGTGCGACGGCAGACCCCGTCAAGGACTACCTGAAGCAGATCGGCAAGGTCGCCCTGCTGAACGCGGCCGAAGAGGTCGAGCTCGCGATGCGCATCGAGGCGGGCCTGTTCGCCGAAGACAAGCTGGCGAACTCCGAGGGTCTGAGCCCCTCCGCCAAGCGCGAGCTGCAGTGGGTCGCGAAAGACGGACAGCGCGCGAAGAGCCACCTGCTCGGCGCCAACCTCCGTCTCGTTGTCTCGCTCGCCAAGCGCTACACCGGCCGCGGAATGCAGTTCCTCGACCTCATCCAGGAGGGAAACCTGGGCCTCATCCGTGCCGTCGAGAAGTTCGACTACACCAAGGGCTTCAAGTTCTCGACGTATGCGACCTGGTGGATCCGCCAGGCCATCACCCGCGCCATGGCCGACCAGGCACGCACCATCCGTATCCCGGTGCACATGGTCGAGGTCATCAACAAGCTCGCCCGCGTGCAGCGCCAGATGCTCCAGGACCTGGGCCGCGAGCCCACGCCCGAGGAGCTCAGCCGCGAGCTCGACATGACGCCCGAGAAGGTCGTCGAGGTTCAGAAGTACGGCCGCGAGCCGATCTCACTGCACACGCCTCTCGGTGAAGACGGCGACAGCGAGTTCGGTGACCTCATCGAGGACACCGAGGCCGTCGTCCCCGCCGATGCCGTGGGCTTCACGATGCTGCAGAAGCAGCTCGAGTCGCTGCTCGACTCGCTCTCCGAGCGCGAGGCGGGCGTCATCCGCATGCGGTTCGGCCTGGGGGACGGCATGCCGAAGACCCTCGACCAGATCGGTGACACGTTCGGCGTGACGCGTGAGCGCATCCGCCAGATCGAGTCGAAGACCATGGCCAAGCTCCGTCACCCGTCGCGGTCGCAGTCCCTGCGCGACTACCTCGAGTAAACCGGTGGGAGTTCGCACCAGCGCGGCCGTCGCAGTCGGTCGCGCTGTACGGGTTGCCGCGCGGCTGCGCGGCGGCGGATCTGCGATCCCGGGCACGGTTGCGCTCCGCATCGCGCCCCGTTTCCTCGAAGACACGATCGCTGCGATCCCGCGCGGGGTCGTCGCGGTGTCGGGCTCGAACGGCAAGTCGACCACCACGAACATGCTGGCGGCGATCCTCCGGGAGCACGGCCTGAAGGTGTTCACGAATCCCTCCGGTGGAAACCTGCCGCAGGGCATCGCCTCGTCGGTGCTCTCGCAGGTGGCCCTGAACGGGCGGCTCGACGCCGACATCGCGATCCTCGAAGTCGACGAGGGGTACGGGCCCAAACTCACGAAGCTGCTGAAGCCCCGTACGGTGCTGCTGCTGAACATCCAGATCGACCAGCTGAACCGTTACCACGAGCCCGACCGGGTCGTGCGGATGCTCGAACAGGTCGCAATGACGGCCACCACCTCGCTCATCCTGAACCGTGACGACAACCATCTCGTCGACATGGACAAGCGCATCCCGGGTAGCAGGGAGGTCGCCTTCTTCGGTGCCTCTGCCGAGCTCATCACCGGAGCGGCGCACGGCGTGGCCTCCGCCGATCGTTTCGGCGACGCCCACGCGGCCGCCGGCACGCGCGAGGCCGCCGTGACCGTCACGGCGCTCGGCGACTCGAGCGCGACCCTCAGCATCGACGGGCAGCAGATCGACGTGCGGCTCCCGGCGCGTGGCCTGCACTACGCTCTGGATGCCGCGGGCGCAGCCGCCACGGCCCGCTCCGTGCTCGGTGCCGACTTCCGCCCCGAGAAGGTCACGTCTGCCCTCGGCGGGCTCACGACGGTCTACGGTCGCGGCGAGCTCCTGGAGGTCGACGGGGAGAGCATCGAGATCATCATGATGAAGAACCCGGCCAGCCTCCAGCTGAACCTCGACTCGCTCGAGACCCAGCCCGAGCAGGTCTTCATGGCGATCGACGAGGGCACGCCCGATCCGTCGTGGATCTACGACATCGACCTCTCGAGCCTCTCGCACGTCGACGTGATCACGGGATCGAAGGCCTGGCAGTTCGCGGTGCGACTCGGGTATGCCGGCATCCCGGTCGGAACGGTCGACCTCGATGTGCGCGCGGCCGTGAAGCAGTTCCTCGCGCTGCCGCGCCCCGCGAGCGGCCGGAAGACGATGATTCTGAACTACGAACAGATGATGGGGATCCGCAAGATCCTCGGCTTCAAGGAACTGGAAGGCGGTGGCCAGGCATGAGCGATGCTTCTGACACGTCGCGCCCCGCGACCGAGCGGCTGAACATCCTGCATCTCTTTCCGCGGACACTCGGGATGAACGGGGAGAACGGCAACGTCGACATCCTCGTTCACCGTGCCGAGGCCCGCGGTCTCAGCGTGAACGTCAAGCGCTACGAAGACGGCGATTCGCTGCCCGCTGCGGTGGATCTGGTGTTCATCGGCAGCGGGCCGGTCTCGGCGCAGCTGGAGACCCAGCCGTGGTTGAGCGTGCTCGCCCCGCCGCTCCGCGCGCTGGCCGCGCACGATGTGCCGTTCCTGGCCGTCGGCGCCGGGTTCCAGCTGCTGGGGGAGAGTGTGACGCTGGCTGACGGCACCGTGCTCGCCGGAGCAGGGGTGTTCCCGGTCACGACCACGGTGGCGGGGGAGCGTGTGGTCGGTGACTTCGTCGTCTCGTCGCCCGTGCTCGGCACGCTCGTCGGGTTCGAGAACCGTGGGTCGTACGTTGACATCCTTGATGCGGCGCCGATCGGGCACGTCGTCTACGGACGGGGCAACGTCGCTGCGACAGGCCCCGGTGCGTCTGCGGGCGCAGCGGCCATCGCGGCGTCGGGTGCGACCGCTGAGGGCACCGTGCGGGTGGCACCGGATGATCGGGTTGAGGGGTACTGGGTCGGAAACCTGGTGGGAACCCACCTGCACGGCCCGGTTCTCGCGAACAACCCTGCCCTCGCGGACTGGCTGCTCACGGCGGCGCTGGCGCGTCGCGGCGAGACCCTGCCCCCCGCTCCGGCCTCGCTTGCCGAGATCGACCGCCGAGCATCCAAGGCTCGCGACACCATAGCCGCAGCCCCCCTCAGCGAATAAGTGAGCGCGGCGGGCGGCCTGAACGGCCGCTCGCTCCCAGCGCGGCACGACCCCATCGAGACGGGAGTTTCAGTCGTTCCGACGCGAGCGAAGCGACTGAAACTCCCGAGTCGAGGGGCTACTAGGTATCGATGCGGTCTTTCGACATGGTGTCGCTGCCGGCGATGATGAACTCCTTGCGGGGGGCCACGTCGTCGCCCATGAGCAGCTCGAACGTGCGCTCGGCGGCGGCCGCGTCATCCACCCGCACCCGGCGGAGCATCCGGTGGGCCTTGTCCATCGTGGTGAGCGCGAGCTGGTCGGCATCCATCTCGCCGAGGCCCTTGTAGCGCTGGATCGGGTCCTGGTACTTCTTGTTGCTCTTCTTCAGGCCCGCCAACACGCCGTTCAGTTCAGCCTCTGAATACGTGTAGATCGTCTCATTCGGCTTGGTTCCGGGGTTCATCACGACCACACGGTGCAACGGCGGAACGGCCGCGAATACCCGCCCGGCGTCGATCATCGGCCGCATGTACCGGAAGAAGAGCGTCAGCAGCAGGGTGCGGATGTGCGCTCCGTCGACGTCGGCGTCGCTCATCAGGATGATCTTGCCGTAGCGCGCGGCAGAAAGGTCGAACGTGCGGCCGGAGCCTGCGCCGATCACCTGGATCATCGAGGCGCACTCGGCGTTCGAGAGCATGTCGCTCACGGAGGCCTTCTGAACGTTCAGGATCTTGCCCCGGATGGGCAGCAGCGCCTGGAACTCGCTGTTGCGCGCCTGCTTCGCCGTACCGAGCGCGGAGTCGCCCTCGACGATAAACAGCTCGCTGCCCGTCACGTCGCTCGACCGGCAGTCGACGAGTTTGGCCGGAAGCGACGAGCTCTCGAGCGCGTTCTTGCGGCGCTGCGTCTCCTTGTGGGCCCTGGCGGAGATCCGCGACTTCATCTCGGCCACCACCTTGTCGAGCACCAGGGCGGTCTGCGTCTTGTCGTCGCGCTTCGTCGAAGAGAACCGTTCGGTGAGCGTCTTCGTGACCACCGAGGTGACGATGGCCCGCACGGCCGGCGTGCCGAGGATCTCCTTGGTCTGCCCCTCGAACTGCGGCTCGGGCAGGCGCACGGTGAGCACCGCAGTGAGCCCAGCGAGCACGTCCTCCTTGTCGAGCTTGTCGTTGCCGACCTTCAGCCGGCGCGCGTTGTCCTCGACGGTCTTGCGGAGAAAACGCAGCAGCCCCGCCTCGAAGCCGGCGAGATGCGTGCCGCCCTTCGGCGTGGAGATGATGTTGACGAAGGTCTTGAGTTCGGTCTCGTATCCCGTTCCCCAGCGGAGGGCGATGTCCACCGCGCAGTCGCGGGTGAGCTCGGTGGGCACCATCGCGCCGGCGTCGCTCAGCACCGGCACGGTCTCGGTGAAGGTGCCGGCACCTTCGAGGCGCCAGGTGTCGGTCAGCGGGGCATCCGGAGCCAGGAAGTCGACGAACTCGGCCAGGCCACCGTCGTACTTGAAGGATTCGTGGAGGGGCACCTCGCCGCGGTTGTCGGTGATGTCGAGTGCCAGGCCTGACACCAGGAAGGCCGTCTGGCGGGCCCGGTCGATGAGCTCCGAAGTCTGGAACTCGGTCGACTCCGTGAAGATCTGCGGGTCGGCCCAGTACCGGATGCGCGTGCCTGTCACGCCACGCTTCACCTTGCCCACCACCCGCAGCTCGCTCTGGTTCTCGAAGGGCGTGAAGGGAGAGCGCGGGGAGGGAGTCGCCGGATCGGCGTCGGCGAAGTTGCCGGGCTCGCCGCGATGGAACGACATCGCGAACGTCTTGCCGTCGCGGTCCACCTCCACGTCGAGCCGCTCGCTCAGCGCATTCACCACCGACGCGCCCACGCCGTGCAGGCCTCCGGATGCCGCGTACGATCCCGAACCGAACTTGCCGCCTGCGTGGAGCTTCGTGAACACCACTTCGACGCCGCTGAGGCCCGTGCGGGGCTCGATGTCGACCGGGATGCCGCGGGCCCGGTCACGCACCTCGACGCTGCTGTCGGCGTGCAGGGTGATGGAGATCTCGTCGCCGTGGCCGCCGAGCGCCTCGTCGACCGAGTTGTCGATGATCTCCCACAGGCAGTGCATCAGACCCTTGGGACCCGTCGAGCCGATGTACATTCCGGGGCGTTTCCGCACCGCCTCGAGACCCTCCAGTACCGACAGGTGCCTGGCCGAGTAGTCGGACGATGCCAAAGGAGCTCCTAGCTGGGACGTGACTGAAGATGACGGCAAGGGGGGCGCGGCGCCCGCCCCGACGTCTTAGCCTAGTGAGATCATCCGTCATCCACCGCGATGACACTCGCTCCAGAAGGCTCGGCTACGCGCAGAGCGAAACACAGGCGAATGTAACATCGTGGGAACATACTCATGCTTGTATGGGTTCTACAGATTGTCTGAGGTAACAAGCCGTGAGGAGCCAGAAGATGCAATCAATTGCAACAGAGACCAACGTGGTGGGCGATCTGCAGGCGAGCCGCCAGCTGACCGGAGCCGACCGTTGTGACAGCTGCGGTGCACAGGCTTACATCCGTGTCGAGATGAACAGCGGTGACCTGCTGTTCTGCGCGCACCACGGCCGTGAGGTTCACGCCAAGCTGTTCCCCATCGCCAAGAGCTGGCACGACGAGTCCGACCGCCTGCTCGAGCAGCGCTAGGCTCCACAGCCCCCGAACGCGAGCGGCCCCGTCTTCCACCGGACGACGGGGCCGCTTCTTCGTACCCGCTCCGGTTACGGGAGGATGGCGGCGGAGCCGACAGAGTCGACCGGGGCCGCCAGCGGGGTGCCGGAGGCGTCACGCTTCGCGCCCGCCTCGGGCAGGGTGCGAACGGCGCCGTCTGACGAGACGGCCAAGGCGGGCGCTGAACCCACCCAGGCGAGCTGCAGGGCGTCTTCGCCGCGGAGGAATCGGTGCGCCCGCACGCCGCCCGTGGCACGGCCCTTCGGCGGGAACTCTCCGAACTCGGAGACCTTCGCAGAGCCTGCGTCGGTGCCGGGCAGAGTGCCGGAGCTCGACGCCA
This sequence comes from Subtercola boreus, assembly GCF_003399635.1. Taxonomy (GTDB): domain Bacteria; phylum Actinomycetota; class Actinomycetes; order Actinomycetales; family Microbacteriaceae; genus Subtercola; species Subtercola boreus_B. The sequence goes on along the minus strand of NZ_NBXB01000027.1, from coordinate 233,494 downwards.
CCGTCACAACGACGACGCGGGGCGCGGGTGCCTCGGCCAGCTCACCCTCGATGGGCTCGTCCCCGTTCGCATCCGCGGCCGGCGGGGTCGTATCGACGGCGCTGAACGCGATCACGGTCGCGCCAGCGCCAAGACTGATGCCGGCCATCCCACCGGCGAGGCGGCCCTGGGGGCGCACGGCGGCAGCTCCGAAGTGCAGCAGTTGGGCATCCGACGCGACGAAGACGAGGTTCGACGTCTCGGGAGCCTGCTCGGCGCCGACCACCTCGTCGCCCTGCTTGAGCGTGATGAGTTCGAAGTCGGGCTTGTTCGGCCAGTCTCCCGGGGTGACGCGCTTCACTGTTCCGAGCTTCGTGCCGAGCGCTATGGGTACCTCTGAGGTGAGCGAGACGAGGGCGACCACACGCTCGCCGCGACCGAGGGTGAGGTAGTCGGCGATCCGCACCCCTGCACCGAGCTGAACCGAGTTGACCGGGGCGACGGGCAGGTCGAGCACGCTCATCCGGAGCACGCGGCCGAGGGTGGTGACCGCGCCGATCTCGGTGCGCGTGGTCGTGTCGACGACCGACCGCACGGCGTCGTGCTTGCTGCGCCGCGGGGGAGCGCCGGAGGGGCGCGCGGAGGGGGTCGTTCCCAGACTCTCAGTACCGACGCTGCCAGTACCGACGCTGCCAGTACCGACGTTGCCTGCGCCGACGCTGCCAGCGCCGTCGCTGTCACCCCCGCCCGAGACGATCTCGGCCGCCGTGGGCAGGTCGACCCGCATGGTGCGCCCCGTCGTCGAGAGGAACACCCGGCACGGCACATCCGCCAGTTCGAGCGAGACCTGCGCCTTGCGGGCAGCGGCGGTCGAGGCGGGAGCCGGCCGCGCCTCGGTGAGGAGCGTGCGGCGAGGGGTTCCGAGGGCGTCGGCGACCTCATCCAACTCTTCGGAGACGGTCTGGCGAATGAGAGCCTTACTGGCCAGCAACGCCTCCAGATGTTCGATCTCCTTCAACAGCTGGTCGCGTTCGGTCTCGAGCTCGATGCGGGAGAAGCGGGTGAGCCGGCGCAGCCGCAGCTCGAGGATGTAGTCGGCCTGCAGCTGGTCGAGGTCGAACACGTCGATGAGCCGGGTGCGTGCCTGATCGGTGTCATCCGAGTTGCGGATGACCTGGATCACCTCGTCGATGTCGAGGATGGCGATCAACAGCCCGAGCAGCAGGTGCAGACGTTCGCGGCGCTTCGTCAGCCGATACCGGGTGCGGCGCGTCGTGACCTCGATGCGGTGGTCGACGTAGACCTGCAGCAACTGCTTCAGCCCGAGCGTTTGCGGGCTGCCGTTCACCAGGGCGACGTTGTTGATGTTGAACGAGTCCTCGAGCGGGGTCTGCCGGTAGAGCTGCTCGAGAACGGCCTCCGGGCTGAACCCCGTCTTGATGCCGATAACGAGCCGCAGACCGTTCACGCGGTCGGTCAGGTCGGTGACATCCGAGATGCCCTGGAGTTTTTTTGAATTGACGCCGTCCTTGATCTTCGAGATGACCTTCTCGGCTCCGACGAGATACGGGAGCTCGGTGACGACGAGGCCGACCTTCCGGGCGGTGAGCGTCTCGACACTGACCTTCGCGCGGGTCTTGAAGGCCCCGCGGCCGGTGGCGTAGGCGTCGCGGATGCCCGCCAGACCCACGATCGTGCCGCCGCCCGGCAGGTCGGGGCCCGGGATGAACTGCATCAGGTCATCCACACTCGCGTCGGGATGGGTGATCAGGTAGCGCGCCCCGGCGACCACCTCGATGAGGTTGTGCGGGGCCATATTCGTGGCCATGCCGACGGCGATCCCGCTCGCCCCGTTCACCAGCAGGTTCGGGTAGGCGGCGGGCAGCACATCCGGCTGCACCTCGGTGTTGTCGTAGTTGGGGATGAAGTCGACGACGTCCTCGTCGAGACCGTCGGTCATGTACAGCGCGGCGGGGGCCGGGCGGGCCTCGGTGTACCGGGATGCCGCGGGGCCGTCGTCAAGCGACCCGAAGTTGCCGTGGCCGTCGACAAGGGGCAGGCGGAGTGTCCAGCTCTGGGCGAGGCGCACCAGCGCGTCGTAGATGGAGGCGTCGCCGTGCGGGTGGAGCTTGCCCATCACATCGCCCACGACACGGGCCGACTTCACATGCCCGCGGTCGGGACGCAGGCCCATGACGCTCATCTGGTAGATGATGCGGCGCTGCACCGGCTTCAGCCCGTCACGGGCATCCGGGAGCGCGCGAGAGTAGATGACCGAGTAGGCGTATTCGAGAAAGGACCCCTGCATCTCACTCGACACATCGATGTCTTCGATGTTCTCGATGATGTCGGGCTCGGGCTCGGGTGTTCTCGGCGTCATTTGCCCCCCATGATACCGGCCACCGACGCTCGGTTCCGGCAACGGACCCGCTCACCCTGAGCGTGTCCTGGGGCCCTGCCGGGCTGCTCGATGTTCACTCCTGCCAGCAGAACCGCGCCGACGTCAGGTGGCGGTTGACGAACACATAGCCCGTTCCGTTGTAGCCGAAGTCCAGCCAGAACGGCGCGTTGAGGGATCGCAGCTGCGCGAGCAGTCGCCACGTCGGGTCGCCGTAGGGAAACGCGTCTCCCGCGCGGAACGCGGGTGTGCCGCCGAGCTTCGAGCCGAGAACCGCCGCACCGTACTCCTGCCATTCCGTCGCCGCCATGCGGAGGTATCGCTTCTCGTCGACGAACTCCGGATCCTCGCGCGGTTCGAGGCGCGCTGTGAAGATCACAGGCTGGCTTGTCGGACTCGACCGGCCCAAGGTGATGGTGCGCGATACGGCTGATGGGCCTTCGGCTTCAGCGCAAAGGGGCCCGGAAAACGCATGCCCCGGCTGGAGGATCACAGCATTCTCGCCTCCGTCGAAGGATCGGGTCTCAGGCACCGGCACTCCATCAACCAGGCTGTCAGTCATGAAGAGGTAGGCCATCTGCTGGGGCGGCCAGCGCGGCGGAGCATCGACAGGCGAGGCATCCTTGACCGCGATCTGGCCGACGAAGCGCATCTTCGTGCCGAAGCGCCGGCTCAACGGCCATTTCGGGGATGCTCTCCATACCGGCTGCCCGCCGAACTTCGTGACGAATCCACGCGGATCGCGCGCCTGTTCGACGAAGGACAGTCTCGCTCCGAATACCATCTAATCGAGGATACATCATGTTACGTGCCTGAGGGAGCTGAAGGGCGTGTGACATTCTTGGAACAATGACCGCACCGCTTCCCACTCTCTCTCCTGACGTACCGCACCTCGTCGATGTGCTGCCCAGCTGCCTTCAAGCGTTCGACGGCCAGCCCAATGCGCTCGAGCTCCCTCGTGCCGAGCGCATCGTCGTGGTGCTGGTCGACGGGCTCGGGGTCTCCTCCCTCCGGGCGCGGGCCGGGCATGCGCGTCACCTCATGGCGGCGCTCACGAAGAAGGCGAAGCTCGCGAGCGGGTTCCCCACCACGACCGCCGTCGCGCTGGCCTCGCTCACGACAGGCACGCCACCCGGCACGAACGGGATGGTCGGCTACACCGCGCTCGTTCCCGGCCACGACGTGGTGCTCAACCAGCTGAGCGGCTGGGGAGTGCAGATGGTTCCTCGCGAATGGCAGGCCCAGCAGACACTCTTCGAGCGCGCCTCGGCCGCGGGCATCGGATGCTCGGCCATCGGTGCGGCCCGCTATGAGACCAGCGGATTCACCGAAGCAGTGCTGCGGGGTGCCCGCTACATCGCCGGAAAGACGATAGCCGACCGGTTCGCTGCAGCCCGCGTCGCCCTCGACGCCGGGGGCCGCCAGCTGGTCTATGTCTACGTGCCCGAGCTGGACATGGCCTCCCACGCCCACGGTTGGCAGAGCGGCCAGTTCATCACCGCACTCGAAGCTGTGGACTCCTCGGTCGCCTCGTTCGCCGCCGCACTTCGGGCAGGGGAGGGGATGCTGCTCACCGCCGACCACGGCATGGTCGATGTCCCCACCACCTCCCATGTGCTCTTCGACACCGTGCCGGAGCTCGTGGCGGGGGTGCGGCACGTGGCCGGTGACCCGCGCTGCCTGCAGCTGCACCTCGAGCCGGGGCTGCCGGTGGGAGCCGCGGATGCCCTCGCCGAGGCCTGGCGGGCGGTCGAGGGATCGCGGGCCTGGGTGGCGACCCGGGACGAGGCGATCGACGCCGGCTGGTTCGGGGACGTTCTGCCGGGCATCCGCGGCCGGATCGGCGACGTACTCGTGGCGGCGCGCAAGAACATCGCCTACTACGACTCCAGGCGGACGCCCCCGGCGAAGCGCACGATGATCGGGCAGCACGGCTCGTGGAGCGACGATGAGCTCTCCGTACCGCTGCTGCGCTTCGGCGCGTTCGCGCAGGCTTGATGGTGTGGCCGAGGGTCTGGTGATCCACCGGGCGTGACGCTCAGGCAGTCAGGACTGCCAGCGCTGTTCTCCGCCTACGGACTGGGCGGTCGGGCGGAGGCCGAGGTGGCGAGCGGCGGCCTGCGAGGCTGCGTGGTCGGAGTGGATGTGCACGACGATGGTGGTGGCGCCCACGCTCTCCCTGAACCATTCCTGCGACCCGGATGGGCCGGAGGTCCAACGCGGTGTGACCAGGCGAGCGGCGAGCACAGCTCGGCTCACCTCAGCGCGGCTCAGCTCAGGTCGTCGTCGCTTCGCGCGCCGAACACGATCTCGTCCCAGCTGGGCATGGAGGCGCGTGCCTTGCGGCGGGGCTGGGAGCCGGTCTGGCGCTGCCTGCCCACTGCAGACTGCTCCGTCGCCTCGAGACCCGCCAGCGGCGTGTCGGCGGAATCCTGGGCGGCCTGCTCGGTGGTGTCCCCGTCGTCGCGGGTCGACGTCGCGTCGCTCTCGGCGGCCGGCGTGAGGTGGGCCACGGGGCGGCTGTCGCGGCCGAGACCAGAGGATCCGCGGGTGAACATGCCGGCGTGCGCGTGCTGGGAGGGGTGGTCGGCGCGGCCATCGTCGTAGCTGTCGAGGTCGTCACCGTCGTCGGTGAACGACGCGGATTCCCGCTCACCCCGTCGACGGCGGAGTGCCTCGAGCAGATCGGCCGTCTCGTTGTGGGCGGCCGCCGGCGGGGTTGCGCGGTTGACGGCAGCGGCTGCGGCACGCGCAGACGACTCCTGGTCGGTGCGCGATGCGGGGCGAGCGAAGGGTGTGGGATCGACGATCACCGGGGGAGCGGTCGGGCCGCGACCGGGTTCGCGCGTGGTCGTCTCTGCCGAATCGGTAGGGGACGCGGACGCCGAGCGGGCCACCGAACCCCAGATGGAGCGTGCGGCCGGGCTCTCGGTGCGCTCGGCCGCAGGGGGAGCTGCGGGGCGGGAGTCCGGCCGGGCAGTTTCGTCGTCGGAGTCCGAGGCGTCGTCGGCGTAGCGGCCCTGGCTGCCCAGGTCGTCGTCGCTCTGGTCGACGCCGAACGCGGCATCCAACTCGTCGAGGCCGAGACCGGCCTTCGCTGTACGACTGGGAGAATCGGTGCGCCCGAGAGCATCGGAACGTCCCAGACCATCAGTGCGCTGGATGCCCGGGCCTGCGGGCGTCGTCTCGACACCGTTCAGGTCGACGGCACGAAGGCGCGGGATGAGTCCGTCGGAGAGCTCGCCGTGCTGCGAGAGCGTGATCGCCCCCGAGTTGAGCGGCGTGAGGGAGTGCCTCTTCGGCTCGTACTGCCAGCGCGCATCGTGATCGATCTCGCTGGCGGTGAAGGTGAGCTTCACGATCCAGCCCGACTCCTCCTTCCAGCTGGCCCAGCGCAGGTCGGTCGCGCCGAGACCCGCCAGGCGCTCCTCGATGATCTCGCCGAAGGTCGATGACTGCTCGTCGCTCAGGGGATCGCCGCGGAGCGGATCATTCGAGGAGGCGACCTTCACGGCGACCTTGAGGGCCGACGACACGATGTGCAGCCGCTCGGCCACCACCGGGCCCTCGAAGCGCTCGACGTACTCGAGAGAGGCTCCTGTCGCGCGGGCGACATCCTCGGCACTCATCCCCGCCCGGATCTGCGACTGGATCTCGCGCGGCGACACCTTCACGCCGGTGGTCGCGGCTGAGGTGCTCTGGCGGAGCCTCGACTGGAGCACTTCGTCGATGGCCACGCGGTAACGCTCGCCGGTCTCCGAGGAGACGAGGAGCGCCCCGTTCTCGATGCCGATGACTGTGAGATCTTGCATGGTTTCTGGCCCCGTCTTGGTCTGGAGTTCCCTGCAAGGATGCCACGACAAACCCCCGGATCCCGGGAATGTTCGGGGCGTGCCGTAAGTTGCTACGGGCATAGGAGATAGTGGTCGCCGAGGCGGTTTGCTATTCCTACTTGAATGATGCAAACTAACGCCGCCGATTTTGTTTCAGCTGGCGTATGAGAAGTGGATAAGCATGGCAACCGATTACGACGCTCCGCGCAAGACCGACGACGATTCCGACTCGATTGAGGCGTTGAAGGAGCGGGTCCCCGACAAGATGTCCGGGGTCGTAGACGTTGACGACGCCGACAACCCCGGTGGCTTCGAACTGCCCGGCGCAGATCTCTCAGACCTCGATCTCGATGTGGTGGTTCTCCCACCGCAGGCAGACGAGTTCACCTGTGTGAGCTGTTTCCTGGTGAAGCACCGTTCGCAGATCGATCACCAGACGAAGCTCGGGCCCGTCTGCATCGAATGCGAGATGTAAGAAACCAAACGTCTACGACGTGAGCTCGTGGTCAGCCTTCTCGAGGGCGGCCACGAGCTCTTTTGGGTTACGGGTCGAGATGAGCCAGTAGGGCACCGGGTCTTCGGGGTCCTGGATGGTCACTTTTACCACAGGCTGGATCCAGCCCCGGATGCACAGCCACGCCCGCGCGTCGAGTCGCTGCCCCCGGGCCATCGTGGCCGCCGCACCGGTCATCGCCTCGGGCTCACCGACGAGCGACAGCGGGATGCGAGCCTTGCCGGCCACGAGCATCCCGTCCTCCACACTGATGACGGGTGAGAGAACGAACAGAACGAGTACGCTTCCGCCGTACAGAACGACGGCGCAGATGATTCCCGCCAGCATGTTGATCGGCGCGAAGACCAGGATGCTCGCAGGGATGAGCAGAACCAGGTAGAGGTAGATCCGCCCGCTGGGGCTGAGTCTCTCGCGATACGTCGACATGACCCTATTCGATCAGATATTCGCTGGAGCAAACTGCACTACCCTCGACTCGTGACTGAATCCGTCGAAGTTCTCATCAAGGCTGAGCACATTCCCAGCTACGCCCACCCGGGCGATGCCGGTGCCGACCTCCACGCGACCGAAGCGCTGACGCTGGCTCCCGGCGAGCGCCGCACGGTCGGTACAGGCGTCTCCATCGCGCTCCCCGACGGCTACGCGGCCTTCGTCGTTCCGCGGAGCGGGCTCGCCAGCAAGCACGGAATCACCATCGTGAACTCGCCGGGAACGGTCGACGCCGGCTACCGGGGCGAAATCAGGGTGGCCCTTCTGAACACGGACACCTCTGTGGCGTACGATATCGCCGTCGGGGAGAGGATCGCCCAGCTCATCGTCATGCCGGTGACGCGCGCAGTCTTCGTTCCCGTCGAACACCTCCCGGGCAGCGCCCGCGGAGTCGGCGGCTTCGGCTCGACCGGCACCACCACCCTCCCCTCAGGAAGCTGATTGAACGTGTCAGACAACGCAGAGAGCACCACCCCGGCCGGCAAGCGCGGAAGGGGAAAGCGCTCCCGGGCGACCGCGGTCGAGTTGGCCGGCGAGGTCTCCACCGAGCTCGAACCGGGTTCGGCACTCGCCGACCAGAGCGCTGCCGACGGCGACGAATCGTCGGATGTCAGCGCCGCCCAGCCGGTCGACGCGAAGTCGGCCCCGGAGAACCGCGCCACCGACGGCCCCTTCGACTCCGACGAAGCCAATCCGGCCAGGCCCTACGTCGACCTTGGCGGCGTGAAGATCCTGCCCCGGGAGGGCCTGCAGTTGCGGCTCGAGGTCGAGGAGGGCACACAGCGCGTCGTCGCGGTCGGTCTCGACTTCGCCGGCTCCACCCTGCAGGTGCAGGCGTTCGCCGCTCCCCGCTCGACCGGGCTCTGGAACGACATCCGGGGCCAGATCCGTGACCAGATCACCGGGCAGGGCGGAACACTCGTCGAGCAGGAGGGCGTCTTCGGCCCCGAACTTATCGCCGAGGTACCCGCTCCGGGCCCCGACGGCACGCCGGTGCTGCGCCTCGCGCGTTTCGTCGGCGTCGACGGGCCGCGCTGGTTCCTCCGCGGGGTCATCGCGGGCGATGCCATGCAGAACGAGGCGTCACGGGCTGCGGTCGAAGAACTCTTCCGCAGCGTCGTCGTGGTGCGGGGCATCTCGCCGATGCCGCCGCGCGATCTCATCCCGCTGACCATTCCCAAGTCGAGCGCTGCGATCTGAGCCGCCGGATGCCCGAAACCCCCGGTTCACCCGAGACCCCAGATCCACTGGCCGCTCGGGAGCCTGCCGAGCGGCCCGCCTCGTTCTCCGACGCATTCGCCGCTGCGGCCCGGCGCTCGGGGATCGGCCAGGTCGCACCCGGTGAGACGCCCACAGCGCAATCGCTGGTGCGTGCCATCGGCGGCGTCCGCGGCCTGATCGAGTCGATCCTCCCGGGGCTCGCCTTCCTCGTCATCTACACGGTCACGAAAGACCTGACGCCGAGCGTGATCGCCCCGCTGGTGGTCTCGGTCGTGTTCATCGTGGTGCGCCTCGCCACGCGGAGCCCCGTGATGCCGGCCGTGGCCGGACTCATCGGTGTCGCAATTTCCGCCGCTCTCGCGCTCTTCACGGGGCGTGCCGAAGACAACTTCCTTCCCGGGCTCATCATCAACGCCGTCTCGATCGTGGTGCTGCTGGTGTCGATCATCGTGCGCTGGCCGCTCATCGGGCTGATCGTCGGTGTGCTGACCGGCGACATGACGGGGTGGCGATCCGACCCGGCGAAGTTCCGCGTGGTACTGATTGCGTCCTGGTGCTGGGTCGGGCTGTTCGCCCTCCGCCTGGGCGTCGAGGCGCCTTTGTATCTCGCGAGCCAGGCCGCCGCGCTCGCCTCGGTGAAGCTGCTGCTGGGGGTTCCGCTCTACGCGGCGATGCTCTGGGTGACATGGTTGCTCGTGCGCGCTGCCTTCGGGCACCAGAAGGCAGTCGCAGCGCCCGCCGAGCGCCCGTAGCGACCACGAGGGCGAGCGCGGGATGACCCAGGAGAAGGTGGCGACCGATCCCGGCCTGTCGCGTGCCGAGGTCGAGGAGCGGGTCGCCGCGGGGCAGGTGAACGTCACCCGCACGCCGACCTCCCGGCCGGTGAAGAGCATCCTTGCCGAGAACGTCTTCACGCTGTTCAACGGCATCCTGACCGTCTGTTTCGTCGTGGTCTGCCTGCTGGGTGACCTCCGAGACGGCTTCTTCTTCGGAGTCGTCGTCTTCAACGCGGCCATCGGCATCGTGCAGGAACTCCGCGCCAAGCGTGCCCTCGACCGGCTCGCCCTGCTCGCCTCGCCCGAGACGGCTGTGCGCCGGGGCGGGGAGCTGGTGGTCATCCATCCGGAGCAGGTGGTGCTCGGCGACCTGGTGATCGCGCGGCCGGGTGACCAGATCACGGCCGACTGCGTGGTCGAAGCGACGACCGCGCTCTTTCTCGACGAATCGATGTTGACGGGGGAGTCCGACCCCATTCCCAAGAAGACCGGCGACACCCTGATGTCGGGGTCGTTGGTGTCCTCCGGCACGGGCGAGGCCCGCGTCGTCGCTGTCGGCGCCGACTCCTACGCCAGCAGGCTGACGGCCGAAATCAAGCGCCACAGCCTGGTGCACTCCGAACTGCGCGCCGCGACGAACCGCATCCTCGTCTACCTGTCGTGGATCCTGGTTCCCCTCATCGTCATCATCCTGCTGGGCCGGATCGGCGCCTACGGCGGGTTCGCCGCCCTGTTCGACCCGAACGACCAGAGCTACCGCCAGGCACTGATCGACGCAGTCGCGAGCGTGGTCGGCATCATCCCCGAGGGCCTGGTGCTGCTCACCAGCCTCGCCTTCGGGGTCGCGGCCATCCAACTCACCCGCCAGCGGGTGCTTGTGCAGGAACTCGCGGCGGTCGAGGTGCTTGCCCGCGTCGACGTGCTCTGCCTCGACAAGACGGGCACCCTGACCACGGGGGCCATCGGGTTCCACGGCCTGCAGCAACTGCCCGGCCGCGACGACGACCTCGGCGGGGCCACCCGCGCGCTGGCCGCGCTGTCGACGGATGACGCGGGCAACGCCACCTCGCGGGCCCTCGCCAACCGTTTCGAACTCGGCGGTGCGGTCGTGGGAGAACGGCTCGCGTTCAGTTCGCTCCGTGGATTCAGCGCGGTGGGCCTGACCCTTGGGGATGTTCCCACCACGTGGCTGCTCGGGGCTCCGGAGCGGCTGCTGGCCGGGCATCCGGAATACCTCGCCGAGGCGCACGCCATCGCGGCGACAGGGCGTCGCACGCTCGCCCTCTCGCAGACAGCGGATGCACCCTCGAGCCTGCTCGACGATCCTGCTCTGCTCGAGCGGGCCGAACCCGCGTGCTTCGTGATCCTGGAGGAGACCCTCCGCCCGGAGGCACCCGGTACGCTCGGCTACTTCGCCGACGAGGGCGTGCGGGTGATCATTCTCTCGGGCGACAACCCGCACACCGTCGGATCGATCGCGCGCCAGCTGGGTCTCGGCGATGCTGCGGTGGATGCCAGCACCCTCGTCACAGACGAGGAACTCACGGATGCCCTGGCCGCCGGCAGCGTCTTCGGCCGTGTCGCCCCCGAGCAGAAGCGCCGCATCGTGAAGACGCTCCAGGCCCAGGGCCGCTCGGTCGCGATGACCGGCGACGGCGTCAATGACGCGATGGCCATCAAGGACGCGGATCTCGGCATCGCGATGGGCAACGCCACGCCGGCGACCCGGGCCGTCTCGCGGCTGGTGCTGCTCGACAGCCGCTTCGACCGCCTGCCCGAGGTGCTCATGCTGGGGCGGCGGGTCATCGCGAACGTCGAGCGGGTGTCGAACCTGTTCCTCTCGAAGACGGTCTACGGCATCGTGCTGGCCCTCGTGACGGCGGCCGCGGCCTGGGAGTACCCGTTCCTGCCACGCCAGCTGACCCTTGTGTCGACGCTGGCGATCGGGATCCCGTCGTTCTTCCTCGCTCTGGCCCCCAACCGGCGCCGCTACCGCTCCGGTGTGCTGCCGCGGGTGCTGAAGTTCTCCCTTCCGACCGGGCTGATCGCCGCGGCGACGTGCCTGGTCGCGTATGCGCCGCTCCGGGTGGCGCTGCCGCAGTCCGATGCGCGGAGTCTCACGACGATCGCCCTGTTCATGGTGTCGCTCTGGATCGTGTCGGTGCTCGCACGGCCCCTGTCGAGGCCCCGGGTGATCCTCGTCGCCTCGGTGAGCGCGGCGTTCGTGCTGTCGTTCGTGGTGCCCTTCACGCGGGACTTCTTCATGCTGTCGTTCACGCTGTCCCCGTGGTTGGCCTACGTCGCCGCGATCGGTACCCTCGGGGCATCCGGGATCGAGCTCTACTACCGGTTCGCAAAACGCAAGGGTCTCGTCGTCGACCGGGCCTGATCCAGGTGGTAAAGTTATCTCGACGTCAAGATACTTTGGTAAGGGGACCCTTGCTAGCCACTGTTGTCCCAGACGAACAAGATTGACGTAGTCAGCGAAGGAGAAGACGCCGTGTCTGCAGTAAACAGTTTTGGGTCGAAAGACACCCTCACCGTGGGAGACAAGGGGTACGAGGTCTACCGCCTCGACACCGTTCCCGGGTTCGAGAAACTCCCGTTCAGCCTCAAGATCCTGCTCGAGAACCTGTTGCGCACCGAAGACGGTGCGAACATCACGGCGGAGCACATCAAGTCCCTCGGTTCCTGGCAGCCCACCGCCGAGCCCGACACCGAGATCCAGTTCACCCCCGCACGCGTCGTGATGCAGGACTTCACCGGCGTTCCCTGCATCGTCGACCTCGCCACCATGCGCGAGGCAGTCGGCGAGCTGGGCGGCGACCCCACCAAGATCAACCCGCTCGCACCTGCCGAGCTCGTCATCGACCACTCCGTCATCGCCGACCTGTTCGGCAGCGAGAACGCTCTCGAACGGAACGTCGACATCGAGTACGAACGCAACGGCGAGCGCTACCAGTTCCTGCGCTGGGGCCAGACCGCGTTCGACGACTTCAAGGTGGTGCCTCCGGGAACCGGCATCGTGCACCAGGTGAACATCGAGTATCTTGCACGTGTCATCTTCACCCGAGAGGTGGGCGGGGTGCTCCGCGCCTACCCCGACACCTGCGTCGGCACCGACTCGCACACCACGATGGTCAACGGCCTGGGCGTGCTGGGCTGGGGCGTCGGCGGCATCGAGGCCGAGGCGGCCATGCTCGGCCAGCCCGTCTCCATGCTCATCCCGAAGGTCGTCGGCTTCAAGCTCTCCGGCACCATCCCGGCCGGCGTCACCGCCACCGACGTCGTTCTGACGATCACGCAGATGGTGCGGAAGCACGGCGTCGTCGGCAAATTCGTCGAGTTCTACGGAGAAGGCGTCACCGCCGTTCCGCTCGCGAACCGCGCCACCATCGGCAACATGAGCCCCGAGTTCGGCTCGACGGCCGCCATGTTCCCGATCGACGACGTGACGCTCGACTACCTGCGCCTCACCGGCCGGAGCGACGAGCAGGTCGCCCTGGTGGAGGCCTACGCCAAGCTCCAGCACCTCTGGCACGACGCATCCGTCGAGCCCTCGTTCAGCGAGTACCTCGAACTCGACCTCTCGACGGTCGTGCCGTCGATCGCTGGGCCCAAGCGGCCCCAGGATCGGGTCGAGCTCAGCCGTGCCAAGTCGCAGTTCGAACTCGACCTCAACGACTACGCCACGCAGGACCTCTCGCGGGTCGACGCAGGCCTCGAGGACACCTTCCCCGCCTCCGACCCGCCCAGCTTCACGCCGCAGGATTCGGATCGTGCCCACGAGCTGGCCCACAGCCACGTGTCACACGCTCCCGGCAGCGTCTCGAAGCCGACGGCCGTGCACACCTCGTCCGGCGACTACACGCTCGACCACGGAGCGGTTGCGGTCGCCGCGATCACCTCGTGCACCAACACGTCGAACCCCTCCGTCATGCTCGCAGCAGGCCTCCTGGCCCGCAACGCGGTGAAGAAGGGCCTGAAGTCGAAGCCGTGGGTCAAGACCACCCTCGCGCCCGGCTCCAAGGTCGTCACCGACTACTACGAGAAGGCCGGCCTCACGGGCGACCTCGAGGCCCTCGGCTTCTACACCGTCGGCTACGGCTGCACCGTCTGCATCGGCAACACCGGCCCCCTCATCGAGGAGGTCACCGACGCGATCAACAAGAACGACCTCGCCGTCACCGCCGTGCTCTCGGGCAACCGCAACTTCGAGGGTCGCATCAGCCCTGACGTCAAGATGAACTACCTGGCCTCACCGCCCCTGGTCATCGCGTACGCCCTCGCCGGGTCGATGAACTTCGACTTCGAGGTCGACCCGCTCGGCCAGGACTCCGACGGCAACGACGTGTTCCTGAAGGACATCTGGCCCGACGCGGCCGAGGTGCAGGAGACGATCGACACGTCGATCAACACCGGCATGTTCACCCACGAGTACTCCAGCGTGTTCGACGGCGACGAGCGCTGGCGTTCGCTGCCCACCCCGACCGGCCCGACCTTCGAGTGGGATGCCGAGTCGACCTACGTGCGGAAGCCCCCATACTTCGACGGCATGACCATCGAAACCACTCCGGTGTCCTCGATTGTGGATGCGCGGGTGCTCGCCAAGCTCGGCGACTCCGTCACTACCGACCACATCAGTCCTGCCGGCAACATCAAGGCCGACAGCCCCGCCGGCAAGTACCTCGACGCCCACGGAGTCGACCGCAAGGACTACAACTCCTACGGATCGCGCCGCGGCAACCACGAGATCATGATCCGGGGCACGTTCGCGAACATCCGCCTGCGGAACCAGCTCCTCGACAATGTGGAGGGCGGCTACACCCGCGACTTCACGCAGCCGGATGCCCCGCAGGCGTTCATCTACGACGCGTCGCAGAACTACCAGGATGCCGGCACTCCGCTGGTCATCCTGGGCGGCAAGGAATACGGATCGGGTTCCTCGCGCGACTGGGCCGCGAAGGGCACGTCACTTCTCGGTGTGAAGGCCGTCATCGTCGAGAGCTTCGAACGCATCCACCGGTCGAACCTCATCGGCATGGGCGTGCTGCCCCTGCAGTTCCCGGCCGGCGAGAGCTGGGCGTCGCTCGGTCTCGACGGTACAGAGGTCATCAGCATCTCGGGTGTCGAGGAGCTCAACGAGGGTCGCACCCCGAAGACGCTCCACGTCACCGCGGTGCCGTCGGCCAACTCGCCCTCGGGCAAGGAGACGATCGAGTTCGACGCCGTGCTGCGCATCGACACCCCCGGCGAGGCGGACTACTACCGTAACGGCGGGATCCTGCAGTACGTGCTCCGTTCGCTGGTCACTGCGGCGTAACAGCCCCGGTGCCTTCCCGCCGAAACGGCCTCCTTCCTTCGCGGAGGGGGCCGTTTCGCTGTTTCCGTCACACGTTGCTCGTCACACGCTGCCCGTCGGGCAGCGATCCGTGCCGTGAGTGCACGGAACGGTCGGCCCTCGCCGCATCCGTCGCGCTATCGGCCGAGGATCGGCCTGTGGCCGCCGATTCGATGATTCGCGGAGGTGCCGGGCGGTCGTCACCCGCGCGGGACGGTGTGTATCGCGAGTCCTGGCGGCAGCTTCTCTCACCCGGATCGAAGAGGGCGATCTTTCAGTTCCGGCGGTGAACGGAGCGCGAACGGATGCCGGGCTGGGTGCGCCTGCGAGCCAGTCGCGTCGTGGCCATGCCGAGGATCAGCGCCGTCGCAGCGGCCGCCAGGGCGCTCACTACTGCATCCGTACCGGAACCCGTCGAAGCCAGGTGGTGCGCATCCGCGGCTGATCCGCCGGCCGTCAGCGATGCGGAGTCACCGGGGGTGTGAAAGTCACCAGAGCTCCCGGAGTCGCCGCCAGCGCTCCCGCCGCCCGGCGCCGGCGGGTCGACCGGAGGCGCGGGCCGGGTGGTCGGCGGAAGCGGGGCGGGCTCGATCACGAGCGTGTAGTTGGCCGCTCCAGCGGGGTCGACACCGTTCGAGGCCGTCACCGTGAACGGCGCGGGGGACACGGGCACCGAGGTCGGCGTGCCGGTGATGGTGCCTGTTCCGCTGCCGGGTGTCGCCGTGAAGGCGAGGCCGGGCGGAAGGGATCCCGTCAGCGTGACGGTTGGAGCGGGTGTTCCGCTGGCCGTGATCGTGAAGGTGTACGGCTCGCCGACGGAGGCGGTGGGCGGCGCCCCGCTGGTGATCGTCGGACTCGTCTGGCGACTGATCACCGAGAGACGGTTGCTGCCGAAGTCGGCCACGATGGCTCGGCCGAGCGCCGGGTCGATGGTGACCTGCCGGGCATCCGAACCGACCGGTACTGTCTGCGTGAGCAGGGACTCGCCCTCTATGACCGAGACGTTCTGCGAGGTGTTGTTCACGACGTAGGCCGTGTGGGTCGTGCTGTCGACGGCGATGGCGTCGGGGTCGGCGTTCACACTCACCGTGCGGAGCACAGCGCCGCCCCGGATCTCGGTGACGTTCGTCGACTGCGCGTTCAGCACATACGCAGTGTGGGTCGAGGTGTCGACGGCGACCGCGAGGGGGTTCGCGCCCACAGGAACGGTCATCGGCACGATACCGGTGCCCTGGATGACCGAGACGTTCTGCGAGGTGTTGTTGACGACATAGGCCGTGTGGGTCGTGCTGTCGACGGCGATGGCGTTCGGATCGGCGTTCACGCTCACTGTCCGCACCACGGCGTTGCCGACGACCTCGGAGACGTTCGTCGAGAGGGTGTTCACGACGTACGCGGTGTGCGTCGAGGTGTCGACGGCGATGGCGACGGGCCTGTTGCCCACGGCGACAGTTGTCGCGGCGAACGCGCCAGGCGCAGGCTCGCGGATGATCGACACGGTGTTGCTCAGCCGGTTGCCGACATACGCGGTTCCCGTCGTGTCATCGACGGCGACCGACGCGGGCGCTGTGCCGACGCCGATGGTCGCAATGACCGCGTCTCCGCGGATCAACGTCACGTCACTCGACCCCGCATTCGTGACGTAGGCCGTGTGGGTCATGCTGTCGACGGCGACGGCCGTCGCGTCGGCGCCGATGCTGAGCGCGCGCACGAATGCACCTGTGCGGAAGAGCGTCACCGTGGATCCCGCGCTGTCGACGGCGTAGATGGTGTGGTCGACCGTGTCGACCGCAACCGCCAGGGGAGCGTGCACCGTGAGCGACGACGTCACGACATACACGGTCGTTGCGGCGAGCGCGTTGGCGGGCATCCCGGCCAGCGCGAAGGGAACGAGTGCTGCAACAGCGCAGACGGAGAGATGCAGAGAGTGACGAGTGTGGCGCATGGGACCACAATAGATGATTTTCTATCATGATGCACACATACCTGAGGTTTGAAAACCAGAGGTGGTCATTCTGCACAATAAATGAGACACTCTCAGTACCGGGGGAACACTGGGGCTCGCCCCTCGACCCCGAATGGATCGCCGTGAATCCGATCATCCGTCGCCTCCCCGCTGCTGCTGCGGCCGGGCCGATGCCAGCCGTTGCCGCTCCTGCCTCCGTCTGGGCCTCGGCCCGAGCTCTGGCTCTCGCCCTCATGCTGGCGCTGGCACTGTCGGTCGTCGCTCCCGCTGTCCGGGCGGAGGCGAAGACCCTCGACTCGGTCGTCGCCGAACTCGGTTCCGCCGCGAAGCCGGTGGCAGCTGCGACGGATGCCGCGGGCAACGTCTACGTGCTGAACGAGGGCGACGCCACCGTCTCGAAGTTCATGCCCGGTGGCGGTCTCGTGCGCATCTTCGCCTCTCTCGGCGCATCGGCCAGGCCCCAGGGAATGACGATCGATCCGAAGGGCTACCTCTTCGTCGCCTGCGCGGGCACCGACTCGGTGACGCGCATCTCCCCGACGGGCACGGCCGTCGCGTACTGGGCCTACGACGGCGCCGGATCGATGCCGCGCGGCATCACCTCCGACCGGGTCGGCAATGTCTTCGTCTCGAACTGGGGCACGTCCACGATCACCAGGATCTCGGCGACAGGCGCCGTGCTGCCGGTCTTCGCGCGGCTCGACCCCGCCGACCGGCCGCTCGGCCTCACGACAGACGCCGCAGGAAGCGTCTACGTGGCCGAGACGCAGACCAATCGCGTTTCGAAGGTGCTGGCGCCGGGTGCTGTGCAGGAAGCCTTTGCCGAGTTGCCGAAGGGTGCCGGCGCGCCCTCCGGACCTTTAGCGGTGGCGGTGGATCCATGGGGTGCACTCTCGGTGGTCACCTCGAGTGGAAGCGTGTCGAGGTTCGCGGCCGACGGCTCGCTGCTGGCGGCGAGCGTTCCGCTCCCGCCCGGGTCGCATCGTCCGACGGGAGTGCTGCTCGACGCTTGGGGGGATGCTTTCGTCGGAGACGAGTTCGCGCCCGGGGTGACCGTGCTCGACGCGGCGGGCAGCGGCGCAGCATCCCTCGCCGCGTTCGGTTCGGGCACGATCGTCCGCGCGGTGGCGCTCTCGGGCAGCGGGCTGCTGGCGGCCGACTACGTGTCCGGGTCCGTCCACCGAATCGAGTTGGCCCCCACGCTCGCAACACCGCCTCTTGCGGCTACGGTGCGGCGCGGTGTGCCGACGGCTCTGGATGTCCAGACCACCGGTCTCACCCCGAAACTCATCGTGAGTGTCGGGGTGCTTCCTCCCGGTCTGACCCTGGATGAGACGACGGGTCGACTCTCGGGCTCGCCGACCGTACTCGGCACCTACGCTTTCGACGTCGTGGCCGCGAACCACTGGGGCGTGACGGCTCCGCAGCACGAGGTGCTCGTGGTGCGCTGAGCATGTCAAGCATGCGCCAGCCTTCAAGGGTTCTCATGAAGCACTTATAGACTCAGGGGAGCCCTCTTCCGGGCGACGAGAACTCGAAAGGTGGCATCAGGTGACACTTCTCGAACAGATCCACGGCCCGCGCGACCTCGACGCCCTGACCCAGGAGCAGCTGGTGCAGCTGGCCGCCGACGTGCGGAACTTCCTCATCGCCGAGGTGTCGAAGACCGGCGGCCACCTCGGGCCGAACCTCGGCGTGGTCGAGCTGACCATCGCCATCCACCGGGTCTTCGACTCACCTCACGACGCGATCGTGTTCGACACCGGCCACCAGTCCTACGTGCACAAGCTCCTCACCGGTCGTCAGGACTTCAGCCGCCTGCGCGAGAAAGGCGGCCTCGCCGGCTACCCGCAGCGCTCGGAGAGCGAGCACGACGTCGTCGAGAGCTCCCACGCCTCCAGCTCGCTGAGCTGGGCCGACGGCATCTCCCGTGCCTTCACCATGACTGGCCAGGCCGATCGGCACGTCGTGGCCGTGGTGGGCGACGGCGCCCTCACCGGTGGCATGACGTGGGAGGCGCTCAACAACATCAGCGACGACAACGACCGGAACCTGGTCATCGTGGTGAACGACAACGGCCGCTCCTACGCCCCGACGATCGGCGGCATGGCGCGCTACCTCAATGGCGTCCGCACGAAGGCCGGCTACCAGGATCTGCACCACTCGAGCGAGCGTCTGTTCGGCCACTTCGGAGCGGCCGGCCGGGCGATCTACCGCGGCGCGCGCGGCGGGATGCACGGCTTCCTCTCCCGTCTCACGAACAACGAGTCGCTCTATTCCAACCTCGAGATCAAGTACCTGGGGCCGATCAACGGTCATGACCTCAGCGCCATGGAGGAGGCTCTCCACCAGGCCAAGGAGTACCACGGCCCGGTCATCGTGCACGCCATCACCGAGAAGGGACGCGGCTACCAGCCCGCCCGGAACGACGAGGCCGACCAGTTCCATGCCGTCGGGCAGATCGACCCCGAGACGGGCGAGCCGATCGGGGGTGCCTCGGGCGGCCCGTCGTGGACGAGCGTCTTCTCGGCCGAGATCGCCAAGCTCGCAGCATCCAACGACCGCATCGTGGGCATCACCGCCGCGATGCTCCGCCCCACGGGCCTCCATACGATGGCCGAACACTTCCCGAAGCGGGTGCTCGACGTGGGGATCGCCGAGCAGCATGCCGTGACGAGTGCCGCCGGCCTCGCCTTCGGTGGTCTGCACCCGGTGGTCGCCCTCTATGCGACCTTCATCAATCGCGCCTTCGACCAGGTGCTGATGGATGTCGGCCTGCACAAGGCCGGCGTCACGTTCGTGCTCGATCGCGCGGGTGTGACGGGCCCTGACGGCCCGAGTCACCACGGAATGTGGGACCTCGCCATCCTGCAGGTCGTACCGCACATCCGCCTGGCCGCGCCCCGCGACGCCGAACGTCTGCGTGAGGAGCTCGCCGAGGCGATCGCTGTGGATGACGCTCCCACCGTCGTGCGCTTCCCGAAGGGTGCGGCGAGTGCCACCATCGACGCTGTCGAGCGTTTCTCCGACGGAGTGGATGTTCTCCGCCACGCTTCCCAGAAGGATGTGCTCATCGTCACCGTCGGGCCGTTCGCGGCCACGGGCCTGGAGGTCGCCGAGCGGCTTGCGGCGCAGGGCATCGGGGCGACGGTCATCGACCCTCGCTGGGTGGTGCCCGTGGCGAAGAGTCTCGTCGACCTCGCAGCTGAGCACCGCCTCGTCGTGACCATCGAGGATGGCGTGCGCGTCGGCGGTGTCGGTACCCGGATCCGCCAAGATCTCCGTGCGGCCGGCGTCGACACGGCGCTCACCGAGTTGGGGCTGCCCGACGAGTTCCTCGACCACGCCTCGCGCGCCGAGATCCTCGAGCGGGTGGGCCTCACTCCGCAGCACATCGCCCGCGACATCGTGGCGCAGGTCATCGGCAGCAAGATCCCGCACGCCCGCCCCCTGCCCGACGACGCGGACTCGTCCCGCCAGCTCGACGCCCGCTAACGCTCTCGCACCGGTCATTCCCGCGGAGGCGCGCACGCTTGTCGCTTCCGCGGGTGCGCGCGCAAGCGCGAAAGCGACAAATTGGCACGCCCGTGACGAACGGCACACAACGCGAAAGGCCCCGCCGGGCATCCGGAGTGGATGATCGGCGGGGCCTGGGGGTCAGGCAGGATGCGAGCTACTCGACGCCCGCGATGCGGGGGTGGTGGAACGTGTCTCCGAAGACGCGCTCCGACGCACCGACACGGTCGAGGTACGGCGTCACGCCGCCCATCTGGAACGGCCAGCCGGCACCGAGGATCATGCAGAGGTCGATGTCCTCCGCTGCGTGCACCACGTCGTCTTCGAGCATGCGGTGGATCTCGTCGGCCAGGCCGTCTTCGACGCGCCGCAGGATCTCCTCACCGGTCATGGGTGACGTTCCACCCGACACGATCTTCACCGCGGTCTTGTCGAAGCCCTTGATCTTGCCTTTGGCATCGCGCTCGAAGATCCTGCCGTGCTCGGCGAGCCTGTGCAGGTTGGTGCTCTCGAAGAACCGGTCGGGGAAGGCCGCGTGGTGCGTGTCGAGCACGTGCGCGCCGACCTTCAGCCCCACGAGCTCGAGCAGTTCGAACGAGGACATCGGCAGCCCGAAGGGATCCAGAGCCGTGTTGACGACCTCGAACGGGGTTCCGGTGTCGACGGCGTGCATGGCCTCACCGAGCAGCTTCGCCAGGATGCGGTTCACGACGAATCCGGGGGTGTCGCGCGTGATCACCGCATTCTTGCGGAGCAGAGCGGCCGTCACCATCGCGGTCGACAGCGTCGCCTCGTCGGTCAGCGGCGTGTTCACGACCTCGACCAGCGGCATCACGGCCACCGGGTTGAAGAAGTGGAAGCCGACGACGCGCTCCGGATGCGCCAGCTTCGCCGAAATGGCCTCGACCGAGAGCGACGAGGTGTTGGTGGCCAGCACGGCCGTCTCGGAGATGTACTGCTCGATGTCGGCGAAGACGTCCTGCTTCACCCCGAGCTCCTCGAAGACAGCCTCGATGACCCAGTCCGCGTCGGCGAAGTCGGCCTTGTCGGTCGTGCCCGAGATGAGGTGGTTGAGGCGGTTGGCCTCGTCGGGGGAGATGCGCTTCTTCGACAGCAGCGTCGCAATCTCGCTCCGGATGTAGTCGAGTCCCTTGTCGACGCGCGCCTGGTCGAGGTCGGTGATGATCACCGGAACCTTGAGCCGGCGAACGAAGAGCAGCGCGAACTGCGAGGCCATCAGGCCGGCGCCGATGACGCCCACCTTGGTGACCTTCTTCGCGAGTGCCTTGTCGGGAGCCCCCGCCGGCTTCTTCGCGCGCTTCTGCACGAGGTTGAACGCGTAGATGCTCGCGCGGAACTGGTCCCCGGCGACGAGATCGGCCAGCGCCTCATCCTCTCTCGCGAACGCCTCCTCGCGGGTGCCCGACTTGGCAGCCTTGAGCAGGTCCAGCGCAGCGTAAGGCGAGCGCGCCACCGTACCGATGCGGCCTTCGAGCATCTTTCGCGCGATGCCAATCGCGGTATCCCACTTCACGAGGCGCTCGACGCGCCCCGGCTCGTTGGCGCGCTTGACGGAGATACGTCCGGTGAGCACGCCGTCGGCCCAGACCAGCGACTCCTCGAGGAAGTTCGCCGAGCCGAAGATCGCATCCGCCATCCCGAGGTCGAAGACATCCTGGCCCGTGAGGGTGCGGTTGTTCTTCAGCGGGTTCTCGACGATCACCTTCAGGGCATTCTCGATGCCGATCAGGTTCGGAAGCAGGTAGGCGCCGCCCCAGCCGGGAATGATACCGAGGAAGACCTCGGGCAGGGCCGCAGCTGCGATCCCCGAGTCGACCGTCCGGTAGTCGCCGTTCAGGCCGATCTCGACCCCGCCACCGAGCGCGAGCCCGTTGATGAACGTGAATGACGGCACACCCACCGAGCCGAGCTTCGAGAGCATGAAGTGCCCGAGCTGGGCCATCTTCAGAGCGAGGTCGCGGGAGGAGACCTCTCCGACCTTGCTGAGGTCGGCACCGGCGGCGAGGATGAACGGCTTGCCCGTCACGCCCACGGCGTGGATCTCCCCGGCGGCCGCGCGGACGGCGAGGGCATCCAGAGCGGTGCCGTACTCGAGCAGGGTCACCGGCCCGAGAGTGGACGGGCGCGTGTGGTCGCGCCCGTTGTCGAGCGTCAGCAGGGCGAGGACCTTGCCGCTCGGGAGCGGGATGTCACGCACGTACGAGTGCGTGACGACCTCGTCGGCGGAGAATTCGAGAAGGTCGGTGAAATCGATGTCAGCGTAGTTCGTCATGTGAGGATCGCCGCGTCAGCGCGACTTCTTCGCCTTCCGGTCGTAGTTCGGGTTCTCCCAGATGACGGTGCCGCCCTGGCCGAGGCCGACGCACATCGCCGTGATGCCGTAACGCACCTCGGGGTGCTCGGAGAACTGGCGGGCCAGCTGGTTCATCAGGCGCACGCCCGAGGAGGCGAGCGGATGCCCGATGGCGATGGCCCCGCCGTACTCGTTCACGCGCGGGTCGTCATCGTCGATGCCGAAGTGGTCGAGGAACGACAGCACCTGGATGGCGAAGGCCTCGTTGAGCTCGAAGAGCCCGATGTCGGTGATCGACAGGCCGGCCTTCTTCAGCGCCTTCTCGGTGGAGGGCACCGGGCCGATGCCCATGATCTCGGGCTCGACGCCGGCGAACGCGAAGCTCACCATGCGCATCTTGGTGGTCAGGCCGAGTTCCTTCGCGACGGCACCGCTCGCGAGCAGGCTCGCCGTCGCACCGTCGTTCAGGCCGGACGAGTTGCCCGCTGTGACGCGGCCGTGCGGCCGGAAGGGTGTGCGCAGACCGGCGAGACCCTCCATGGTCGTCTCGGGGCGGGGAGCCTCATCCCGTGTGGCCAGCCCCCAGCCGCTCTCGCTCCGGGTGGCGACCGGGATCAGGTCGGGCTGGATCTTGTTCGCCTCGTAGGCTGCGGCGACCTTCTGCTGGCTGCGGAGCGCGTAGCGGTCGGAACGCTCTTTGGTGAGCGCCGGGAACCGGTCGTGGATGCGCTCGGCGGTCATGCCCATGTTGAGAGCTTCTGCGCCCACGAGCTTCTCGGCGAGGAACCGCGGGTTCGGGTCGGCCCCGAAGCCCATTGGGTGACGGCCCATGTGCTCGACGCCCCCGGCGATCACGAGGTCGTAGGCGCCGAAACCGATGCCGCCGCCGAGGGTGGTGACCGACGTCATGGCGCCGGCGCACATCCGGTCGATCGCGAAGCCGGGAACCGACTTCGGCAGCCCGGCGAGCAGAGCAGCCGTGCGACCGAGGGTCAGGCCCTGGTCGCCCTGCTGCGTCGTGGCCGCGATGGCGACCTCGTCGATGCGGTCGTGCGGCACGTTCGGGTTTCGCTCGAGCAGGCCCAGCATTGCCTTGACGACCAGGTCGTCGGCTCGCGTGTTCCAGTACATTCCTTTTTCGCCGGCACGCCCGAAGGGGGTGCGGACTCCATCAACAAAGACGACTTCAGATATTTCGGCCACTGTGCCTCATGCCTCTCATGGATTCGCGTGGTTCCCACCCTACGCACCCACATTTTCGCCCTGAAATCGGTTGTTGCTTCCTACGATCCGCTGTCTGCGTCGTCGAGAAGCATTTGGTGGGCTCCTACAAAGGCTTGGGCGATTGGCTGTGCGGTTAGCTCAATCTGCCAGGGCCTCGCACCGGCCTTCTGGAGGGCATCGCCAATGGTCTCCGGTGTGATGGACGTCGGGGGAGTCCACGCTGCGCGGCGCAGGTACTCCGGGGTGAGCAGGTTCTCGAGCGGGATGTTCTGCTGTTCACCGAGTTCGACGAGAACCAGTCGCGCTGCCTTGAGCCGGGCATCCGCCTCGGGGTTCCGATCGGACCAGCTCCGCGGTGGCGGCAGGGTGTCGCCGTTCCGGGCGATCTGCGGAGGCTCGGTGGATGCTCGCCCCACCTCGACGGCGTTCCACCACCGATCGAGCTCCGAGCGTGATGCCCGGCCGGTGAAGTCCCGCATCGAGGCGAGGTCGCGCTTCGTGGCGGGAAGCGCGCGCGCTGCGGCCGTGAGGGAGAGATCGGGCACGAGCCGGCCCGGCGACACGTCGAGTTCCTGGGCGAGCGCGTCGCGCGCAAGCCAGAGCTCGCGGGCAGCCGACAGGTTCTTCGCCCCGCGGAGCGAGTGCACCCCCGAGAGCCGACGCCACGGCTCGGCTGCCGGGGGCTTCGCCTCCTTGTCGAGCGTCGCCTGGAACTCCTGCGAGGCGATGTCCGTCTTCCGCTGTTCGCTCAGCATGCCCACCATCACGTCGCGCACATCGATCAGCAGTTCCACGTCGAGGGCGGCGTATTCGAGCCAGGTCGCGGGCAGGGGACGCGTCGACCAGTCGGCCGCGGAGTGCTCCTTGGCGAGATGGATGCCCAGCAGCTCCTCGACGACGGTGCCGAGCCCAACACGGGGGAGGCCGAGGAGTCTCGCGGCGAGCTCGGTGTCGAAGATCCGGGTGGGTTCGAGGCCCACCTCCCGGAGACACGCCAGATCCTGGCTCGCTGCGTGCAGGATCCACTCCTCGCCCGCGATCAGCTCGGAGAGCTCGGCGAACGAACCGATCGGCGGCGGGTCGAAGAGGAATGTGCCTGCCCCGCGACGGTAGAGCTGGATGAGGTAGGCGCGCTGGGAGTATTTGAAGCCCGATGCCCGTTCCGCGTCGATCGCGAGCGGGCCCGTTCCGGCGGCGATCCGTTCCACAGCGTCGAGGTAGGCCTCACGCGTGTCGATGACGGTGCGACCGGCGGCGAGAGTACCGGCCGCGGCAGTGTCGTCGTCAGGGCTGCCGGCGGCAGGTGCGCCTTTCGCAGGAGTCGGAGCCGGCTCAGCCACGCGCCTGGCGCCTCGCCTGGAGCAGGCTCACTCCTTCGGGAACGGGCGGGAGGCCGGCAAGCATGCACAGCAGCTCACCCCACCCTTCGACGTGCGCCTTCATCTCTTCGTCTCCCGGAGTCCACGATGCGCGAAGCTCGATCTGGGCCCCGTCGCCCTGCTTCGCGAGTTCGCCGAATCCCGACGAGATGATCTTTGTTGCCGTGCCCGAAGCATGTGAATAGTCTGCACCCTTTGTGTCGAGCGCATCGATCAACCACGACCAGGTGACGTCGGCCAGGAACGGGTCGAGCCCGATCTCGGTCTCGAGCGGTGCCTGCACGAAGCAGACCACGCGGAACGCCCCTCCCCAGGCCTCGGGCTCGTCCGGGTCGTGCAGCAGGATGAAGCGGCCGGTACCGAGGTCGCTGTCGGAGCCGTGGCGCGGTGACCCGTCGGCACGTCTCACATCAGCGCTGAGGGCGAGGGAGTAGGGAGCCAGGTTGGCCGGTGAGGCGATCTCGTTCACGACGAGTTCGGGCCGGGAGACCGCTTGGCGGAGTGAGCCGAGAGCCGCAGTGAAAGCCGCCGGCAGAGCAGGGCTGAAGGGAGAATCGGACACGTCGCCAGACTAGAGTTTTTTTGTGTGTCCGCTGGGAGGCACGCCGTCGGCGTCCTGCCGCGGAGCGGACACGTGAAATGCTGGTCCGATGACAGACGAACACGCTCCGATGGGGGCAACAGCTGGCCGGGCCGTTCCCGCGTGGGCGATCACGGCCATCGCGGTCGGCTCCGTCGCGACTCTCGCCGCAGCGGGCCTCGCCGTCGTCACCGCCAAGTTCTCGCGGTCGGTCGTCATCCCTACCGATTCCGCCGTCGAGGATCTGCGCATCCACGCCGTCGACCTCAACGCCCGCACCGTGACCCTCGGCGTCTCGGCCGACTCGCTGGTGCCCGGCCGCTACAGCCTCTGGTTCCAGAACGGCACGGGTCATGCCCGCGTCGGCGACATCGTCAGCGTGGGCGGCGGCCGCGTCATCCGGAGCCTCGAGCGCGTCGACTACGGCGAGCTGCAGGATGCCCGGTGGGGCCGCCTCGGCAGCTGGTACTACCTCGACCCGAGGGAACTCGGGCTGCCCGTCGAAGACGTCGTCGTCGGGACGGAGCTCGGGCCGGCGCCGGCCTGGGTCGTGCGGCCCGATCCGGAGGCGGCCGAGGCGAGGCCGGGACGCTGGGTCATCGCCGTGCACGGCCGCGGAGTACGGCGCCCAGAGACGATCCGCGCCCTGCCGCTGCTGCACGAACTCGGGTTCACCACGCTGCAGGTCTCCTACCGCAACGACGGTGAGGCACCGCGCAGCTCCGACGGCCGCTATGCGCTCGGCGACACCGAGTGGCACGACGTGGAGGCGGGCATCCGGTACGCCGTGGATCACGGGGCGACGAGCATCGTGCTCTTCGGCTGGTCGATGGGCGGGGCGACCGTGTTGCAGGCGGCGACGCGGTCGGAGTTCCGGGATCGCATCACCGCGGTCATCCTCGACTCGCCGGTGGTCGCGTGGAGCGACACGATCGTGTTCCAGGGCCACCTCAAGCACCTGCCCGAGCCGGTCTCCCAAGCGGTGATGGCCACGATCGGCAACGCCGTGGGCAAGGTGGTCACCGGCCAGCAGCAGCCGATCGACTTCAAACGGCTCGACTTCGTGGCGCGTGCCTCGGAGATCTCGTTCCCTGTGCTCATCCTGCACAGCGACGACGACGGCTTCGTGCCCCCGACCGCCTCCCGGAAGCTCGCCGAAGCCCGCCCCGACCTCGTGACGCTGGTGCCGTTCTCGATCGCGAAACACGTGCGCCTCTGGAACTACGATCCGGCCCGCTACATGGCCGCCATCCGCGCCTGGATCGTGGCCCGCGGTCTCTAAGCCGAGTGCTTGCGCTCCCTGACCTGGCGCTTGGTGCGGCCGAGCATCGCCGTCATACCGCGCACGCGGAGGGGCGAGACGGCCTCCATCAGGCCGATCATCTGCGGGAAGTCGTCGGGCACCGCCAGAACCTCGTCGGCGGTCATGCCGGCGAGGCCCTGCGCCAGGATCGACGCGAAACCGCGCGTGGTGGGCGACTCCTTCGGTGCGGTGGCGTGCAGGTGCACGACGTCGGCGTCGTCGACCTCCACGAAGATGAACACCGGCGACTGGCACTCCTCGACGCGCTCGAAGAGATCCGGATGCTCGGCATACCGTTCGGGAAGCTCGGGCAGCTCGTTCGAGAACTCCAGCAGCAGTTGCAGCCGCTCCTTGAGCGTCAGTGCGAGGAAGTCGTCGCGGATCTCTGCGAGGGCTTCCGGCAGTTCGGCAGCGCTCACGCCGTCGGCACCTCGCCGCGCTCAGCGCCCTTCACGATCGGCACCCGCACGGCGGAACCCCACTCGGTCCACGAACCGTCGTAGTTGCGCACGCCCTCGAAGCCCAGCAGATGGGTGAGCACGAACCAGGTGTGGCTCGACCGCTCGCCGATGCGGCAGTACGCGATCACGTCGTCGTCGTCGGTCAGGCCGAGGCCCTCCCGGTAGATCTCGTTAAGGTCGGCCAGCGGTTTGAAGGTGCCGTCCTCCGCTGCGGCCTTCGCCCACGGCACGTTGTGCGCGCTCGGGATGTGGCCGGCCCGGAGCGCGCCCTCGTCGGGGTACGCCGGGGCGGTGGTGCGCTCACCGCTGTACTCTTCGGGGGAACGCACGTCGATCAGCTTGCCGCCCACGTCGAGGTGGTCGAGCACGTCATCCTTGAACGCGCGGATCTCCACGTCGCTCCGCTCGGAGACCGGGTACTCCTTCGGGATGATCGGGGGCTCGTCGGTCGTCGTCTCGCGGCCCTCGGCGATCCACTTGTCGCGGCCGCCGTCGAGCAGGCGCACGTCTTCGTGGCCGAACAGGCTGAACACCCAGAGCGTGTAGGCCGCCCACCAGTTGCTCTTGTCGCCGTAGATGACCACGGTCGAGTTGCGGTCGATGCCGCGGGAGCCGACGAGCTCGGCGAACTGCTCACCGAAGATGTAGTCGCGGGTGACAGGGTCGTTGAGGTCGGTGTGCCAGTCGATCTTGACCGAACCCGGAATGTGGCCGGTCTCGTAGAGCAGCACGTCTTCGTCGCTCTCGACGACCACCAGGTCGAGGTCGCCCAGGTGTTCGGCGAGCCACTCGGTGCTGACCAGACGGTCGGGGTGGGCGTACTCGGCGAACTTCGGTGTGGTGTCGGTTTCGACAGCCATGGTGTTACCTCCAGTAGCGGCCGTGCGGCCGGGCGATCCTCATTGCGCTTTAATACTCAGTGATGACAACTGACAGCGGCAGTACAAGTATTCCTTTGCACCTCGTCGACCTCCGACCGACACTGAGCGGTGCAGAGATGGCGGCGGTGCTTGTACCGCCCCGCCAGTTTGACACGGCATCCTTCGAGTCCTACCGGCCCGACCGGGATTACCCGTCACAGGGCGAGACACTGCACCGGATGCGCGACTTCGCCGCCTCGTGGGCCCCGGCCAAGGGCGGTGGGTTCTTCTCCCGCGCGAAGAAGCTGCCCGCCGCTAAACCCGGCATCTACCTCGACGGCGGGTTCGGCGTGGGCAAGACCCACCTGCTCGCCGCTCTCTGGCATGCCGCCCCGGGGCCGAAGTACTTCGGCACGTTCATCGAGTTCACGGCGCTCGTGGGCGCGCTCGGCTACCTCGAGACCGTGAACCTGTTGAAGGGCGCCAAGCTCATCGCCATCGACGAGTTCGAGCTCGACGACCCGGGTGACACGATGATGATGACGCGCTTGCTGGGGGATCTCGTCGCAACGGGCACGAAGATCGCCGCGACATCCAACACGCCGCCGAACGCGCTGGGGGAGGGCCGGTTCGCGGCCCAGGACTTCCTCCGCGAGATCCAGGCCCTCGCCGACCGGTTCGAGATCATCCGCATCGACGGCACCGACTATCGGCGCCGCGACATCGAGGGGCATGCGAAGACCTTCACGGCCGAGCAACTCGGCGTCGAGGTCGACCGCCTGGCCGCCGCCGGAGAGACGTTCACCGCCGACAGCTTCGGGGAGGTGATCCAGTTCCTCGGCTCACTACACCCGTCGAAGTACGTCAAGCTGCTGGATTCACTCGATGCGCTGGTGCTCACCGAGGTCGTGGAGCTCACGAACCAGACCGATGCGCTCCGCTTCGTGGCCTTCATCGACCGGGTGTACGACGCGCAGCTGTCCATCCTGGCCTCTGGGGTGCCGCTCGACGGCGTCTTCGCGGGAGACATGATGAACGGCGGCTATCGCAAGAAGTACCTGCGCTCCGTGTCCCGGCTGATCGCCTCGACGCAGCGCTAACACCTTTCAGGCGAGCCCCCAAACGGGGGTCATAGACCTCAATCGAACTGTCGGCTCGGCGAAACACAGTTGTTACAAAGGGCAGAGTCGCGTTACGTGCCCGAAACATACTTTCACCTCAGCCGAAACGTCGACCCGCGATGCTGTTGGGCGTAGCCGAGGCAAACGCAGACCCGACAGTGAGGGCATCTGTGCATCGGTGCAACAACTCGGTTCGAGAGAGGTAACTTTTCGATGGATCCCACAATTGGAGACCTGACCACCACGGTCAACGCACTCTGGCTACTCGTAGCAGCGGCGCTCGTTCTGATCATGACTCCCGGCGTAGCATTCTTCTACGGCGGCATGGTCAAGGCGAAGAGTGTCGTCAGCATGATGATGATGAGCTTCGGCGCCATGGGGCTCGTCGGTGTGCTCTGGGTGCTCTACGGCTACGGATTCGCCTTCGGCACCTCCGTGGGCGACACCTCGAACGATCTCATAAAGGGTGTTCTCGGCAACCCGAGCGGCCAGTTCCTGCTCGGCGACCTGGTCTCCAACCCCGATGGCTCGGGCCCGAACCTATACGGACTGGCGTTCGCCGGCTTCCAGGCGACCTTCGCGATCATCACCGTCGCTTTGATCTCGGGCGCCATCGCCGACCGCGCGAAGTTCGGCTCCTGGATGCTCTTCGCCTTCCTCTGGGTGACCATCGTCTACTTCCCGGTCGCGCACTGGGTGTTCAACTTCACGCTCACTGACGGCAAGACGTCCGATGGTGGCTGGATCGTGTTCGGCCTCGGAGTGAACGACTTCGCCGGTGGTACGGCTGTGCACATCAACGCCGGCGCTGCGGG
Source organism: Subtercola boreus (assembly GCF_003399635.1). Classification (GTDB taxonomy): domain Bacteria; phylum Actinomycetota; class Actinomycetes; order Actinomycetales; family Microbacteriaceae; genus Subtercola; species Subtercola boreus_B. Next base: position 203,404 of record NZ_NBXB01000027.1, on the reverse strand, counting down.
CCTCGCTCTCGCTCTCGTCCTCGGCAAGCGCATCGGTTTCCAGAAGGGCATCCAGAAGCCGCACAACGTGCCACTGACCCTCCTCGGTGCTGCTCTCCTCTGGTTCGGCTGGTTCGGGTTCAACGCCGGTTCAGAAGCTGCAGTCGACGGCACCGCCGCCCTCGCCTGGATCAACACCCTCGCCGCTCCTGCCGCCGCCATCCTCGGCTGGCTGATCGTCGAGAAGGTAAAGGACGGCAAGCCCACCTCGATCGGTGCGGCATCCGGCGCGGTCTCCGGCCTCGTCGCCATCACCCCGGCCTGCAACATCCTGACGCCCGGCTGGGGCATGGTGCTCGGCCTCATCACCGGTGCGGTCTGCTGCCTCGCGATCGAGCTGAAGTTCAAGCTCGGCTTCGATGACTCGCTCGATGTCGTGGGCATCCACCTCGTCGGCGGCATCATCGGAACGCTCTACATCGGTATCTTCGGAACCGGCATCGGCCTGATCGACAGGATCGCGAACGGTGACGCGACCCCGCTCAGCCAGCTGGGTGCGCAGGCAGTCGGAGCCGGAGCGGTGCTCGTCTTCTCGTTCGTCATCGCCTGGCTCCTCGGAACGGCGATCCAGAAGACCATCGGCTTCCGCATCAGCACGGAAGACGAAGTCGCCGGCGTCGACACGGTCGTTCACGGCGAAGAGAGCTACGCGCTCGATCCCGCCTGATCCACCGCCTGCACCAACAGGCACTGCACCACTGATACAGAAGCCGGGCGTCTCTCCTTCGGGAGGGGCGCCCGGCTTTTTTCGTTTCAGACCTCGGTCGTTTCAGGCCGCGTTCTTCAGCAGGTCGTCGCGCACCTTCTTGCGCAGCACCTTGCCGATGAGCGAGGTCGGCAGCTCATCCACCACCACGACGCGCCTCGGCACCTTGTAGGCGGTCAGCGCCTCACGGCAGAAGTCCCGGATCGCCTTCTCGTCGAGAGTCGCACCCGGATTCAGCACGACGGCGGCGACGACATCCTCGCCGCCGTTCGCGCCGGGCAGGCCGACCACGGCGGCATCCTTCACGCTCCGGTGCTGGCAGAGCGCATCCTCGACCTCGCTCGGGGAGACGTTGAAGCCGCCCGTGATGATGAGCTCCTTGATGCGGTCGACCACGGTCACGAAGCCGTCGGCGTCGATCGAGACGATGTCCCCGGTGCGGAACCAGCCGTCATCCAACAGGACCTCACGGGTCTGGTCGGGCTTCTGCCAGTAGCCCTGGAACACCTGTGGACCCCGGATGAGCAACTCCCCGGCCTCGCCGGTCGGCCGTTCGCTCGTCACATCGTCGGGGTCGACGACCTTCGCGTCGGTGCTCGGGAACGGCACGCCGATGGTTCCGGCGCGCCTGGTCGGCCCTACGGGATTGCCGAGCGCCACCGGGGAGGTCTCGGTGAGTCCGTAGCCTTCCACGAGCAGACCGCCCGTCACGCGCTCCCAGAGCTCGACCGTCGGCGTGGGCAGGTTCATCGCCCCTGAGATGGCGAACCGGATGCCCGACAGATCGGTTCCGCGCGTCTCGGCTGCCTCGGCGAGCCGTTTGTAGATCGGCGGAACGGCGGGCAGGAAGGTCGGCGGATGCTTCCTTGCCGCGTCGAGCACGAGGTCGACGTCGAAGCGGGGGAGCAGCACGAGCCGCGCCCCGGCGCTCATCGCGAACGTGAGGCAGAGCGTCAGTCCGTAGGCGTGGAACATCGGAAGCACCCCGTAGACGACCTCGCGGCCCTCCTCGAGCCCCGGCAGCCACGCCCGGCCCTGCAAGGCGTTCGCGTGCAGGTTGAAGTGGGTCAGCATCGCGCCCTTCGGCGTTCCCGTGGTGCCGCTGGTGTACTGCAGGAGGGCGATGTCGTCGACGCCCGGGCGCGGGTGGGACTTCCGGATGCGCCGGCTCTCGAGCAGGGACTCCCAGTCGATGGTGCGGCGCACCTTCGCGTGCAGGGCGTTCCGGGCATCGCGCGCCTTCTTTACCGGGAGCCGCAGGGCGATCCGTGTGTGCAGGGGCATCGCGCGGGTCAGGTCGACCGAGACGATGTGCTCGAACGCGACGTCGTCGGGCATCCGCTGGATGGTGTCGACCACCTTGTCCCAGGCGATGACGACGGTCGCGCCGTGGTCCTCGAACTGGTGGCGGAGCTCCCGCGGGGTGTAGAGCGGGTTGTGCTCGATCACGATGGCGCCGAGTCGCAGCACGGCATAGAAGGCGGCGATGTGCTGGGGGCAGTTCGGCAGCACGAGCGCCACCCGGTCGCCCTTCTCGACACCGAGCCGGCGGAGGCCCTCTGCTGCCCGGTCGATCTGGTCGCCGAGCTCACGGTAGGAGGTCTCGGCTCCGAAGAACACCAGGGCCGGCTTCTTCGCAAACCGTTTCACCGACGCCTCGATGAGATCGACGAGCGAACCCGTCGGCAGATCGATCTCGTGCGGAACACCCTCTGCGTAGCTGCTCAGCCAGGGCCTGGCGGTGTCACTCGTCATCGTCGTGCTGCCTTTCGTCGGCCTCGTCGCCCCCTTCATTATGTTGCCTTAGCACGACCCGTGAATCACCGCCAAGACCTTTACCGGCCGTCGACGAGATCAATAGGCTGTGGCCACGGAGTGCCGGAGAGCCTGCACTCAATGAGAGACGGAGCAGAAGACATGGGACTTCTTGACAACGCCAAAGAGGCAGCAGAAGCGGCAGGCGAGAAGCTGAGCCGTGCATTCGACGACACCAAGGGGCGTGTCTCCGACAAGGTCGATGAGGCCAAGGCCGACGCCGAGGTGAAGAAGGCGGAGCAGAACCGCGACGCCACCGAGGCGAAGAACGACTTCAAGGAGAACCTGCGCGACTGATCTCCGACCCGCGGATCCCGGGCCTTGCCGCTGCACTTTCGTGCGGTGTCAAGGCCCTCGTCGTTTCTCCGCCGGTGTTGGTCGGCTGATTTATTCTGACGTACATGAGTGACATGAACAGCACAGACGACAACACCGAACCCACGACCGAGCCAGCTGAATCGACCGAGCCGACCGAGCCGACCGAACCGACCGAACCGACCGGCGACACCCTCGGCGGCGACCGCCCCGATCCCAGCACGAGCGCCAGCAAGGACCCGAGCGACTGGGTCACCGGCGACGAGCCGATGACCGGTCCGCAGCGTAGCTACCTCGACACCCTGGCGCACGAGGCGGGCGAAACGCTGTCTGCCGACCTGACCAAGGCCGAAGCCTCCGAGCAGATCGACCGGCTGCAGCAGGAGACGGGTCGCGGGCAGGCCTGATCGGCCGGGAGGGCACGCTCACGTAGATTGGTGTCCGTGCCCTCCTTCACCCATTTCCTCGGAACGGTTCTCCGGTCGATCGCCTCCGGGCTGGCTCCGCAGAAAGCCTCGCCGCGAAACCCTCCGCGCGGCACGACCCCACGGGGCTCCAACCCTCGCGGTACCACTTCTCGCCCCACGACTTCTCGCACCTCGACCCCGCGCACCACGACCACCCGGCCTGCTCCGCCGCCCTCCGATGCCACCCGCACGGTCGAGATCGACTCCCGCACCCTGGGTCACCAGAAGCTCGCCTATGCCCCGCACGCCGATGCGCGGCCGGACCCGGGCGAGGTCGTCTGGACTTGGGTGCCGTACGAGGAGAACGACGGCCGCGGCAAGGACCGCCCCATGCTCGTTCTGGCGCGCCTGAGTGCGACGACGGTGCTGGGCATCCAACTCACCAGCAAGGCGCACCCCGACGACCGGGGCGCTCTGGAGCTTGGCCCCGGCCCCTGGGACCCCGCGGGCCGGGCCTCCTGGGTGCGCCTCGACCGGCTCTTCCGCGTCACTGATGCCGGCATGCGCCGCGAGGGCGCGGCTCTGGATGCCCCCACCTACGCCCGCGTAGCGAAGGCCCTCCAGCAGCGCTACCGCTTCTGACCGGCCCCCGCACCCCAGCCTGCGCCACCCCGCCTGCGCCGCCCCGCCTGCGCCGCCCCGCGCGTGCCGCCCCTGCGCCACCCCGCCTGCGCCACCCGTGCGCGCCACCCCGCCTGCGCCGCCCCTGCGCCACCCGTGCGCGCCACCCCTACCTTCGCCACCCCTTCCCGCGCCACCCGTGCGCCATCCCCGCTCACAGTTGGAACGATCGAAGGGACGCAAATCGCTCCAAAACAGCCGGGAGAGAGCAGTTTGGGTCCCCTCGACCGCTACTCCGCGCCGCTACTCCGCGCCGCTACTCCGCGCCGCTACTCCGCGCAGAGGTCAGAGCGCGGGCGTGATCTGGCCCACCACGCCGTAGCGTGCATCGACGAGCGGGATGCTCCGCCAGCGGTCGAAGGCGCCGCAGGGGTGACTGATGCCGAACCGCAGCACCGTGCCCGGCAGCACGGAGGGCTCTGGCTGGACGCGCAGGTAGGCGTGGTGATCGTTCACCGCCGTCACCGTCCAGCCTTCGGTGTCGAGAGGCACGCCCCCATCCGGGGCCAGCGCTCCCAGCACCACCGGCAGATGGTCGTCGGTGGGCGCCTCACGCCGTCCGAAGCCGACGATCACGAGTTCCGGCTCGGGCGCCGACAGAACACTCGCCAGCAGCTCGAAGGCGGGCTCGAACGCGGCGGCGACCTCGGTGACTGTGGTGGGCGCGGTCGGCGTTCCGGCCGTCCCGGCCAGTCGAGCGACCTCCCGTGGGCTGTCGCCCAATGGCGACGTGCGCGCGTAGACGCCGTGGTCGTGCGTCAGGTAGCAGCCGCTCCGCAGCACCGGCAGCACCTCGAAGTCGAAGTTCTGCGGCCCGAGCTCGGCCGCCACGAGGTCGAAGTACGAACTCCCGCCCGCTGTCACCACCGGCGTGCCGGCGAAGAGCCCCTCGGTGTGGAAGTACGTTGCGAGGCACCGGATGCCCGCCAGCAGTGCGGGCGCAGCATCCGGGAACACGCCCTCGCCCCGAGGCATCAGCCCCTCGTAGCCAGCGATGCCTGCGAGCTCCAGCCGGCTCGACGCCGCGACCTCGTGACCGATCCTGCGCGCATCCGATTCGCTCCGGGCACCTGTTCGTCCGCCCGGATACCCCAGCTCGACCAGCACCCGCAGCTTCTTCGCCGGAGACAGCAACTCCAGCGCGTGTTCGAGCAGGTCGAGGCCGGCCAGGCTGTCCACGTAGCAGAGGTACTCGGTGCTGGAGTCGGTGCCGAGGAAGGTCGAGGCGGCAAAGCGGATGGCAAGAGCATCCACCAGCACATTTGCGTGCAGGATGCGCGGCGAACCGAACTCGACGAGGGTTCGCACCTGCGACGTGGTGGCCGCAGTTAGTCCCCAGGCGCCCGCCGCCAGCTGTCTGTCGCAGAGATCCTTCGAGAGGTGCGTCTTCGCATGCGGGGCGAGCAACACACCCGCCTGCGCACAGAACTCGCTCATCAGGGCGATGTTGTGCGCGATCGCTGATTCGTGCAGCACCATGCGGGGCAGATCGTCGACGGTCATCAGCGTGTCTCCCGGAGCTCTCGGCGTGAACGAACAACACCCCCGACGCTCACGCCGGGCGGCGGAATGTCGGGGGTGTGGGGGTGGGCGATACCGGACTCGAACCGATGACCTCTTCGGTGTGAACGAAGCGCGCTACCAACTGCGCCAATCGCCCGAGAGTGACTCAGGGTGACCGTGGTCACCCCATCTCGTGCTCGTCGATCTTAGCCGACGAGGGGCTCCGAACGCACATCGAGCGAGTGTGACGACACGCGCTCCGGCCGGTTTTGTTTTGTGCCGAGGCTTCCGGTAGAGTCTTCCGAGCACGCAGTAATGCAGGCAAAGCAACAAACCGAGCAGTCGTAGAAATGCGGATGTGGCGCAGTGGTAGCGCACAACCTTGCCAAGGTTGGGGTCGCGAGTTCGAATCTCGTCATCCGCTCGAGTGTAGATGTACCGTTGGGGCAACCCTCCACATGGTGGCGTGGCCGAGAGGCGAGGCAGCGGCCTGCAAAGCCGTCCACACGGGTTCAAATCCCGTCGCCACCTCGCTCAAATGATTTTCGACGTCCTCGCAGTCGAAAATCTTGCAGTATCGAAGTCGCGAGGCAAGTGAAAGATTGGGCGGTTGGCGCAGCGGTAGCGCGCTTCCCTGACACGGAAGAGGTCGCTGGTTCGATCCCAGTACCGCCCACAGATGAATGGCCCCGAACATGTTCGGGGCCATTCCTGTTTTCCGCCCCGGCACCATGCCTCGCCGTCGGGCACAATTCAGGCCAGGGGCGTCGCCGAGCCCAGATCGTCCACGCCGTCCCGCATGTCCTGAATTACGCGCACAGCCAGACCATTCGGGCTCGGTCAGCGCACCCGCGAGTACTTCGACAGCGTCATGCTGCCGCTGAGGAGAAGGTGGTCGAGCCGCATTCCGCGGAGCGGAACGGGCGTCGCCGCATGCACGATGCGCGCACCTGTGCCCCCTTCGAGCACCGGACTGGTCGTCAGGCACAGTTCGTCGAGGGCGTCTGCGGCGACCAGGGAACCGAGCAGCGACGGCCCGCCCTCACAGTGGATCCAGGTGAGCGTCCGGTTCGTCAGCACATCGAGCATCGTCAGGATGTCGAGGGAGTCCGAGCCGCAGTCCACGACGTCGGCGACCTCCTCCAGAGCGGCACGCTTCGTCGCTGAAGCGCTCTGCACCGTCAGCACCAGCGGCCGAACAGGCGCCTTCGCGAAGACGTCGCTGGAGGGGTCGAGGTCGAGCCGACCGCTGACGAGGGCGAACACCGGATGCTCGGGGACGCCGTTCGCGACACGCCAGCTCGCGGCATCCGGAGCAAGGCGCATCGCGCCGTACCCCTCGGAGCGAACCGTTCCCGCACCCACGAGCACGACATCCGCGAGCTGACGCAGCAGGTCGAAGACGCGTCTGTCAGCCGGGCCGCCGAGCTTTCCCGACAGCCCCGAGGCAGTCGCCGAGCCGTCGACGCTCGAGACGAAGTTCGCCCGCACGAGCCGCTCTCCGCGGGTGGGCGTGGCATACAGGGCCAGCAGCTGGTCGTCGGTCAGGGCCGCAGGCGAGGCGGCGGTGGGGTAGAGCTGCAGGATGCCGTCGGTCATCGGTCGCCTTTCAGAGGTTGTGCCGGGGAGCGAGAGGCTGCCGCCAGCCGAGGATGGCTTCGAGCATCCGCATCGCCTCGACCGACGCACGGACGTCGTGCATCCGCACAATGCGGGCACCGAGCAGCACGCTGGCCGAGGCGGCGGCGAGCGACCCTGCGAGACGTTCCGGTTTCGGCAGGTCGAGCGTCTCGCCGATGAAGTCCTTGTTCGAGACCGCGGCCAGCATGGGAAACCCGAGGGCGGCGACTTCGGGGAGCCGCCTCGTCAACTCCAGGGTGTGGAGGGTGTTCTTGTTCAGGTCGTGACCCGGGTCGACGATGATGCGCGACGACGGCACGCCGCGGCAGAGCGCCAGCTCCACCCGTGACAGCAGAAAGTCTCGCACCTCACCAGCCACATCGGCGTACTGCGGCTTCGGGAAGGGCTTCCGCGGCTCGGCACGCGAATGCGTGATGACGAGGGTCGCCTCGCTGTCTGCGACCACGTCGGCCAGCCGGGGGTCGTGGATGCCCGTGGTGTCGTTGATCACGGACGCCCCCGCCGCGATCGCCGCCGCCGCGACCTCCGGGCGGAAGGTGTCGACGGAGATCACCACGTCTGACGAAGCGGCCAGCGCCTCGATGACGGGGAGAACCCGCGCGGCCTCTTCTGAAGCCGGCAGTTCGGGGCCGGGCGCGAACGGCACGCCCCCGATGTCGACCCAGTCGGCTCCCTCGGCCCCGGCGCGCACCGCTGCGGCCACCGCCTGGTCGAGCGCGAACGTACGTCCTTGGTCGTAGAACGAATCAGGTGTGCGGTTCACGATGGCCATCACCGCGATCTGCCTCGAGAAGTCGAAGCGGCGGCTGCCGATCATCCTCACCGGCTCAGTGATGGGCGGCAGGTAGAGGCCCGAGGCATCGGTCATGGCTCCATCTTCGCAGCAGTAAAGTTGAGTTCACGCCCGTTCGCGCCAGGACACGAGTACCACCGCCGCACCCGAGGAGCCCCAGTACGTGAGTGACATCATCCAGGTTGAGAACACCAGCACCGGATTCGAACTGTTCACCGAGCGAACGATTGTGGCCATGAAGGTGAACGGCGAACTGCGTGACCTCGCGGCGACCATAGCGCCCGGCGACTACGTCGAGGGTGTGGAGATCTCGTCGCCCGACGGCCTGAACATTTTGCGCCACTCGGCCACCCACGTGATGGCACAGGCCGTGCAGTCGGTGAATCCCGAGGCGAAGCTCGGCATCGGGCCGCCCGTCACCGACGGTTTCTACTACGACTTCGATGTGGCGACGGCATTCACCCCCGACGATCTGAAGACGCTTGAGAAGGCGATGGAACGCATCATCCGCCAGGGCCAGCGCTTCATGCGCCGGGTCGTCACCGAAGAAGAGGCGCGCGCGGAGCTGGCGGATGAGCCCTACAAGCTCGAACTCATCGGCATCAAGGGCGGTTCCGCCGCCGAAGACGAGTCGGTCGAGGTGGGAGGCGCTGAGCTGACCATCTACGACAACGTCGACCCGAAGACCGGCGAGACGATCTGGAGCGACCTCTGCCGCGGCCCGCACCTGCCCAACACCCGCATGATCGGGAACGGATTCGCGCTCACCCGCCTGGCCGCCGCCTACTGGCGCGGTTCGGAGAAGAACCCGCAGCTGCAGCGCATCTACGGCACCGCATGGCCCTCGAAAGACGAGCTGCGCGCCCACCAGGCCCGGCTCGAGGAGGCCGCGAAGCGTGACCACCGCCGCATCGGCGCCGAACTCGACCTCTTCTCGTTCCCCGAGGAGATCGGATCGGGTCTCGCGGTGTTCCACCCGAAGGGCGGCATCATCCGCCAGGAGCTCGAGAACTACTCCCGGCAGCGCCACATCGCGGCCGGATACGACTTCGTCAACACCCCGCACATCACCAAGGCGAACCTGTTCATGACCAGCGGCCACCTGCAGTGGTACGCCGACGGCATGTTCCCGCCCATGCACCTCGACGAGGAGCGCGACGACGAGGGCAACATCACCCGGCAGGGCCAGGACTACTACCTGAAGCCGATGAACTGCCCGTATCACAACCTCATCTTCCGGGCCCGTGGTCGGAGCTACCGTGAGCTCCCGCTCCGCCTGTTCGAGTTCGGGTCGGTGTACCGTTACGAGAAGAGCGGAACCCTGCAGGGACTCACCCGCGTGCGGGGCATGACGCAGGACGACGCGCACATCTACGTGACCCCCGAGCTGGTGAAGACCGAGCTGACAACCACCCTGCAGTTCGTGCTCGACCTGCTGAAGGACTACGGTCTCGACGACTTCTACCTCGAACTGTCGACCCGCGACGCCACCAACCCCAAGTTCATCGGGGCGGACGACCTGTGGGAGAGCGCGACGGAGACCCTGCGCGAGGTCGCGGTCGAGTCGGGCCTCGAGCTGGTGCCCGACCCGGGTGGGGCAGCCTTCTACGGCCCGAAGATCTCGGTGCAGGCCCGCGACGCGATCGGCCGCACCTGGCAGATGTCGACGATCCAGCTCGACTTCAACCAGCCCGAGCGGTTCGAACTCGAGTACACGGCGAGTGACGGAACCCGCCAGCAGCCGATCATGATCCACCGCGCCCTGTTCGGCTCGATCGAGCGCTTCTTCGCGATCCTCACCGAGCACTACGCCGGGGCGTTCCCGGTCTGGCTGTCGCCGGTGCAGGTGGTGGGCATCCCGATCGCCGAACAGTACGAGGAGTACCTGGGCGAGGTCATCCAGCAGCTGAAGCTGAAGGGTGTGCGGGCGGAGCTCGACCGTTCGGACGACCGCATGCAGAAGAAGATCCGCACCCACACGAAGGAGAAGGTGCCCTTCCTCCTGATCGTCGGGGAGGATGACCGGGCGGGCGGCACCGTGAGCTTCCGGTTCCGCGACGGCAGCCAGGAGAACGCCGTGCCGATCGCCGACGCGGTCGACCGCATCGTGGCCGCGATCGAGAACAAGGTTCAGGTCAGCACAGTGGGGGAGGCGTGATGCCGGGTGGGCCCGGAAGTGCTTCCGATTTCGCCGGAACCCCGGACTTCGACGGCGTCGAGATCACCGACTCGAGCACGATGGCGGGCGTGCCCGACGAATTCCAGCGCCTCTGGACCCCGCATCGCATGGTCTACATCCAGAGCGGTACCCAGCCGGGCGCAGACGAGTGCCCGTTCTGCATCGCTCCGACTCTGGATGACGAACAGTCCCTGATCGTCGCCCGGGGCACGCATGCGTACGTGCTGCTGAACCTGTTCCCGTACAACAGCGGTCATCTGCTCGTCTGCCCGTATCGCCACATCTCGCTCTACGACGAGGCGAGCCCCGAGGAGACCGCCGAGATCGCGAGCCTCACCCAGACCGCCATGCGGGTGCTCCGCACGGTGTCACGCTGCGACGGCTACAACCTCGGCATGAACCAGGGCCGGGTCGCGGGAGCGGGCATCGCCGACCACCTGCACCAGCACATCGTTCCGCGCTGGGCGACCGACGCGAACTTCTTCCCGATCATCGCCAAGACCAAGGCACTTCCCCAGCTCCTCGGCGAGGTTCGCGCATCCATTGCCGCCGCCTGGCCTGTTGCCTGAACAACTACCCAATTCTACTCCGCGTAGAACTTCAGTGACACCCGCCGAACGAAGCGTTCGCGCCCGAATAGAATAGATCCACTATGACAGACACACCCTCGTTCTCCGTCGGCAGCGATCGCGTCAAGCGCGGGCTCGCAGAGATGCTGAAAGGCGGCGTCATCATGGACGTCGTGAACGCCGACCAGGCCCGCATCGCTGAAGACGCCGGTGCCGTGGCCGTGATGGCACTCGAGCGAGTGCCCGCCGACATCCGTTCGCAGGGAGGTGTCGCACGCACCAGCGACCCCGACCTCATCGAGGGCATCCAGAAGGCTGTATCGATCCCGGTCATGGCGAAGGCCCGGATCGGCCACTTCGTCGAAGCGCAGATGCTGCAGGCGCTCGACGTCGACTACATCGACGAGTCCGAGGTGCTCTCGCCCGCCGACTACGTGAACCACATCGACAAGTGGAACTTCACGATCCCGTTCGTCTGCGGCGCGACGAACCTCGGTGAGGCGCTCCGCCGCATCAACGAGGGCGCGGCCATGATCCGGTCGAAGGGCGAGGCCGGCACGGGTGACGTGTCGGAGGCCACCAAGCACATCCGCAAGATCCTCGGCGAGGTCCGCGCGCTCACCGCGCTCGCCCCCGACGAGCTCTACGTTGCCGCGAAGGAGCTCCAGGCGCCCTACGCACTAGTCGCGGAGATTGCTTCGACGGGCAAGCTGCCCGTCGTGCTGTTCACGGCCGGCGGAGTCGCCACGCCCGCCGACGCCGCGATGATGATGCAGCTCGGCGCAGACGGTGTGTTCGTCGGCTCCGGTGTCTTCAAGTCGGGCGACCCGGCGAAGCGTGCCGCTGCGATCGTCAAGGCCACCACATTCTACGACGACCCTCAGGTCATCCTCGACGCCTCCCGCGGCCTCGGCGAGGCGATGGTCGGCATCAACGTGAGCGACATCCCCGCGCCCCACCGCCTCGCGGACCGTGGCTGGTAGCCCTGTAGGGGTTCTTGCTCTTCAAGGCGACTACCGTGAGCACGCCGCGGTACTGGAGTCCTTCGGGGCCGACGTCGTCACGGTTCGCCGGCCTGAGGAGCTGGCCCGTGTCTCCGGGCTGGTGATTCCGGGCGGCGAATCGAGCGTGATGGACAAGCTGTCGCGGATGTTCGGCCTCGCAGACCCCCTGAAGCAGGCCATCGCGGCTGGCCTCCCGGTCTACGGCACCTGCGCGGGCTTGATCATGCTCGCCGACCGGATCATCGACGGCATCGGTGGGCAGCAGAGCCTTGGTGGTCTGGACATCGCGGTACGCCGGAACGCCTTCGGTCGTCAGCGCGATTCGTTCGAGGTCGAGGTCGAGGTACCGGAATTCGGCGAGCCGGCCGTGCACGCGGTCTTCATCCGGGCGCCAGTCGTCGAAGAGGTGGGGGAGCGAGCGTCCGTTCTCGCCGCCCTTGACGACGGGCGGGTGATCGCGGTCGAACAGGGAAACCTGCTCGGCACCTCGTTCCATCCGGAGATGACGGAGGACTATCGTTTCCATCGCCGCTTCTACGACCGGGTGCTCGCGACGCGGTTCGCTTAGACTGGGTGAGAATTTTTTAGGAGAACACTGTGTCAGGACATTCCAAGTGGGCGACCACCAAGCACCAGAAGGCGATCACCGACTCACGTCGGGCCAAGTCGTTCGCGAAGCTGATCAAGAACATCGAGGTCGCGGCGAAGCTCGGCGGCGCAGACCTCTCGGGTAACCCCACCCTGGTCGACGCGATCCAGAAGGCGAAGAAGACTTCTGTGCCGAAAGACCTCATCGACCGTGCCGTCAAGCGCGGCGCGGGCATCGGCAGCGAGGCCGTCGATTATCAGACCATCATCTACGAGGGCTACGGGCCCAACGGCGTCGCCATGCTCATCGAGTGCCTCACCGAGAACAAGAACCGGGCGGCTGCAGATGTGCGCACGGTGATGTCCCGGAACGGCGGAACCATGGGCGACCCGGGCAGCGTGGCTTACAACTTCCACCGCAAGGGTGTCATCACCGTCGCCCACACCGACGGGCTGAGCGAAGACGACGTGCTCGTCGCCGTGATGGATGCCGGCGCCGAAGAGGTCACCGACCACGGACAGTCCTACGAGGTGCTCACCGAGGCCTCCGACCTGGTTGCGAACCGCACCGCCCTGCAGGAGGCGGGTATCGACTACGAATCCGCCGATGTGGAGTTCGTGCCCAGCCTGAAGATCGAGGTCGACGCCGACACGGCTCGCAAGGTGTTCCGCCTCATCGATGCGCTGGAAGACAATGATGACGTGCAGAACGTCTACAGCAACTTCGACCTGACCTCCGAGGTTCGCGCCGAGCTCGAGAACGACTAGCGACCGACGGCCGTGCGGATCCTCGGGATCGACCCCGGCCTGACCCGCTGCGGCGTGGGGATCGTCGATGTGTCCGAGAGCCGGCAGGCGACGCTCGTGCATGTCACGGTCATCCGCACGGCACCCGGCACTCTGCACGAGAGCCGGCTGTTGTCGATCAGTACGGTACTCGACGAGCTGCTCGACGAATACCGGCCCGCCAGGGTCGCGCTCGAGCGGGTCTTCGCCGACACCAATGTCAGCACGGTGATGGGCACGGCGCAGGTGAGCGGCATCGCCATGGTGGCCGCTGCCCGCCGCGGGCTCCCCGTCGGCATGCACACTCCGACCGAGGTGAAGGCGGCGGTCACGGGCTACGGCCAGGCCGACAAAAAGCAGGTGGGCACGATGGTCGCGAAGATCCTGCGCCTCGAGGCCGTGCCGAAGCCCGCGGACGCTGCGGACGCCCTGGCCCTCGCCATCTGCCACGCGTGGCGTTCCCCCCTCGGAGCTCTGGCCGCCGGCGCAGCCCCCGCCGCCGGTGACCTGCACGGCGGCGCCTCACCCCGCACGGCCGCCGGCACCGGGGGAGTGCGGGCGCTAACCGGCGCGCAGGCGGCCTGGTTCGCTGCCGAACAGGCCGCCAAGGCCGCCAGCCCCGAGAGGCGCGGCCTCCGCCGCTGAGCGCTGGCCGCTCTGCGCGCCTCGACTGCCTTCCACCGACGTAGCAGGTCTCCTGTCAGCAGGGGAGTGCCACACTCCCGAGTGTCGCACGTTCGAAGGTGTGTACGAGTAATAGGCTGGCGTCGTGATATCCAGTCTTCGTGGCACCGTGCTCCAGGCGGTCGGCTCCTCTCTCGTGATCGAGGTCGGTGGGGTCGGCTTCGCCGTGCAGGTGACGCCCACTCATGCCCTCACCCTGCGGGCCGGGCAGGAAGCCCTCGTTCTCACCACCATGATCGTGCGGGAGGACTCGCTCTCGCTCTTCGGCTTCGCCGACGCCGAGTCCCTGGAGATCTTCTCCCTGCTGGTCGGGGTGACCGGTGTCGGCCCGAAATCCGCCCTCGGCGTGCTGGCGGCGCTGACCGCCTCGGAGATCGTGCGAGCGGTGACCCACGACGACGACGCGGTGTTCCGACGCGTCTCGGGCATCGGTCCGAAGACCGCCAAGCTCATCGTCGTCTCGCTCACGGGCAAGGTCGCCGGTCTCGGCGCAGTTCCGGCAGCAGGCCAGGCTCCGACGTTCGTCGGAACCACCTCGATCCACGACGACGTGCTGGTCGCGCTCGTCGGGCTGGGCTGGAACGAACGGAATGCCTCGGAGGCCCTCGACAGGGTGGTCGCAGGGGCGAACGACGACGTCGACACCATGAGCGTGCAGTCCCTTCTGCGTCTCGCCCTCACCGAACTCGGGCCCCGCCAGGGCTCGGCCGGGCCCCGATGAGCACCGAGGGAATGGGGTCCGGCGAGTTGCTGCAGCCCGAGCTGGGCTCCGAGGCAGAGGTCGCCTTCGAGGGTGCGCTCCGCCCGAAGAGCCTGGCCGAGTTCGTGGGGCAGCAGCGGGTGCGCGGGCAGTTGCAACTGCTGTTGGATGCCGCGACCATCCAGAACCGCACCCCCGACCACATCCTGCTGGCCGGCCCGCCCGGCCTCGGCAAGACGACGCTCGCGATGATCGTCGCCCACGAGAGCGGGCGCCCCCTCCGCATGTCGAGCGGGCCGGCCATCCAGCACGCGGGCGATCTCGCCGCGGTGCTGTCGTCGCTGGTGCCGGGTGAGGTGCTCTTCGTCGACGAGATCCACCGCATGGCGCGGTCGGCCGAGGAGCTGCTGTACCTCGCGATGGAGGACTTCCGCATCGACATCATGGTGGGCAAGGGGGCGGGGGCCACATCCATCCCCCTCGATCTCGCACCGTTCACCCTCGTGGGGGCGACGACGCGATCGGGCCTGCTGCCGAACCCCCTCCGCGACCGGTTCGGATTCACCGCGCACCTCGAGTTCTACGACCCCGAGGAACTGGTGCATGTGCTCCGCCGTGCCGCGGTGATGCTCGAACTCTCGATCGAGGAATCTGCGCTGATCGAGATCGCTGGCCGCTCACGGGGAACACCCCGGATAGCGAACCGGCTGCTCCGCCGGGTGCGGGACTACGCGCTCGTGCACGGGGGAGAGGCGACGCGGGCTGTCGTGCGCTCGGCACTCGAACTGTACGACGTCGACGAACGCGGGCTCGACCGACTCGACCGGGCCGTCATGATGATCCTTCTCACCCGGTTCAACGGCGGTCCGGTCGGGCTCAACACCCTCGCCGTCAGCGTCGGCGAGGAGTCGGAGACCATCGAGTCGGTGGTCGAACCGTTCCTGGTGCGGATCGGGTTGATCGTGCGCACACCGCGCGGACGAGTGGCCACCCGCGAGGGATGGCAGCACTTCGGGCTCGAGCCACAGGCCCTTCCCGGCCAGCAGAACAGCACCTCCGGGGCCCGCGCCCAGCCGCTGTTCGGGGATGAACTATAATTCAAGCTGGCGTTCAGCCCCGATCAGTACACTAGGGCCGTCAATCCCCCCACTTCTTGGAAGGCTCTCCCCTCTACATGGATCCGTTGAATCTGGTCATTCTGGCCGTCCTGGCCGTTCTCATCATCTTCATGGTGCGGAACAGTCGCAAGCGCAAGCGTGAGACCGAAGAGCTGGCGCAGAAGATCACCGAAGGCGCCTACGTGATGACCAACTTCGGCGTCTACGGCACGATCCTCTCGATCGATGCAGAGAACAACCAGATCTTCCTCGAGACCACGCCGGGCACCGTACTGAAGGTGCACCGCCAGACCGTCACCCGCGTCGTTCCCAACGAAGACGCTGTTGCCCTCGACGACGTCGAGACCTCAGGCGAACAGGGCGAGCCCGCGTTCGGCGAGCGTGTCGCACCGTCACTCGAGAAGACGACCACCGATGACGGTACGATCCTGAACGGTGTTCCTCTCGACGAGAACGGCAACCCGCGCAAGTCTGCTGAGTAACAACCCCAACCGTTCACGAGTTCGCGGCAGTTCTCTGCGCGGGCGACAGGTCATTGCGGCGCGCATGCCGTATGCTCTAGCGTCGGCAGCACTCTGCCGCGGGGGCGTCATAGAAAGCTGAGTTTCGCAGGTGGCAAAATCTACTGCCGTCAAGAGGGCCAGACGCACACTGGTGTGGCTCCTTGTCATCTTCATCGCCCTTGCCGGCGTCAACACCGCTGGTGCCATCTGGGGCGGTGGAACATTCACCCCGAAGCTCGCACTCGACCTCGAGGGCGGAACCGAGATCATCCTCGCCCCGAAGACCGGCGGCGCGGCCGTCTCCGACGAGCAGGTCTCGCAGGCTGTCGCGATCATCCGGCAGCGTGTCGACGCCAGTGGTGTGTCCGAGGCCCAGATCTCGACCCAGGGCGGCCAGAACATCGTCGTGTCGATCCCCGGCAAGCCCGACGACGCCACCCTCGCCCGCATCGAGGCCTCGGCGAAGCTCGACTTCCGCGCGGTTCTCGTCTCGACGACCGCCGATGTGCCGACGACCACCCCGACACCGGGTCTCGACGCCACCCCGACGGTTGCTCCGACCAATGCCAGCGACCTGAACTACATCACCCCTGCACTCGAGGACCAGTTCCTGAACATCGACTGCACCTCGACCGCCGCGACGGATGCGGGCCAGGCTCCCGCCGACCAACCCCTCGTCGCCTGTGGTGAAAACGGTGCGAAGTACGTCCTCGGCCCGATCGAGGTCGCCGGTGACACGATCTCCAACGCCACGAGCGGAGTCGCCCAGACCAGCTCCGGGGCCTCCACCGGCCAGTACGTCGTCAACATCTTCTTCAACGACCAGGGCACGAGCGAGTTCGCCTCGGTGACCACGCGTCTCTCGGGTCTCACCGGGGCACAGAACCAGTTCGCCATCGTGCTCGACGGCAAGGTCATCTCTGCTCCCCGCACCCTCGCGGTGATCACCAACGGCCAGCCGCAGATCTCTGGCAACTTCGACGCCGCGTCGTCGAAGACGCTCGCCGACCAGCTGAAGTTCGGTGCGCTGCCCATCAGCTTCACCGTGCAGAGCCAGAACACGATCTCGGCGACCCTCGGGTCGACCCAGCTGATCAGCGGACTGATCGCCGGCCTGATCGGCCTGATCCTCGTGGTGCTCTACTCGATCGCCCAGTACCGGGTGCTCGGTGCCGTGACGATCGCATCCCTCGTCGTCGCCGCCGCAGCGACCTACCTCGTCGTCGACCTGCTCTCCTGGCGCGCCGGGTACCGCCTGTCGCTCGCGGGGGTCGCGGGTCTCATCGTGGCCATCGGTATCACCGCAGACTCCTTCATCGTCTACTTCGAGCGAATACGCGACGAACTGCGTGATGGCAGAGGTCTCGAATCATCCGTGCAGGCCGGCTGGAAACGCGCCATCCGCACGATCTTCGCCTCCGACCTCATCAACCTCATGGCGGCCGTGGTGCTGTACATCGTCGCGGTGGGCAGCGTGAAGGGCTTTGCCCTGACCCTCGGCCTCACGACGATCATCGACATCGTGGTGGTGATGATGTTCACGCATCCGGTGTTGACGCTCCTGGCGGAGCTGCCGTACTTCCGCGACGGCCACAAGACGAGTGGCCTCGATCCGCGTCAGCTCGGAGCCGTCTACCGGGGCCGCGCGCAGTTCAAGACGCCCACGGCCGCCGTTCCCCGCTCGAAGCAGGAGTCGGCCGGCCGCGAGGCCGCCCGGCGCCAGACCATCGCCGAGCGGAGGGCTGCGGGTACGTCGACACTCGTAATCGATCCGCCGGCTGAGCCAAAGACGCCCACCCAGACAGACTCGTCCGGCCAGAGCAAAGGGAAGAACAGCTGATGGCCTCGTTCAGTGATCTCGGAAACGATCTGTACACCGGCAAGCGTTCGTTCGACATTGTCGGTCGACGCAAGCTCTGGTACGCGATCGCGGGTCTTCTCATCCTCGTCTCTGTGGTGGGGCCCTTCCTCCGGGGAGGGTTCGTCTTCGGGATCGAGTTCAGCGGCGGTTCGCAGTTCTCGATCTCCCAGGTGTCGAACGCGTCGCAGCAGGCGGGCATCGATGCGGTGAAGTCCGTCGATCCGGCCGTCGTACCCCTGGTTTCGACGCTCGGCCAGAGCGGTATCCGTATCCAGACCGACCAGCTCAACGACGCCGAGAGCAACCAGGTGCGCGACGCCCTCGCCGCGGCGTACAACGTGCAGCCCTCCGACGTGACGATCAACTTCATCGGCCCGACCTGGGGCGCCGACATCACCGGCCAGGCCATTCGGGGCCTGCTGATCTTCATCGTGCTCGCCGCCGTCTTCATGGCGATCTACTTCAGAACCTGGAAGATCGCTGTCTCAGCGATGGTGGCGTTACTCCACGACCTCGTGATCACAGCCGGCATCTACGGCATCACCGGGTTCGAGATCACTCCGGCGGCCGTGATCGGCTTCCTGACCATTCTCGGATACTCGCTCTACGACACCGTGGTGGTGTTCGACAAGATCAGGGAGAACACGGCCGAATGGGGCGACAAGGCGACGCGCACCTTCGGTGAGACGGTGAACCTCGCGGTGAACCAGACCCTGGTGCGCTCGATCAACACGTCCGTCGTGGCGATGCTGCCCGTCGCGTCCATTCTGGTGATCGGGGCCTTCGTGCTTGGTGCCGGAACGCTCCGGGACATCTCGCTCGCGCTCCTGATCGGGATCTTCGTCGGAACCTATTCGACGATCTTCATCGCGTCGCCGCTCTACGCCCAGCTCCGACAGAACGAGCCCAAGGTGAAGAAGATCGACCAGCGGGTGCTCTCCCAGCGCGCCAACCGTGAGAAGCCGGCCGAGACCCAGGCGGCGGCGGAGCAGCTCAAGGCTTAGTGGGATAATGGTTGTGGAGGCCCTCTCATGACCGAAACCACTGCACCGACAAACGCGTCGCTGCGGCGGCTCGTTCCGCGCCTGTTCTCCCGCGCCCAGCCCGCGGGTGCAGTCGACACGCTGATCCGCACGGTTCGGGCGAATCATCCGAAGGCCGATCTGAGCATCATCGAGCGCGCCTACACGGTCGCCGAGCGGGCCCACGACGGTCAGAAGCGCCGAAGTGGCGAGCCGTACATCACGCACCCGGTTGCCGTGGCCCAGATTCTGGCAGAGCTGGGTATCGGAACGAAGACCATCGCAGCGGCGCTCCTGCACGACACCGTCGAAGACACGGAATACTCGCTCGACGAGTTGCGGGCGGAATTCGGCGAAGAAGTCGCCATGCTCGTCGACGGTGTGACGAAACTCGACAAGGTCAAGTACGGCGAGAGCGCCCAGGCCGAGACCGTGCGGAAGATGATCGTCGCGATGTCGAAGGACATCCGCGTGCTGATCATCAAGCTCGCCGACCGCCTGCACAACGCGCGCACCTGGGGCTTCGTCTCGCCGGAGTCCTCGACGCGGAAGGCTCAGGAGACCCTCGAGATCTATGCGCCGCTCGCACATCGGCTGGGCATCCAGGCGATCAAGTGGGAGCTCGAAGACCTTTCGTTCGCTGTGCTCTCCCCGAAGCTCTATGTGGAGATCGAGAACCTGGTGAGGCAGCGTACGCCCCAGCGTGAAGAGTACGTGCAGCAGGTCATCGACATGGTCAGTGACGACCTCAAGACATCGAGGATCCGCGGCAAGGTGGCCGGGCGACCCAAGCAGTACTACTCGATCTACCAGAAGATGATCGTTCGCGGCCGCGAGTTCGACGAGATCTACGACCTGGTCGGCATCCGGGTTCTCGTGAACTCGGTTCGCGACTGTTATGCGGTACTCGGCTCGATCCACGCCCGCTGGACCCCGATGCCGGGCCGGTTCAAGGACTACATCGCCACACCGAAGTTCAATCTCTACCAGTCTCTGCACACCACGGTGGTGGGCCCGGGCGGCAGAGCCGTCGAGATCCAGATCCGGACCAACGAGATGCACCAGCGGGCCGAGTTCGGTGTCGCCGCGCACTGGAAGTACAAAGAGCGGATGAACGCCGGCCGCGCCGGAACCACCGAGGACCGGGGCGACACGGACATGGCGTGGCTCGCCCGCATAAGCGACTGGCAGGCCGAGACGGTCGACCCGGGGGAGTTCCTCGACTCGCTGCGTTTCGAGATCGGCGCGAAAGAGGTCTACGTCTTCACTCCGAAGGGTCGTGTCATCGGCCTGCCGGCCGGAGCGACACCGGTGGACTTCGCGTACGCGGTGCACACCGAGGTGGGCCACCGCACGATGGGCGCCAAGGTCAACGGCCGGCTCGTGCCTCTCGAGAGCACGCTCACCACGGGTGACGTGGTCGAGGTGTTCACCTCGAAGAATCCGGACTCGGGTCCCAGCCAGGACTGGCTCTCGTTCGTGCAGAGCCCCCGTGCCCGCAACAAGATCCGCCAGTGGTTCACGAAGGAACGCCGCGACGAGGCCGTCGAGCAGGGCCGGGACTCGATCGCCCGAGCCATGCGCAAGCAGAATCTCCCCCTGCAGAAGCTGATGAGCCAGGACTCGTTCACCGAGGTCGCGTCGCAGCTCAGCTACAACAACGTCGAGGCGCTGTACGCGGCGATCGGCGAGGGACACGTCTCCACCCAGTCGGTCATCGAGAAGGTGCTGCAGTCCCTCCAGACCGAGGTCGAGAGCGACGACAGTGAGATCGACGTCGGAGTGGGGCGGCGACCGCGGTCGACCCACAGCGAGTCCGGCGTGCTGGTTCGGGGCGCCCCCGACATCCTCGTCAAACTCGCGAAGTGCTGCACCCCGGTGCCGGGCGACGAGATCGTCGGCTTCGTGACCCGCGGCGCGGGGGTGTCTGTGCACCAGTCCGACTGTCACAATGTGAAGTCGCTGCTGATGGAGCCCGAGCGGATGATCGAGGTCGACTGGGCCCCGTCGTCGAAGAGCGTGTTCCTCGTGCAGATCCAGGTCGAGGCACTCGACCGTTCCGGGCTGCTGTCGGATGTCACCCGCGTGCTCTCCGAGCACCACGTCAACATCCTCTCGGCCACAGTCAGCACGTCGAGGGACCGCCTCGCAATCAGCAGGTTCGTCTTCGAGATGGGGGACACCACCCATCTCGACAGGGTTCTGAACGCCGTTCGTCGGATCGACGCCGTCTACGACGTCTATCGGGTCAGCGGGGGCTGAGCACAGCACCGAAGGCCTCCTTCAGCCGAACGGTCGCGCGGGTCTTGTTCGGCATATTGCGGCACCGCTCCAGGCGTTCGAGGCATTCGTCGAGGGTGGCGCCCGATGCTTCGACGAGCAGCCTGAGCTGATCACGCTGGATGTCGTCGACTGATGCCGGGGCCCGCGCCAGGTCGATGGCCGTTCGGATCCTGGATGTCAGGGCGATGCCGGACACCGCCACGACATCGTCTGCCTCCAGGACGACCTCACGCACCTGGAGCCGCACGGAACTCGGAGCCCGACGGCCGACCCCCGCACGCACACACGCCTGGTGACGCGCAGGCGGGAACGGCCGGAACCCATAGACCCAGAGGGCGCTCTGCCGCTCGACGATGGCCGTTTCCGGCAGGAGGGGTACCAGGGCGCGGAGCCGGAGGGCGACCGTTCCCGGGCAGTCCAGGGGCGCGAAGCCGGAATCGACGGGTGTCAGCTCGCCGTCGAGACGGGCCGCGCTGAGTTCAGCGAGGCCGAACTGGGCACTGGGGAACAGGAGGTCGGGCAGAAGTCGGGGCATGACCCCATGGTGCCGCTCCTCGGCCTCGACTCCCGATCCGGAACCCGGATCTGTGGACAACCCCGCCGCCGGTGGGGCTGTGGAGGACAAGGCTGCGGAGGACGAGGCTGCGGAGGGAGAAGACCGGACTGTGGATCAACCCAGGGCGTCGAGCCAGACCTTCCGGGCATCCAGAGCTTCTTGCAGCTCGGCCACCTTGGAGGCATTGCCGACAGCCTTCGCTGCATCGATCTCGCCCTGCAGCTTGGCGATCGCGTCGGTCAGCTGGCCGGCCAGACCCTCGGCACGAGCCTTCTTCTCGGGGTTGTTCTTCTGCCAGAAGTCGTCGTCGAGCTTGCGAACGGCGGCCTCGACCTTGCGGAGACGCTCGTCGACGGCCTTGACCGAATCGCGGGGGACCTTGCCGATCTCATCCCAGCGGCGCTGGATCGACGTGAGGCGCTCGCGCGCAACGGCACGGTCGGTCTCGGTGAGCAGAGGTTCGGCCTCCGTCAGCAGTTCGAGCTTCAGCGTGAGGTTGCCAGCGAACTCCTCGTCGTCTTTCGCGACGATCTCGGTGCGGGCGGCGTAGATGAGGTCACCGGCCGCTTTGAACTTCTCCCAGAGGGTGTCGTCGACGCGCTTGCCTGCGCGCCCGGCGTTCTTCCACTCCGTGAGGAGGTCGCGATAGGCGTTCACGCCATCTGCGCCCTGGGGAATGAGTGCCTCGGCGCGTTCGACGAGCTGCTGCTTCTTCGCACGGGCGTCACGATGAGTGCTGTCGAGCTCTGCGAAGAACGCCTTGCGGTGCCCTTCGACGATGGTACGGGCGTCCCGGAATCGCTTCCACAGTTCGCCAGCTTCGGTGCGGGGCAGACGCGGTCCGTCCTGCTGGTGCTTCTGCCAGCGCGCGAACATGTCGTCGAGACGAGCCGTGACCTGCTTCCACTGCGCCTTCGCGGGGTCTTCGGCCGCAAGCGCCTCGACCTCTTCGACGATGGCGGTGCGCTCAGCGATCGCGTACGTGAGCTGGGCCTTCGATTCTTCGTTCTGCTTCTCGGTGAGCGACGACACGACCTCGGTGAGGGCATCCACCCGGCGCTTCAGCGACGCGAGGTCACCGATTGCGTTTGCGGTCTCGATGGCTTTCGAGAGCGACGAGACGGCCTTGCTGACGTCGGAGGCCGACGCGCCGCGTTTGACCCGCTGTTCGAGCAGGGTCACCTGGCCGGCGAGATCGGTGTACTTGCGCTCGAAATAGGCGAGCGCCTCCTCGGGCGAACCGTCGGGAAACTGGCCGACGACCCGTTCTCCGTCAGGCTCGCGAAGGTAGACCGTTCCGGTTTCATCGACACGGCCCCAGGGCTGTTGGTCACTACTCATCACGAAATTCACCCTACTGCACGGTGACGTTCGTGATGGTGGCGGGAACAACGGGGGTCTCTGTGCCGCTCGTGACGCCGGCGGCAATGACTCTGCTCTGGAGCTGGTCGAGCCCGCTGGTGACCTGGCCGAGGACGGTGTATCCGCCTGCGGTGTCGGAGGGGATGGTGGAGTCGGCGTACACGATGAAGAACTGGCTGCCGTTGCTGTAGGCGTTGTCACCCTGTCGTGCCATGGCGAGCGTGCCCGCCGGGTAGACGTTGTCGGCCGGAGCATTCTCCACCGGGCCATACGAGTAGCCGGGACCACCCGTGCCGTCGCCCTTCGGGTCACCGCACTGCAACACGAAGATGCCCGTTGTGGTCAGACGGTGGCAGGTGAGCCCCGTGTAGAACCCGGCCTGCACCAGCGAGATGAACGACGAGACGGCCTGGGGGGCTGCCACACCGTCGAGGCCGATGGCCAGGGGGATGTCGTTGATCGTGAGGGTACCTGTCCAGTCGCGGCCCTCGGCCACGGAGGTCGGCGGTACATCACCGGTGTTCTCGGTGGAGCTCGGCGTCGCCGAGGGTGACGCTGTCGGCTCGGCGGTGGCGGATGCGGACGGCGAGGGCAGAGGAGTACCTGGGCCCCCGGAGAAGTAGAAGACCTGCACGACGATGGCGACGATGACCACGACGAGCACGACGATCACCGAGACGAGGTTGTCACGCTTCCGACGGGTCACCTGCGACGCGTGCACGGTCTGCCGCGCCTGGTAGTTGCGGAGTCGCTGCTTGGACTCGCGTGCTTCACGATCAGAATTGCTCGGTGCCACGAATCCTCCGTCAACGACTGTTCCGGCGCTGACAAGCGACGGACCCCCCGAGAACTTTACGGTGAATCCGGCCCTCAGCTCAAAAGCTCCCTGCGAAGCAGCCCTTGCAGTCCCGGCGAAGCAGCCCTGTCAGTGGGTCGGGCTACCCTGAAGCCATGGTCTCGACACAGCAGGGGCTCCACTCTGGAGCCGTCCCTCTCGCGGTGCGCATGCGCCCGCGAAACCTCGAAGAAGTGGCCGGCCAGAAGCACCTCCTCCGCCCGGGTTCGCCGCTGGTGAACCTCGCTTCAGACTCCGGCGGCGCCCGGGGGTCGGTGTCGATCATCCTCTGGGGGCCGCCCGGCACGGGCAAGACCACGCTGGCGCAAGCCATCGCGCACAGTTCCAACCGTAAGTTCGTCGAGCTGTCAGCGGTGACGGCCGGGGTGCGAGACGTGCGCCAGGTGATGGAGGAGGCCTTCACCAGCCGCGACCTCTACGGAGTGTCGACCGTGCTCTTCCTCGACGAGATCCACCGTTTCACCAAGGCCCAGCAGGATGCACTGCTTCCCGGAGTCGAGAACGGCTGGGTGATCCTGGTGGCCGCAACCACCGAGAACCCGTCGTTCTCCGTCATCTCGCCCCTGCTCTCCCGCTCCCTCCTGCTCACCCTCGAGCCGCTGAGCGACGACGACCTCGGTCTGCTGGTCGACCGTGCGGTGGTGGATGCCCGGGGCCTGGCCGGGCGCGTCACGCTGACGCCCGAGGGCAGAGCCACGATCATCCGCCTCGCGTCGGGAGACGCCCGGCGGGCCTTGACGGCGCTGGAGGCCGCGGGTACGAGCGCGCTGGCGGGTGGTGATGCCGACGCGGTGCCGGAGATCACCGACGAGACCGTGGCCCAGGCCGTCGATCGTGCTCTTCTGCGGTACGACCGCAACGGCGATGAGCACTACGACGTGATCAGTGCGTTCATCAAGTCGGTGCGGGGGTCGGATGTCGACGCGGCGATCCACTACCTGGCGCGCATGATCGAAGCGGGTGAGGATCCGCGATTCATCGCCCGGCGCATCATCATCTCCGCAGCCGAGGACATCGGCATGGCCGATCCGCAGGCACTGGTCATCGCGACCGCTGCCGCCGATGCTGTTCAGTTCATCGGCATGCCGGAGGGACGCATCCCGCTCGCCGAGGCGGTCGTGTACCTGGCGACGGCGCCCAAGTCGAACGCGTCGTACGTGGCCATCGACAAGGCGATAGCCGATGTACGGGCCGGAAAGATCGGGCGTGTTCCGAAGCCGCTACGGGATGCGCACTATCCGGGCGCGAAACGGCTCGGTCACGGCAAGGGCTACACATACCCGCACGATAGCGACCTGGGCGTGGTGGCGCAGCAGTACCTGCCCGACGAGCTGAAGAGCACGGAGTACTACCGGCCGACCGAACACGGCAACGAGCGGGATGTCGCAGCGAGGCTGGAGAAGATCCGCAGGATCACGCGGGGTTGAGCCGTGGTTCGGGTATCTCCTGTGGTAATCTTCTCAAGGCCTACTTCTGGGTGTCTTTAGCGCGGCTGCGAGAGACTCCCACCTCAGGAAAAGCGCGTTCTGTAGCCGAAGCGCCTGGTCCATCCCTCGATTTCCCCGGGCATCCATGTGCCCGAGGGTCAACAACTCAACCGTATTTATCTTTTGAAGGATGTTTGTGTCTACCAAGTCACGTACCCGCAGCAAGACCCGCCTTTCCCGGGCCCTCGGCATTCCGCTGACCCCGAAGGCCGCCAAGTACCTCGAGAAGCGTCCCTACGCTCCGGGTGAGCACGGCCGCACCAAGCGCAAGACCGACTCCGACTACGCGGTGCGGCTTCGCGAGAAGCAGCGCCTGCGTGCCCAGTACGGCATCCGCGAGGCCCAGCTCAAGATCGCGTTCCAGGAGGCCCGTCGCGGCAGCGGCCTGACCGGTGAGAACCTGGTCGAGCTGCTCGAGATGCGTCTCGACGCCTTGGTTCTTCGTGCAGGCTTCGCCCGCACGACCGCCCAGGCCCGCCAGCTGATCGTTCACCGCCACATCCTCGTCGACGGCGCTCGTGTCGACCGCCCGTCGTTCCGCGTCAAGCCGGGACAGATGATCCACGTGCACGCCCGTTCAGAGGCCCTGCCTCCGTTCCAGGTCGCGGCTGCCGGCGGCCACGTCGACGTTCTGCCCAAGGTTCCGGGCTACCTGTCGGTCGAGATCGACAAGCTCCAGGCCCGTCTCGAGCGTCGCCCGCGTCGCGCCGAGGTTCCCGTGACCTGTGAAGTGCAGCTGGTCGTCGAGTACTACGCGGCTCGCTAGGTCCCGCGTTCGTTACAGATACGCTGAGGGCGGTCCACCTCAGGGTGGGCCGCCCTTTTTCGTATCCTGCCCAGCTGACCTGCTGGTGCACACCGAGTTGTAAGGAGTGTCCACATGTCTGGTGGAGACATCGCCGGGCTGATCGCCGCGGGAGTTTTTGCGGTGCTGGTCGTGTTCCTCGCTCTTCCGCTCATCAAGCTCGGCAAGGTGTTCGACGAGACCACTCTGGCGATCAGGGATGTCAGCAAGGGGATCACGCCGATCCTCGAGGAGACGACGGTCACGGTGCAGGAGGCGAACAAACAGCTGGCACGAGTCGACTCGATCACCTCGAATGTCGCGGAGGTGACCGGCAACGTGAACTCGCTGGTCGCGCTGTTCGCCGCCTCCGTCGGGGGCCCGCTCATCAAGATCGCCGGATTCAGCGCCGCGGTGCGTGCGGCCATCCGGGGCGGCCGCGAGCTTGCGGATGACTCCTCGTCCACACAGGCGAAGTCGAAGAAGAAATCCACCGGTCGCCGCGCCCGTAAATCGGACTACTGAGAGCCACTAAACTGGCCGAAGCTCGAAACCGAACCCCCAAGAAGGAGCCCGCCTTGAAGAAAGTCCTGTGGTTTGCAGCCGGAATCGCCGTCGGCGTCGTGGCAGCCCACCAGCTCAACCAGACGGCCCAGGGCAAGAGGTTCTTCGCGGAGCTCGACGCCAAGATCAAGGACTTCTCCGAGGCGCTTGCCGACGGTTACCACGAGCGCGAGAACGAACTTCGCTCCGCCATCGGTGACGCGGGCGACGCCGCGCGGAAGGCCGCACAGAAGTAGTGCAGACCGCAGACATCCGCCGGCGCTGGCTCGAGTTCTTCGGCGACCGCGGCCACACCGTCGTTCCCTCCGCCTCCCTGGTGAGCGACGATCCCACCCTGCTGTTCACCGTCGCGGGGATGGTTCCGTTCATCCCCTACATGTCCGGGCTCGTACCGGCTCCGTTCCCGCGGGCCACGAGTGTGCAGAAGTGCATCCGCACCCTCGACATCGAAGAGGTCGGCAAGACGACCCGGCACGGCACGTTCTTCCAGATGAACGGCAACTTCTCGTTCGGCGACTACTTCAAAGAGACCGCCATCGAATACGCCTGGGAGCTGCTCACCACGAGCGAGGCCGACGGCGGGCTCGGTTTTGCTGAGAAGGATCTCTGGGTCACTGTCTACGAAGACGACGACGAGGCGATCGGCATGTGGAAGAAGACGGCCGGCCTTCCCGACCACCGCATCCAGCGCCTCGGCAAAGAAGACAACTACTGGTCGACTGGGCAGCCGGGGCCAGCCGGACCATGCTCGGAGATCTACTTCGACCGGGGGCCGGCGTACGGCGCCGAGGGCGGGCCCATCGCCGACGAGAACCGCTACATCGAGATCTGGAATCTCGTGTTCATGCAGTACCTCATCGGGAACGTGAAGTCGAAGGTCGACTTCGACATCCTCGGCGAGTTGCCCCGCAAGAACATCGACACGGGCATGGGCCTCGAGCGAGTGGCGTTCATCAAGCAGAACGTCGAGAACCTCTACGAGATCGACCAGGTGAGGCCGGTGCTCGACCGGGCCGCCGAACTCTCCGGCCGCCGCTACGGCGCCGACCACGAAGACGACGTGCGCATGCGGGTCGTCGCAGACCACGTGCGCTCGGCGCTGATGCTGATGTCAGACGGCGTGACGCCCTCGAACGAAGGGCGTGGCTACGTGCTCCGCCGTCTTCTGCGGCGCACCGTCCGCAGCATGCGGCTGCTGGGCGTCGACCGCTCGACGTTCCCGGAGCTCTTCCCTGCCTCACGAGACGCGATGTCGACGGCCTACCCGGAGGTCTCGGCGGACTACGAGCGCATCTCCCGAACGGCCTACGCCGAGGAGGAGGCCTTCCTCCGCACGCTCACCGGTGGCACGACCATCCTCGACCTCGCTGTTCTGAAGACCAAGGAGAAGGGCGCTCCGGCTCTCGCCGGCGACACGGCCTTCCAGCTGCACGACACCTATGGTTTCCCCATCGACCTGACGGTGGAGATCGCCGAGGAGGCCGGCCTCTCTGTCGACCGCACAGCCTTCGAACGCCTGATGACCGAGCAGAAGCAGCGGGCCAAGGCCGACGCGAAGTCGAAGAAGCTCGGCAACGCCGACCTCAGCGCCTTCGCCGCCTTCCGGGCGCAGGGTGAGACCGTGTTCACCGGCTACACCGAGCTGGAGACCGAGTCGCGCGTGCTGGGCCTGATCATCGACTCCCAGTCGGTGAACACCGCGGTGTCGGGCGAGCTCGTCGAGGTCATCCTGGCCGAGACCAGCCTCTACGCCGAATCAGGTGGCCAGGAGGCCGACTCCGGAACCATCGTCGGCGACGGCTTCGTGCTCGAAGTGCTGGATGTGCAGAAGCCCGTGAAGGGCCTCATCAGCCACCGTTCCCGGGTCACGAGCGGGCAGGTCGCCGTGGGAGACGCCGCCCGCAGCGTGGTCGACAACGACTGGCGGAAGGGTGCGACGCAGGCGCACTCGGCCACCCACATCGTGCATGCGGCGCTGCGGGAGATCCTCGGATCGACCGCCCACCAGTCAGGGTCGTACAACAAGGCCGGTTATCTCCGCCTCGACTTCACCTGGAGCCAGCCGCTCTCGGCCGCGACGAAGTCGGAGATCGAGGAGATATCGAACACGGCCGTCCGGGCGGATTTCAGCGTGGTCACCCGCGAGATGGCGGTCGATGATGCGAAGGCACTCGGTGCCATGGCTCTCTTCGGAGAGAAGTACGGTGACGTGGTGCGGATGGTCGAGATCGGCGGCCCCTGGTCGAGAGAGCTCTGCGGCGGCACCCACGTCGTTCACACCTCGGAGATCGGGCTGATCAACCTGCTGGGCGAATCGTCCATCGGCTCGACGAACCGCCGGGTGGAAACCCTCGTCGGCGCCGACGCGTTCCGCGAGTTCGCCACCGAGCGGGCGATCGTGTCGCAGTTGACGTCGTCGCTGAAGGCACCCCGCGACGAACTCACGAACCGCATCGCGGATCTGGTGGCGAACCTCAAGACGGCCGAGAAGAAGATCGCCGCCTACGAGACGAGTGCGCTCTCGTCACGGGTGCCCGCCCTGGTGGATTCCGCCGAGCTACTGGGCCCCGTCTCCCTCGTGAGTGCCAACGTGGGGGAGCTCCGTTCGAGCGACGACCTGCGGATGCTCGTCACGGCGGTTCGCGAACGACTCGGCAGCGCGCCCGGAGTGGTCGCGCTGGCCGCCAGTGTCGCCGAGAAGCCGGTGGTCATCGCCGCGACGAACGACGCTGCGCGTGCGGCTTCGATTCGTGCCGGCGCCCTGGCCAAGCTCGCTGCGACCGTGCTCGGCGGCGGAGGCGGCGGCAAGGACGACCTCGCGCAGGGCGGAGGAACGAACGTCTCGGCGATCGACGATGCCCTGGCTGCGATTCGTTCCGCTGTGGGCGACGGGCGAGCGTGATTCCTCCCGTCGGCCTGCTCACGCGGGCCCGGGCGGCGGCGTTCGTGCCGTCGTCCGGGTGTGTCTCGTGAGGCAGGGAGTGCGAATCGGCATCGACGTCGGCAAGGCCAGAGTGGGCGTTGCGCGCTCCGATCTGCACGGCATCCTCGCGACGCCGGTCGAGACGGTGGCGCGCTCGAGCTCCGGCACTGCGGACATCGAGCGGATCCTCGCCATCGCCACGGAGATCGACGCCACGGAGTTCATCGTGGGGCTGCCGCTCTCGATGTCGGGTGGCCGCACGCCCTCGACCGATGATGCCTCCGTGTTCGCACTGGAGCTTGCCCGGGCGGCCTCACATCCGGTTCGGATGATCGACGAACGCCTGACGACTGTCTCGGCCCAGGCCGCCCTCCACCGCTCGGGCAAGAACACGAAGAACTCACGCCCAGTGATCGATCAAGTAGCCGCCGTTATACTTCTGCAACATGCCCTCGACGTCGAGCGCTCCACGGGTAACCTCCCAGGGCTCCCGGTCGACCCGAACCAAGGACCACACAGTGACTGACCCCCAGCCACCCGAGAACCACCCCTTCGCCGAATTCTTTCGAGAGTCGCCTCCGAGCGACAGCCGGCGAGCGGCGCGCCGGGAACACCAGCAGACCGCCGGAGCGAGCCGCTCCGGCGGACCTCGCAGACGGCGTCCTGCCCGCGTGATCATCACTGTTGTCGTCACCCTGGTGCTGGTGGGCGGCCTGGCTGCTGCGGCCAGTGCGGTCATCCCGCCGCTGGTTCCGGGAATCCAGAAGATCTTCGGCGGTTCGAGCACCGCAGCCGACTTCACCGGTACCGGAACAGGTGAGAAGGTCGACTTCGTCATCAACTCCGGCGACGACGGCTCGATCATCGGCGACAATCTGGCCGCCCAAGGAATCGTCGGGTCGTCGGCGATCTTCTACAAGCTTCTTCTCACCCAGCCCGACGTCGTCTTCCAGCCCGGCACCTACACGCTCTCGAAGCAGATGAGCGCGCAGTCCGCCCTCACGGCGCTCAAAGACCCGGTGAACCACGTGACCAATCAGGTGGTGATCCCCGAAGGCACGCTCGCAGCCGAGGTGCTGACGACGCTCTCCACCGACACGGGGGTGCCGCTCACCGATCTGCAAGCGGAGGCCGCCAACTTCACCCAGTTCGGCATCGACGCGTCGGCGCCGAACATCGAGGGGTACCTCTTCCCCGCGACGTACACGTTCGAACCGAACATGTCGGCGAAGGATCTGCTGAAGACGATGGTCGATCGCACCTTCCAGTCCCTCGACACAGCCGGTGTGCCGGTGGCCGACCGCGAGAAGGTGCTGACGCTGGCCTCGGTCGTCCAGAAGGAGGCACGGCTGGAACCCGACTTCTACAAGGTCTCGCGGGTCTTCACGAACCGCATCGCCGACGACATGCCGCTCCAGTCGGATGCGACGGTCGCGTACGGCACCGGCGAGAAGCGCGTGGACACGACGGATGCCGAACGGAACGACGAGTCGAACCCGTACAACACGTACGCGCACACCGGGCTCCCGGTTGGCCCCATCTCGAACCCCGGGGACACCGCCATCGACGCGGCCATGCATCCCGCCGACGGTACGTGGCTCTACTTCGTGGCGGTCAATCTCGACAGCGGTGAGACCGTGTTCTCCACCTCGTACGACGATCACCTGAAGGCCGTCGCCCAGTACCAGGCCTGGTCGGCTGCCAACCCCGGCGCCGGGGGATGACCGGGCAGGGGCGACCCCGCCTCGCCGTTCTCGGGTCGCCCATCGCGCACTCCCAGTCGCCGGCCCTGCACGCGGCGGCCTACCGGGTGCTCGGTTTCGACGCTGAATACAGCTCCGCCGAGGTGCCGTCGGGGGGGCTCCAGGCCTTCGTCGACACCCTCTCTCCCGACTGGCGCGGGCTCTCCCTGACGATGCCGCTCAAGGAGGCGGTGCTGCCGCTGCTCGATTCGGCAGACAGACTGTCGACGCTGGCGCGTTCGGCCAACACCGTACTGTTCACCGATGACGCCGGTCGCCGCAGGATCGACGGGTTCAACACGGATGTCGCCGGAATCGTGAACGCCCTGGCCGACGGGGGAGTGCGCAACGCCCAGGAGGTGCTGTTGCTCGGGGCCGGAGCAACAGCTCGCTCCGCCGTCGTCGCTGCCGCGAGCCTCGGTGCCCAGCACATCACGATCGCCGTGCGGAACGCCGCCCGCGCCGAGTCCGTCGCACGGACGGCCGACGAATCCGGGGTGGCCACCACGATCATCCCGCTCTCCGAAGGGCTCGCCCGAACCAGCGCTGCGGTCGCCATCAGCACCCTGCCCGGAGGCGCGCTGACCTCAGTCGACGTCGCCGCCGTGATGCCCGCAGCAGGATCGGTGCTGCTCGATGTCGCCTACGCACCTTGGCCCAGCCTGCTGGGCCAGCAGTGGGCGGCCGACGGAGGCGAGGTCGTCTCCGGTCTCCGGATGCTGGTGCACCAGGCCCTGGCTCAGGTGCGCATTTTCATCGGAGGAGACCCGGAGCTGGTACTCGAGAACGAGCCGGCCGTGCTCGCCGCAATGTTCGAGGCGGTGGGCCTGCCCGCCTGACCGCGACGCGGCGAGCGTCAATCCTGTGGGAGGATTTCAGCATGCTCCGTTGGCTCACAG
This sequence comes from Subtercola boreus, assembly GCF_003399635.1. Classification (GTDB taxonomy): domain Bacteria; phylum Actinomycetota; class Actinomycetes; order Actinomycetales; family Microbacteriaceae; genus Subtercola; species Subtercola boreus_B. Next base: position 171,034 of record NZ_NBXB01000027.1, on the reverse strand, counting down.
CCGGAGAATCCCACGGCCCCGAACTCATCGCCATCCTTGAGGGTCTGCCGTCTGGAATCCCCGTTTCCGTCGAAAACATCCAAACCGATCTTGCGCGCCGGAAACTCGGCTACGGCCGGGGTGCGCGCATGAAGTTCGAGCAGGACGAGGTGTCGCTCTCGGGCGGCATCGTGCACGGATTCACCCTCGGCAGCCCCGTCGCCATCCGCGTCGGCAACACCGAGTGGCCGAAGTGGACAGAGGTGATGGGAGCAGCGCCCCTCGACGGCGAGGCGAAGTCGACGGGCCGCGGGGCCCCGCTGACCCGCCCCCGCCCCGGCCACGCCGATCTCGTCGGCATGCAGAAGTACGGGTTCGAGGAGGCTCGCCCGATCCTCGAGCGCGCGAGCGCCCGGGAGACCGCCGCCCGGGTCGCCCTCGGTGCCGTCGCACGCAACTTCCTCGCCGAGCTCGGGATCACTCTGGTCAGCCATACCCTGTCGATCGGGCCGGTGCGGGTGCCCGAGGGCTCACGTCTGCCACGACCGAGCGATGTCGACATGCTCGACGCCGATCCACTCCGCTGCTTCGACCCGGCCACCTCTGCCCTGATGGTGGCCGAAGTCGACGACGCCCACAAGGAGGGCGACACCCTCGGCGGTGTCGTCGAGGTACTGGCCTACGGACTGCCACCCGGCCTCGGCTCGCACGTGCACTGGGACAGGCGGCTCGACTCGCAGCTCGCCGCCGCGCTGATGGGCATCCAGGCCATCAAGGGTGTCGAGGTGGGAGACGGGTTCCTCACGACGACCCGCCGCGGCTCGCAGGCGCACGACGAACTCTTCGAGGTCGACGGCGAGATCGGCCGCTCCAGCGACAGGGCCGGCGGCACAGAGGGTGGCATGAGCACCGGTACCGTGTTGCGGGTGCGCGCGGGCATGAAGCCCATCGCGACCGTGCCGCACTCCCTCCGCACGGTGGATGTCGCCACCGGCGAAGCGGCAGCGGCGAACCACCAGCGCTCCGACGTCTGTGCTGTTCCGGCGGCCGGTGTCGTCGCGGAGGCGATGGTCGCGCTCGTGCTCGCGAACGCGGTGCAGGAGAAGTTCGGGGGCGATTCGGTGCGGGAGACGAAGCGCAACCTCGACGGCTACCTCGCGGCGATTCCGGCGGCGCTCCGGAGTGGGCACGAGGCCGTCGAGGCGCCGGAGCGAGGCGACGAGACCCCCGCGGTGCGAAGCGACGGCACGAGCGCAGCGCCCATGCGGGACGGATTCGACCGGGGCCTACCGGACGCCGGCCCCGGCCCCGCAGACGCCGACCCCGCAGACGACGGACGAGCGCCCGACGACCCGACGGGCATCCGGTGACCGTCGTCATCATCGGCCCGCCGGCCGCCGGCAAGACCCGCATCGGCCGCCGTGTCGCGAAGCTGCTCGACCTGACGTTCACCGACACGGACAAGCAGATCCAGGCCCTGCACGGGCCAATCCCGGCGATCTTCGAGACCGAGGGCGAACCGCGATTCCGCGAAATCGAACGGGCGGAGGTCGTGCAGGCGCTGAAAGGCGGCGGCATCGTCTCGTTCGGTGGCGGGGCCGTGCTGAACCCCGCCACCCAGCACGATCTCGACGGCTGCCTCGTTGTGCTCTTCACCTGCACTGCCGAGGCCGTCGAGGCGCGGCTCGGCAATTCCAAGCGCCCCCTCGTTCCCGACGTCGCAGCCTGGCAGAAGGTGGTGGATGCCCGGCGGGAGCTCTACGACGAACTCGCCGACTTCACCGTCGACACCTCGCACCATCGGGCCGACGACATCGCCGAAGACGTCGCCGCCTGGATCCGAACCCAGCTGGGAGAACACGCATGAGCACCGAGAGCACAGACATCACGGGCACAGACACCCCCACCACGATCACCGTTCCGGGCACGGAGCCCTACGATGTGATCGTCGGGCGCGGGGTTCTCGCAGGGCTCGGAGCGTCGCTCGCGCCCGGTGTGCGGAAGATCCTCATCGTGCACGCACCCCAACTGGCCGACTGGGCCGGCGTGCTCCGTGACGGGCTGAAGACCGATTACGAGGTACTGCTCGCCGAGATCCCCGACGGCGAGGGCGCCAAACGGGTCGAGGTCGCGTCGTTCCTCTGGCAGATCCTCGGGCAGGCCGACTTCACGCGCTCCGACGCCATCGTGGGCTTCGGTGGGGGAGCGACCACCGACCTCGCGGGCTTCGTCGCTGCGACGTGGCTGCGCGGAGTGCAGCTCATCCAGGCTCCGACCACCCTGCTCGGCATGGTCGATGCGGCCGTCGGCGGCAAGACAGGCATCAACACCGCTGAGGGCAAGAACCTCGTCGGCGCCTTCTACGCTCCGACCGCGGTGCTCGCCGACCTCGACACGCTGGCCAGCCTGCCGCGGAACGACCTGCTCGCCGGGTTCGCCGAGGTCGCCAAGGCCGGCTTCATCGCCGAGCCGGAGATCCTCGACATCATCGAGCGCGATGTGGATGTCGCCACCGACCCGGCCTCGCCCGAATTCCGCCGACTCGTCGAGCTCTCCATCGGGCTGAAGGCCAGGGTCGTCGGCGAAGACTTCAAGGAGTCGGGCCTCCGCGAGATCCTGAACTACGGCCACACCCTCGGTCACGCGATCGAGCACACGGAGCGCTACCAGTGGCGGCACGGGGCCGCTGTGGCCGTGGGCATGGTTTTCGCAGCTGAGCTCGGGCGGCTCACCGGCTCGCTCTCCGACGAGGCAGTCGACCGTCACCGCCGGGTGCTCGAACTGCTGACGCTGCCGACCAGCTACCCGGTCGGCCGCTGGAACACCCTGCTCGCAGCGATGCAGCGCGACAAGAAGGCGCGCGGCAGCATGCTGCGTTTCATCGTGCTCGACGACATCGCGAAGCCGACCGTTCTGCAGGGTCCGGAGACGGCTCTGCTGTTCGCCGCCTACCAGGAGATCGGGTCATGACCCGGGTGCTCGTGCTGAACGGTCCGAACCTCGGCCGGCTCGGCAGCCGCGAGCCCGACGTCTACGGGCATCAGGATCTGGAAGCGCTCCGCTCTCTGCTCGAAGACACTGCGCCCGAGGGCTTCGACGTCGAGGTGCGCCAGACCGACGACGAGTCGGAGCTGATCGGCTGGCTGCACTCTGCGGTGGATGCCCGCACCCCCGTCATCCTGAACCCTGCCGCCTTCACGCATTACTCCTACGGGCTCCGCGACGCGGCCGCACTCGTGACGAAGGCAGGTCTCCCGCTGATCGAGGTGCACATCTCGAACCCGCACGCCCGCGAGACGTTCCGACACACCAGCGTCATCTCCGGTATCGCGACCGGCGTCATCGCGGGGTTCGGATTCGACGGCTACCGGCTGGCCCTCGAACAGCTCTCCCGCATCTCGACTACACTGTGATGTCGGGCCGGACGGGCCCGCTGCAGTGTTTCACCCGTAACTTCCCAACCGAATGGATCCACCTCTCCCATGGCTTCGACAAGCGACATCCGTAACGGCGTAGTGATGAAGATCGACGGCCAGCTCTGGGCTGTCATCGAGTTCCAGCACGTCAAGCCCGGCAAGGGTGGCGCGTTCGTGCGCACCAAGATCAAGAACGTGCTCTCGGGTAAGGTCGTCGACCGCACCTTCAACGCGGGTGCCAAGATCGAGACGGCCAATGTCGACCGCCGCGACTATACCTACTCCTACAACGACGGCCAGGACTTCGTGTTCATGGACAACGACACCTACGAGCAGCTCAGCGTGACCGACAAGGTCGTCGGCGACGCCAAGAACTACATGCTCGAGAACCAGCCCGTCACCATCGCGCTGCACGAAGACGCGCCGCTCTATGTCGAGCTGCCGGCATCCGTGATCCTCGAGATCACCTACACCGAGCCGGGCCTGCAGGGCGACCGTTCCACCGGCGGCACCAAGCCCGCGACCGTCGAGACCGGGCACGAGATCCAGGTGCCGCTGTTCCTCGAACAGGGCACGAAGGTCAAGGTCGACACCCGCACGGGCGACTATCTCGGCCGCGTCAGCGAGTAGGGCTGCTGTTCTGTGAGTGCACGCACGAAAGCCCGTAAGCGGGCGCTCGACATCCTGTATGCGGCGGATGTCCGCCAGATCTCCATCAATGAGTCCCTCGCGGCCGAGGCGGCGCGCGCACTGACCGAGCCCGCGCGCGAGGCCTCCTGGGAGTATGCGCGTGAGATCGTCGACGGTTTCGTGTCGCACGGCTACGAGATCGACGAGCTGATCGAGACCTACGCCGTCGGCTGGACCCTCGGCCGCATGCCGCACATCGACCGCGCGCTCCTCCGCATCGGCATCTGGGAGATCCTCTACAACGACGGCGTTCCGGATGCCGTGGCCATCGCCGAGGCGGTCGAAGCCGCCCAGTCGATGTCGACCGACGACTCGGCCGGCTTCATCAACGGTATCCTGGCCAAGATCGCCCAGACCAAGGGCGTCGCCCACTAGCTTTCGGCAGAGTCGCGGAAGACGGCGTCTCGCTGGGTGAGGCGCCGTTCTCGGCTCTCGACCCGAGAGAAGACAGTGTGCACGAGGCGGCATTCGAACCCGCAACGGCGGAGGCCCAGTTTGGCCTCTGAACCACGGCGCAGCCCGGCGGCCGGACCCGCCGAGGCAGTCGAAGCGGCCCAGTCGATGTCGACCGACGACTCGGCCGGATTCATCAACGGCATCCTGGTCAAGATCGCCCAGACCAAGGGCGTCGCCCACTAGCGCATTCCCTGAGGCCATGATCAAATCGGCGGCCACAACCCAATCCGCGGACTATGGCGCGGCAGATTCGGCGGGGGCCGCCCGTTCAGCGAATCTACATCGCGGTTCGTTGGTCGGCCGAGCACGACTCCCGGAAGGACTCGGGCACCGCGGGGCGGGCTGGTAGGATGGGGGCAACACGACAACCTTTAAGAGCCGTTCTGTGAAACGGAGAAGGGAGTCCGACATGGCGCGCACTGTGCTGTCTCAGGCTGACATTTCGCGGGCGCTGACCCGCATCTCGCACGAGATCCTCGAGTCGAACCGGGGGGCCGGCGGGCTCGTCATCCTCGGGGTCCCGACGCGCGGCGTCTTTCTCGCCCGGCGCATCGCCGAGATCATCCAGCGCATAGAACAAGGCGCCCCGGCGTCGCTGGTGGGCGCGCTCGACGCCACGATGTACCGCGACGACCTTGGCCGCAACATCACCCGCACCCCGCAGCCGACGGACATTCCAGCCGGGGGAGTCGACGGCAAGACCGTCGTGCTGGTGGATGACGTGCTCTACTCGGGTCGCACCATCCGCGCCGCACTGGATGCGCTCAGCGACATCGGCAGGCCGAAGGTCGTGCGGCTCGCGGTGCTGGTCGACCGGGGCCACCGGGAGCTTCCCATCCGGGCGGACTTCGTGGGCAAGAACCTGCCGACGTCGACCGAGGAACGCATCAACGTGCGACTCCGCGAGGTCGACGAGGTCGAAGAGGTGAGCATCGAAAGTCCACGCGACGCCGGGGCAGCGACATCCGGAACCACAGCGACATCCGGAACCACCGCAGCACCGCGCGTCTTCCACGACCCCTTCGACGAGGGCAGCGACGAGCCCGACGGAGGCACCCGATGAGGCACCTGCTCTCAACGAAGACCCTCAGCCGTGACGAGGCGCTGCAGATCCTCGACGTCGCCGAGGACATGGCCGCCGTCAATGACCGAGAGGTCAAGAAGCTCCCGACTCTTCGCGGCAAGACCGTCGTCAACCTGTTCTTCGAGGACTCGACCCGCACCCGCATCTCGTTCGAGGCCGCGGCGAAGCGCCTGAGCGCCGACGTGATCAACTTCAGCGCCAAGGGATCCAGCGTCTCGAAGGGCGAGAGCCTGAAGGACACCGCGCAGACCCTCGCGGCGATGGGCGCCGACGGCGTGGTCATCCGCCACCATGCAAGTGGGGCGCCGCTGGTGCTCGCCGAGAGCAACTGGATCGACGCTCCCATCGTGAATGCGGGCGACGGCACCCACGAGCATCCGACCCAGGCCCTCCTCGACGCGTTCACGATGCGGCGCCGGCTCTTCGGCACACAGAGCCGCGGACGCGACCTGAACGGTGTGTGCGTGGTGATCGTCGGCGACATCCTGCACTCCCGGGTCGCCCGGTCGAACCTCTGGTTACTCGAGACCCTCGGGGCCCACGTCACGTTCGTCGCCCCCGCCACGCTCGTGCCGTTCGGTGCCGAGCAGCAGTGGCCCGCCACCATCAGTTATGACTTCGACGAGACCATCCGCCAGACGCAGCCGGACGTGGTGATGATGCTCCGCATCCAGAGCGAGCGGATGAACGCCGCCTTCTTCCCCAATGCCCGGGAGTATGCCCGGGAGTGGGGCCTCGACGATGCGCGCCTCGCCGCGCTTCGCCCGGATACGATTGTGATGCACCCGGGCCCGATGAACCGGGGCCTCGAGATCTCCGCAGCGGCTGCGGACTCGGCCCAGTCCACCGTGCTCGAGCAGGTCACGAACGGGGTGTCGATCCGCATGGCAGTTCTCTATTTGCTGATGTCCGGCCAACCCGAAGCTGCCGAACGAGAGGCCGCCGAATGAAAGGCACACACGTGGGCAATCCGAGTCACCTCATCGTCGGAGCCACCCTTCCGTCGGGGGAGCGTACCGACCTGCTGGTGCAGGATGGCCGGCTCACCCGTGTCGGCCCGGGAGCCGGTGACGCCTCAGCGAGAGGCGCGATCCGCATCGACGCCGACGGCCTCGTCGCCCTGCCCGGTCTCGTCGACCTGCACACCCACCTCAGGGAGCCCGGCTTCGAACAGAGCGAGACGGTTCTCACCGGCACGCGCGCCGCGGCGGCCGGCGGATTCACCGCCGTGTTCCCGATGGCGAACACGCTCCCCGTCTCCGACACAGCTGGCGTCGTCGAGCAGGTCATGACCCTGGGGGATGACGCGGGGTACGCCACCGTGCGCCCGATCGGCGCCGTGACCGTCGGGCTCGCCGGCGAACGGCTGAGCGAGATCGGCGCCATGGCCCACTCGAAGGCCCGGGTGCGGGTCTTCTCCGATGACGGCAAGTGCGTGCACGACTCCCTGCTGATGCGGCGCGCACTCGAATACGTGAAGACGTTCGACGGCGTCGTCGCCCAACATGCGCAGGATCCGCGGCTCACCGAGAACGCGCAGATGAACGAGGGCGCCCTCTCCAGCGAGCTCGGCCTGAAGGGCTGGCCGGCCGTGGCCGAGGAGTCGATCATCGCCCGGGATGTGCTGCTCGCCGAGCACGTGGGGGCGAGCCTCCACGTCTGCCATGTCTCGACGGCAGGGTCGGTCGACGTCATCCGCTGGGCCAAGGCGCGGGGTATCGTCGTGACCGCGGAGGCAACACCCCACCACCTCCTGCTGTCGGAAGACCTGATCCGGAGCTACGACGCCCGGTACAAAGTGAACCCACCGCTCCGCCGCAACGAGGATGTCCGGGCCCTCCGCGAGGGGCTGGCCGACGGCACGATCGACATCATCGCCACCGACCATGCCCCGCACCCGACGGAGTCGAAGGAGGCGGAGTGGGATGCGGCGAGCTTCGGTATGGTCGGACTCGAGTCCGCACTGAGCGTCGCCCAGACGGCCCTCGTCGACACCGGCCTGCTGAGCTGGGACGACATCGCCCGGGTGCTCTCCCGCACCCCGGCCGAGATCGGCCGACTGGCAGACCACAGCCACGGCTTCGAGAACGGCGCCCCCGCCAACTTCACCCTGCACGATCCGGCGACAACGAGTGTCTTCGACCTGTCCCGCCTGGCCGGCAAGAGCCACAACTCGCCGTTCCTCGGGCGCACCCTCTCGGGCCGGGTGCAGCACACCTTCCACCACGGGTATCCGACAGTGCTCGGCACCCGGGTGCTCGAGAGTGACATCGTCGCAGCGTCGGCTGCGGCCAAGAAAGCAGGTTCAACACTGTGAACACCCTCGTTCTCGCCATCCCGGTGATCGCCCTCCTCGTCGTTCTCTATCTCGCCATGCTGCTCGGCTGGCGCGCGCGAAAACGACGTCAGGCCGGGTTCGCCGCGGCGGCCGTGACACCCGAGGATGCGGGTGCCCTGCTGTTCGAGGCACCGATGCTGTACGTGGCGACCACACCCGCCAAAAAGCCGCTTGAGCGACTCGTACTGCCGGGTCTCGCGTTCCGCGGCCGCGGTACGTTCATCGTCTGGGAGAAGGGTGTCACGCTCTCCATCAACGGTGAGCTCGACGTCTACGTTCCGTATGGCAACATCCGTTCCATCGGAACCTCGACCTTCACAATCGACCGCGTCGTCGAGACGGGCGGCCTCGTGCGCCTCGACTGGACGACCCCTCTGGTCGGCGATGAGAAGGCCCGCACCGCCGCCGCGACCGCCGGTGCGACGCGCACGGAGAAGAAGGTCATCCTCGCCGCTGCAGCGGCCGGCGACCGCCCCGCGATCGCAGACATCGAATCGTACGTACGCATCCTCGACCAGGTCGACAGCGCACGCGTGCTCAGCACCGTGCAGTCGCACCTCCCCGCCTCCGGCACCCCGACCCCAGGCACAGACACCCCGAAACAGGAAGGCCAGGTCGCGTGATCGTCACCGAACCGGCAGTATTCGTTCTCGAAGACGGCAACCGCTACACCGGACGGGCCTACGGCGCCCGCGGGCGTACCTTCGGTGAGGCCGTCTTCGCCACCGGCATGACCGGCTACCAGGAGACCCTCACCGACCCGTCGTACGCCGGCCAGATCGTCATGATGACGGCCCCGCACATCGGCAACACCGGCACCAACGACGAAGACCTCGAGTCCAGTCGCATCTGGGTCTCCGGCTTCGTCGTGCGGGACCCCTCCCGCATCGTCTCGAACTTCCGCGCGACGCGGTCGCTCGGCGACGACCTCGTGCGCGATGAGGTGGTGGGCATCAGCGGTATCGACACGCGGGCCGTCACCCGCCACATCCGTTCGGCCGGGGCCATGCGCGCCGGCATCTTCTCCGGGCCCGACTTCGAGTTGTCACCGGATGCCCAGCTGAAGCTCGTGCGGGAGGGCGCCGAAATGGCGGGCCAGAACCTCTCCAGCCGCGTCTCGACCGCCGAGCGCTACACGGTTCCCGCGGTGGGCGAACGGATCGGGTCTGTCGCCGTGCTCGACCTCGGCGTCAAGAAGTCGACGCTGAACTACCTCGCCGACCGCGGATTCGACGTAGAGGTGCTGCCCGAGTCGATCTCGTCGGCCGAGGTGCTCGCGCTGGAGCCCAGCGCACTGTTCTACTCGAACGGGCCCGGTGACCCCGAGGCATCCGAGGGTCACGTCGAGGTGCTGCGCGATGTGCTGCGCGCCGGTGTGCCGTACTTCGGCATCTGCTTCGGCAACCAGCTGCTCGGCCGGGCCCTGGGGTTCGGCACCTACAAACTGCCGTTCGGCCACCGCGGAATCAACCAGCCGGTGCTCGACCGCACGACCGGCCGCGTCGAGATCACGAGCCAGAACCACGGTTTCGCGGTCGACGCACCGCGGGAGGGCGTCACCCAGAGCCCCGAGGGCTTCGGCCGGGTCGAGGTGAGCCACATCAGCCTGAACGACGACGTGGTGGAGGGCATCCGGTGCCTCGACATCAACGCGTTCAGCGTGCAGTACCACCCGGAGGCGGCGGCGGGGCCGCACGATTCGATGTACCTGTTCGACCGGTTCCGGGAGATGGTCCTCACAGGCTCCCTCGACGCTGCCGAGATCACGAAGGAAGGCAACTGATGCCCAAGAGAGAAGACATCAAGAGCGTCCTGGTCATCGGATCCGGACCCATCGTCATCGGCCAGGCGTGCGAATTCGACTACTCGGGCACGCAGGCCTGCCGGGTGCTCCGCGAGGAGGGCGTGCGCGTCATCCTCGTGAACTCGAACCCCGCCACGATCATGACCGACCCCGATTTCGCCGATGCGACCTACATCGAGCCGATCACCTGGCAGGTCATCGAGAGCATCATCAAGAAGGAGAAGCCCGACGCGATCCTGCCGACCCTCGGCGGCCAGACCGCGCTGAACGCGGCGATCGACCTGCACAACCACGGCATCCTCGAGAAATACGACGTCGAGCTGATCGGCGCGAACTTCGAGGCGATCAACAAGGGCGAGGATCGCCAGATCTTCAAGGAGCTGGTGCTCGAGTGCGGTGCGGATGTCGCGCGCTCGTTCATCGCGCACACCGTCGAGGAGGCCGTCGAGTACGCGCTCGACCTCGGCTACCCGCTCGTGGTCCGCCCCTCGTTCACCATGGGCGGACTCGGATCGGGTTTCGCGTACACCGAGCAGGAGCTCCGTCGCATCGTCGGCGACGGCCTCCACCAGAGCCCGACCACCGAGGTGCTTCTCGAGGAGTCGATCCTCGGCTGGAAGGAGTACGAGCTCGAACTCATGCGCGACACGGCCGACAACACCGTGGTCGTCTGTTCGATCGAGAACGTGGATCCGGTCGGGGTGCACACCGGCGACTCGATCACCGTCGCGCCCGCCCTCACGCTGACCGACCGCGAGTACCAGAACCTCCGGAACATCGGAATCGACATCATCCGCGCCGTCGGGGTGGACACGGGCGGCTGCAACATCCAGTTCGCCATCGACCCGGCCAACGGGCGCGTGATCGTCATCGAGATGAACCCGCGCGTGTCGCGGTCGTCGGCGCTGGCCTCGAAGGCCACGGGGTTCCCGATCGCGAAGATCGCAGCGAAACTGGCGATCGGCTACCGGCTCGACGAGATCCCGAACGACATCACCAAGGTCACCCCGGCCTCGTTCGAGCCGACGCTCGACTATGTCGTCGTAAAGGTGCCGCGTTTCGCGTTCGAGAAGTTCCCGGCGGCAGATGCCACGCTGACGACCACCATGAAGTCGGTCGGCGAGGCGATGGCCATCGGTCGGAACTACTCGACCGCGCTGCAGAAGGCGCTGCGGTCGCTCGAGAAGCGCGGCTCGTCGTTCCACTGGGACGGACCCGTCTCAGCGCTGCCGTCGAAGGAAGAGCTGCTGGCGATCGCCGCGGTTCCGACCGACGGCCGCATCGTGACCGTGCAGCAGGCCCTCCGGGCGGGCGCGACCCTCGAGGAGGCCTTCGAGGCCACCAAGATCGACCCGTGGTTCATCGACCAGATCGTGTTGATCAATGAGGTCGCAGACACTATCGCTGCCGCCCCGCTCGCCGACGAGGCAACGCTGCGGCTCGCGAAGGACCACGGCTTCTCCGACATCCAGATCGCGGCGCTCCGCGGGGTGAGCGAGGAGGAGATCCGCGAAGACCGGTACGGGCTGGGCGTCCGCCCGGTCTACAAGACAGTCGACACCTGCGCGGGCGAGTTCCCGGCCCTCACGCCGTACCACTACTCGTCGTACGACTCCGAGACCGAGGTCACGCCGTCGGATCGCCGCAAGGTCGTCATCCTGGGCTCCGGCCCGAACCGCATCGGGCAGGGTGTCGAGTTCGACTACTCCTGCGTGCACGCGTCGTTCGCGCTGTCGGATGCCGGCTACGAGACGATCATGATCAACTGCAATCCGGAGACCGTGTCGACCGACTACGACACGAGCGACCGGCTCTACTTCGAGCCGCTGACGCTCGAAGACGTGCTGGAGGTCATCCACGCCGAGCAGCAGAGCGGCGAGCTCGTCGGCGTCGTCGTGCAGCTCGGTGGCCAGACCGCACTCGGGCTTGCGAAGGGCCTGAAGGCCGCGGGCGTCCCGATCCTCGGCACCACCCCCGAGGCGATCGACCTGGCCGAGGAGCGCGGGCTCTTCGCCGGGATTCTGGATGCCGCGGGCCTGCTTGCTCCGAAGAACGGCACCGCCTACGACTACGACTCCGCCGTCACCGTGGCCGAGGAGATCGGCTACCCGGTGCTCGTGCGCCCGTCGTACGTGCTCGGCGGCCGGGGTATGGAGATCGTCTACGACAGCCCGTCGCTCGAGGACTACTTCGAGCGGGTCGCCGGCCAGGGCATCGTCGGCCCGTCGCATCCGCTGCTCGTCGACCGTTTTCTCGACGACGCGATCGAGATCGATGTCGACGCTCTCTACGACGGTGACGAACTCTACATCGGCGGCATCATGGAGCACATCGAGGAGGCCGGCATCCACTCCGGCGACTCGTCGTGCACCCTGCCGCCGGTCACCCTCGGGCAGGACGTCATCGCCCGGGTCAAGACGGCGACGCTCGGCATCGCGTCGGGCATCGGCGTGCGCGGGCTGCTGAACGTGCAGTTCGCGGTGGGCGCGGGCATCCTCTACGTGCTCGAGGCGAACCCCCGCGCATCCCGAACCGTTCCGTTCGTGTCGAAGGCGCTCGGCATCCCGCTCGCCAAGGCCGCCTCGCGGATCATGGTGGGCGACTCGATCGCTTCTCTGAAAGCGGAAGGCATGCTGCCGGTCATCGACGGGTCGATCGTGCCGTTCGACGCGCCGGTCTCGGTGAAGGAGGCCGTGCTGCCGTTCAAGCGGTTCCGCACGAAAGAGGGTCTCGTCGTCGACTCGGTGCTCGGGCCGGAGATGCGCTCGACCGGCGAGGTCATGGGCATCGACCGCGACTTCCCGCGGGCCTTCGCGAAGAGCCAGGAGGCCGCGTACGGAGGGCTGCCGCTCACGGGTTCGGTGTTCGTGTCGGTCAGCGACCGCGACAAGCGCGCGATCGTGCTGCCGGTGCTGCGGTTGCAGCAGCTCGGCTTCGAGATCCTCGCGACGGCCGGCACCGCGGAGGTTCTGAACCGCAACGGCATCAAGGCGCGTATCGTGCGGAAGTACTCACAGGGCGCGGATGCGTCGACGTCGGAGCCGACCATCGTCGACCTGATCAACCGCAACGAGGTCGACATCGTGATCAACACGCCCTCGGGACGTTCGGCGCGGGCCGACGGGTACGAGATCCGGGCGGCGGCAGTGGCGGCGGACAAGCCGCTGTTCACCACGATCGCGCAGCTCGGTGCCGCCGTGGCATCGTTCGACGGCATGAAGGACGGCTTCACGGTGACAAGCCTGCAGGAGTACGCGTGGGAGCGCGCCGAGGCCCTCGAACGGGCAGAGGTGCTCGCCCTGGCGAACGCGGCGCTGTGACGGACGGCATCATCCCGTTCGGCGAGCGGCTGGCCGGCGTCTTCGAGACGCTCGGCCAGCTCTGCGTGGGCATCGACCCGCACGACTACCTGCTCGATGCGTGGGGGCTTCCGCGTTCGGCATCCGGTGTACGCGAGTTCGGACTGCGAGTCGTGGATGCCGCGGCCGGCCGGGTGGGCATCCTGAAGCCGCAGGTGGCCTTCTTCGAACTCTACGGATCGGCCGGCTTCAGCGCCCTCGAGGACGTGCTCGCTGCCGCCCGCGCGGCCGGTCTCCTGGTGATCGCCGACGCCAAGCGGGGTGACATCGGCACCAGTGCGGCGGCGTACGGTCGTGCCTGGCTCGAGCCGGGATCGCCGCTCGAGGCCGACGCGGTGACGCTCACGGCCTACGCTGGTGTCGGGTCGCTGTTACCGGTCTTCGAGTTGGCCGAGCGGGCCGGCAAGGGCGCTTTCGTGCTGAGCGCGACATCCAATCCGGAGTCGTTCGCGCTGCAGACCGCGCGCGCCAGCTGGGGAGGAGAGGACCTCTCGCTCTCAGGGCTCGTTGCGGGCGAAGTCTCCACCTTCAACCGTTCGGCGACGCCCGGTCCCGGCGGCGTGCGTGCTGCTGTCGGTAACATCGGACTCGTGCTTGGAGCGACGAAGAACCTGACCGACTACGGAATCGACCGTGATGCCCTTGCGGCGGCCCCGGCCACCCCGGTGCTTGCGCCCGGATTCGGCTTCCAGGGCGCCACGTTCGCCGAGGTGAGGCCGGTCTTCGGGGCGCTCACGCCGACGACGGTGGTCGCGATCTCCCGCTCCGTGCTCGCTGCCGGAGCGTCAGGGCTCGCCGCGAGCATCCAGAGCCAGGCGGCCGAGCTCCATGACGCTCTGGCGGGCAGCCGGTGAGGCCCCCCGAGGTCGACCGGGTCGCAGCCTCTCGCGCGGCAGTCGCAGCCCGGCGTGCACGGGCCGACGTGAAGAGGAACGTCGTAACCGGCGTGCGGAGTCCCGAAGACGTCGTGCGGGCCGGCCTCGCCGAGCCGGCGGGAGCCGAGGGCAGCCTACGCGTGCGCGACCTGCTGCTGAGCATCCCGGGGCTCGGGCCGGTGCGCGGCGACCGGATGCTCGAGAAGCTGGCGATCTCGCCGTCGAAACGGGTGGGCGGCCTCGGACGGCACCAGCAGGAGCGGCTGCTCGAATCTCTCGGTTCGCGCTCAGGCGGCTCCGCGACGGCCCGCCCGGGCGGCGGCCGCGGCGACGGCTCGCAGCTGGTCGTGCTCGCCGGTCCCACAGCGGTCGGCAAGGGAACGGTGTCCACGTACATCCGCGAGAACTACCCCGAGGTGAAGCTCTCGGTGTCGGCCACGACACGGGCGCCCCGCCCCGGTGAGATCGACGGGGTCAGCTACTTCTTCGTCACCGATGCGGAGTTCGACCGGATGGTCTCCGAGGGCGAGTTCCTCGAGTGGGCGATCGTGCACAACTCCTCGCGCTACGGCACCCCGCGGGGCCCTGTGCAGGAGGCGCTCGACGCCGGTCGCAGCGTGCTGCTGGAGATAGACATCCAGGGTGCACGGCAGGTTCGGGCATCCGCACCGGAGGCGGTCCTGGTGTTCCTGCTCCCGCCCACCTGGGACGAACTGGTGCGCCGACTCATCGGCCGCGGAACCGAATCGAGCGAGGAGCAGGCCCGCCGCCTGGCCACCGCGAAGGTCGAGCTGAGAGCCCAGAACGAGTTCGATTTCCGTGTCGTGAACAACAAGGTCGAAGACGCGGCCCGCGAGGTCGTAGACTTGATGAATATTTCCGCACGGCCTGCCACGGCCTGATGCACGTTCTGAAGGCCCTGTTCACGACCTCGGCCTTCCCCCCGAATCAAGGAGCACCCCCATGCCAGCCAAGCCCCTCGGCATCATCGATCCGCCCATCGACGAGCTGCTCTCGAAGGTCGACTCGAAGTACGCCCTCGTGATCTTCGCCTCCAAGCGTGCGCGCCAGATCAACGACTACTACGCAGACCTGCACGAAGGCAGCCTCTTCGACAACGTCGGCCCGCTGGTCGATTCCGGCATCGACGACAAGCCGCTGTCGATCGCGCTGCACGAGATCAACGAGGACAAGCTCACCGTGAAGGCGAACGCGCCGATCCCTGAGTAGTCCAGTTCTTCGCGTGAGGCCCGTTGTCGTCCAGACTGCGGGCCTTTCGTTTTCCCTCCGCCCACTTTCGCCTGACAGAGTAGAGCCATGAACATCGTCGTCGGAATCACCGGGGGAATCGCCGCCTACAAGGCGATCGGGGTCGTCCGCGGCTTCGTTCTCGCGGGCCACAGCGTGCAGGTCATCGCTACAGAGCACGCCCTGCGCTTCGTCGGCAAGCCCACGCTCGAGGCGATCTCCCGCAACACCGTTCACACCGACCTCTATGAGGGCGTAGCCGAGGTGCGGCACGTGGCGCTCGGGCAGGCCGCCGATCTGATCGTCATCGCGCCGACCACGGCCAATACGCTCGCGAAACTTGCGGCGGGGCTCGCGGACGATCTGCTCGGCAACACCGTGCTCGCATCCACTGCGCCTGTTCTCCTGGCCCCTGCGATGCACACCGAGATGTGGCAAAACGCGGCCACCGTGGCGAACACCGCCCTGCTGCGCTCACGTGGATACCGCTTCATCGGGCCTGCGGTGGGGCAGCTGACGGGAACCGACTCGGGGCCCGGACGGATGTCGGAGCCCGACGAGATCGTGGCTGCAGGGCTGGCGCTGCTGGTGCCGACTGTGGCAGACCTCGCAGGCCTCCGCATCCTCATCTCCGCCGGCGGGACACGCGAGCCGCTCGATCCTGTGCGTTTCCTCGGCAACAGGTCGAGCGGCAAGCAGGGTGTCGCCCTCGCCGAAGCCGCCCTCAGCCGGGGCGCCTCCGTCACGCTCGTCGCCGCTCACCTGGAAGTACCGGCGCCTGCCGGAGTCGAACGCCACGCCGTCGAGACGGCGGAGCAGTTGCGCACGGAGATGAACGCCCTGCTCGGCGGGGCCGACATCGTGATCATGGCCGCAGCCGTCGCCGACTACCGGCCGCGCGAGGTGGCGGAGGGCAAGATCAAGAAGGACGCCACGGGCGACGTGCTCACCCTGGAGCTGGTGAAGAACCCCGACATCCTCGCCGAGCTGGCCGCGAACCGTGCACCGGGCCAGCTCGTCGTCGGCTTTGCCGCGGAGACCGCCCGCAGCCGCGACGAACTCCTGGAACTCGGCCGCACGAAGGCCGCCCGCAAGCGCGCGGACTATCTTGTCGTCAACAGGGTGGGCTGGACCGAGGGTTTTGCCACAGACGGCAACACAGTCGTGGTGCTCGACGGAGCCGGGCATATAGTGATCGAGGCCACCGGCTCGAAGTTGTCAGTGGCACACAGCATTCTGAATGTGCTGGCAGAGGCCGGCCGTTCGAACCACCAGGAGCACAATGACTAATCTTCGCCTCTTCACGTCCGAGTCGGTCACCGAAGGCCACCCCGACAAGATCTGCGACCAGATTTCCGACAGCATCCTCGACGCCCTCCTCACGGTCGACCCGAAGAGCCGCGTCGCCGTCGAGACGCTGGTGACCACCGGGCTCGTGCACGTCGCGGGCGAGGTCACGACCGAGGGCTACGTCGACATCCCCACGATCATCCGTGAGCGGGTGAACGCCATCGGCTACACCTCCTCCGACATCGGGTTCGACGGCAACAGCTGCGGCGTCTCCGTGTCGATCGGTGCGCAGTCGCCCGACATCGCGCAGGGTGTCAACAACGCGTGGGAGACCCGCCAGGACGCCCACGACGACGATCCGCTCGACCGGCAGGGCGCGGGCGACCAGGGCATCATGTTCGGTTTCGCGACCACCGAGACCCCGCAGCTCATGCCGCTGCCGATCTGGCTCGCCCACCGGCTCTCCGAGCGTCTCGCCGAGGTACGCAAGACCGGTCAGCTCGACTACCTCCGGCCCGACGGCAAGACCCAGGTGACCATCGGCTACGAGGGTCTCACTCCGCGCACGGTCGAGACCGTGGTGCTCTCCACCCAGCACACGCCGAGTGTGACGAGCGAACAGCTCGCACACGACGTGGAGGAGCTGGTCATCCGTCCCGTTCTCGCCGACGCACCGCTCGACTCCTCGGCGGCGGCCCTCCTGATCAACCCCACCGGCCGGTTCGAGATCGGCGGGCCGCAGGGTGATGCCGGTGTCACCGGGCGCAAGATCATCGTCGACACCTATGGGGGAGCGAGCCGTCACGGCGGCGGTGCCTTCAGCGGCAAAGACCCGTCGAAGGTCGACCGCTCCGCCGCGTACGCGATGCGCTGGGTCGCGAAGAACGCGGTCGCCGCCGGGTTCGCCGACAAGCTCGAGGTGCAGATCGCCTACGCGATCGGCAAGGCTGCACCGGTGGGCCTCTACGTCGAGACGTTCGGTACGAACCACGTTCCCGACGAGCTCATCATCGACGCCATCAGGCAGGTCTTCGACCTGCGCCCGGCCGCGATCATCCGCGACCTCGACCTGCTCCGCCCGATCTACGCCCAGACGGCCACCTACGGCCACTTCGGCCGGGAGCTCCCAGACTTCACCTGGGAGCGCCTCGACCGCGTGGCCGATCTGCAGGCCGCAGCGCGCTTGTGAGCCCTGACGGCGGCGCTCCCGCCGCCGAGGAGGGTGCCCCAGGGGCAGGCGGCGTGGAGGCAGGCTCCGGCTCCGCAGAGGCAGGCGTCGCAGAGCTGCACGGCTCCGGCCGTGCTCCCACCTGGGTCGCCCGGGTGATGCTGGAGTCCCCGCTGCCGCAGCTCGACCGGCTGTTCGACTACCGCATCCCCGAGGGCCTGCGGTCGGATGCCCAGCCGGGCGTGCGCGTGAAGGTGCCGCTCCGCTCGGCCGGACGGGTGTCGCGCGCCTACATCGTCGAGGTGACGGACCACGCCGACTACGTGGGCACCCTCAGCGACATCGAGGAGGTCGTGTCGCCGGTCGCCGTGCTCACGCCCGACGTGTGGCAGTTCGCCCGCCGGGTGGCCACACGCGCCGCGGGAAATGCGAGCGACGTCGTGCGGATCGCCGTGCCGCCGCGCACCGTGCGCGTCGAGAAGGCGTGGGTGGCGAAGCAGGCGGCGGCAGCCGAAACGACGGCGGGCGCGGCGACAGCGGGTGCGGCGACAGCCGCCGCGGCGGTGACCGAGGCAGGAGCGGCCACAGCCGCGGAAGGTGCTGCCGGAGCAGACGCGGTGGCGACCGAAGGAGAGGCCCCCGCACCCGCACCGGCAGGGGTGGCCCCGGCCATCACGGGATACGGCGACGGTGTCGTCGAGGGTGCCCTCCGGGCGCGGGCGCGCCTCGCCATCACCGCGGTGCCCACCGTGCGGCAGACTGCCGACGGGGAGTGGGTGGGCGCCTGGGCCGAGACGATGGCCGCCATGGCTGCGTTCACGCTGCACCTCGGCCGATCATCCATCCTGGTGGTGCCCGACTACCGCGACCAGGAACAGCTCACCACCGCCCTCCGCGGTGCGGGTGTGCCGGCCGACCGGGTCTCGCCGCTCGACGCCCACCAGACCAATCCGGAGCGCTACGGGCACTTCCTGGAATGCCTCGAGGCCGTTCCGCGCGTGATCATCGGCACCCGCTCGGCGATCTATGCCCCCGCCCACGATCTCGGCCTGATCGCCCTCTGGGACGAAGCCGATCCGCTCCACGACGAACCGCTCAGCCCGTACGTCTCCTCCCGCGACGCGGCGCTCGTGCGCCAGGAGTTGAGCGGGGCGGCCCTGGCCTTCGTCTCGCACTCCCGCAGTTCGGAGGTCGAACGGCTGGTCGAACTCGGCTTCCTCCGCGACGTGGCGCAGAGCCCCCGATTCCTGCCGAACGTCGTCCCCACCTCTGCGCAGTCGTCGAACGACAGGCTCGCTCAGTCCGCCCGCATTCCATCGAGCGCCTGGAATGCTGTGCGGAAGGCCCTCGAGACCGGGCCCGTGCTCGTGCAGGTCGCCCGCCCCGGCTACGCTCCCGTGCTCGCCTGCGCGAGTTGCACCAACCCCGCGCACTGCCTCGTCTGCGAGGGCCCGCTCCGCCAGGCCGCCCGAAGCTCTCCGCCCTCCTGCGCCTGGTGCGGGGCCATCGCCGCCCAGTGGCAGTGCCGGCACTGCGAGGGCACGACCTTTCGCCTCGTCGGCCAGGGCAGCACCCGCACCGCCGAAGAGCTCGGTCGCGCCTTCCCTGCGACGCGCATCATCGTCTCGGATGGCTCCCGCTCCCTCGGCGATGTGGGGTCGGCCCCGGCCCTCGTGATCGCGACCCGCGGCGCAGAACCGGTGGCCGCGGGTGGCTACCACGCCGTACTGCTGCTCGACGGAGAACGGATGCTCGCACGCGAGTCGCTCACGGTGGGGGAGGACTGCCTCCGGTGGTGGTCGAACGCCATCGCCCTCGCCGCGCCCCGCGCCCCGGCCATCATCGTGGGCGTCGGGGGAGACCTCGCCCGAACGTTGGTCACCTGGCAGCATGCGCGCTTCGCCAGCGCAGAACTCGCCGACCGGAGGCGCCTGCGCTTCCCGCCCGCGGTGCGGATCGCTACGGTGCGAGGCACCCCTGACGCAGTCGCCAAGGCTGTGCAGGAGCTCCACGATTCGGTCCAGGGCGAAGACAGCGCGAAGATAGATGTGCTCGGACCCGTTCCCGACGAGACCGACGACTTCGTGCGGTCCGTCGTGCGTTTCGACTATGCGGTGGGGGCGAACGTCGCCTCGACGCTCAGGGCCGCTGTCGTCAAGAACGCGACCAGCCGGCGCAAGATCCCCGGCAAACCCGCCAACTACCGACCACCGCCCACCCTGCGGGTGCGGTTCGACGACCTGGAGATCCTCGATTGAGACTTGTCTTCGCCGGAACCCCTGAGGTTGCCAACCCCACCCTCCGCCGGCTGGCTGCCGAACACGAGGTCGTCGCCGTCATCACCCGGCTGGATGCCCCGCAGGGCCGGAAGCGCGTGCTCGCCCCGTCACCCGTGGCAACCCTGGCCGAGGAGCTCGGCATCCCGGTCATCAAGGCGAACCGACTCGACGACGAGGTGACCGCGCGCGTGAAAGCGCTCGACGCCGAGCTCGGTGTGATCGTCGCGTACGGCGGCTTCGTTCGGGAACCCCTGCTCAGCACGCCCCGCCTCGGCTGGATCAACCTGCACTTCTCCCTGCTGCCCCGCTGGCGCGGGGCGGCGCCTGTGCAGCACGCAATCATCGCGGGCGACGCCGTCACCGGGGCATCCGTGTTCCAGCTGGTGGCGGGAATGGATGCCGGACCGGTGTTCCAGACACTCCGCACGCCGATCGGTGCCCACCAGAACGCCGGCAGCCTGCTCGGTTCGCTGGCCGACGACGGCGCGGGGCTCGTCTCCGAGGTCGTGCGCGGCCTCGCCGACGGCACCGCCGTCTCGATCGAACAGCAGGGCGAGACGACCCTGGCTCCGAAGCTCGGCATCGAGGATGCCCGGCTCGACTGGTCGCGGGGCTCCGCCGAGATCTACCAGCGCCTCCGCGGTGTCACGCCCGAGCCCGGAGCCTTCACGACGGTCGCGGGTGAGCGCTTCAAGATCCTCGAGGCGGAACCCGCGCGAGATGCACCGCCGTTGCCGCCCGGTCACATCCGGCTCGACGGGCGTACACCGGTGATCGGCACGGCCGACACGCCGCTCCGCCTGGTGCGTGTGCAACCATCGGGGAAGAAGCCGATGGCGGCCGCAGACTGGTGGCGCGGGGCGCAGGCCGGTAGCGGGCAGGCGGGCAACGCAGCAGGATCGACGATCGAGATGGTGGCGGAATGAGCGGCACGAATGACGGCGGCACCGGTGGCACGGGCGACGCACCGGGCGACCGGCCGAAGCACGGCCGCCGGGGCGCCAACCAGGGGCGGAGTTCCAGCCCGGGCCGGGGTAGCGCAGGTCGCGACGGCACCGGTCGTGACAGCATCGGTCGCGACGGCACCAGTCGTGACACACCCAGCCGCGATCGCGGCCGCGGCCACGGGGCCGGGGCCGGGCGCGACCGTTCGGGCACCGCTCCGGGCCCTCGCGAACGCACGCAGAGCGCCACGGCCGTGCAGCCGGCCCGGCGGATCGCCTTTGAGGTGATCCGGGCGGTACGGGAGGACGACGCCTACGCCAACCTGCTGCTGCCCACCAAGCTCGCCCGCGCGAAACTCAGTACCGCCGATGCCGGCCTCGCCACAGAACTGACCTACGGAACGCTCCGGCTCCGCGGGTACTACGATCGCGTCATCGAGCTCGCTGCCAATCGCCGGATCGACGAGATCGACGGCCCGCTCGTCGACGTACTCGAACTCGCCGCCCACCAGCTGCTGTCGCTCCGCGTGGCGAGTCACGCCGCTGTCAACGAGGCGGTGGAACTCGCCCGCGTTGTTGCATCCCGCTCGTCGACCGGCTTCGTCAACGGCGTGCTCCGTACGATCACCCGTTCGACGCCCGAACAGTGGCAGGACAGGGTGCTCGAGAGCGCCACAGGCGAGGATGGCCGCCTCGAGGTGCTGTACTCGCACCCGTCATGGATCGTCCGTGCCTTCCGTCGGGCCCTTCTGACCGACGCCGCGGCTGGAGCCAGCACGACCAGCAGCGGCAGCGCCCCAGACGCCGCCGCCATCGCCGAAGTCGACCTCGTCGCCCTCCTCGAAGCCGACAACGAACCCGCACGGCTCGGCCTGGTCGCCCTGCCGGGGTTGGCGAAGCGCGACCAGATCGCCGTCGACGGGCATCCAGCGCCCTACTCGCCGTTCGGCTTCATCACCGACTCGGGCGATCCGCGCGACATCCCCGAGGTCACGGCAGGCACCGTCCGCGTGCAGGACGAGGGATCACAGCTCGCCGCGCTCGCCCTCACCCGGGCACGACCGATCGCGACGGGCGAACGGTGGCTCGACCTCTGCGCAGGCCCCGGTGGCAAGTCCGCCGTGCTCGCGGCGGAAGCCCGGGAGGGCGGAGCCATCCTCACCGCGAACGAACCCGTGCCGGCCCGGGCCGAACTCGTGCGGAACGCCCTCGCGGCCTTCCCCGACTCGCCCGCCGTGTGGGAACTCGACGGCACCACCGTCGGCGCAACGAACCCCGGTGAGTTCGACCGCATCCTCGTCGACGCCCCCTGCACCGGCCTCGGGGCCCTCAGGCGTCGACCGGAGGCGCGCTGGCGCAAGTCCCCGAAAGACGTCGCCGAACTCGTCGTGCTGCAGTCGAAGCTCATCGACTCGGCCGTCGCCGCCCTGAAGCCCGGCGGCATCCTCGCCTACGTCACCTGTTCGCCGCATGTCGCCGAGACGCGCGGGCAGGCGACGGATGCCCTAAAGCGCCACAGCGGAGTGCTTGAGCCGCTCGCCACCCAGGCCACCCTCCAGTCGTTCGCAGACACGCCCCTGGTGCTCGGCTCAGACGAAACGCAGGCGCAACTCTGGCCGCACGTGCACGGCACCGACGCGATGTTCATCGCTCTGTTCCGAAAGCTCCCCGCGGCCTGAGGTCCACACGGTGACCGAGAGGTCCCGTTCTGCGGTCCACGTGCCCCCGGCAGCGCAGAACGGGTCCTTTCGACCCCAGTAGGGTTGGAAGCGTGCCCGTGAGAATCGACCCCAGCATCCTTGCCGCCGACTTCGCCAACCTCCAGGCCGAGATCGACCGTGTCTCCACCGCCGACCTGATCCACGTCGACGTGATGGACAACCATTTCGTGCCGAACCTCACGCTCGGCCTCCCTGTCGTCGAGAGCCTGCAGAAGGTCTCGCCGCTGCCGCTCGACCTGCATCTCATGATCAGCGACGCCGATCGCTGGGCACCCGTCTACGCCGAGACCGGTGCGTTCTCGGTCACGTTCCACGCCGAGGCTGCCGTGGATGCCGTGGCCACCGCCCGGCGTCTCCGGCAGATCGGTGCCCGAGCCGGTCTCGCCGTGAAGCCGGGCACGAGCATCGTGCCCTACCTCGAACTGCTGGCCGAGTTCGACATGCTGCTCATCATGACCGTCGAGCCCGGCTTCGGCGGACAGTCCTTCATGGCCGACACGATGCCGAAGCTCGCCGCCGCCCGCGAGGCCGTCGCGAAGAGCGGCCTCGACGTGTGGCTGCAGGTCGACGGCGGCATCGGCGAGACGACCATCGAGATCGCGGCGGCGGCCGGCGCCGACACCTTCGTCGCCGGTTCCAGCGTCTTCGGCGCCGAGAACGCGGCGACCCAGATCGGACTGTTGCGGGAGCTGGCCGCGAAGCATACGCACTGACGCATCCGGCAACCCCTGAATCACCCGGCAACCTCCGGCGCACCCGGTAACCTAGAACACGTGAAGACCTTCGACTCCCTGTTCGACGAACTGCAGCAGAAGCAGCAGCTCCGCCCCGAGGGCTCCGGCACCGTGCGCGAGCTGGACGCGGGTGTGCATGCCATCGGCAAGAAGATTGTCGAAGAGGCCGCAGAGGTGTGGATGGCGGCCGAGTTCCAGAGCCTCGATGAGACGGCCGAGGAGATCTCCCAGCTGCTCTACCATCTGCAGGTGATGATGCTGGCGAAGGGCCTCAGCCCCGCCGACGTGTACAAGCACCTGTAACACCACACCCCCACTTTCCACGAAAGATCACCATGCTGAAAATCGCGGTACCCAACAAGGGTTCGCTGTCGGAGACCGCTGCCCAGATGCTCGCGGAGGCCGGCTACCACGGCCGCCGCGACCCCCGCGAGCTGGTCACCCAGGATCCACGCAACAACGTCGAATTTTTCTACCTCCGGCCGCGGGACATCGCGACCTACGTCGGCTCTGGTGCGCTCGATGTGGGCATCACGGGCCGCGACCTGCTGCTCGATTCCGAGTCGCCGGCCGCGGAGGTCGCCGAGCTCGACTTCGGCGAGTCGACCTTCCGCTTCGCCGCGCCCGGCGGGCAGTTCGACAGTCTCGACCAGCTGCAGGGCCGCCGTGTCGCCACCAGCTACCCGGGGCTCGTCGGTGCGTTCCTTGCGAAGACGAACGTCACGGCGACCCTCGTCAAGCTCGATGGCGCCGTCGAGTCAGCCGTGCGCCTGGGCGTCGCGGATGCCGTCGCCGATGTCGTCTCGACCGGCAGCACGCTCCGGAAGGCGGGGCTCGAGATCTTCGGCCCGGTCATCCTGCAGTCCACGGCCGTGCTCATCTCCTCCGGGGTGCAGAACCCCGGCGCCGACACCCTGCTCCGCCGCCTCCAGGGCGTTCTCGTCGCCCGCCAGTACGTGCTGATGGACTACGACGTGCCCCGCGTGCACCTCGACGCCGCCACGGCGGTCACCCCCGGCATCGAGTCGCCGACCATCTCCCCGCTCGCCGATCCCGACTGGGTCGCTGTTCGCGCGATGGTTCCGCGAACGGAGATGAACCTCGTCATGGACTCGCTCTGGGAGGTCGGGGCCCGCGCCATCCTGGTGAGCCCGATCCACGCCGCGAGGCTCTGACCATGTCGCTCACGCGCCGCGAGGCTCTGTCATGACGCTCGCTGTGCGCGTCATTCCCTGCCTCGACGTGGCCGCCGGCCGGGTCGTCAAGGGAGTCAACTTCGAGAATCTGCGCGATGCGGGCGATCCCGTCGAGCTCGCGCGCCTCTACAGCGCGCAGGGTGCCGACGAGATCACCTTCCTCGACGTGACCGCGACGGTCGACGAGCGCGAGACGACCTACGACATCGTGCGGCGGACCGCCGAGCAGGTCTTCATCCCGCTGACGGTCGGCGGGGGAGTGCGGAGCGCCGAAGACGTCGCCCGGCTGCTCGCGAGCGGGGCCGACAAGGTCGGTGTCAACAGCGCCGCGATCGCCCGGCCCGAACTGCTGGGCGAGATCGCCGACCGCTTCGGCGCCCAGGTGCTGGTGCTCTCGCTCGACGTGAAACGTTCCTCCAGAACCGACTCGGGATTCGTCGTCACGACGCACGGCGGCCGCCGCGAGACGGATCTGGATGCCCTGGCCTGGGCCGCACGCGCCATCGAACTCGGTGCGGGCGAACTGCTCGTCAACTCGATCGACGCCGACGGCACGAAAGACGGCTACGACCTCGAGCTGATCCGGCTGATGAAAGCCATGAGCAGTGTGCCGGTCATCGCCTCGGGCGGCGCCGGCACGCTCGGCGACTTCCCCGAGGCGGTCGAAGCGGGCGCCGATGCGGTGCTCGCGGCATCCGTGTTCCACAACCGTGAACTGACCATCGGCGACGTCAAAGAGGCGCTGGCCGAGAGCGGAGTGACCGTCCGATGAGCGAAAACACACGGCAGCGCGAGAACAGAGGGTCGAGTGACAGCATCGAGAAGCTGCCTGTCGACGCGGAGGCGGTGATCGCCCGCGCGACCTTCGACGCGCAGGGACTCCTTCCAGCCGTCATCCAGCAGTTCGACACTCTCGAAGTGCTGATGCTCGGGTACATGGATGCCGAAGCCCTCCGCCGCACGTACACCACCGGCCGCGTGACTTTCTGGTCGCGGTCCCGCCAGGAGTACTGGCGAAAGGGCGACACCTCCGGTCACGCGCAGTATGTGCGGAGCGCCGCGCTCGACTGCGATGGGGATACGCTTCTGGTGACGGTCGACCAGATCGGCGTCGCGTGCCACACCGGCACCCGCACCTGCTTCGATGGCGACCCGCTTGCTCCGGTGCAGGGTGCGCCGGACGCTACCGAGGGATGATGGTGATGACGGAGACTCCCACGATGTCGAGCACGCCGACGTCCACGACGGCGACGTCCACCACGGCGACGTCCACCACCCGGGCAGAGTTCGACGCACTGCTCCCGACGCATCGCGTGCTGCCGGTCATCCGCACCCTCTTCTCCGACGGTGAGACCCCGGTGGGCATCTACCGGAAGCTCAGCGACAACCGGCCGGGGACGTTCCTGCTCGAGTCGGCGGCCCAGGGCGGTGTCTGGTCGCGCTTCTCCTTCATCGGCGTGTCGAGTTACGGCGTGCTGAGCGCGGACGGCGACCGCGCGGTCTGGATGGGGTCGGGGCTGAGCGCCGCGCGCGCCTTCCCCCAGGGCATGCCCGCCGGCCCCCTCGAGGCCCTCGCCGAGCTCTATGAGGAATGGAAGACCCCGGTCATCCCCGGGCACCCTCCCCTCACCGGCGGTCTCGTCGGCTTCATCGGCTGGGAGACGATCCGCCAGATCGAGCACCTGCCGAACCGGCCGCCCGCCGACTTCAGCATGCCGAGCCAGGCCCTCTCGTTCGTCTCCGACCTGATCGCCGTCGACCACCTCCTCGGCACGGTCACCCTCGTCTCGACCGTGCTCGCCGACGGTTTCTCTGCGGCCGGTTCGGGGTCCCGTCGGCGCGCGGCGGCCGAGGCTGAGAAGCTCAGCGCCGACGAGCTGTGGCGCGATGCCCAGACCCGCCTCGACTCGATGCAGCGCCGGCTCGCCAAACCGGCGGAAGCCTGGCTCGCTGAGGCCGACTTCGGCCTGACCGCGGCTCCGGACGCCCGAACCACGCGCGACGAATTCCTGGCGTCGATCGACATCGCCAAGCAGCACATCCGCGACGGCGACGTGTTCCAGGTCGTCATCGCGCAGCGGTTCGACCTCGAGTGCGTGGCCGAACCCATCGACGTCTACCGCGTGCTCCGCACGCTCAACCCGAGCCCGTACCTGTACCTGCTGAACCTCGAGTCGCCGGCCCGCGAGCCCTACGCGATCGTGGGCTCGAGCCCCGAGGCGCTCGTGAAGGTGGCCGGTGGCACGGCGTTCACCCATCCGATCGCCGGTTCCCGGCCACGCGGCCGCACGGTCGAGGCTGATCTCGAGTTCGAGACCGACCTGCTGGCCGATCCGAAGGAGCGCGCCGAGCACCTGATGCTCGTCGACCTGGCGCGGAACGACCTGCTGAAGGTCTGCGAGGCCGGATCCGTCGAGGTGACCGAGTTCATGCGCATCGAGCGGTTCAGCCACATCATGCACATCGTGTCGTCTGTCGAGGGCACGCTGGCCGACGATGTCACAGCGATCGATGTGTTCCGGGCGACGTTCCCCGCCGGCACCCTCTCCGGCGCCCCGAAGCCGCGCGCGCTGCAGATCATCGACGACCTGGAGCCGGCCCAGCGGGGGGTCTACGGGGGAGTCGTGGGCTACTTCGACTTCGCCGGCGACGCCGACCTCGCCATCGCCATCCGTACGGCGGTCATCTCCGACGGGGTCGCGCGCGTGCAGGCCGGCGGCGGGCTCGTCGCAGACTCCGACCCGGACTCGGAGTTCATCGAGTCCCAGAACAAGGCGGCCGCACCCCTCCGGGCCGTGGCGATCGCGAACGCGATGACGAGGGTCGGATGACCGGCGGAGCGGCTCTGCCGGAACCTGTGCCCAGCGCGACGGCGCCCAGCAAGACGGTGCCCAGCGAGACAGTGCCCAGCGAGACGGAACTCACGGCGGCGAGGGCCCGGCGACTGAAGTCGTATACCATCCTGGCCGTCATCGTCTGGAGTGGGCTCGTCTTCCTGGCCTGGTCGCAGCCGTGGTTCAGCCTGCACGCCCAGGGGCGCGTGGGCGACACCGTGACGGTCACCGTGCAGGGCGCCGTCGCGGCTCCCGCGCTCTCTGCCCTCGCCCTCGCGGGGTTGGCACTTTCAGCCGCCCTCGCGATCGCCGGCCGGGTCATCCGCGTGGTGCTCGGCGTGCTGGAGTTCGTGCTCGGTGCCTCCATCACCGTGTCGTCGGTCTCCGCGCTGGCGGATCCGGTGCAGGCGGGCCAGTCGGCCATCACCACGGCCACCGGCGTGGCCGGAACCTCCTCCATCGGCCAGATCGCCACCTCTGCCGGAACGGAGCTGTGGCCCTTCCTGGCCGTGGTCAGCGGTGTGCTGATGGCGCTGACGGGCATCCTCATCGTGGTGTCGATGCGGCGCTGGCCGGCCTCCGGCCGCAAGTACCAGCCGGTGACCTTCGCCGCCTCAGACGGGCGGACGTCGGGCAATCCCGTCGACCTGGTCGTCGAGAGCCCCGCCGAACCGGTGAAGCCTGTCGCGCGAGACGTCAACACGACGCGTACCGCCGCAGTCGACAGCTGGGACAGTCTGACCCGCGGCCAGGACCCGACGGACTGACCTGCAGCAGGCGGCACCTGACCGCCACCTGCCCGGCAGTCAAGCCACCGCCTGGCACCAGTCGCACCGACCGGCACCGGATACACTGGATGGCGACCCGCGAACACGAATCACAAGGAGCAAGATGAGCATCGAGTCAGAAGAACCGGGCCACGGCAGTTCGACAGCATCCTGGACTGCAGTCGTCATCATGCTGGCGGCCTTCGCCATCGGCACGACCGCCTTCTTCTTCAGCATCGTGTGGCTCGTCTGGGCATCGGCAGCGCTCGTCATCGTGGGTCTCCTGGTGGGCTACGGCCTCGCCCGGGCCGGTTACGGTGTCGGCGGTATCAAATCTGCTGCCAGGGGGCACTGACCTCCCGTGCTCTCATCCCTGACCGCCGGGGCTGCCGAAGATGCAGCAGCGCGGCTCGAACTCGTCCCCTTCGATGAGGTCGAGCGCCGGGCGCACGCTGCCCCGGCCGCGCTCGACGCCCTGGCGTTCCTCGCCCCGGCCGAACGTGTCAAGATCATCGCCGAGGTGAAGCGCTCGAGTCCCTCACGGGGTGCCCTAGCCGCCATCAATGACCCCGCAGCCCTGGCCTCGACCTACCAGTCGGCCGGTGCCAGCACCGTCAGTGTGCTCACCGAGGGTCGCAAATTCAAGGGATCACTCGAAGACCTCGAACTCGTGCGCGAGTCGGTCTCGATCCCGGTTCTTCGCAAAGACTTCATCACCCTCGACTACCAGGTCTACGAGGCGCGTGCCGCCGGCGCAGACTTGGTGCTGCTGATCGTCGCGGCGCTCGACCAGGGCCAGCTCGAGCACCTGCAGGAGCTCATCCAGTCCCTCGGCATGACGGCCCTGGTCGAGACGCACTCCGCCGAGGAGGTCGAGCGCGCGCTCGACGTGGGCGCATCCCTCATCGGGGTGAACGCCCGCAACCTGTCGACGTTCGAACTCGACCCCGACCTGTTCGGCACGCTGGCCGATCGCATTCCGGCCGGCATCATCCGCGTGGCTGAATCCGCCGTCAAGACGGCTGCGGATGTCAGCCACTACCGCGCGAGCGGCGCTGACGTGGTCCTCGTGGGCGAAGCTCTCGTCACCGGCGATCCCGCCCGCACGCTCGAAGAATTCCTGGGAGTCTCATGACCACGCACCTCCGCGACGAGCAGGGGCCGTTCTTCGGCGAGTTCGGCGGGAGGTTCATGCCCGAGTCGCTGATCGCCGCCCTCGACGAGATTGCCGCCGCCTACGACGAAGCCAAGAACGACCCGGCCTTCGCCGCCGAGCTCACCGAGCTCCACCGCAGCTACACCGGTCGGCCGTCGATCCTCACCGAGGCCCCGCGCTTCGCCCGGCATGCAGGGGATGCCCGCATCATCCTGAAGCGGGAAGACCTGAACCACACGGGCTCGCACAAGATCAACAACGTGCTCGGCCAGGCCCTTCTCGCCAGACGCCTCGGCAAGACGCGGCTCATCGCCGAGACCGGCGCCGGCCAGCACGGTGTGGCCACGGCGACCGCGGCCGCCCTGATGGGCATGAGCTGCGTCGTCTACATGGGCGAGGTCGACACCGAGCGCCAGGCCCTGAACGTGGCCCGCATGCGGCTGCTCGGTGCCGAAGTCGTCCCCGTCACAACGGGTACGCGCACGCTGAAGGATGCTCTCAACGAGGCCTTCCGCGACTGGGTCGCCAACGTGGAGGACACCCACTACGTGCTCGGCACGGTCGCCGGTCCCCACCCGTTCCCCGTGATGGTGCGCGACTTCCACAAGATCATCGGCGAGGAGGCGCGCCAGCAGGTGCTCGACCTCACCGGCGCGCTGCCCGACGCCGTGATCGCGTGCGTCGGCGGCGGCTCGAACGCCATCGGCATCTTCCACGCCTTCCTCGACGATCCCGACGTCACCCTCATCGGGTATGAGGCGGCCGGGGATGGTGTCGACACCCTCCGCCACGCCGCGACCATCACGATGGGTCGCCCCGGGGTGCTGCACGGCTCCCGCAGCATGATGCTCCAGGACGAAGACGGCCAGACCTCGGACTCACACTCCATCTCCGCCGGCCTCGACTACCCGGGCGTCGGCCCGGAGCACGCCTGGCTCGCCTCGATCGGCCGCGCACAGTACCTGCCGATCACCGATACGGAGGCCATGGCCGCCTTCCGGCTGCTCTGCGAGACCGAGGGCATCATCCCGGCCATCGAGTCGGCCCACGCTCTCGCTGGCGCCCTCACCCTCGGTCGTGAACTCGGCCCCTGCAAGGTCATCCTGATCAACCTCAGCGGTCGGGGCGACAAAGACGTGGAGACGGCGGCGCGCTACTTCGGTGTTCTCGACGAGGTCGCCCTGGTCGCCACCGAGCTCGAGGCGAGCTCCCTCGAAGCCGGTGAGTTGGCGAGCGACGCGCTGACCGACGAACTCCACGCGGGATCCGGGGAAGCGGCCGAGCTCGCCTCGGGTCGAGGGGTGCAACTGTGAGCGGCACGACGATCGTCTCACCCGTCGGCACCCGCATCGCCCGGGCGAAGCGCGACCGGGCCGGTGCACTGATCGGCTACCTGCCGGTCGGGTTCCCGACGCTTGAACAGAGCATCGACGCGGCCGTGGCGCTCGTCGAGAACGGCGTGGACGTGCTGGAACTCGGTCTGCCCTACACCGATCCGGTGATGGACGGCCCGGTCATCCAGAGGGCGACCCAGACCGCTCTCGAGAACGGCTTCCGCCTGCGCGACGCCTTCACTGCCGTCGAGGCGATCCGTTCGCGAGTGGATGCTCCCATCCTGCTCATGACGTACTGGAATCCTGTGGTGCAGTACGGCGTCGACCGGTTCGCAGACGACCTCGTCTCCGCGGGCGGCGCGGGCCTTATCACGCCCGACCTCACGGTCGACTCGGGGGCCCCGTGGCTTGCCGCAAGCGACCGCACGGGCCTGGACCGGGTATTCCTGGCAGCGCCCACCTCCACCGGGGAGCGCCTTGAACTGGCCGTCACCAACAGCCGCGGTTTCGTCTACGTGGTGTCGACGATGGGCGTCACCGGCGCCCGGAGCGACGTCGATGCCTCAGCGCGAACACTCGTCGACCGGCTGCGGGCCGTCGGCTCCACCAGCGCCTGCGTCGGCATCGGCATCTCGACGGGGGAGCAGGTCGCCGAAGTGCTCGAATACGCCGACGGTGCCATCGTCGGTTCGGCCCTCGTGCGTGCTCTCAGCGAAGACGGAGTGCAGGGAGCTGCGAAGGTGGCAGCATCCCTCGCCGTCGGCACGCGCCGCTGACCCTCTGCACGCCCCGGCCAGTCTCTGAGAGACCCACCAGACTCTGAGAGACCCACCAGACTCTGAGAGACCGGGCAGACAGCAGGCCCCTGTCACACGCCGCCTCATGGCGCACCCTAGAATTGGGCTTGCCGATTGCCCTCTTCGCCTTCGGTTCCCGCATGGAAGGTCTACCACCAGGTGTTTCTGCCGCAGAGCATTCCCAGCCCGTCGATCAACTCGCTTGACATCACCGGGTGGATTCGCACGTTGGGCCTCGCCCTGCCCGAGAACTGGAACCTGAGCATCCGCATCTATGCGCTGTGCATTCTGCTCGGCATCGTGATTGCGACGATCATGACGTCGCGTCGCCTCACGAAGCGGGGGGCCGAGCCGGGCATCGTTCTTGACATCATCCTCTGGGCGGTTCCGCTCGGAATCATCGGATCCCGTGTCTTCCACGTGCTGACGCACCCGGGCGACTACTTCTATCCGGGTGCCGACCTGCTGAAGACCCTCTACATCTGGGAGGGCGGCATCGCCATCTACGGCGGTCTGCTCGGTGGTGCGCTCGGCGCCTACATCGGCTGCCGCCTCACGGGCATCCGCCTGTGGACGTTCGGCGACGCCCTCGCCCCGGGCCTCCTGCTGGCCCAGGCCTTCGGCCGTTTCGGCAACTACTTCAACCAGGAACTGTTCGGCTACCCGACGAACGGCTGGTGGGGACTCGAGATCGCGTCACCGAACCCGGCCATCCCGATCGGCCTCGAGCCCGGAACGCTCTTCCAGCCCACCTTCGCCTATGAGGTCATCTGGGATGTCGTCGGCGTCATCGTGCTCCTCATGCTCTCGAGCCGCCTGAAGCTCCAATGGGGCAAGGTCTTCGGGGCCTACCTGATCTGGTACGGCGCCGGCCGGAGCGTCTTCGAGACGATCCGCATCGACCCGAGCGAGATCTTCTTCGGCGTGCGCACGAACGTGTGGGCCTCGTGGATCTCCATCGCGATCGGCCTGATCCTCATCATCGTGCAGACGAAGCGCCACCCCGGTCTCGAACGCGGGCCGTACCGATCGGGAATTGCGTGGTCACCGGCGAACGCTGAGGTAGACTCGGTCGACAGGTACACAGACGAAGAACTCCGTGGCGACGACGCCTCGGAGGAGTCTGTGGCAGACGTACCTCTCGAACCGAAGGCCACAAGCACACTCGGAAAGAAGCCAGTCTCGAAATAGCACGGCCATTCACAAGCTGCAGTCACACACCACTGCACTCATCACCATCGCACTTCTCCACTCGGGCCGCCGGCGTCCCAATTCAGCACAACCCGGTTGTCACAGTTCCGGGGGGATGGATTCCTATGGTTGAGCACAGCATCTCGCCCAGCTTCAGCATGAACCCGAACGCTCAGGGTATGTATGACCCCTCGAACGAGAAGGACGCCTGTGGCCTCGCCATGGTCGCGACTCTTCGCGGCACGGCTGGGCACGACATCATCGACACGGCTCTGGATGCCCTCCGGCACCTCGAGCACCGGGGCGCCGTCGGCTCAGACGCCGGTACCGGCGACGGTGCAGGCATCCTGACCCAGATCCCCGACGAGTTCCTGCGTGCTGTCGCGGGCTTCGAACTGCCGGCGGTCGGCCACTATGCCGTGGGCAACGCGTTCCTCCCACTCGACCACGACGAGCGGGAGACCGTGATCGCCCGCCTCGCCGAAATCGCCGACGAAGAGGGCCTCACGGTTCTCGGCTGGCGCGACGTTCCGGTGCGCCCCGACGAGCTCGGTCGGCTGGCCCGAGAGGCCATGCCCGCGATCCGGCAGTTGTTCGTCACCGCGAAGCACCACGACGCCTCGGGCGACACCCCCTCGGGCATCCACCTCGACAGGCTCACCTACCGGCTCCGCAAGCGCGTCGAGCACGAGCACGAGGTGTACTTCATGTCGCTCTCGGCCCGCACCCTGACCTACAAGGGCATGGTCACGACGCTGCAGCTCGAGCCGTTCTACCCCGACCTCAGCGACGAGCGCTTCGCGTCGAAGCTGGCCCTGGTGCACTCGCGGTACTCCACCAACACGTTCCCGTCGTGGCCGCTCGCGCAGCCGCTTCGCATGATGGCGCACAACGGTGAGATCAACACCGTGCAGGGCAACCGCAACTGGATGCGCGCCCGGCAGTCGCAGCTGAAGAGCGAGCTGCTCGGCGACATGCAACCGCTGCTGCCCATCGTCACACCCGGTGCGAGTGACTCCGCGTCCTTCGACGAGGTCGTCGAACTGTTGACCCTCGCCGGTCGCCCGCTTCCGCACGCCATCATGATGATGGTGCCGGAGGCGTGGGAGAACAACGCCGACTTCGATCCCGAGCGCCGCTCGTTCTACGAGTTCCACTCCATGCTGATGGAGCCGTGGGATGGCCCGGCCGCCCTCGTCTTCACCGACGGCGACCTCGTCGGCGCGACCCTCGACCGCAACGGCCTCCGCCCCGGCCGCTACCTGATCACCGACGACGGCCTCGTCGTGCTCGCGAGCGAGATCGGCGTGCTCGACGTCGACCCGGCCCGAGTCGTGCGAAAAGGCCGGCTCCGTCCCGGCAAGATGTTCCTCGTCGACACCGAGGCCGGTCGCCTGATCGAAGACGATGAGATCAAG
This sequence comes from Subtercola boreus, assembly GCF_003399635.1. Classification (GTDB taxonomy): domain Bacteria; phylum Actinomycetota; class Actinomycetes; order Actinomycetales; family Microbacteriaceae; genus Subtercola; species Subtercola boreus_B. The sequence goes on along the minus strand of NZ_NBXB01000027.1, from coordinate 136,956 downwards.
TCCGACCTCGCAGCCTCCGAGCCCTGGGCCGAATGGCTCGAGAAGGGCCGCATCAACCTCCGCGACCTGCCGGAGCGGGAGCACATCGTGCACACCCCTGCGTCGGTCACGCGCCGCCAGCGCACCTTCGGTTTCACCGAGGAGGAGATCCGCATCCTGCTCACGCCGATGGCGAAGAACGGTGCGGAGCCGCTCGGCGCGATGGGTTCCGACACGCCGATCGCCGTGCTGTCGAAGCGCCCGCGGCTGCTGTTCGACTACTTCACGCAGCAGTTCGCGCAGGTGACGAACCCGCCGCTCGACTCGATCCGCGAAGAGGTCGTGACCTCGCTCCGGCTGGGGCTCGGCCCCGAGCGCAACCTGCTCGATGCGACACCCGGCCACACCGGCCAGGTCATCCTCGACTTCCCCGTGATCGACAACGACGAGCTGGCGAAGATCCAGCACATCGACCCCACTTCGGGCAGCTCGACCACCACGACCATCCGCGGCCTCTACCGTGTCGAGAACGGTCCCTCGGCCATGCAGGAGCGCATCGCGGAGATGTGCGCGGAGGCCGACGAGGCCATCGCGCACGGGGCGCTCTTCATCGTGCTCTCCGACCGTGACTCGAACAAGGAGTACGCGCCGGTTCCGTCGCTGCTGATGCTCTCCGGGGTGCACCACCACCTCATCCGTCGCGAGACCCGAATGAAGGTCGGCATCATCGTCGAGGCCGGTGACGTGCGCGAAGTGCACCACGTCGCTCTGCTGATCGGCTATGGCGCCTCGGCGATCAACCCGTACCTCGCCATGGAGACCTGCGAGAACCTGGTGAGAAGCGGCATGATCACCGGCATCACGCCGGAGAAGGCCGTCAAGAACGTCATCAAGGCGCTCGGCAAGGGCGTTCTGAAGATCATGTCCAAGATGGGCATCTCGACGGTCTCCTCCTACGCCGGCGCCCAGGCGTTCGAAGCCGTCGGCCTCGACAAGGGCTTCGTCTCCGAGTACTTCACGGGAACATCCTCGAAGCTCGGCGGCATCGGAATCGACGTCATCGCGGCCGAGAGCGCGAGCCGGCACCGGGCGGCCTTCCCCGAAGACGGCGCGATCACCGTGCACGAACCGCTCGCTGTTGGCGGGGAGTACCAGTGGCGCCGCGAGGGCCCGCCGCACCTGTTCAACCCCGACACCGTCTTCCGCCTGCAGCACTCCACGCGGGCACGCCGGTACGACATCTTCCGGGAGTACACGAAACTCGTCGACGACCAGGCCGCCGAGCTGATGACCCTCCGCGGTCTCTTCAAGCTGAAGACGGATGCGCGCCCCGCGGTGCCGCTCGACGAGGTCGAGTCGGTCGAATCCATCGTCAAGCGTTTCTCCACGGGAGCGATGAGCTACGGCTCCATCTCCGAAGAGGCACACACCACCCTCGCCATCGCGATGAACCGGCTCGGTGCGAAGTCGAACACGGGTGAGGGCGGCGAGGACACCGCGCGGCTCCTCGACCCCGAACGCCGCAGCGCCATCAAGCAGGTGGCTTCTGGTCGGTTCGGCGTGACCAGCATGTACCTCACGCACGCCACCGACATCCAGATCAAGATGGCGCAGGGCGCGAAGCCCGGCGAGGGCGGCCAGCTGCCCCCGACGAAGGTCTACCCGTGGGTCGCCCGCACCCGTCATGCGACCGCTGGCGTCGGCCTCATCTCGCCGCCGCCGCACCACGACATCTACTCGATCGAAGACCTCAAGCAGCTGATCTTCGACCTCAAGCGCGCCAACCCCGAGGCCCGGGTGCACGTCAAGCTCGTGAGCCAGAACGGCATCGGGGCGGTCGCCGCCGGTGTCACGAAGGCCCTCGCCGACGTCGTGCTCGTGTCGGGCCACGACGGTGGAACGGGCGCGAGCCCGCTGAACTCACTGAAGCACGCCGGAACCCCCTGGGAGCTCGGCCTCGCCGAGACCCAGCAGACCCTGATGCTGAACGGCATGCGCGACCGGGTGGTCGTGCAGGTCGACGGCCAGATGAAGACCGGCCGTGACGTCATCGTCGGCGCGCTGCTGGGTGCCGAGGAGTTCGGTTTCGCCACCGCGCCCCTCGTCGTCTCGGGCTGCGTCATGATGCGCGTCTGCCACCTCGACACCTGTCCCGTGGGCGTCGCCACGCAGAATCCCGAGCTCCGTGCGCGCTTCACCGGCAAGCCCGAGTTCGTCGTGAATTTCTTCGAATTCCTGGCTCAGGAGGTGCGGGAGTACCTCGCCGAGCTCGGTTTCCGCTCGCTCGAGGAGGCCATCGGCCACCACGAACTCTTGAATGTCGACCACGCCGTCGATCACTGGAAGGCCGACGGCCTCGACCTCAGCCCGATCCTCGTCGGTCCCGAGTTCGGTGACGACGAGCCGCGGGTCAACCACCGGCAGCAGGAGCACGACCTCGACAAGCACTTCGACAACCGTCTCATCCGGGACTCGGCCGAGGCCCTGGAGTTCGGCGAACCCGTGGTGATCAGCCTGCCGATCCGCAACACCGAGCGGGCGGTCGGCACGATGCTCGGCCACGAAGTCACGGTGCGGCACGGTGAAGACGGGCTGCCCGACGACACCATCCAGATCACCCTCACGGGCTCAGCCGGCCAGTCGCTCGGCGCCTTCATGCCGCGGGGCATCACGCTCCGCCTCGAAGGCGACTCGAACGACTACGTCGGCAAGGGTCTCTCCGGCGGGCGCGTCATCGTGCGTCCCAACCGGGCGGCCACGTTCGCGGCCGAGCAGAACGTCATCGCCGGCAACGTGATCGGGTACGGCGCGACGAGCGGCAGCATGTTCATCCGGGGCATCGTCGGTGAGCGCTTCCTGGTGCGGAACTCCGGTGCGACGGCCGTCGCCGAAGGTGTGGGCGACCACGCTCTCGAATACATGACGGGTGGTGTCGCCCTCATCCTCGGTGAGACCGGGCGGAACCTCGGAGCCGGCATGTCGGGCGGCACCGCCTATGTGTACAAGCTGCGCTCCGAACTCGTCAACACCGATTCGCTCGGCTCGGGCGAGCTGCAGCTGTCGGCGCTCGACGAGAACGACACGGCATTGGTGCGCTCCCTGCTGGTCGAGCACGAGTCGGAGACCGAGTCGGCAGTCGCCTCCGCGATGCTGGCCGACTTCGACACGACTGTCCGTGATTTTGTGAAGGTGCTCCCGCGCGACTACGCGGCTGTGCTTGCAACCCGCCAGACCGCCGTCGACGAGGGTCTCGACCCCGACGGCGACGTGGTCTGGGAGAGAATTCTGGAGGTAACCGGTGGCTGATCCCAAGGGATTCCTGAAGGTCACGGAGCGCGAAGTCCCCAAGCGCCGCCCCGTGCCGATCCGCCTGATGGACTGGAAAGAGGTCTATGAGGCCGCCGATCCGTCGGAGACCCGCCGCCAGGCCGGGCGCTGCATGGACTGCGGCATTCCGTTCTGCCACCACGGCTGCCCCCTCGGCAACCTCATTCCCGAGTGGAACGACCTCACCTGGCGCGGCGAGGGCCGCCAGGCGATCGAACGCCTGCACGCCACGAACAACTTCCCCGAGTTCACCGGTCGGCTCTGCCCGGCGCCCTGCGAGAGCTCCTGCGTGCTCGGCATCAACCAGCCCGCGGTGACCATCAAGCAGGTCGAGGTGTCGATCATCGACCAGGCCTTCGCCAACGGCTGGGTCACCCCGCACCCGCCGGAACGCCTCACCGGCAAGACGGTGGCGGTCGTCGGATCGGGCCCTGCGGGCCTCGCGGCGGCACAGCAGCTGACCCGTGCCGGCCACACCGTGGCGGTGTACGAGCGCGACGACCGCATCGGCGGACTGCTGCGATACGGCATCCCGGACTTCAAAATGGAGAAGAAGCACCTCGAGGCGCGCCTGACCCAGATGATGGCCGAGGGCACCCGCTTCCGTGCCGGCATCAACATCGGGGTCGACATCACCTGGGCCGACCTCCGCTCACGCTACGACTCGGTGATCATCTGCACCGGCGCGACCGTTCCCCGAGACCTGCCGATACCCGGCCGCGACCTCGAAGGCGTGCACTTCGCCATGGAGTACCTCGTGCAGGGCAACAAGGTCGGCGCCGGTGACACGGTGCACGACCAGATCACCGCCGAGGGAAAGCACGTCGTGGTTCTGGGCGGCGGCGACACCGGAGCCGACTGCATCGGAACCGCGCACCGCCAGCAGGCGATCTCCGTCACCAACCTCGCCATCGGGCAGCAGCCGCCGGCCGAGCGTCCCGAGGAGCAGCCGTGGCCGATGGTCGCGAACCTCTTCGAGGTGTCGAGTGCCCACGAGGAGGGCGGAGAGCGCGTCTACCTCGCCTCCACCGTCGAGTTCCTCTCGAACGAATCCGGTGAGGTGCGCGCCATCCGTGTCGCCGAGACCGAGTACCTCGACGGTCGTCGTGTGCCGAAAGCCGGCACCGAGCGCGAGATCCCGGCCGACCTCGTGCTGTTGGCGCTCGGCTTCACCGGCCCCGAAGACCAGAGTCTCACCCACCAGGTGGGCGCGGCCTTCGACAAGCGCGGCAATGTCGAGCGCGGCGACGACTACGAGACGAGCATCCCGGGCGTCTTCGTCGCCGGTGACGCAGGCCGCGGCCAGTCGCTGATCGTCTGGGCCATCGCCGAGGGTCGTGCAGCGGCCGCAGCCGTCGACAAATATCTCGAAGGCGCCACCGAACTGCCATTCCCCGTTTCCCCGCGCGACCGTGCAATCACGGTCTAGAACGAGCAGACTTACCCGTACCCCATCGATGCGCTCACGCGCAGAAACACGGAGCAACTCACACACATGAGACGCGCTAAAATCGTCGCCACCCTCGGGCCGGCAACGTCGTCGTACGAAAACCTCAGGGCCATCATCGATGCCGGTGTCGATGTCTGCCGCATGAACCTCAGCCACGGAACCTACGACGTGCACGAGGCCATCTACGCCACCGTGCGGAAGGCCGCCGAAGACTCCGGCCGCGCCGTCGCGGTGCTGGTCGACCTGCAGGGCCCGAAGATCCGCCTCGGCAAGTTCGAAGCGGGCCCCTACTACCTCGAGCAGGGTGACATCTTCAAGATCACCACCGAAGACGTGCTCGGCACCCGCGAGCTCTCGGGCACGACCTTCAAGGGCCTGCCGCAGGATGTCGCTCCCGGCGACTTCCTCCTCATCGACGACGGCAAGGTCAAGGTGCGCGTCATCGAGACCGACGGCGTCGTCGTCACCACCGAGGTCATCGTGGCCGGCAATGTGTCGAACAACAAGGGCATCAACCTGCCCGGCGTCGCCGTGAACGTTCCCGCTCTGTCCAAGAAGGACGAAGCGGACCTCCGCTGGGGCCTGAAGCTCGGTGCGGACATGATCGCGCTCTCGTTTGTGCGCGACGCCGCCGACATCTCCCGAGTGCACGAGATCATGGCCGAAGAGGGGCGCCGCATCCCGGTCTGCGCCAAGATCGAGAAGCCTCAGGCCGTCGAGAACCTCGAAGAGATCATCGACGCCTTCGACAGCATCATGGTCGCCCGTGGCGACCTCGGCGTGGAGCTTCCCCTCGAAGCCGTGCCGATCGTGCAGAAGCGCGCCGTCGAGCTCTCCCGCCGCATGGCGAAGCCCGTCATCGTCGCAACGCAGATGCTCGAATCGATGATCTCCTCACCGATCCCGACCCGCGCAGAGACTTCGGATGTGGCGAACGCCGTGCTCGACGGGGCAGACGCCGTCATGCTCTCCGGCGAGACGAGCGTGGGGGAGTACCCCGTCATCACGGTGCAGACCATGGCCCGCATCGTGGAGTCCACCGAGGTCCACGGCCTGGAGCGCATCCCCGCCCTCGGCACGAAGCCCCGCACCCAGGCCGGCGCGATCACGCTCGCGGCCTCGGAGGTCGCCGACTTCGTGGGCGCCAAGTACCTCGTGGTCTTCACGGAGTCGGGCGACTCGGTGCGGCGGATGACTCGGCTGCGGTCGAGCATCCCGATCATCGGGCTCACACCGGAGCCGGGCATCCGCAACCGCATGGCGCTCTCCTGGGGCGTCGAGTCGTACCTCGTGGATCGCGTGAAGCACACCGACCAGCTGATGGTGCAGGTCGACGACGTGCTGCTCGGTGAGAACCTGGCCGCCCTCGGCGACAAGGTCGTGGTGATCTCCGGATCCCCTCCCGGAAAGGCCGGCACCACCAACGACATGCGCGTGCACATCGTCGGTGAGGGCCACAACCCGCAGAAGCCCGATCCTGAAGAGCTCGACCACTAGGCAGACGCCAGCTCCACAGAAAAGGCCCGGGAGGATTCTCCCGGGCCTTTCTCGATGGTGCACAAACTTTCAGACTCTTGTACCGGTGGTGGGACTCGAACCCACACGTCTTGCGACAACGCATTTTGAGTGCGCCGCGTCTACCATTCCGCCACACCGGCTCGCATCAACACCGTTCAGAATACCGTAGGGTTATCTCTGTGACCGACCAACCTGCCTCCACCTCCGCACCCCGTCGTGTGGTTGTCGCTGAAGACGAATCCCTGATCCGACTCGACATCGTCGAGATCCTTCGCGACGCCGGTTTCGAGGTCGTCGGCGAGGCCGGCGACGGCGAGACCGCTGTGGCACTGGCCACCGAGCTCCGGCCCGACCTTGTCATCATGGACGTCAAGATGCCGCTCCTCGACGGCATCTCCGCTGCCGAGCGCCTCAGCAAGGGTCACATCGCGCCCGTCGTACTGCTCACCGCCTTCAGCCAGAAGGAGCTCGTCGAGCGGGCCACCGAAGCCGGTGCCCTCGCCTACGTCGTCAAGCCGTTCACGCCGAACGATCTTCTTCCGGCCATCGAGATCGCCCTCTCGCGCTACGCCCAGATCATCACGCTCGAGGCAGAGGTCGCCGACCTCGTCGAGCGTTTCGAGACCCGCAAGCTCGTCGACCGGGCCAAGGGCCTGCTGAACGAGAAGATGGGCCTGACCGAACCCGAGGCGTTCCGCTGGATCCAGAAGGCCTCGATGGATCGCCGGCTCACCATGCACGACGTCGCCCAGGCGATCATCGAGCAGCTGAGCGTCAAGAAGTAGGCAGCGCCATCAACGAGGCCGAAGCACTCGCTCTGGGCAGTGGCGCCTTGGCCGAGCGCATGGGTATCGTCTTCAGCCAGCTGACAGCTGAGCGTGCGGTTGCCACGATGCCTGTCGAGGGCAACACCCAGCCGTTCGGTGTGGTCCACGGCGGTGCCTATGTCGTTCTCGCCGAGAGCCTCGGCTCGGCCGCTGCGAACATCCATGCCGGTGCGGGTCGCCTTGCCATGGGCATCGAAGTCAACGCGAGTCACACTGGTTCCGCGACATCCGGAACCGTCACCGGCGTGTGCACGGCGATCAAGCTGGGTCGCACCCTGACCGTGCACGAGATCGCGATCTCGGACGACGCCGGCCGCCGCCTGTCGACGGTGCGCATCACGAACCTGCTGCGGGACGCCTAGCCCGAGCATCCCTCCAGGGCCTCCGGATGCTGTCGGTGGGCTTTAGTAGGCTTGAGCTGTGCCCGACAACGAACAGCCCACCCTCCTTCTCATCGACGGCCACTCGCTGGCCTTCCGGGCGTTCTATGCGCTGCCGGTCGACAGCTTTCAGACCCGTGACGGGCAGCACACGAACGCCATCCACGGCTTCCTGTCGATGCTTCTCAACCTTCTGAAGAACGAGAAGCCCACCCACCTCGCCGTCGCCTTCGACATCTCGCGGCACTCCTTCAGAACCACCGAGTACCCCGAGTACAAGGGCACCCGCGGTGAGACTCCGCCGGAGTTCATGGGCCAGGTCCCCCTGCTGAAAGACGCCCTGCACGCGATGAACATCATCACCCTCGAGAAGGAGAACTACGAGGCCGACGACATCCTCGCGACCCTGTCTGTGCAGGGCGCCGAACAGGGCTTTCGCGTGCTCGTCGTTTCGGGCGACCGCGACACGATCCAACTGGTGAACGACAACGTCACGCTGCTCTATCCGTCCAGGCAGGGCGTGACCGACCTCACCCGGTACGACCGCGACAAGGTGTTCGAGCGCTACGGCATCGAACCGCACCAGTATCCCGAGATCGCCGCTCTGGTGGGGGAGACGAGCGACAACCTGCCGGGCATCCCGAAGGTCGGCGAGAAGACCGCAGTGAAGTGGCTGAACCAGTTCGGCAGCCTCGAGGAGATCCTGCGACGCTCCGATGAGATCGGCGGCAAGGTCGGCGAGAGTCTTCGCGAATTCCAGGAGAACGCTGTACGGAACCGGCGGCTCAACCGCCTGCTGACCGATGTCGAGCTCGAGGCCGGCCCGGCCGACTTCGATCGGCGACCGGTCGACGAGCAATGGGTGCGCGACCTGTTCGAGCGGCTCGAGTTCCGCACCCTCCTCGAGCGGGTCTTCAAGCTCGACGGCCTCGATGCCGCTTCGGGCGGAAACGGTGGCGCAGGCGGCTCCGGTTCGGCGGGCGGCGTCGGCGGCGCCGTCGGCTCCGCATCGGGTGAGGGCGGGGTCGACCCCAAGGCGGTTGTGGCGCCGGTGCCGAGCACCCTGCTCGACGAGCAACTCGCCGCCTGGCTCGCCCGGGTCACCGCCGCCGAACCGTTCGGGCTCGCCCTGTCGACCGAACTGCTCGACGGCCGGCCCATCGGTTTCGGCCTCGCTGCCTCCGACTCCGCCGTCTTCCTGCCGTGGATCCCCGACAGCCGCGACTATCTGCCGTTCGAGAACTGGCTGGCCTCGGATGCCCCCAAGATCCTGCACGGAGCGAAACATCAGCTCAAGGCCCTCCTCACCGCCGGCCTGACGGTCTCCGGCGTCACTTTCGACACGTCGATCGCTGCCTGGTTGCTGAAATCCGACGGCACCCCGCCCACGTTGGCCGATCTGGTCGACCGGATGCTCGCCGAGACGCTTCCCTCGCCCGACCCCAACCAACTGGTACCCGACGACGACTCGGTGATCGGCCCGGCCGTGCAGGCCTGGTTTATCGGGCGGGTCGCACGTGTGCTCGACGGCAAGCTAGATGCGGGCTCGCGCTCGGTGCTCGAGACCATCGAGATGCCCGTTCTGGCTGTGCTCGCCCGAATGGAGCTCGACGGTGTCGCCGTGAGCCACCCGCAGCTCTCCGAGCTCTCGGCCGAACTGACCGCCCGCTCGACCGATCTCGCCACGCAGGCCTTTGCGATCATTGAACGGGAGATCAACCTCGGTTCGCCGAAACAGATCCAGGAGGTGCTCTTCGACCAGCTCGGCATGCCGAAGACCCGGGCCACCAAGACCGGCTATTCGACGGACGCAGTCTCGCTCGCCGATCTTCAGGCCAGCTCGCCGCACCCGTTCCTCGACCTGCTCCTCTCGCACCGCGACGCCACGAAGCTGAACCAGATCGTCGAAACACTCGACAAATCGATCGCGCCCGACCGCCGCATCCACACCACCTACGTGCAGACCGGTTCGTCGACAGGGCGCATCTCGTCGACCGACCCCAACCTGCAGAACATCCCGGTGCGAACAGAAGAGGGTCGCCGCATCCGCAAGGCCTTCATGGTCGGCGAGTCGTACGAGACCCTGCTCACCACCGACTACTCGCAGATCGAGATGCGCATCATGGCGCACCTGTCGGAAGACGCCGGCCTGATCGCGGCCTTCCAGTCGGGCGAAGACCTGCACCGCTTCGTCGGCGCGCGCATCTTCGGAGTCTCGCCCGAGGATGTGTCGCCGGCCATGCGCTCGAAGGTGAAGGCGATGTCGTACGGTCTCGCTTACGGGCTGTCGGCCTTCGGTCTCTCGAAGCAGCTTCGCATCCCCACCGCAGAGGCGAAGCAGCTGATGACCGACTACTTCGAACGGTTCGGCGCCGTGCGTGACTACCTGCGGAACGTCGTCGTTCAGGCGCGCGAAGACGGCTACACCGAGACCATCTTCGGTCGCCGCCGCATGTTCCCCGACCTGAACAGCGGCAACCGGGTGCTGCGCGACAATGCGGAACGCGCCGCGCTGAACGCCCCGATCCAGGGCACGGCGGCCGACATCCTCAAGATCGCGATGGTGAACATCTCACTCGACCTCGCCTCGCAGGGTCTTCAGTCGCGCATGCTGCTGCAGGTGCACGACGAGCTGGTGTTCGATGTGTATCCGGGGGAGTGGGATGCGCTGGCGGCCGTTGTGACTTCACGGATGTCGACCGCAGCCACCCTCAAGGTGCCGCTCGACGTGCAGCTGGGCCGCGGCCAGAACTGGAACGAGGCCGCCCACTAAAGGCCTGCCGCCGCGGCGCCGCACCGCGCGCCGCGCCCTATTGCGCGCCACCGTACACAATTCAGGCATGCGACGTCGCCATCGGTGACACATCCTCGGCAGGTGGCTGTGCCTGAATTGTGCACGGGGGCGGCGCAGCTCGAGGTGTGGGGCGGGTCAGCGGAAGTCGCGGGAGCGGGTGGGCGCACCGAGCGGCAGCAGCTCGATGCGGTCGGCCACGAGGTTGACGATGCCGTCTTCGGTGCGCTCGAGGATGCCGCGCACCACCATCGCCGGCGCCTCCCGGGCGACCCGGCGGTAGCGGCTCCAGACGCCCACGCTGCAGATCACGTTCAGGATGCCCGTCTCATCCTCGAGGTTCACGAAGGTGATGCCGCTGGCCGTCGCTGGACGCTGCCGGTGCGTCACGACCCCACCGACCTCGATGCGGCGCCCGTTCTCGCACGTCTGCAACTTCTCGATCGAGAGGGCGCCCCGGTCATCCAGCCAGTCCCGGGAGTGCGCGACCGGATGGTCGTCGGGCGAGATGCCGGTGCTCCAAAGGTCGTAGACCACCTGCTCGGTCGGGCTCAATATCGGCAGCAGCGGCGGTTGCACGCTCACGTGGGTGCCCTGCAAAAACTCGGGGCGGTCCTGGGCGGCGTTGCCGGCCTCCCACAGCGCTTCGCGACGGGTCAGGTCGAGGCTGGTGAAGGCTCCGGCGGCGGCCAGCGCCTCCATCTGCGCGGTGTTGAGGTCGTTGCGCCGGGCCACGTCGGCCATGTCGCGGTAGGGGCCGCCACGATCGCGCTCCGCCACGATGCGTTCGGCGAGCTTCGCCCCGATCGACGTGATCTCGGCAAGCCCCAGCCGCACAACGAGGTTGCCGTCACGACGGTGCTCCCGGTAGTCGGCCGGAACCGACCGGTCGAACACCTCACTCGGCAAGTGGTCGGCCGTGTGCAGGCAGGCGTCCATGCCCGTGGCGGCGGTGTGCACGGCCGGCACCGCCCCGCCACAGGCCGTGCGCGCACTGCCCGCAACCCCGCCATCGCCGGCTCCCGCGCGCGCACTACCCGCAGCCGCGCCGCCTCCCGCGGCCGCGCTCGGCTCGAGCCCCGCCATCACCCCGGAGCACTGGATGTCGGGGCGATGCACCACGACACCGTGCCGCCGGGCATCCGCCACCAGCGTCTGCGGAGAGTAGAACCCCATCGGCTGGGCTCGCAGCAGCGACGCGAGGAACGCTGCCGGATAGTGCAGCTTGAACCACGAACTCGCGTACACCAGCAGCGCGAAGCTGTTCGAGTGGCTCTCGGCGAAACCAAAGCTCGCGAACGCCTCGATCTTCTGGTAGATCTGCTCCGCGACATCCGGAGCAATGCCGTTCGAGGCCATGCCTGCGAACAGCTTCGTCTTCAGCGACGAGATCTTCTCGATGCCGCGCTTCGAGCCCATCGCCCGCCGCAACAGGTCTGCGTCTTCGGGTGAGCAGTTGCCGACCGCCTGCGCCACCTGCATCAGCTGTTCCTGGAAGAGTGGCACCCCGAGCGTTCGCTCGAGAGGTTCTTCGAGCAACGGGTGCAGGTAGGTGACGGGCTCCTGCTTCAGTTTGCGGCGGATGTACGGATGCACGGCACCACCCTGAATGGGCCCGGGCCGGATGAGCGCGATCTCTACCACGAGGTCGTAGAACCGGCGCGGCTGGAGCCGGGGGAGCGTACCCATCTGGGCACGGCTCTCGACCTGGAACACACCGATCGAGTCGGCGCGGCAGAGCATGTCGTAGACGCCCTGCTCCTCCTTCGGGATGCTCTGCAGGCTCCACGCCTCACCCAGGTGCTCGCGCGCCAGATCGAGCGAGTGCTGCAGCGCCGACAGCATGCCCAGCCCGAGCAGGTCGAATTTGACGAGACCCATCCACGCGCAGTCGTCCTTGTCCCACTGCAGAACGGTGCGGCCATCCATCCGACCGTTCTCGATCGGGCAGACCTCACCGACGGGCCTGTCGGTGAGCACCATTCCTCCCGAATGGATGCCCATGTGCCGCGGGAACTTCAGCACCTGCTCGGCCAGGTCGATCACATCAGCCGGAATGTCGTGGTCTTCGCTCGCCACCTTCGACCCCCAGCGCTCGATCTGCTTCGACCAGGCGTCCTGCTGGCCGGGGCTGTGCCCGAGCGCCTTCGCCATGTCGCGCACCGCGAACTTCGGCCGGTAGGTGATCACGTTCGCGACCTGGGCGGCGTTCCGGCGACCGTACTTCGTGTACACGTACTGGATGACCTCCTCCCGACGATCGGAGTCGAAATCCACATCGATGTCGGGTTCTTCATCACGCATGCTCGACAGGAACCGTTCGAACGGCAGTTTGTAGAAGATCGAGTCAACTGCTGTGATGTCGAGGATGAAGCACACCGCTGAGTTCGCGGCCGAGCCCCTACCCTGGCAGAGGATGCCCAGCCGCCGTGCCTCATGCACGATGTCGCGCACGATCAGGAAGTACCCCGGAAAGTCCTTCTGCTCGATCACCGCGAGTTCGCTCTGGATGCGCTTCAGATCGTCGTCGGTCGCATGGGGGTAGTGCGTGGGCATCGCCTCGTCGACCAGTTGGCGAAGGTACGACATGGGCGTGTGGCCTTCCGGCACCTCCTGCCGGGGCAGCTTCGGCTTAGCCGTGCGCAACTGGAACGACAGGTCGTCGGCGATCTCGACCGTGCGTTCGACGGCGCCCGGGTATCGCGCGAAACGCGCAGCCATCTCGGCACCCGAGCGCAGGTGCGAGCCCGCGGATGCCGGCAGCCACCCCTCGAGGTCGTCGAGGCTGCGGCGTGCCCTGACGGCGGCCAGCGCCTGCCCGAGCGGGAACTGTTTGGGCGTGGCGTAGTGCACATTGCCGGTCGCGACCGTGTCGACGCGGTGCTTCGCGGCCAGCTCGGCGAGGGCGTCGTTCGCATCACTGTCGAGCGGATTGCCGTGGTCGAAGAGTTCGACCAACACGTTCTGCCGCCCGAACAGGGCGACGAGGCGGTCGAGCTCACGGGAAGCCCCGGGTAGTCCGTCGGAGGCGAGCGCCTGCCGCACCGCTCCCTTGCGGCACCCCGTCAGCACCAGCCACGCGGATTCACCGGAACCGTCGCCGAAGGCAGAACCCCCGCCGAACCCGGAGCCGCCACTGAACCCGGAACCGGACCCGGAACCCCAGCCCGCCGCCTCGCTCCCGTCGGCCCCGCTCCCACCGCGGGACTGGTCGGCCAACTGCTCGAGGTCGTAGAGCGGTCGCCCCTTCTCGGCATCGACGGCGAGCTGGCCGGTCGTGATCGCACCGGAGAGCCTGTGGTAGCCCTCCTGCTTGCGGGCGAGTACCACGAGGTGGGTTCCCTCGGGGTCGGCCATTCCGTTCTGCGGTTTGCTCAGCCCGAGGGAGAGTTCCGCGCCGAAGACCGTCGAGACGCTCGGGTAGGCCTCCGCCGCCTCGGCCATGTGCACGACCCCGTAGAAACCGTCGTGGTCGGTGAGGGCGAGCCCATGCATCCGGAGCCGTGCCGCTTCTTCGAGCAACTCCTCGGGGGAGGATGCGCCGTCGAGAAAACTGAAGTTCGAATGCGCGTGCAGTTCGGCGTAGCCGACGAAGGGACCGTCGTCGACCTCTGCGGCGGGCGGCGGCGGGGCAGGAGGAACGTACGGCATGCGTTTGCGGGAGAATGCCGGCCCGTCGCCACCGTCTTTGCTCTCGTCGGCGCCGGGTCGCCGCACATCGGAGAGGCGTCGCTCGAGTTCCGACCACGGAATCGCAGGATTGTTGAACCCCATCAGCAGTCACCCCCCGAGGCGTCGGCCCACCCGGTGGCGGCCCACCCAGTCACGGTCTGTTCAGTCATAACGCGCCTCCGCCCACCAGCCGTGCTCGTGCAGCGCGAGCAGCCAGGCGGTGCCTTCGACATCGACCACCTGGAAGCGGTGGAACGACCGGGCGACGGCTTGATCCCACCACCGCTCATGCACCGGCCAGGGTCCTGTCCATGCGGCCAGGGGCTGCGGTCGCGACGGAGACTCGGCATCGTTCACCTGGAACAGCGCGGGCACACCGTCCAGCGTTCCCCGATCACTCACTGCGACGGGGCCGCCGTCTCGCGTCAGCACGGTCACGCCTCGCGGCTTCTCGAACACCGTCGACGGCGCGGGCAGGGGCACGCTCCCCGGCCAGGGCTTCGCCCCACCCGTGCCCGCAGCACCGCCACCCGCACCGCGAGCACCGCCACCCGCGCCCGCAGCACCGCCACCCGCACCGGCACCCGCACCCGCGCCACCCGCACCCACCCGCGGATCGCCCCACGGAATCATGACCTGCCGCTCGGAGACACCGCGCCCCCCGGCGATGACCGCTGTCGTCACGGCCCCGTGCCCGAGCAGGCTCTGCACCCTCGAAAGCCCGTGGTGGATGCGGTCGTCGGGCGCACTGCCCCACAACCCCGTCTCATAGTTGCCAATGGAGTCGAGCCCCTCCGGCACCACGCGCACCTTGATGATCGCCGACGTGAGCGCCCCGGCGCCCGCACCCGTTCGCCCCTGAACCTGCCAGCGGATGCGGTCGAGCACATCGTTGGCGCTGAACCACCGGGGATGCCCCCACCCGCGGTCATGCACCACCCCGTTGTCAGTGTGGAGTTCGACCCGGATGCTCGTGCAGACCAGCAGCGCACGGGTGAGTTCGTCGACGAACCGCTCTGCGGCGGTTCGCACGGCGAAGGTGATCTGGTCGACCCGGTCGAGGGGAGGCTCGAAGGCGACCTCGATGTCCCGCAGCTGTGGGGGGAGCCGGGGAACGACCCGCCGGGCATCCCGGCCGCTCGCCATGGTGTGCGCGTGCACCCCCGCCTCACCGAACCGCGCCCGCACATCGCGGAAGTCGAGCGCCGCAAAGGCGCCCAGGGTCGAGAGCCCGAGGCGTCGCAGCAGGGTGGCCAGCTGGGGGTCGCCGATGGCATCGATCGGATGCTCGGACAGGAACTCCGGCGAACCGCCGGGTTCGACGATGCGGATGCTCTGCTCGCCGGGCATCCGGGCAAGCTGCTCAGCAGCGAACCGTCCGTCGGCGATGGTGATGCGGGCGTCTTCCGCCCCCAGCCCGACAAGCGTGGTGAGCAGTACCCCGGCAGCACCCCGCTCACCGCCGTAGTACCTGCTCGGGCCCTTGGCAGCCAGCGCGCACATTCCCGGCCGGAGCACCTGCACCCCGGGCATCAGCTCCTCGAGGGCAGCGACCACCGCCTCGAAACTCCGGTGGTCGAGAGCGGGGTCGTAGTCGAACGTCATCAGGTCGACGCAGGCCGCCTGCGCCTCGCGCACCCGTTGGCCCCGCCGCACACCGTCGGCCCGGGCACGCGGCGAGCAGGCGAACACCAGCCCGTGGTCGATCAGCGCGATCGGATCCTCGAGGGAGAGCTCTTCTGACTGGGCCAGGGCCCGCACGGGCCAGTCGGGACACCACACCACAATGGTGCGCACGGTCGTCGTCATGATCAGCTCGCCAACTCCCCGGAGCCGGCGAAGGCCGGCCAGGCACCCCGAACCGTCTCAGCGCCCCGAACCGTCTCAGCGGCCCGAACCGTCTCAGCGCCCCGAACTGTCTCCGCTGCCCGAACCTGCTCCGAGACATCCGGTAGCCACAGTCGCGCCGTGCGTCTCTGTCCCATGAACCCCTTGCCCCGGGCGCTCACCGTCACCCGGCGGCTCGCGAGGTGCCCGAAGCCCTGGCCGATACCCTCCCAGCTGCTCTCGGTGACGCTCAGGGTCGCTTCGCTCTGCGGCCAGCCGCCCAGCACGATCATCGTGGCCTCACGCTGCCTGATGCGCGCCGCCAGCCGCGCCGCCAGCGCATCGCCGAGGCGCGGAGGAGCGACGGTGACCACCACCGTGACCACGTCGATCACGGCAGACACCACCGATAGCCACTGCTCACCGGGATGCGGCACGAAGACGAGCCGGTCGAGGTCGACCCCCGAGCGGCTGGCCGCCTCGGCACCGAAGTCGGGCAGCCCGATGACCCCGCACCAGGCCCCTGCGGCAGACGGCCCGGCCATCATCGCCATGACCAGGGAGTGCGACCCCTCGACCGAGTACGCCGCACCGGCTTTCAGCGCCCCACCCGGCAGCAGGGGTGCCAGCGCAGGGGATGTCTGCAGGCTGCGGGTCTCGAGTTTCGTCGCCTGCATCTGGCGGATGCGCTCCTGCAGTTCGCGCACCGAAGGAGCCGCGGGGGCAGCTTCTGCGAGGAGAACGGCGGGGTCTGGCATCTCCCCATATTCGAACATATGTTCGAATAAGTCAACCCGGAGCCGCCCTCAGAACAGTAGTCTCGAGGTATGACATTCGAGAGCGAAGACCGCACGACTCGCCACGCCGAGGAGGATGCCGCGAAGCACCACTCCCGCCATGGGATCTCCGAACGCGACCAGGCCGCCCTCGATCGCGTGGGCACCGCGCAGAGCGAAGCGGACACCGAAGTACTGCAGAACGAAGCCATCGCCGACAGCGATGCCGTCGACGCAGACACCGACCTCGACGAGATCAAGGTGCTGCCGGGCACCGGTGGGCCCGACGACGACGGGGACATCGAGGTCGACCCGTCAGAACTGAACCTGAGCGGCGACTCGATCCCCGGGCATCCGAAGCCCGCCTCGCACCCGCACTGAGCCGGGTTCCTCTCCTCCACAGAAGCATCGCTCAGCGTCTTTTCCACAGATGTGGGCATCGTCCGTGTGCCGTCCGGTACGAGGCATAGTCTGAATGGATGACCGACAGAACACCGACCAATACCTCAGCCGCGGCATCCGCATCCCGTACCCCCACCGCCGTCGACGCCATCGCCGAGCGCTGGGTCGACACCCTGGTGCAGCTCGAACCGGCCATCGGCACCTACATCGGCCGGAACGACGCCAACGACCGTTATGGCGACTACTCCCCGGAGGGGCACGAGCGCTATATCACTGAGGTGCGGCGCACGCTGGCCGAACTCGAAGCCGCGCGGCCGGCCGATGAGGTCGACGAGGTCACCCTCTCCGACCTCGGCAGCGAACTGCGCCTCACGCTCGAGAGCTCTGAGGCCAAGCTCCAGCTCCGGGACCTCAACGTGATCGAGTCGCCGTCGCAGCAGATCCGTGAAGTCTACGACCTCATGCCTACCGAGACCGTCGACGACTGGGAGGTCGTCAGCCACCGCATGTCCGGGGTGGGTGCCGCGATCGACGGCTACATCGAGACCCTGCGGCAGGGCATCCGCGAAGGCGTCGTGCCGGCCCGCCGCCAGGTGCGCGAGGTGCTGCTGCAGGTCACCAAGAACGTGGGTGAGAGCGGGTTCTTCGCAGACCTCGCCCGCTCTGCCTCGAACCCGGATCTCGCTGCTCCCGAGCTCGGGCGACCCGAGGCTCCGGATGACCTCCCCGACTCGCTCGCCAGGCAGCTCCGGCATGGGGCAGGCGTCGCCTCCGCGGCCTACGAGCGGCTGGCAGAGTTCCTGAGCGGCGAACTCGTGCCCGTGGCATGCGAAACCGACGCGGTGGGCCGCGAGATCTACGCCCTCGAATCGCGCAAGTTCCTCGGCGCGAGCGTCGACCTCGACGAGACCTACGAATGGGGCGTCGCGGAACTCGCCCGTATGGTCAGCGAGCAGGAGTCGATCGCGAACGAGATCCTTCCGGGCGCGTCGGTGCACGAGGCGATCGCCCACCTCGACGCAGACCCCTCGCATAAGCTGTTCGGCACCGCCGCCCTCCAGCAGTGGATGCAGGAGACGAGCAACAGGGCGATCGCCGACCTCGCCGACACCCAGTTCGACATCCCCGCCGAGATCGCCACGATCGAATGCATGATCGCGCCCACCAACGAGGGCGGCATCTACTACACCGGCCCTACCGACGACTTCTCGCGCCCGGGCCGCATGTGGTGGTCGGTGCCCGAGGGCGTCACCGAGTTCGACACCTGGCGGGAGCTGACCACGGTCTACCACGAAGGCGTTCCCGGACACCATCTGCAGATCGGCCAGGCCGTCTACAACCGGTCGAAGCTGAACACCTGGCGGCGCCAGCTCGCCGGCACGTCCGGCCACGCAGAGGGCTGGGCTCTCTACGCCGAGCGGCTCATGCAGGAGCTCGGCTACCTCGACCGGCCCGCCGACCGGCTCGGGATGCTCGACGGCCAGCGCATGCGTGCGGCACGCGTGGTGCTCGACATCGGTGTGCACCTCGGCAAGCCCCGCCTTGACGGCACCGGCGTGTGGGACGCGGAGTACGCCCTCCAGTTCATGCGCGAGAACGTCAACATGAACGACGGATTCATCCGCTTCGAGGTCAACCGCTACCTCGGCTGGCCCGGCCAGGCGCCCTCCTACAAGGTCGGGCAGCGCATCTGGGAACAGCTGCGTGACGATTACCGCGCGCGGCAGGGATCCGCGTTCGACATCCGCGAGTTCCACCGCCGCGCCCTCGACCTCGGCGGCGTGCGGCTCGACACGCTGGTGTCGGCGATGGGCCACTGAAATCACCGGGTGACAGTTATGGAAAAACGGCCTTCGGACTTGATGCCGGTGAGGTTGCGGGCTGAAACGGTGAATGAAAACGTGCCTATTTCGACGGCGTTTCCCGAAAGTATGCCGCTGGTCGCGTCGAGCATGAGGCCTCGGGGTAGTACCCCGGAGGTGAGAGTGAAGGTCGGGGCTGGCGAACCCAGAGCGCGAAATTCAAAGAAGTAGGGTGCAGCCAATCGACCGACAGGGGGATCCACCAGGAAAATATCGGGAGTCGACAGTTCTGCCACTCTGATGAGGGTATGGTCTTCTGGATTCGCTACCCACAGCACAGACCTGACGCGATCGAATGCGATGCTGGACGGATGCCTTCCGACCTCGACCGGAGCGCCGACGAGCGTGTGTAACAAGCTGTCGATCACAGAGAAGGAGATTCCTTGGCTGTCGGTCACAAAGACGGAATTGGTGGCTTCGTCGACGCATACGGCGGATGGCGCAGCGGAGACGTTCTTGATGACATTCCTGAACCATCCGTCTCCGTCTATGGCGGTGACAGAGTGCTCCCTCACATTGGAAACGTAGGCGAGTCCGAGCACGGAGTTCGTCGCCACGTTCCTCGAACCCCGCGGAACAGTCGCGTTGGCCACCGGCGTGAGTGATGAAGCGCGGAGGATGACAACCCTGCCGAATTTGGGAAGAACGGCAAACAGGCGATCATGACGGGTGTCGACGGCCAGTCCAGCACCACCGTCCAAGGCAGGAGCGGAATCCAGCTGCCGCGAATCGGAGAAGACATCGAGACTTCCGTCAAGGGCCACTGCAACCACCTCTTCGGTGCCGGCTTCTCCGGCCCTTACGAGCCCGAGTACATAGACGCGGTTATGCACCTCGTCCACCGTGAGGCCGTACGCCTTGGTGGCTGCTCCGACAACTGCGATCAGACCCAGTGTGTCTCCAGAGATCACATAGACATTGCCGTTGGCCGAATCGGTGACATATGCCTTGTGTGTCGTCGAATTGACAGCGATCGCCCAGGGCGACGAACCCACAGCGATCGGCGCACCGATGGGTTTGCCGGTCTCACCGTTGAACACAGTGACGGAGCCAGCATCGCGATTGGCCGCATAGACAAGATTCTTCGACGCGTCTACCGCCACACCAGTGGCCCCCTCGGACGTGGCGAACGCCGGGGCGGCCTTGAAATACCGCCAGCTCTCAGCAGAAGCGGTGAAGGGTGCGGACGCCAGAAGCATCGCCGGAACGGAGATGACAAGGACACATACCAGTGACAGACGGATACTCATGCCTGCGAGACGCAGAATACCCCATTTCATTACGGCGTATCCGCAAATCGTTCGCTCCGTTCGCAGAGAGCTGGGGTTTGAGCGCGGGTTGCTGAGCGCTCTTTCGCGGGGCTAAGATTACTTGGCGCAATTTGCGTCGATCACTCATCTGCCGTGCGGCGAATCACCACCTCGAACACGAGGCACGTCCGTGCTGACCGGCCCGATATATGTCCATACTGGAGCAACTACTACATGACAATCGTAACGACCGACAGGGCACCCAAGCAGGTCGCCGTCAACGACATCGGGTCTGCTGAAGACTTTCTTGCCGCGGTCGAGAAGACACTGAAGTTCTTCAACGACGGAGACCTCATCGAAGGCACCGTTGTAAAGATTGACCGCGACGAGGTCCTCCTCGACGTCGGTTACAAGACAGAGGGCGTCATTCCCTCTCGCGAACTTTCCATCAAGCACGACGTCGACCCGACGGAGGTCGTCCAGGTCGGCGACCTGGTCGAGGCCCTTGTTCTTCAGAAAGAAGACAAAGAAGGCCGCCTCATCCTGTCGAAGAAGCGTGCGCAGTACGAGCGTGCGTGGGGCGACGTCGAGAAGATCAAGGATGCCGACGGTGTTGTCACCGGTTCGGTCATCGAGGTCGTCAAGGGTGGCCTCATCGTCGACATCGGCCTTCGCGGCTTCCTGCCGGCCTCGCTCATCGAGCTCCGCCGCGTTCGTGACCTCACGCCGTACCTCGGCCAGGAGATCGAAGCGAAGATCCTCGAGCTCGACAAGAACCGCAACAACGTCGTCCTGTCGCGCCGCGCGCTGCTCGAGCAGACTCAGTCGGAGAGCCGCACCACGTTCCTGAACAACCTCCAGAAGGGACAGGTCCGCAAAGGCGTCGTCTCGTCGATCGTCAACTTCGGTGCGTTCGTCGACCTGGGCGGCGTCGACGGTCTGGTTCACGTCTCCGAGCTCAGCTGGAAGCACATCGAGCACGCCTCAGAGGTCGTCGAGGTTGGCCAGGAGGTCACCGTCGAGATCCTCGAGGTCGACCTCGAGCGCGAGCGCGTCTCCCTGTCGCTCAAGGCGACGCAGGAAGACCCGTGGCAGGTCTTCGCCCGCACCCACGCCATCGGCCAGGTTGCACCGGGCAAGGTCACGAAGCTGGTCCCCTTCGGCGCGTTCGTTCGCGTTGCAGAGGGCATCGAGGGCCTCGTGCACATCTCTGAGCTGTCGGGCAAGCACGTCGAACTCGCCGAGCAGGTTGTCTCGGTCGGCGATGACGTGTTCGTCAAGGTCATCGACATCGACCTCGAGCGTCGCCGCATCTCGCTGAGCCTCAAGCAGGCCAACGAGGGTGTCGACCCCGAGGGCACCGAGTTCGACCCGGCGCTCTACGGAATGCTCACCGAGTACGACGACCAGGGCAACTACAAGTACCCCGAAGGCTTCGACCCGGAGACCAACGAGTGGCGCGAGGGCTTCGAGACCCAGCGCGAGAAGTGGGAGCAGGACTACGCTGCGGCCCAGGCTCGTTGGGAAGCCCACAAGAAGCAGGTTGCAACCTCCAACGAGGAGACCCCGCTCAATGAGGTCAGCGGCGGCGCTTCCGCCGGTTCGTCGTTCTCGAGCGAGTCGACCGGAGCCGGTACCCTCGCCGACGACGAGACCCTCGCGGCGCTTCGCGAGAAGCTCAGCTCAAACAACTGATCCTTCGGATCACGATCGAACAACCAGTCACACCGTTTCACCACGAGAGGCCGTTCTCCTTCGGGAGGGCGGCCTTTCGCCGTTCCCGGCAAACACAGGCTCCGGATGCCCGGCAGCACCTTCGCTAACATGAAAGCGTGCACCTGATAGCCCTCACCGGCGGCATCGCCTCCGGAAAGTCCACCGTCGCCGCCCGACTCGCCGAACTCGGGGCTGTCATCATCGACGCCGACAGGCTGGCCCGCGAGGTCGTCGAACCGGGAACAGACGCCCTGCAGCAGATCGGCGACACGTTCGGTGCCGACCTCATCCAAACCGACGGAACGCTCGACCGCCCCGGCCTCGGCAAGCGCGTGTTCGGCCAGCCCGAGCAGCTTCAGAAGCTGAACGCCATCACGCATCCGGCCGTGCACCGCCTGGCGCTGGCACGAATGGCCGCCGCTGAGGCGGCCGATCCGGAAGCCATCGTGATCTACGACGTGCCGCTCCTCGTCGAGTCGAGAAGCAAGCGGCCCTTCGACTTCGAGTTCGCCGTCGTGGTGAGTGCGGCAGAGGAGACCCGGGTCGGGCGCCTCGTCGAACTCCGCGGCATGTCCGAGGTGGACGCCCGCAGCCGGGTCGGCTCACAGTCCACCGAAGCCGAGCGCCTCGCGATCGCCGACGCCGTCATCGACTCGAACGGCACCCTCGGGCAGACCCTGGCGCAGGTCGACGCACTCTGGCAGACCCTCCGCGCCCTCCCGGCCCGCTGACCCCTAGCCGAAGAGCTGGGCGGCCTCGTCGTAGCGCGACTGCGGAACCGTCTTCAACTTTCCGAGGGCCTCCTCGAAGCCCACGTTGACGATCTCAGTGCCGCGGAGCGCGACCATCTGGCCCCAGTTGCCAGCCTGTACCGAATCGCTCGCCGCCATGCCGAGCCGGGTCGCGAGAACGCGGTCGAAGGCGCTCGGTACTCCGCCGCGCTGGATGTGGCCGAGAGTGGTCGCCCTGGTCTCGATGCCCGTCATCTCCTCGATCATCGGGGCAAGGCGTTCGCCGATCCCGCCGAGGCGGGGGCGACCGAACGCATCCAGTCCGCGCTCGGAGTGAGGGTCATCGGTCGTGCCGGGGATGAACCCTTCGGCGACGACGACGAGCGGTGAACGGCCGCGGGCGTTGGCGCTCTCGACCCAGCCGCGCACCTCCTCCATGGTGGTCTTCTGCTCGGGAATGAGGATGGCGTGGGCGCCGGCCGCCATGCCGGAGTGCAGAGCGATCCAGCCGACATGCCGGCCCATCACTTCAGCCACCATGCAGCGGCTGTGCGAGTCCCCGGTGGTGCGGAGCCGGTCCATCGCATCGGTCGCGATCTGCACGGCGGTGTCGAAGCCGAAGGTGTAGTCGGTGGCGTCGAGGTCATTGTCGATGGTCTTCGGCACTCCGACGATCTTGAGTCCGGCATCCGTGAGCCGTTTGGCTGCTGCGAGCGTGCCTTCGCCACCGATTGCGATGATGGCGTCGATGCCCTCACGCTCCATGTTCGCCTGGATGCGCTCGGGGCCACCGTCGCCCTCGAAGGGGTTGGTGCGGGACGTGCCCAGGATGGTGCCGCCCTCTTTGGCGATGCCGCGCACGTTCGCGCGGCCGAGCTCGATCAGGTCGGACTTGACGACACCGCGCCAGCCGCCGCGAAAGCCGACGAACTCCTGGTCGTTGATCTCGGTGCCTTTCAGCACGATGCCGCGGATGACCGCGTTCAGGCCCGGGCAGTCTCCACCACTGGTCAGAATTCCAATTCGCATGGCTATACCCTATGGCTTTCCCGCACAGCGTAATCGACGGTCGATCATGCCCCGAGGGGAGCCGGTGTCAGTGGCCCTTCGTAAACTTGGAGCATGGAACCCACTCGCTCTGTCCGACCCTTCGAAGTCATCAGTGACTACACGCCGAGCGGCGACCAGCCGACCGCGATCGCTGAGCTCACGGCTCGCATCAACGCGGGTGAGACCGACGTCGTGCTTCTCGGCGCGACCGGTACGGGCAAGTCGGCGACGACGGCCTGGCTCATCGAGGCGGTGCAGCGGCCCACGCTCGTTCTGGCCCACAACAAGACTCTGGCAGCGCAGCTGGCGAACGAGTTCCGTGAGCTGATGCCGAACAACGCGGTCGAGTACTTCGTGTCGTACTACGACTACTACCAGCCGGAGGCTTACGTTCCGCAGACCGACACCTTCATCGAGAAGGACAGCTCGATCAACTCGGAGGTCGAGCGGCTGCGGCACTCGACGACCAACTCGCTCCTCAGCCGGCGCGACGTCATCGTGGTGTCCACCGTCTCCTGCATCTACGGCCTCGGCCAGCCCGAACAGTACATGAACGCCATGATGGCGCTGCAGGTCGGCATGAAGCTCGATCGGGACTGGCTGATCCGCAAGTTCATCTCCATGCAGTACCAGCGGAACGACATCGACTTCTCCCGGGGCAACTTCCGGGTTCGAGGCGACACGATCGAGATCATCCCGATGTACGAGGAGCTCGCGATTCGTGTCGAGATGTTCGGCGACGAGATCGAGGCGCTCTACCAGCTGCACCCCCTCACCGGCGACGTCGTTCGCAAGATGGACTCGGTCTCGGTGTTCCCGGGATCGCACTACGTCGCCGACAACGACGTGATGCACCGTGCCATCGGCACCATCCAGGAGGAGCTCGCCGACAGGCTGAAGCAGCTCGAGCGCGAGGGCAAGCTGCTGGAGGCCCAACGGCTCCGGATGCGCACCACCTTCGACCTCGAGATGATGCAGCAGATCGGCTTCACCTCGGGCATCGAGAACTACTCACGCCACATCGACGGGCGAAACCCCGGCGAGGCGCCGCACTGCCTGCTCGACTACTTCCCCGACGACTTCCTCGTGGTCATCGACGAGTCGCACGTCACGGTTCCGCAGATCGGGGCGATGTACGAGGGCGACTCCTCACGGAAGCGCACGCTGGTCGAGCACGGCTTCCGGCTGCCGAGCGCCCTCGACAACCGGCCGCTCCGCTGGAACGAGTTCAACGACAGGGTCGGCCAGAAGGTCTACCTCTCGGCGACGCCCGGCAAGTACGAGATGGGCATCGCCGACGGGGTGGTCGAGCAGATCATCCGGCCGACCGGCCTGATCGACCCTGAGATCATCGTGAAGCCTTCGAAGGGGCAGATCGACGACCTGCTCGAGGAGATCCGCATCCGGGTGGCGAAAGACGAGCGAATCCTCGTCACCACCCTGACGAAGAAGATGGCCGAGGAGCTCACCGACTTCATGGGGGAGCACGGTGTGCGGGTGCGTTACCTGCATTCGGATGTCGACACGCTCCGCCGCGTCGAGCTGCTCACCGAACTGCGTGCCGGCGTCTACGACGTGCTGGTCGGCATCAACCTGCTCCGGGAGGGTCTCGACCTTCCTGAAGTATCGCTGGTGGCGATTCTGGATGCTGACAAGGAGGGGTTTCTCCGGTCGTCGACGTCTCTCATCCAGACCATCGGCCGTGCCGCGCGAAACGTGTCGGGCCAGGTGCACATGTACGCCGACGTCATGACGGATTCGATGGCCCGCGCCATCGAGGAGACTACGCGGCGACGCGAGAAGCAGGTGGCCTACAACCTCGAACGCGGTGTCGACCCGCAGCCGCTCCGCAAAAAGATCAACGACATCACCGAGATGCTCGCGCGGGAGGGTGCCGACACGGCCGAACTCCTCGCCGGCCGCGGCGGCAAGAAGAAGAGCCCGACCCCGAACCTCCGGCGCGAAGGCATCGCGGCCGCTGGAGCGAACGAGCTCGAAAGTCTCATCGGCGATCTTAACGACCAGATGATGACAGCGGCGGCTGAGCTGAAGTTCGAGTTGGCTGCTCGGCTCCGCGACGAACTCGGCGATCTGAAACGCGAACTCCGCCAGATGGAGAAGGCGGGACACATCTGAGCTATGCTCATGTGACCTGTGTGGCGACGTCAGATTCGCAGCGAAAGATGAGCAAGGTTTCAAAGCATCGTGCCTCTGCGCTCTGGTAGCGAATCACTCAGGTGAGTACTCATGAGGTATGCCTGAACTGCACTCAGAAGCCGCCCGCATCTTCGGTGATCGTGTGAGATCGTCCCGCCTCCAGCTCGGTGTGAGCCAGGAGCACGTCGCCGAGCTGGCAGAGATGCACGTCACGAACGTCGGCAAGATCGAGCGTGGCCAGACGAACCCGAGCCTCTCGACGATCGTGGCGCTGGCGGGCGCACTGAGCGCAGACCCCGGATCGTGGCTCACGGGCATCCGCCCGGAGATGGTGCCCGGGCGCTCGCACACCCTGACGGCGGCCGAGTTCATCCGGGAGCGCACCCAGCGCGGCTAGCCGACAGACCGCAGTTGTGCTGCACCGCACAGCAGCTGCGCGCGGTGCGTGCGCGGTTGGTGTTCGCGGTCGATCCCGGTGCCGGAGACGGCAGTCGACCTGATCTCGGAGCACGGCTACGAGCCCCAGTACGGTGCGCGGCCACTCCGCCGGGTCATCCGGCGCGAGGTCGACGACCAGATCGCCGACCCACTGGCCACGGGTGCACTCGCCGACGGCGATGGCGTGACGGTGGATGCCGTGGCCGGTGCGCTCGTCGCGACAGACGACTCCGCCGCTCCCGCCGAGCCCCTGCACCCCCGCACGCACTGCGGCGCAGCCCCCGCGACCAGATGGGTTCCGCTGCAATTAGTCGCTTCCGCGGGTGCGCGCGCAGGCGCGGAAGCGACAATCATGCGCGGAACCGCACGGAGAGCGCGAAGCGCGGGGCGGGGGCGCGGGGCCGGAGTGTGCGGAGGAAAGCGCGGGGACTGCGCTGGGCGCCGCAACCTGCTCC
The DNA here is from genome assembly GCF_003399635.1 of Subtercola boreus. GTDB lineage: Bacteria > Actinomycetota > Actinomycetes > Actinomycetales > Microbacteriaceae > Subtercola > Subtercola boreus_B. The sequence goes on along the minus strand of NZ_NBXB01000027.1, from coordinate 110,348 downwards.
GCTCTCAGCGTAGAACGGGGGGCCCGCGCACCCCGCGGGAGGGAGTGTCAGTGGCAGACCATAGACTTCTAGGGTGTCAATTACCAAGGTAGATTCCGCCGGAAAACTGAGTGTACGCGGTGCCCGCGTGCACAATCTTCGAGACGTCGACCTCGACATCCCGCGCGACTCACTCGTCGTCTTCACCGGCCTCTCCGGCTCCGGAAAGTCGAGTCTCGCCTTCGACACGATCTTCGCCGAGGGCCAGCGTCGTTACGTCGAATCGCTCTCCGCGTACGCACGCCAGTTCCTCGGCCAGGTCGACCGCCCCGACGTGGACTTCATCGAAGGCCTGAGCCCCGCGGTGAGCATCGACCAGAAGTCGACGAACCGCAACCCGCGGTCGACCGTCGGCACCATCACCGAGATCTACGACTACATGCGGCTCCTCTGGGCCCGCATCGGCATCGCCCACTGCCCCGTCTGCGGTGAGGTCATCTCCGCCCAGACGGTGCAGCAGATCGCCGACCAACTGATGGAGCTCGAGGCGGGCATCCGGTACCAGATCGTCAGCCCGGTCGTGTCGCAGAAGAAGGGCGAGTTCGTCGACCTCTTCAAGGAGCTGGCAGCCGGCGGGTACTCCCGCGCCGTGGTCGACGGCGACACCATCCAGCTGACCGAGCCGCCGAAGCTGAAGAAACAGTTCAAGCACGACATCTCGGTGGTCGTCGACCGCCTGGTGGCCGGTCCCGACATCCTGGGCCGGCTGACCGACTCGCTCGAGACGGCCCTGCGGCTCACCGACGGCATCGTGCAGGTGAACTACGTCGACGCCGACGGCCCGGATGCCTGGCAGACGTTCAGCGAGAAGCTGAGCTGCCCGAACCAGCACCCGATCCAGCTCACCGAGATCGAGCCGCGCACCTTCTCGTTCAACGCACCCTTCGGCGCCTGCCCCGAGTGCTCGGGCCTCGGCACGCGCATGTCGGTCGACGCAGACCTTCTGCTCGGCGATCCGGAGCTCAGCATAAACGAGGGCGTGCTCGTCCCGTGGTCGACGCAGGGCAAGGGCCTCTACAACTACTACGACAAGCTGCTGCAGGGCCTCGCGCGCGACCTGAAGTTCGAGCTCAGCACCCCGTGGAACGAGCTGAGCAAGACCGTGCAGGAGGCCGTGCTCCGCGGCGACAACTTCGAGGTGCGGGTGAAGTGGAAGAACCGCTTCGGCCGCGAGATGAGCTACACCTCCGGCTTCGAGGGCGTGGTGCCCTACATCGAACGCCAGTACCTGCAGGCCGAGACCGACAACCAGCGGGCCCGGTGGTCGGAGTACCTGCGCGAAGTTGCCTGCCCGGTCTGCAACGGCAAGCGACTGAAGCCCGAGGTGCTCGCTGTTCTCGTCAACGGGCACAGCATCGCCGACGTGACCGACATCAGCCTCTCCGACGCGCAGTCCTTCATGGACGAACTAACCCTCACCGACCGCGAGGCGCACATCGCCGCCCAGGTGCTCCGCGAGATCCGGCTCCGGCTCGACTTCCTCATCCAGGTCGGCCTGAACTACCTGAACCTCGCCCGCGCCGCTGCCTCCCTGAGCGGTGGAGAGGCCCAGCGCATCCGTCTGGCGACGCAGATCGGATCGGGTCTCACGGGAGTGCTCTACGTGCTCGACGAACCGAGCATCGGCCTGCACCAGCGTGACAACCGTCGTCTCATCGAGACGCTCGTGAAGCTGAAGAACCTCGGCAACACACTGATCGTCGTCGAGCACGACGAAGACACGATCCGCACGGCCGACTGGGTGGTCGACATCGGTCCCGGCGCGGGCGTGAACGGCGGCAAGGTCGTGCACTCAGGCTCCTACGAGGGCCTGCTCGCGAACACCGAGAGTCTCACCGGCGACTACCTCTCCGGCCGCAAGTCGATCGACATCCCCGACCGGCGGCGGCCACTCGATCCGAGCCGCGAGATCGTCGTCGTCGGAGCCGAGGCCAACAACCTCAAGAACGTGACCGTCAGCTTTCCGCTCGGCACCTTCATTGCCGTCACCGGCGTCAGCGGTTCCGGCAAGTCGTCGTTGGTCAACGACATCCTCTACCGGGTGCTCGCCAACAAGCTGAACGGTGCCCGCAAGCTCCCGGGCAAGCACAAGCGGGTGACGGGCCTCGAGAACCTCGACAAGGTCGTGCATGTCGACCAGAACCCGATCGGCCGTACCCCCAGGTCGAATCCGGCGACCTACACGGGCGTGTTCGACCGCATCCGCACCCTCTTCTCCGAGACGATCGAGGCGAAGACCCGGGGCTACCAGCCGGGCCGGTTCAGCTTCAACGTCAAGGGCGGCCGGTGCGAGGCGTGTTCCGGCGACGGCACGATCAAGATCGAGATGAACTTCCTGCCCGACGTCTACGTCGCGTGCGAGGTCTGCGGGGGAGCGCGCTACAACCGCGACACGCTCCTCGTGCACTACAAGGGCAAGAACATCGCCGAAGTGCTGGAGATGCCGATCGCCGAGGCGGCCGAGTTCTTCGAGCCGATCGGGGCGATCCACCGGTTCCTCAAGACGCTCGTCGAGGTCGGTCTCGGCTATGTGCGACTCGGCCAGAGCGCCACGACCCTGTCGGGCGGCGAGGCACAGCGCGTCAAGCTCGCGACCGAGCTGCAGAAGCGCTCCAACGGCCGCTCGGTGTATGTGCTCGACGAGCCGACCACCGGCCTGCACTTCGAGGACGTGCGAAAGCTCCTGCTGGTGCTGAACGGACTCGTCGACAAGGGCAACACCGTCATCGTGATCGAGCACAACCTCGACGTCATCAAGAGTGCGGACTGGCTCATCGACCTGGGTCCCGAGGGCGGATCCGGCGGTGGCAAGGTGCTGGCGACCGGTACTCCCGAACAGCTCGCCCGCGTCAAGAAGAGCTTCACCGGTTTCTTCCTGAAAGAGATCCTGGATGCGGAGGAAGGCACGCGGCGAAAGGCGTCATGACCGACACCGTCAGCTACCGCCCCAAGGCGGGGGAGATCCCGACCCAGCCCGGCGTGTACCGTTTCCGCGATGCGAACCAGCGCGTGCTCTACGTCGGCAAGGCGCAGAACCTCCGTGCCCGGCTGAGCAACTACTTCGGGCCGCTCCGGAGCCTGCACGAGCGCACCCGGCGGATGGTCACGACCGCTTCGAGCGTCGAGTGGACCGTCGTCGGCACCGACATCGAGGCCCTGCAACTCGAGTACACGTGGATCAAGGAGTTCGATCCGCCCTTCAACGTCAAGTTCCGCGACGACAAGAGCTACCCGTTCATGGCGATCACCCTCGGTGACGAATCTCCGCGGGTGATGGTCACGCGCAACCAGAAGATCAAGGGTGCCAAGTATTTCGGTCCGTACCCGAAGATCTGGGCGGTGCACGACACGATCGACCTGATGATCAAGGCCTTCCCCATCAGAACCTGCTCCGACTCGAGCTACAAGAAGGCCATGCAGAGCGGCCGGCCGTGCTTCCCCGGCCAGATCGGCCGCTGCGGCGGGCCGTGCTCGGGCAAGGTCACCATCGAGGAGCACCGCGAACTCGTCAACGACTTCATCGCCTTCATGAACGGGCACGACAAACGCTTCGTCACCGAGACGACGAAGCGGATGCGCGAAGCGTCCGAGAGCCAGGAGTACGAGAAGGCGGCGCGGTACCGCGACCAGTTGCACGCGCTCGACGCCGTGCTCGAGAAGAGCACCGTCGTGCTGGCCGACAGCGTCGACACCGATCTCTTCGGCATCGAGCACGACGAACTGGCGGCGGCGGTGCAGCAGTTCATCGTGCGCGGCGGCCGCATCCGCGGTGTGCGCGCGTGGATGGTCGACAAGGAGCTCGACCTCACCACCGGCGAACTCGTCGACTCGATCCTGCAGACCGCCTACGAGGGCCAGATCCCACCGCGTGAGATCATCGTGCCCGACCTCCCCGACGACGCCGCAGAACTCGAGCAGTGGCTCTCCGAGCGCCGCGGAACATCCAAGGTCGCCCTGAAGACGGCCCAGCGCGGCGAGAAGGCCGCCCTGATGCAGACGGCCACCCTCAACGCAAAGAACGCCCTGATGCTCTACAAGATGCGCCGCAGCACCGACTTCGTCGCACGCACAGAGGCTCTCACCGACATCCAGAACGGGCTCGGGATGCCGGATGCCCCCTTGCGCATGGAATGCTTCGACGTATCGCACCTCGGCGGCACGAACGTGGTCGCGTCAATGGTGGTCTTCGAAGACGGGCTCGCCCGCAAAGACCAGTACCGTCGGTTCTCCATCCCCGAGACCACCGACGACACCGACTCGATCTACCAGGTCATCACCCGCCGCCTCGCCTACCTCGAGGAGGGCTCCGAACGCAGCGAGTCCGACAGCGCCACCAAGAAGTTCTCCTACCCGCCCAACCTGCTGATCGTCGACGGCGGCCAGCCCCAGGTGCAAGCGGCGGCCCGCGCGCTGAAGGAATCGGGTGTGCAGGGGATCTTCCTCGCCGGCCTCGCCAAGCGACTCGAGGAGATCTGGCTCCCCGACGATGACTTCCCGGTGATCCTCCCGCGTGGCAGCGAGGCCCTGTTCCTGCTGCAGCGCATTCGCGACGAGGCGCACCGTTTCGCCATCACGCACCAGCGTGCCCGCCGAAAACGCGACATCACGAGTGTGCTCTCGGAGATTCCGGGCCTCGGGCCGGCGCGGGTGAAGACCCTCCTGAAGGAATTCGGCTCGGTCTCGAAGCTCCGGCAGGCTACGCCCGAAGAGATCGCCGAAGTGAAGGGTGTCGGCGAACTGCTGGCCAGGACCATCCACCGGCAGCTGCGGGTCTGAGGCAGCGGATGCCGCGGCCCGCCGCGCCCCCGGCCCGATAGGCTGGAAGTATGACCCCCGACACTGCTGGCCAGCAGGAAGTGCTCATTGTGACCGGGATGTCGGGCGCGGGCCGGTCGACGGTGGCGAATGCCCTCGAAGATCTCGGTTGGTACGTCGTCGACAACCTCCCCCCGCAGATGCTCCGGCCGATGGTCGACCTCGCCGAGCATGCCGGGTCGACCCTCCCACGGATCGCGGCCGTGGTCGACGTGCGCGGGCGCGACTTCTTCACCGACCTGCAGGAGATCATCCAGGCCCTCCGGAGTGGCATCACCGTGCGCGTGGTCTTCCTCGAGGCGACGGATGCGGCCCTGGTCCGGCGATTCGAGCAGGTGAGGCGCCCGCACCCGCTGCAGGGCAACGGCACCCTGCTCGACGGCATCGGTGCGGAGCGGGCCCGGATGACCGCCATCCGTGAGTCGAGCGACATCATCATCGACACGTCGGATCTCAACGTGCACCAGCTGGCGCATGCGGTGCAGGAGCGCTTCTCGGCCGTCGACACGGCCGGTGTGCAGGTCACGATCATGAGTTTCGGCTTCAAGTACGGCGCCCCGGCCGATGCCGACGCCATGGCCGACTGCCGCTTCATCCCGAACCCGTTCTGGATCCCCGAGCTCAAAGACAGGACCGGCCTCGATCCCGAGGTGAGTGACTATGTACTCGGGCAGGAGGGTGCGCTGGATTTCATCGAGAACTATGCTCGCGCCCTCGCTCCCGTGCTCGCCGGGTACCAGCGTGAGAACAAACGCCACGCCACAATTGCCATAGGCTGCACGGGCGGCAAACACCGCTCAGTCGCCGTGGCCCGAAGGCTGGCAGACCTGATCAGCACCAACCCCGGCGTCGTGGTGAGTGTCAAACATCGCGACCTGGGTCGCGAATAACTGCAGCGACACCACACCCCACGAGGGTCACGGTGACGCTGGCGAAGGAGATGGAAGAGATTGGCTCTCACCGCCGATGTCAAGAACGAACTGACCGATGTTGTCGTCACCAGAACGTCGGCCCGTGCCGCTGAACTCGCGACCATCCTGCGATTCGCGGGCGGCCTCCACCTGATCTCGGGGCGCATCGCCATCGAATCCGAACTCGACACTCCGGAACTCGTCAAGCGGGTCCGCAAAGACCTGGCCGAGCTCTACGGCGTTCGCGGCGAGGTTCAGCTCGTGCCCGCCTCCGGTGTGCGGCGCGGCAGCTACTACCTCGTGCGCGTGCTCGAGGGCGGCGAGACCCTCGCCCGCCAGACGGGGCTCCTGGATGCCCGCCGCCGCCCCATCCGCGGGCTCCCGAACCGCCTCACCACGGGCTCCGTCGACGAACTCGGGGCCGTCTGGCGGGGCGCGTTCCTCGCCCAGGGCTCCCTCACCGACCCCGGTCGCTCTGCGGCCCTGGAGGTCATCTGCCCGGGAAACGAGGCGGCGATGGCCCTGGTCGGCGCCGCGGCGCGACTGCATGTCGCTGCCAAGGCGCGCGAGGTGCGCGGGGTCCACCGCGTGGTCATCCGGGACGGTGAGGCCATCGCCTCGATGCTCACGCTCATGGGCGCGAAGCAGTCGATGGCCCGCTGGGAGGAGATGCGCCAGCGACGGGAAGTCAGGGCGACCGCGAACCGGCTGGTGAACTTCGACGATGCGAATCTGCGTCGTTCGGCCCAGGCCGCCGTGGCAGCCTGCTCCCGGGTGGAGCGGGCGCTCGAGATCATCGGCGACGAGGTTCCGGAGCACCTGCGCTACGCGGGCGCACTCCGGTTGAACTTCCGGGATGCCAGCCTCGACGAGCTCGGACACCACGCCGAACCGCCGATGACCAAAGACGCCATCGCCGGGCGTATCAGGCGGTTGCTCGCGATGGCGGACAAGAAGGCCCTCGACCTGGGGATCCCCGGAACGGACGCGAACCTGCCGCCCGACCTCGACGACTGAACCATTCAATAGACTGTTACAAACGAGTACAAGGAGAAAAACATGGCTGAATACACCCTTCCAGACCTTCCCTACGACTACGCAGCACTCGAGCCGCACATCAGTGCGACCATCATGCAGCTGCACCACGACAAGCACCACGCAACCTACGTCGCCGGCGCGAACACGGCCAACGCCGCCCTCGCCGAGGCCCGCGACTCCGGTAATCTCGGTGCCGTCAACAAGCTCGAGAAAGACCTGGCGTTCAACCTCGGTGGCCACGTCAACCACTCCATCTTCTGGACGAACCTGACTCCCGACACCTCGGAGCCCACCGGCGCACTCGCCGAGGCCATCGGTTCCGACTTCGGCGACCTCGAGAAGTTCAAGGCGCACTTCACGGCGACCGCGCTCGGTGTACAGGGTTCGGGCTGGTCGGTTCTCGCCTACGACGTGCTGGGCGGCAAGCTCAGCATCTTCCAGCTGTTCGACCAGCAGGGCAACGTGCCCTTCGGCCTCGTGCCGCTGCTCATGCTCGACGTCTGGGAGCACGCCTACTACATCGACTACAAGAACGTGCGCGCCGACTATATCAAGGCGTTCTGGAACATCGTGAACTGGGAGAACGTGGCCGCCCGCTACGCTGCCGCAACCGAGAAGACGAACGGCCTGCTGGTACTGTCATAGCGACGCTGTGAGCGGGCCCTCCACGGGGGGCCCGCCACCTTTTCTCCACCGGTAACACCTGTACGAAAACATCATCCAGCCCCGCGGGGCCACACTCACAGGAGCACTACGTGTCCGTAAAGATCGGCATCAACGGCTTCGGCCGCATTGGCCGTAACTACTTCCGAGCAGCCCTCGCCAAGGGCAGCGACATCGAGATCGTCGCCGTGAACGACCTGACCGACAACAAGGCTCTCGCCCACCTCCTCAAATACGACTCCATCAACGGCCGCCTCGATGCGACCGTCGAGCTCGACGGTGACAACATCATCGTGAACGGCAAGCCGATCCTGGTTCTCGCCGAGCGCGATCCCGCCAACCTCCCGTGGGGCGAGCTGGGTGTCGACATCGTCATCGAGTCCACCGGCCGTTTCACCAAGTCGTCGGATGCCCGCAAGCACATCGAGGGTGGCGCGAAGAAGGTCATCGTCTCTGCTCCCGCCACCGGCGACGACGTCGCCACGCTGGTGCTCGGCGTCAACGAGGGAACGTACGACCCCTCGATCCACGACATCATCTCGAACGCCTCCTGCACCACGAACTGCCTCGCGCCCCTGGCCAAGGTCTTCATGGACAACTTCGGCATCGAGCGTGGCCTGATGACCACCGTCCACGCCTACACCGCCGACCAGAACCTGCAGGACGGGCCGCACAGCGACCTCCGCCGCGCACGTGCAGCGGCCGTCAACATCATCCCGACGTCGACCGGTGCCGCCAAGGCGCTCGGCCTCGTCATCCCCGAGCTCGTCGGCAAGCTCGACGGCTACGCTCTCCGCGTCCCGGTTCCGACCGGCTCGATCACCGACCTCACGGTCGAAGCGACCAAGCCCGTCACCGTGGCCGAGGTCAACGCCGCGTACAAGGCTGCTGCCGAGGGGCCCCTGAAGGGCATCCTGAAGTACACCGAAGACGAGATCGTCTCGAGCGACATCGTCGGCGACCCGCACTCCTCGATCTTCGACGCCGGCCTGACCAAGGTCATCGGCAACCAGGTCAAGGTGGCTTCGTGGTACGACAACGAGTGGGGCTACTCCAACCGTCTCGTCGACATCACCGAGTTCGTCGCAGCAAAGCTGTAGAGAAAACCGAGAAGTGACGATACGTACGCTTGAGTCCCTCGGGTCGCTCGATGGCAAGACAGTCATCATCCGCTGCGACCTGAACGTGCCGTTGAAAGACGGCACCATCACCGACGACGGGCGTATCCGCGCGTCACTTCCCACGCTCCGGGCACTCGCCTCTCAGGGCGCCAAGGTGGTCATCGTGAGCCACCTCGGGCGCCCTGAGGGCACGCCCGAAGCGAAGTACAGCCTGGCGCCTGTCGCTGTACGGCTGTCCGAGCTCCTCGAGGAGCCGGTCGCCTTCGCCACCGACACGGTCGGTCAGGCGGCTCAGGATGCCGTTGCCGCCCTTGCTGGCGACGGGCACTTCCTCCTGCTCGAGAACCTCCGTTTCAACGCGGGGGAGACTTCGAAGGACGACGCCGAGCGGCGTGCCTTCGCCTCCCAGCTCGCCGCTTTCGCCGATGTGTTCGTGTCCGACGGTTTCGGCGTCGTGCACCGCAAGCAGGCGAGCGTCTACGAACTCGCCGAACTGCTTCCGAGTGCAGCCGGCTTGCTGATCGAAACCGAACTCGACGTGCTCGAGAAGCTCACCGAGAAGCCCACCCGCCCCTACGCAGTGGTGCTCGGCGGCTCGAAGGTCTCCGACAAGCTCGGCGTCATCGGCCACCTGCTGCCGAAGGTCGACTCGCTGCTCATCGGTGGCGGCATGCTCTTCACGTTCCTGGCGGCCCAGGGTTACCAGGTGGGCGCGAGCCTGCTCGAGAAGGACCAGATCGACACCGTGAAGGGCTACCTCGACAAGGCGGCTGACCTCGGGGTCAAGATCGTTCTGCCGACCGACGTCGTCGTGGCGTCGAAGTTCGGTGCAGACGCAGAGCACACCGTCACCAGCGCGCAGACCATCGAGGAGACCCCGTTCGGTGAGAGCGGGCTCGGCCTCGACATCGGTCCCGAGACGGCTGCAGCCTTCGCCGACATCATCGAGTCGTCGCACACCGTCTTCTGGAACGGCCCGATGGGCGTCTTCGAACTCGCTCCTTTCGCCGAGGGAACCAGATCCATCGCCGCCGCACTGACGAAGGTCGACGGCCTCGGTGTCGTCGGCGGCGGAGACTCTGCAGCCGCCGTCCGTGCGCTCGGTTTCACCGACGACCAGTTCGGTCACATCTCCACGGGCGGGGGAGCGAGCCTCGAATTCCTCGAGGGCAAGCGCCTGCCCGGCCTCGACATTCTTGGATGGTCAGCATGACAACCCGCACCCCCCTCATCGCCGGCAACTGGAAGATGAACCTCGACCACCTGCAGTCGATCGCGTTCGTGCAGAAGCTCGCCTGGAGCCTGAAGGACGCCTCGCACAGCTTCGACGACGTCGAGGTCGCGATCTTCCCGCCGTTCACCGATCTGCGTTCGGTGCAGACACTCGTCTCGGCCGACAAGCTCGAACTGGCCTACGGTGCCCAGGATGTCTCGGCGCACGACTCCGGTGCGTACACCGGTGAGATCTCGGGCGCCTTCCTCTCCAAGCTCGAATGCGGCTACGCCATCATCGGTCACTCCGAGCGCCGTACCCTGCACAACGAGTCCGACGAGGAGATCGGTGGCAAGGTCGCTGCTGCCCTGAAGCACGGAGTCGTTCCCGTTCTCTGCGTCGGCGAGACCGCCGAAGACCTCGAGAAGTTCGGCCCGAGCGCCGTTCCCGTTGCACAGCTGAAGGCAGCCCTCGCGGGTGTGGCGTCCGACGCGAACATCGTCGTCGCCTACGAGCCTGTCTGGGCCATCGGATCCGGCCAGGCGGCAACCCCGGACCAGGCCGAACAGGTCTGTGCGGCGCTCCGCGTCGAACTCGCCACGACCCTCAGTGCCGACACTGCCGCCGCGACGCGCATCCTCTACGGCGGCTCGGTCAAGTCGGGCAACATTGCCGGCTTCATGCGGGAGCCCAACGTCGACGGCGCCCTGGTCGGCGGCGCGAGCCTCGATCTCGACGAGTTCAGCGCCATCGTGCGCTACAAGAAGCACGTCGGCGTCTGAGCATATGGCACGCCCTTCGGGCGCCGCGAGCAAACAGGTCGAACCACGGTATACTTGCCCTTGGTCTTGCGGGGGGCTGATCGTCTCCCGTCGTGTGTGAAAGGTAACCGTTGCAAATCCTCCAGGTCGTCTTGCAGGTTCTGCTCGGCATAACCAGTCTGCTTCTGACACTTCTGATCCTGCTCCATCGCGGTCGCGGTGGCGGGCTCTCAGACATGTTCGGTGGTGGTGTCACCTCGAACCTCGGTGCATCCGGTGTCGCAGAGCGTAACCTCAACCGCATCACCGTCATTCTCGGTGTGATCTGGGTCGCGAGCATCATCGTCCTGGGTCTCATCACCAAGTTCGATTCCGGAAACTAGGGGATATTCCATGGCATCAGGCGGAAGCGCCATCAGGGGTTCGCGCGTCGGCGCGGGGCCCATGGGCGAACAGGATCGGGGCTACCACGCCGATCGCATCAAGGTCTCCTACTGGGACGCCCTCGGCAACGAGACCGTGCGGTACTTCGCGGCGAACCTGCCGACCGAGGAGATCCCCGAGACGATCGATTCTCCCCAGTCGGGTCTTCCGGCGGGCCGCGACCAGCTGAACCCGCCGTCGGTGGCGAAGCTCGAGCCGTACAAGACGCACCTCGCCTACGTGAAAGAGCGTCGCACCGAAGAAGAGGCAGCCCAGCTTCTCGAAGACGCTCTCGCCCAGCTGCGTGCACGTCGCGGCACGGCGGCACCCACCACGAAGTAGCGTTTCACGCACCACGCATGAAGAAGGGCCGGAGAGGTGATCTCCGGCCCTTCTTCGTTGTGCCCGTGGCTCCGTAGAAGTGCCGGCTCAGTAGGAGGGAGCGATGAGGTTCTCGGGAACCTCGGCGGCCGCATCCTGGTCGACGAAGAAGACGGTGCGCTTGCGACCTTCCGCACCTGCGGCCGGCACCTCTTCGATCGAAGCGCCCGCGAGGGCGAGGCCCAGAGGAGACGCCTTGTCGGAGCCCGCCATGACCAGCCAGATCCGGTCGGCGGACTGGATGACCGGAAGAGTCAGGCTCAGCCGAAGAGGCGGCGGCTTGGGGGAGTTCAGCACCGGGATGACGGTCTTCTCGGTCTCGGTGATACCCGGGAGCCCGGGGAAGAGCGAGGCGATGTGACCGTCGGGGCCGACCCCGAGGAACATGATGTCGAAGCGCGGGTACCGCTCGCCATCCGGAGCCGCAGCCTCGAGTTCGGAAGCGTACGACGCCGCAGCCTCGTCGATGTCGGGGATCTCGTCGGACGAGGCGAAGGCGTGGACCTTCGCCTCGTCTACGGGAACGTGGTCGAGCAGCGCCTCACGGGCCTGGCCGTCGTTCCGGTCGGCACTTCCCGCTTCGACGAACCGCTCGTCACCCCACCAGAAGCTGATGCGCTTCCAGTCGACGTTGTTCTGGGCCGGAGAATTGCGGATCGCGGCCAGGACGGCCGTGTTCACACTCCCACCGCTCAGCACCACGTGGGCTTCGTCGTTCTCGTCGAGAATGTCGATGATCTTCGTGATGAAGCGGGCGGCAACCGCCCCGGCCAGAGAATCCCTGTCGGGGTGCACCAGTACGCGGCGATCGGTTGTCATAGATTTCAGCCCCAGTAGGTACTCATGAACGGCTTGTGAGGCCGACGTCTGTCGATTCGAACAACTCGGCAAGACCCACCGAGATCACTTCACCATACAGGTCGTCGGGATCGAGCCTGCGCAGCTCTTCGGCGAGACAGTCCCGGAGGTTCCGGCGAGGCAGAGCGAGGTCATGTGTGGGCTGGTTCGGCTGAATCAACGTGGCGACGTTCGGAATCTCGCGCACAAGCTCGATGACGCCGGACTCGCGGACGAGCTTGACGCTGTGGATGCCGCTCGAGCCGTTGGCGCGCTTTGTGAGCCCGTAGGTCACCGGCACTTCGAGCTGGTGACCGAGCCAGGCAGCGAGCAGCAGCGTCGACGGGGAGTCGGACGCACCCTGCACCTCGACGGAGAGAACCGGCTCGAAGGGCGGCTGGTCGAGAACCGCGGCGAGCTGGGCCCGCCAGAGCGTGAGGCGGGTCCACGCGAAGTCGGTGTCACCGGGCGCATACGTCTCGGAGAGCCGGATCAGGGACTCGACCGGGTTCGGGTGGTTCGAGGCGTCCGTGATGCGACGCTGCGCGATGCGCCCAAGGCTCGACGTCGACGCCTTGTCGGGCGACTCGCCGGGCCACCAGACGACGACGGGAGCGTCGGGCAGGAGGAGGCCCGTGACGAGCCCCTCCTCGTCGGATGCTGCAGCGCCGTAGGCCTTCAGCAGCACGACCTCACTCGCGCCGGCGTCTCCGCCCACGCGGATCTGAGCGTCGAGCCGGGCACCGCGCCCGCTCCGGGCGGCGTCGATGTCGGTGTCGGTCGAGACCACGATCACCCGCATCGGATGCTCGCGTGAGGCGTCGTTGGCGGCCTCGATGGCCTCCTCCTCGTGTCCGAGGCTGGTGCGGATGACCAGTGTCAGAACCCGGCCGAGGGCGACAGCGCCGCCCTCCTCGCGGATCTTGACGAGTGCCTTCGAGATCTTGCTGGTATTGGTGTCAGGAAAGTCGACGATCACGGGCGTCTCCAGGTTCTTCCGTCGCGGGCTAGTAGTTCATCTGCCGAATCAGGGCCCCAGGTACCGGGCCGGTACTGGTCGGGCTGGCCCTGCGTTGCCCAGTACTCCTCGATCGGGTCGAGGATCTTCCACGACAGCTCCACCTCCTGATGGCGCGGGAAGAGGGGCGGGTCGCCGAGCAGCACATCGAGGATGAGTCGCTCGTACGCCTCGGGGGAGGCCTCGGTGAAGGCGTGCCCGTAGCCGAAGTCCATCGTCACGTCGCGAACCTGCACGCCTGCACCGGGAACCTTCGATCCGAACCGGATAGTCACACCCTCGTCGGGCTGCACACGGATCACCAACGCATTCGACCCGAGCTCAGACGTCTGGCTCTCGGCGAACAGGTGCTGGGGGGCGCGCTTGAACACGACCGCGATCTCGGTGACACGGCGGCCGAGGCGCTTGCCCGCTCGCAGGTAGAACGGCACGCCATCCCACCGGCGGGTCGCGATGTCTATGCGCACAGCGGCATATGTCTCGGTTGTCGACTCGGGGTTCATTCCGTCTTCCTCGAGGAAGCCGGGGACGTATTCGCCGCCCTGCCAACCACTGGAGTACTGGCCGCGTGCGGTCGAGTGGGAGAGGTCCTTCGGTAGCTTCACGGCCGCGAGCACCTTCTCCTTCTCGGCGCGGAGGTCTGCGGCGTTGAACGAGATCGGCTCTTCCATCGCGGTGAGTGCCATCAGCTGGAGCAGGTGGTTCTGGATGACGTCGCGGGCGGCACCGATTCCGTCGTAGTATCCGGCGCGACCGCCCACTCCGATGTCCTCGGCCATGGTGATCTGCACGTGGTCGACGTAATTGCCGTTCCAGATGGGCTCGTAGAGCTGGTTGGCGAAACGGAGGGCCAGGATGTTCTGCACCGTCTCCTTGCCGAGGTAGTGGTCGATGCGGAAGACGTCATCCGGTGCGAACACGGACTCGACGACATCGTTCAGTTCGCGGGCCGTCTTCAGGTCGCTGCCGAACGGCTTCTCGATGACGACGCGGCGCCATTGGCCGGGCTGCGGGCGGGCGAGGCCCGAACGACGGAGCTGCTCGGTGACCAGCGGGAACGCCTTGGGCGGGATCGACAGGTAGAACGCGTGGTTTCCCATCGTTCCGCGGGTCGCATCGAGCTCGTCGATGACCTCCTTGAGGTGCTCGAACGCCGAGTCGTCGTCGAATTCACCCGACACGAACCGGATGCCCTCCGAGAGCTGGCGCCAGACATCCTCATCGAACGGCGTGCGGGCGTACTCCTTGACGGAGTCGTGCACGACCCGCTCGAAGTCCTGGTCCTCCCAGTCACGGCGCGCAAAACCGACAAGCGAGAAGCCGGGCGGGAGGAGACCTCTGCTGGCGAGGTCGTAGACCGCCGGCATGAGTTTCTTCCGTGACAGGTCGCCTGTCACACCGAAGATCACCAGGGCGCTCGGCCCCGCGATCCGGTTCAGACGGCGATCCGTCGAAAGCCTCAGCGGATTGAAATCCGGTGTGATCTCTACCGGTGGCATCGTGCTCCTTGCGTGTGCTGTGGTGTGATGGGAGGGGGCGAAGGCCCGGCACCCTGGGGTCGCGCCGGGCCGGGTTGCCTGGCTGGGGAGGGTCTATCCGACGGCGTCGAACAGGTGCGAGACGCCCGCTGCCGGAGAAGTCAGGTTCAGACGGAGGACCGGTCGACCGAGCTGCTCGAGCACATTCGCATCACCCGCCGCCTGGGCCTGGATGAGCTGGCCGAACGTGAACGGCCGATCGGGCACGGCGAGGTCTTCCGCGGCGTTCTCCGTGATCTGGAGGAACGCGCCGATCAGAGGCCCACCCTTCTGGAACTGGCCGGTCGAATGCAGGAAACGCGGGCCCCAGCCGAACGTGACCGGGCGATCGATCTTCGCCGCCACGGCGTCTCGGAGCTCGGCCAGACGGGGGAGGGACAGCCGGTCGACATAGGCCTGGATGGCCACATAGCCGTCGGCCGGCGTCTCGGCGAGCAGACCGGCGAGTGCGGCCGCGACGGTGTCGACGCCCGCGATCACCGAGGCCGTGCCCCGTACTTCGATGCCCGCGTCGACGAAGGCCGGAGCCTTCGGCATGGGCTGGGCATCCAGCAGCCCTCGGGTCGCGACCTTCGCCGATTCGACATCGGGCTGGTCGAACGGGTTGATCCCGAGCAGCCTTCCGGCGACGGCGACGGCGTACTCCCACGTCAGCAGCAGTCCGCCGAGCGAACCGCTGACGAGGATCTCACCGTCATGACGGTGCCCTCTCGTGGGAATGAGGTGGAACTGGTCGGCATCCTTCACCAGGCGGACGATCTGGAGATCATCCAGACCCTCCTTCAGCTCTGGAGACGCGGGGTCGAGCACGACGGGCAGAAGCCCCGTGCCGATCTTGCCTGTCGATTCAGCGATCAGCTGCTCCGCCCAGTCCGCGAAACCGACGATATGGGTGCCGTCGGAGACGATCCCCAGCTTGTTCTTCAGAGGCGACGTGCCCGCGATCGCCGCACCGAGGATGAGCCCCGGGTTGTCGGCGTCGTCGGTCGCGAGATAGAGCTCGATCGCCTCTGCCTCGTCGAGCAGCTCGGAGATGTCGGCACCCGCGAGGCCCGACGGCACGAGCCCGAAGGCGGTGAGCGCCGAGTAGCGGCCTCCTACGTTCGGGTCGGCCGTGAACACGCGGTAGCCCGCCTCCCGCGCCGACGCCTCGAGCGGCGAGCCCGGGTCGGTCACGACGACGATGCGCCCCGCCGGGTCGATCCCCGCGTCGCGGAAGGCCTTCTCGTACACCCGTCGCTGGCTGTCGGTCTCGACAGTCGAACCGGACTTCGACGAGACGACCAGTGCGGTCGCGTCGAGCCGGTCCCGAAGGGCCGCCCCGACCTGGGTCGGAGCGGTGGAGTCGAGAACGGTCAACTCGACGCCCGCTGTGCGGGTGATGACCTCCGGCGCGAGGGACGAACCCCCCATGCCGGCGAGCACGATGTGGTCGATGCCCTGTACGAGGAGGTCGTTCCGCAGCGCTTCGATCTCGGCGACCAGCGGACGGGAGACCGAGACGGCCTCCGTCCAACCGAGCCGCTTGGATGCCTCGGCCTCCGCCTCGGGGCCCCAGAGTGCCGGGTCGAGACCCGTGATGCTCGAGGCGACGAGGTCGTCGACCAGCTGGGGAACATGGAAGTCGACCGCTACGGCCGCCGGTCCACTGACGTGGATCCGTACGCTCACTTCGCGGCGTCCAGCGCCGTCTGGACGGTCTCGAGCAGTTCGTTCCACGACACGATGAACTTCTCGACACCCTCCTTCTCGAGGAGCTCGGTGACCTCGGCGTACGAGATCCCCTGGGCGGCGATGGCGTCGAGCACCTTGTTCGCGGCTGCGTAGCTGCCGGCGATGGTGTTGCCCGCGACGACGCCGTGGTCGAAGGTCGCGTCGAGCGTCTTCTCGGGCATGGTGTTGACGACCTCGGGTGCGGCGAGTTCCACCACGTAGGTGGTGTCGAGCACGTCGGGGTCCTTCACACCGGTGGAGGCCCACAGCGGGCGCTGCTTGTTAGCGCCGGCTTCGAGCAGCACCTTCGCGCGCTCGGTCGAGAACGCCTGCTCGTAGACCTCGTAGGCGAGCTGGGCGTTCGCGACGCCCGCCTTGCTCTTCAATGCGAGGGCGTCGTCGGTGCCGATAGCCACGAGGCGCTTGTCGATCTCGGTGTCGACGCGCGACACGAAGAAGGAGGCGACCGAGTGCAGCTTCGAGAGGTCGAGGCCCGCGGCCTGGGCCTTCTCGAGCCCCGCGAGGTACGCGTTGATGACGTCGCGGTAGCGCTCGAGGCTGAAGATCAGCGTCACGTTCACGCTGATGCCGGCCGCGATCGTCGCGGTGATCGCTTCGAGACCCTCGATCGTCGCGGGGATCTTGATGAGCACGTTCTCTTTGTCGACCTTGTCGAACAGCTCTCTCGCCTGCTTGATCGTCGCCGCGGCGTCGTTCGCGAAACCGGGCTCGACCTCGATCGAAACGCGGCCGTCGAAACCATTCGTCGAGTCGTAGACGGGTCTGAAGATGTCGCAGCCCTGCGCGACGTCGCTCGTGGTGATCTCGAACACGGCGTCGGTGACATTCGTGCCCTTCGCCGCGAGCTCGCGGACCTGTTCGTCATACGCCTCGCCCTTGGCCAGGGCCGAAGCGAAGATCGAGGGGTTGGTGGTCACGCCGACGACGTTCTTCTCAGCGATGAGCTTCTGCAGGTTGTCGGTCTTCAGACGCTCACGCGAGAGGTCGTCGAGCCAGATGCTGACACCGACAGCGGAGAGCTGGGCGGTGGGAGTGGATGTCTGTGTATCAGTCATGCTTGTGATCTCCTTGAAACGGGTAGGGGTGAGAAAACGGACTACTTGAGGCCGGCGAGCGAGACCTTCGCGGCCTCGATTGCTGCGCCGGTGGTCATCCCGAACTCGCGGAACAGGGTCTTGTAGTCGGCCGATGCTCCGAAGTGCTCGATCGAGACGCTCTTGCCGGCGTCGCCGACGTAGCCGCGCCAAGTGAGAGCGAGGCCGGCCTCGATCGAAACGCGCGCCTTGACCGCCGCGGGCAGAACCGACTCGCGGTACTCGGCGCTCTGCTCCTCGAACCACTCGAGGCACGGGGCCGAAACGACGCGGGCGTTGATCCCGTCGGCCTTCAAGAGTTCGCGCGCCTCGACGGCGATCTGAACTTCTGAACCGGTCGCGATGAAGATCACGTCGGGGGTGCCGTTCGGCGCCTCGGCGAGGATGTACGCACCCTGGGCGGTGTACTTCGCTGAAGCGAACGTCTCACCGGACGCCTCGCCCTCGCCACGCTCGTACACAGGAATGTTCTGGCGGGTCAGCGCGAGGCCGGCCGGGCCCTGACGACGCTCGAGGATGGTCTTCCACGCGTAGGCGACCTCATTCGCATCCCCGGGGCGGACGACATCCAGACCCGGGATCGCGCGAAGCGTCGAGAGCTGCTCGATCGGCTGGTGGGTGGGGCCGTCTTCACCGAGCGCCACGGAGTCGTGGGTCCAGACGTAGATCGCCGGCGACTTCATCAGGGCGGCGAGACGCACCGCGGGGCGCATGTAGTCGGAGAAGATCAGGAAGGTTCCGCCGAACGGGCGGGTGTTGCCGTGCAGCACGATGCCGTTCAGGATCGAGCCCATGGCGTGCTCGCGGATGCCGAAGTGCAGCACACGGCCGTACTTGTTGCCCGTCCACTCGTGGGTGGAGTGCTCGGCGGGAACGAAGGACGCGCCCGACTCGATGGTCGTGTTGTTCGACTCGGCGAGGTCGGCGGAGCCGCCCCAGAACTCGGGCATGATCTCGGCGATGGCGTTGATGACCTTGCCGGACGAGGCACGGGTCGACACCTCCTTGCCCGCTTCGAACACGGGGAGGGCTGCTTCGAGACCCTCGGGCACCTCGCCGGACAGGACGCGATCGAGCAGTACCTTCTTCTCGGGGTTGGCCTCGGCCCAGGCGTTGAAGCCGACCTGCCACTCCTCGTGGGCTGCGGTTCCGCGGGTGAGCGCTTCGCGGGTGTGGCTGAGGACCTCGTCGGAGACGGCGAAGGTCTCCCCGGGGTTGAAGCCGAGCACCTCCTTGAGCCCCGCGAGTTCGTCTGCGCCGAGAGCCGATCCGTGGATCTTGCCGGTGTTCTGCTTCTTGGGGCTCGGGAACCCGATGATGGTCTTCAGAATGATCAGGCTGGGCTTGGAGGTCTCGGCCTTGGCCGCCTCGATCGCTTCGCTCAGGGCCTGGACGTCTTCGATGTAGACGCCGGTCTTCTTCCAGTCGACGACCTGCACGTGCCAGTGCAACGCCTCGAAACGGGCGTGCACGTCTTCGGTGAAGGCGATGTTGGTGTCGTCCTCGATCGAGATCTGGTTCGAGTCGTAGAACGCGATCAGGTTTCCGAGCTGCTGGTGGCCGGCGAGCGAGGATGCCTCGTTGGTGACGCCCTCCTCCATGTCGCCGTCGCCGGCGATGGTGTACACGAAGTGGTCGAACGGGCTGGTGCCCGGTGCGGCATCCGGATCGAACAGGCCGCGCTCGAAGCGCGAGGCGTAGGCGAAGCCGACAGCGGAGGCAAGGCCCTGGCCGAGCGGACCCGTGGTGATCTCGACGCCGTCGGTGTGACCGTACTCGGGGTGACCCGGCGTCAGCGAACCCCAGGTGCGGAGCTTCTTCAGGTCGTCGAGCTCGAGGCCGTAGCCTCCCAGATAGAGCTGGATGTAGAGCGTCAGCGAGCTGTGGCCCACCGAGAGGATGAACCGGTCGCGGCCGATCCACTCATTGTCGTTGGGGTCGCGGCGCATCTCCTTCTGGAACAGGAGGTAGGCGAGCGGCGCAAGGCTGATGGCGGTACCCGGATGACCGTTCCCGACCTTCTCGACGGCGTCAGCAGCGAGAACCTTCGCTGTACTAACGGCCTTGTCGTCAATTGAATCCCACTGCAGTGATGCCACGAGGTTTAGAGCCCTTCTTCGGTTGCCGACGCGGTAGGACCCCGGACACCATTGAGCCGCAGGTGATTCCCACCTCGTATCCAGTATAGAGATTCGGTGGGTGCCGCCGCCCGCCCGTGCCGACTTCTACATGCCGTAAACTATGCTGGGTGACTGTATGTCGAACGCAGTTAGAGGAGCAATGGACGTTGCTGTAGAAGGCCGAGTGGAGCGCCCGCGTGTTTCCGTGGCGCAGAAGGCCAAGGCATACGTCGCCCTGACGAAACCGCGGGTCATGGAGCTTCTGCTCGTGACGACCGCGCCGGTGATGATCCTGGCGCAGGGCGGGATCCCGAATCTCTGGCTGGTGGTCGCCACGCTCATCGGAGGTGCACTCAGCGCCGGCGGTGCGGGTGCCTTCAACTGCTACGTCGACCGCGACATCGACCGGGTCATGAACCGCACCCAGGGCCGGCCGCTCGTCACGGGCGAGCTGACCGACCGCCAGGCCCTCGTCTTCGCCTGGGTTCTGGCGATCGTCTCCACCCTGTGGTTCGGACTGCTCGTCAACTGGTTCGCCGCTCTTCTGTCGGTCATCGCGATCTTCCTCTACGCGGTGGTCTACACGATCATCCTGAAGCGCCACACCTCGCAGAACATCATCTGGGGCGGCACGGCGGGCTGCATGCCGGTTCTGATCGGCTGGGCGGCTGTCACCGACTCGCTCGACTGGCCCGCATGGATCCTGTTCGGGGTGATCTTCCTCTGGACGCCGCCGCACTACTGGCCCCTGTCGATGCGCTACCGCGAGGACTACAAGTCGGTCGGCGTACCGATGCTCGCTGTGATCCGCGGACAGTCGGTCGTCGGGCTGCAGACGATCCTGTACGCCTGGGCCACCGTCGCGTGCTCGCTGCTGCTCATTCCGGTCGCGTCGATGGGCATTGTGTACACGGTGGCGGCTCTCGCCTCGGGCGGCTGGTTCATCTACGAGACGCACCGCCTCTACAGCACGGCCATCCGCCACGGTTCGGTGAAGCCCATGCGTGTCTTCCACGCCTCGATCACCTACCTCACGATCCTCTTCCTCGCGATCGCGATCGACCCCCTGGTGCGCATCTTCCCCTTCACGTTCTAGCCCTGTCCTCGCACGGTCGGCCCTGCGGCGTCAGCCGAGAAGTCGCAGGTCGAGGTCTTCGTCGGGGTCCGCAGGATCCCAGGCGATCGTCTCACGGGCCGTGCGCAACAAGAGGGTGACTTCCTCCGAGCCGAGCAGGGCCGATGGTGCGAGCTCGATGCTCAGCACCCGGCAACCGGGATCCGACCCGAGAAAATCGACGCCGCGCGGGCTCGGTCGCCAGCGATATGTCGTGCCATCGACCTCGACGAACCGCCAGTCGGGGCGGGTCAAGGACCAAACCGGTACGGTGATGATTCTCTGCCTGACCGCCCAGAGAGAGGTGACGTTGTCCACGACAAGACGTCGCCAATCTCGGAATCTTCGTGAATACGACATTTGTTCACTATATTGCACACGCGCTGGATCCTGAATGGGCTCTGCCGCAGGGATGGATCACCGCATCAGCGGGGCTACGCCGGACGACTTGCTGTCGACGATGATTCTCAGCCGAAACGTCGCGCCTCGCACGGCCGAACCCCAGCCGTTCCGCCATCCCGGCAGGGGCGACGGGTAGCTCACCCGGTCACGCCCGCGGAGCGAAGAAGGACGCTGGCAGCCCTGCTGCGACGTGATAACGACCATGCCCTGACGGTTACCTGACAAACTCAGTCTGCCAGGACAGCAGTCTTGGTGAGCCGATCGGAAGCGGGGAGGGGGGTTGGGCGGCGTTCCGCCAGGAGGGTCGCAGTCATCGCGGCGACGAGGCTCGCTGCGAGCACCATGTGCACGATGACCAGAGCGGGCGGCAGGCCGAGGCGGGACTGGGTGAGGCCCACCACGATCTGGGCCAGTTCGACAACCAGCAGCGTCGCGACGAAGCGGCGGGGGAGACCCCGCGCCAGCGCGACGACCACCAGCAGGAGGGTCAGACCGAACAGCACATACGCGGGGTAGCTGTGCAGGTGTTCCATCACGTCGGTGTTCAGGCCGTTGCGCGGCGTCGCGGCGTCACCCGCGTGCGGGCCGGAGCCTGTGGTCAGGATGCCCAGGGCCACCGCGAGGCCAACGAACACCGCCGCGACGCGGGACACCGCGAGATACCACGCCGGCACCGCAAGAGTCAGGCCGGCGGCACTGCCGCGGGTGCCCGTGTACACCCGGTAGACGAGCATGGTCGTCACCACGATCAACCCGAGCGACACCACGAAGTGCAGCCCGACGATGTAGGGGTTCAGCCCGGTGAGAACCGTGATTCCGCCGATGACGGCCTGCAGCGGGATGGAGAGACCCTGCAGCAGGGTCAGCACGAAGAGGTCACGGCGCGTGCGCCGCATCCGGAGCACAGCGACGAAGACGAGGATCGCGATCACCACGATCACGAAGGTGAGCAGTCTGTTCGCGAATTCGATGATGCCGTGCACGCCCATTTCGGGTGTCGACACGAAGGAGCCGTCGGTGCACTGGGGCCACGTCGGGCAGCCCAGGCCGGAGCCGGTCAGACGGACGGCACCGCCCGTTCCGACGAGCACGATCTGCACGACAAGCGACGCCCAGGCGAGGATGCGCACGCGCCGGTCGACAGACGTGGGGAGCCAGGCTTTCAGGCGATTCACAGAGCAGGTTCCTTCGGGGTGCAGGGGCCGATAGAGTTAGAGGGTCAAGAATCCGCGCCGCAGGCGCAACGGGCTATTCACACGAGGCGGCACCGGAGCCGGAGACACTCGCTTCATTCTAAGTACAGAGCCTCGATGTTCTACGCTTCGTGGAATTCCTTCTGACCTTGACACGTTGTACAAAAAAAGGAAGGGAGAAAGTCATGACAGACGTACTCATCGACCGCCCAGAGCTTCAGAACCTGGGGGTGTACGAGTTCGGGTGGTCCGACTCCGACGCCGCTGGCGCCATTGCCAAGCGGGGCATCTCACCCGAGGTCGTGAAGGGCATCTCCACCCTCAAGAACGAGCCGGAGTGGATGCTGAAGAACCGCCTCAAGGCTCTCGCCCTCTTCGAGAAGAAGCCGATGCCCACCTGGGGTGCCGACCTCTCCGGCATCGACTTCGACAACATCAAGTACTTCGTGCGGTCGACTGAGAAGCAGGCCACCACGTGGGATGACCTTCCCGACGACATCAAGAACACGTACGAGAAACTCGGCATCCCCGAGGCCGAACGCCAGCGCCTCGTCTCCGGTGTCGCAGCCCAGTACGAGTCCGAGGTCGTCTATCACACCATCCGCGAAGACCTCGAGGCCCAGGGCGTCATCTTCATGGACACCGACACAGCCCTCCGCGAGCACCCCGAATTCTTCGACGAGTACTTCGGCACGGTGATTCCCTCTGGCGACAACAAATTCGCCGCCTTGAATTCGGCCGTCTGGTCGGGCGGGTCGTTCGTGTACGTGCCAAAGAACGTGCACGTCGAGATCCCCCTGCAGGCCTATTTCCGCATCAACACCGAGAACATGGGCCAGTTCGAGCGCACGCTGATCATCGCCGACGAGGGCTCGTACGTGCACTACATCGAAGGCTGCACCGCCCCGATCTACAAGAGCGACTCGCTGCACTCGGCCGTCGTCGAGATCATCGTGAAGAAGAACGCCCGCGTTCGGTACACGACGATCCAGAACTGGTCGAACAACGTCTACAACCTGGTCACCAAGCGTGCGATCGCCCACGAGGGCGCGACGATGGAGTGGATCGACGGCAACATCGGTTCCAAGGTCACCATGAAGTACCCGTCGATCTACCTGGTCGGCGAGCACGCCAAGGGTGAGACCCTCTCCGTCGCATTCGCGGGCCCCGGCCAGCACCAGGACGCCGGCGCGAAGATGATCCACATGGCGCCGTACACCCAGTCGTCGATCGTCTCGAAGTCCATCGCCCGCGGCGGCGGTCGTGCGGGCTACCGCGGCGAGGTGCGCGTCGCCGAGAACGCCCACCACTCGGCGAACACCGTGCGCTGCGACGCGCTGCTGGTCGACACCCAGTCGCGAAGCGACACCTACCCCGCGATCGACATCCGGGTGGATGACGTGCAGCTCGGCCACGAGGCCACCGTCTCCCGGGTCAGTGAGGAGCAACTCTTCTACCTGATGAGCCGCGGCCTCCCCGAAGACGAAGCCATGGCGATGATCGTGCGCGGGTTCATCGAGCCCATCGCCCGCGAGCTCCCCATGGAGTACGCGCTCGAACTCAACAAGCTCATCGAGATGGGTATGGAAGGGTCAGTAGGTTAATGACCTCAGTTGCACCTGCTTCTACGACCGCGCCTGAAAGCGAGAGCGTCGCCGGGGCTCCCGCGACTCCCGCATCAGGCGGACACCGCGGCGAGCCCATGGGATCGAGGTCCCACACCGACGGGGCCTGGTCCGAGCGGCCCGTGCAGACGCGCTCAGAGCGGTACGCCTCGGCGAACGTCGGCGACTTCGACGAACCGACCGGCCGCGAGGTCGACTGGAAGCTGACGCCGATCAAGCTGGTGCGCGACCTCATCAACGGTGAACTCGACGGCTCGCCGCTCGAGAGCCAGGTGGCCGTCGCACAGCCCGTCGACGGCTTCTCGCTGGCCTGGATCGACCGCACCGACGAGCGCATCGGATCGGCCGGCCTTCCCGAAGACCGGGCGAGCGCCAATGCGTGGTCGCACTTCGACCAGGCGCTGGCCATCGACATCACCGGCGAGGAGCCGACGGGCGAGTTCATCGTCTCGCGCTCCGGGCTCGGCACGGTGGCCCGTGCAGCGCACACCGTCATCACGGCGGCACCCAACAGCCGCGGCATCCTCGTGCTCGAGAACTCGGGTGACGCCCGGATCGCCGAGAACGTCGAGATCGTCGTCGGGGAGGGTGCCCACGTCACGGTGGTGACGATCCAGGAGTGGAACGACTCAGCTGCGCACCTCGCGAGCCACTTCGCCCAGGTCGGCCGCGATGCGACACTCCGCCACATCGTGGTGTCGCTCGGCGGCGGCGTCGTGCGGGTGAACCCGAGCATCCACCTCTCGTCTCCCGGCAGCAACACGGAGGCCTACGGGCTCTACTTCGCGGATGCCGGGCAGCACCTCGAGCAGCAGGTCTACATCGACCACGAGGCCGAGAACTCGCGCAGCCGCGTGAAATACAAGGGCGCACTGCAGGGCGAGGGTGCGCACTCGGTCTGGATCGGTGACGTGCTCATCCGCCAGAGCGCCGACGGCACCGACAGCTACGAGGAGAACCGCAACCTCGTTCTCTCCGAGGGCACCCGAGCCGACTCCATCCCGAACCTCGAGATCGAGACCGGCAACATCCTCGGGGCCGGCCACGCGTCGTCCACCGGTCGATTCGACGACGAGCAGCTCTTCTACCTGCAGTCGCGCGGCATCAGCGAGGAAGAGGCGCGTCGCTTGGTCGTCCGCGGATTCCTGGCCGAGATCATCCAGCAGATCGGCGCACCCGCTGTCGAAGAACGTCTCACCGGCGCCGTCGAAGCAGAACTGACGGTGACCGTCTGATGGCCGCCATCCGCATCTGCGCTGTCGACGAGCTGAACGAGAACGAAGCCGTGCGTGTCGAGATCGACGGCGTCGCCATTGCCCTCGTCAAGGACTCGTCGGGGGAGTGTTTCGCCATCGGCGACACCTGCACCCACGGCGACATCTCGCTCGCCGAGGGTTTCGTCGAGGACGACACCCTCGAATGCTGGGCGCACGGCTCCAAGTTCTCGCTGCTCACCGGCAAGCCCCTGACCCTCCCGGCCTACGAGCCGGTTCCCGTCTACGAGCTCAGCATCGTCGACGGTGACGTCTATATTGATCCGACCTCTACAAAAGAAATCGAATAGCCATGTCTGTACTCGAAATCCGCGACCTGCACGTCAGCGTCGACACCGAGCAGGGTGCCAAGCAGATCCTGCGCGGCGTCAACCTCACCATCAAGCAGGGCGAGACCCACGCCATCATGGGGCCGAACGGTTCGGGCAAGTCGACGCTCGCCTATGCGATCGCCGGTCATCCGAAGTACCACGTCACCAGCGGCTCCATCGTTCTGGATGGCGAAGACCTCACTGCCGCAACCGTCGATGCCCGCGCCCGCGCCGGTGTGTTCCTGGCGATGCAATACCCGGTCGAGATCCCGGGCGTGACGGTGACGAACTTCCTCCGCACCGCGAAGACCGCCATCGACGGTTCCGCCCCGCCCATCCGCACCTGGGTGAAAGACGTTCGCACGTCGATGGAGAACCTCCGCATGGACAAGGCGTTCGCCGAGCGCAACGTGAACGAGGGCTTCTCAGGCGGCGAGAAGAAGCGCAATGAGATCCTGCAGCTCGAACTGCTGAAGCCGAAGTTCGCCGTTCTCGACGAGACTGACTCGGGCCTCGACGTCGACGCGCTGAAGATCGTGTCCGAGGGTGTGAACCGCGCGAAGGAGAACACCGACCTCGGTGTGCTGCTCATCACGCACTACAACCGCATCCTCCGCTACATCACACCCGACTTCGTTCACGTGTTCGTGGCCGGCCAGGTCGTCGAATCCGGCGGACCCGAGCTCGCCGTGCAGCTCGAGAACGAGGGGTACGACACGTACGTCGCCGCCAGCGCTGCCGCTGCCGAAGCCATCGCCTCGGCCGAAGCTGCGGACGCTGCCGCCGGCGTCGTGGCCTCACCGGCCGTGAACGCCTAGAGCATCGTAGGATTGACACATGGTCACCACTCTTGAACCCGCGAAGTTCGACCAGGTCGAAGAGGCGCTCAAAGACGTCATGGACCCGGAGCTCGGCATCAACGTCGTCGACCTCGGGCTCATCTACGACCTCGGCTGGGACACCGACAACGACGCCCTCATCATCTCGATGACCCTGACGAGCGCCGGCTGCCCACTGACCGACGTTCTCGAAGAGCAGACCGCAGAGGCTCTGGATGGCGTGGTCGACGCGTTCCGCATCAACTGGGTGTGGATGCCGCCGTGGGGCCCCGACAAGATCACCGACGACGGCCGCGACATGATGCGGGCTCTCGGCTTCAGCATCTAACCTTTCGGCCTCGGCGGCGGCAACATCCCGACCACCGTTCTCCGGCACTGTAGCCCCGACCTGATCCACCACGGTCGGGGCTTTTTCCGTTCACGATTTATACTTGACTTTCATCCCCCACCTCTGCCATTTCGGCGAGACATCAGAATTGGACTTCCCCCGTGCTCAGTGTGCATGACCTTGAGCTGCGCGTCGGCGCCCGCGTTCTGATGTCGGATGTGAACTTCCGTGTCTCGGCGGGGGACAAAGTCGGCCTGGTCGGCCGGAACGGTGCGGGTAAGACCACGCTCACCAAGACCCTCGCCGGCGAGTTGAAGCCCGATGGCGGCCGTATCGACTTCTCGGGGCAGATCGGCTACCTGCCGCAGGATCCCCGCTCGGGCAATCCGGAAGACCTGGCGCGCACGCGCATCCTCGACGCCCGTGACCTCGGCCAGATCGTGCTGCAGATGCAGCAGGCACAGCTCGACATGTCCTCGAGCGACCCCAAGGTCGTCGACAAGGCGATGAAGAAGTACGGCAACCTGGATGACCGCTTCAACGCTCTCGGGGGATACTCGGCAGAGGCGGAAGCCGCGTCGATCGCCTCGAACCTGAGCCTGCCCGACCACATCCTCGACCAGCCGCTCTCGACGCTCTCGGGTGGCCAGCGGCGCCGCATCGAGCTGGCGCGCATCCTGTTCTCGGGTGCAGACACGATGCTGCTCGACGAGCCCACGAACCACCTCGATGCCGACTCCGTCGTCTGGCTCCGAGAGTTCCTGAAGAACTTCCAGGGCGGCCTGATCGTGATCAGCCACGATGTGGCCCTCGTCGAGGAGACCGTGAACCGTGTCTTCTACCTCGACGGCAACCGCCAGGTCATCGACACGTACAACATGAACTGGAAGAACTACCTGCGCCAGCGGGCATCCGATGAGGAACGTCGCAAGAAGGAGCGCGTCAACGTCGAGAAGAAGGCCGGCGTGCTGCAGATGCAGGCCGCCCGTTTCGGCGCCAAGGCCTCGAAGGCTGCCGCCGCCCACCAGATGGTGCGCCGTGCCGAGAAGATGCTCTCGGGCCTCGATGAGGTGCGTGAGGTGGAGCGCGTGGCCAAGCTGCGGTTCCCGGATCCCGTCGCGTGCGGCCGCACTCCGCTCATGGCGAGCGACCTCTCGAAGAGCTACGGTTCGCTCGAGATCTTCACCGCCGTCGACCTCGCGATCGACCGCGGCTCGAAGGTGGTCATCCTGGGCTTCAACGGTGCCGGCAAGACCACGCTGCTGCGTATCCTGGCCGGCGTCGACAAGCCCGACACCGGCCAGATCGAGCCCGGCCACGGCCTTCGCATCGGGTACTACGCCCAGGAGCACGAGACCATCGACGTGAAGCGCTCCGTGCTCTCGAACATGGTGTCGTCGTCTCCGAACCTGACCGAGATGGAGGCCAGGCGTGTGCTCGGCTCGTTCCTGTTCACCGGCGACGACGGTCACAAGCTGGCCGGTGTGCTTTCCGGTGGCGAGAAGACGCGTCTCGCCCTCGCGATGATCGTCGTCTCGGGCGCGAACGTGCTGTTGCTCGACGAGCCCACGAACAACCTCGACCCGGCCTCTCGCGAGGAGATCCTGGATGCCCTCGCCAACTACGCCGGCGCCGTGGTACTGGTCTCGCACGACGAGGGCGCGGTCATGGCCCTCAACCCCGAGCGGGTGCTGATCCTCCCCGACGGCGTCGAGGACCACTGGAACAAGGACTACCAGGACCTCATCGAGCTCGCCTAACCGAGCGGCGGTGCCGTATGCGCGGCGCCGTCTCCTGTGGTGAAAGTCGTTGTGGTGGGGAAGTCAGGTTGGCTCGACACACCGTCGAGCGTGGTCGGCCACCAAGCCGCCCAGTGCCCATTGTTCACGGTGGCGTCGACCATTCGGCCGTCGCCCAGCGTCAGCTTCACTGATTCCACGTCATTCCCAGCGCGCCCAGACATCGAGGTGATGATGCCGAACTCCGGTGATGGGCTGTCCATTCGCCCGAGGTCGGTGGTGATCTGGTCGGCGACCGGAGCGGGTTCGAGATGGAGGTCCTCGGCTGGGGCCGTGCTGAGGTATTCAGCGTTGGATATCCACAGGGCATCGTCTTCGGCTATGACGCAGAACGCCGTCTGTCCACCTCCGTCGGCGAACAGCATCGCCCGGAACGCACCGCGTTGTTCGCTGGTCAAAACCGCTTCCTCGGAAGTGTTTCCGTGCTCGCTCGACGCTGTACCGCAAGCGTTGCGGTCTGCAGTGCTCGGGGGAACAGCCACCGGCGTGGAAGTGTAACTGCCGAGCGCCCCTGTGGCCGAGAGTGCGAAGTTCGACACGGGCGCCGGGGCCGGCGCGCCGAGCGAGAGCATCAGTACTGCAGCGACGGCGGCGGCCGACAGGATGCCGGTCGTGCCGAGCACGAGCCGACGGCGGCGATGCTGTCGCGGTAAGGCGTCGTCGAGCACCATCACGAGGAGGAGGAGCTGCTCGCTGAGTCGCTCGTCGTCTGCGCTGAGTGCTGCCTCAGGTGCCGGGTCGAGCGTCTTCAGCTCGGTCGCGAGGATCGGAGTGGTGGGATTCATGAGGGTGTTCCTGTTCATCGGTTCGTCAGTACGAGGTGGGCGTAGGCGGGCTTGGGCGCCTCGTCGAGCAGGGTGGCGAGGCGGCGGCGGGCGCGGGTCAGGCGCATCGAGTAGGTGGCCCGCGAGCATCCGAGGGTCCGGGCCGCCGCCTTCGCATCGAGGTCTTCCCAGGCGTCGAGCGTGAGCACCTCCTGGTCGGCCGCGCTGAGCGTCGTTAATGCGGCGGCGAGGTCGATGCGGCGCTCGATGTCGGCGATATCACCGGTCGCGCCGGCAGTACCAGAACCGGGCCCGATGCCGGCGACGTCGAACGTCTCTGCGAAACCAGCGAGCCGCACCGCGAGGGCCCGCTGGCGCTCACTCGACCGTGAGGAGTTCAGCATCACGTTGCGTG
This sequence comes from Subtercola boreus, assembly GCF_003399635.1. Lineage (GTDB taxonomy): Bacteria > Actinomycetota > Actinomycetes > Actinomycetales > Microbacteriaceae > Subtercola > Subtercola boreus_B. The sequence continues at coordinate 80,578 of NZ_NBXB01000027.1, read as the reverse complement.
CTGTGTTGTAAAGCCACGGCAGGGGCTCCCGCGGCACGGCGTGCCACTTCGCCCAGGCGATGGTGAACGTCTCGCTGACAATGTCGTCGACGGCGAGCGGATGCGCACGGCGCCGCACGAACCGCAGCACCTCGGCGTAGGTCTGCCGGTACGTGGCAGAGAACGACGCCACACTCGTCTGGGTTGTCATGGGATCTCGATTCGTCGGCTCCGGGTGAGCCTCAGACAGTTACTGTCCGGCGAATCTCATTCTGCAACACGGAGTCGAGAATTTATCGTAAAAATTCTACAGCAAGAGGTGGGGCCCGCTATACTCCGGCGACGGTCAGCGTCGCAGCATCCGGCACCGTACCGAACGGGGTCACCGCGAGCGGGAAGTCGCGGGCCGCCAGGAACTCGCGAAGGAACACGACGTGCTCGTCACACGCCACCCAGACCTTGACTCGGTCTTCCGTGTGGATCTTCGGGTTGCGCCAGCCGATCGCCCAGGCCGCGGCAGTGCGGCAGCCGGCGCGTGAGCACTCTTCGGTACCGGGGGCGCCTCCCAGGGAGCCGCCACCCAGCGCGTCGAGCAGGCTCACTCCGGACGACCGCCGGTCTCTCGGCCGCCCGTGTAGAGCGGCACCTGGCCGAGCGGTACCAGCTGGCCGCCGGGGGCCTGCATGGTGCCGGGGGTGTTGCGGCCAGTGTTGGCGATCACCACGGCGAACCAGGGCAGCACCACAGCGGCGACGCCGAGCACGAGCAGCCACCAGCCCTGCACGAAGAGTAGCCCGGCGAGGCAGAGCAGACGGATGCCCATCGCCAGCGAGTAACGGATCATGCGCGCATGGCGCTCAGCCGCCGGGTTCTGGGGAAGACTCGTGACGGAGAACTGTTGCGAGTCATGCTTCATTGTGCGCCGCCTGTCGGAAGAGAATCATCTAAGACTACGCTTCCCGCGCCTCTCGTAAGCTGGTAGGCGGCCATCCGGCACATCGCTTGACAGAACACAGAAAGACATACGATGACGACACCCAGAACCGTACTGATCACCGGCGGGAACCGAGGAATCGGGTATTCGCTCGCCGAGGAGTTCGTGGCTCAGGGACACCGCGTCGCTGTCACCGCGCGATCGGGTGAGGGCCCGGCCGGTTCGCTCACCGTCCGGGCCGATGTGACGGATGCTGCGACCATCGACACCGCGTTCACGGAGGTCGAGGCGGCACTCGGTCCCGTCGAGGTGGTCGTCGCGAATGCGGGCATGACGCGCGACACACTCCTGCTGCGGATGAGCGAGGAGGACTTCACCGACGTGATCGACACGAACCTCACGGGAGCATTCCGGGTGGTGAAGCGGGCGTCGAAGGGGATGCTCAAGGCGAAGTTCGGGCGCATTATCCTGATCTCGAGCGTTGTGGGGCTCTACGGCTCGGCCGGGCAGGTGAACTACTCGGCGTCGAAGGCGGGCCTCGTCGGTCTCGCCCGGTCGGTGACGCGTGAGCTCGGTTCAAGGGGTATCACGGCGAACGTGGTCGCGCCCGGTTTCATCGAGACCGAGATGACGGCCGAGCTGCCGGATGCGCTGCAGGCTGAATACAAGAAGTCGATCCCGGCGGGCCGCTTCGCTTCGGCCACGGAGGTCGCCCGCGTGGTGGCCTGGCTCGCATCCGACGACGCCGCCTACATCTCGGGCGCGGTCATCCCCGTCGACGGCGGCCTCGGCATGGGCCACTGACGCCCGCTCCTCTGTCTCCGTGAGACGTCTGTGCGTCGGTGAGACCCGCACACGCGTCTCACGTGCGCGCGGGCGTCTCACTCTCGCAGGAGGTTGGCTGCGGGTGGCACGGCGCGCGGGGGCGGAGGGCCAGCGGGCCGGCGGCGTCAGCCGCGGTGGCCGAGCAGGGGAGCGGCCGCTAGCCGCGGAGCCCGAGCAGGGGGAGGAGTTGCGAGAGGTCGCGGGTGTCGATCGCGAGATGCGCGGCGTCGCGCACGACCTGGCGGGCGTTGAACGCCACCGAGAGGCCTGCCGTATGCATCATGCGGAGGTCGTTCGCTCCGTCACCGACCGCGACAGTGCGGGCGAGCGGGATGCCCGAGGCCGCCGCCCACTCGACGAGCGCCGACGCCTTCGCCTCGGCGTCGACGACCGGTCCGACCACGTTGCCCGTGAGCAGCCCGTCGACGACCTCGAGCCGGTTGGCGCGCCAGTGGTCGAGCCCGAGCGAGACGGCGACGTCGTCGACGAGTTCGTGGAACCCGCCCGAAACAACACCGATGCGGCCCCCGGCGGCGTGCAGGCCCGCTACGAGCTCGGGCACTCCCGCCGTCACGCGGATCTCTGCCGCAACATCTTCGAAGCAGGTGACCGGCAGCCCGGCCAGGGTGGCGACACGCGAGCGCAGGCTCTGCTGGAAGTCGAGCTCACCCGACATCGCCCGCTCGGTGATGTGCGCGACCTGGGTGAGGCTGCCGGCGCACTCCGCCAGCATCTCGATGACCTCGTTCTCGATGAGCGTCGAGTCGACGTCGAGCACCACGAGAAACGACGGCGAAGGGGTCGCCGGCGAACCCGCGGCCACGTCTGACGTGATTAGCTGCTGACGGTGGGTGCGGACATCCGGAGTCAGCAACTGATTCGTCATGGCTCTACGCGTACTCCCTTGCCGACGACGGTGATGCCCGTGTCGGTCACCGTGAAGCCACGTTCGCGATCGCGAGCGTGGTCGATACCGATCATGGCCCCTGCAGCGACAACCACGTTCTTGTCCAGAATAGCGCGACGGATCACGGCGTCGGGCTCGATGTGCACGCGGTCGAACAGCACACTGTCCTGCACGAGGGCGCTCGATCCGATGGTCACCCAGGGCCCGAGCACGCTTCGCTCGATACGGGCGCCCGAAATCAGACAGCCGAGGGAGACGATCGATTCGACCGTCGTTCCGCTGTTGCCCTTGGCGTCCCGCACGAACTTTGCCGGCGGCGAGTTCAGCTGCTGCGTGTAGATCGGCCACTCGCTGTTGTACAGGTTGAAGATCGGCAGGGCCGAGATGAGGTCCTGGTGGGCGTCGTAGAACGACTCGATCGTTCCCACGTCACGCCAGTAGTACCGGTCGCGGTCGGTCGCCCCGGGAACCTCGTTGCGGGAGAGGTCGTAGACCCCGGCCTGCCCACGCGACTCGAAGTCCGGGATGATGTCGCCGCCCATGTCATGGTTCGAGTCGGGCTTCTCGCCGTCGCGGATGACCGCATCGATGAGGGCGTCGGTGTTGAACACGTAGTTGCCCATCGAGGCGAGAACCTCGTGCGGGGCATCCGCCAGTCCGATGGCCGTCTTCGGCTTCTCGAGGAACTCGGCGATCTGCGCGGGATTCTCAGGGTGGGTCTGGATGATGCCGAACTGGTCGCTGAGCTCGATCGGCTGGCGGATGGCGGCCACCGTCGCAGGCAGCCCGGAGGCGATGTGCGCCTGGATCATCTGCGCGAAGTCCATGCGGTAGACGTGGTCGGCGCCGACGACGACGACGATGTCGGGCATCTCGTCTCGGATCAGGTTGAGACTCTGCAGGATGGCGTCGGCCGAACCGCTGAACCAGCGCTTGCCGAGCCGCTGCTGCGCGGGCACTGACGCGACATACGAATCGAGCAGGCCCGAGAGCCGCCACGTCTGGGAGATGTGACGGTCGAGGCTGTGCGATTTGTACTGCGTAAGCACCACGATCTTCGTGAGTCCCGAATTGATGAGGTTCGAGAGCGCGAAGTCGATGAGGCGGTAGCCCCCACCGAAAGGGACGCCGGGCTTCGCGCGGTCAGCCGTGAGAGGCATGAGTCTCTTGCCTTCGCCACCGGCTAGAACGATGCCGAAGATCTTCTTTGATGCAGCCATAGCTCGACTATAGGGCAGCACACAGACACACCATGGGCCTCGATTCACATCGCGTTATCCAGTAGGTTCTGCTTGTGCGAGTCGACGTGATTTCCCGAGAGTATCCACCCGAGGTCTATGGCGGGGCCGGTGTGCACGTGGCCGAGCTCGTGAAGGCCCTCCGCGAGAACATCGAGGTCGTGGTGAGAGCCTTCGGGCAGCCTCGCAGCGAGCCTGGGGTGTTCTCCTACCTCCCGCCCACCGAGCTGCTGGGGGCGAATCCCACGCTCACCACGTTGGGCGTCGACCTGCAGATCGCGAACGATGTGGCAGGTGCGGATGTCGTGCACTCGCACACCTGGTACGCGAATGCCGCCGGGCAGCTGGCATCCATGCTGCACGGCGTCCCGCACGTCGTCACCGCGCATTCGCTGGAGCCGCTCCGACCGTGGAAAGCTGAGCAGCTGGGCGGCGGCTACCGCCTGTCGAGCTGGATCGAGAAGAACGCGTTCGAGAGCGCCGATTCCGTGATCGCCGTGTCGAACGGCATGCGGAACGACATCCTGCGCTCCTACCCGTCCATCTCCGAAGACCGCGTGAGCGTCGTCTACAACGGCATCGACCTCGAGAAGTGGAAGCCGGTTCAGGATCGAGCGGTGCTGGAGCACTGGGGCATCGACACGTCGAGGCCGTCCGTCGTCTTCGTCGGCCGCATCACCCGCCAGAAGGGCCTGCCGTACCTCCTGCGGGCTGCGCGGCAGCTGGCTCCGGATGTTCAGCTGATCCTCTGCGCAGGAGCCCCTGACACGCCCGAGATCATGGCCGAAGTGACATCGCTGGTGCAGACGCTGCAAAAGGAACGCACCGGGGTGATCTGGATCCCGGAACTCCTCAGCCAACACGACCTGTCTGCGGTGCTCTCCAGCGGAACCGTCTTCGTCTGCCCGTCGGTGTACGAGCCGCTCGGCATCGTCAACCTCGAAGCGATGGCGTGCGGACTGCCGGTCGTCGGAACCGCGACCGGCGGCATCCCGGAGGTCGTCGACGACGGCGTCACCGGCCGCCTCGTGCCCATCGACCAGGTAAGCGATGGAACGGGCAGCCCGACCGACCCCGAACGCTTCGTACACGACCTGGCCGGCACACTCACCGAGGTGCTCGCAGATCCCGACCGGGCCCGGGTCATGGGTGCACATGGCCGGTTGCGGGCCGAGAGCACGTTCAGCTGGAAGCAGATCGCCGAAGACACCGAACGGATCTACCGCAGCCTGATCTAGTCGGTTTCGCGCTCGGAATTGCCCGATAGAGTTGTGGTCATGCCCACAGTTCTTGACCTCGAAGACGTGTCGGTCGTTCGCAACGGAAACCGCATCCTGAGCGACATCAACTGGAAGGTCGAGGCAGACCAGCGCTGGGTCATTCTGGGTCCGAACGGCGCCGGCAAGACCACTCTGCTGAACCTCGCGTCGGCTATGGTGCACCCGTCGACGGGCACCGTGCAGATCCTCGATTCGCGCATGGGGCGTGTCGACGTGTTCGAGCTCCGGCCCCGCGTCGGCTTCGCCTCCTCGGCGATGGCGAAGCGTTTCCCGCAGGACGAGACGGTGCTGAACGTAGTGCTGACCGCTGCGTATTCGGTCACCGGGCGATGGAACGAGCAGTACGACGAGATCGACCTGCGCCGTGCGCAGCGTGTGCTGGCCGAGTGGCGGCTCGACCACCTCGAGGACCGTCGTTTCGGTTCGCTGAGCGACGGCGAGCAGAAGCGCGTGCAGATCGCCCGCTCGGTGATGACCGATCCCGAGCTGCTGCTGCTCGACGAGCCCGCGGCCTCGCTCGACCTCGGCGCCCGCGAAGAGCTGTTGCAGCTTCTCGGCGGCTACGCGTCTGCGCCTTCCGCGCCGGCGATCGTCATGGTGACGCACCACGTGGAGGAGATCCCGCGTGGCTTCACCCACGCGCTGCTGGTGTCGAAGGCGCAGATCGTGGCGGCGGGCCCGCTGTCGGAGGCGTTGACGGAAGCCAACCTCGAAGCAACATTCGGCCTGCCGATCGTGCTGACGGAGACCGACGGGCGCTACGCGGCACGCGCGGCGGGCTGATCCGGTTTTTCCCCTGCGGTTCTGGTAGACTCTCTAGCTGGCGTTCGTGCCACAATCTTTCTTCCCATCCCCCTCACGCTGACACAGCACCAAGGAATCCCTCATGAAGACCGAGACCCACCCCGACTACCTGCCCGTCGTGTTCCGCGACCTGGCTTCGGGCGCAACCTTCCTCACCCGTTCGACGGTGTCGAGCCAAAAGACGATCGAGTGGGAAGACGGCAACACGTACCCCGTCATCGACGTTGAGATCTCGAGCGAGTCGCACCCGTTCTACACGGGCAAGCAGCGCATCATGGACTCCGCCGGTCGCGTCGAGAAGTTCAACAGCCGTTACAAGGGTTTCGGCAAGTAACTCTGCACCTCTAAAAGGGGCGGGTGGCCATCGGCCTCCGCCCCTTTCTGCGTACCCGCCCGCCTCCCCGCTACGCTCCGAATCGGCTCGGGAGTTCCGGTCGGTCTCCGCGGCCCGGAGCGACAGAAACTCCCCAGCCGATTGCCGACGGGATGGGTCAGGACGAGGGGGCAGTGGTCGCCTTCGTCGTCGGGGCCGGAGTAGGCTCGCCGGGGGCCGGGGTCGGCGGAGGTGTCGCGGCTGGGAAGGTGGTCGGGGGACTGGTCGGCACGACCGTAACGCCGCCCGTCGATGGGGTGCTGTAGCCGGCCCCCGACCCGCACGCGGTCAGCACGGCGAGGACTGCCGCAGCCGCCAGGATGATCGCGGTGCGCTTCATGCGGGCGAGTCTACGCTCACGCTCCGCCGCCCGGCGAGACCCGAACCCCACGTCCAGCCCGGCACGTACCGTCGTCGATCGCGCAATCGGCGGCCCTGCCGACATCCGAACGCCATAGTGCAGAGGTTTGGTCGAGCGCCGTCCGTTGCGCGATGCCCCTCCGAGCGGAGGCGCGCAGACCAGCCCTGGGGCCGCATGGGCCGACCGCTCCCGCCAGGGGCCGCAAGTCCCGCAGACTAACCTGGGGCCGCAAGGCCCGCAGGCTAACCCGAGGGCCGCAAGGCCCACAGACTAACCCAGGGGCCGCAATGCCCACAGACTAACCAAGGGGCCGCAATGCCCACAAATTAGCCCAGGGGCCAGGCCGTGCGGGCTGTGAAGTCGGGGTCCTTGGTGCGACGCATGTAGTCCTGGAAGCTGGTGGCCTGCTCGGCGAACCAGCCGGCCTGCGAGTGGTGGAGCTGCTGCTGAGTCATCTCGAGTTCGACCGCGTAGCGGCTGGCGAGCGACTGCGCGACACGGCCGGCCGCGATGGCGTCGGCCCCGGCGTCGTGCGCGTCGAGCAGTTCGACCTCATAGAAGGTCGCGGTGGCCTCGAGCGTGCGCTTGCCTTTGCGGTAACGGTCGAGCGCCTTGTCGATCACGAGAGGGTCGACCACCGGGAGCGGCTCCCGCAGGGGAGTGATGCCGTGGCGTCGGGCCTCGCGGTCGAGGAGCGTCAGATCGTAGGGCGCGTTGTAGATCACCAGGGAGAGGCCCTGGTCGAGGGCGTCGGTGAGGGCATCCACGATCTCGGCGACGACGTCGGCTGCGGGGCGCCCCTCAGCCACGGCGCGCTCGGTGCTGACCCCGTGGATGGCCGCGGCGCCCGCGGGGATGGGTACGCCGGGATTCGCCATCCAGTCGATGCGCGACTCGACGTTGCCGGTGTGGTCGATGATGCTGACGTTCGCGGTGACGACGCGGCTGGTCTCCACGTCGATGCCGGTGGTCTCGAGGTCGAACACGGCGAGGCGGTGCGCCCAGGCGGGCCACTCCGGCAGGGGAGGCGCGAGGAGTGCTGTCGCCGAACGCGACGGCGAGGAGGCGACAGAGCCCCGGGCATCCGGAGCCGAACCCGCGTGCAGGGGAACCGCGGGGCGATCGTTCAGCGCGTGCCTGCCGTGCGGGAGTACCTCGGCCGGTTCGAGATCGAACAGAGCGAGGGGCACCGACTGCGGAAAAGAGTTCACAATGTGAGCGTAGGGCGAACCGCCGACACTGCCCGGGAAGGGCGCCGCGTGCCGCGAGGGAATCAGAACACCTCGACGCCGGCCTGGCCGATCCGCAGCCAGTAGAAGCTCTGTGTGGCGAGCGTCAGCGTCACCTTTCCGTCGTCGCCGATCGTCGGGAAGGCCCCTCCACCGAACAGGTCGTTCAGCCGCCGCCCGGCGAACTCCGGCAGCTCGAGCGTCACCGAGATCGGATTGTGCGCGAAGCTGAAGACGCAGAGGATGCGCTCCGGCGCGTCGCCCCACTGGGTGTCCGAGCCGGCGTACGAGCGCACGAACGACAGTACCGAATCGTGGTTCGCCGGCACGATCTCGAGCGTGCCGAGACCGAAGGCGGGGTGGGCCTTTCGCACGTGGATGACGTTCCGCACCCAGTGCAGCATCGAGCGCGACTGCGCCAGCTGCGACTCGACGTTCACGAGCGTGTAGTTGTAGACCAGCGACTGCACGACCGGCAAGAAGAGCTTGCCCGGGTCGGCGGTGGAGAAGCCGGCGTTCCGGTCGGGGGTCCACTGCATCGGCGTCCGCGACGAGTCGCGGTCGTTCAGCCAGATGTTGTCGCCCATGCCGATCTCGTCGCCGTAGTAGAGGAACGGCGAGCCCGACAGCGAGAAAAGCAGAGCGTGCGCGAGTTCCATCTCGGCGCGTGAGTTGTCGAGCAGGGGTGCGAGGCGGCGGCGGATGCCGATGTTCGCGCGCATCCGCGGGTCGTAGGCGTACCAGCCGTACATCGCCTGGCGGTATTCCTCGCTCACCATCTCGAGCGTGAGCTCGTCGTGGTTCCGGAGGAACACGCCCCAGCCGGCCCCCTCGGGGATCTCCGTAACCTCGGAGAGCACCCGGATGAGCTCCGTCGCCGTCTGCGAGCGGAGCGAGTAGAAGATCCGCGGCATGACCGGGAAGTCGAATGCCATGTGGCATTCGGGATCATCCTCGGTTCCGAAGAATGCCGCCACCTCGCGCGGCCACTGGTTGGCCTCGGCGATCATGATGCGCCCGGGGTACTCGCGATCCACCATCTGGCGGAGCTTCGCGACGAACTCGTGCGTCTTCGGCTCGCCTTCGCCGTTGCCCTCCTCGCTCACGTAGAGGTAGGGGATGGCGTCGAGCCGAAAGCCGTCGACGCCGAGGTCGAGCCAGAACCGCACGATCTCGAACATCGCCTCGTGCACGGCTGGGTTCTCGAAGTTGAGATCGGGCTGGTGGGAGAAGAACCGGTGCCAGAAGAACTGTCGGCGCACGGGGTCGAAGCTCCAGTTCGACTCTTCCGTGTCGACGAAGATGATGCGGACGTTCTCGTACTTCGTGTCGGTGTCGCTCCACACGTAGAAGTCGCCGTAGGGGCCCTCGGGGTCGCTGCGGGACTGCTGGAACCACTCGTGCTGGTCGGACGTGTGGTTCAGCGGCAGGTCGATCACCACCCGCATGTTGCGCTCGTGCGCCTTCGTCACCAGATCCCGGAACTCGTCGATCGAGCCGAACTCGGGCAGGATCGCCCGGTAGTCGGCGATGTCGTACCCGCCGTCGCGGAGGGGCGAGTCGAAGAACGGCGGCAGCCAGAGACCGTCGATGCCGAGCCACTGCAGGTAGTCGAGCTTCGAGACCAGCCCTGCGAGGTCTCCGGATCCGTCGCCGTTGCCGTCGACGAACGAGCGGATCATCACCTCGTAGAACACCGACCGTCTGTACCACTGCGGATCGAGCGTCAGACCTGGCAGTTGGATCGGTGCGGTGAAGCTCACAGAGGGCCTTCCCTGAAACGAGAACGAGCGGGGTGCTGCCAACGCTAGTGCAGTCCGTCTGGGAATTCGAAGCGGGCGGTTCGGCGTGCGTGCCAGCGGGTTCCGGATGCCCAGCCCTAGACTTGCGGGGATGATTCCGCCCTCTCCCTACGCCCGCCAGCTCGACGCGATTCCGGTGACCCGGCAGAGCGTCGACATCCTCGGCGGTACCACCGAGCTCTGGAGCTACGGCCCCTCAGATACCGACACCGTCGCCGACACCGCCGTCGTCATGGTGCACGGTTTCCGCGGTGACCACCACGGCCTGGAGCCCCTCGTAGCGCAGTTCCCCACGTACCGCTCGGTGCTCGCCGACCTGCCCGGGTTCGGCATCTCGACCCCGCTCGACGTGAACGGCGCGCTCGGGGTGAGGCACGACATCCACGGCTACAGCGCGTGGCTCCGCGAGCTGGTGGAGCGGCTCGCGATCGACCGCACGACCACGCGTCTCGTCGTGCTGGGGCACTCGTTCGGCTCGATCATCGTGTCGGCGGCCCTCTCGGAGGGACTCGAGGCCGACGACGTCGTGCTGGTGAACCCGATCGCGGCTCCGGCCCTGAGTGGGCCCCGCGGCATCCTGACCCGCCTCGCGGTGTTCTACTACAAGGTGGGCGCGTGGCTGCCCGAGCGGCCCGGTTTCGCCTGGCTGCGACTCCGGCTGGTGACCCGTTTCATCAGCATCACGATGGCGAAGACACGCGATGCGGGTCTCCGGCGCTGGATCCACGACCAGCACGACCAATTCTTCGGCGCCTTCACGAACCGCCGTGTCGTGCTCGACGCCTTTGAGGCCTCGGTGAGCAACGACGTCTCCGAATACGCCTCGCGGATCACTCCGCCGACGCTCCTGGTGGCGTCCGACCGCGATGACATCACGCCCGTCTCGGCGCAGGAGCGGCTGGTGGGAGCGATTCCGGATGCGCGGCTCGTCGTGCTCGAAGGGGTCGGCCACCTCGTGCACTACGAGAAGCCGCGCGAGGCCGCTGCGGCGATCGAGGAATTCCTGAGCGAGGTCAGAGCGTGAAGATCGTCTTCGACTGCCGCTACACCCGCATCGGGCGGCACGACGGCATCAGCCGCTACACCGCAGGGCTCGTCACGGCGTTGGCGGCGAAGCATCCGGTGACCATGCTCATCAGCGACAGACGCCAGCTCGAACTGCTTCCCGACCTGCCGTATGCCATGGCGAGCTCGCCGACGAGCCCGCGGGAGCTCTTCGTCGCCCACCAGGTGAACAAGCTTGAACCCGACGTCGTGTTCACCCCGATGCAGACCATGGGCACGATGGGCCGGAAGTACCCCCTCGCCCTGACCGTGCACGACCTGATCTACTACTCGAACCCGACGCCTCCCCGCGAGTTCGCCTGGCCGCTCCGGCTGCTCTGGCGGCTCTACCACACGGCGTGGTGGCCGCAGCGGCTGCTGCTGAACCGGGCGGATGCGGTTGTCACCGTCTCGCACACGACCCGGGCGCTGGTCGAGCAGCACCACCTCACGTCGAAGCCGATCGTGGTGGTGAGCAACGCCGCCGATGTGCTGACCTCGGAGGACGCAACGCTGGCCCCGGCAGCCGAGGGGGACATCGCAACCGGCCCGGTCGCCCGCGCCGCGGCCCGCTCGCTCCTCTACATGGGCTCGTTCATGCCCTACAAGAACGTCGAGACCCTGGTGCAGGCGATGCCCCACCTCCCCGGCTACACGCTTCACCTGCTGAGCACGGTCCGCTCCGCCGACCGAGAGCGGCTGCAGGCGCTGGCTCCGGATGCCCGCCTCGAGTTCCACGACGGCGTCTCCGACACCGAGTACCTCGCGCTGATCGACAGCGCCACGGCGCTCGTCACCGCCTCGCTCGAGGAGGGTTTCGGCATCCCGCTCGTCGAATCGATGGGCCGGAGCACACCGGTCGTGGTCAGCGACATTCCCGTGTTCCGTGAGATCGGGGGAGACGCCGCCCTCTACTTCGAAGCGCGCGACCCTGCCGCGTTCGCCGCCTCCGTGAAGCGGCTCGAAGACCCCAAGGAGTGGTTCCGCCGCTCATCTGCCTCGAAGGAGCAGGCGGGGACCTTCAGCTGGGCCTCGTCGGCTACGGCACTTCTGGCGCTGCTTGAAGAGCTAGCTGGTTCACGGGCTCGCCGTTGAACTCGTCGAGGCGCAACTCTCCGCCCGTGTAGCTGAACGAATGCACCGAACCGTTCGCGATCCGTTCGTCGGCTCGCGGGCGGCCGCCGCCCGTGGCGTGGCGCACGAGCGACGAGATGACGCCGCCGTGGCAGACGACGATGAGCGACTGGCCGGGATGCTGACGGGCGATGCCGATCAGGGCAGCGTGCACCCGCAGTTGCACCTCACGGTGCGTCTCCCGCCCGGGTACGACGATGCCGGCGGGGAAACGCTCGTGCAACTCCTGGTAGTCCATGCCCTCCGCGTCACCGTAGCGACGCTCCACGAGGTCGGCCTCCGACGTCGGCTCGGGCAGCCCGAGCGCCGCCGCGATGATCTCGGCCGTCTCGCGGGCCCGCGACAGCGGACTGGTCAGCACGGCATCCCAGCGCGTGCCGACGAGGCGGGCGGCGGTCTCCACCGCCTGGGCGCGGCCCGTGTCGTTGAGGGGGATGTCCGTGTTGCCCTGGATGCGCCGCGCCAGGTTCCAGTCGGTCTGGCCGTGGCGCACAAGAGCGAGAAAGGTCATGACAGCAGGGTATCAACCGCGCTGCCGCAAGCAGCAGGGTGCAGTCGTTCAGGCCTCAGTGCACCATGGCCTCAGGGAATCAACCGCGAGGCGAGGGCGGTCAGCGTCTCGGAGGTGCCGGCATCCACCTTCACCGTCGCCCGGCTGTCGCCCTTGGTCACGCCGCGGTTGATGATCACGATCGGCAGGCGCCGACGGCGGGCCTGCTCCAGCAACCGGATGCCCGAATTGACGACCAGCGACGAGCCGGCGATCACCAGGGCCTCGGATGCCCGCAGCAGGTCGCTCGCCTCGGTGAAGCGCTCCTTGGGGATGAACTCGCCGAAGAACACGACGTCGGGTTTCAGCACGCCACCACAGACGGTGCAGACCGGTACCTCGAACTCGGCCCAGTTGGCCACATCCGCGTCGCCGTCGGGGTTCACCGTCACCGCGTCGGGCTTCGTGATCCACGGATTCGCGGCGTCGATCGTGTCGGCGATGCTCACCCGGGCGAACATCTGGCCGCAGGTCAGGCAGCGCACCCTGTCCATCGAACCGTGCAGGTCCACGACGCGGTTCGAGCCGGCCCGCACGTGCAGCCCGTCGACATTCTGGGTGATGATGCCGGAGACGACGCCAGCACCTTCCATCATGGCCAGCACGGCATGCCCGGTGTTCGGCCGGGCCGCATCGAACAGCTTCCAGCCGAGATGGCTGCCGGCCCAGTACCGTTTTCTGAAGTCGGCGTTGCCGAGGAACTGGTCGAACGTCATCGGGTTGCGTTTCGGCGCGCCTTCGCCGCGGTAGTCGGGGATGCCCGAATCGGTGCTCACACCGGCCCCCGTCAGCACGACGAGCCGCTTGCCGGCCAACACGTCGACGACCTCGTCGAGTGCGTCGGTGTCGCCGGGGATGCCCGCCCGACCCTGCTCGGATTCCCTCAGAGCCATGGCCGCACCTCCTCCGCGCGAGCCACTGGTTCGGGCCGCACCCCTTGAGTCTAGGAGTTCTTGTTTTCGTAAATGTTTCCGGCGACTGGCAGAGTGGTGTTCCGTGCCCCTGATTCCGCTCGAAGACCTGACCGACCCGGGGCTCGCCGACTACCGCGGCCTCACCGACGTGGCTCTTCGCCGGGTGAGCGAGCCGGCCGGCGGGCTGTACATCGCCGAGTCGGCCAAGGTGATCGAGCGTGCGCTTGCCGCCGGGCACGTGCCGCGATCGGTGCTCTGCGAAGAGAAGTGGGCGGCGGGCATCCAGAGCCTGGTCGACGACTCGGTGCCGATCTACGTGGGCTCATCGGCGCTGCTCGAGAGCCTGACCGGGTTCAACCTGCACCGTGGGGCGCTGGCGTCGATGCACCGGCCGCCGCTGCCGTCGGTGTCTTCGCTGCTGCAGGATGCCCGGCGGGTCGTCATCCTCGAGGACATCGTCGACCACACTAATGTGGGCGCGATCTTCCGCTCGGTGGCGGGGCTCGGGGCGGATGCCGTGCTCGTCACGCCGCGTTCGGCCGACCCGCTCTACCGGCGGAGCGTGCGGGTGTCGATGGGCACGGTGCTGCAGGTGCCGTGGACGCGGCTGCCGGAGTGGGATGTCGCGGGGCCGATGCTTCGGGCGGCCGGGTTCCACGTGGCGGCGCTGGCGCTGAGCGACGACGCGGTGACGCTCGACGAGTTCGCCGTGTCGCCTCCGCCCCGGGTCGCGATCCTGCTCGGCACGGAGGGCGACGGGCTCTCTCGCGCGGCCCTCTCGGCGGCGGACACGGTGGTCACGATCCCGATGCTGCACGGGGTGGACTCGCTGAACGTGGCGTCGGCGTCTGCGGTCGCCCTTTGGGCGCTCCGCGTGCAGCCCCTCGCCCGCTGACCTGCGCTCGGGCGCGCCCCTTGCGATCCCCACCCGGGAGGAGCTCCGCCCAGCCTCGTCGCCTATACGGTCGGGTCGCCTGAGCTCCTCCCGAGCGGGAATACGGTCAGTCGGCGAGGTGCGAAAACACCGGGCCTGCGGTTGTGCGTTTCGCCGAGAGGCCATCACCGGAGGACTGGTGCCGCACGCGCCGAAGCACCCACGGCACGAAGTACTCCCGCGCCCAGACCAGGTCTTCTGTGCGGGCCTCGCGCCAGCGTGCGGCAGTCAGCGGCTGGGGCGAGTTCGGCTGCAGGTCATTCGAAACGTTCAGAGCGGCGAGCACCGTGCGGGCGATCTCGTGGTGGCCGAAGGCGTTCAGATGCAATCGATCCGGTGCCCACATGTTCGAATTCTGGATGGCGACGAGCGCCCACTGGTCGGCCACGATGAGGTCGTACTTCGCAGCGATCGCGCGGATGTTCTCGTTGTAGATCGCTACCTTCCCGCGAATGCTGCGGAACACGGGTGAGAAACCGACATCGGTTCCGGTGAAGACGACGATCGTCGCGCCGCTCTGCTTCAGGCGCACGATTCCGGCCTCGAGCTGGGCCGCGATGAGATCGGGATCGGTGCCGGGGCGGATGATGTCGTTGCCCCCGGCCGAGATCGTGATGAGGTCGGGCTTCAGTTCGAGAGCTGGCTCGACCTGCTCGTCGAGGATCTGGCGGATGAGACGTCCGCGGATCGCGAGGTTGGCATAGGAGAACTCCCCGTCGACCTGGGCGCTCAGGACTTCGGCGACCCGGTCGGCCCAGCCTCGGTGGCCGCCTTGGCTGGCGGGCTCAGGGTCGCCGATTCCTTCGGTGAAGGAGTCGCCGAGGGCAACGTAACGGCGCCAGGGATGCGGTTCGGTCATGGGTAGTTCTCCTGTGGCAAGTTCTTACAGCCAGCCTACGCCTGGCTACCGGATGCTTGGCCGGGCGTCGTGGAACCGTTCTGCACTTCGTGAGACTCCAGCGACTACGTGAGACGCGCGCGCCGGTCTCACATGGCCGCAGCTGTCTCACGTGCGGCTCGCGGCGGGGGGGGTGGGGGGGGGAGGGAGGGAGGAGGGAGGGAGGGAGGGAGAGGCAGGCGAGCGGGGCGGGGCGGGTCAGCCGGCGATTGCCGCCACCGCGTCCCGCCAGAGGTGCATGCCGAAGTAGCTCCGCCACGGGGCGACGCGTTCAGCGAAGCTCACGAGTTCCCGGCGCTCCGACGGCAGACCGAGTGCGGCAGCGCCGGCGCGCAGGGCGAGGTCGCCGTCGAGCAGAATGTCCGGGGCGCCCAGCACGCGCATCGCGACGTACCCGGCTGTCCACGGCCCGATTCCCGGCATCGCCTCGAGGCCGTCCATCAGCTCCGGCACGCTCGCGCGGCCATCGACGACCAGGCTCCCCTCGGCCAGCGCCTCCGCGACGGCCAGGATCGTGCGCACCCGCTGCGCCGGCCCGCGCACGATGCCGGTGCCTCCGCGGGCAAGCTGCTCGGCGGTCGGAAAGAGTCGGCTGAGCGGTGAGGCCGATGCGGGAGCGGCGGCGTGCGTCGCCTCGGCAGCCAGCCCCGGGTCGAGCGGGTCGCCGAGGGCCGCAGCGAGGTTCCCCTGCACGGTCCGCGCCGCCTTCACCGACACCTGTTGGCCGATCAGCGTGCGGAACAGGGTCTCGTGCGGGTCGGTCGAACCGGGCATCCGGATGCCCGGGGCAGCCGCCAGCGACCCAGCCAGCTCCTGCACCCCGCCGAGCACGGAGTCGATGGCCGGCGCGTCGGCATCGAGGTCGTAGAGCCGTCCCACTGCGGCGACGACCTCCGCGAGATCCGGATGGCCGGGAGACCCGTGGCCCGGCACCGCCCCGCCGACGCGGAACCACACCCGCCCCGTCACCCCCGCCGGGGTGGCCCGCACGGCCACCAGCGCCTGCCCGCTCTGCAGCGCCAGCGTGCGCCAATACTCCCCGTCGACCACCGCCTCCACCCCCACGATGGCGTGCGCCGAGAGAAACCGGGTGACCCCCGCGTGGTCGAAGGGCGGGATGGCCGGGAGAGAGAACGCGTGGGGGAGCACGCCCCATTGTCGCCCGCCCGACGCCCAGAGGCCACCGCCGCCACGCCCCGCCAGCTACGCCCACCCGGGCTCGCAGGCCACCCCCCGCCACACCCTGCCACGCCGCGCGCGCGACCTCACCGCCACCGCCGACGGCGCCCGCGGGCCGGTTGGGCGAGCCGCGCTGGGAGCGGGTAGTGTGTCGGAAAGTGACTATTTCGCCTGCCCCCGCCGGACGTCCGGTCGGAACCTCCGCGGCCGAGCATCTCTCCCCGAGCTTCCCCGAACGGGCCGCCTGGGGAACCGTCGGTAAGCTCCGCGCCTGGCAGTCCGAGGCCCTCACCGCCTACTTCGAGCACGAGCCCCGCGACTTCCTCGCCTCCGCGACGCCGGGCGCCGGCAAGACCACGTTCGCGCTGCGGCTCGCCGCCGAACTCCTGGCCCGCAAGACCGTCGACCGCATCACGGTCGTCGCCCCCACCGAGCACCTGAAGAAGCAGTGGGCCGACGCCGCACACCGGGCGGGCATCCGGCTCGACCCCACCTTCAAGAACGCTCACGGCCGCCACGGTGCGCACTACCACGGCGTCGTCGTCACCTACGCGCAGGTCGCGACACGGGCCGAACTCCACCGCGACCTGACCCTCAGCGGCCGCACGCTCGTCATCCTCGACGAGGTGCACCACGGCGGCGACGCGCTGAGCTGGGGTGACGCCATCCGCGAGGCCTTCGAGCCCGCCACCCGGCGTCTCTCTCTCACCGGAACCCCGTTCCGCTCCGACACGGCACCGATCCCGTTCGTCAGCTACCTGCCCGACGAGCACGGCATCCGCACGAGCCTCACCGACTACAACTACGGCTACGGCCGGGCGCTGAAAGACGGCGTCGTTCGCCCTGTGCTCTTCATGGTCTACGCCGGCCACATGCGCTGGCGTGACGGCGTGGGCGAGGAGATGGAGGCCCGCCTCGGCGAGGGCAACACGAAGGACATCACCTCGCAGGCCTGGCGCACAGCGCTCGATCCGAAGGGCGACTGGATCCCGCAGGTGCTGAAGGCCGCCGACCGTCGCCTCACCGAGGTCCGGCAGTCGGTTCCGGATGCCGGAGGCCTCGTCATCGCGACCGACCACTATGCCGCCAGGGCCTATGCCGACGTTCTCGGGGAGATCACCGGCCAGCCGATCACCATCGTGCTGAGCGACGAGAAGGAGGCCAGCGACCGCATCGAGGAGTTCTCGAACTCGACGCGCCGCTGGATGGTCGCCGTGCGGATGGTGTCGGAGGGTGTCGACATCCCGCGGCTCTCCGTCGGCGTCTACGCCACCAGCGCCGCCACTCCGCTCTACTTCGCGCAGGCGATCGGCCGCTTCGTGCGGGCCCGGCGCCGAGGGGAGATCGCCTCCATCTTTTTGCCGAACGTGCCCTCCCTGATGGCCCTCGCGAACACGATGGAACTCGAACGCGACCACGCCCTCGACCGCCGCGAGACCGGCGACCCCGCCATCGACCTCTTCGCCCCCGAAGAGGACATGATGGATGCCGCCAACCGGCAGGAGAAGGCCTCCGACGCCCTGCAGCAGGAGTTCAGCTTCGAGCCGCTCTCCTCTCACGCCACCTTCGACATGGTCGTCTACGAGGGCGACGAGTTCGGAGCCGAGGCGATCGGCGGCAGCGACGAGGAGCTCGACTTCATCGGCTTCCCTGGCCTCCTCGAACCCGAACAGGTGCGGGAGCTGCTTCAGCACCGCCAGGCGAAGCAGGCCAGGCGCAAGCACGAGCCGGGCTATGTCGCTCCCGTGGTCGAGACTCCGGATGCGGCTCCCGCCGCCCCGCTCTACCGCACACTCAAGGAGCAGCGGTCGCTGCTGAACAGCGTTGTCGGCATCTGGGCGAAGACCTCGGGGGAGCCGCACGGGCTGATCCACGCCGAGCTCCGCCGGGTGTGCGGCGGGCCGGCGGTCGCCCAGGCGAGCGTCACTCAGCTGCAGACGCGCATCTCCACGGTGCGGAAGTGGATCGGCACGCACTGACCGTCCGCACCCCGACCTCCCTTAGCACGGGTAGCGAGGCACTCGCAGGGCCTCCCTCACCGCCACATTCTGAAGCAGACTGGATCCGGTCACCCGTTATGAAGGAGTCACGATGAAATACCTGAAACTCGGCGCAAGCGGCCTCGAAGTCTCAGCAATCACCCTCGGCTGCATGAGCTACGGTACGGCAGACCGCGGCAACCACGACTGGACCCTCGACGAGCAGGCCAGCCGCCCGTTCATCCAACAGGCCCTCGACGCCGGAATCACCACGTTCGACACAGCCAACGCCTACTCCGATGGCACCAGCGAGGAATTCGTCGGCCGTGCTCTGGCCGACTTTGCGAGCCGCGAGGAGATCGTGATCGCCACCAAGGTCTTCATGCCGATGCGCAGCACCCCGAACGGCGGCGGCCTCAGCCGCGTGCACATCATGAACCAGATCGACGCGTCGCTCCGCCGGCTCGGTACCGACTACGTCGACCTCTACCAGATCCACCGCTGGGACGACACCGTTCCGATCGAGGAGACCATGGAGGCGCTGCACGACGTGGTGAAGGCCGGCAAGGCGCGCTACATCGGTGCGTCATCCATGTACGCCTGGCAGTTCGCGAAGGCCCAGTACACGGCCGACCTCGGCGGCTGGACCCGGTTCGTCTCGATGCAGGACCACTACAACCTCATCCAGCGCGAGGAAGAGCGCGAGATGCACCCGTTCTGCCTCGACCAGGGCGTCGGCGTGCTGCCGTGGAGCCCGCTGGCCCGCGGCCGCCTCACCCGCCCCTGGGGCGAGCAGACGGCACGCGACGCGAGTGACAACGTCAGCGCGAAGGTCTACGCCGGTACCGAAGACGGCGACAGGCAGGTCTCGGATGCCGTGGCCACCGTCGCCTCGAACCGTGGAGTCTCCCGGGCGCAGGTCGCCCTCGCCTGGGTGCGGCAGCAGGCCGCCGTGACCTCGCCGATCGTCGGGGCGACCAAGCCGCACCACCTCGAGGACGCGGTCGCCTCTGTCGACCTGGACCTCACCCCCGCGGAGCTCGAGACGCTCGAGGCTCCCTACCAGCCGCACGTTCCCACCGGCTTCTGATCGTCGTCCGGCCCGCCTTCCTTTTTAGACCGATCCGTTCACCCCGTCCTCTCACCTAGGAGAAGCATGTCAACCACCGTCAACGCCATCGCCGCACCGTCGGCCACCGAACCCCTGATCACGACCACGATCGAACGCCGTGACGTCGGCGCGGAAGATGTGCTGATCGAGATCGCCTATTCGGGCATCTGCCACTCCGACATCCACACCGTGCGGGGAGAGTGGGGCGACATCCAGTACCCACAGGTCGTCGGCCACGAGATCGTGGGCGTCGTCACCGAGATCGGTTCGGATGTCACCCTGCACAGCGTCGGCGACCGCGTCGGCGTCGGCTGCATGGTCAACTCGTGCCGCGAGTGCGAGAACTGCCTGGCCGGAGCGAACAACTACTGCCTGAAGGGCAACACCGGCACCTACGCGTCCGTGGACGCGGATGGCACGGTCACGCAGGGTGGATACTCGACCCACATCGTGGTCGTCGAGGACTTCGTTCTGCGCGTTCCCGAATCGATTCCCTTCGAGAAGGCTGCGCCGCTGCTCTGCGCCGGCATCACGACCTACTCGCCGCTGTCGCACTGGAACGCCGGCCCCGGCAAAAAGGTCGCCGTCGTCGGCATGGGCGGGCTCGGCCACATGGCCGTCAAGATCGCGCACGCGATGGGCGCCGAGGTCACCGTGCTCTCGCAGACGCTCAGCAAGAAGGAGGACGGCCTGCGTCTCGGCGCCGACCACTACTACGCGACCAGCGACGAGTCGACGCTGAAAGACCTTCAGAACACCTTCGACCTGGTCATCAACACGGTCAGTGCGAAGATCGACCTCAACACCTACCTCAAGGTGTTGCGCCTGAACGGCACCTTCGTCAGCGTCGGTGCCCCGCCCGAGCCCCTGCCCATCCAGGTCTTCACTCTGTTCGGCAACCGCCGTTCGTTCGCAGGCTCGGGCATCGGCAGCATCGCCGAGACGCAGGAGATGCTCGACTTCTGTGCCGAGCACGGCATCGCACCCGAGACTGAGCTCATCGAGGCAAACGCCGACGCCGTGAACGCGGCCTACGAGCGCGTGCTGAAGTCAGACGTGCGCTACCGCTTCGTCATGGACATCAAGACGCTGGCCGACGCCACCCTCTGATCCCCGCACCCGGGCACCACCGAATCGGCGGCCCTCGTTGCATCCGTGCTGTATAGCGTGACGGATCTGACGAGGACCGCCGATTGCGTTGTCGGCCCGCCTCAGGGGCGGGGGTCGACGATCACGATCGGGATCTCGCGGTCCGTCTTCTGCTGGTAGTCGGCGTAGTCGGGGTAGAGGGCGACCATCTTCTGCCAGAGCGCCGGCTTCTCCCGAGGCGTGGCCGTACGGGCGGTGCCGCGGATGATCTCACCCTTGTTCTGCACGACGACCTCGGGATTCGCTTCGAGGTTCAGGTACCAGACCGGATGCTTCGGGGCCCCGCCGAGTGACGCGACCAGGATCTGGCGGCCGTCATCTTCCGCGCAGATCAGGCAGGTGCGGCGCCACTCCCCGCTCTTCCGGCCCTGGGTCGTGAGGAGCACCAGCGGCGCTCCGCCCTTGAATGACGGCTTCTCGCCGTCGGTGGCGAGGTATTCGGCAATCTGCGCCGCCACCCACTCCGTGTCATTGTCGATCGGGTTCTCAGGTGATGATCCCGGCGTGTTTTCGATAGTCATACGTCGAGCTTAAACAAGAATGCCCCGGCCGGAGCCGGGGCATTCCCACAATATTTATTCACGATGAGAAGCGCGTGCGCTTCTCATGCCCAAAGGCTAGAGCGAACGGATGTTCTCAGCCTGCGGGCCCTTCGGGCCCTGGGTCACATCGAACTCGACGCGCTGGTTCTCATCGAGCGACTTGTAGCCGTTCGACGAGATGGCCGAGTAGTGAGCGAAAACGTCGGGGCTGCCATCTTCGGGAGCGATGAATCCGAAGCCTTTTTCAGCGTTAAACCATTTGACGGTACCAATTGCCATGTTAAAACTCCTCCAGGAGCGTTCTCTATGAATCCGACTGCCGGATTCTGATAGCGCGGTGCCTGTCATCCATCTTTCAAGCGCAATGGGCAACGGGGCTTGGCCGCGAGCGTTCAGAACTGCGAGGCACAGCAACTTCGTGTTAAACACTACCCCAGTTGTGGGGAAAAGAAGAACGGGATTGCGATGTGTGTCGCAATCCCGTTCTGATCTGTGTCCGAAAGGGGACTTGAACCCCTACGCCCATAACAGGCACTAGCACCTCAAGCTAGCGCGTCTACCATTTCCGCCACCCGGACAGGTGTTGCTGCAACTCCCTTGCAGGAGAACAACAAGGTAAGACGATAGCACGTCTGGAAGCACCCGAAAACGCACCTCCGCTTCCGGCCGTGCCGGTAGCGTGTTCGCATGACCTCGACGAGCGATCCGACCCTCGACCGCACCGCCCACCTCACCCGTGACCTGATCCGGTTCGACACCAGCAACTACGGCGACGGCAAATCCAACGGCGAGACGGAGGCCGCCCACTACGTGGAGGCGGAGCTCCAGGCGCTCGGCCTGAAGCCGCAGTTGTTCGATGCCGCCCCCGGCCGAACCAGCGTGGTCGCGAGGCTGGAGGGTGCGAGTCCGGATGCTCCCGCCCTCGTCGTCCACGGCCACCTCGACGTGGTTCCAGCCATCGCCGACGACTGGAGCGTCGACCCGTTCGGCGGCGAGATCCGCGACGGCATGATCTGGGGTCGTGGGGCGGTCGACATGAAGAACATGGACGCCATGATCCTGAGTTCGCTCGGCGAGATCCTCAGTTCCGGCCGCCAGCCGGCGCGCGACCTCGTCATCGCCTTCTTCGCCGACGAGGAGGCCGGGGGAGTGCTCGGTTCGCATTTCATGGTCGACGAACATCCGGAGGTCTTCGAGGGTGCGACCGAAGCGATCTCCGAGGTCGGCGGCTACTCCATCGACCTCCAGGGTCAGCGCGCCTACCTCGTGCAGACCGGCGAGAAAGCCCTGATCTGGATCAAGCTCATCGCCCGCGGCCGCGCCGGCCACGGCTCGCAGATCAACTCCGAGAACGCCATCACGCGTCTGGCCGGTGCCGTGGCACGGATCGGCAGCCAGGAGTGGCCGGTGAAACTCACGATGACCACCCGCCAGCTGCTCGACAGGGTGGCGGGCATCCTGGGGCAGGATCCGAAGCAGGTGAGCGCCCAGGAGTTGGCGATCGCCACCGGCACCGCGAGCCGTTTCATCAGCGCGACCCTCCGAGCCACCACCAACCCGACCATGCTCGACGCCGGCTACAAGGTGAACGTCATCCCCGATCTCGCGGAGGCGCGGATGGATGTCCGCGTGCTCCCGGGCGACGAGGTCGAGGTGATGGCGCGCATCCGCGAACTCGCCGGAACCGACGTCGAAGTCGTGGTGATGCACCAGGACATCGGCCTCGAGACGCCCTTCGAAGGCGCGCTGGTGGAGCAGATGATCGCAAGCCTCGGCCGCTTCGATCCGGGTGCCGAGGTGCTGCCCTACCTGCTCTCCGCGGGTACCGACAACAAGGCCCTCAGCATGCTCGGCATCAAGGGCTACGGCTTCGCCCCGCTGCAGCTGCCGGCCGATCTCGACTTCCCGGCGCTGTTCCACGGCGTTGACGAGCGGGTGCCGCTTGACGCACTAGTGTTTGGCACAGATGTTCTGACCGACCTGCTTCTGCGTTACTGAAGCGGCTGCCTCGCTACCCGAAAGTTTCTGAATGGAATTCCTCCAAGCGATCATCCTCGGCCTCGTTCAGGGTCTGACGGAGTTCCTGCCGATCTCCTCCAGCGCCCACATCAAGATCGTGGGCGAACTGATCGGAGCCGGAGGCGACCCGGGGGCTGCGTTCACCGCGATCATCCAACTCGGCACCGAAGCGGCCGTGCTGGTGTTCTTCTGGCGGGATGTGGTGCGCATCGTCAGCACGTGGGTGAAGGCGCTGTTCGGGCGCATCCCGCGGAACGATCCGAATGCCCGGATGGGCTGGCTCATCATCATCGGCAGTCTCCCCATCATCATTCTCGGGCTGATCTTCCAGAACCAGATCGAGACGTCGCTCCGCTCGCTGTGGCTGGTGGCCGCCACCCTGATCGTCTTCGGAATCCTGCTGGGCGTGGCCGATGCGGTGGGCGAGAAGAAGCGCCGGCTGAAAGACCTGACCTACCCGCACGGCGTCGTCTACGGCTTCGCCCAGGCGCTTGCACTCATCCCCGGGGTGAGCCGCTCGGGTGGCACCATCACCGCCGGGCTCTTCATGGGCTACGAGCGCAAGGCCGCCGCCCGCTACTCCTTTCTTCTGGCGATGCCGGCCGTGTTCGGCAGTGGTCTCTTCCAGCTCTACAAGAGCATCAAGGAGCCGTGTGTGAACGCGGCTGCCGGCTGCACGCCCGAGATCTTCAACGGCGCCGAGACGGCCGCGGCCACCGTCGTCGCCTTCGTGGTGGGCCTCGTCGTGATCGCCTTCTTCATGAACTACATCTCCCGGCGGAGCTTCCTGCCATTCGTGATCTACCGCATCGCACTCGGCATCGTGCTGATCGTGCTGCTGGCCACGAACACCATCGCCGCCTGAGACTGGTCGGCAGCCGGATCGCCAGAAGTTAGAGTTCAGTAGTGCACTCCTGGCCTTCTCCTGACGTTCCCGCGCTGTCCTCCCGGGGGCCGGTTCCCCGCCTGTTCAACCAGGCCAGCGGTCAGATCGAGGCGGCACCGGGGACCGACGGCACGGCCGGCCTCTATGTCTGCGGCATCACGCCCTACGACGCCACCCACCTCGGCCACGCCTCCACCTACCTGGCGTTCGACACCCTGAACCGGCTCTGGCGGGCGGCGGGTCTCACGGTGTCGTACACGCAGAACGTCACCGACGTCGACGACCCCCTGCTCGAGCGGGCGACGGCCACCGGTGTCGACTGGCGGGAGCTCGCGGCGTCGCAGACCGACCTGTTCCGCGGCGACATGGAGGCGCTCCGCATCCTCCCTCCGGCGAACTACATCGCCGTCACCGAGGTGGTCGACGAGATCGGGCAGGCCGTGGCCGAGCTGATCGGCAGCGGATTCGCCTACGGCGTGCCGACCCCCGACGCACGGAACGACGATGCCCGCGACGTCTACTTCGATTCGGCCCGTGCCGCGGAGGCGACGAGCTGGTTCCTCGGGCTCGAGAGCCGCTACGACCGCGCGACGATGCTCGACCAGTTCGCCCAGCGTGGCGGTGATCCGGAGAGGCCCGGCAAGCGCGACCCGCTCGATCCGCTGCTCTGGCGGGTGGCCCGTGACGGCGAGCCGGAGTGGCCCTCAGCGGTCGGCGCCGGCCGGCCCGGCTGGCACATCGAGTGCGCCGTGATCGCCCTCGACCACGTCGGCCGCGACTTCGCCGTGCAGGGCGGCGGCTCCGACCTCATCTTTCCGCATCACGAGTTCAGCGCCGCGCATGCGACAGCGCTGACCGGGGAACCCTTCGCGTCGATCCACGCCCACACCGGCATGGTCGCCTACCAGGGCGAGAAGATGTCGAAGTCGCTCGGCAACCTGGTGCTGGTGTCGAAGCTCCGGGCCGCGGGTGTGGATGCCCGAACCATCCGGCTCGCCCTGCTGGGCCACCACTACCGGAGCGACTGGGAGTACACCGACGCCGACCTCGAGCGCGCCACGGCGAGGCTCGACCGCTGGATGGCTGCGGCCGCGATGGCGGACGAACACGAAACAGCCTCGACCCCGGATGCCGTGGCTCTCGTCACCCGCCTGCTCGAGGCCCTCGCCGACGACCTCGACACCCCCCGGGCACTCACCCTGCTCGACGAGTGGTTCGAGACGGCGCGAGTGGTCCCCGCGGTGATCGTCGACGCGATCGACGCCCTGCTGGGCATCCGCATCGCCGCCTGACCGGCGCCCACAATTCAGGCCGCATGCCTCACCGCGTCCAGATGTTCGCTGGCGCCGCGTGTGGCCTGAATTGCGCCCGAGGATGCCCGCGCCTTGGGGACGCGAGCGACGCTACGGGCGCCAGGGCTCCGCTGGGCCCGTCGCCGGACCGTCGCCGCGCTTCCGCAGGTAGCGCTCGAATTCCTGGGCGATGGCCTCACCGCTCGCCTCGGGTGAGTCGACCGTGTCCCGGGCCTGTTCCAGCTGCTGGATGTAGGACGCCATCTCCTCGTCCTCACCTGCGAGAGCGTTGATGCCCGACTCCCAGGCCGCCGCCTCGTCGACGAGGTCGCCCCGCGGGATGACCACGTCGATCAGCTCCTCGAGCCGGTCGATCAGCGCCAGGGTGGCCTTCGGCGAGGGCGCGTTGTGCACGTAGTGCGGCACGCTCGCCCAGAGGCTGACTGTGGGGATCCCGAGCTGCTCGGCCGCGTCGGAGAGGATGCTGAGGATGCCCACCGGGCCCTCGTAGGCGCTCCGCTCGAGGTCGAGCTCGGTGCGCACGCCGGCGTTCTCGCTGGTGGAGTAGATGCTGATCGGGCGGGTGTGCGGCACGTCGGCGAGCATGGCGCCGAGAAAGACGATGCCCGAGACGCCGGAGTCCACAGCGACGTTCAGCACCTCACTGGTGAACCGTTTCCAGTTGCGCGACGGCTCCGTGCCGAGCAGCAGGTAGACGTTGGAGGTGTTGTTGCTGCTGACCTCGAGGCCGGCATCGGCGGCGAGCTGCTCCGCCGGTTCTCCCGCTTCCTCTGCGTCGCCGGTCGCGGCGGCCGGGCCGTAGATCGTCGCACTCGGCCAGACCAGGATGCGCTGGCCCTCGTCGTCGAACTCGCTGGTGGGCCGGTTGAACTGGTAGTCGAAGAAGTCCTCGGAGTCGATCTCGACGATCTCCGCCAGGTCGAGTTGCTCCTTCAGGCTCCGCACCGCTGCGGATGCCGCCTCACCGGCGTCGTTCCAGCCCTCGAAGGCGACGACCATCAGCCGGCCGGTCAGGAATTCTTTGCTCTCTGCCACTTAGGGGAAGTCCTCGTGTTCTCTGGATCAAGCGGGCGCACCCGCGCGGAAGCGTTCCTCAAGGATAGGCCGTCGCGCCCCGGCGGGGCTCCGTGCTCACGGTAGGCTTCGATCCCGTGACCGAACAGAATCCTGCCGCCGTTCTCTGGGACATGGACGGCACTCTCGTCGATACCGAGCCCTACTGGATGACCGCCCAGACCTCTCTCATCGAGTCCTACGGCGGCACCTGGACGCACGAGGAGGCCCTCGATCTCGTCGGCTCCGGCCTCTGGCGGACGGCCCAGACAATGCAGGCGAAAGGCGTCGACATGGGGGAGGACGCGATCGTCTCGCTGCTGAGCGAACGCGTCATGGAACAGATCACCGTGGCCGTTCCGTGGCGTCCGGGGGCGAAGGAGCTGCTGTTCGATCTCCGCCGGGCGGGCATCCCGACGGCGCTGGTCACCATGTCGATCCGGCGGATGGCCGAGCACGTGCGGTCGTTCATCCCGTTCGACGCCTTCGACCTCGTGGTCTCGGGCGACGACGTCACCAACGCGAAACCGCATCCGGAGGCCTACCTGACGGCGGCCGCGCACTTCGGCGCCGCCCCGGCGGACTGTGTCGCCATCGAGGACAGCCTCGCCGGCACCGCCTCCGCCGTCGCGGCCGGCGTCGTGACGATCGGCGTCCCCCATTACCTCTCGCTCGAGAACAGCGGCGCCGACGTGCTCTGGCCGACCCTCGACGGGCGCTCGAGCGCCGATCTGGTTCGAGTTCTCACAGATTCAAGGAGTGCAGCGCGATGACCACCTCCACCACCTACAGCGGACCGTTCCGCGCCGGCGACCGGGTGCAGCTCACCGGTCCCAAAGGCCGGATGAACAGCATCAGCCTCGAAGTGGGCGCCACGTTCCACACCCACAAGGGCTGGATCGAGCACGACGACCTCATCGGGCTGCCCGACGGTTCTGTCGTGCAGAACTCGATCGGGATCGACTATCTTGCGCTCCGTCCGCTGCTCACCGACTTCGTCATGGCAATGCCACGGGGAGCTGCGATCATCTACCCGAAGGACGCCGCCCAGATCCTCGCACAGGCCGACATCTTCCCGGGCGCAACCGTCGTCGAGGCCGGGGTCGGTTCGGGTGCGCTCTCGCTCTGGCTGCTCCGCGCCCTCGGCCCGGCGGGTTTCCTCTCCTCGTTCGAACGACGTGATGAGTTCGCAGATGTCGCGCGCGCCAACGTCGCCGCCTTCACCGGTGCGGAGCCCGAGAACTGGACCGTCACTGTCGGCGACCTCACGGATGCCCTCCCGACGGTGCACGACGACGGAACCGTCGACCGGGTCATCCTCGACATGCTCGCTCCCTGGGAGTGCATCGAGGCGGTCGCCGCCGCGTTGAAGCCCGGGGGAGTCGTGCTCTGCTACGTCGCCACCGTCACGCAGCTCTCCCGGGTCACCGAGACCATCCGCCGTTCGGGCCTGTTCACAAACCCCGACCCGAGCGAGACGATGGTGCGCACCTGGCATGTCGAGGGCCTCGCTGTGCGGCCGGACCACCGGATGATCGGCCACACCGGCTTCCTCGTCACCGCGCGCCGGCTCGCGCCCGGCTCCGTGCTGCCCGAACTCAAGCGCCGGGCATCCAAATCGGAGTATTCCGACGACGACGTCGAGGCCTGGACCCCCGGGGCGCTCGGCGAACGCGGAATCAGCCCGAAGAGCCTCCGCAAACGCGTGCGCCAGGCCAGCGCCAGTGCCGACGCCGCCCTGGCGCGCGAAGCTGAAAACCAGCCCGAAACCGACCCGTTAGACTGAGGCGGCTCGCGATCGTGAGCTGTTCTGTACCTGAAATGAGGATCCGTGCGTAAGACCGTCGCGCTCATCGTGGCCGCTGGCCTGCTCGTCGTCGTAGCAGGATGCAGCTCCACGGGTGGCACTTCAGCCTCCGGATGCTCGCCCATGGCTTCCTCGGGAAGCGCCTCCGGCCTCGTCACCGCCACGGGCGACTTCGGATCCGCGCCGAAGATCTCGTTCGGTACGCCGCTCGACGCCGGCAGCACGACCGAGGTCAGCACGCTCATCCAGGGAAGCGGAACGGTTCTGCCCGAGAACGGCATCGTCTCGGGCGACTACACGCTGCTCGACGCGACCACCGGCGCCACGGTCACCGCCACCGCGTACGACGGAAAGACCGCCTCGACCTTCCCCATCTCGAGCGCCGGCATCCCGGGCATCCGGAAGGGCCTCGCCTGCGCCACGGTCGGATCGCGCGTCGCCATCACCATGCCCCCGGCCGACGGTTTCGGCACAGAGGGCAACAGCCAGGCGGGTGTCGGCGCGACCGACTCGCTCGTCATGGTCTTCGACATCACGGACGCGTTCGGCACCCGGGCCGACGGCGCCATCCAGCCCGCAGAGGCCGGTTTCCCTAGTGTCGCGCTCGCCCCCGACGGTCGACCCGGCATCACGGTTCCCTCGGGCAGCGTGCCGACCGACCTGCGGGTCGCCGACCTGAAGAAGGGCGATGGCCCGGCGATCGCCGATGGTGACAACGTGATCGTGCAGTACACCGCGGTGGTGTGGGCCGACAAGTCGATCGCCGGTTCGACCTGGGCCGATGGCACGCCCAAGCTCGTGCAGGCGTCGTCGAGCGCGCCGCTTGCGACGACCATCGTGCCGTCGCTGGTCGGCCAGACGGTCGGGTCGCAGTACATCGCCGTCGTACCGCCGGCCTCGGGCTACGGAGACACCGCGTCGACTGACGGAAAGATCCCTGCGGGCTCGACGCTGATCTATGTCGTCGACGTGCTCGGGATCCTGCCCGCCGCACCTGCCCAATAAGTCAGGGATCAGCCCGAGGCACCCGTAAAATGGGAGCCTGATGACTGAGACCAGGGGACCCGCGCCCGTACCCGTCGAGGAGCGACTGTTCAGCCTCGTGCTGGCCCTGCTGGCGACCGAGGCGGGGCTCACGAAAAACGAGATCCTCTCTACGGTGCAGGGCTACCGTCAGCGGTACGTCTTCGCCGGCGACAACGCCAGTCTCGAGCGCCAGTTCGAGCGGGACAAAGACGACATTCGTGAGCTCGGTGTGCCGCTGGAGACGATCGAGCCGATCGACGAGTCCGGAAACAACCAGCACCTGCGCTATCTCATCCCGAAGGGCGCCTACGACCTCCCCGCAGACATCTCGTTCTCCCCGGAGGAGATCGCCCTGCTGAACCTGGCAGCGATGGCCTGGCGCGAGGGCTCCCTCTCCCGGGAGTCCCGGCACGCGCTGCTGAAGCTCCGTTCGCTCGGCGTCGAGTCGATCGAACCGGTTCTCGGCTACGCGCCGCGCATCCGTACTCGCGAGGCTGCCTTCGACCCGCTGACCGACGCGCTCAGTCGCCGGATGCTCGTGCGTTTTGCCTACCTCAAACCGGGCGACCTCTCCCCTCGCGAACGCACCGTCGCACCGCTTGCCCTCGTTCAGCATGAGGGCCGCTGGCACATCACCGGGATCGACCAGCAGATCGGCGAGCCCCGCACCTTCCTGCTCTCCCGCATCGTCGG
This sequence comes from Subtercola boreus, assembly GCF_003399635.1. GTDB lineage: Bacteria > Actinomycetota > Actinomycetes > Actinomycetales > Microbacteriaceae > Subtercola > Subtercola boreus_B. The sequence continues at coordinate 50,615 of NZ_NBXB01000027.1, read as the reverse complement.
GCCGGTGACCCGCACTCGCATCCCCTTCGAGAACGATGCCCGGGGTACGGCCGAGACGGCGCTCCGGCAGCTCGACGAGATCTGGGCCGCCAACACCGCCGTGGTGCGCGCGCGGCCGAGCTCCGATGCCCAGACACGGCTCGTGAACCGTCGGGGGAGCATCCGGAGACCGGACGGCGACCTGACGCTGCACTACACCGACCTGCACCTCCTGGCCGACGACCTCTCGGGGTTCGGGCCCGAGGTCTTCGTGGTGTCGCCCCCAGAGCTCCGCGCCGCGGTGCGCCGTCGCCTCGAACTCACCGTGGCCACCCACCAGCCGGTGCGCCCGACGGCGGAGGAGGAGGCCGGCCGTGCCGAAACAGCCTGAGTCGCCGAAACAGCCTGGGTCGCCGAAACAGCCCAAGTCATCCGGGTTCGTGCACGCCCAGGACAAGCTCGCGTTCCTGCTCTCCCTCGTTCCCTATCTGCTCGACAGGGACCGGGTCTCCGTGGTGGATGCCGCTGCCCACTTCCAGGTGAGCGAGGAGCAGGTGCGGGAGGCCGTGCGACTGATCGCGGTGTCGGGAGTGCCCGGCGAGACCAGCCAGTACCAGCACGGCGACTTGTTCGACATCGCCTGGGACGACTTCGAGCAGAGCGACGAGATCCAGATCACCCACCGCGTCGCCCTCGACGATTCGCCGCGCTTCTCCGCCCGGGAGGCCGCGGCTCTGATCGCCGGGCTCCAGTACCTGCAGGCGGTCCCCGAGACACTCGACAGTGCTGTGCACTCGTCGCTGATGGCGAAACTGGCGCGCGGATCCTCCGAAGAGCCGAGCCAGGTGGCCGTGGCGAAGTCGGAGGCGAACGCATCCCTCGTCACCATCCGCTCGGCTGTCGCCGGGGGGCTGCAGATCGAGTTCGACTACGTCGGCTCCCGGGGAGAGCGGGAGCACCGGGTCGTGGATCCACTGCGGATCGACTCCAACAACGAGAGCTGGTACCTCAGGGGCTGGTGCCACACCCGCCAGGGCATCCGTACCTTCCGGCTCGACAGGATGGCCGACCTCACGGTCACGTCGAATCCGAACCTGTACCGCCCCGGCGACCTCGCCCTCAGCGACAACCTGTTCGACGGTTCGGGGGAGACCCTCGGGGTGGTGCTGGAGGTGCATCCCGCCGCGGTGAGCCTCCTGGGGGAGTACCTCGCAGAGGGCGCGCCCCAGCTCGAACGCGGCGCGGTCGTGCAGGCGACGGTGCGGGTGGCGCACATCCACGGACTGAAACGGCTAATCGCGAGCCTCCCGGGCATCGTGCGGGTGATCGAACCACCCGAGGCGCGGCGTGCGGTGCACGACTGGGCGGCCGAGGCCCTCGCCGCCTACGACGATAGTGTTACGTCATGACATGGTGGGCGAGCGCGGCAGGGGCCCTGAACGGGCCTCTGCTCAGAGCGCGGCGCACTTGCGCAGCAAGTAGGGTGTCGTCATGACATGGTGGAGCTGGATCGTGATCTGGGCCGTGCTGGTGCTGGCGATGCTCGGCATGTACGCCCTGCTGGGCTGGCGGTTGTTCAAGAAGGCCAGCGTAATCCTCGGCGAACTGAGCCAGCTCGGAGCCCAGGTGGGCAGCATCCAGGACAACGTCGAGAACCTCACTCCCGAGCCGAGCGACAATGCCATCCTGCTGGGCTATGCCCAAATGCACCACCGCCGAGATGCCCACAGGCGACGCCGTGCAGAGGAAAAAGAGCTTCGCAGGGAGAAACGGCTGGAACGGGGTAAACTCCTCATAACATCCGACTACACACAAAGGACGTGGCCCCATGCTCGGTAACCTTCAGGGTTGGCATCTGATTGTCATTCTCGCCATCGTGCTGCTCCTTTTCGGTGCCCCGAAGCTTCCGGGCCTCGCTCGCAGTGTCGGCCAGTCGATGCGCATCTTCAAGAGCGAGGTCAAGACGATGAAGTCCGACGACCCGAGCGGCGCCGAGGCCAAGCCGGCTGCTGCCGAGACGGCATCGAACATCGCCGAGCCCACCACGCTGAACAAGCCTGCCGACGTCAACGTGGCGAATGTCACTCCGACCGACCTCGGCTCGGACCACAACACCGCCTCCAGGTAAGTGGCCGTTCGCTCGAAGGCGGAACCTCGCCCCAAGAAGAGCGCGAACCGCGACGGGCGGATGTCACTCGGTGAGCACCTCGTCGAGTTCCGCAAGCGGATGTTCCGGGCGCTCCTCGGAGTCGCGATCGGTGCCGTGGTCGGCTGGTTGCTCTCCGATCCGATCCTCTTGGCTCTCAGCGCGCCCGTCAGTGCCATCACCAGCTCCCAGGGGCGTGCTGCGTCCCTGAACTTCACGGATGTCTCGCAGGCCTTCGACCTTCGCCTGCAGATCGCCATCACCGTCGGTATCGTTCTGGCGTCCCCGATCTGGCTGTACCAGATGTGGGCTTTCCTCGTCCCCGGCCTGACCCGCCGGGAGAAGCAGTACGCCGTGGGCTTCGTGCTCACCGCCGTTCCGCTCTTCCTCGCTGGCTGCGCGGCCGGCTGGTACGTGCTGCCCCACATGGTCTCGATCCTCACCGGCTTCGCCCCGCAGGACACCACGAACATCATCAGCGCGGGAACCTACTATTCCTTCGTGCTGAAGCTGGTGGTCGCCATCGGCATCGCCTTCGTGCTGCCCGTGCTGCTCGTGCTGCTGAACTTCGCGGGCATCCTGAGCGCGAAGTCCATCCTGAAGTCCTGGCGCATCGCGATCCTCGTCATTGTGCTGTTCTGCGCGATCGCCACGCCGTCTGCCGACGTGTTCTCGATGTTCCTGCTCGCCATCCCGATGGTCGGTTTGTTCTACACAGCGGCTCTCATCGCCACGATCCACGACCGCCGCAAGGCCAAAGCTCAGGAGAAGTTCGACGCCGAACTGGTTGTGCCGTAATGACCCAGGCGCTGACTCCGGCCGAGCGCTACGCCCTCAGCCGGAACAAAGCGACGAATCCTGTCGTCGACGAGTTCCGGCAGGGGCTGAAGTTCGACCTCGACCCCTTCCAGATCGCAGCCTGTCAGCTCCTCGAGGCGGGCAACAGCGTGCTCGTCGCCGCGCCCACGGGTGCCGGCAAGACCATCGTGGCCGAATTCGCCGTCTTCATGGCGATGCAGCAGCAACGCTCGAAGGTGTTCTACACGGCCCCGATCAAGGCGCTGAGCAACCAGAAGTTCCAGGAGTTCGTCGCTGAGTACGGTCCCGACGAAGTGGGCCTGCTCACCGGAGACACGAACATCAATCCGACGGCGCGGATCGTGGTCATGACCACTGAAGTGCTCCGCAACATGATCTACGCCGGCTCCGACCTGCTCGCCAACCTGGCATTCGTCGTGATGGACGAGGTGCACTACCTCGCAGACAGGTTCCGTGGCGCGGTCTGGGAAGAGGTGATCATCCACCTGCCGACGTCTGTGCGGCTGGTGTCTCTCAGCGCCACCGTGTCGAACGCCGAGGAATTCGGCGACTGGCTGCAGGCGGTGCGGGGTGACACCGAGGTCATCGTCTCGGAAGAGCGGCCCGTTCCCCTCGACCAGCACATGCTGGTGCGCCACAAGCTTCTCGACCTGTTCGACGGTAGCGGCCAGGCGACGACGAGCCGGGTCAATCCTGAGCTGATGCGCATCGCCCGTTCGACGGGTGCGCCGCAGTCACGGAACGGCGGCCGGCCGGGCGCCGACGACCGCCGGAGCCGGAACTCGTCGAAGTACCGGCCGAATCACACCCAGGCCCCGCGCATGGATCGTGCGGAGCTGGCAGACCTGCTCGACGAACACAACCTGCTGCCGGCCATCTTCTTCATCTTCAGCCGGGTCGGCTGCGATCAGGCCGTCAAACAGGTGCTCCGCGCCGGCGTCCGCCTCACGACGACAGAGGAACGTGACGAGATCCGGCGCATTGTGGATGAGCGCTGCCGCACCCTCCTCGACGAGGATCTCGCGGTACTCGGCTACTGGGAGTGGCTCGAAGGCCTCGAACGGGGTGTCGCCGCCCACCACGCCGGGCTGCTGCCCGCCTTCAAGGAGGTGGTGGAGGAGCTCTTCCAGAAGAAGCTGGTTCGCGTGGTCTTCGCCACCGAGACCCTGGCGCTCGGCATCAACATGCCCGCGCGCACCGTGGTGCTGGAGAGCCTCGAGAAGTTCAATGGCGAGGCGCGGGTCCCGATCACGCCGGGGGAGTACACCCAGCTCACCGGGCGGGCCGGTCGCCGCGGAATCGACGTCGAGGGTCACTCGGTCATCCAGTGGCGAGACGGCATCGACCCCCAGGCGGTGGCGTCCCTTGCCTCACGGCGGAGTTACCCGCTGAACTCCAGCTTCCGCCCGACGTACAACATGGCGGTGAACCTGATCGACCAGTTCGGCCGGGCGCGCACCCGCGACTCGCTCGAGCTCTCGTTCGCGCAGTTCCAGGCCGACCGCGCCGTCGTGGACCTCGCCCGCAAGGTGCGCTCACAGGAGGAGACCCTGGAGGGCTACGAGAAGGCGATGACCTGCCATCTCGGCGACTTCCCCGAGTACGCCGCGCTCCGCCGGGAACTGAGCGACGTCGAGCGGTCGGGTGCGGGCCGGGCCGACACCCAGAGCCGTGCCGAGCGCGACAGCCGGCAGAAGAAGATCACCGAACTGCGCCGGCGCATGAAGGCTCACCCGGTGCACGTCTGCCCCGAGCGGGAGCACCATGCGCGCTGGGCCGAGCGCTGGTACCGCCTCAGGCGGGAGACCGACCAGCTCGTGCAGCAGATCAACACCCGCACCGGTGCGATCGCCAAGGTCTTCGACCGCATCACCGAGGTGCTGATGCAACTCGAATACCTGAAGGCCGACACCGCCGGAGAGCTGACGCTCACCGACACCGGCAGGACTCTGAAGCGCATCTACGGCGAACGCGACCTGTTGGTGGCGGAGTGCATCCGGCAGGGCGCCTGGGCGAATCTCGACCCGGCGGGGCTCGCGGCCATGGCGTGCTCCCTGATCTACGAGCCGCGTCGCGACGAGAGCGAACTCCCCGAGCGGTTCCTGCCGCGCGGGGCCTTCCGCGGTGCGCTCGAGAACACGCAGGCGATCTGGGAGGACCTCCAGCAGCTCGAGACGAGGCACCGCCTGCCGGGATCCGCCCCGATCTCCGTCGGGCTCGCAAAGCCGATGAACGAATGGGCACGCGGGGCAAGCCTCGACACCGTGCTCTTCGACGCCGACCTCGCCGCCGGCGACTTCGTGCGCTGGACGAAGCAGACGATCGACCTGCTCGACCAGCTGCAGAACCAGTACGACCCGAAGGTGGCAACGACCGCCCGACTGGCCCTCGACCTGGTGAAACGCGGGATCGTCGCGTACTCCTCGGTGGCATGATGACCTCCGTTCTCTCCCGCGACCAGACCCCTCGACCGGGCTCCGGCGGTGAAGGAGCGGATGCGCCGCACAGTGCGTCGCTGCTCCCGCCCGAGCGGCTGCCGTTCGCCGACCGGCTGCGTTCCGGGATCGCGGCGCCGGTGCTGCCGCTCTGGCTCGCCTGCCTCGTGGCCCTCGGCGGCGGCCTGAGCCTGATGACCGGCTTCCCCGGTGCGGATGTCTGGCCGATGACCTTCGTCGGTGTCGCCGCTATCCTGGTGAGCCTCATCGGCCAGCGCTGGAACCGCGCCCTGCTCGTCGGGCTGGTGGGCGGCGTCACGTTCTGGTGCGCCCACATCTCCTGGCTGACGCTCTACCTGGGGCCGGTGCCATGGCTTGCCTTGGCCATTCTCGAGGCGATCTTCTTCGCCATCGGGGCACTCACGATCGCATTCGTCTACCGGTTCGCCGGGGCGGTCTGGCCGACGCCCCTCGGCCGGCTGGGCATCCTCCCTGTCGTCGTCTCCGGACTCTGGACCGCACGGGAGGCGATCACGGCAGTCGCGCCCGAGGGTGGCTTCTCGTGGGGCCGCGTGGCGTTCTCGCAGTCGACCAGCCCGTTCTCGCATCTCGTCGCCTTCGTCGGCGTCTCGGGGCTCAGCTTCCTCCTCGTCTGGCTCGTGGCGTTCGTCATCCAGCTCTGCCGGGAGGTGAGCCTCCGCGCCGTCACACGATTCGCCCTGGGGATCCTGGCCGTGGGTCTGCTGCTCGTCGTTCCGGCCTGGCCCGCACCGACGTCGGGAACGACGCGCATCGCCGCCGTGCAGGGCAATACGAAGTCGGGGCTTCTGGATCGGGTCGAAGCGGGCGACAACCTGAACGCCCACATCACCGAGACGCTCAAGCTCGAAGGCAACGCTGTGGACATGGTGGTCTGGCCCGAGAACGCGTCGGATGTCGACCCCGAGACGTCCAGGGCCGCAGCGGCCGATCTCGACTTCATCAGCGGCATCATGAAGGCGCCGCTCGTGGTGGGTACGATTGCTGAGCGCGACGGAAAGTTCTACAACACGTCGCTGCTCTGGGAGAACGGTTCGGTCGCCGATTTCTACGACAAGCGGCACCCGGTTCCGTTTGCGGAGTACATGCCGGCCCGGCCATTCTTCCGGGCCCTGGTGCCCGACCTCGTCGATCTCGTCACTCGCGACTACCAGGTGGGCACGACCGACACCGTGATGAACGTGAACGGCGTGATTGCGGGGATCTCGATCTGTTTCGACATCACCGACGACAGCGCCGTGCAGGCGATGGTGGATGACGGGGCTCAGGTCATCCTGGCGCAGACGAACAACGCGGACTTCGGCCAGACCGACGAGAACCTGCAGCAGCTCGCCATCGCGCGGCTCCGTGCGATCGAGACCGGGCGGAGTGTCGTCAACATCTCCACCGTCGGCCACAGCGCGATCATCGCCCCCGACGGCTCGACGCTCGACGCGATCGCACCGTACACGCCCGGCGCCATGGTCGACGACGTTCCCCTCTCGACCACCGTCACCCCCGCCAGCCTCGCCGGCCGCGGCCTCGAGTGGCTCGTCTCTGGCCTGGGCTTCGCCGGTCTCGCCCTGGCCCTCGTCGCGGCCGTCCGCGCCCGCCGCGCTGCGCGCCGCGCCTGACATCGACTCGGGAGTTCTGGTCGCCCAGCGTGTTCGAAAGCGACCAGAACTCCCCAGTCGACAGGGCGTAACCACGAACGCGCCCAGCCGTATGGCCGAGCGCGAGGGTCGAGGTGGGTGATGCTCTACGCGCCGATCTTGTGCTGGCCGCGCCGGGCCCGCAGGTAGTCGAGCCGCTCCTGCAGGAGCTCTTCGAGCTCAGGACGGGTGCGGCGTTCGAGCAGCATGTCCCAGTGGCTGCGGGGCACCTTGGCCTCGGCCCGGTCGAGCACGACAGGCTCGGAACCGATCATGAGAACGGCCTCATTGCTGCAGAACTTGCACTCCCAGGTCTCGGGCGCTTCTGCTTCGGCTGAGAAGACCATCTCGGTCTCCTTGCCGCACGTGCTGCACAGGTATGTGTGTGTCATGCGCGGAGAGAAAACGACTCCCTCTTCACTCTGGAGGCTTTGGCCCCCGAGTCTCATTCCGCGCAAGCTGCGATCTGCCATTGTGTGGTCTCCTCCCGCTTCGCTTACCTAGGTATAAACCCGTTGCCGCACTCGAACATTCGTGGCGGTGGCTATTCCCAGAACACTCCCAGATATTCGGATCGAGTGCCTGCCCTTGACTTTGTGTTCGTAGTCAGCGGCGATTCGGCTTGGTTCGGGCCACCAGTTCGAGGGCCAGATCGACGCGGTCCGTGACGAGCCCGTCGACTCCGACAGCCAGCAGTTGGGCCATCTTCTGGGGATCGTTGATGGTCCAGACGTGCATCTCCACACCAGCCGAATGGATGAGCGCGAGCATCCGGCGCGTCGGAACACGAAGCCCCAGGGCGGTCTCCGGCACCTGCACGGCGTCGACGTTCCGCAGCAGCCACCGCACGACGGGCGCCAGCCCCAGGGTCCCAGCGACGAGCACCACAAGGAAGGTTCGGGCCGACGCCGACGTGGCGACAGCGACCCCCGACGTTCCGGCTGACGCCCGGATGGCGGCTTTCCGCCGGGCGTTCGAGAACGAGGTGAGCAGCACCCTCTGCTGAGCCCCGGCCGCGACGATCGCGGCACCGGTAGGCCCCGCGGCCGCCTCGGACTTCACGTCGATGTTGAATCGGGTTGCGGGGAGGGCGACCAGGGCATCCTGCAACGTGCAGAAGCCGACGCCGCCGCCGAGATCGAGCGCGGCGAGCTCGCGGGCCGTCAGGCTCCCGATGGTCGACGCGATACCGAGCAGTCGACTCAGATCGGGGTCGTGCGCCACAATGGCGACACCGTCGAGAGACGCGTGCACGTCGCATTCCACGTAGAGCGCTCCCTGCTGAGCCGCGGCGCGGAAGGCAGGAAGCGTGTTCTCGACCGCCGACGTCGCGAGCCCCCGGTGCGCGAGCAGCCGGGGGAGCGACGGAGCGAAGTACCCGGTGGCGGGTCTAGGCACCCGGCGTGGTCTCGGCGGGCGAGGATTCCGGCGCAGAGGAGGCCAGAGGCGCAGCGGACGCGGCTGGTGCAGAAGCCGTTGGCGCAGCGGGTGCCGCAGGTGCCGCAGACGCAGCAGGCACTCCGGCCGACGCAGCCGCCGCCATCGCGGCACCGCGATCGCCGAACGCCTGCCCGATGCCCTTCAGCGCCTCGGTGAGCTCGCTCGGGATGACCCAGAGCTTGTTCGCACTGCCCTCGGCGAGCTTCGGAAGGGTCTGCAGGTACTGGTAGGCGAGCAGCATCTGGTCGGGCTTGCCGCGGTGGATGGCATCGAACACCGTCGTGATCGCCGACGCCTCACCTTCGGCGCGCAGCACGGCGGCCTTGGCATCACCCTCGGCAGACAGGATCGCCGACTGGCGGTGCCCCTCAGCCGACAGGATGGCGGACTGTTTCGTGCCCTCGGCGGTGAGGATGACGGCACGGCGCTCACGCTCGGCGCGCATCTGCTTCTCCATCGAGTCCTGGATGGACAGGGGCGGGTCGATCGCCTTGAGCTCCACCCGGCCGACGCGGATGCCCCACTTGCCGGTCGCCTCATCGAGCACGATGCGGAGCTTGCTGTTGATCTCGTCACGCGAGGTGAGCGCCTCTTCGAGATTCAGCCCGCCGACCACGTTCCGGAGGGTGGTGGTGGCGAGCTGCTCGACGGCGCCGAGGTAGTTCGCGATCTCGTAGGTCGCGGCCCGGGCATCCGTCACCTGGAAGAACACAACCGTGTCGATGGAGACGACGAGGTTGTCCTCGGTGATGACCGGCTGCGGGGGGAACGAGACGACCTGCTCACGGAGGTCGATCAGCGGGCGGAGCCGGTCGATGAATGGAACAAGGAGATTCAGGCCGGGCGTGAGCGTCTTGTGGTACTTGCCGAGCCGCTCGACGACACCTGCGCTGGCCTGGGGAATGATGCGGATGGCCTTGGCCAGGGTGGTGATCACGAAGATGACGACGATCACCACCACGATGATGGCGATGACGGACCCTACGGAGAAGTCGTTCACAGGATTGCTTTCTCTTCGGGAGCGACCAGTGCAGTCGCCCCATCGATTGCTTTGACGAAGACGAGTTGGCCCGGCAGGAGTTGCTGGTCGATGGCTGTGGGGAAGACCCTCGCCGTCCAGGTGTCGCCATTACTGAGCTTCACGCTGCCGGTGGTGTCGGTCACCGCGAGCAGCACCTGGCCCTCGAGCCCGAGCAGCGCCTCGATGCCACTCGGTGTCGTGTCGCCCCCGCGGTGCAACCGCCGGAGCAGCGGTGGCCGCAGGGTGAAGATGAGCAGCAGGGCGAGAACCCCGGCGATCAGGACCTGGAGCAGGAACGGTGCACCGGCGAAGTGCGAGACGAGCCCCCCGGCACTGCCGACGGCGAGCATCACGAACAGCAGATCGAGCGTCAGCGTCTCGACCACCAGGAAGATCAGAATCAGCGCAAGCCAGATCACCCACGCGTACGAAGCCAGAAAATCTGTCATGAGCTGCTCCTTCGCTGTCGTTGCCTTTTATGAAACTACCAGTGACCGTCCGGCGGATACGAAGTTCACAGGTCTTCCCTTGGTAGTCTCGTGGGGTCAATATCAGCGCCATCCCTCGCAGCACCACCCGCCGCGAACCGACGACAGGAGCACGACGTGTCAAACCCTCTCACCCCCGGATCCCTGACGGGCAAGCGGGTTCTGGTCACGGGTTCGAGCCGCGGGGTCGGCGCCGATACGGTGAGCTACTTCGCCGAGGCCGGCGCGAGCGTCGTCATCAACTTCCGCAACAAGGAAGCGCGGGCGAACAAGCTCGCAGAGAAACTTCGCGCCGAGGGTGCGACCGCACTCACCGTCGGCGCGGACCTCACCGATCCGGCATCCGTCGCCCGCATGTTCGAAACCGTGCAGGAGGCGTTCGGCGGCCTCGACATCCTGGTGCTGAACGCCTCGGGCGGCATGGAGAGCGGCATGGCCGCCGACTACGCGCTCACCCTGAACCGCGACGCCCAGGTCGACCTGCTCACCAGCGCGCTGCCACTGCTGCAGCCCGGGTCCCGCGTGGTGTTCGTCACCAGCCACCAGGCGCACTTCATCCGCACCACCGAGACGATGCCCGAGTACGAGCCCGTCGCGCTCTCGAAGCGTGCGGGCGAGGACGCCCTCCGTGCCCTCGTCCCGCGCCTCGACGAAGCAGGCATCACGTTCGTCGTGGTGTCGGGCGACATGATCGAGGGCACCATCACCGCCACCCTGCTCGAGCGCGCGAACCCCGGAGCGATCAGTGCGCGCAAGGAGTCTGCCGGACGCCTTTACAACGTGGCGGAGTTCGCGGCCGAGGTCGCAGCGGCCGCCGTGGAGCCGATCCCGGAGAAGCACACCCGGTACGTCGGCGACGTGTCGGGCTTCGCTCCCGAGCAGACGGACTGACCGGATGCCCGCCGCCGACCAGCCGGCGTCGGAACGCCCCGGCTTCGACTTCAGCAAGTCGAGAGTGCTGCTGTTCGACGGCGACGACCGGGTGCTGCTCTTCCTGACGAAAGCTGCCGTGCCGACCAACCCGACACGCTGGGTCACGCCGGGCGGGCACGTCGAGCCGGGGGAGTCGCATCCGGAGGCCGCAGCGCGGGAACTCTTCGAGGAGACGGGCCTCGCGGTAGACGCAGAGGCGCTCGGGCAGCCGATCCGTTCGCGCGAGTTCAGCGACGAGCGAGCCCCCGGGGTCTTCAGGACGAACTACGAGGAGTGGTTCGTCTTCCGCACGGTGCAGTTCGAGCCGGAGAGCGCCAACTGGACCCCCGAGGAACGCATCGACATGGAGGAGCACCGCTGGTGGAGCATCGCCGAGCTCGATGCCACCGCAGAGACGATCGAACCGGATGACCTGATCGCGGTCATCCGGCACGAACTCGCCAAGCGCGCCTGACGACGGCTACGTGGCGACGCGCGCCTTCGGGACGCGGCCGAGCGTGATGGCTGACATCGCCTGGAAGATGCCGAGCACGATGAAGATCCACGCGGCGAACACGGTCAGCACGGCGAGCGACGGGAGCGGCGAGAGCAGGAACACGATGCCAGCGACGATCGAGAGCACGCCGAGCAGCGTGCCGTACCACTTCGACGAGTCGTTGACCGTCTGGGTGAGGGCGAGGACGCCCTCGAAGACCCAGGAGAAACCGATGACGAGGCCGAGCACGGTGAGCGAGGCGAAGGGGTTTCGGAGCGCTATGACCCCCGCGACGAGCAGCAGCACGCCGAGGATGACGCTGAGCACCCGGATGCCCGGCGAGAGCGTGCCGTTGACGATGCCGACGAAGATGCGCATCAGCCCGACCACGAAGAAGTAGAGGCCGAAGAGGAACGCGACCACCTCGAGGGTGGAACCTGGCCAGACCAGCACGAGGATGCCGACGAGCACCGAGAGCACCGCGCCGATCCAGAGTGCGACTTTGAAGTGCCGGAGCACTCCCGGCGCCAGGTCTTCGGTGTGCAGGGAGAACCTCAGTGGGTTCGTGGGTGTGGTCGACATAGTTGCCCCTCCGTGTGTCGTTGTGATCAGGTGCCGCGGTATTCAGGAGCCGCTGCATGAAGGAAGCCCTGACGTCAGACTGCGCCGATGTCCTCGTTCCAGAGTCCGGGTGACTCCGCTATGAATGCTCCCATCATTGCGATGAGGCCCGCGTCATTGACGACAGTGAGTTCGGCGCCGTGCTCGGCCGCCCAGTGCTGGCCGCCCAGGAAGTTCTGGTCGTCGCCCACGACGATCCGGCCGATTCCGAACTGGCGGATGAGGCCCGAGCAGTACCAGCACGGAGAGAGCGTCGTGACCATCACCGTGTCGCGGTAGTTCGTCTGCCGGCCCGCGTTCCGAAAGGCGTTGGTCTCGCCGTGCATGGAGGCGTCGCCGTCCTGCACGCGCCGATTGCGCCCGCTTCCGAGCAGCACCCCGTCGCGGGTGAACAGCGCGGCTCCGATCGGGATGCCGCCCTCCGCAGCCCCGAGGGCGGCTTCGGCGGTGGCGACGGCCAGCATCGCGGCATCCGTCGGGTAGACGGCGCCGACGACGATCTGCACGCCTGAGTCGGCGCTCACGCGACGTCATCCGCTGCATCGACACCGACGACGTCGGCGGGAGTACTCGTGAGCGGCCCGCCGAGCCGGGGCTTCACCGCGCTGAAGAGCACCGCGTACGTCACCGCTCCCAGCACGAATCCGACGATCGCCGTCAGGTCGCCCACCTCGGGCACGGCCGCCGGTACGACGCCGACGAAGAATGTCTGGTTGGAGAAGAGCCAGATCGAGACGACGATGCCCACGATGAAGGAGATCACCCCGGCAGAGTTCCGGTACATCGCGTGCTCGGTGACGATCGAGCCGATCTCCGTACCGCGGCGGAGGAACCGGTCGACGAGGACCACCCCGAGCCATGGCGCGATCCAGTAGGCGATCACGAGCAGGAAGTTCTCGTAGGTGTGGCCCGCATCGGGGATGGCACTCCACGCGAGGAAGAAGCCGACCACCCCGAAGCCGAGGGCGATCAGGGCCCGGCGGAGCGCGAACGGGATCTTGATGCCGGCGGCGAGGAACGACATCGCACCCGAGTAGATGTTCAGGGCGTTGGCCGCGACGGCTCCGACGGCGATGGCGATGAGGGTGAGGTCCCGGATGACCGGGGGCATCGACTGCGTGAACGAACCGGTCGGATCGCTCGGGTCGAACCCCGCGATCGTCGCAGCGGCAGCGCCGGCGGCCATGAGCACCACGCAGGAGACGAAGTTTCCGAGCCCGGCTGCCCATCCGACAGTGGACTTCCGAACGGTGGCCGGCAGATACCGGCTGTAGTCGGACGCGTACGGATTCCAGCCGGCCGCATACCCGAACGCCGCGCCTGCCGCCAATGTGAATCCTCCGAAGCTGAACGCGCTGCCGTCGACAACGACGCCGAGGTCGGCGTGCAGGAAGATCGTGACCGTGGCGACGAGGAAGATGGCGCCGAGCACGAAGCTGGAATAGCGCTCGAAGAGCTGCACGAGGTCGTGCCCGATGAAGGCCACCGCCACTTCGACCACGACCACGATCAGCAGGGCGAGCACCGGCGGCATACCCGTGAGGGTGGAGAGTGCGAACGCGCCGCTCACCGAGTTCACCGTGAACCAGCCGAGACCCGCCATCACCGTGTTGATGGCGGCGGGCAGGATGTTGCCCCGGTAGCCGAACGCCGTGCGGCTGAGAACCATCTGCGCGAGACCCTCGCGCGGCCCCCAGGTCGAGAGGACTCCCTGGGTGAGGGCGCCCACGGCGCTGCCGAGCACGAGCGCCGCCATGGCCTGCCAGAAACCGAGACCGAAGAAGGCGACCGCGATGACACCCACGAAGATCGTGGCGAACTCCAGGTTCGGCGCCGTCCAGGTGGAAAGGAGCTGCCAGGGCGAGCCGTGCCGTCTGTCGGCCGGGATGGCTTCGATTCCCCCCGGTTCGATGCGGGAGGGGGCGCTGACGGTGAGGGTTTTCTCGCTCATTGTCAGATCCTAATGAAGATTGTCAGATACCAATGAAGAACGGCGTGACCCGGGCAAAGCCGTCGGGTCACGCCGTTGCGGCGTCAACTGTTCGAAAGTTCCTAGCTAACTCGAGTGCGCCGGTGAAAGCACAACTTCATACAACCCGAATGCTGCGAAGCTGCCGAGAAAAACTTTACCGCACAAGTCACGCTCGTGTCTGACAGATCATGAACCCTCACCGAATTGATTCAGAACATTGCGAATGTATGGAATCACCCAGAACGGGGGCTTTTTCGTAAACCTGAAGCGAAGCTAGTGTGAACAGTGCAATCCGAAACAGGCTGCGTCGGGGTCGTAATCCTAGCTACGACCGAACTGGCCAGACCGAAGAGACGCTGATGCCTCGGCTACCGCTTTTCCTAGAAGTGTGCGCTGATGGGGTCGGCCGAAACAGCTCTCCGGCGTGGGTGGGCAAGGGTGAACACTCCTGCCCACCCACGAGAGCTCCCCACCGAAACTCCCGTCCCTGTGACCCGAAACAGGTAACACACCATGTCTGACCGCGAACCAAGGCCTCTCCGCATCGCAATGGTGGGAACGCGCGGCGTTCCCGCTGCCTACGGCGGCTTCGAGACCGCGATCGAGGAGATCGGACAGCGACTCGTGGCTCGGGGACACACGGTCACCGTGTACTGCCGCACGGGCAAGGTCGAGCGGCTGAAGACCTACCTCGGGATGAAGCTGGTGCATCTGCCGGCAGAGAAGTCGAAGACACTCGAGACGCTCAGCCACACGGCGCTCTCGGTGTTGCATATGCTCTTCTCCCGCCGCCAGGATGTCGCGTTCGTCTTCAATGCCGCGAACGCACCGTTCGTCTCGACCATCCGTGCCCGCGGCACCGCCGTCGCGGTGCACGTCGACGGCCTCGAGTGGAAACGCGACAAGTGGAGCAGCTCCGGTAAGCGCTACTACCGCAAGGCCGAAGAGATCGCGGTCAAGCACGCAGATGCCCTCATCGCCGATGCGGCGGGCATCGCCGACTACTACGACCACGAGTTCGGTATTCCCACCGAACTGCTCACCTACGGCTCGAACATCCTGCGGGAGCCCGCCTCCGACAAGCTCGCCGAACTCGGACTGACCCCCGGCGCGTACCACTTGGTCGTCGCCCGTTTCGAACCCGAGAACCACGTCGATGTGATCGTCGACGGCTATGCGGCGAGCGCCGCAAAACTGCCCCTCGTCGTCGTCGGCTCCGCTCCGTATGCTGCGGCCTACACCGAGCGCATCGCCGCCGTCGCGACATCCGACGACCGGATCCGGATGCTCGGGGGAGTGTGGGACCAGGAACAGCTCGACCAGCTCTACGCCCACGCCCTCACGTACTCGCACGGTCACTCCGTGGGCGGCACGAACCCGTCGCTCCTTCGCTCCATGGGCGCGGGCACGGCAGTGCTCGCCTGGGACGTCGTGTTCAATCGCGAGGTGCTGGGTGACGATGGAGAATTCTTCGCCACCTCAGAGGAGCTCGGCGAACTCATCGTCGCGGCCGAAGCGCACCCTGCCCGCGCAGATGCCATCGGTGGCCAGTTGCGGAACCGCGCCGAGCAGACCTACGACTGGGATGTCGTGAGCGCCGGTTATGAGGAACTCGCCCTGCGTCTCGCCCGCGGCTACTCGACGCACGGGCAGAGCAACGGCCATCGCAACGAGACCCCGTGGGAGGTTCCGACCGGGTACCGCACGAACATTCCGGCGCCGGTCCGTCAGTCGGCACCGATCGGGGACGACCAGTGAGCGTCGCCTCCAAGGAGACCTACCGGCAGACGGTCAGCCGCCTCGCCTCTGCACAGAAGAAGGCCGCACCGGGCGCGCCGGCCTACTCGATCTACGTGAACCGCAGGATCGGCCGCTACCTCGCCGCCTGGGCCTTCCGGGCCGGCCTGACGCCGAACGGGGTGAGCGGCATCAGCGCCGCGTTCACCTTCTCCGGGATCGTGCTGCTTGCCGTTCTGCCCGTGTCGTGGATCTCGGGAATCGCTGTCGCGCTGCTTCTCGCGATCGGTTACGCCTTCGATTCGGCCGACGGCCAGGTCGCCCGGCTGCGAGGCGGCGGCTCGCTCTCGGGTGAGTGGCTCGACCACGTCGTCGACTCGGTCAAGATCGCATCACTGCACCTCGCTGTTCTCATCACCCTGTTCCTGCACGTGGACCTGACCACGCCGTGGCTGCTGCTCATTCCGATCGTCTACTCGGTGGTCGCCTGCGTCTCGTTCTTCGCGATGATCCTAAACGATCAGCTGAAGCGCGGCCGCACTGGGCCCGTCGCCCCGCGCGGCAGGGCGTCGCTGCTGCGTTCGCTGCTCGTCGTCCCCACCGACTACGGCATCCTCTGCCTCGTGTTCGCTCTGTTGGGCAGCCCCGTGCTGTTCATCGCCCTGTACGGCCTGATGGCCGTGGCGAACGCCGGCCACCTGGTGCTGGCGTCCCGCAAGTGGTTCTGTGACATGACCGAGCTCGACGCGAGCCTCAGCGCCCGACCGGAGACGGTGGCGGCGTGACTCATCCCGGATCCGGACCACTCTCGGGGCGCACCATCCTGTTCGCCCAGCCCAGTTCGGAGCTCTACGGCTCAGACCGTGTGCTGCTCGAGAGCGTCGAAGCCGTGCTGCACGCAGGCGCGCGCGCCGTCGTCGCCCTGCCGCAGCACGGTCCCCTGGAGGCTGCCCTGACGGCAGCCGGGGCGACGGTGGAGATCTGCGCGACACCCGTTCTCACCAAGAGCGGCATGAGCGCGCGGGGGATGCTCGCCCTGTTGTCGACCGGGGCGCGGGGATTCCGGGCCGGACGCCGCCTGCTCTCTCGCGTACGCCCCGATGCCGTCTACGTCAACACCGTGACGATCCCGCTCTGGATCGGCCTCGCCCGGCTGGCGGGCACGCCGGTTCTGGCGCACATCCACGAGGCGGAGGGATCCGCCGCCCGCCCCATCGCGCTGGCCCTCAACTTCCCCCTGTCGTTCGCCACCCGCCTCATCGCGAACAGCGAGTACAGCGTGTCGGTGCTGGCCCGCAGCTTCCCCCGTCTTGCGCGGCGCACCTCGGTCGTCTACAACGGCGTACCCGGCCCCGGTTCGCCGCGCTCGGCTCGCGAGGCGCTCGACGGGGGGCTCCGCATCCTTTTCGTCGGACGACTCTCGAGGCGGAAGGGTGCTCTTGTCGCTGTCGAGGCGCTGGGCGCACTCCGGGACCGCGGCGTCGCGGCCTCGCTCGACATCGTCGGCGCCCCGGTTCCGGGAGCGCACGACTACGAGAACGAACTCGTCGCCCGCATCCACGAACTCGGTCTGGCCGACCACGTGCAGCTCAGAGGGTTCCGGAGCGACATCTGGCCCTCCCTCGAGACCGCGGATGTCGCGGTCGTGCCCTCTCTCCTCGATGAGCCGTTCGGCAACACGGCGGTCGAGGCCCTGCTCGCAGCCCGGCCCGTCGTGGTGAGCGACACCTCCGGGCTCCGCGAAGCGGCGGGGGAGTACCTCTCCTCGCGCTCGGTGATCCCGGGCGATCCGGAAGCCCTCGCCGACGCCCTCGCTGCCATCTGCCGGGAGTGGGAGAGCGTCAGAGTCGACGCCTCCCTCGACCGGCTCCGGGCGGAGCAGAAGCACTCTCCCGCGAAGTACCGGGGCACGATCGCCCTCCTCGTCTCTGAGATCGCCGCTGCCCCGAGCGCGATCCGTTCCCGACCGACCGCGTTGCCCGACGCGCAACTGACCACGAACAAGGTGTGATGATCATGGACCCTCACGATTACTGGAAAGCACTCCGCAAGCGCTGGATCGTCATCGCCATCCTCGGAGTCGTGGGTGGAGGCGTTGCCTACGCCTACGCCGAATCCCTCCCCGATTCCTTCACGGCGACGAGCGAGATCTTCGTCTCGCCGACCCAGGGCCAGACCACCAGTGAGGTGCTGCAGGGCTCGACCTACACGCAGAACCTGGTGCAGTCGTACTCTCAGCTGGCCACCACGCCGGCCGTGCTCACACCGGTGATCGCCGAACTCGGGCTCGACACCACGCCGGCCCGGCTGGCCAAGGCGATCAAGGCCGAGACTCCACTCAACACCGTGATCATTCAGATCACCGTGAGCGACGCATCACCCGAGCTCGCGGCATCCATCGCGAACAGCGTGGGCGCGTCGCTCTCGTCGGCCGCGATCGGGCTCTCCCCGAAGAACTCGACCGACGTGCCCTCGATCTCGATGAGCATCGTCACGCCGGCCCAACCTGCGGTCAACCCCGTGGGGCCGAACCGCCGGCTGCTCGAGATCAGTGGTGTGGCCGCCGGGCTCGCAGCCGGTGTGCTCTACGCGATCGGCATCGCCGTCTTCGACACCCGGATCCGGTCGCCGCGGGACGTCGAGCGCGTGACAGAGGTGCCCGTCGTGGGCAATGTCGAGCGTCGGCGTCGGCGTTCACCGCAGGCAGACGGCATCACGATGCGGATCGCACCGCACAGCCTGCTGGCAGAGGACTACCGGCGGGTGCGCACAAATCTCGAGTTCGCCGATGTCGACAACCCGATCCGCTCCATCGTCGTCACCTCCGCAATGCCGGGGGAGGGCAAGTCGACCATGGCGATCAACATCGCCCTCGCCATGGCGGAACGGTCGATCCGGGTGCTGTTGATCGATGCGGACCTCCGTCGGCCCTCCATCGCCACCTACGCCCAGATCGAGGGAGCTGCGGGCCTGACGAGTGTGCTGGTCGGTTCGGCCGACCTGAAGGACGTCATCCAGCCTTGGGCTCCGAACGTCGACATCCTGACCTCGGGCACCATTCCGCCGAACCCCAACCAGCTGCTCGGTTCGACCTCGATGGCCCGGCTGCTGCAGACGGTGATCGACGATTACGACTTCGTGATCGTCGACACCCCGCCGCTGCTCCCGGCCTCCGATGCCCTGACGCTGACGCACATGACGAACGGCGCCCTCGTGGTCTCGCTCTACAACTCCACGACCCGCCAGCGCCTCACCGACGCTCTGGCCGCCCTCTCCGGTGTGCGTGCACGCACCATCGGCATCGTGCTGAACCAGACGAAGCCGAAGGCGCGCGACGAGTACTACAGCAGCGACGTCACGAAGATGGTCAACCCCACTTCCGACGAGAAGACGCATAGCGAAGCCCAGCCGAAGCCCGCGGAGTCGGCCGATGCCGTACCCTCCGCAGAGCTGCGACCCGTGCCATGACCCCGGATCACCACGTGCTCCGAAAGCCCGCCCTGCAACTGCGGGTGCGGCTCTACGAGTCCATCCGCACGGCGCATCTCGAACGCGCCCGTGATCTGCAGCCCGCCTCGATCCTCTACCGCGTGAAGCGGTACGACTTCGAGGACGGCCTGGCGGAGGGGCTCGACCTCGTTCGGGTGGGTCCGCTGAGCGGTGCGCTCCTGATCGGCCGATCCTCGATCGAGACGCTCGAGATCAACGAGCCCCTGATGCTGTCGAGCCTGCTCTCCACCTCCCTTGCACTCATCGCACTGCGGGTGAGGCGGCTCCTCGGCGGCGGGCGGACCACTGTCGTCACCTACGCGATCGGAAACTCCGACCCGTTCGCCGACGGACCCGCCCAACGCCCCCGCACCAGGCTTCGCCGACGGATCGAACGGACGCTGGCCCGGCAGGTCTGGGACAGGGTCGACCGAGCAGCATTCGGAACGAGTGCCGCCCAGCAGACCTACCAGAGCGTTCTCGGCGACGTGAACATCCGCTCGAACGCCCTGCTGATCCCGGCACTCCCCGCTCCGGTTCCGACCGCGACCTCGAGCCGGCGGATCGACGGACGGGTGATCTTCGTGGGCGCGTTCAGCGAGCGGAAGGGCATCCGGGTGCTGCTGGAGGCCTGGCCGTACGTGACAGGGCTCCGACCCGGCGCGACCCTCACCATCATGGGCAAGGGACTGCTCGAGGACAGCGTGCTCGCCGTGGCGCGCCTGTTCGAGGGCATCACCGTCGAGATCGATCCGGGTCGTGAGCGCATCGCTGAGGCGCTCGATGAGGCCCGGGTGCTCGTTCTTCCCTCCCAGCCCTCGGCCACCTGGCGGGAGCAGGTCGGACTTCCCATCGTCGAAGGCCTCTCGCACGGGCTCTCCATCGTCACGACAGAGCAGACCGGTCTCGCCGACTGGCTGATGTCACACGACCACACCGTCGTCGCCGACCCGGCCTCGAGCCCCGAACTCGCCGTGGCCATCGTGCAGATGCTCGACGACAACCGGCCCGTGTCGGAGATCCTCGACAGCCTGCCCTCCCGCGACGGCCGCCTCGCAGCCGACGACTGGATGTTCTCCCGAACCCCGACGATCACCGACCTCGCCCGGGAATACAGCTGATGGGCATGCGGGGGGTCGCCCGTGGCGGCACCTTCTCGCTGGTCGGAAGCGCGGCCGCCGCCAAGGTCGGCGTGATGGCGATCGCCGGGATCCTCGGCATCATCACCAGCCGGATGATCATCCAGAACTTCGGCGTGGATGCCTACGCGCAGTACGGCCTGCTCTCGAGCTTCCCGACCCTGCTGCCCTTCGCCGACCTCGGCATCGCGGCCGTGGTGATCAACGCGGTCGCCGGTTCTGCCGCCCCGCGCACCGACGACTACGTGCGGCGCACCATCGTCACGGCCTTCCGCATCCTGATCGTCTCCGGCGGCATCATGGTGACGATCGGCGCCGTCATCACGCTGGCCGGCTGGTGGCCCCTGCTGCTCGGCAAGGGCCTGATGCCGGGTGGGGGAGACGTCGCGGCGTTCCTCTGCATCGCCGTCTTCGGGCTCGTCATCCCCCTGACGGTGGGCCAGCGCATCCTCGTCGGGCTGAAGAAGACCACGACCCAAGTGGCGAGCCAGGCCGTCGTCGCACCCTTCATGTTCCTCGTGGTGGGCGCGTTCGTCGTGCTCATGGTTCCCGCCGGCACCTACCTCGCGGTCGTCACCTACATCGCGAACGCCCTCGTCTCGGTGATCTGCCTGATCGTCGCGGCCCGTGCACTCAAGCCGCAGGTGGGGGCGGCAATCCGCGAGATCCCGCACGTGCGGAGCTACCGCGGCGTCTCGGCGCTCGGTCTCGCCTGGCCGATGCTCGTGCAGATGGTGGCGCTGCCCATCGCCATGCAGACCGGCCGGCTGCTGCTCAGCCACCTCGGCACCGTCGAACAACTGGCGGAGTACAACCTCGCCTCACAGCTCTTCGGCATCGTGCTGCAGACGATCGCGGCGGCGGGCCTCGCGCTCTGGCCGGTCTACGCGGCGGCCCGGAGCGCCAACCGGGTCGAGTCCCCGGCCGTACCCACCCTCTGGTTCCTTGTCGGCGGGCTGCTGATGGGCGGGGCGCTGGCCGCTCTGTCCCCGATGCTCGCGAACTTCGTCTCGGGCGGGCAGATCCACCTCGACGGCTGGCTGCTGCTCGCGTTCGTCGTCTTCGTGGGACTTCAGGCGGCGAAGTACCCGATCGGCATGTACATGACCGACAAGCGCGGGCTCGTCTTCCAGGTCGTGCCGGTGCTGGTGATGATCCCCCTGAACATCGGCCTGTCCTGGTGGCTCATCGGTGTCATCGGAGCCGCCGGCCCCGTGGTCGGCTCGTCGGTGGCGGTGCTGGTCTGCCAGGTGGTTCCGAACCTCTGGTACGTCTCCCGTGACGTGGCCCAGAGACGGCGGC
Organism: Subtercola boreus; assembly: GCF_003399635.1. GTDB lineage: Bacteria > Actinomycetota > Actinomycetes > Actinomycetales > Microbacteriaceae > Subtercola > Subtercola boreus_B. The sequence continues at coordinate 28,949 of NZ_NBXB01000027.1, read as the reverse complement.
TGCTGCAGGATGTCGCCACAGAACCCGAACGGGAGAGTGAACGTGTCTGAGCACACATTGCCGGTCGTGCCGGAGAGCACCGTGCAGTTCGTCTTTCCGACGGAGCGGGACGTGCCCTCGTGGGAGAAGCGTCACCTGGCCGGGGAAGTGCCCGGTTTCTGGCCCTATGGTCTCGACGAGCTGAGGTACTACACCGGCCGCCTCAGCGCTGTCGCCGCCCGCGAGCCCTCCCGGGCATCCGTCCTGCGGAGCCGCCTGCGCGGGCGACTGCCCGGCATGAACCGCCCTGCCCCCTCCCAGACTCTGCCCGGATCGCCCCGGAATCTCGGTCTCACCTGGGACGAGAACGCGGCCAGGCGGATGCTCCTCGAACACCCGGCCGACGAGATGTACAGCGGGGTGATCTGGGTCACCGACATGCTGGCCCGCGGCAGGGACATCGGGACGATCCGCCAGGTGCTCCGGGCGATGAACGGCCTCTGGGTCATCAGTCGCGCCCAGCAGGAGGCCGTGGAACGGCTGGTCGGCGACGATGGGCCCCCTGTCGGCTTCTTCCGGTTCGGTGTGGACGCCGGATTCTTCACACCTGCGCCGCAGGCCGAACGGCCATTCGTGCTGAGCGTGGGCGGCGACAGGGACCGTGACACGGCCACCCTCTTCCAGGCCCTCGCAACCGTGCACCGGCGGGCTCCCGACACCGAGATTCTCGTGCAGACCTCCAGCAGCCTGCCCGCACCCGACGGTGTGACGAAGGTCGCCAGGGTGAGCCACCGGGAACTGGCGGCGCTCTACGCCCGCGCCAGCGTGGTGGCGATCGCCACCCGCCCGAACCTGCATGCCTCCGGCATGACGGTGAGTCTCGAAGCCATGGCCACGGCCCGGCCCGTCGTGATGACCGACACACCGGGGATCGACGACTACGTCTTCGACCAGCAGACAGGATTTCTGACACCCGTGGGTGACGCCCCTGCGATGGCTGAGCGCGTTCTGCAGCTGCTGGCCGACGCGTCACTGGCCCAGGAATTCGGCCTCGCCGGGCGCCGGGCTGTCGAGGCGGGGCTGACGAGCTCCCAGATGGTGCGGGAGCTCGCGGACTTCACCGGGATGCGGCGTCCCGCCCCAGCGCCAGCGCTCGACGGCGCCTCGACCGCAACTCCTCTTTGACGAGGCGGCGACCGTCCCGCGCGCCGCGGAAAGCGGCGACAAGCGGAGACAGCGAGCGGGTGAACTGGCGCCGCCCGCCCTGCTGCAGCACCTCCCACGCTATGGTGCGGGTCAGACCCGACCAGCGGACGAGTCCCTGGTCGTCGAGGTGACGCACCGCGAACAGCAGCCGGTTCCGGATGTTGTAGTAGTAGTAGGTGTTCGACTTGGGCTCACCGGCGTGCGAGTAGCCTCCGCCCTCCTGCGTTCCGCCTTCTGCATGCACGGCGATGGCCTCCGTGAGCACCTTCAGTCTTCCCCCGGCCCTGGCCACCCGGTGCGAGAAGTCGACGTCCTCCCAGTAGAGGAAGTACTGTTCGTCGAAGCCCCCCGTCGAGTTCCAGAGTTCGCGGGTCAGCAGCAGGCACGCTCCGCTCAACCACGGTTCGATGGCGACCGTGCTGCCGGCCGTGCGGCGGCGGGCCGAGCGGATGCGCCCGTCGCTGAGGTAGAGGTCGGAGCCGTTGAACCACACCGAACCGTCGGGGCGGAGGATCTGCGGGGAGTAGAGCGTGTCGCCGTCGGCGAGACCGGCCTCGATGAGGAGTTCGAGCGCCTTCTCCGCGATCTCCACGTCGGGGTTCATCAGAAGCAGAAGTTTCGCACCGAGCTGTTCGGCGTGCAGCACTCCGCGGTTCATACCGCCGCCGAAACCGGTGTTGCCGGTCGGCAGCACGGTGTTCCAGTTCTCGCGAGCAGCCAGGGCGATGAGCCGCGTGCGCTCCTCGTCGGTCGAGAAGTTGTCGACGATCACCACGGTCAGCTCCGGCTGGCGCCGGGTGAGAGGCGCAAGATTCGCTTCGAGCAGGGTCGTCGACCCGTAGTTCACCACCACGATCGCAAGCTGGGAGAAAGATGACGAACTCATACCGTGACTCCTTGGAAGACGGGATAATGACGGGGATGAACGCACACGGAGTGACCGGGCAGACCGCGGCGAGAACACTGGTGGTCGCTGTGCTGACCTTCAGGAGACCGGTCGACCTGGCGGGCATCCTGCCGATGCTGGTCGCCCAGCTGCACGACGTGCGCGACGGGGTGGCCGGTTCGGAACCGGTGGCCGGTATGGTGGTGGCCGGTTCGGTCCTGGTCATCGACAACGACCCTGCCGGCTCCGCGCGGGGCACCGTCGAAGACGCCGTGAGCGGGATGCCCGACGACGACCGTGCGCTTGTGCGCTACGCGCACGAACCCACGCCCGGCATCGCAGCCGCACGCAACAGGGCGCTCGAGGTGGCCCGCGGCGCCGACCTGCTCGTGTTCATCGACGATGACGAGCGCCCCACCGAACATTGGCTCCGCTCGCTGCTCGACGTCCAAGAGCGAACCGGGGCCGCCGCCGTGGCGGGGCCCGTGGTCTCCGACTACGAGGTCGAACCCGGCCCCTGGATCGTGGCCGGCCGCTACTTCGAACGCCGGCACCTGGCCGACGGATCGCCGATCACGGTGGCCGCCACGAACAACCTGCTGCTCGACCTGGCCTTCACCGATGCGCTCGGACTGCGCTTCGACACCACACTCGGTGTGATCGGCGGCGAGGACACCCTGTTCACCCGCCAGATCGTCGAGGGTGGGGGGCGCATGTTCTGGGCGGCGGGAGCCGGTGTCGTCGATGTGGTGCCCCGCAACAGGGTGACGAAGAAGTGGGTGGTGCTCCGTGCCTTCTCGAGCGGGAACAGCTGGAGCGTCACGACCCTGATGCTGCTTCAAGGGCGCAGTCCGGAGAGGCTCGCGGCACAACTCGGTCTGACCCTGAGGGGCGCCCTGCGGGGCGCCGCGGGTACCGGCCAGATCGTAGCCGGTATTCTGCTCGGCTCGCTCGAGCACCGTGCGCGGGGAACGCGCACCCTGGCCCGGGGGGCCGGGATGATCAGCGGCGCCTGGGGCTACTCCTACGAGGAGTACCGCCGGGCCTGACCGGGGGTCGGCGCGGGAATCACCTGAACAGGGCATCCGTCAGCCCCCCGCGTGTTCGAGCTGGTGGCGCGTGACGGCCTGGCTGGCCGACAGGTACGCGGAGAAGTGCCGGTGCCCCGCGTCACGCCAGTCGCGAGCACCGAGCCGAGGCGGCTCGACGGGGTGGTGGTTCTCGATCTCGCGAAGCGTCTCGGCCAACACCGTCGCCGTGAGTTCCCCGGTGTACTGGTGGACCCAGCCGTAGCCGACCTCCGCGGCGAGGCGTTGGTTCACCGGGTTGGCCGGCAGGAGCACCGGCCGGTTCAGCGAGAGAGCCGTCAGCGCCCCGCCGGAGTTGTGCATCTCGGTGTAGGGGAGCACCACGAGACTCGCGCGGCTGACCGTCTGCACCAACTCGGCGTCGTCGAGGAACTGCAGAGTGAGACTGATCCGATCGTCACCGGCAGCGCGGCTGCGGAGGTCGTCGGCGAGTTCCGGCGTCGAGGGTCGGCCGGACACCTGGAGCGTGACATCGCCCGGCAGCGCCCGGAAGGCGTCAATGAGCGCGTCGACGCCCTTGTACCGCCGGATCAGGCCGAAGTAGGCGATCCGGCCGGGTTCGGGTTCGGCCACGGGGTAGTGCTCGAACCAGTCCCGGTAGTGGCCGTGCGGGATGAGGGCGTACTGCCGGTCATCCCGCACCGGAGTCTCCGGGTTCAACCGGATCCACAGCGTCGTCTGGCGTTCGAACTGGCCCAGGAGTGCCCTCTCCCGCCTCGAGATGCCGGAGGGCAGCTCGAGGTTGTGCAGGGTTCGCACAATGGGCGTGCGCGTCATCCGGAGCCTCAGCAGCAGCAGGGCGGTGAGGCCCTGGCGCACCAGGGCCTTCAGCGGACTGTGGCCGGCGACCAGGATCTCCGGCCAGTGCACGTGGAAGACGTCGTAGCGGCCGAGCAGCGCCCCCCGCCACGAGAAGTTCCGAACGCTGACTCCAGCGATGGAGTCGATGCTCTGGGCGAGCATCACCAGGTACGGATTCGTGGTCGGGCGGGGGACGGGGAACGACTGCTGCACGATGAAACTGTTCTTCATGTGGCGCGCCTCACGGTTTGAAGGCACTCAGCTCCTGCACGGTGACCTGTTGCGGAGCATTGGTCGCGGTGCCGGAGACGTAGCTCAGCAGGCCGATGGCACCCGGACCCTGGAGCCCGGCATAGCCGTCGGTCGCCTGCACGGTCCATGCCGTCGGTTCGGTCGTGCCGGCCGGCCAGACTCTCGCCTTGATGGTGGTGGGGCTCGTGCCGGTCACCTGCAGGCGGAGGCTCAGCTTGGTGCCGGCCACGATGCTGCCGGGCACGACCACCTCGCTCGCCAGCGTGGTCGCCGTCGCGGAACCCTGGAGTGCTGTCAGCGAGACGGCAGCCGTGCCATTGTTCTTCAGGCGGATCGCCGCGCGGTACTCGTTGTTCGTCGCGGTCTTGCGACCGACGGCGTACAGGTAGGTCCCGCCGCCGGTGCCGATCTTGTCGAGACTGAACTGCACCCGCAAGTCGGTGTCGGCCTGCGAGACGCTGTTCAGGTAGGCACCCGTCTGCGAGCCGGCCGCTCCGAGCCGGAACACCGCGCTGCCGTTGTTCACGGCGAGGTCGGATGCTGTACCGAACTTGGTCCAGGCGCCTCCGACGTCGGCCGTGCCGAACCCGTTCGCCACGGTGCGGGTGAAGGAGTCGAGCGCGAACGGCATGGCCGGCGGGTTCGTGACCGTGACGGACTGCGTGGCCGTGGCCGTGGCACCGGAGTTGTCGGTGACGACCAGCGTCGCTGTGTAGGTGCCCGCCGCGCCGTAGCCGTGCGACACCGTCTTGCCCGTGCCGGTCTGGCCATCGCCGAAGGTCCACGCGTAGGACGCGATGGTGCCGTCGGAGTCGGTGGATGCCGCACCGCTGAAGTTCGCGGTGAGATTCGAGACCGTGGAGTCGATCGCGGCGACCGGCGGAACATTGGCGGGCGACGGAGCCGTGACCATCACGGAACCGGTGGTGACGCCCGTCGCGCCCTTGTTGTCGGTGACCGTGAGTTTCACCGAGTACGTGCCCGCCGAGGCGTACACGTGCGTCGGAGTCTGCCCGGTTGCGGTCTGGCCGTCTCCGAAGGTCCACGCGTACGACGCGATGGTGCCGTCGCTGTCGGCCGAGCCGGAGGCGTCGAAGGCCACACTCAGGTTCGTCGGCGTCGCGGCGAACGAGGCGGTCGGCGGAACGTTCGGCGGCGGGGCCGCGACAGCGGTCACCGTGGTCTGCGAGACCCCGGTCGCGGCGTCGTTGTCGGTCACCGTGAGCTTCACCGTGTACGTACCGGCGGCGGCGTAGGTGTGCACGGGCGGGTTCGAACCCGTGGCCGTGGATCCGTCACCGAACGCCCAGGCGTACGAGGTGAGTGTTCCGTCGGAGTCAGCCGATCCCGTTCCGTCCACCGTCAGGGCGAGGTTCGTGACCGAGCTGGTGAACGAGGCCGTCGGGGCCACGTTCACCCGTGGGGCTGTCACCGTCACGGCGTTGGTGAAGACACCGGTCGCACCCTTGTTGTCGGTGACCGTGAGCGACACCGTGTAGGTGCCCGCCGCAGCGTAGGTGTGCGATGTGGTCGCCCCGGTTGCGGTCTGGCCGTCGCCGAAGTCCCAGGCGTAGGAGGCGACTGTTCCGTCGGGGTCGGCGGATCCGGTCCCGTCGAAGGTGGCGGCAAGGTCTGCCGTCGCCTGGCTGAACGATGCCGTCGGAGCCTGGTTCACGGCGCCGGTGGTGCCGAGGGAGTAGTGCTGGGCGACCGTCGCCGCGCTGAGCGCATTGTCGTACACCGCGGCCTCGTCGATCCGGCCGTTCAGGAACGGGCTCGAGGAACCCCAGGTGTTGTCACCGCCGATCCGCCAGTATCCGTCGTAGGCCTGCGCCTGCGTCTGCGGGTTCGTGCCGATCAACTGCCCGTCGACGTAGAGCTTCAGGCCGTCGGACGACTGGGATGCCGTCACCTGGTGCCAGATGCCGTCGTTGTAGGAGCCCGGCGTCGTGATCGTGTTCAGTTGGCCCGTGTAGGTGCCGAAGACCAGTTGCCCGTTGTCCTGCAGGTAGATGTGCCTGTCGTAGCTGCTCGACGTTCCCGACTGGTTGCTGCCGAAGCCGATGATCTTGCCGCCGACGGTCGTGGTGGTGTTGAACCACGCCTCGATCGAGTAGGTCTGCGGGTTCGCGATCTGTGCCGAGGTGGCCACGACTCCGCTCTGGCCATCGAACGAGAACGCCTTGTCGGGGTTGCCTGCGAGGGCTCCCGCCGCACCGGTCGTCACGCCGCCCGAGATCACGCCGGGATCGAGGCCCTGGCTCGAATCGGCCGCGACCGCGCCACTCGCGTCGTTCAGACGCCAGTACACACTCGGCGCGTCGTTGTAGACGCGGTTGCCGTAGTTGTCGGCCGGCGGCTGAGGCAGTCGCGAGGTGCGACCGGAGGCCACGAAGTGCGCGTCGACCTGCTGCTTGTTCAGCACCTGGTTGTAGACAGCCACATCGTCGATGTCGCCGGCGAAGAAGTTCGAGCCGCTCCAGGAGGAGTCGCCGCCGATCCGCCAGAAGCCATCGTAGGGCTGCGCCGACGTGGTGTCGCTGCGTGTTCCGACGCGCACGCCGTCGACGAACAGCTGCATGCCGGTGGAGCTGAGGGTGCCCACCACCTGGTGCCACTGGCCGTCGTTCAGCGCAGCGGCCGACTGCAGCACCTGAGAGTTGCCGTTGTAGACACCGAAGTTGATCTTGCCGTCCGTGGTCATGTAGATGTGGCGGTCGTAACTCGACGACGTTCCCGTGCTCGAGTTGCCGAAGCCGACGATCTTGCCACCCGCGGTCGTGGTCGTCTTGAACCACGTCTCGAGAGAGAACGTCTGCGGGCCGGCGACCGGGGTCTGGGTCGACGAGAAGCCGGTGCCGTCTCCCGAGAAGGTCGACGCCGTGTTCGAGTCGCCTCCGATCGCGCCGGCTGCCCCGCGGGTCACACCCGCGCCTGCCACCTGGTCGCCGAATCCCGCCCAGTCGTAGACGCTGGTGCCGCTGGCCTCGCCGAGCCTCCAGAAGCTCGCCGGGGTGTCGTTCTGCACCGCCGAAGTGTAGGGGCTCGGGCTCGCGGCCGTCACGGTGACGCTCACGCTGTCGCCGATCACCGTGTTGCCGAGCGGATCCGTCGCCCTCACGCGGTAGCTGTAGGAGGCGCCCGGTGTCAGCCCGGTGTCGGTGAAGCCGAGGTTCGGCGTCTTCCAGACAGAGGAAGCTGCGGCCGTGGTGTACACCGGCGTGTTGAGGTTGCCGTTGCGGTAGACCGCGTAGGTCAGGTTCTCGTTGTCGCGGTCGGAGTTCGCCGTGAAGCTCACGCGGGCAGTGCCGGCGGCGAGCGAGATGACGGAGGGCTTGAACGCGGAACCAGAGTTGAGCGGTCCCTGGGTGTTCGGAGCGATGGAACGCACCGCGAACCGGGTGAGGCCCTGCTGGCGCTTGCCGTTCACCTGAGTGAACTCGCCGCCGTAGACCACGTACTGACTGTTCGTCGCGACGCTCCACGGGCCCTGGCTCTGGCCGGTGAAGGTACCGGTGTTGAAGTCGGGGTACCAGTTCAGCAGGGTCGGTGCCGGGTTGCCGGCGAAGTTGTAGTAGCCGAGCGGATCGTTCGTGATCGTCTGCGTGGCCGACTTGCTGAACGCGAGCGCACGGTGGAAGACCCACGGCTGCGGCGTCTGCTGGAAGCCGGCGATGTTTCCGCAGTAGTGCGGGTGACCGGCGATGTAGAGAGCCGTGCCGGTGGAGGCTGCCGAATAGGTGTCACCATGGCAGTCCTCGACCCAGACGATGTTGCCCGTGGCCCAGTCGGCCCGGAACGATCCCTCGAGGTTGCCGCCCTGGCCGAACACGTAGCCCGAACCGTAGAAGCTGTCGCTGTCGGAGGTGAGGCTGGTGATGGATGCCTGCGTGCCGCCGTTCCGGATCAGGTTGTTCACCGCGAACGCGCCGATGATCTGTCCCGTGACAGCGTCTGTCGAGGCGAGACCGTAACCGGGGTTGGTGTATCCGCCGAGGGAGGTGAAGCTGCCGCCCACGACGACCTTCGTGCGGTCGGGGGAGATGGTGAGGGCGGTGACATCGCCGCCGGCGGCGTTCGGGTCCCACGCCAGGTTGGTGCCGTTCGAGGCCGTCACGGCACCGACCTTGTTGCGCACATCCTTGCCGATGCTCGAGAACGTGCCACCGAGGTACACCGCGGTCGGCGTGGCCACGATCGCGCTGACGGTGGAGTTCGTGCCGGGCGCCCAGGACGTGACCACAGCACCGGTCGACGGATCCAGGGCCGTCACGCGATAGCGGTTCACGCCGTTGACGGTGGTGAAGGCACCTCCGACGTACAGGCGAGTGCCGTCAGGGGAGCCCGTGACAGCCTTGACCTGCCCGTTCAGCACAGGCGCGAACCCGGTGTTCAGCACGCCGGTCGTGAGGTTGTACGACAGCAGGTACGTGCGGGAGACGGTGTTCACCCCCGCTGCAGCCCCGGCCGGCTGCGCCGTGGTGAAGTTGCCCCCCACGAAGACGGTGTTGCCGATGATGGTCTGCGACCACACCACCCCGTTGATCTGGGGGGTGGGGAGCGCGTCCGCCGACACCGTCGGCGGCGAGGTCGCCGCGGTCGGGTCGGTGGGGGCAGTGTCCGCCTGCGCGGACTGCACAGCGGTCAGAGAGGTCAGTGCAACGGCAACGACGGTCGCTAGGACGACCATCGACCGGCGCAGGGGCGCCAATGGCATAGGAGTGCCTCATTCGATAGTGCGCGAAAATTCGGTTTCGCGGATGATTCGAATGTAGGGCAGGCAGGAACCTTTAATCTCCCCCCAGAACGGGACTATCTCGGGGCAGCGCCCTCGAACACCGCGACGGGGCTTCCTGCCCGGTAGTCGAGGGTGATTCGCACTGCGTCGCGCTCCTCAGCGGGTACGACGAAGACATAGCTGCCGGTGACCGCCTGGCCCGCGCCGACCTCGGCGGGGAGCGGGATGCTCGCACTCACCAGTTCGTTCGACGGTGTCTGGCTCGCGCCGTACGACAGGTCGACGACGGCGGTCTGGAGCGATACGGCGGCCGTGCCCGAGTTCGTTGCCGTCACCGTGAACTTCAGCGACGGTCCGCCGATCTCGCCCACACCGCTCGCCACGCCGTCGACGGAGGTGATCTCCGAGATGCTCACCGAGAGCCCGTCGGCGACCGCGGCGGGGGAGTCGAGGGGAACAGGGGCCTGTTCGACCGGTTGCGCCGGATCTCGAGGGTCGGTGGTGGGTCCCGCCACCGAAGGAGCACCTGCGCCGTCAACAGGAAGCGGCGTGCCGCCCGCATCCACGCCCTGGGAGTTCGCATCGGGCGCGCTGCCCGACGACGACGCGGCCGAACCGAGGCTCGCCACCACCACGGCGATGACGATCACGACGGCCACGACGATCGCCATGACGATTCCGATGACCAGCGAGCGGCTCGGCTTCTGTCTCGTCGGCGTCGAAGAGGCCGGCGTGCCGCGGGTGGGGGATGAGTCAGCGGGCACGGGGGCCTCTCGGGGGAAGGGGATCGGGGGTGACGACCGGCACCGGTGCCCGGGGCGGGGCACCGAGCCGCGCACTGAGCGGGGCTCGGCGTAGGGCACTGTGCGGGGCGTTCTCGGTGGGGCGGGCCGCGAGGGGGATGGCGAGCATCCCGAGCATCAGCACGAACAGAGGCTCAGCGCTGTAGAACGGGCTGAATCCGACACCCCACAGGCTCGTGGCCGTCGCGAACACGATCACACCCGTGGCGGTGCGGTCGGCGATCCTGATGGCGATGCCCCACACGGCGGCGATCACGACCACCACGAGGAACAGCAGCCCGGGCAGGCCGAAGTGCGCGAAGAAGTCACCCGCGATCGAGTGCAGTTCGTAGTGCCCACCGAAGAGGTACACCTCGACATAGCCGTTGTCTGGCGCGTAGTTGATGGCGGCCATGCCGGTCTTGGCCGCGGTGATGTCGGTGACACTCGGCACGGTGCCCGAACCGAACCCCCACCACTGGTGCCGGAACAGCGCCCAGGTGGCTGCCAGCTCCGGGCGACCGCCGAGGATCAGCGATCCCGACGTCTCGACCTGCTGCAGTGTTCGCGCCTGGGTGGAGGCGCCCAGGTAGCCGTCGAGTATCAGCGCCTGCCCGAGGTTGTAGATCACCGCCGTGAGTCCGCCGAGCCCGAGCACCATCCGCGCCGCCGAGAGCGACCTGTTCTTCCCCTTCGGAATGACCTGGAAGGCGACGATGATCGCGGCAAGCAGCAGGATCGCGAAGGCCGACCGTGAATCGTTCAGTCCCGAGGCCACTGTCAGGGCTCCGAGAACGAGGAGCTGCAGCCAACGCCGCCCCGACTTGTGGGCCAGCGACAGGGCGATGATCGCCACCGGTACGGCGAATCCGAACTTCCAGGGATTCGAGGGGTACAGCGGGCTGCCCGGGTTGACGGCCAGCAGAAGCCCGACGCCGAACCAGAGTGTGACGCTCGACTCGGGGAGCACGCGCCTGGCCCAGAGCACCACGCCGATCGCGAGCAGGGCCCCGACCAGCAGCACGGTCGTGCTGGTCAACAGCGATCCGTCTGTGCTGTGGTCGCCGGCGTTGAAGAAGGTCAGCCAGATTCCGGACAGAGCGGCCAGCACACCGGTGCCGAACAGCGCCCATCCCCACCGGTAGCGGCGCACCACCGGCAGCCAGACCGGCAGGAGTACGAGCGCAGCGACGTGGCCGACCTCGATGCCCTGCGGCAGGGAGATGCGGGCCCCGATCAGCACCAGAGCACCGATCGCTAGCCACCTCACCCAGCGCCGGGGGTCGCGCCGAGCGGCGACTGTGGGCACCGGATGCCCGGCTGCACCTTCAGCGCGCAGGGCACTCTCGAGACGCAACGGCATGCGATCACCCTAAACCGGGAGCGGCGATATTAGTACAACCGGGCCGCCCCCAAAGCAGGTGTACCCCGAACGGGTGATAGGGTTCTGGCTCAGCCGAGCTCCCCCTTTGCCGACACTCGAACCTCCCGGGAGTGCCACATGCCTCAGCCCCGCCGTCTCGTCGCCCCGCATCCCGGCCTCCGGCCGCGTGTTCTCTCCCTCTTCTCCGCAGTCCTGGTGACCGTGGGGCTGCTGGCCGGTTCCCCCGTCGCTGCGCAGGCGGCGACGTCCGCAGCGGGTGCCGCGCCCCTCGGCTCCCTGAGCTACGCCGTGCCCTCGGGGGCGTTGTTCGTCTCGGTGTCATCCGGCCAGGATTCGAATTCCGGAACAAGTTCGTCGCCGCTGAAGACCGTGGCGGCGGCCATCAGCCGGGCGAAGAGCGGGGGGACGATCGTGCTCCGAGCCGGGGTCTACCACGAGGCGGTGGTCATCCCGACGAACAAACCCCTCACCATCCAGCCCTACCTGAAAGACGTCGTGTGGTTCGACGGGTCGTCGGCGCTGTCCGGATTCGCTGTCTCGGGCAAGACCTGGACGGTGTCGAACTGGACCTTCGCCCCCACGAATGTCATGAACGGCGTGGCCGACAACCCCGGGTTCGTGGATCCCGCCCACCCGATGGCGGCCCGCCCCGACCAGGTCTTCTACGACGGTGTCGCGATGAAGCAGGTCGGCTCGGCGGCCCAGGTCACAGCCGGTACCTTCTCTGTCGACAGATCCGCCAAACAACTGACCATCGGCAGCAGCCCCTCCGGCCACAAGGTGGCCGGGAGCACCCTCGGGCAGGCGATCTATGTCATGGCGCCCGGGAGCGTGCTGCAGGGCTTCGGTGTTCGCCGGTACGCCACCGACTACGCCAACCGGAGCGCGCTCCGGCTGGCCAACATCAACATCTCCGCGCGCCAGCTGATCGTCCAGGACAGCGCGATGATCGGCATCAACGTCGAGAACAACAACGTCGTGCTCGATCACGTCACCGTCACCCGGAGCGGCCTGCTCGGTATCGGGGCGAACGCCTCGTACTCTCTGGTCATCAAGAACTCGTCGGTCACGGGCAACAACTCCGAGCAGTTCAAACCGGCCCCCGTCTCCGGCGGCATCAAGATCACCCGCACCCGGGGCATCACGATCACCGGCAACAACACCAGCAACAATTTCGGCTCCGGGATCTGGCTCGACGAATCCTGTTACAACGCCACGGTGACGAACAATGTCTCGTCCGGCAATCAGTACACGGGCATCCAGATGGAGATCTCGAGCAACGCGATCATCGCGAACAACGACGTGTCCAACCAGCAGTTCGGCATGCAGCTCTTCGATGCAAGCAACGTGAAGATCTACAACAACACCATCGGCAACAATTCGAAATTCGGCATCCGGATTTACCAGGACCAGCGGCGACAGGCCACCGCGTCGTTCGCCGGGCACGACCCCCGCCAGGCGATCCCCGACCCGACAGTGCCGTGGATCACGAAGAACATCACCATGGCGAACAATGTCTTCGGGGCCGGCGGGTTCTTCCAGATCTGGGCGCTCGACGGGGTCAGCCACATCCCCGCGGACTCGATGGCGATCACGGTGGCGGGCAACCTCTTCAACCACCGCACGACGATGACGCAATCGACGCTGCTGGCGTGGGGTGGGAGTGACAATTCGACGATCAAGCGCTTCGACACGGCGGCGAGCATGCTGGCGAAGAGTTCGGCCTTCAGGAACACGGAGACGACGTCGAGCAAATCGTTGTCGCAGATGTCGACCGACATCGCCGCAGCCGGTGCCGGGGCCGTCGCCCTGCCGGCGGATGTCGCCTCTGCCATCGGCACGTCTGCGGGAACCAAAAGGGTGGGCCGCTTCTGACAATGCCCACGAACGGGGGCTTCGCACGCCCCCTTTCGTGGGCCTAGGCTCGAGAGGATCAGTTGCGGTGTGTAGCTTTCCTAGGGCGACACGCCGGAATCGCCTCGAGCTTCGCCCTCTGCGCGCGTTGTCGACTAACCCGAAGTAGTCACTCAATGACCCGACGAATCGGCTATGCAGCCGGCGCCTACGACCTCTTCCACGTGGGCCACCTGAACCTCCTCAAGCACGCCAAGGACCGTTGCGACTACCTGATCGCCGGCGTCGTCTCCGACGAGATGCTCGAGCTCAACAAGGGCATCAGGCCGGTTGTTCCGCTGGCGGAGCGCCTCGAGATCGTGAACCACATCGACTACGTCGACGAGGCGCGTGCCGAAGTGCGGAGCGACAAGCTCGACACCTGGCGGGATGTCGGGTTCGACATCTTCTTCAAGGGGGACGACTGGCGCGGCACCGAGAAGGGCAGGCGTCTCGAAAGGGAATTCGCCTTGGTCGGAGTCGAAGTCGTGTACTTCCCCTACACGATGCACACCTCGAGCACGCGGCTCCGCCAGGCACTCGACGTGCTCTCCGGGCTGCCCGAGGCCTGGCCCGTGCCCGATATCAAGGCGGCGGAGCAGCAGTGAGAGGCATCATCCTGGCGGGCGGATCCGGTACCCGGCTCTGGCCCATCACCCGCGGCATCAGCAAGCAGCTCATGCCGATCTACGACAAACCGATGATCTACTACCCCCTGTCGACACTGATGCTCGCCGGCATCCGGGAGATCCTGATCATCACGACGCCGGAGTACTCCGACCAGTTCCGGTCGCTGCTCGGCGACGGCTCCGAACTCGGAATCCGCCTCGAATACGCGGTGCAGGAATCCCCCGACGGCCTCGCGCAGGCATTCCTCATAGGCGAGGAGTTCATCGGCGATGAATGCGTGGCACTCGTGCTCGGCGACAATATCTTCCACGGCGTCGGGCTCGGCCAGGCCCTCCGCGAGCACCAGAACGTCGACGGCGCCCTCATCTTCGCCTATCCGGTGTCGAACCCGCGAGCGTACGGTGTCGTCGAGTTCGACGAGAACGGCGTCGCGGTGTCGATCGAGGAGAAGCCCGAGCATCCGAAGTCCGCCTTCGCCGTGCCGGGCCTGTACTTCTACGACAATTCGGTCGTCGAGGTAGCCCGCACAATCGCTCCGAGTGCCCGCGGCGAGCTCGAGATCACCGCCGTGAACGACCGGTACCTCGCGGCAGGCGGATTGCGGGTGCAGACGCTCGACCGGGGAACGGCCTGGCTCGACACGGGCACGTTCGATTCGATGATCCAGGCCACCGAGTTCGTGCGGGTCATCGAGGCGCGCCAGGGCCAGAAGATCGGCTGCATCGAAGAGGTGGCCTGGCGTTCAGGCTGGATCGACGACCGGCAGCTGCTCACCCTTGCCGCCCCGCTGATGAAGAGCGGCTACGGGCGCTACCTGCAGCAGCTGCTCGAGGTGCCGCGCTCCGCCGCCGACGGCGAGCGGGCTCCGGAACCCGAACGCCGCGGCGGCCCGTCGATCACACCGCGGCTGCCGAAGCAGGTGAATCCACCCCAGCCTCACGGCGCTGCTGCAGCGTGATCGGAGCGGGCGCCTCAGTCAGTGGATCGACGCCACCACCCGACTTCGGGAACGCGATCACCTCACGGATCGACGACGCGCCCGACAGCAGGGCGCAGATGCGGTCCCAGCCGAACGCCATTCCTCCGTGCGGCGGTGCCCCGAACTCGAACGCGTCGAGCAGGAAGCCGAACTTCGCCTCCGCGTCCTCTTCGCTCAGGCCCATCACCGCGAAGACTCGCTCCTGGATGTCGCGGCGGTGGATGCGGATCGAGCCGCCGCCGATCTCGTTGCCGTTGCAGACCAGGTCGTAGGCGTAGGCGAGCGCCTCGCCCGGATCGGTGTCGAAGGTGTCGATCGACTCCGGCTTCGGTGACGTGAAAGCGTGGTGCACGGCAGTCCACGCGCCAGCACCGACCGCGACGTCTCCCGCCGCGACGGCGTCACCCGCGGGCTCGAAGAGCGGAGCATCCACCACCCAGAGAAACGACCAGGCCGACTCGTCGATGAGCCCGGCGCGGTGGCCGACCTCGAGTCGGGTCGCGCCGAGCAGGCTCTGGCCGGCCTTCCGCGTGCCGGCGGCGAAGAAGATGCAGTCGCCGGGCTGTGCGCCGACCGTGGCCGCCAGGCCCGAACGCTCTGCCTCCGACAGGTTCTTGACGACCGGGCCGCCGAGCTCGCCGTCTTCGCCGACCAGCACATAGGCGAGTCCCTTGTGGCCCCGCTGCTTGGCGAATTCCTGCCAGTCGTCGAGCGTGCGGCGCGACTGGGCGGCACCACCCGGCATGACGACGGCGCCCACGTAGGGTGCCTGGAACACGCGGAACGCCGTGCCTTCGAAATAGTCGGTGAGCTCGGTGAGCGGCGTGTCGAAGCGCAGGTCGGGCTTGTCGGATCCGTAGCGGTCCATCGCCTCGCGGTAGGTGATGCGAAGGAAGGGTCCGGATGTCTCGTGGCCGACGAGGGCCCAGACGCGGTGTGCGAGCTCCTCGGCCAGTTCGATCACGTCGTCCTGGTCGACGAAGCTCATCTCGAGGTCGAGCTGGGTGAACTCCGGCTGCCGGTCGGCCCGGAAGTCCTCGTCGCGGTAGCAGCGCGCGATCTGGAAGTACTTCTCCATACCGGCCACCATCAGCAGCTGTTTGAACAGCTGGGGGCTCTGCGGCAGGGCGTACCAGCTACCCGGCCGAAGCCTGGCTGGCACCAGGAAGTCACGGGCGCCCTCCGGAGTCGAGCGGGTGAGCGTCGGCGTCTCGATCTCGACGAAGCCGCGGTCGCCGAGCACCGTGCGGGCAACGCGGTTGACGTCGGAACGGAGGCGCAGTGCCGCCGCCGGCGCGGGGCGGCGGAGGTCGAGGTACCGGTACTTGAGACGGGTCTCCTCACCGACGCTCACACGGTCGTCGATCGGAAAGGGCAGCGGCGCCGAGGTGTTGAGGATCTCGATGCCGGCCACGGAGACTTCGACCTCACCCGTCGGCAGCTCCGGGTTCGTGTTGCCCGCGGGGCGGACCTGCACCTCGCCGTCGATACGGATGCAGTACTCGTCGCGGAGGTCGTGCGCGCCCGATGCCTCCAACACCTCGTCGCGCACGACGACCTGCACGATGCCCGACGCGTCACGCAGGTCGAGGAAGGCGACGCCGCCGTGATCCCGGCGCCTGGCCACCCAGCCGGCGAGGGCTACAGTCTGGCCGGCGTGTTCGGCGCGCAGAGTACCGGCTTCGTGGGTGCGGATCACAGGGAACGTCCTTTGGGTCAAGAGAATCTGGGGCCCTCCCATCGTAGAGCCGGGCGCCGACCGCCGGTTCTGGCTGCGTCGCCCGGCCGCCTTTTCGCCAGGAAAGCGCGCCGCCTCCGTGCACAATTCAGGAGATGAGCGGGGCCGAGCCCGGATGGTCGATGGCCCCGCTCATATCCTGAATTGTGCACGGGGCAGGGGCGGATGGGGAATGGTGCCGGGGGACGACGGCGGCACGCGTGCCGGGGGTGTGACTAGAGTCAGCAGGGGAAGGGTTCAACGATGACCGAAGGCACATCCGGCGAACCGTGGCAGCTGACGACGGCGCCCGGCTCCTCCACCTACACGATGCACATCGAGGGCGATGAGCTCATCTGCCAGGTCGGCTCCACCCAGCTGAAGTACCGCGCGCGGGCCATCACGGACCTTCACGCGTGGCTGTTGGAGCAGGGCGACTGGGTGCCGCTCGGCGCGGCCGACGAATCGAAGGACGCCGCCGAGGGCAGCATCGAGGCGTGGGGTCGGTCGGACAGCAACCCGGTGAGCGGCTGGTACGGCCTCCGCAAGGGCTACCGGGGGCGGTTCGGGATGTACCTGCCGCCGCTGCTCGAGAAGCTGGGACTCATCGAGCTGACTCACACGCCGAGGAACAACACCGCTCGCGCCCTCTGACCCTTCAGCGCCACGAGCCGTCAGGCAGGCGGCCGGAAGGCCGACTTCGGAGCGGCCGGCCCCAGCCCCTGCGTCTCGAACTCGTCGAGCACGGCGCCCGCCGTGTCGAAGTGCCAGCCGAGCACCCGCCAGCCCTGGACGCTGCCGGTGATCTCGATGCCCTCCACTCGGGCGCTGCTCGGAACGTCGAGCGGGCCCTCGAAGAACCAGTACTCGGCCGCGGCGAGTTCTTCAGGCGTCTCGATGATGTGGCGATCCGTCGTGGTGTAGACGAAGGAGTCTGCGGGATGGTCGTCGAAGACGGCGAGCTTGCCGCCGGCGAGGAGCGCCCGGAAGGGGGCGAGCCCGTCGGCCTCCGCCTCCGCGGACGACGTGATGCGCGCCTCGGCCGCGGGGAAGAGGGCGGCGACACGCGCACGGAGGTCGCCCAGCCCGATCGCTTCACCGGCCAGCAGCACCTGGTGCGAATCGTCGACCCCGGAGACCGCCGCCGCCAGCTCGTCATAGCCTGCCCGCTCGCGCCCGACCGCCTCGGCCGCGAGCATCTGGCCGAAGTCGTAGGGCGGGGGAGCGGCGAGCTCCGACTCCCAGGTCTGCAGCAGTCGGTCGGCACGGTCGACGTAGGCCCCGAGCAGCGCCTCCGTCTCGTCGTCCAGCACAATCGCGCCCCGCGCACTGGCACCCTGCGTGGCTCCGGCTCCGGCTCCTGCAGCACAGCGCTCCGGCTCGAGACGGCACGCATAGGCGTCGTCGATGCTTGCTGAGGCAGCGGCGGTCTGGGCGTCGCCGTAACAGTCACCACCCCCCTCTCCGACGACGATCGCCACGCCGAATCCGACGTCGGGTTCCACCTGGCCCGGGGCGACGATCCGGCATTTCGTCACATCGAAGCCGATCTCGCCGGCCACGGCGGAGCCCGACACGAGCTTCACCTGGTACCGGCCGTCGTGCTGGTCGAGCAGGTACCAGTCGCCGCCCCAGCCTGACGCCGCGAGGTTGTTCCAGCCCCGGATGCCGTCGAAGGTGATCGCGATCGTCTGGCCCACGGTCTGGCCATCGTTCGCCGTGACGGTGTCGGCCGTCTCGACCGATCCTGTGGCCAGGCGCACCCCGTCGAGCACGCAGTGCGCCTCGAGCCGCCACACGTCGACGTCGCCGGTCACGAACATCCGTACACCGAGCCGTGGCGCGTCGGGTTCGTCAGCCGTGTCGAGGGCGACGAGCCCGTGACCCGGCTCCCGAGCGTTGTCGACCGCATAGCGGTGCTCCCCGGGCAGCTGCAGCACGGTCATCCGCCCGTCGTGCAGCAGCTCGTCGTGCATCAGTTCGCCCGCTCCGTCGAGCACCGAGACGAGCCGCAGTGTGAACTCCACCGTGCCCGCTTCATCGAGGTCGCCGCCCTCCTGCCAGCGCTCCAGGTCGACGGCGACGTGCTCGCGATCATCCAGGACCGGAGCGGGCATGCGGTGCTCGAACCAGGGCGAACCGTCTGGCCGGGCGACGGTCCACACGAGTTCGGAGCCGGGGGAGGCCGGCCCGAGCAGGGTGAGGCTCAGCTTCGGGTGCCACCCGGCCGGGTGGTAACTCCCGAAGGCACCGGCCGTGGCGCGGAGCGAGTGTTTGATCACGGAGGTCATTGAGAAATCATCACCTATCGGCTCTTCGGCCGCAACGGTGAACCTCAGGCTGAACGTCACCACCGCACACCCGCATGAGAGTTGCCAGGTGAGAATCGCGCTGCTGGGTGGCCTGCGGGTCGACCACGAGGGTCGGGCCGTCACCGTGTCCGGAACCAAGCAACTCGCGGTGCTCTTCCGGCTGGCCGTGGATGCCGGGGTGCCTGTCAGCTACCGGGCGATTGCCGAAGACGTGTGGGGGCTCGACGCTCCCGAGAACTCGAAGGCGGCCCTGCAGTGGCCGTCGAGCTCGTGGAACCCGGCGGAGCGCCGACGCGCACAACCCGGAGCGCCGGGACACCGCTCTGCCCGCCCAACTCACGAGCCTCGTCGGGCGCGAGCGCGAACGTGCCATGATCGCCGAACAGCTGCAGGCAATCGCCTGGTGACCATCATCGGCACCGGAGGCGCCGGCAAGACCCGACTCGCTCTCGAGACCGCCTTCCACCGCGAGAACGCCCTGCTCGTCGAACTCGCCCCGGTCGGCCCGAGCGAGGTGACCGCTGCCGTTCTGACGGCCACCGGCAGGGAGCTCCGCACGGCCGAGACCACTGGCGAATCGAGCCGCACGCGCATCCTGGAGTCCCTGGCCGGGCGGGACGTGCTGCTGGTGCTCGACAACTGCGAGCACGTCATCGACACGGCGGCGGCGCTGTCGCAGGATCTCCTGTCGGCCCTCCCGCGGCTCCTCATCCTCGGCCGATCTTCCGTCGCACGGCGGTGGCCTGGTGCACGACGTCGAGGCCGGAGACGGTGGCGGTGCCGCCGTCCGGCTTCAGCAGCGTCGCCAGGATGCGCACCGCCGTCGTCTTGCCGGCCGTTCGGGCGAGCACTCCGAGAACCCGGCCCTCCTCGACGGTCAGGTCGATCGTCGTGCGCGTCTGGAACGAGTGTGCGGCCCGGCCTTTGCCGCGCGGCTGTCAGCTGCTGTCAGCCTCCGTCAGACGCACAGAGTTAGCATGAGAGCAGGACGGATGAGGTCACGGATGATGCGTAGGGATCGGCTGCCGGATGCTCACGCGGGTCGCCGCCTGGCGCACTCGGCCCTCGTGGTCGTCGCCGCGCTAGTTCTGGCCCCCCTGCTGTCGGGTGCCGTCTCTGCCACCACCGCGGCCGCAGCCGCATCAACAGCCGCTGCCGCATCAACAGCCACCACCACCGCTGCCACCACCGCGGCCAGCCCGTCGGTGCACTCGTTCCTCGTGCCCGTGCACGACGCGCCGGGCAGCAGCACGATCATCCAGATCGACGCCGACCTGTACACGCCCGCCGTGACACCCGCACCGGCGGTGCTGCTCGCGCACGGATTCGGGCAGACCAAGACCGACCTCGCGCCCGAGGCGAAGCAACTGCAGGACGCGGGCTTTGTCGTTCTCGCCTACACCGCCCGCGGTTTCGGCCAGTCGGGCGGGTCGATCGGGCTGGACTCGCTCGACGGTGAGGTCCCGGATGCCCGCGCCCTCGTCGACGTGCTGGCCGGTGAACCGGCGGTCGAGAAGGTGGGCGACGATCCTGTGGTCGGAGCCGTCGGCGGCTCCTACGGGGGAGCGCTGGCGCTCATGCTCGGGGCGACTGACCCGCGGATCGACACCGTCGTCGCCGCCATCACCTGGAACGACCTCGCCGAAGCACTCGTTCCGCTGTCGGCGGGACGAGGCGACGGATCCGCTCTCCGGGTCTTCAAATCGGGCTGGGCCTCGCGGCTCTTCGGGGCGGGCATCACGCCCACCGACCCGTGCGGGCGGTTCACACCCGCGTTCTGCACGCTGTACCAGAACCTCGTCACCGGCGGGCAGCCGAGTGCCGCCGAGCTGGCGTTGCTGGAGCGGTCCTCGCCGGCGACAGTGCTGTCGGGGATGCACGCGCCGACGCTCCTGCTGCAGGGCCTCGAGGACAACCTCTTCGGGCTCGACCAGTCCGATGCGAACGCCCGACAGCTGGCGGCGGCCGGCGCGCCGGCCCAGGTGCAGTGGTTCAACGGTGGCCACGACGGCGGTGGCATCGGCGGCACCGACACGGTCATCCAGTCGTGGCTCACCGACCATCTGAAAACCGCTGAGCCCGTCGCCCCGACGTTCAGCTACGCCGTTCCGCCGAATGCGACCGTGTTCGGCACCACCGTCACCGCGTCTGCCTACCCCGGGCTGGACGGATCGGGTGAAGCGCAGCAGGTTGCCCTGGATGGCGCGCAGAAGACCATCGTGAACCCGCCGGGGGGCCAGCCGGCCTCCGTGACAGGACTCCCTGGTCTTGACACCAGCAGCGTGGCGGGCCGCACGGCCATCGGCCTGCTCGGCGCCGCCAACTCCCTGGCGGAGCAGGCGCAGTTCGTCTCCGCGCCGCTCCCCGACCCGTTGGTGCTGGCCGGGGCCGCCAGCGTGCGGGTGCGCGTCGCGTCGGCACCTGGCGCGCCCTCGACGGGCGAGACGGTGTCGGGCTCCGGCGAGGCACTGCTGTTCGCCCAGCTCTCCGTGGGCACCGGGGACGCGGTGCGCGTGCTCCCCGGTGGTGTTGCGCCGATCCGGGTGGCGCTCCCGGAGGGCGGTGCCGACGTGACGGTGACCCTGCCGGCCACCACGTGGAGCTTCACGCCGGGCGACCAGCTCACGCTCACCCTCCGCAGCACCGACTCGCAGTTCCAGGGCCAGGCGAGCCCGGCCGCCTACGTGGTGTCGCTCGACGGGCCGATCAGCCTACCGACCGTCACGGCAGCAGCCGTCGACCAGAGCGAGGGCCAGCCCACGACCGGCGTGCTGGTTGGGATCGCCGCGACCCTCCTGGTGGCACTCGCGCTGGTCATCGGGGCACTCGTTCGGAGCCGCAGAGGCGCGGGTGCCAGGTTGCCCGCAGCAGAGTCGGGCCCCGTCGAGCGGCCTCCGCTCAGCATCCACGGCCTGACCAAGCGTTTCCGTTCCGGCTTCCTCGCCGTCGACGACGTGTCGTTCACCGTCGAGCGCGGCCAGGTGCTCGGACTCCTCGGCGAGAACGGCGCCGGCAAGACGACGACCCTCCGCATGGTCGCCGGCCTCATCCGCCCCGATGCCGGCACCGCCACGTCGTTCGGGGCGGAGATCGGCCCCGGTTCCCCCGTACTCGCGCGAGTCGGCTGTTTCATCGAGGGCCCCGGATTCCTGCCTCACCTGTCGGGTCGCCGCAACCTCGAACTGTACTGGGCCGCAACCGGCAGGCCACGGGCCGAGGCACAGTTCGACGAAGCCCTCGCGGTAGCCGACCTCGGGGGAGCACTCGCCAAGCCGGTGCGCGGCTACAGCCAGGGCATGCGCCAGCGCCTCGCGATCGCGCAGGCCATGCTCGGGATGCCCGACCTCCTCATTCTCGACGAGCCGACCAATGGGCTGGATCCGCCGCAGATCACCGCCCTCCGCGGAGTTCTGCGGCGCTACGCGGAAGGCGGCCGAACGGTGATCGTGTCCTCGCACCTGCTCGGTGAGGTCGAACTCACCTGCTCCCACGTGGTCGTGATGTCGCACGGGCAGGTCGTCGCGACCGGGCCCGTGGGCGACATCGCCGGCGACGCGAGCGAGCTCGTCATCGGCGTCACCGCTGTGGATGCCGCCCTCGCCGCACTGCGTACTCTCGGCGTGGATCGTGCGGAGATCCATCCGCCAGCCGCCATCCGCGTCGTGCCCGGCCCGCACCCCGTCGAGGAAGTCGTCGCCGCGCTCGTCGGCGCCGGTGTCGGCGTCACCGACCTGCAGCGCGGTCGTCACCTCGAAGAGGCGTTCCTCTCGCTCATCGGTGCGACGGAGCCGTCGGCATGAGCGCAGCCCAGCTGCCCGGCCGCCCGGGCACCATGCCGTTCCGGGTCGAGCTTGCCCGCCAGCTCAGCCAGTGGCGGGTGCGCATCGTGCTGCTCATCCTCGTGCTGATACCGGTGATCGTGAGACTCGCGTTGCTCATCGGGGGAGCGCCGACATCCACCAGCGGCAGCAGCTCTTCGGCCACCACCCTCGTCGCGCTCGCCCAGGCGAGCGGCGGCACCTTCACGGCCTTCGTGCTGCAGTTGACCCAGGGTTTTCTCATCACCCTGATCGCTGCCCTGCTCTACGGCGACATGATCGCGGGGGAGGCCTCCCGTTCGACCCTGAAATACCTGCTCACCATCCCGGTTCCGCGGCTGCGGCTGCTCGCCGTGAAGGTGGGGGTTGCGTCGGCGCTCCTCCTCGCGGGTCTCATCGCGCTGACCGTGGTCGCGCTTGTCGTCGGCCTCGTCTCGTACGGGCCGGGCGGCATCCAGGTGCCGGGCGGTCCCCGACTCGCGCTCGGCGACTCGATCGGGCGCCTCGGTCTCGCCACCGCGACGGGCGCCGCCGGACTGCTCTGGGCTGCGGGCCTCGGCACCCTCCTCACGGTGGTGTCGAACAGCCCGCTGGCCGCTGCCGGGGGAGTCGTGCTGGTGTCGATCCTGTCGAGGCTGCTCGACTCCATTCCGACGCTCGGGGATCTGCGGATCATCCTGCCGACGCACTATTCGACCGCGTTCAGCCAGTTCCTGACGGCGCCCACAGATCTCGCCCCCGTAGCCGACTCGGTGCTCTCGGGCCTGGTGTGGGCGGTGGTGCTCGGCACCTGGGCGGCCTGGTGGTTCAGCCGCAAGGATGTCTCGGGCTGACCTGCCCTGGACCCCGAGTCGCAGAGGGGGCCGCCGGCGTCCACCGCTGCTTGGCTGTTCTAACTTCCGTCGCACGCCCTGATGGGGCTCACCATCGAACGGTGCGCGGTGATTCCGGTCGCCGAGCGACCAGAGGCCGGGAGGCGGCGGGGCGGCAGAACGTCCCGACGGGGGAAGGGGGAGACATGCCAGGGCCCGGGCCAGCAGCACTCACACCCGACCAACTCGCCGCCACCGCGTCGTGCAACACGGTCGGGCCGGTCATCTCGAGCCTCGATCAGAGCGGGTTCGAAACGGTGCTGAACCAGATCCAGTTCGCTCTCGTGCAACTGGCGGATTCCTGCGCCACCATCGTCGACGACGGCACCGCGCGACCCGGTCTGAACCAGGCGACGAACCCGGCAGTCGTCGCCGCGGCGAAAGCCGCCGACGCCGACCTCCGGAACGCGGTGACGAAACTCAAGGCCTACACGAGTGACCCGAGCGCCGGCAACCAGGTCGTCGTCGAACACGCTCACAGCCTGTTGCGGTTCGAACGGCTCCGAGCGATACCGAACCACACCAGTGCGGCTGCCATGGCGGTGAGCGCGAGGCCGGCGATGGTGACTCCGTTCTGGAACGCATCCGCTTGTTGTGCGGTCCAGTGGCCAGACGAGATGCTCCCGGTGAAGAGCGCGGCGAGGATGGTCCCTGTCACGGCGATGCCGATCCCGGTCGCGACTTCGCTGGACGTGTCGACGAGTGCAGCACCGATTGTGGTGCGGTCTTTCGGCAGGCCTGTCATGACGTTGGTGCCGGCGACGACACCGACCACGCGCATCCCTGCGGCAACGAGCACGAGGGCGAGCGCGATCCACCCGTAGCCAAAGCGGCTGCCGGCGGAGAAGACGCCGAGGCCGAGCACGACCGAGGCGGCACTGATCCACGCTGCCCGATCCATACCGACCTTTCGGACGAACGGCCCGACGAGGCTTCCGCTACCGAGCAGCACGACGACCTGGGGGAGCAGTCCGACTGCGGCGAGTGCCGGTGGCCACCCCCAGGCGAACTGCAGCTGGAGGGTCACCATGTAGCCGAGGCCGGCGACCGCCAGACCCGAAGCGGCCTTGTAGGCCAGTCCGCTGGACACGAGCGGTAGAGCGACGAGTTTCAGGTCGAGGAGGGGAGAGGTGGCCGTCCGCTCGCGGACGACGAAGAGGATACCCGAGATCACGGCACCGGACGTTGCCGCCCACGGAGTCCAGGATCCAGTGCCTTCGTCCACGAAGAGAGTGGGAGTCACGAGGGCCAGCACGATCGTAGCGGTGCCGAGGAGTGCTCCGGCGACGTCGAGAGGATCGCGGTGGAGTTCGGCCGGAACATCCTTTCCGACGCCCAGCCTGATCCCGATGAACGCCAGCGCGGCGATCGGCACGTTGGTCAGCAGTAACACCTGCCACGGTGCGACCGCGAGGACGAAGCCGCCGACGGTCGGGCCCACCGCCAGACCCACCAGACCGACGGTGGAGATGAGGGTGAGTGCCCGGATGCGCAGGTTCTCGACGTCGAAGAGTCGGAACGCGAGCGCCATGGAACCGGGGGTGGTCATCGCAGCTGCGATGCCCATGGCAGCCCGCACGGCGATCAGCTGTTCGGGCGTCGTGACGAAGGCTGTACACAGGCTCGCGAGGGCCAGGAGCGCCAGACCCACCAGCATCACGCGGCGGCGGCCGAACCGGTCCGCGATTGCGCTGAACAGAAGCATGAGCCCGCCGAAGACGACCGCATAGGCGCCCGTGACCCACTGCAGCGAAGTGAGTGACGCGTTCAGTTCCCGCCCGATGGTGGGTAACGCGACGTTGAGGATCGAGTTGTCGAGCATCTCGAAGAGGAACACAGCGGAAAGTCCGGCGAGAGCGACAGCGGCAGCTTTCAACGTCTGCGGCCGACGTCGACCTGACGAAACCTCAGGCCCTGTGGTCGTGATCGGTGACTCATTCTGGTTGCTCATGGCGCATTCCTCCACATGGGGAGAAGTGGCGGCTCACTGAGCGGCGTACGAGCGTGGGCGATCGCCCTCGGTTTTACTTCCGGTAGCCCTCAAGCTAGTTGATACGGCCAGGGCACGCAAACAACCGTCTTGCGCCTTGTTTCAGTGCGCTGATAATGTGCATTATGTCAAGTAGTATCGTAGTCATACGCATATCGTGCAGATAGCCGGTAAACCTGTACCCGTTCCTTGAGCCCGTCGATAACCTTGCTGACCTGCACTTTCATTCCTACCACTCGTAGTGGTGTGACGTTAGCGACGCTGCGACGGACGGCTGCGGCGCTGCCTGTGTGATGTTGGTCTGATCAGGACTTCCATATTGCCATCTGCATATAGCGCAGATAGTCTGCAAGAACTGCGGACGGCGTTGGAGGCGGATTGGTCGACAAATTGGGTGGGTTATCGTTCCTGCCGCTGCCTGATCGGGAGCCCGAGAAGGACGCTTTCTTAGGCGAGGTTTTGACGGGCTGGAAGCGTCAGCAGTTCGCGAAGAACTTCGTTGAGAAAACGGTTAGCCGTCGGGTGAACCGGGTTCTCTTGTTCTGTGATTTCACGGGTAAGTTTCCGTGGGAATGGATGCCCTCCGATGCTGACGAGTATTTCTCACACTTAGTGAATGTGAGGGGTCTTGTTCAGGAGAGTATCCGGGCGTACCAAAGCGATGTCTCGTTGTTCTGTGCGTATGCGACGAGTGAGAGTTATCCGTGGAACGAGGCGTGCGGACGGCTGTTCGGTACGTCGATGTCGCAGGTCATCACCGATCTGAACAAGGCTCGTCATACCCAGGAAGCGAGTATGGGGCCCGAGAAGCGGGTCTTCGATTTGGCCGAGCTGCAGCAGTTCTTCGACTTCGCCGATGACGAGGTTCAGCGAATTATCCGGTCGAAGGTGAAGGGCGGGCTTGCCGCTTGGCGAGATGTCACAGCGTTGAAGGTCTGCTACGGCTGGGGGCTCCGTCACGATGAGCTGCGCCGGCTGGACCTGGTCGATTTCTCTGCCAGCGCTAAGGCTCCGTATTTCGGTGATTACGGTCTTTTGCGGGTCCGCAACGGGAAGGCGAACAAGGGCGCTCCGAAGAAGCAGCGCACAGTTCAGACCCTGGTCGACTGGGCCGCGGAGGCTGTCGCCGTTTGGGTAGAAAACGGGCTCCCCCGGTTCGGTGAACCGATCAGACACCTGTTCCCGACATCGACCGGCGGCGTGGTCGCCGAGAACGACCTCGGTTCGCGGTTCAACGGGTTCGTGAGAGCACTGGGTCTTGGCCCGGGCGTCGATATCCACGGGTTGCGCCGGTCCTACGCAACACACATGATCACCGTTTACGGCTACGACGAGAAATTCATCTCCATGCAGCTGGGACACGCGAACACCTCCACCACAACCATCTATACGCTCCCCTCGGCCGATTTCGCCGCGAAAGAGATGGAACGGGTTCTGACGAAAGATCTCCTCACAAGCAAAGGCAGACTCCTGCTCAAACCAGCGAGGAACACAGGAAGGGCACCACGATGAAACATCACATCGAGTACACGTTCCACGTTCGCGAGCTGATGGCTCGCGTTGGAATCCGCACCAGCCGAGACCTTGTCGAGCCCCTCCGAGAGCGTGGCATCACCTTGTCCGAGTCACAGATCAACCGGATCGTGGCCCACGACCCGGACCGCATCGCGTTCCAGGTCCTAGCCGCGTTGTGTGACGTTTTCGGTGTCGAGATGAACGAGCTGGTCACGTACACCAGCACCGAGGTGAAGGCCAAGCGGAGCCGGGTCGCCGGCGATACGAACGTTCCCCTGCTGGCGGCGTATCGCCCCGTTCGGGCCCGGATCCATCGACCAGACGATGACTGAGTTCAAACCGAGAGGCCGGCCCCGAACGACCACGACCGGGTACACCTGCGATCGTTGCGGCCGGGTCACGGGAAAGATTCGGGTCCGCTGGCCAGACGGGAAAATCTGTGGCATCTGCTTCACGAATGCGGTCCACACGTTCGGTACCTGCCCGCTCTGTGACACAAGCCGGATGCTCCCCGGGCGCCTGGAAACCGGCGATGACATCTGTGCTGAATGCGCCGAGATCACGACGAATCTGACCTGCGATCTTTGCGGCCTCGAACGCGAACGGTTCCGAGGCGGCCAGTGCATCGTCTGTGTCCTCGACGGCGAACTCACCGCGCTCCTTAAACCCCACGACCCACCCGATCTTCGCCTGAAACGTTTGATCACAGTCCTGACAACCGTCAAACGGCCCGAGAGTATTTACACCTGGCTGCGTACCAACGGCGGCGCGTCCACCGAGCTGCTGAAACGACTCGGAGACCGTGAGCTCACGCTGTCCCACGAAGCATTCGATGCCCTCCCGCAAACCGCCGCGGTCGAGCACCTCCGATCGATCCTGACCCACAACCACATGCTCCCCGCGCAACACGATCGGCAGATCGCGGTCTTCGAGCAATGGCTCAACGACCGACTCGACGAACTCCGCCCAACCCCCGCCATCCACTCCCCGATCGAGCGCTTCGCCAAATGGCATCACCTCCGTCGGCTCACGACAGAGTCGTCCGAGACGAAGAACATGAACTACGCGACACGGTGCGCGAAACAAGAGATCACCGAAGCGGGCAAGTTTCTCCGCTGGCTCCTCGACGAGCACGGCAAGACCAGCGTGACAATGTCCCAGATCCACATCGATCAGTACCTCACCGAAGGCACCTCGACCAGAAGACACATCCGCAACTTCGTCCGCTACCTCGGCCGAGAGAAAACCCTACCCAGCCTCGACGTGCCCGTCCGCCTCGCCAAGACCACGCCCATGCTCACCCAACAACAACGCCGGGGCCACATCAAAACCCTGCTCGAAGCCGTCAACGTCAGCACCTCGATCCGGCTCGCCGGACTGCTGTTCCTGCTCTATGGCATCCCGATCGGCCGGCTCAGCATGACAACGATCGACCAAGTCGACGTGAAACCAAACATCGGCATCACCATCAAATTTGGCCGCAACCCAGCGCCCGTTCCCGACGAACTGATTCCTCTCTTCCTCGCGCACCTTCAGACACGTGAGCAACAAGGCACCATCAACACCGGCACACACTGGCTCTTCCCCGGCGTGCGAGCAGGTAAACCCCGCTCCCCCAACACCCTCGTCATCCAGCTACGCGACCGTGTCGGGATCAACATCCAAGGAGTGCGCAACACCACCATCCGTGGACTCGTCGAAGAGATCGACCCCTCATCCCTGTCACGAATGCTCGGCTACAGCAAACAAATCATGGCCAAACACGCCACCGCAGCAACCATCCCCTGGTCCAGCTACGTCATCGACAAAAACCCGCACTACGCACACGCACGCCCCGAAGGCCCAGAACCCACACCACCGAAAACGCCGTCATAGCCGACAATCCGATACCTCCACTACCCAGTTGAGGGTGTCATCTTCGCATTGGATGCGAATACGCCGGTCCCCTCGACCTCCGCGGCACGACGCATCTTCAGCTAGGGGACTGTGCTGAATTCGGTGTTTCTGGCCTAACGCGTCGGGCGTGTGCCTGGCGGGGAAGGTGCCGTGATGACGACACTGGATGTTGTGAAGAGAAACAAGCCGGAGCCCTCTGCGGAGGAGCTCG
>NZ_NBXB01000026.1 GCF_003399635.1 Subtercola boreus | reverse complement strand
CGCCACGGCCTGACACCCGCGGGACAGCACCAGTGGTACCGAAACCACGCCACCACTGGTGCTGACCCGCACAATCGATGGTGCCCAACCACACGATCAAATGGGGCTCAAAGCCTCAAATACTCAAAGCGTCGTCGGATTGATGCAAGGGGTGCGGACCCGACTACTGTTCGACCGCCAAGAGACGGGCGACTGCTCCTCCCGCGTTGTCTTCCCTGATTTCACCGCCTGGCCACAGACCCAACGGTCCCCCGAGGAGTGCGCATCTGGCTAGACGTACTACTGGTCTATCTGCTCCTGCCAATCGACCTGATTCCCGACTTCATCCCGGTAGTCGGCTACGCCGATGACGCAATCATCGTGGCCCTACTGCTCCGATTTGCCACCCGCCACGCGGGAGCAGCCGCCCTCGACCGTCACTGGCCAGGTACGCCCCAGGGACTTCAAGCGTTGCGCTCCATCACCGGTCTCGCCTAACAAGACCCCGGCAACGAAACTCTGTCGACCGAGTCGGCCTTAAGTGTGAAAAACGGATAACGCGCTTCACCAGTACCTGAATGGCGGCGCGACTCCGTGACATAATCTGCGTATGGATGCAGATAACCAGCTTTGTGGGCGGAACCCCGAGAGCCCCTACGTCGAACTCGCCGTGGAGATCTTCAGTATGCTCGCCGACGCCACGCGGGTGCGCATCATCCTCGCCCTTCGAGACGGCGAACTCTCGGTCAACACTCTTGCCGACATCCTCGACAAGTCTCCCGCCGCCGTCTCACAGCACCTCGCCAAGCTCCGGCTCGCCCGGGTCGTCAAGGCCCGGCAGGAGGGCACGCGAGTGTTCTACCGCCTTGCCAACGAGCACGCCGGCCGCCTGGTGACCGATGCGATCTTCCAGGCCGAACACGCTGTGACGAACGCCCCGAGTCACCACCAGGTCACCGATGCCCGGGCATCCGACTGATGCTCCGGGCACTTCGAAACACCGGCGTCAGGGCGGCCCTCCTCTCGGCGATCCTCTTCGGTGCTGGCACTCCCCTGGCGAAGATCCTCCTTGACGACGACGTCAGCCCGTGGCTGCTCGCCGGACTCCTCTACTGCGGATCGGGTCTTGGCCTCGGTCTCTATCGGCTCATCCGCCGGGCGCCGCGCGTGCGCCTCGCCCGGGGCGAGATCCCGCCCCTAACGGGGGCGATCTTCTTCGGCGGTGTCGCCGGCCCCGTTCTCCTGATGCTCGGACTGTCGAACGTCCCCGCATCCGGAGCGTCCCTTCTCCTGAACGCCGAAGGCGTCTTCACCGCCGCCCTGGCCTGGTTCGTCTTCAAGGAGAACTTCGATCGCCGCATCGCCCTCGGAATGCTTGCAATCGTCGCTGGCGCGATCATCCTGAGCATCCCGTCGGGTGCGAACTTCGGCAATCCCTGGCCATCCCTCGCCATTCTCGGAGCCTGCCTCAGCTGGGGCCTCGACAACAACCTCACCCGCAAGATCGCCCTCAACGACGCAACCTGGCTCGCCGCCATCAAAGGCGCGGTCGCAGGTCCTGTGAACCTCGTGCTCGCTTTCGCGCTCGGGGCCGAGCTCCCCGGCATCCTCACCGTCACGGCCGCGATGGCCATCGGACTCGTCGCGTACGGCATCAGCCTCGTGCTGTTCATCGTGGCGATGCGCCACGTCGGCACCGCGCGGGCCGGCGCCTACTACTCCATCGCCCCGTTCTTCGGAGCTGTTCTCGCGATCTCGCTCGGCGACCCCCTCACATGGCCCGTCGTCGTCGCCGGTCTTCTCATGGCCGTCGGCGTCTGGCTGCACCTCACCGAGCGCCATGAACACGAGCACACCCACGAACCGATCACGCACGACCACTGGCACACCCACGACGAGCACCACCAGCACGACCATGCACCGGGCCAGGATGTCGGACCGACCGGCTGGCACAGGCACGAACACACCCACACCGCACTGACGCACACCCACGAGCACTACCCGGACAGTCACCACCGCCACAGCCACGACAGCCACAGCCACGAACACAGCCACTGACCCCGCGACAATCGTCCGGGCTCAGAGGCTCTCGCTCTGCCACACTCTGTCAGCGAACGCGTTGCAGGAACTGGTCGATGATCTGCCAGGTCACTTCCGGCGCTTCGAGGTGCGGGAGGTGCCCGGCTGCGGGAACCTCAGCGAACAGTGCGCCGGGGATCGCCTCAGCCACGGAGCGGCCATAGGCCGGGGTGGCAATGCGGTCGCTCGCACCGAAGACCACCAGGGTCGGGACGGTCACCGTGCCGAGCCTGCCGAGAAGAGTGGGGTCGCTCATCCCGCGGCCTGCGATGGCAGCCATGGTCTGCCCATTGGACTGCTGGATGGCGCGCTGCTCGCTGGAGAAGCCGGCAGGGTCGAGGTACCCACGCTCAGGATCGTGCCATGCGGCCTCAGCCAGCCCGCGCGCGTCGAGAGCGAAGAAGTCCGCGATCGGCTCTCCCTCGACGACAGCACCGACTCCGTCGATGTCGATCACCGCCCCGATCAGGCCGGCATACCGCACGTCGGCTGCCGACTGGATCGCCATCTCGAGCGCAACCCACCCGCCGATCGAGGAGCCGATCACCACGACGTCGCCCTCGCCGCTGTCGAGAAGCCGTTCGAGGTAGGCAGAGGCGAGATCGGCGACCGAGGCGATCCCGTCAGGACGGAGGGTTCCGTTCCACCCCGGGTGGGTCGGCGCGATGACGCGCATGGTCTCGGCGAGGTGGCCGACGATCGATGCGACAGTCTGCGGACCACCCCCACCATGAAGCACCAGCGCGGTGCGCATGTTCGGGTCTCCGGCGTACACGACGGGAAGATCAGCGGGGAGGAAGGTAATCATCAGGCAACTATCTAAGTATGTTTATTTACTGGTGTTGATAAGCTAGCACGATGATGACGGAACTGGAGATATTGGGGCAGGCGATCAAGAGCGCGCAATACCGCAACCACCGCACGATGGATGCTGCGTTGCACGAGATCGGCGTGAGCCTGGTGCAGTGGGACGCTCTGCGGGCCGTCGACCGGATGCCCGGCGCATCCGGTCACGATCTGGCAGTCGCCACATTCCAGAGCGATCAGGCATTCGGCACGCTCGCGAATCGCCTACTCGATCGCGGATTGATCTCCCGCGCTTCAGGGCACGGTCGCCGGCTCGAGCACACCCTCACCCCTGCGGGGCGGACGGCGCTCAACGAAGGACACCGGATCGCCGCTGGCGTGCTCGAAGATCTCTTCGCCCCCCTTGAACGGGAGCAGCGCACCGCGCTCGCGCAGATACTCGCGCTCCTCCACCACTGATCGCAGTGTCGCAGAGCCTGAAACGTGAGTCTAGTTGCTTAATACAGCCGACACTGTATTAATGGGTGCATGCTCACCCTCAGCTCACGGCTCGACGTCATGAACAGGCTCGGCCGGGCCATGGCCGATCCGACCCGGTCCCGCATCCTCATGCTGCTGCTCGACGAACCCGCCTACCCGGCCGGGATCGCCGAAACGCTCGGCCTCACCCGCCAGAACGTCTCGAACCATCTCACGTGCCTGCGTGACTGCGGCATCGTCACCGCCGAGCCCGAGGGCCGCCAGAACCGGTACGAGATCGCGGATGCGCACCTCGCGAAGGCGCTCAACGACCTCCTCGGGGTCGTACTCGCGGTAGACACGTCCGCCGCCTGCATCGACGATGGATGCTCGGTGCCCGGCTGCTGCGAGGCCAGCTGATGTCCGCCGCCACAGAGGTACTGCATCCCGCGCGGAAGGCGCTCCTCCACCGGCGGATCCGGATGATTGTCGCGATCACCATCGGCTACAACCTGGTCGAAGCCGTCGTCGCGATCGCGGCCGGCACGGCAGCGTCATCCGGTGCGCTCATCGCTTTCGGACTCGACTCCACGATCGAGGTGCTCTCTGCCGCAGCGGTGGCCTGGCAGTTCACGCGGAAGGACCCGGAACGTTGGGAGAAGGGAACGCTCCGCGTCATCGCGGCCTCGTTCTTCCTGCTCGCAGCCTATGTGGGCGTGAACTCGGTGCTCGCTCTCACCCGTGCCGTCGACGTGCAGCACAGCACCGTCGGCATCGTGCTCACCGCGCTCAGCGTCGTCGTCATGCCATTCCTCTCCCTCGCCGAACGGCGCACAGGGCGGGAACTCGGATCCACCACCGCTGTCGCCGACTCGAAACAGACCCTGATCTGCACCTACCTCTCCGCCGCCGTGCTCGTGGGACTCCTGCTGAACACCCTGTTCGGCTGGTGGTGGGCCGACCCTCTCGCAGCTCTCGTGATCGTGGTCTTCGCCATCCGTGAAGGGATCGAAGCCTGGAAGGGTGATGCCTGCGCGACCTCGGTCGGCATGCTCCTCGACGGCAACGACGGCGACGAGCACGGCGACCACCACGACCACGACAGGATCGGCGACAAGTGAGCGCGCTCAGCGAGTGAACGTGACGTGGATGACGCCGCTCTCCGCGACCTCTGATGTGAGGGTGTAGTCGCGGTCGAAGTGCCGCAGGTCATCCCAGAGCCGAAGTCCGCGGCCGAGTACGACCGGGGAGATCGCGACGTGCAGCCGATCCACCAGTCCGGCGGCGAGGAAGTCGCGGGCGATGCCCGCTCCCCCGCCGACCCGGATGTCCCCGCCCTCTGCCAGCCCCTCGGCCCGCGCCAGGGCCACCTCGGGCGTCGCGGAGACGAACTCGAATCGCGTGCCGTTGGCGAAGTCGATCGGCGCTCGTTCCCGGTGCGTCAGCACGAGGACCGGACTGCGGAACGGCGGCTCCTCCCCCCACCAGCCCCGCCACCCGGGATCGTCGGGAAACGAGTGGAATCCGAACATCCCGGCCCCCATGATCTCGGCGCCGACGCCCTCGAAATATGCCGCAGCATACCGGTCGTCGACGCCCGTGGTCCCCTCCCCCGTCGTCTCGTGCATCACGCGTTCCCGGAACGTCTTCGTGGCTGCGTAGTGCTCGACGATCCGCCCCCAGTCCTCCCCCATCGGGTTCTCGGGGGTCGGATCCGAAGGCATCACGATGCCGTCGAGCGAGAGGTTGAGGTCGACGCGAACAGTCATGGCCTCACTCTAGAACCTGGCCCGCCCTGAAATCGAGACCCGCCGCACGGACGAAGCTCACCCGTGCGCCGCCAGGATGGCCTCGGCCGCGGCGACCAGCAACTGCCCCTGGCCGGGAGAGAAGCCGTCTCCGTAGCCGAGCTGCAACCACGAGTCGTCCGTCAGTACGTTCAGCCAGCACTGTGCAGCACCTCCGGCGCTCTGGCATTCGAGCCCGGCGTCCTGGGCGCCGTCCACCGCGATGGGTTCGATACCCGCTCCGGATGTCGCGGGGTAGGCCCACCGGGCACCGGGAGCCACCTGCACGGTCAGAGCAGAGACCTCGCCGTCAGCCGGTGTCTCGCCGTCGGGTACCGACCATCGGCAGGCGTAGGAATCGGGTTGTGTCCGCTGTATGCCGTTCTCCGAGCCGGGGTTGAGCGGAGCCGGGCCGACGACGAGCGGTGACTGCAGGATCGTCGCCATCGGAACCGAGGTCTCGAGCGCACTGCACTCGGTGACGGGCGACCAGGTCGTCGGCGGCATCGTCCACGACTGCAGCGGGGTCGGCTGCTCTGCCAGCGCATCGATCAGCGACCGGCCGGCGCCCTGCAGCAAGGCGGGACCGGTCTCCGGGTAGACGTTCGCACCCTGGTAGTGGATGTTCACCCAGTACGATCCCGAGACGATCGAGGCCGAGCATCCTGCCGAGAGCTGCTCGCAGCTGACCATCGAGGCATCGCCGACGTCGAGCGACGCCGCACCGTTCTGCAGGCCGTCGGCCACATCGGTGAGGCCCGCGGAAGGATCGGTCGCGACGTCGAGCTGGACGATCGAGAACTCGGCACTGCTCCACTGGCAGCTCAGCACACCGGCCTGCCGGAGTGCGGCATCCTCCGGCCTGAAGAGGGTCGGGGATCCCTCGACGGGGTCTGACATGAGCGACGCCAGGTCGACGGCCGCACCCAGCTCCGCACAGGTGAGAGGTACCGTCGGGGTCGGCGCGCTGAAGTCCGGCGCGGCCGTCGTCGGCGCCGGCGGGGTGGATGTCGGCGAGACCGTCGGAGCCGGAACGCTCGGTGTCGCAGTCGGGCTCGGCGCGAGCGTCGGCACCGGATCCGCACGGAACGGACTCGGAACGATACCGAGCGCGAAGGCGCCGCCCGCACCGATCCCGAGCAGCGCGATGAGGGTGACGACGACGACGAGCGCGCGGTGCCGCCTGCTCCGAGGCGTGCTCGCGCGGGTCTCGCGGAGCACCGATTCCTTCATCCTGACCATCATGCGGGCGAGGTCGTCACCAGCGGGGGGCTCATTTCTCATTCTCGGTCACCGCCTTCCGCAGTCGGGCCCGGGCGCGGGCCACCCGTTGTCGCACAGCGCCGACGCTCACGCCGAGGTGCTCCGCGGCATCCGCATACGACCAGCCTTCGATCAGGCACAGCTCGCAGACCCGCCGGTCGAGGGGCTGCAGCCGTTCGATCTCGTTCCTCACCCAGGCCAGACGGTCCCGGGCCTCATCGTGGGAGTCGACCGCGGCCAGTTCAGCCGGGAGCTCATCCGCACTGTTCCGAAAGTGTCGTCGCCGCGCGTTCAACGCGTGGTTGCGAGCTGTCACGAGCAGCCAGGGCAAGAGCGAAGCCTCCGGCAGCACGATCACGGCCGCCTTCTGCCAGACCGTCACGAACGTGTCCTGCACGATCTCCTCGGCGTCGGATGGGGTCGCCGCCAGCGCCCACGCATACCGGGTCACTGATGCGGCGTACCGGTCGAAGACCATTCCCATTGCAGCCTCGTCCCTCCTGGCGAGCCGCGCCAGAACGTCACGGTCCGTCATGTCTCGATCGAGCATCCCCCACACCCCTCACCTCACTACAGAAGTGTCGCCGTACTGCCGATCGTCACACACTCACAAGAAGAAGTTCTCACCGACCCGTCCGGGCGGAAGATGAGCGTGCCGGGAGCGACGCTGTCGTCGCCGACCTCGAGGCTCAGGTCGCGGTCGAAGACCCGGCGAACGGAGTTGCCCGCCAGGTCTTCGAGGCGGGTGTCGACCCGCAGGGCGAGGGGCCGCAGGGCCGGGTCGACAGCGCCGGAGCCGGGCCTCCGAGGGCCCGCGTGAACGTCCACGAGGTGGCGTCGTCGTCGAGGGTCGTGTCCCCGGGCACCGGATGCCCGCCCTCATCCACCACGACCAGACACCGTCGCACGAGCGTACGGTCGAGCGGCCTGCCGAAGCGCACGACGAGCGCATCGCCGGCGACGGTCGGCCAGCGCACCTCCCAGAGCGCGGGGTCGACGCGCGACCGTACCGGCGCGCCGACGCGATAGGTGCGGCGGACGCCGGCCAGAAGCTCGGCCCCTGACGAGTCGCGGAGCCGCGCATCCACCGCCAGCGTCACGGCCCCGCCCTCCCCGAGCGGCGGCCCGGCCTGCACGTTCGGCTGCAGGCCGCGCTTGATGCGGCCGGGCTCGAGCAGCACCGTCAGGCGGCGGTGCTCCCTGTCCCAGAGCTCGGGCGGCATGCCCAGCAGCACGCCCGGCAGCTCCACTCCCTCGGCGTCGAGGAGCGCCAGGCGACCCGCCGCCGATCCCTCCTCCATGGCCCCGGAGAAGGTCACCGAGAAGCGAAGGAGGTTGGCGGGCACCTCAACGTGTACTCCGCTGAGGTCGAGCAGGCGATCATGAGGTTCCCGGGCATCCGGGACTGCGCGGTGATCGGCCTGCCCGACGAGAAGTGGGGCGAGGCGGTCAACGCGGTGGTGCAGGTGGATGCCGCGGCTGCCGTCGACCTCGACGCCCTGCGTGTCTTCGTGCGGGGCGATCTCGGCGGAGTGAAGGCACCGAAACACTTCGAGGTCTGGGCGGACCTGCCGCGTTCGAAGGTGGGCAAGGTGCTGCAAGCCGAGATCAGGGCGGCGCTGCTCGCGCTCAAGCCGAAGAAATGAGGTATGCTCTTCTTCACGGACCTGGCTCTGTGGCCCGACACGGGAACCTGGGGCGGAGGCGGTCACTTCCTCAGCAACCACCATTGGTGCTCAACTACGGACAGGTCATTCCAGAACTGGACGGGGGCCGCAACATCCCCGTCGACTTCAGAGTCACCTCACTGGCGGACGACGGCAGCCGCGCAGAGACGAACCTGCTACCGCATCCCACCATTTCGCACCTGGCGCTGGAGCGCACCCTTGGGCGGCGTGGGACCATGACGGGTCCCTCCTTCTGGCGGCGGGCGGATGCCTCCTGCGACGGAAGGTGTCGAGGTCTTTCCGGGAGGAGAAGACCCCGGCCGAGCAAATCGCAGACCTCAACCCCAACATCTTTCGGAGCGTCCTCCCCACGGTTCACGCCCGGCAGTGGCCGTGAATCAGCGTCACACGCGGCGGGTGGGGCGGATCGAGAGCGTCTCGATGGTGCCGCCCGGGGGAAGGTCGACGACCGTGCGCACGGCGGCGGCGACCGACTCGGGAGCGAGGTACAGGCCGGTGTCGTAGTCGTCGCCCTCGCGCTCGACCTTGCGGCGCTGCATGTCGGTGTCGGTGCGGCCCGGGTGCACGCTCGAGACGCGCACGCCGTTCGGGCGTTCCTCCTCGCGGAGCGCATCCGTCAGCGCTCGGAGAGCGAACTTCGAGGCGGCGTAGACTCCGCCTCCCGGCGCGGCGGCGAAACCGGCACCACTGTTGATCGTGACGACCAGGCCCTCCCCCGCCCGGAGCGCCGGCAGGGCCAAGCGGGTGAGGTCGGCCACGGCGAAGACGTTCGCGGCAAACACCGCCTCCCAGGTGGCACGGGACGTGTGCTCGACCGTCGAGCCGTCTTCGACACCCGCGGAATGTACGAGCACGTCGAGCGCCTCGGGGAGCGGCGGCAGCGGTCCCGTCACGAGGTCGGCTGTGAACGGCTCGGCCGACGGGAGCGCCGCCACGAGTTCATCCACCCGGCCCCGGTCTCGACCCCCGACGAGAACGTGGTGGGTGCGACCCAGTTCGGTGGCGACGGCGCGGCCGATACCGCTCGTGGCTCCGGTGACGAGGGCGATCGGCCTGGCAGCATCCATGACGTCCACGCTAGCCCTGCTCAGAGGCGAGGGCCGAACAGGCCGGCGAGCAGCGCGTGCAGGAGCGGGAGCACCGACACGATCATCAGAACTGTGCCGAAGGCCGCGTCGCTCGAATGCAGCACCGCGCCCGCGATCAGCAGTGCTCCGAAGAGTACGGCCGACAGCACCCGACGGGCCGTGCGCTCGAGACGGGTGATCCGGCGTTCGATCGCTGGGCTGGTCACGGCCAGGGTGCCGTTCTCGAAACGGGTCGTCAGGTTGTCGAGGCGTTTCGGCAGCCGCGCGGTGATGACCGCGGTCTCGAGGGCCTGTTTGGCGACATCCGACACCACATTGCCGCGTTCGTCCCTGATGAGCTGCTGCGCATACGGCTCCACCGAGTCCCAGAGGTTGAAGCTCGGGTCGAGGGCGCTGCAGACGCCCGAGGTGAGCGACATGGCGCGGATGATCAGCAGGAAGTTCTCGGGCAGCTGGAACGGCAGCGTGCGAACCACTTCGCTGAACTGGTTGCCGAAGTCCCGGAACTCGCGCGGGTCGACGTCACGCAGTTCGGCGAAACCCATGCCACCGAAGCGGGCGAAGAGCTGCGTCATCGCCTTTTCGAGCTCCGAGGTCTCGGCCGATGGCAGCAGCACGCCGACATCGCGCACGGCGTCGACGAGGCCTTTGCCGTCGCGAGAGGCGGCGGCGATGAGCATCTTGCGGAGGCCGCTCCGGGTGTTCGCGGGAACGTGGCCCATCATGCCGAAGTCAATGAACGTCAGCTTCCACGGGCGGGCATCCGAACCGTCGGGAACGACGAACGGTGTCACGAAGATGTTGCCGGGATGCGGATCGGCGTGGAAGAAGCCGTTCGTGAACAGCTGGTCGAACATGACCGCCGCGAAGACCGGGGCCACCTCGGCCGGATCGATGCCCGCCGCGCGGAGGGCCACGTCATCCGTGATCTTGATGGCCGTCACATCTTCAAGGGTGAGCACGCGCCGCGTAGTGCGCTCCCAGACGACCGCCGGCACGCTCACGCGGTCGTCGCCCGCGAAATCGGCGGCGAATCGCTCGGAACTGTGCGCTTCGTGCAGGTAGTCGATCTCTTCGAGGCTGGTCGCCGCGAACTCCTCGACGAGTGCGGGCATGTCGACCCGGTTGGAGACGAGGCTCACATGACTGAGCCACCCTCCGACACGGCGAAGTGCGGCGAGGTCGACGTCGATGATCTCGTCGATGCCCGGCCGCTGCACCTTCAACACGACGGCGTCGAGCCCGGTGTCTTCGGCCGCGAGCGGGGCGAGGCGGGCACGGTGGGCCTGGCCGAGGGATGCTGCGGCCACCGGATGCTCGTCGACGTCCTCGAACACCTGAGCGAGTGAAACGCCCAGTTCTGCTTCGGCCAGCCGACGGATCGCCGGGTACGGCACGGGCGGCACTTCGTCCTGCAGCCCTTCGAGCTCCTTGGTGATCTCGGGCGGGAGCACGTCGAGGCGCGACGACATGAACTGGCCGACCTTGATCATGAGCCCGCCGAGATCGACGGCGAGAACGTGGAACTTTCTCGCGAAGCGCTGCATCCGTTTCGAACGGGTTCGATCGGCGACGCGGCGCAACCCGATCCTCGGCAGGAAGATCTCGTACCACCAGGTGACGGCGAGACTCCAGCCGGCGAAGCGCAGAATGCGGCGGTACCGGGCACGGGTCTCCCCCGCAACCGGCACCGCCTCTTTCAGGCCTGTGCGTTCAGGCGGTAACGCTGTCAATCCTGGGCGAGGATCGAGTAGATCCGGCGACGCGCCTCTTCGAGCACGGTCACCGCTTCCTTCACCTGCTCGGGCGTTCCGGAACGACCGACCTGCGCGGCCGCCTGAGCGAGCTCGAGGCCGGCCTTCGGCAGGGCGCCGAACTTGCCATGGTCGCTCTTCGCATTGTCGTACTTCGCGTCGTCTCCTGAAGCCTGAGTGCTCCACGGATTCGACGGGTTGGCCGCGACGCTCACGTGGCCGGCCTCTGTGAGCGAGTAGGTCTTGCGACCGTTCGACTCCTCGGAGCTGATGAGGCCCTCGTCGGCGAGCAGCTGCAGGGTGGGGTAGACAGAGCCCGCGCTCGGCTTCCAGGTGCCGCCGCTTCGCTCCTCGATCTCGCGGATGATCTGGTAGCCGTGCATCGGCTGCTCGGCGAGCAGGGCGAGCACGGCGACGCGCACGTCACCCTTGCCGACGCGGGTGCCTTCGCGCTTCTCGAAGCCGCCCCGGTCGGAACCCTTCTCGAAGCGTGCACGCAGCTGGTCGACGGCCTGCCAGATGCCTTCGCCGTTCGCGCCCATGCTGCCGAGATTGAGATTGCCGAGGTTGCCGAGACCGAGGTTGTTGAGGTTGAATCCGCCTGTGCCGAATCCACCGCTGCCGAACCCGCCTGTGGGGAATGAACCGCTCATGATGACCTCCTGTAGGAAACGCTAACGATACTCAACGATATACAGCGACCCACGTGAACGATACCCCCGGGCATCCATGCTCAGCAGATCGTCAGCACACGGTCAGGCGGGCTGCTCCTCGCGGTGCGGGAGCTTCCATCCCGGGCGCACGTAGTGGCAGGTGTAGCCGGCCGGGTACTTCTCGAGGTAGTCCTGGTGCTCGTCCTCGGCCTCCCAGAACGCGCCGGCGGGCTCGACCTCGGTGACGACCTTGCCCGGCCAGAGACCGGAAGCATCCACGTCGGCGATGGTGTCAAGGGCGACACGCTTCTGCTCGTCCGTCGTGTAGTAGATGGCCGAACGGTAGCTGCGGCCCATGTCGTTGCCCTGGCGGTTCTTCGTCGACGGGTCGTGGATCTGGAAGAAGAACTCCAGAAGGTCGCGGTACGAGATGATCGACGGGTCGAAGACGATCTCGACAGCCTCGGCGTGGTCGCCGTGGTTGCGGTAGGTCGCGTTCGGAGTGTCTCCACCCGAGTAGCCCACGCGCGTCGAGATGACTC
Source organism: Subtercola boreus (assembly GCF_003399635.1). GTDB lineage: Bacteria > Actinomycetota > Actinomycetes > Actinomycetales > Microbacteriaceae > Subtercola > Subtercola boreus_B. The sequence goes on along the minus strand of NZ_NBXB01000026.1, from coordinate 1,889 downwards.
CGGGACGGCGGCGGATCAGCTGCTGCGCCCCCCAGAAACATCCGCCGGCGAGGTTTGCGGTCTCAGTCGTTGCCATGTCAGGCCTCCTTCGTGTCGAACAGGCTGCGGTAGTCACCGTAACCTGAGGCCTCGAGCTCGTCCAGAGGGATGAACTTCAGGGCCGCGGAATTGATGCAGTAGCGAAGACCACCCTCTGCGACGGGGCCATCGTCGAACAGGTGGCCCAGGTGGCTGTCGCCGTTAGCCGAACGGACTTCGGTGCGAACCATCCCGTAGGTCTTGTCGTCGTGGCGCACCACGTTGGCCGCGTCGATCGGCCGGGTGAAGCTCGGCCAGCCCGAACGGGAGTCGTACTTGTCGGTGGAGGCGAACAGCGGCTCACCCGAGACGATGTCGACGTAGATGCCGTCATCGTGGGTGTCCCAGAACTCTCCCGAGAACGCGCGCTCGGTGGCGTTCTGCTGGGTCACAGCGAACTGCTCGGGCGTGAGCTGGGAAAGAGTGCTCGGGTCTTTGCGGTACTCGGTGGTCATGGATGTCGCTCCTTGCGTCTTGCGCCGGAACCGCTGGCTGCGGCTCTCAGTGATGTCAACAACGCACTCTCCCGAGAAGTTCCCGCCCGTCGTCGAAACTTTGTGCCCGCTGTCGGGCCGGATCGGGCCGGGTCGGCTCAGGCCGTGAGGGCGCGGCCGAGGGCGTCGCCCGACGCCCACGCCGTCGAGACGGCCGAGTGTGCGCCCCATGCGTCGCCGCAGACCGCGATGTGACCGCGGAGGAGGAACGGTTCGGAGTGCTGCTCGGCGGGGTTCGAGAACGTCCAGCGGTGCGCGTACGTCGACGAGGGTCGTTCGCGGATGCCGAGCAAGCCGTTCACCTCGTCGATGACGGCCTCGATGCCGGTCTCCGGATGCTCCAGGTGCGCCCGCGCGAACTCCGCGGTAGTGTGCACGACCAGCACGGGAGCGCCGTCGCCGCGGCGGTCGCCGTCGTCGGCGATGAATGCGACCACCAGTGAGCCGTTGACGAAGGCTCCGTGGAAGTCGGCAGGCCAACGGCGCTCGGGCCAGGCGAGAACGACGCTGAGCGTCGGCTGCCACTGTTCGGCGCCGAACAGTTCTTCGGCGACCGGAGACGCTGGTTCGAGCATCCGCGCTGCCTGCGGGTCCGGCATCGCCAGCACGATCGTGTCGTATCGGATGCCCGCTACGACGCCGCTCCCCGGCACGTCTTCGATCTCGCTGTTCTGCTCGACGGGCACTCCGTCTGCGCGGAGGCTCTCGGCCAGGTCGGTTGCGAGCGAGCGAAGACCTTTGGGCGCGGCGTAGCGAGCGGGCCCGGACTTACGTTCGCTCGGTGCACCCACTGTGAGGCTCTCGAATGTGTCGGTCCAGGGGCGGACGAGACCTCGATCGAGCCAGTCGGCCACAAGATCGGAGAACTCCGCGCCCTCCGGCACGGTGAAGTACCGGGCACCGATGTCGACGGGGCGATCATCCAGACGCTTCGTTGCCAGGCGTCCGCCGACGACTCGCCCGCGGTCGACGACCCTGACCGTGGCGCCGCCGTCGTGCAGGGCGCGGGCGCAGGCGAGACCGGAGATGCCTGAGCCGATGACGAGAACGGAGGGGGAAGGAGCGGTGGAGTCCATGGATCCATCCTGGCGCCTGACGACGTTCGCAGTCTGCGCCTTGCGCCCCTCGATTCTTGGCTCGGGTTCCTTTCTGAGAGTTTTGGATTTCGACCTGCAGGGTCGCTAATTTGTTGAGGGAATGTCAGTGGTTGGTGTTTGACTTGGAGCATGAACCAGCCAGCCTCGACCTTTGACATCGCTTCGGTGATGGAGTGGGTTTTGGATGCCCGGCAGCGGTTCGACGCCTTGTTGGCGGGCG
>NZ_NBXB01000025.1 GCF_003399635.1 Subtercola boreus | reverse complement strand
GTCGGAGGGTTCGGGTACTCGGTTCGTGAGGTCGATGATCTCGCGATCCGGTACAAGGAGCACCTCGACCCCGACGGCGCAGAACCCCGCGACGCAGAACTGCACGAACGCCGGTATTTGACGTTGACACCCCACTGTTCCGGGATGACCCGTATCACGGGCATGCTGACAGCCCCGATGGCCGGGATCATCGGCGCCGCCCTCGAACCCTTCACAAGCCCCCGGATCGTCTCGTTCCAGCCTGACACCCCCGATCCTGATGCGCTCGACGATGATGGTGTGCTGGGTGATGCTGTGACGGTGGATACCCGGAGTGCGGGTCAGAAGCGCGCCGACGGTCTGGTGCAACTGATCGAGCTGGGGGCGAAAAACCCAACGGTGCCGCGTCTGAACGGTGCGGCACCGACTGTGAACCTGCACGCCACCCTCGACGACGTGACCTCCGGGCGTGGTGTGGGCTGGATCGATGGCCTCACCGAACCCGTCCCCTACACGACCGTCGAAGCGCTCCTCTGTCATGCGGATGTCATCACGACCCTGTTCGGTCAGCACGGGCAGGTCCTCCAACACGGGAAGACCCGACGCCTGTTCACCGCCGCACAGAACCGGGCCCTGGCCGCCCGGGACGGCGGGTGTGTCTGGCCAGGCTGCAACGCACCACCGTCCTGGTGTGAGAGTCACCACGTCGACGGGTGGCTTTCCCCAACACACCCGGGCGGCCTGACGGATCTGGACAACGGGGC
>NZ_NBXB01000024.1 GCF_003399635.1 Subtercola boreus | reverse complement strand
ACCCCAATCCCTCGACTGGAACCAAACCCCCAGACCCTGCCAACAAAACAGGGCACGCCAACGGAAACCCGGCCACCACCCACCAGACCATCCATCAGGCGAGGGTCTGCAAAATGATCATCACAGCTACACCGGGTAGAACGACGCCCTCACCCGGCCACCACAGCCAACCACCTGCGTTTCGAGCCTCGCCTCGGCTGGCCACCCCACCGATCCAGCCACGCGCATCCAGAACCCATCCATCCGAAGGCAAGCCCGAAGGGCGCGGCAGCAATATCACGCGGTATGCGTCAGGCGGCCTGCGCCGCACGCTGCACGGCGGTCACCGCCGCGGCGACTCCCCCGCTCCACGGAGTCCCATGGCCTGGAAGCACCCACTTCGCCCCCGTCGGGAGCAACGCTTCGAGCGAGGCGAGAGCCTCGGCGGGCTCATCCGTGAAGGGCGCAGGCTGCGGGCCGGTGCGTCCGGTGAGCACGCTGCGCGTGGTGAGAGCGTCACCCACGAAGACAGCGTCGACCGCCGGAATGCTGACCGCGACACTTCCCGGCGAGTGTCCGGGCATGCCGATGATCAGCGGAGAACCCGGCAGGTCGAGTGTCTGCCCGGAGACGATCTCCTCAACCTCCACCAGATGCGTCGTGCGGAGGCCGCCCTTGCGGATCATGTGCCCGAAGAATCCCAGCGTGGCACCCAGCCGCATCTTCTGGGAGGCGTTCTTGGGCTTCGGCCCACCCTTGGCACGGGCGGCATCCGCCTCGTGCACGAAGACGGGCACACCGTGGTCACGCCGCAGGCGTTCGGCGAAACCGATGTGGTCCGAGTCGCCGTGGGTGAGGATGACCCCCTTCACGTCAGCGAGAGGGCGGCCCATCGCGCGAAGCTCGGCGAGGAAGTCCCTCCACTGGCCGGGAATGCCGGCGTCAATGACCGTGATCCCCTCGGGTGTGCCGACAAGGTACAACGCGACGAGATCGTCGCCGACGCGGTGGAGGGAGAACTGGGGCGAGGAGGAGAGGATCATGATGGCTACGATACATAGCCATCATGGCTACTGTCAATAGTTATACTGTCGACATGCCCACGCCTGACAGAACTTCACTCGACGCCATCGTGGTCGCCGCCCGCGACCTGCTCGAACGAGACGGGCTGCCCGGCCTCACGATGCAGGCCGTGGCCGAGCGGGTGGGGGTTCGGGCGCCATCGCTCTACAAGCGGGTACGCAACCGCGACGATCTCGTCCGGCTGGTGGCCGAGTCGACGCTGACAGAACTGGCCGCCGAGCTTGACGCTGCGCCGGATGCCCGGCACTTGCTGGCCACGTTCCGCACTTTCGGGCTCGCCCGCCCGGCGGCCTTCCGCCTGGTCATGACGCCGGGCGACGCCACTGCGGCAGCCGCCGTGAGCAAGGCTCTCGCCGCGACGGTGAGCGCGGGCATCCTGCGGGCCGCGCACGAACTCGCCGGGGAAGAGAATTCCCTGGTGGCGGCACGCACGCTCACCGCCTGGGCTGCAGGCTTCGTCAGCATGGAACTGAACGGCGGCTTCAATCTGGGCGGTGACCCTGCAGAGGCGTGGGAGTTCGGACTCGACCGGATCATCGCGGCGATCAGCATCGAACCCGACGGACAGCCGGCAGACAGGCCGCCACACCTGTAGTTTCGGGCTCAGCCTCCCGACGACTCCCGCACGACCAGCTCCGGCTGGAAGACCACTTGCCGGGGCGCGAAACCCATGGCGCCCTCGGTCTCATCGATCAGCAGGCCGACCGCCGTGCGACCGATGGCCTCACTGGGCTGGCGCACGGAGGTCAACGGAACCACCGCCGCTGAGGCGAACGCGATGTCGTCGTAGCCGATCAGCGCGACGTCGTTCGGCACGTGCGACGTGCCCGACATGTTCATGGCTTGCAGCACGCCCACCGCGAGCAGATCGTTCGCGGCGAAGATGGCGTGCGGCCACGCGCCGGCCGGCCGGGCTCGGATGGCGAGGCCGGCTGCGCGCCCCTCCGTCACGGAGAGCGCCGACGTGGCGATCACCTCGAGCTTGGCATCCGGATGCGCGGACACGGCTCGCCTCGCACCGAGCAGCCGGTCGCTCACCTGCCTGATGCCGACGGGGCCGCCGATGAATGCGATGCGCCGGAATCCTTTGGCCAGGAGGTGCGTCACCGCCGCGAGGCCGCCCGCCACGTCGTCGACAGAGACGGAGGAGAAGCTGGCGTCGTCGAGCTGGCGGTCGACGATTACCGCGGGGATGCCCCGTGAGCGGAGTGCCGCCAGGCGGGTGCTGTCGCTCGTGAGCGGCGAGATCAGCACCCCGCGAGTGCGCTGGGATTCGAAGAGATCGAGGTAGGTCGCCTCGCGTTCGAGGTTCTCCGAACTGTTCGCCAGGAGCATCGCGTAACCGTGCTCGGCGGCCTCGTCTTCGGCTCCCCTGGCCAGGTCGGTGAAGAAGGGATTCGCAGCATCGAGAACGATCAACCCGAACGAGGTGCTGTGTCCCACCCGGAGTCGGCGCGCGGCGTCGTTCCGCACGAATCCCAGCTCAGCGATCGCGGCGTGCACCCGTTCGACGGCCCCGGGTGACACCTTGCCCGGCCGGTTCAGCACGTTCGACACGGTTCCCACCGAGACGCCCGCATGGTGCGCCACGTCGCGGATGCTGACGGTTTCGGGTGTCCCCGACCGAGGTGGAGGCCGGTCAGTCATCGCACCAGTTCCGTCATCGCACCAGTATGGCACCGGGCATCCACCCACCCGGCCCCGCTCTGCCCTGCCCCGGCTATCCGGACACCGCGGCGCGGCGCGCCTTCTGCAGGAACTCCTCGACTACCGACGAGAACTCGTCCGGTTGTTCGATCTGCGGCATGTGGCCCGTGTGTCCGAACACATGTGGCTCTGCGGCCGGGAGCGCCTTGCGTGCCGCCGCGAGGTGACTGAACGGCAGGATGTGATCGTGGTCACCCCACAGCACGAGGGTGGGGATGTCGAGGTTCCGGATGCGAGTCAGCAGCTTCTCCCGCCACTCCGACCGGACTCCGCGGAACGTTCCGAGGTCACGCGCCACCTCGAGCATCGTGCGGGAATGACTTGCGCGCTGGGAGAGAACGTAGGAGTGCCGGATCCGGGCATCCGTCGCCAACTCCCGGTTGTAGAACACCGCCTGCACCGTCCGCTGGGAGTTTCTCGGGTCGGGCCGCATCAGCACCGCGCCGAGGGGGCGAATGGCGAGCAGGCGGAGCACAAGCGTGACATCGCTGCCGAATCCCGCACTGTCGGCCAGCACCAGCGCCGAGACCCGGGCGGGATGCGCGGCCGCGAATGTCATCGCGACGGCACCACCGAGGGAGTTGCCGATCACGGGCACCGCCCCGGTCACGCCGACCGCGTCGAGATAGGCGGGCAGGATGCTCGCCAGCCGTTCGAGCGTGGCAGTGCCCGGCACCCGGCCCGAGTAGGCGAAACCGGGCAGGTCCAGACTCAGCACGCGGTGCCGGGCCGAGAGACGGTCGTGCTGTTCCGTCCAGTCCTCAAGGCTCTGGCCGATTCCGTGCAGCAGGAGCACGGGATCGCCCGATCCGGTGTCCCGATGGCGGAGGCGCACTCCGTCGACGGTCAGGAAGGCGGTGCCCGGCAGATCGAGAGGCTGTTCGGCTCGGGAATCCGCGGCACCCTGGGCCCGCCCGAATCGCACGTCTTCACGGAGGCTACCCACTCGGAACAGACGGAAGTCACGCAGGTAGTTCTGGTGCAGTCGCCACGGCGACCGCTCCCCCTGCTTCGGCAGCGCGTCGACGCTCCGGAGCACATACCCGGCCTGCAGGTCGATGAGGGGAACGAGCTGGCCCCGGGCGACGTTGGCGGGAGCATCCGGTGTCACCGTCTGGTATCCGTGCCGCCTCATGTACTTCAGCAGCCTCACGACGTAGGAGGCCACGAGGTCGGCCTTGAGCGTCCAGGAGGCGTTGGTGTACCCGATGGTGAGCGAAAAGTTCGGCACACCCGCGAGCATCATCCCTTTGTAGCTGAGCGCCTTCGACACGTCGACAGCACGGTCGTCGACCGTGAGGGACATGCCGCCGATCACGAGCAGGTTGAGCCCGGTCGCCGTGACGATGATGTCGGCGTCGAGCGTCTGCCCCGAGGCGAGCCGGATGCCCGTGGGGGTGATCTCGCCGATCCTGTCGGTCACGATGTCGGCGTTGCCGCGGCTGATCGCTCGGTACAGGTCGCCGTCCGGAATGGCGCAGAGCCGCTGGTCCCAGGGTTCGTAGGTCGGGGCGAGATGGGTGTCGACGGCGAACCCGGCCGGCAGTTTTGCCACCGCTGACGAGCGGAGGAGCTGCTTCATCTTCTCCGGCCGGCGCCGGCTCAGCTGGTAGGTGAACATCGAGAAGCCGATGTTCTTCAGCCGCACGACGTTGTAGGCCAGCTGGGCCGGCAGTTTTCCTCGGAGGCGATCGGCGAGATGGTCACGGGAGGGCACCGGTGAGATGTAGGTCGGCGAGCGTTGCAGCATCGTCACGTGTTCGGCCGTCTTCGCCAGCGACGGCACCAGGGTGACGGCAGTGGCACCGCTGCCGACGACCACGACCCGCTTGCCGGCGTAGTCGAGGTCGGCAGGCCAGTGCTGTGGATGCACGATGCGGCCCTCGAACGAGTCGGCGCCCGCGATCGCCGGCGTGAACCCCTCGTCGTAGCGGTAGTAGCCGGAGCACACCGAGAGGAACGAGCAGGTGAAGGTGACAGTCTGGCCTTCGGCAGCAGCACTGTACTCGGCGGCCGTCGTGCGGAGGGCCGTGACCGTCCACAGGGCGGTGGCGCTCGAGAACGATGCGCTGATCACCCGATGGTTCAGCCGGATGGAGCTCTCGAGGCCCTCGTCGGCGATCGTGGCAGTGATGTAGTCGCGGATCGAGCTGCCGTCGGCGATCGCCTTGGCGTCGGTCCACGGGCGGAAGTCGTAGCCGAGGGTGTACATGTCCGAATCGGACCGGATGCCGGGGTAACGGAAGAGGTCCCAGGTGCCGCCGACGGCGCTCCGGGACTCCAGGATCGCGAAGCTCGTGGCGGGCAGCGCCCGCTTGAGGTGGCTCGCAGCGCCGATTCCACTCAGGCCCGCTCCGACGATCAGCACGTCGATGTGTTCTGTCATGGCTTCACTATAGGCACGCTCACTGACACCGTGTCGAATTCTTCGACACCCTGTTGATTCGGGTGCCGCGATCATTAGAGTGGGTTCATGCCCCAACGCTCTCGCAGAACAGCACGGCTGAGCGGCGATGAGCGGCAGGAGGCGATTCTCCTCACCGCTGAGACGCTGCTTGCGAGTCGCAGCCTCGACGAGATCTCGATCGAAGACCTCGCGTCGGGCGCTGGCATCTCCCGGCCGGGCTTCTACTTCTACTTCTCCTCGAAGGACGATGTGCTGCTCGCTCTGCTCGACCGCGTGATCGGCGAGGTGCAGCAGCGCGTCGTGACGCTGCCGCGCGACTTCGACGCCGACCCCGAGGCTGCGTGGCGACGGGTGATCGGCGTGTTCGTGGAGGTGTTCGCGGCCCACCGCGCCGTGTCAGCCGCCGCGATCGGGGCCCGCCTCCGCAACGCCGAGGTCGAGGCGCTCTGGTCGGGGGCGATGCAGACCTGGGTGGGCTACGCGACAGACGTCATCGTGGCAGAACGAGCGCGCGGCGCGGCTCCCGCAGGGACGGATGCCCGGGCCCTCGCCATCGCGCTCAATCTCCTGAACGAGCGGGTGCTCTTCGCCGCCTTCAACGGCGAGACTCCCGCCGTCGCACCCTCCCAGGCGCTCGACGTGCTGACGGGGATCTGGGTGCGGAGCATCTACAGCTGAACACACCCGAAACGCTGAACGACATGAAAGGCACCACCATGCAGAAGATCACCAACGTCACCGTGCTCGGCACCGGCGTCCTGGGTTCGCAGATCGCGTTTCAGGCCGCCTGGTTCGGGTTCGACGTCACGGCCTACGACCTCACCGACGAGCTCGTCAGCGCGGCCCGCACCCGGTTCGAGAAACTGGCGGGCATCTACACGGCCGACAACGTCGGTGGCGATGCAGACCACCCGGTCGAAGGACGGGCCGAAAAGGTACTGGCGGGCATCCGGGTGACCAGCGACCTGGCCGAGGCCGTCTCCGACGCCGATCTCGTGATCGAGGCCGTGCCGGAGAACCTCGAGGTGAAGCGGGAGACCTACACAAAACTCGCTGCGCTCGCCCCGCAGAAGACGATCTTCGCGACCAACTCCTCCACCCTGCTTCCGAGCGACCTGAAGGAGTTCACCGGTCGGCCCGACCGCTTCCTCGCACTGCACTACGCCAACAACGTCTGGCGGCAGAACACCGCCGAGGTGATGGGAACGGTCGACACCGATCCGGCCGTCTTCGCCGCCGTGGTGGAGTTCGCGTCGGGCAGCGGGCTGGTGCCGATCGAGCTCAAGAAGGAGAAGGCGGGCTATGTGCTGAACTCGCTTCTCGTGCCGCTGCTGAACGCGGCCGCCGGGCTGCTGGTGGGCGGCTTCGCCGAGGTCGAGACGATCGACAAGACCTGGCGGATCGCGACCGGCGCGCCGTTCGGCCCGTTCCAGATCTACGACGTGATCGGGCTCACCACCCCGTACAACATCGCGGTGGCGAACCCCGACCCGGGCTCGCAGGCCTTCGCGGCATTGCTCAAGGAGCAGTACATCGACAAGGGCAAGCTCGGGGTCGCCACGGGCGAGGGGTTCTACCGGTACTGAGGACAGCCGGTACTGAGTACAGCCGGTACTGAGGACAGCCGGAACTAAGTACAGCCGGTACTGAGTACAGCCGGCCCTGAGGGTTCTGCTGCTAGCGGGCCGGGCCGAGGAGGATCGCGAGCAGCGCCGCGGCACCGCCGACGATGAACAGCATCGTGCCGAGCTGCATGGTGAGCGTCTTGTTGCGGTCTGCCGTCGGAACGTCGACTTCGAGGATCGGGCAGCCCGACCATCCGATCAGCCCGACGCTCACCGCAACCAAGAAGGACGCGGCCCAGAACAGCACCGCGAGACCACCGGTGAGGAGCGCGGGGCGCCAGCCCGACGCCGCCAGAATGCTCACGACGAGCGCGACCGAACCGGCTGCTGCAACGAACCAGACCTTGCCGGTGTCCATGATCCGGGCGACGTTCTGCTCAGGGCTCATCAGCGGATGCACGGGCGGCGGGGTCTGCTCGGCAAGGCTGCGGGCAAATGAGGAGGCGAAATCAGGAGTCGTGTCGGTCACGGATCGTCCTTTCAGGAGTGCGGATCTGCCTGAGGCAGACGGTACCACCGGCGGTACCGAATCTGTAACCTCCCTGCAGGTCCGCTGATTCCCGTTGACAGGAAAAAGATTCACACCAGGCAATGTTCCTGACGTGCACACTTCCCCCGGACGGCTACCCTACGTTCACGACATAGTGCGTGTTCCTGCTGATCGGCATCGGCCAGCCGTGCGGGGACGACACGATGTACGGCTTCAGGGGGGTACCGTCTGGCAGCGTCACCACCACGTCGCTCAGCTTCTGCTGATTCGTCCTGCCGTTCACCAGGGCCGGGATGGCGAGCGTCAGGCAACCCCTGTTGTTCGGATACCCGCCGGTGATCGACGCGGGGTCGATGGTGATCCTGATCTGCGCCGAGGACAACCAGCTGCCGAACCACATGTGCGACGCCGTCCATTCCGTCCAGTCGATGGCGATCGTCGGCAGGTAGTGCTTGATCGTGCCGAGCACATGTTCGTGGTTGATACCCGTGAACCGGTATCCCTTCTCCATCTTCGTGTTCGCATTGTGTTCGATGCGGATGCGACGGGTGGTCGGAGATGATGTGGCATTCGCGACGGACGGGGTGTTCCCGGCGGTCGAGAACGTCAGCGACGACACGAGGGAATGGTGCAGATAGGAATCTTCGATGACGGGGCGCGTGGAATTGTTGAACCCCATCGGCGAACCGCCCACCCGCGTGCCGTCGGGAGTGCGGCCGTCGACCTCCACGTTCTTGATGTACGTGTCGGTGTCCCGGTAGCCCATGATCGCGAAGGTCTCGCCGGGCGGCGAGTTGGCGTCGCCCCAGGATGCCGCGATGAAGGTCGAGTTCGCGATGATGTTCCGCCGGCCCCAGTAGACGGTCAGGCCGTGGTAGTTGTGCCCTGCCTTGCCGGGGTTGGCGGCGGAGGGGGGCTGCGCGGTTCCGGTGAGCAGCAGGCCGTCGACGACGACCTGCTGTCCCGACGAGGAGTTGTTCGGCCCGAGCCGCATCAGCGAGAAGGGGTTCGTCACTCCCCCGCTGACCTGCACCGGAACGGCGGAGGCCTTGGTGGAGGAGTTCGGAGCGATCGTGTATGCGACGTTCTTCAACGACGTGACGGTCGGTTGGTACCAGCAGTAGTTCGACTGGGCGAAGTCGCGGCCGGTGACGACCCTGAGGCCTGAGCGGGCCGCGGCCTTGACCCCGTAGGAGGGGACGGCGGCTGCTGCGACTGCGGCTGCCGGGGCAGTGGCGGATGCCGCAATGGTGGATGCCGTGGTGGCGGATGCCGTGGTGGCGGATGCCGTGGCAGTGGTAGATGCCACGGCCGCGGGAGCCAACGCAGTGACGGCCACTGCGGGTACGGCGAGACCTATCATAGAGAGGAGCGCCCGGCGCGTGAGGTGCGTGCTGGTGTTGGACGGTGCGAGTCTGTTGGTGCCTGATTCGTTGCTCATGGGACTACCCCCCGAATAGGTGACAATGGGCTCACAGCATAGGGTCAGAATCCCTCGACGTGTTAATCCGTCACCCGAACGGGCGATCACCAGTGTCCCGGAGCGACTACCGTTTGACTATGACCACCGACACGAACGCCGACATCGAGGCAGCGCCCGCCACCTCTGCCGCCCCCGCCGCTCCCTCCGAGACCGCCATCACCTTCTCCGACCTCGGGCTCAGCGACGCGGTGCTGAAGGCCGTGCGTGAGATCGGCTACGAGACTCCCTCCGCGATCCAGGCCGCGACCATCCCGCCTCTGCTCGACGGTCGCGACGTGGTGGGCCTCGCCCAGACCGGAACCGGAAAGACGGCCGCCTTCGCGCTGCCCATCCTGAGCCGGCTCGACGTGTCGCAGAAGAAGCCCCAGGCCCTCGTGCTCTCCCCCACCCGCGAACTCGCCCTGCAGGTCTGTGAGGCATTCGAGCAGTACGCCTCGCAGATGAGAGGTGTGCACGTACTCCCCGTCTACGGCGGGCAGGCATACGGCGTGCAGCTCTCCGCGCTCCGCCGAGGCGTGCACGTGATCGTCGGCACGCCCGGCCGCATCATGGACCACCTCGCCAAGGGCACCCTCGACCTCTCCGAGCTGAAGTACCTGGTGCTCGACGAGGCCGACGAGATGCTGAAGATGGGCTTCGCCGAAGACGTCGAGACGATCCTCGCTGACACCCCCGACGACAAGCAGGTCGCCCTCTTCTCTGCCACGATGCCGCCGGCCATCCGCCGCATCGCCAAGCAGTACCTGAACGACGCCGAAGAGATCACGGTCAAGAACAAGACCACCACCTCGGCGAACACCACGCAGCGCTACCTGATGGTGTCGTACCCGCAGAAGGTGGATGCCCTCACGCGCATCCTCGAAGTCGAGAACTTCGAGGGCATGATCGTATTCGTCCGCACCAAGAGCGAGACGGAGACCCTCGCCGAGAAGCTGCGGGCCCGCGGATACTCGGCTGCCGCCATCTCGGGCGACGTCGTGCAGGCGCAGCGCGAGCGCACGGTGAACCAGCTGAAGTCGGGCAAGCTCGACATCCTGGTGGCGACGGATGTCGCGGCCAGGGGCCTTGACGTCGACCGGATCAGCCACGTCGTGAACTACGACATCCCCATCGACACCGAGTCGTACGTGCATCGCATCGGCCGCACCGGTCGCGCGGGCCGGAGCGGCGCGGCGATCAGCTTCGTCACCCCTCGGGAGCGCCGCCTGCTCGGAGCGATCGAGAAGGCGACCCGCCAGCCGCTCACCGAGATGAAGCTGCCGACCGCCGACGACGTGAACGTCACCCGTCTCGCCCGCTTCGACGACGCGATCACCGCGGCGCTCGAGCAGCAGGAGCGCATCGCCGCCTTCCGCGACATCGTGGGTCACTACGTGGCTCACCACGACGTTCTCGAAGCCGATGTGGCCGCGGCCCTCGCCGTCGTCGCGCAGGGCGACACGCCGCTGCTGCTCGAGGAGGACACCCGCGGGGCGCGTTTCTCACGCGACGACCGGCCGGGGCGCGACGAGCGGAGCGGCTACGGCAACGGTTCGGGCTCGGGCTCGGGTGCGGGCCGCCCCGAGCGCGAGGGCCGCATCACGCACGACGGCCGCGGCGGTTCGGATGATCGAGGCGACCGCCCCGAGCGCCGCCCCCGCAGCACCAAGCCGATGAAGGCCTACCGCATCGAGGTGGGCAAGCGCCACAAGGTCGAGCCCCGCCAGATCGTCGGCGCGCTCGCCAACGAGGGCGGCCTCAGCCGTGACGACTTCGGACACATCGACATCCGTCCGGACTTCTCGCTCGTCGAGCTGCCGGTCGACATGGCCTCAGACGTGCTCGACAGGCTCCGCGACACACGCATTAGCGGCAAGCTGATCGAGATCGCGCCCGACAAGCGCGGTGGCGCTGTGCGCTCGGAGGGCTTCCGTCGCGACGCGCCGCCCCGCGGTGACTCCCGGCCGAGCTACGGCGACCGCGCCGATCGCTCAGAGCGCCCGGAACGCCCCGAGCGGAAGCCCCGCCACAAGTAGCGGAGCGAGCGTCCCGATCACCGAACGGGCGGCCCCAGACGGATCCGTGCCGAAGAGCGCGTCGGATCCCGTCGGGGCCGCCCGTTGCGTTGACGCCTCACTCGTCGGCGCTCGGGCGCAGCCGGATGAGGCGCTGGGGGCCCTCTTCGCTGAGTTCGGCCACGTCGTCGCGTGACGCGAGGAAGTCGGTGAAGGAGCGGTAGCCGAGGGGCTTCTCGTTGAACGACGGATCCATCCGGCGCATCTGGTTCTTCACCGTGCCCGTGTTCAGCCACTCCTCGGCGTCGCCCTTGGCGTGGCCGATCTGCAACGCGCGCAGCAGCAGATCCGTGGCGAAGGTCTGCGGATCCACGTCGTCGGCCTGGTCGGCCTCGTCGAACGCACTGTCGCCGACGTGCGAGAACATCGGGATCGTCGAGACCCGGCGCGGGGCGCCCGCGGTGGCGGCGGGCTCGGACTCTGCCGCGGCGACCTCTGCCGCGGCATCCGGAGCCCCCGACCGACGACGGCGCGATGACCGCGACCCGCCGGATGACGTGCCACCGGACTGCTCATCGGACGACGGCACGACCGTGACCTTCTCGATGCCCGGGAGGGAGTCGTAGTCCTCGAACTCGTCGCAGGCCGCGGCCAGGGACGTGCTCGTCGACCCAGCGACGCCGATACCGACGACGAACCGGCCGAGGCGCTTCGACTTCTGGGCGAGGGCGATGTAGTCGGAGTCGCCAGCGACGATGATCACGTGCGTCAGGTCGGGCAGCCGGAAGAGGTCTTCGACCACGTCGACGGCGAGCCGGATGTCGGCACCGTTCTTGGTGCCGCGGGTGGTCGTGGTGAACAGCTGCGTCAGGTCGACGGCCCGCGACATCAGCTGGCGCTGGTAGCTGGCGTTCACCGGCACCGACCAGTCGGCGTAGGCCCGGTTCACAACCATGGTGCCGAACGAGGCGGCGAAGTCGATGATGGCGTCGAAGTCGACGGTCGCCGCGGCGAGGCGGGCGGCGACATCCGGATCGGCACCCTGCTTCGAACGGTCGAAATCGCGGATCCCATCGCGCTGGAAGGCCTGCCGCCCGTGCAACTGCTGGTAGCGCGAGATGACGATGTTGTCGAAGTCGATGTACAGGCCGACACGTGAATCACTCGGTTCGGTCATGGTGAGCTCCTCAGCCGCGGTCACGCGGCCCGGATCGGCCGCCCCTCCAGTCTGGCCTACTTGCCTGCGCCCTGCCCGCGCCGCTCTGCGCGCGCCCTCCCCCTCCCCTCCTCCCCCTCCCCCTCCCCTCCCCTTTCCTCTTCCTCCCGCGCCCCTTGCGACTGCGAGAGGACGCGATCTGCGATCCGGGTGCCCCACGACCTGCAGATTGCGTCCTCTCGGTTGAAGCATGGCCTGTGGATAAGTTGGGCAGGCGAGGGGTGACCTACGGCAGAGTGTGGTCATGAGAAGAACGGACCCTTCACCCGAGCGGCAGGACGAGCATCCGTTCACCGTCGCCTCGGCCCTGGCCGCGGGCGTCAGCACGGCACGGCTGCGGAGGCGAGACCTCGAAGCGCCCTTCCGCGGTGTGCGGAGGCCGGGCGCCGCACCGACGACTGCGCCGCGGAACCCTGCGAGCGAGCGCCCGCCACCGTCAGACCGCGCAGCCGACCGCGATCGGAGGGAACAGGCCAGGCAGCGAAAGCTGCTGAGCGACGCGCGTTCGTTCGGAGTGCTGCTCCGCTCCGGCGAAGTGTTCTGCGGGGTGACGGCCGCGCTGCTCTGGAATGCGCCGCTGCCGGAGGCGTTTCGGTGCGAAGACCTCCACGTGGGCGTTCGTCGCCCCGCGAGGAGCCGCCGAACATCCGGAACGGTCGGGCACACTCTGGCTCAGAACGCCGACATCTCGCAACGCCGTTTCGGCCTGCCGGTGACGGATGCTGCGTCGACGTGGCTCTCGCTCGCCGTGCTTCTGCCGCTGAACGAACTCGTCGCGGTCGGAGACTACTTCGTTCACAGACCGGTCTTTCCCGAGCGATACGGGACTCCGCGCCCGTTCGTCACTCTGGACGAACTCTCCGCACGGGTTCAGAGCTACCGCGGTCGCGGTTCTGTGCGGGCCCGAACGGCCGCCGTGTTGCTCGTGACGAGAGCCGAATCGCGACCCGAGTCGCTTCTGAGATTTTTGCTGGGCGAGGCGGGCCTGCCCGTGCCCGAGGTCAATGGCCCAGTCGATGACGCAGACGGGAGGATCGGCCGTTTCGACCTCGTCTACCGGGACCGGGAGGTCATCGTGGAGTACGACGGCGATCAGCACCGCACGAACGACGCGCAGTACGAACTCGACATGTCGCGCGTGGAACGAGCGACCCTCGCAGGTTGGCAGGTCATTCGCGTGCGGAAACGCGGCCTCTTCCGGGACTCTGCGGAGACCACACGCCGTGTCTCCGAGGCCCTCCGCCGCGCGCACCCGCGCCCACGGCGGAGCCTCGAGAGGACGCAAGATGCAACTTCGACGGCGCGGTAGTTGCAGAACACGTCCTCTCGAGGGTGGGGGGGGTAGGGAGGGAGGGAGGGAGGGGTCAGAAGTCGCGGAGGTTGGCGCGGAGGCCGCCGCCGCCGAAGGAGGTGCGGAGGATGCCGCGGCTGCGGAGCTCGGGCACCGTTTCATCGAGCATCCTATGCAGGGTGACGGGGTGCAGGTCGCCGTTGATGATGAAGCCGTCGTTGTCCGCAGACTCCCCGAGGTGTTCGACGAAGTCCGCGAACTGCACGGCGGTGCCGACGAAGCCCAAGCCGTCGGCAAGGCGGCCCTTGCGGGCCTTGCGGGTCGCGATCTGCCGCACGGTGTCCGCCTCGAGCGATCCGCCGCGGCCGACGAGGTTGTTGATCGTGCCCTCCGACACGTGCTGCCCGAACACGCCGGCGGGCAGGGGCCGGTCGAGGTCGAGCCCGGTGAGGTCGGTCTCGAGGTCGCTCGACTGCGCCGCGAGGACCGCGAGCAGAACGTCGTCGGTCGGATGCTCGGAGGCACGCACCACCCGATCCACCTCCTCCTGGCTGCCCAGTATCTCGGGCTTGATCACGAACAGCACCGCGATGTCGGAGGGTTCGCGGCCCTGAGCGATCGCCGCAGAGTGGATGCGCGCCCGGTACTCCCGCACGCTCGCGGCGTCGAGCGGCGCCAGCGCCAGCTGCACGTCGGACTGGTGCCCAGCGAACGCGAGCCCGCGACCGGATCCACCCGGCGACACAATCACCGGGTCGCCCGCGCCCTCGTCGAACGGCAGCGCGTTCAGCGGCCCGTCGAGCGAGAAGTACTCGCCGCGATGCTCGAAAGCGTCGAGCCGGGAGGCGTCGGCGAAGCGGCCCGACGCGACATTCCCCACATACGCTCCGTCACCCCAGCTGTGCCACAGCCGCCGTACGACCTCCAGCCACTCCTCGGCGCGGTCGTACGCGGCGTCGTGCGAGAGCTCGGGCAGGCCGAAGTGCCTGGCGCTCTTCACATCCGTGACCACGTTCACCCCGAACCGGTTGCCACTGAGGTGCTGCAGCGTCGCGAATTGACGGGCCGCGAGGTAGGGCGGATACGCTCCGGCGTTGACGGTCGGGGCGACGCCGAGGTGCGTGGTCGCGCCGAACAGGTAGGGCGCGAGCAACAGCGGATCGTGTTTCGGCCCGCCGTACGCCGAGTCGACGCGGAGCGGGAGAGTCGAGGGCGAGCCGAGCGAAAGGGCATCCTCGACGATCAGCAGGTCGAACCCGGCCTGCTCGAGTTCACGCGCCGACTGCTGGTAGATGTCGGGGCGCTGCCAGGCGTAGTTCCAGCGGTAGTCGGGCCGCCCCCAGCCCTGCGGGCCGAAGCCCCGGCCGAAGAACCATCCGAAGTGCTGGAGCTGTGACATGCCTCCAGTCTGGGCGAAACGGCCCGGGCGAACCCGCAATGTTGCGTCATGTGAAGGGCGGACGCGGGCCGGGCGCGCGAACCCGTAGCGTGGCGGCATCGAGAACAAGCACGGCCAGACGAGCACAGGCAGGACAGATGACAACCACCCAGCAGGCGTACGGCGAGGACAACTTCGGCTTCAGCACCGAGCAGGTTCACGCCGGTGAGGTCATCGACGCCGAATTCGGCGCACGCATCACCCCGATCTACCTCACCGCGGGCTTTGTCTTCGACTCGTTCGACCACGCCGAGGCGCGCTTCGCGGGGCAGGATGGCGGGCTCGTCTACACGCGCTACGCAAACCCGACGCACACCGCCGTCGAGGCGAAGCTGACCGCGATGGAGCGCGGGGTCGACTCCCTCCTGGTGGCCAGCGGCCAGGCCGCGATCACCGTCGCCCTGCTCGGTATCCTGCGTTCGGGCGACCACTTCCTCAGCACGCCGAGCCTCTACGAGGGCTCGAAGACGCTCTTCCGCGAGAACTTCGAGCGCCTCGGCATCGAGGTCGAGTTCGTGGATGATCCGCACGACCTCACCGAGTGGAAGCGCCGCGTGCGACCGAACACGCGGGCGATCTACGGCGAGACGATCCCGAACCCGAAGAACGACCTCATCGACATCGACCTCATCGCCGGCTTCGCGCGCGAGGAGGGCCTGCCGTTCGTGATCGACAGCACGGCATCCACTCCCTATCTGATCCGGCCGATCGAGCACGGCGCGAACATCGTTGTGCACTCGGCGAGCAAGTTCCTGAGCGGGCACGGCGCGTCGCTGGCGGGGGTCGTCGTCGACGGCGGGAACTTCGACTGGGCTGCGTACCCGGAGAAGTTCCCGCAGTTCAACACCGCGATCGGCGGGCCCGACAGGCCGGGCACCCCCACCCTCGTGCAGAAGTTCGGCCGGAAGGCCTACCTCGAATACACCCGATCGGTCATCGCCGGCCGCCTCGGCCCGGTGCTGTCGCCGATCAACGCGTTCCTGCTGCAGCAGGGGCTCGAGACACTCTCGCTGCGCGTCGAACGGCACTGCCACAACGCTCTCGCTGTCGCGACCTGGCTCGAGCAGCAGCCCGAGGTGGTCTCGGTCGACTACCCGGGCCTCGCCTCGAACCCGTCGCACGCGATCGCCCTCAAGCACTACCCGAGGGGCACCGGCTCGGTCTTCGGCTTCACACTCGCCGGGGGGAAGGATGCCGCACGTACGGTGATCGATGCGGTCGAGTTGTTCAGCCGGATGTCGCACATGGGCGATGTGCGGTCGCTCATCCTGCACCCCGCGTCGACATCCCACGCGCACCTCAAGGATGACCAGCGGAGCGCCCTCGGCATCGGCCAGGGCCTCGTGCGGCTCTCGGTCGGGATCGAGGACGACCTTGACCTGCTGGCCGACCTCGAGCACGCCTTTGCGGCGCTTCGCGCCCTGCAGCCGTCGGCGACTCAGGAACTCGCCCCAGTGTGATCAGACCGGCGCGGCAGCTGCCGCCTCCCGGACCGAACCACGCACCGTGCCCGTCGCCGTCTCAGGTCAGGGCAGACCCCGTGCCTCGGCGACAGCGCGGATGATCGCGCCGGTCGAGGCCACCGCCTCGACACAGCCCCGCCGCCCGCAGGTGCAGACGGCTTCTGCAGGCGCCCGGGGCAGGTGTCCGATCTCCCCCCGGCCACGCTAAAAGCGTCCTCGACAACCGTGCCATTGATGTGCAGTCCGCAGCCGATCCCGCTGCCGATGGTCATGATGGCGAACGAGCGCGTTCCGACTCCCACTCCGAACCAGGCCTCGGCGATGGTCACAGGGCGAGCTTTGCTGCACTGCAGAACAGGGATGCGTTGACGGCCGAGACCGCGATGCGGCAGCACCTCGAATCCTCGAACGCCCGCATGGCGCCGCACGGCTGAACGCCTGTCAGACCGCGTCTTCGTCGCGGGACGCCGGTCGGTCATCCGGAGCCCGATCGGCTGCCGCCTCGATGACGTAGACGTCGGGCGGAGCGGGCGCGAGAGCGACCGGCGACTCGGCCCGCTTCGCCGTGACCGGCGTACGAGGCGTCGACCCGGCCGGCGAAGCCGCGCTTCCGGCGATCCCCCAGCGGGTGAGCGGCAGGAAGCCGTCGATCTCCTCGTCTTCGAGTTCCTCGTCGGTGAAGGGCTTCTTTGCCCGTTTGCGGAGGCGTTCGGCCGCGCGCGCCCGCTCCTCCGGGTCGTCGGAGTTCAGCCGACGGAATTCCGAGCGCATGCCGAGGCCGAGGGCGACGAAGCCGAGGAGCCCGAAGAACAGCCACTGGATCGCGTAGGAGTAGTGGGTGCCGACATCCTCGACCGGCATGGTGGTCTGAATCGGCGCGAGCCCCGCGCCCGCCGCGGGCGACTGGCTCGTGAGCACGCCGTAGGCGCCGGTGTAGAAGGCGCCGGTGTGGAAGGAGCCGGCGAGGTCGCCGCCGACCAGCGGCGCAATCCGGGCCAGGGTGACCGATGAGATCTGGGTGACCGACGAGATCTGGTTCCCCGCCGAGGCCCCGGTACCCTGGGGGGCCTCGCTCGGCCTCAGCTGCACCTCGACCTCGACGCTTCCCGCGACAGGCGGAGGGATCGCGCCGGGCGACAGCGCGTCATCCGGAGCCGGAGCGACCCAGCCGCGGTCGACCAGGAAGACGGAGCCGTTGCCGAGCTGCAGCGGCGTGAGAACCTCGAAACCGTTCTCGCCGCCGTTGGAGCGGTTCCGCACCACCAGTTCGTGACCGGCCCGGTAGACACCGGTCACGCTGACACGCTGCCAGGCCTGGCCTGCACCCCAGGATCCGGATTCGGGCAGCGCCTGCTCGATCGGAACGGGAGCCGCGGCGAAGTTGGTCGTGACGATGCTGTTGTCGGCGGTGGCCTGCTGGCCGCGGTCGAACTGCCAGTTGGCGAGGAATCCGCAGGCGATCGCGAAGACGAACGCCGAGGCGATCAGGGCGAACCAGCGCCTCGTGCGGAGGAACTGCCTGCCGGTCATCCCCTCGGTCACGGTGTCGTACACAGCGACCGGCCCGGCACGCCGCGTGGTCGGCCGCGCGAGCTCAGCGGACCGCCGCGGTTCGACCTCGGCTCGGGATGGTGTGTTCATCGTCGCTACAGTTTACGGCCCGGAGAAGCCCGATCCGGGGGCAGGTAGGGTGAATCCGAACCGCGGCACCACGCGCACGGCCCGAAGGAGAACACGATGCCCAGCACAGTGACCGGCGTCATCGCCCGCTCGAAGGGCGCGCCCGTCGAACTCGTCAACATCGTGGTACCGGATCCGGGGCCGGGCGAAGCCGTCGTCGACATCGAGACCTGCGGCGTCTGCCACACCGACTACCACTACAGGGAGGGCGGGATCAGCGACGACTTCCCCTTCCTGCTCGGCCACGAGGCCGCGGGGCGGGTCAGCGCGATCGGCGAGGGCGTCACGAATGTGAAGGTGGGCGACTTCGTCGTGCTCAACTGGCGGGCCGTCTGCGGCGAGTGCCGGGCGTGCGTGCGCGCCGAGCCGTGGTACT
This sequence comes from Subtercola boreus, assembly GCF_003399635.1. Lineage (GTDB taxonomy): Bacteria > Actinomycetota > Actinomycetes > Actinomycetales > Microbacteriaceae > Subtercola > Subtercola boreus_B. The sequence continues at coordinate 13,087 of NZ_NBXB01000024.1, read as the reverse complement.
GCTTCAACACGTTCAACGCGACCCAGAAGATGACCCTCGAGGATGGCACCGAGCTGAGCCCGGCGCTCGGCATCGGCGCGTTCGCCGACAAGACCCTGGTGCACGCGAAACAGTGCACGAAGGTGAACCCGGAGGCCGACCCCGCCGCGGTGGGCCTCCTCGGCTGCGGCATCATGGCGGGCCTCGGCGCCGGGATGAACACCGGCAACGTCGGCCGCGGGGACTCGGTGGCGGTGATCGGCTGCGGCGGCGTCGGCACCGCAGCCGTCGTTGGGGCGGCCCTGGCCGGCGCGACCACCATCATCGCGATCGACCGCGACCCGAAGAAGCTCGTCACTGCCGAGAAGCTCGGCGCCACCCACGTGATCGACTCGAGCGGTCTCGACGAGGCCGGTGTGGTCGCCGCCGTGCAGGCGCTGACGAACACGTTCGGCGCCGACGTCGTGATCGACGCGGTCGGCCGACCCGAGACCTGGCGCCAGGCGTTCTACGCCCGCGATCTCGCCGGCACCGTGGTGCTCGTGGGTGTTCCGACGCCCGACATGATGCTCGAGATCCCCCTGCTTGACGTCTTCGGCCGGGGCGGGGCGCTGAAGTCGAGCTGGTACGGCGACTGCCTGCCCGAACGCGACTTCCCGATGCTCACGGACCTCTTCCTGCAGGGCCGGCTGCCGCTGGCTGAATTCGTGACTGAACGGATCGGAATCGACGATATCGAGCAGGCCTTCGCCAGCATGGCGAGCGGCGACGTGCTCCGTTCGGTGGTGGTGCTCTGATGGCTGCCCGCATCGAGAACATCGTGACGAGCGGCTATTTCAGCCTCGACGGTGAGTCGTGGGACGTCGACAACAACGTCTGGATCGTCGGCGACGACACCGAGTGCGTCGTGATCGACGCCGCGCACGACGCGGAGGCGATCCTGGCGGCCATCGGCGACCGCACGCTGAAGGCGATCCTGCTGACCCACGCCCACGACGACCACATCGACGCCGTGGCCGAGCTGCAGGCCGCAACCGGTGCTCCGGTGTACCTCAACGACGGCGACCGGATGCTCTGGGACCGGGTCTACCCCGACGCTCGGCCGAGCGCCGCCCTGGTCGACGGCCAGATCATCCCCGTTGCCGGCGTCGACCTCGAGGTGCGGCACACCCCGGGCCACTCCCCCGGCGCCGTGTGCTTCGTCTCCTCCGCCCTCGGCACCGTCTTCACCGGCGACACCCTCTTCAACGGCGGGCCGGGCGCGACGGGCCGCTCGTTCAGCGACTTCCCCACGATCATCCAGTCGATCAGCACCAAGCTGCTCACTCTACCTGCGGAGACCGTCGTTCGCACTGGGCACGGCGACTCCACCACGATCGGCGCGGAGGCGCCCCAGCTCGCGGACTGGATCGCGCGCGGCCACTAGAACCCGCCTGCTACCAGAAATCAGCAGGGGTGCAAGGCCCCCGGCCGGGACGCCCTCCCGTTCTACTGTGGATCCATGACGACGAACGATCAGTACACCTTCGGAAACCCGGTCGAGCGGTACAGCCGCGTGGAACCGCCGGTGCAGCACCAGCCGGTGCCCGGCGTGCAGGCGAAGATGACACCGGTACCCGACCTCGGCGAGCAGACGTACCGGGGAACGGGCCGTCTCACCGGCCGCAAGGCACTGATCACGGGTGGCGACTCGGGGATCGGCGGCGCTGTCGCCATCGCCTTCGCCCGCGAGGGAGCCGACGTTGTGATCGTGCACCTGCCCGACGAGCAGGAGGACGCCGACCACATCCTGGGCCTGATCGAAGCAGCAGGAACAAAGGGTCACTCGATCGCTGAGGACATCACCGACCCGGCGCGCTGCCGCGAGCTCGTCGAGGAGGCCGTGCGTGAACTCGGTGGGCTCGACATCCTGGTGAACAATGCCGGCAAACAGGTGGCCGTCGACCGCATCGAGGATCTCTCCGACGAGCAGTTCGAACTCACCTTCCGCACGAACGTGTTCGCGAACTTCTGGATCACCAAGGCCGCGCTCGCCCACCTGCCGGCGGGTGCCAGCATCATCAACACCGCGTCGCTCGAGGCCTACAAGCCGGCTCCCGACCGTCTCGACTACGCCGCGACGAAGGCTGCGATCAACAACTTCTCCAAGGGCCTCGCGCAGCAGCTGGTGCCCCGCGGCATCCGTGTCAATGTGGTCGCACCCGGCCCCGTCTGGACGGCGCTTCAGGTGTCGGGCGGTGTCTCCGACGAACAGATGGAGGCGTTCGACGACGAGAGCACCTACCAGCGCTCCGGGCAGCCGGCCGAACTGGCTCCCGCCTACGTCTTCCTCGCCTCGGCGGAGTCGAGCTACGTCTCGGGAGCCACGGTGAACGTCAACGGGGGCATGGTCACTCCGTGACCGCCGCCGAAGGCACCATCTTCTTCCTTCCGGGCCTCGGCTTCGGCGCTGCTGCGGCAGAGCCGATCGCCGAAGCAATCGGCGATCGGCTCCGTGTCGTCGGCATGGATCTGCCGGGTCAGGGGCAGGCTCCGGATGCCGCTGACGGCACCGTCGGGGCGATGGTGGATGCCGCGCTCACCCGCATCGAGACCGAATCGGACGGCGGCCCGTGGCTGCTCGTGGCCCACAGCATGGGCGGCAAGGTCGGAGCGCTGGTCGCCGCGCGCGTCCTGAGCGGCCGGGCGAACGTCTTCGGGCTGGCCGGCGCGGTGCTCCTCGCCCCCTCGCCGCCCACCCCCGAACCGATGGACGACGACAAGCGTTCTGAGATGCTCGGCTGGGTGGAGAACGGCTCGCTCTCGGCGGCGGATGCGCGCACCTTCCTCGACCAGAACGTCGCCTCACCGCTCGACGGCACCCGGGAGCAGGATGCTCTCGCCCAGGTGCAGCGCACCTCGCCGCTCTCGTGGCGGCGCTGGCTCGACACGGGAAGCCGTGAAGACGTGTCTGACGCTGTCGGCGTGCTCGACCTCCCCGTCGTCGTGCTGGCGGGTGAGGACGATGCCGACCTCGGCGCGGCGGCCCAGCCGCATCTCCTCTCCGGCGTGTACCCGCGGGCCCGCTTCGTCTCGCTCCCCGGCACCGGGCACCTGCTGCCCTACGAACGACCGGACGAGGTCGCAGCCGAGATTGTGCGCCTGTGGAACGAGACGGTCCCGGTTTCTCCCGAGCTCTCGCCCGAGTGGGGACGCCTGATCGCCTCCGACCGCACCCCGGTCGAGACACGCGGGCTGCTGGCCCGACGAGCGCTCGCCGACGACCCGGGTCATCAGCCGTCGGCGCTCTCGTCGGCGCAACTCACGATTCTCCGCGCTTTGGCCGACCTGCTGGTGCCGCAACCCGCCGGACGCCGGATCGACCTCGCCGCCCGCATCGATGCCGACCTGGCGTCCGGGAGCGGCGACGGCTGGCGGCCCGCGGGGCTTCCCGACGACGCCTCCGCCTATCGGCAGGGTCTCGACGCGATCGCGCGAGTCTGGCCGGATTCCGCAGACGATCAGAAGCGCCTCATCCGCTGCATCCTCGAGGGTGAACCGATCGGCGGTGCCGGCGGAGACGCCGATTCAGACACAGACGCAGACCTGTTGAAGCACTGGTTCGAGGACCTCCGCACCGACCTGGCCAGAACCTGGGTGGCGCATCCGGCCACGATGGCCCGACTGGGTTTCGACGGTTTTGCCACCAGTGGCGCCGCAGCCGTACCCGGGTATGTGAACCTCGGCGCCGGTGTGCGCGACCCCTGGGAGCCGGCCGGACTCGGCCACCTGAAAACGGAAGAGGCAGACGAAGCAGGCGGAGCAGACGACGCACGGGAAGCAGGGGAAACGGCGTGAAGCTCCAGGGCATGCGCACCTACGACCACGACGAGATCGTCGATGTGGTCGTCATCGGCACGGGCGCGGGCGGCGCTCCCCTGCTGGCCCGGCTGGCCCAGCGAGGCCTCCGCGTGGTCGCTCTCGAGGCCGGCCCGAACCTCGACCCTGAGGACTTCACGAACGACGAAGTCGAGGCACCCCGCATCAACTGGATGTCCGAGCGGTTGAGCGGCGGCGAGACGCCGACGGCCTTCGGCCCCAACAACAGTGGCTTCGGTGTCGGCGGTGGCACCCTGCACTGGGGCGCCTTCACGCCCCGCCCCGACATCCGGGACATGCGACTGCACACCGGGTCGGACGCCGACGCCGGGGCGGACTCCGGGGCCGACTGGCCGATCGAGCACGCCGACCTCACCCGCTACATCGTCAAGGTGGAGCGCACCATCGGCGTCTCGGGCCCGACCCCGTACCCGTGGGATGCAGAGCGCACCTACCTCGAACCGCCCGTCGACCGGAACGCTCCGGCCGACCTGATGGCCCTCGGCTGCTCGCGCCTGGGCATCCGGGCCACTGACGCACCGGCGGCCATCCTGAACCACGACCGCGAGCAGCCGCACCACGGCCCCCGCCGCGGCAGCCAGAACCTCGGCTCCATCCACCAGGGTGAGCGGTTCGGCACCAAGGCCACCACGGCGAACACCTACCTTCCGGCAGCGGTCGCGGCCGGCGCCGAGATCCGGCCGGACTCGATGGTGCACGGCATCGAGCGTGACGCGCTCGGCCGCGTCACCGCCGTCGTCTACCGCCGGGGCGGCGAGGAGTTCCGCCAGCGGTGCGCCGCGCTCGTTCTCGCCGGCGGCGGCATCGAGACGCCGCGCCTGCTGCTGAACACCGGCCTCGCGAACTCGAGCGGGATGGTCGGGCGGAACTTCCTCGCCCACGGGGCCGTGCAGGTCTGGGGCCGGTTCGACGAACAGATCCGCGGCTACCGCGGCTACCCCTCTGCGCTCATCAGCGAAGATTTCGTGCGCCCGGCTGACGCCTCGTTCGTCGGCGGTTACCTGCTGCAGAGCCTCGGCGTGATGCCGCTCACCTTCGCGACCTCCCTCGTGCGGGGTGCCGGTCTCTGGGGCGCCGAGCTGGTCGATGCCCTGGATGCCTGGCGGTACTCGGCCGGCATCGGAATCAATGGCGAATGCCTACCCCGAGAGAACAACCGGCTCGTGCTCTCCGATGAGCGGGACGAATGGGGCGTGCCTCGGGCCGTCGTCACCTTCACGCAGGGCCCGAACGAGAAGGCGATCGACGATCACGCCGCGGGCACGATGACCTCGATCCTCGAGGCCGCAGGTGCCCGCGAGACACGCGTGCTCCCCCGCACCGCCCATACCCTCGGAACCTGCCGGATGAGCACCGACCCCGGCGAGGGCGTCGTCGACGGCGACGGGCGGAGCCACGACATCCCGAACCTCTGGATCTCGGACAACTCCACCTTCCCGAGCTCGCTGAGTGCGAACCCGGGACTGGCCCAGATGGCGCTGGCGCTCCGCACGGCCGACCGGATGCTCGCCTGAGGCCTTCGCAACAGGTTTGTTCGGCGCGCCAAGCTCCGAAATACGTACCGTCGTATCCATGCGGATGTATGAGAACCGGCGTTCCGATGTGTCAGGCTTGTCAGGTCGACGGGGACGCCATCCCACTCAGCGCAGGCGTTCGGCTGCTGGCCAGCCCGTTCACCCGGTACATCATCGGCGGCCTCGTGCTCGTCGGCTCGGCACGCTCATCCTGCTCGACCACCTCGGTATCTGGTGATCTGCGGAGCCGCCATCCAACCCTCCGGTCAGCAGTCCGGGCCGCGGTAGTCGAAACGGCGACCCGACGCATCCTGCTGCGCAAGCCTGCGAAGGGCGAGCAGGAGCGGTTCGACCAGAACGGTGCCGAGGACGACGTATCGCACGGCCGCGTCCACGGACTCCGTCGGAATCTCCGCCACCTCCTCGGCCGCGATCGCTGCCATGTGGGCCGCGTACTGGTCGAGAACACCCTCCGGCAGGTCGAAGCCTGCCGCATCGAGTCCGGCGAGAGCATGTTCGAGGGCACCCAGCGATGCAGTGTCGCCGGGGTCGCTGCCCCAGCCCCAGCGTGCGACGAGTCCGGCGGCGCGGTCGAGCTCGATCCCGCTTGCGGCATCCGGAGTCACAGATGACTGCGCAATGCCGAGGACTTCAGCAACATGCCGGTGAGGGGTCTCCAGCTGCTCGATGACCGCACGGGCGCCGGCGACGCTCAGACCGCCGCTGTCGAGAAGCGCACGCACCAACCGGAGGCGTTCGACGTGCTCCTCGCCGTAGTGCGCCTGCGTGGCGCTCGTCAGAACGCCGTCGTGCAGCAGACCTTCGCGCAGGTAGTACTTGATTGTGGCGACCGGAACGCCCGACTTCTCCGACAGTTGCGAGATTCGCACAGAACCCTCCTTGACAACAGAGAGTAGCACTGTCCAATATTGGATATCGGCACTCTCCAATGCGGGTGTCCCATCGATTCCCAAGGAGCCCTCATGCCTCGTGTCCTTCCCGGCCGGATGACCCATCGCCACGATGGCGAACTCGTCGTGTTCCTTATCGGGATGCGCGTGAACCAGTGGTGGCGGCCCGACCAGTGGCTGCCCGTCTTCGGCGCCATGGGTCCCATGCTGACGGAGCTCAGCCGGGACACAGAGTCAGGGCTTGCCGGGTTCCGTCTGACGATCGGGGCGGACGGGCCCGTACTCGTGCAGTACTGGACGAGCCTCGAGAAGCTCTACGCCTACGCAAGTGCGCCGTCTTCCGCACATCGACCGGCGTGGAGCTCCTTCAACGCCCGCGCCCGGAAGGCGCCCGGCGCCGTCGGCATCTGGCACGAGACATTCGTGGTCGAACGGGCCGAGAGCATGTACGTCGGCATGCCGACGCGCGGGCTTGCGGCTGCCACGGAGTCGATCGTGGTCGATCGCTCCAGCCACACGGCACGGGCCCGCGCGGCTGCCGGCCAGACCCGCGCTTCCTGACCGCGCCGCACTCACTCGACCCGCGGAGCGTGTGGGGCGGCGGCGCGGCGGGCGGTGACCGCGGCCGCGGTGTCCTCCAGTAGCAGGTCGGAGTTCGCGCCGACTCCGGCCATCATGCCGGATGCCGCTGCGGTCATCACCTGCGCCATCGGGTTCGAGACGTTGCCCGCGACCCAGACGCCGTCGGCGGCGCGGCCGAAGTCGTCTGCCACGGCGAACGTTCCCGCGCCGCTCGGATGCTCGGCCACCGCCGCGCCGAGGGGCACCAGCAGCGTGTCGCCCACCACGATGCGCGTGGCGACGGCGATCGCCGCGAGAGGCACGAACCGCCCGTCTTCGAGTTCGGCGCCCGTCAGGGATCCGGAGCCTGCGTCGCTTGCGACACGCACTACCCGGCCCGTCACGACCTCGATGCCGCGCGCAGCGAGCTGCTCCCACTCCTCGTCGGTCGGATCGGGGGCGTCGTGCAGCAGCAGGGTGATGCGGTCGCTCCACTGCCGGAACAACAGCGCCTGGAACACCGCGCGCGGCCCGGTGCCGAGCACGCCGATCGGTTGGTCGCGCACCTCCCAGCCGTGGCAGTACGGGCAGTGGATGATCCCCCTCCCCCACTGCTCACGGAGCCCCGGCACGTCGGGCAGTTCATCGACCGCGCCCGTGGTGATCACGAGCCGGCGTGCAAGAACCTCGGAGCCGTCGAGCAGGGTGACGGCGAACCGGGCAGGACTCTCAGCGACGGTTGTGCCGGATTCCAACCGCCGCACCGCCACGACCGTGCCCGGCCGCACCTCGCCGCCGTACATCTGCACGTCGAGGCGGCCGAGCCGCGTCAACTCGGCCGGCGGCGTGCCGTCACGGGTGAGGAAGACGTGCACGCCCTCGGCCGACGCGTTCCGGGGCTGCCCGGCGTCGATCACGAGCACGCTCCGCCGTGCGCGCCCGAGCGAGAGCGCAGCGCTCAGACCGGCGGCCCCGCCGCCCACCACGACTGCGTCCCACACTGTGCCGCCTGCCGTTTCATACCGTCCGGCATCGTTCCGGGCATCCATCGCAGTTGTTCTGTTCGTCATCATGACCTCCGCCAACATCCTCGAACGGAGTTGGCCGAAACGACAAGCTCTGTTGCCAGTGTGGCAAGCTTGCAGGATGGTCTCCCACGCGACATCCAGAACCCCCGCCCGCCCCGGGGGAGCAGCAGAAGCAGCGGCAGCGGCAGAAGCACCAGACACGACCGAGGGGGTGCTCGCGGGGGTCGGCGCCCGGCTGCGCGCCCTCCGCACCGCGCGGGGCATCACGCTGGCCGCACTCTCGGCCGAGACCGGCATCTCGGTGAGCACGCTCTCGCGCCTCGAGTCCGGGCAGCGCCGACCCATGCTCGAACTGCTGCTCCCCCTCGCCCGGGCATACGGGGTGCCGCTCGACGACCTCGTCGGGGCTCCGCCGACGGGCGACCCGCGCATCCATCTGAAGCCGATCCGCCACGGCGGCCAGACGATCATCCCGCTCTCCCGCGGCGCGACCGGGCTGCAGGCATTCAAGCACCTCATCGCCGGCGGCGCGGCGACCCCGCGCGCGGAACCCGAGCCGAAGACCCACGAGGGTTTCGAGTGGATCTATGTGCTCCGCGGAAACCTCCGCCTTGTGCTCGGCGAACACGACTTCGTGCTGGCGGCGGGCGAGGCTGCCGAATTCGACACCCACACTCCGCACTGGTTCGGGCGGGCCGACACGGGGGCTGTCGAGTTCCTCAGCCTGTTCGGCCGCCAGGGCGAACGGATGCACGTGAGGGCCACCCCCGCGGCGTCACCGAAGCGCTGATGCGGCCACCAGGCGGCGAGCGTGCCAGCCAGGCGGGGAGTGTGCCAGCCAGGCGGGGAGTATTCCAGCCAGGCGGGGAGTATGCCAGCCAGGCGGGGAGTATGCCAGTCTGAGGGGATGAGCAACGAGCACACTCCCGACCTGTCCGACTCCCTCGAAGGGCGCCTCGACGAGGCGGTCGCGCGCGAGGGCGCTGCGAAGGTCGCCCGCCGCGCGACGTCGCTGCTCGCCGGAGGGTACGAGGGCGAGGAGTTCCTGCTCGTGGTCGGCGGTTCGCACGCCGAGGGCATCGTGGGAGGCGCACCTGCGCTGTACTGGCCGGAGGTCTGGGGGGCGCGCACCCTGCTCTACGTGTGGGATGACGCGGCCGCACCGACGGTGATCGCGGCGCTCACGAACCAGTCCTGGCGGGTGCGCGAGATGGCCGCCCGGGTGTGCGCCGCCCGCGGCGTCGGCACAGCGAGAGACCTGGTGAAGCTGACGACCGACGAGAACGCCCGGGTGCGGGCTGCCGCCGCGCGGGCGATCGCTGCCGTGGGCGAGGCTCCGAGCATCCAGAGCCTCGAAGCCATGCTGCGCGACCGCGATAAGGACGTGCGACGAGCCGCCCAGCAGTCGATCGAGACGCTCAGGGCCCGGCTCGACGTTTAGTTGCACTTTGGCAAACAGTTGCTGGGGATTCGCATAGAATCGGGGGTATGAGCCGCACAGATCTTCTCGTCAGTCCCTCTCGGCACGCTGCTGAGCTGTCCGCTGGCGCGGCTCACTCCGCGGGTACGGGTCACTCGGCGGGCACGGCGAAGGGATGCCGGTTCGCATCGAATTGCTCCTGCGTGTTCGCTCCGGCCGAACCTGCCGAGCCGCGGGAGCGCACGCTCAGCGGGAAGACGGCGGAATCGGGTGGCTCGTCGGACTCCTCGCCCTCCTCGCGTGACACTGTGACGGAGATCGAGGCGGAGGTCGCCGTACTCCTGCAGCGCGGTTGGAAGGTCGCCTCCGCCGACGACCACACTGTCGTTCTGACCAGGCAGCGCACCATGCCGTTCTGTGTGAACGTCGGCCTGCTTCTCGTCACCGGGTTTCTCTGGTCGATTTACATGGTCGCCCGGGCGCGGCACCCGAAGATCGAGACCACGACGCTCAACTACTGAGCTCCGTGACCCCGGCGCCACTCAGAGCTGGGCCGAACAGGCTGCCTCAGGATGCCGCGAAGCGGGCGTGCACGCGGGAGGACACCGTGATGTCCTCCGGTTTCAGGTCGAGTCCGCCGCCGCTGGCGCCGCCGCCCGCCGCACGTGACATCATCGCCATGTCATGGAGCGGCGAGGCTCCCGCATTCGTGTCGCCCCCGAGCATCCCGGGGTCGGAGACGGCGAGCGGGCTCACCGTCGACAGCCCGAGGCTCCTGGCGTAGGCCGTCGCTCGGCTCACTGCATCCTGCACAGCACCGTTCTGGGCTTCGACGGTGATGCGGGCCTTCGTCACCTCAGTGAGCGCCCAGTCGATACCCGAGACAGTCACGCCCTCCTCTGCCGCCACCGACTCCACCCAGTCGGCCAGCGCTGCCAGATTGGCGAACTTGACCTCCAGCGCGACGGCCGAGTGGTGTACGAGCGGGAGAATCGCGCCATCCTGGCTCCACGGCCGGTCGCTCCAGACCCGCATCCGATCGGCCGACCACCATGTCACTGCGCCGTCGGCCCTGAGACGCTCGGCCTGCTTCGCGAGCATGCCGTGCACCTCGGTGGTGCGCGACAGCACCGGCGCCTTCTCGGCACCTTCGAAACCCGTGCTCAGCCGGGCGGTTCCGCGCTCGGCAGGGTGGTGGTAGTCGAAGTGACCCTCGACGGTGATTATCGTGTCGACCATGCCCTGCACCCTACCCGCCTCCGCGGTGCGCACGCGCCTACACAGCGCGGAACGGCTCGAGGGCTCGATTGTCGATACCGCACCGTCTCCCCGTCGTCGGTTCCGCGATGCTGTTCGACCGGATGCGGCAGAATCGGGAACATGGATGCTGCAGCGGTGACGCGATTCGACACGGCGGGACTGTGGGCCGCGCGCGTCGTCGCGACGCTGGGGGTGCTGGCGTGCGTGTGGGCGGCGGTGATGACCGGCGCGATGCTCGTGCACGGGCATCCGGCCTACCTCGTGCTCCTCGTCGGGTCGTTCGTGACCTGTGCCGTGGTCGCGGTTCGGGCCTGGCTGACCCGCACTGTGCGGCGGCGGCGCTTCAAGGTGGGGCGCGGCATCCTGCTCGTGGTGGGGGTCGGACTGCTCGCCGGCGTAGTCTGGCTCGTGCCGTCGTCGGCCGTCGAACCGGCGCTCCAGGCGATGCACTCGAACGCGGCCGTCACCGTGAGCGAGACGCCGACAGAGATCGTTCTCACGCCGACGGGCACCATCAGCACGACGGGTGTCTTCTTCCAGCCGGGGGCGCGAGTGGATGCCCGGGCCTACACCGCCGTGCTGAAACCGCTCGCCGAGGCGGGCCACCTCGTCGTGATCCCCAAGCAGCCCCTCGGCATCGCCTTCCTCGCGACGGGTGCGTTCGCTGCCGACCGTGACGCGTTCGTTCCCGTTGCCCAGTGGATCGTCGGCGGCCACTCTCTCGGAGGCACCGTGGCCGCTCTGGATGCCGCGGCCCACGACACCGATGCCTCGGAGCCTGTTGCGGGCCTGCTGCTCTACGCCTCCTACCCGGCGAACGACAGCTCAGACCTCACCGCGCAGGTGCTCTCGGTGTCGGGTTCGCTCGACGGGCTCGCCACGCCCGACAGCATCCGGGCATCCAGAGCCGACCTTCCGGCCGACACCACGTTCGTCGACATCGCGGGCGGTGTGCATGCGTTCTTCGGGGACTACAGCCCTCAGACCGGCGACGGGCAGCCCACGATCTCCCACGACGACGCCCGCTCCCAGATAGTGGCGGCGACGCTGGCTTTCGTCACGGCGGTGTCGGCGGGCGGTTCGACGCGCTGAGACGCAGGCTCACCGAGATGCGCTGACGCACCCTCAGGCGGGTGGCGGTTCGCTTCGGTCGAAACCGCCGTCGTGCCATTCGCCGGCCACGCTGCCCGTCCGACGGGCGATTCGGTCGGCGGCCCCCGGGGCGGGCCAGAGCGCCAACTCGTAGGCGTCTGGCGCCGGGTCTTGGGCGTCGGCGACATCCTGCTGCTTGCCGGCATCCATTCCGCTCGCGCTCCATCGGGCGCGGTAGCAGGGTGCCGGCGCCTCGAATCCGGCAACAGGATCGCCCGCCCATCCGAGGAACGCGGCGCTTGTCCCCTCGGGCGTGAAGCTCACCTCGACGATCTCCTCCCACTCGCCGAGCGCCGGTTCAGCGTCGGTCACCACCACGCGCACCGGGATGTCGCCGGTGTGCGTTCCCGTGACGAGAAAGAGTGCGCCCGGCACGGCGGCGCCGCAGAGTCCGTTGGCCTGCCGGAAGAACGCACCGTCGGGCGGCGGCGGCTCCTCGTCACCCGAGACGAGGTGCAGCTGGCCGTAGGAGGTGAACACCGTCCCATCGAAGACAACCGTCATGGGGTGAGTCTGGCAGGTTCGAGGGAAGATGTTGGCCGCCAGATCGCGGTCGTCAGACCACGGTCGTCAGACCACGGTCGTCAGGACTCCGCCGTCTGGGTAGCCATCGGTTCGGGCGTGAAACCTGCTCTACAGGCGACGGGCGAGATCTTCGACGCGTGCCCGGATGTCGTCGCGCAACAGGCGCATCCGTTCCATCCCCCCGATACCGCGCTCGGACGGTTCATCGGTGATCCATCGCTCGAAGCGAGTGCCTGGAACCTCATCGACCACCGCCTCCGCGCCGAGGACGACCACGATGTCCGCCCCGTCGACCATGGCTGTCGTCAGGGCTTTCGGATGCTCATCCCCGACGGTGACCCCGACCTCGGCGAGGGACTCCACTGACTGCGCGTTCAGGGCGGGCCCCGGGTTGGTGCCGGCTGAGACGACGTCGACGGTCTCGCCAGCCAGGTCACGCAGCAGCGCGGCGGCCATCTGCGACTTGCCGGCGTTCCGCTGGCAGACGAAGACAACACGCGGAACGGCATCGGACGACATCGGATGGGCCTCTCCTGCGGATTCACCGCTGTCTGGATCGAGTCCAAAGCTAGCAGGGTGGCGCCAGCCGGTGGGACGGCACCGCGGCTCAAGGCTTCTCCGCAGAGTGGACCGGGGCATAGACGCCGCGACCGTCGCCCCCTGTCAGAAGGGTGGTGGTGTGGTGGGTCTGTTGTCGAACCGGATGGTGGGTGGTGCAGTGGGTGGTGCAGTGGGTGGTGCGATGGGGGTGGGTTCGACGGTGTATTCGTGTCCGGCGGGTGAGGTCCAGGTGATGGTGCCGTGAGGTGCTTGTTCTACCGACCATTCGGTGTGGTGTTTGACTTTGTGGTGGCTGCT
>NZ_NBXB01000023.1 GCF_003399635.1 Subtercola boreus | reverse complement strand
TGGGTGGTGCGATGGGGGTGGGTTCGACGGTGTATTCGTGTCCGGCGGGTGAGGTCCAGGTGATGGTGCCGTGAGGTGCTTGTTCTACCGACCATTCGGTGTGGTGTTTGACTTTGTGGTGGCTGCTGCAGAGGGGGCTGAGGTTTTGGAGGCTGGTGGTGCCGTTGTCGTTCCAGGCGATGGTGTGGTCGAGGTCTGCGGTTGCTGAGGTGGTGCAGGGCAGGGGGAAGGTGCATTCGGTGTAGGTGAGGCGGATGAGTTCGTCGAGGTCGGCAGGGGGTTTGTACTTTTCGCGGCCGTAGGTGAGGGTGCTGCCGGTTGCGGGGTCGGTGAGGACGCGGGTGAAGGTGGGTGCGTGCCGGGTGAGGCGGAGGGCTGTGAGCCGGTCGATCGGGCCGTACCCTTCGAGCTGCGCGAACCCGGGCGGGGGAGGTTCGGGTGGCCGGCTGGCGGGGTCTTTGTCGATGTTGTTGCCGGCTGCGTGGGTGGGGGTGTCGGTGTTCGTGGGGTCCGCTCCGCCCGCGGGCGTGTTGCTGGTGGGGGTGGGAGCGGGGGTTCCGAGGAGGGTGAGGGCTGGGACGGTGACGTGGATGCGGGCGCGGATGCCTTTGGCGATGCCGTCGATGTGGGTTTCGGCGTTGAGGAGGAGGTCGGTGAGGGTGTCGAGGCGGAGTTGGGTGAGGGTTCGGGGGTCGCCGGTGGTTTTCGCGGAGCGGGCGAGGTCGGTGGCACGGTTGTGGATCGCTGTGGCTTCGACGGCGGGGAGGTAGAGGGTGAGGTAGGCCATGCCGTCTGTGGCGGGGTCGAGGTCGAGGCGGCGCCGGGCGGCAGCGTCGAGGTGGCGTTGCACGGCCGTCGTGGGCTGAGACTGTTCGACCGCTGCTCGCGCCAGTTTGTCGAGGCGTTGCACGGTTACCCGGCGGGCGTGGGGCAGCAGGGCGTGCTCGTACGCCTTGAGGGAGGCTGTGGGGAGGGTGGTGCTGTGGTGCACGATCTTCTCGGCGTGCCGGTACGAGATCGCCCCGGTCTTCAGGGCGGCGCGGGTCGCGGTGAACGGGCCGGTGAGGGCTTCGCTGGTGGAGAGGAGTCTGCGGGTGTCGTTCTCGGAGGTGTGGAGGGCGACGGCGAGTTCGGTGATGATCTGGCGTTCGATGATCATGTCGCTTGACCATTGCGGGCCGCCGGTGAACGAGTCTGTTGTGTGGAGCGCGGTGCCCGCGAGGCGGGCCTCCTCCACGAGACCTGCGAGGCCGGCGTGCGCGGCAGCGATGGCCCTGTGGGCCGCGACGACCGCGGTGACAGCGGCCGCGAATCGGCCACGCCGGGTCGGGACACCCGACGGCACCCCCGACGGCACGGGCATTGGCAGGCCCGTTGCCAGGATTGGAGGCAGACCCGAACGCGCAGCGGGGTCAGCGAGGGTCGCCGTCTCCGGCCTGTCGATAGTGAGTGATTCTCGGGTCATGCGACAAGCCAACCACATCCAGTAACGATCCGAAGCCGAATACCGAAAGTGGTGGAGAACTCGCGAAACGACCCGCC
>NZ_NBXB01000022.1 GCF_003399635.1 Subtercola boreus | reverse complement strand
GCGAGGGTCGCCGTCTCCGGCCTGTCGATAGTGAGTGATTCTCGGGTCATGCGACAAGCCAACCACATCCAGTAACGATCCGAAGCCGAATACCGAAAGTGGTGGAGAACTCGCGAAACGACCCGCCCGTGGACGAGAAGACAGACGCCGGAGGCAAACGCTCCGAGCACCATCATGTGTTTACGCGCGTCGTCATCCGCAAGAAGGATCTCCCCCGCATCTCCCGCGCGCCCCACCCGCACCCACCCACAGTGGAGCCGCAACGGCATTAGAGTTGCGCGTGTGTGGACCTGGTTCGAGACGCGCCCCCGGCTGACAGACGCCGCGATAGCCGTTGCAGCCTTCGTGCTGTTCGGCACGGCCGATTTTGTACGCGACGGCGCAGCCGGGATGCTCATCGACATCGTGCTGGCGCTCTCGCTCGCGTTCTGGCGGCGCCTCCCCGGCCTTGGGCTCGCCATCGCCTGGCTCGGTGCATTGGTGCAGGTCGCCACAGTCGACGGGCTGCTGGCCGGCGACATCCTGATTCTCGCAGCCGTCTTCGCCACGGGGCTGGCCGAGAGCCGGGCCGTGCGCTGGGCCGGGCTCGCCTCGAGCCTGGTCGGGGGCGGAATCGCAGGCGCCCGCCTGATCCTGTTCGCGCCGTCGAACGGCGACGGGGCCCTACTGCCCACCGATTCCTTCGGAAGGGGGGTCTACTTCGTGCTCGCGAGCGGAATCACCGCCGCGGCCCTGGCGCTGTTCTGGGCCCTCGGCCTGCTCGTGCGGAACCGACGAGCGGCGAGCATCCAGCGAGCAGAGCACGACCGTGACACAATCCTGGCCGAGGCCCGCCTGACCGAGGAACGCGAACGCGCCCTGTTCAGCCGCGAGATGCACGATCTGATCGGTCATGCCCTGGCCGTCGTGATCGCGCAGTCCGACGGAGCGCGCTACGCAAAGACCACGAACCCCGAGGCCGAGACGACAGCTCTCGCGACCATCAACCGCACGGCACGGTCGGCGCTCGAAGACGTGCACGAACTGCTCAGTGTGCTGCGCGAGCCGAGCGACCCGATGACCACGGGCATCAGCACGGGCGACCTCGACCTGCTGGTGGGCACGGTGCGTGAGGCGGGCCTCGACGTGGTCGTCTCCGAGACGGGCATCCGGATGCCGTTGACCGCCGCCCACGACCTCACGATGTTCCGCGTGCTGCAGGAGTCGCTCACCAACGCGATCAAGCACGGCGGCCGGGGCAGCTCGGCCGCCGTCAGGCTCGACTGGGGCTCTGAAGAGGTGCGCTTCGGCGTCACCACGACGGAGCCGCACCCGACCGGCGGCCGGGACCCGGGCGTTTCGGCGGCGACTCCCCGTCGGCCTGGCACGGCGACACTCTCCGGCCAGGGACTGATCGGCATGCGGGAACGGATGCGCCTGCTCGACGGCACCGTCGAGACAGGGCCGCGCACCGATGGAACCCCCGGCTTCCGGGTCGATGCCTGCCTGCCCTACCGCACCCCGGACGGTGAACGATGAGCGACAGAACCAGCGACAGGCCCAACGACACGATCCGCGTCGGCCTGACCGACGACCAGCCGCTCTTCCGGGCGGGCATCGCCATGATCGTGGCCTCCCAGCCCGACCTCAGCGTCGAGTGGGAGGCGACCGACGGTCTCGAAGCGGTCGACCTCATCGCGAGCCATCCGGTCGACGTCGTGCTGATGGACCTCGAGATGCCACGCCTCGGGGGCATCGACGCCATCACCCGCGTGATGGCGTCCGATCCACCCGGCGGCGCACCGCGGTTCATCGTGCTCACGACGTTCGACCTCGACGACAGGACGTTCCAGGCGATCAACGCCGGAGCCAGCGGTTTTCTGCTGAAGTCGTCGGATCCGGAGTTCCTGCTCGCGGCCATCCGCACCGTCAACGCCGGCAGCGCGGTGATCGCCCCGAGCGCGACCGCCGGCCTGATTCGTCGGTTCGTAGCGCCCAGCGAGGCCAATCGCCGGAGCTCCCTCGATGCGCTGACTCCCCGGGAGCGCGACCTCTTCGATCACGTCGCAGCCGGTCTCAGCAACGCGGAGATCGCAGAGGCGCTGCATCTGAGCGATGCCACCGTCAAGACGCACGTGAGCCGCATCCTGACCAAACTCGGCCTGCGCGACCGCGTGCAACTCGTGATCTTCGCCTACGAGAACGGCCTGATCGCCCCTGCCTGATCGACCCCGACTGAGCGCCCCTGCCTGCCCCTGCATGAGCGCCCTCGACTGAGCGGCGCCGCAGCCTCCCGCCGTCATCACACCGCTGTAGCCGAAGATCGCCAGCTGCCGGGTCGGCCATCGAAACCCCGAATTCTGTCGGTATCCCGCGCGTATACCGACAGAATTCGGGGTTTCGATCGCTGCGCCGCGACAGGGCGGGGACAGGGTGGGCGAGAGCAGACAGCGCGGCTGGGTCCAGGGAGCGGAGAGGAGCGGGTCAGGGCTCAGAGAGGCGGGCGCCGAGGTCGGGGTCGGGCATCTGCAGGTCGAAGGGGTAGAGCGGGCGTTCAAGGCGGCGGTGGCCGAGTCGCAGGATGTCCTGGTCGACCCCGCCCGGCGTGAGCGCCAGGATCCAGCCCGCCGCCATGTCGAACAGTTCCGGTTCGAGGTAGCCGATCTTCACGATCACGATGTCCGCCGTCCGCGGGGCGAGCCCGAGATCGGTGAAATCCCGCTCGTGGTGGTACGGCTTTCGCCGCTCGGTGACGATGACGAACACACTTCCGGTGCGGAGCACCACCTCCACCCGTGCGTCACTGTCACCGTGATGGATGCTGTACACCACCCCGCCGAAGGTGACCGGCCCCGCGTGGCGGGCGTCGACCTCAGCCCCCACCGTGACCGTGACGGAGCTGCCCACCCCGGCTGCGACCGCCGCAGCGACCCCCGAGGCAGAGGGAACCGACGCGTAGATCACGGTCGGCCCGTCAACTGCCTGGAATTCGGGCCGCGCCAGCAGCTCGCGGAGGCCCCAGGTCACGTCGCCCGCTCCCCCGGCGGTGGGATTGTCCCCTGAGTCGCTGATGAAGAAGGGCCGGTCAGGGCTGGCCAGCGCAGCATCCAGAGCACCTGCGTACGTGTCGGTGGGAGCGACGAACGCGAACTCGGCACGGGCGTTCCAGAAGAGGCAGGCGAGCTGCTCGGCGGCGAGGGCGACAACCTCCCGGTCGGAACCGGTGACGACCACCGCACCCCGGTTGCGGGGTTCGTCGGCCCAGGCGTAGCCCACCCAGAGAGCGGCGTCGAGGATGCCCGGCAGCGCCTCGGCCGAAGCCACCTGCTCGTAGAGTCCCTTCGCAGGTTCCAGACGGGTGGAGGTCTTCTCGCCGGGCAGCAGCACGGGAACGGGGATCCACGCCTTCACCGGCTTGGGCCCGCCGCGGCGCAGCAGCTCGACGAGGTTCCGCACGGCGCGCTCCTTCGTCTGGGCGGTGTCCTCGTGGGGTGCCGTGCGGTCGGTCGTGATGAGATCGGTGAGCTCGACCAGGCGGGCGGAGACGTTGCCATGCAGATCCATCGACGTCGAGACGACGGCCTCGCTGCCGATGACCGCACGGATGCGCTCCAGCAGTACGACCTCCGGATCGTCTATACCGTCGACGCTCATCGCGCCGTGGATGTCGAAGTAGAGCCCGTCGAGCGCCGGCATGGCCCGCAGCCGATCGATGATCTCGTCGGTGAGTTCGGCGAAGGCGGCCGCAGAGAGGATGCCGCCCGGCAGCGCCCTGCCGGTGAGCGAGGGCAGCCAGTCCGCCGCCTCCCGGAGCGGCTCCCCCGGTGCCAGGAACGGATAGCCGTCGAACACCTCGGCACCGCGCCGCGGGTGGAAGGCGGCCGCGTCGGTACGGGCAGGCGAGAAGGCGCTCGACTCGATGGCGAGGCCCGCGATGGCGATGGTGGGCATCCGTGGCTGCTCCATCGCTCAGATTCCCTGCCAATCGGGCTTGTTCGCATACACGTAGTCGTAGAACGCACGGTCAGCGAGGCGTGCGGCGGCCGCTTCGTCGAGAATCACCGTACAGTGCGGATGCAGATGGATGGCCGTGGCCGGCACCCTCGCGCTGAGGGGCCCTTCGAGCGCGAGCGCCACCGCCGCCGCCTTGGCCTCCCCGAATGCGAGCAGCACCAAGTGCCGCGCCTCGAGGATCGTGCCGAGCCCCTGCGTGAGGGCGTGCAGCGGCACGTCGTCGATCGAGGCGAAGAAGCGGGCATTGTCCTGGCGGGTCTGCGGCGTGAGGGTCTTCACCCTGGTGCGCGAGGCGAACGACGACCCCGGCTCATTGAAGCCGATGTGCCCGTCGGAGCCGATGCCGAGCAGTTGCAGGTCGACCCCGCCGGCCGCACGGATGGCGGCGTCGTAGTCGAGAGCGGCCTGTTCGAGGTCGTCGGACTGGCCGTTCGGCACCTGCACGAGCTCGGGGTTGAGCCCGAGCGGCACCGTCACCTGGTTGTGGATGATGCTGTGGTAGCTCTCGGGATGGGCCCGGTCGATGCCCACGTACTCGTCGAGTGCGAACGCCCGCACCCCCGACAGGTCGACCCCGGCGAGGCGCGTCCGGAGGTCGTCGTAGACCGGCAGCGGCGTCGAACCTGTCGCGACCCCGAGCACGGCGTCGGGGCGCCGGGCGATGAGGTCGGCGAGGGCCGCGCCGGCGAGGCGTCCGGCTTCGGCGGGGGTCGGAACAACGATGATCTCTGCCATGGGTCAGGTCTCCAGTGAGTGGGCGGCGAGGGACGCCCGGGGGCCGACCGGCTGCGCGAGCAGCTCGTCGAGCATCCACCGGTCGGGGGCGTGCATGCGGCCGGCGGCACGGAACGCCAGCACGGAGGCGCCGATCCGGCTCCCCGACGTGCCGAGCACGGAGGTCTCGACGGGCGGGGCGCTCCGCCAGGTGAGCGAGGCCGCGAGCTGCTCGCGCACCGGGTCGAGCAGCGCGTCGCCGGCGCGGGAGACACCGCCGGTGAGAACGATGACGGCCGGATCGAGCAGCATCGTCGCCGTTTTGAGACCCAGCGTGAGCGCCTCGACCCCGTCGCTCCACACACGGGCAGCCAGCGGATCGGTCGCGAGCCGATCGACGATGTCGGCTGCCGTGAGCGGCTCGGCGCCGCCCAGGGCGAGATAACGCCGGGCGAGGCCCGCACCCGACATGTAGACCTCGAGACAGCCGCGCTGGCCACAGGTGCAGCTCTCGCCCTGCGGCAGCGCGGGGATGTGCCCGAGCTCACCGGCCGAGGTGAGATGGCCGGCGACCTCGGTGTCGGAGCTGAGGATGGCCGCGGCCACCCCTGTTCCGATGGCCACCAGCACGGAGTTCGAGACACCGGCCGCGGCCCCGAAGAGCGCTTCGGCGAGGCCGGCCGCGCGAACGTCGTGCCCGATGGCCACCGGCACGCCGAGGTCGCCGGCGAGCAGCGCGCCGAGCGGCACGTCGGTCCAGCCGAGGGTGGAGGCGTAGCGCACCACCCCGGTGGCCGGCTCGATGATGCCGGGGGTGACGACGCCGGCACCGATGACGTTCCAGCCGGCCGCGGTGGCGTGGCCCTGCAGTTGCACCAGAAGAGCGCGCACACGTTCGAGGGACTCGGCACCGTTGCCGCCGGAGCCGTCGGTGCCCGCATCGACGGTCTCCGCGAGCACGATGCGCCCGCGCTCGTCGACCACGGCGCCCTTGAGGTTGGTGCCGCCGATGTCGAGGGCGAGCACGGCGTCGCGGGGTGGGGCGGGCTCGCGGTCGGAACCAGCAGGGGCATCATCAGCAGCAGCAGGGCCGCCAGCACCAGCAGAACCATCAGCAACCGCCGCGAGCATCCGGGCGACCAGCTCGGGGTCGGTGCGGAGGGTGCCGTCACCTCGCGGCGACGGGGTCTGTGCCCTCAGGTGCACCTCGGAGGCGCCGGTGCTGGCGAGCAGCGCCCCGACGTTGCTGGGGCGCACACCGCCGCCCGCGAGCATCCGGGGTCCGGGCGCGGCGGCCGAGCGCGCCACCAGCCGGGCGAGCGCTGCAGAACCCTGTTCGGCGGTCGTCTCGCCGCCTGAACTCAGGATGGCAACCACTCCGAGTTCGGCCAGGATTTCGTAGCTCTCCAGGAGGTCGGGCGTCTCGTCGAACGCCTTGTGGAACGTCACGGGGAGCTCGCCCGCAGCATCCATCAGCTGGCGGAGAGCCGCGACATCCACTCCGCCCTCCGGAGTCAGCGCCCCGAGGACAACACCGACACGACCGGCGGCACCGGCGGCAGCCGCGACCACTGCCCGGATCTCGGCGAGATCGCGGCACATCACGTCGAGCTCCCCCTCGTTGTACACGAAGTCACCGCCCCGCGGGCGCACCATCACCCGCACGCCGACGAGCGAGGTCGACTGGATAACCGCACTGAGCAGGCCGATGCTCGGTGTCGTTCCGCCCTCGAGCAGGTCGGCGCAGAGTTCGACGCGGTGGGCGCCGGCCTGCTCTGCGACGAGCGCGCCGTCCAGATCGTCGATGCAGATCTCCACGACGACAGCGGGAGACACAACAGAGCGAGAGACGACAGCGGGAGACCGGTCGGATCGGTGCGTGATGGCGCTACTCCTTGGCATTGCGGGCGGATCGGCTGCGGGCGGATCGGGCGGGCCCATCGGTGACGGGCACCCCGACGATCGGCGCCGCTCCACTTGTCGGTTCGGCGAGGCTGCGCTTGCCGGGCCGGCGGCGGAGCCGTGAGGCCAGCGTGGAGAGCGCGCCGTTGAAGACGAGGTAGATGAGGGTCACGACGATGAACGTCGGGATGAGGAAGTGGTTGTAGGCGGCGAGCACCTGCCCGCGGTAGAGCAGCTCCGTGAACGCCACGATGTAGCCGAGCGAGGTGTCCTTCACGAGGCTCACGAGCTGCGTCACGAGCGACGGGGTCACGAACCTCAGCGCCTGCGGCAGCACGACCAGCCGCATGGCCTGGCCGCGGGAGAGCCCGAGGCTGAGGGCCGCTTCCGACTGACCGGCGGGGAGTCCCAGGATGCCCGCGCGGATGATCTCGGCGAAGGCCGCCGCATTCGCGATCGTGAGCGGGATGACGAGCTTCCAGAGCAACGGGAAGTTGAGCCCGAGCTGCGGCAACCCGAACAGCATCAGGTAGATGAGCAGCAGCACCGGGATCGTGCGGGCGATCTCGATGTAGGCGGTCGATACCCCGTGGATGACCGGATTGCGGCTCAGTCTGCCGAGCGCCAGTACGAGCCCGAACGCACCGCCGAGCACGGCGACGAGGGCCGCGGCCTGGATCGTGCCCCAGAGCCCGACGAGAAGGTACTGCCAGATACCGGCGCTGAGGAACGGCGTCCAGCGGTCGGCGTCGAGCTGGCCGTGCGAGCCGAACTGCAGGCCAGCCAGCACGATGACCAGGGCGACCACCACCACGGCGACGACCGACCAGAGCCGGATCGCCCGCTTGGCGCGGGGCCCGGGCTCGTCGTAGAGCGAGACAGGAGCTTCGTGCGTGGAGGTACTCATCGCTTGATCGCCACTCTCTTCTCGATTCGCCCCGCACCGAGGCCGATGACCAGGGCGAGCGCCATGTAGATCAAGCCGGCCACGGTGAAGATCAGGATCGGCTGCGCCTCGACGAGGTTCAGCTTGTTCGCTTCGGAGGTCAGCTCGACAACGCCGACGGCGGCGGCCAACGCGGTGTTCATGGTCAACGCGATCATCACGTTGCCGATCGGCTGCACCGCCGCCCGGAGCGCCTGCGGCACCACGACCAACCGGAGCGACTGCACCAGGGTGAAGCCGAGCGCCCGGCTGGCCTCGATCTGGCCGGTGCCCACCGTGTTCACGCCGCTCCGGATCGCCTCGGCCACATACGCGGCCTCGTAGAGCGCCAGCACGATGATCGCCGTCGGGGTGAGCGGCAACAGCAGTCCGGCATCCGGCAGCGCGAACACGGCCAGGATGAGCAGCACCAGCAGAGGAACGTTGACGAAGAACTGCACGTACGCGAAGGCGAGCCCGCGGAGCACCGGGATCGGGCTGATGCGCGCTGCCGTCACGACGGTTCCGAGAACGATCGCCGCGACACCGGCGATCACCGCCATCATCACGGTGGTGCCGAGCGCCTCGAGCAACGGCCCGGCGCTGTCGACGAAGATGTTCATCGTGTTCCTCTGCTGGTGGAGCTCATGCTGGAGTCAGGCGGGTGGGCCCGCTCAGGAGCCGGGAACCGACCCGATGACCGGCGGGGTGGGCGTCGACGACTCGACGGCGGAGCCGAGCGTGGCATCCCAGACCTTCGCCCAGTCGCCGTTCGCCTCGATCTTCGTCAGCCAGTCGTTGATGAACGACTTGAACGCGGCGTCGCTGTCCTTCAGGCCGATGCCGTACGACTCGGTGGTGAAGGGCTGTCCGACGACCTTGATGGCCGAATTCGAGGCTGCGTCGCTCGCGAGCAGCGTGAAGTCCTGCACGTAAGCGTCACCGCGGCCCTGGGTGAGAGCCTGAACGGCCTCGGGGTCGGTGCCGAAGCTCACGATCTCCGCGCTCGGCTGCTTCTCGGGCACGGCGGTCACGGCGGGCGTGTTCGCGCCGACGATGACCTTCTTGCCGCCGAGGTCGTCGATGCCCTGGATGTCCGTGTTGTCGCTCTTGACCGCGACGGCCAGTCCCGACTGGAGGTAGGGGCCCGCGAAGTCGACCTGCTCGTCGCGCTGGGTGGTGATCGTGTAGGTGTTGAACACCACGTCGACCGTGCCGTTCTGAAGGAGCGCCTCTCGGGTCTCCGAGGCGGGCGGGATGATCTCGACGTTCGGCTCGCCGAGGATGTAGATCGCGAGCAGCTTGGCGAGATCCGCGTCGAAACCCTCGACGTCGTCGGGGCTCGACGGGTTCTGCTGGGAGAGCAGCGGGGCGTCGAGCGCCTCGGCCACGACCAGCTTGCCGCGGGCCTTGATCTTCGCCATCGTCGAGTCGGGCAGGAGCGCAGCGGCATCCGCGACGGCGGCGTTGGCGTACACCGACGACAAGGTGTCTGCCGACGCCGACGCGCTCGGGTCGGCGCCCGGCACGGCCGAGCTGTCCGACGAGCAGCCGCTGAACGCGAGGGCTGCGGTGACGGTGATGGCGAGCAGGGGGATGCCCCTCTGGAGGGTCTTTCGTGTGCTGTGCACGGTGGTACCTTTCTGTTTTTCCGGTGCGGGATGGTGCGGGGGGGGTCGCGGGGTTGAGTGGTGCGGCGGGTCAGTGCGGCAAATCAGTGCGGCAGGATCTTCGACAGGAACGCCTGGGCCCGGGGGCTCGATGCGTGGTCGAAGAAGTCGGCGGGGGTGTCCTCTTCGACGATGCGGCCGTCGTCCATGAAGATGACCCGGTCGGCGGCCCGGCGGGCGAACCCCATCTCGTGCGTGACGACGACCATGGTCATCCCGTCGCCCGCGAGCGAGGTCATCACGTCGAGCACCTCGCTCACCATCTCGGGGTCGAGCGCGCTGGTCGGTTCGTCGAAGAGCATCACCTTCGGCTTCATCGCGAGAGCGCGGGCGATGGCGGCGCGCTGCTGCTGGCCGCCCGAGAGCTGGGCCGGAAAGTGGTCGGCCTTGTCGGCGATGCCCACACGTTCGAGGAGCGCGAGCCCCTCGGCACGGGCATCCTTCCGCGAGCGCCCGAGCACGGTGATCGGTGCGAGTGTGACATTGTCGAGGATCGTACGGTGGGCGAACAGGTTGAACGACTGGAAGACCATGCCCACCTCGGCCCGGAGCTTCGCGAGCGCGCGGCCCTCTGCCGGCAGGTCGACGCCGTCGACCGCGATGGTGCCGGAGGTGATCGTCTCGAGCCGGTTGATACAGCGGCAGAGCGTGGACTTGCCCGAACCCGAGGGGCCGACGACCACGACGACCTCGCGGGCGGCGATGGTGAGGCTGACATCCTTCAGCACGTGGTGCGAACCGAAGTGCTTCTGCACATCGGTCAGCTGCACCATCGCCGTTGCTGTGCCGGCGGGGGTGGATGTGCCGGTGGAGGAGGATGCCACGGTTGCCGCCTTTGCTTCGAGTGTCTCGTCGTTGAAATCAAACTAACAATCCATTGTTGCATCTATATTTCGAGGAACTTTGTTTGATAATGGACTAAGCCGCCTCTCGACGATCGGAATCCCATGGCCTCACGACTCCCTGCGTCGTTCACGCGGTTCTCTGCCCAGAACCTCGCCATCCTGGGGCCGCTCCGCTCCGGCGCGGCCGACTCGAAGGCCGACCTCGCGAAGGTCACCGGCCTCTCCCCCTCCACGATCACCGCCCGGATCGACGAGCTGATCGGGCTCGGCCACGTGGTCGAAGTCGGAGACGGCGTCTCCCGGGGCGGCCGTCGCCCCCGCACACTCGCCCTCCGCCGCGACGCCGGCATCGTCGGCTGTGTCGACCTCGGCGTCGACCGAACCTCCATCGGCCTGGTCGACCTCTCCGGCGCCCTGCTCGCGCGCGGCGACCTGGACCTCGACATCTCGAGCGGCCCCGACCTGGTGCTCGCCGAGGTCTGGTCGGCCCTCAAAGCACTGCTCGCCAGCGACAGCGAGCACTCCCGTCGCCTTCTCAGGGGCGTGTCGGTCGGTGTTCCCGGCCCCGTCTCGTCAGAGAGCGGTCGGGTCGTCGCCCCGAGCCGCATGCCCGGCTGGAACGGAACGGATGTCGCCCGGATCCTCGGCGGCATCGCCGGCGTTCCCATCCTGGTCAACAACGACGCCAATCTGATGGCGGTCGGCGAGTTCGCATCCGGAGACCGCACGGAACCCAACCAGGTGTTCGTCAAAGCCGGATCGGGTATCGGCTGCGGCATCATCGCGCGCGGCGAACTCTTCGTCGGCAGCCGGGGTGCCGCCGGCGACATCAGCCACGTCGCCGTGCCGGACGCCCCGCCCGTGCCCTGCTCCTGCGGGCGCTATGGCTGTCTCGACGCCCTCGCCAGCGGCAACGCCCTCGTGCGGGAGCTGCAGAACGCCGGACTCGAGGTGGCGAACGTCGAGGCGATGATCGCGCTCGCCCGCGACGCGGATCCGGTGGCCACCCGGCTCCTTCGCGAGGCCGGCAGCATGACGGGCGGAGTGCTCGCGAGCATCGTCAACTTCTTCAACCCCGGCCGCCTCATCGTCGGCGGTGTGCTCAGCCAGTCGGAGGTGTTCGTGGCCGGCGTGCGCTCCACCCTCTACGCCCAGTGCCTGCCGATGGCGACCGACCAGCTCACGATCACCACGCCGCTCCGGCCGGGCGACTGCGGCCTGCTGGGAGCCGGCACCGTGTTCCTCGATCGCCTGTTCTCTGAACAGGGCCTCTGACGCCGATTCCGCCTCCTCACCGGGCGGGGCACGGGGGCGATGTCAGATCGGCGGGCCGGGCGAGGTGGCACGGAAGGCGTCGATCGCGAGCTCGGCGAACCGGCGGGTCGCCAGCACGCGGCGCTCCGGCATGGCTGCGGTGACACCCCGGCCCGCCTGCAGGATCAGCACGAGGTCGTCGACACCGGCGTCGGCACGGAGCGCTCCCGCCGCCCTGGGCCCGTCGGCAGAGTCCGGCGAGCGACCGGAGCGCACACGGGTTCGGATGTCGCGGCCGTCGACCCTCGGACGCAGGCGTGCTCGGGCTCGGGCTCGGGCTCGGCCTCAGCCTCGTTCTCGCCGCGATCGCCGGAGTGCGCCATCGCCAGCACTCGCGCAGCTGACCCTACGGGATTCCGGTTCAGCTGCAACTACCGTGACCGGCCGCTGTGGTCGTCTGCATGGGAGCGCGATCATCGTTTTCGTAGCGGCAGGCTGCGCGGCTCGGGCAGACTGAGGCCATGGATCGCGCCACGCTCATCGACACTGCCCTGCGGGTGGCGGCCTCGTTTCCCGCCGTCACACGGGGTCAGCCGTTCGGTGAGGGTCTGGAGGTGTTCAAGGTCGTCGACAAGGTGTTCGCGATCATCACCACCTCGCCCGCTGAGCCGGCTGCCGAGGTCTCGGGCGCCGGGGTCGTGGGTGCCGGGACATCCGGTTCCGCCCATACCGGTCGCCGGGCAGTCGTGACGCTGAAGTGCGCTCCGCCGCACGGCCGGTCGCTCGTTCGCGATCATGCGGGGATCATCCCGGGCTACCACATGAACAAGGAGCACTGGATCTCGCTCTGCCCCACCGACCACACGGGCGCCGCCGACGCGGGCGCCGACGATACGGGCGCGACCGACTCGGGCGCTGCTGACGCCATCGACGAGACGCTCGTCGAAGACCTCGTGGGAAACTCCTACGACCTCATCGTGGCAGCCCTGCCTCGAGCACGCCGCCCCGGCGTGTAGCCCCGGCGCGCCGCTCGCCCCCACGCGCCACCTCTTCCCGGGGTCGGCGCCAGCTTGGCGCATCGGCGGCGCTTCGAACTGGCGCCGATGCGCCAGAAGGGCGCCTTACTGAGATCGGGCACGTGCTGCGGGCAGCGACGGGCGGTGCGGGCGGCTCAGAACGGTGGATGCCCGTGCACCTGCCGGTACACGCGGGCCCACCGGGCCCTCGCCGACGCCATCACGAGCAGCACGATGCCGAAGCCGCCGAAGATCACGAACAGCAGCACTCCGAGCACGGCAGCGCCGCCCACCCCGCGGCCGAACAGGAACACGGCGAACACGATCCCGGCCAGCAGTAGGAAGGCGCCGAGCACCGCTGCGCTCCGCGGGGTGACCAGCGAGATCTTGTAGCGGCCGGCAGGTTTGTCCCGGCTCAGCCTGGCGAACGGTTCGGGAGGAACCGCCCCGGGAGGTGTCCCGCTCATCGCGCGGGCAGCCGCACGAAGTCGGAGAGGCGTTCGATCAGCGCAGCCGTGCTGGTGTTCTCGGTGCGCTCCTGCAGGACACGGTCACCGTCGGTGGCGCGAACGTCGGCGACATCCCAGGCGAAGACTCCGGAGGGGCGAACGAACAGATTGTTCGCCGAAGGGGCGGCGAAACCGGCGCCAGTGGGTCCTTCCCCGACGAGCTCCGTGCCGAAGTACGCGACACCTTCCGGGTGTCGACGCGCGTTGTCGTCGATCACCTGCTTGAGCAGGGCGCTGTCAGGGGCCTCCGGTGCTTTGACCACCATCGACCAGGTGCTCATCGATCCCGGCTGCAGCAGCAGCGACAGCTCGGCCGACTGCACGTAGAGGGCCGCCTCGGGTCCACTCTCGTTCACCATCGCGATCTCTGTGAAGCGCACGGCGTTCTGCAGCACTCCGATCAGCAACCGGATGCCCCCGCTCGGAACGAGCGCGTCTAGATCGACCGTCAACTCACCTCGGGCGATGAGGCTCGACGCTCCGAGAGCCGCGATCTGCGGGGTGACGAATCCGGGCTCGACCTGCAGGAACCTCGACGCCCGCGCACGGGCCTCCTCGCCGCAGAGCGACAGCGCGTAGGCGACCTCGCCCGCACCGAACACGGCGATGTCGTCGGGCGAGGCCGCCGGTGGGGCCGCGTGCTGCCAGGTGCTCGTGCTGGTCATTTCTGCTCCCGAATTCGTGTTTCTTGTGTTTCCTGGATGCCCATCAGAACGGCCACAGGTCTTTGGCCTTGTCCGCGACGTCGTCCGCGAAGTCCTCTGCGCCGTGCGCGAGAGCCGCGGCACCGTCGCCGATGGCCTTGGCGCCGTCGCCCACGGCCGTGATCGTGCCGTCGACCGCGTCGTGGAAGACGGGCACGTGATCGTAGAGCAGCCCGCCGAGCGCCATCGTTCCGGCGGCTGCGCCGAGGATCAGGTCGGCGGGCGGTGGGGTGACCAGGGCGGCGAAACCCAGCCCTGTCGCAACACCGTCGTATCCGGCACGGGCGTAGTTGCCCTCCGAGATGTCTGTGCCGACGCCGACCACGCCGAGCACGACACCTGCCGGGCCGAGCACCTTGCCGGCCGAACCCAGGAACTCCGCGGCCGAGCCGAGCTTCGCTGCCATGGCCCCGTCCGGAAGCATGCTGCTGAGGCCCTGGGCCGCGGAGGCCCAGTTGTGGCCCGCGAGGAAGTCGTTGAGCACATCGAACCTGCCGGCGAACTTGCTGAAGCGCAAGGCGTCGTCGAGCGACCCGAACTCGCCGAGCAGTCGCAGTTGCGCCAGGGCATTGGCCCCGTCGACCACGCCGAGGCTGTCGAAGAGCTCGCGGGTGTTCAGGAGCGCGGGGTTCTGCAGCAGGTCGCGCAGCAGATCGTCGTCGGTGCCGGGGGTCCCCGGGTTTTCGGGCGTTCCGCCGCCCGGCCCGCTTCCACCTGGGCCGCTTCCACCCGGGCCACCACCCGAACCCGGCCCACCGGAGCCGTCGTCCGCGCTCGCCTGCTCCTGCTCGCCGGCGTTCTTGACGAGCGCCGTCGACGCTGCCGTGAGCACGCTGTTCGCATTCTGGAGCGAGGTGCGATGTGTCGTGTTCCACTGCTGCCGGAAGAACTCCGCATCCGGACCGCCCCACGCCTGGGTGCGGTTGATCTCGACCGTCAGGGTGCTGAGCAGGCCCTGCAGCTGTGATGCCTTCTGGTCGAAATCCTTGGCGAGGGCACGAAGCTCACCCGCGTCTGCTCCCCAGAACCCCGACGTCATGCGAGCAACGTTACCTCAGCAGCCCCTCGTGCATCAGTCGGCGAAGGAGACGTCTGCGGTGTCGGTGACACGGGCGGTGCGCCCGGGTGCGTCCTGGAACTGCCAGTACAGGTTGGTGTGCGCGATCACCTCGGCGGCGGCCGGTGCGCCGTAGACGGTCTGGTCCTCTGTGGTGTGGGCGTTGCCCACCAGCGTGACGTCGTAGCCCCGGGTGAAGGCTCCGTGGATGGTCGAGCGGATGCACGCATCCGTCTGCGCTCCGGTCACCACCAGGTGCCCGACACCCGCGCGGGCGAGCACGTCTTCGAGGTCGGTGCCCTCGAAGGAGTCGCCGTACGACTTCTGAACCAGCGGTTCGGATGTCTCCCGAACGAGTTCGGGAACGAAGCGCCAGGCCTCTGTGCCCGCCTGCAGGTCGTCTGCGTTGTGCTGCACCCAGACCACCGGCACACCCTCGCTCCTGGCCTTCTCGACGAGACCACTGATGTTGCCGATCACGGCGTCACGGTTGTGTGCGCGGGCCACGACGTCGTTCTGCACGTCGATCACGACGAGCGCCGTGTTCGGGCGGCTCTGAAGGGTTGTCATGCGGTCTCACTCTCTCGATGCCACCACGATAGAAGACACGACCGACATCCGCCAGAGCTCGCCCGGCCGGAGCCCCCCTACTCCGCGCGCGATTTCGGGGCGTGACTGGGCTCCGCTGCCCGGGCGACCCGTGCCGCCTCGCGCTGCTCGGTCTCGAGGGCCTCCGCCTCCTCGCCGGTGACGGCTTCGCCACGGGCGACCATCCCCGCGACATCCGAGAGCCTGATCTGCGGCAGGAAGAGCGAGAGCACGAAAGCGACGGCGAGGAACGGGATGAGGTACCAGAACACCGGAGCCAGCGAGTCGGCATAGGCCGCGACGACCTGGTCCTGAATGGCCTGCGGCAGCTGGTTGAGCGTCGCCGGGTCGAGGGTTGCGGTGGCCTGCGAGGCGTCCCCCGCCGAGGCGCCGGCGCCGGAGAACACGGCGAGCAGCTTCTCCGAGAGGCTGCTGGTGAAGAGGGCCCCGAAGACGGCCACACCGAGAGCGGATCCGACCTCGCGGAAGTAGTTGTTCGTGCTCGTCGCGGTCCCCACCTGGGTGGCCGGCACCGAGTTCTGCACCACGAGCACCACGACCTGCATGATGAGGCCGAGGCCGGCGCCGAACTCGAAGAGGAAGACGCAGATGAGCCAGATCGGGGTTGCCGGAGCCGGGCCGAGTGCGCCCGCGACCACCGTGGCAGCCGGGTCGGCCGCCGTGATGGCCGGATACGCCGCCTGCACCATCGCGGCATAGAAGACCGGATCGGGGTCGGGCGCCAAGGCCTCGCGACCGTTCGGTTCGTTCCGGATCTCGTAGGCGGCGATCCTGCCCCGGTAGCGCGTGGCCAGCTGGCCGGCGAAGGCTGCGTAGAGCGCGGCGGTGCGCGGCCGCGTCGTCGAGAGGGGGCCGGTTCCGCCGAGGGCTGCCCACGCCGGGCACGACAGGATGATGCCGAAGATGCTGAGTCCCCCAGCCTCGGCGCCGGCGACCATGTCGCCGAGGCGCGACCAGTCGAACGTCGTCGCCGTGGGCTGCAGCCAGTACCACATGATGTCGAGGCGCACGATGGTGCCGCCGGTGTAGGAGGTGATGTCGAGGGTCTGGTCGATCTCGGTCGTCGTGCCCCAGAGGATGTTCGAGCCGAGCGAAAAGCCGACCGGGAAGCTCGCGACGCGGGCCGGGGCCTGCGCCTGAACGTGGGCTGCGGCCTGGGCTGCGGCGGCCAGCGGGGCTGCGGCTGCGGCCGACGCGCGAGACAGCCCGCCGCCGACGACTCCCGCGCCGACCACCGCGCCTGCCGAGATTCCGGTTGTGAGGATAGAACGTCGTGTCAAGTGCATCTGATTACCCCGTCTGCGACTGGGGTGGCGATTGGATAAGCCCGTTATGGGAGCCTAGGGGTGTTTCGGTACCGAGTGTCATTCGTCACCCACACAGGGCGCTGGGCTCGAGGGCGCTGGGCTCGGGGCTCTGTGCTCGGGGGCTGGAGGCGCCTGCGACTCAGGGGGCCGTCGCAACTCAGGGGGCCGTCGCGACTCAGGGCGCCGTTGGCGCTGCCTGCTCCGTGGCGCGGAGGGCACGGACGAGCGCCGCGGCCTTGAGCTTCGTCTCGGCGAGCTCCTCCGACGGAACCGAGAGGGCGGTGATCCCGCCGCCGACGCCGATCGTCGCGCGGCTTCGGCCGTTGTAACTGCTGTCGCTGTCGGTGTCGCTGTCGCTGTCGCCGTCGCTGTCGACGACGATGGAGCGGATGGTCATGGCGAGTTCCGCGCGTCCGTCTGCGGCGAAGAACCCGAACGCCCCGGCATAGAGTCCACGGGCGCGATCCTCCAGCAGGTCGAGGATCTCGATCGCGCTCCGTTTCGGTGTTCCGGTCATCGATCCGGCGGGGAAGGTCGCCTCGACAGCATCGACCGCGCCGAGGCCCTCCCGCAGCATCCCTTCGACTCTGCTCACCAGCTGGTGCACATGCGGATGCGTCTCGACCTGCAGAAAGCTCGGAACCGTCACGCTGCCCGGGACGCAGACGCGGGTGAGGTCATTCCGCATCAGGTCGACGATCATCGTGTTCTCGGCCCGCTCCTTGGGGTCGTCGGCGAGCGCCTCGGCCTCACGGGCATCCGCCGCCGGATCGGGGAATCTGGCACGCGTGCCTTTCACCGGCGACGTGCTGACCCGGCCATCGGCCCCCACCTCGAGGAACACTTCGGGCGAGGCGCTCAACAGGCTGACGCCGCCGATCCGCAGCAGCGCGCCGTACTCGCTCGGTGACTCCTGCCGGAGCTCACGGTAGACGGCGACAGGATCGATCACGCCCCGCGCAGTGATCTCGGTCGTGAGGTTCAGCACATACGCGTCGCCTGCGCGGATGGCGCTCTGGCAGGCGTCGATCTTCGCGAGGTACTCGGCGTCGGTGTCCCGCCAGATGATCTCGAGCGGGAGGTGCGCCTCGCGCAGAGGATCAGGTGGCGGCGCGGTGGCCCTCTCGACGGCGGCGGCCAACTCCGCATCGGCCGACCCCGCATCGGCCCTGTCCGCTCCATCGCCCGTCACCCCTGCCTCGAGGAGTTGGATCGTGCGGAGCCGCCACTGCTCGAGCTCGCCCTCCCAGCGCTCCCCCGCTGCCACCAACTCGGCGCGGCCATCGCTGTGCACGGCCACGAGTCGGTCGACCCGGAGGAAGGCGGCGTCGGGGTGGGGCGATGTGCGCCCGCCCATTCCCGGCATGGTGCCGACGGTCTCGGCGAGCAGCTCATAGCCCAGCCAGCCCACCAGTGCGAGGGAGGGCCTCGGCGGCGCGGACAGCTCGCCCCGCAGTGCGCCGAGCACGCCGTCCGCCGGCACAAAGGGCTCCCCCGCACCCAGATAGCTCGTCGGGCCGCCGTCGAGCCAGAACACGTCGGTGCTCTGGCCGCAGAGCACGTGGAAGGCCGTTTCCGCCCGGATCCCGTCGCCGAGAGGGTGACGCAGAACTCCCTTGGTCATCCCTCGAGCATAGGGCGACCCCGGCCGAGCACAATTCAGGATATGCAAGGCGTCGTCCATCATCTGGGCTCGGCAGCTCGCATGTCCTGAATTGTGCACGGAGGTGGTGCGGGTGGCGGGTGACCCAAAGCGCAGGGCGCAGCTACTCCTTCTTCGGGTGGGAGGCGGAGTCGCCGAGCAGCCTGTTCGCCACCATGGGGAACGCGCCGGTGTAACCCTCGCGCGCCTTGGCGATCTCGAGGATGCGCACGCGCATCAGGTACCAGCCGAGGATCAGCAGCGGGATGATGATCACGAGCGACGCGATCGTGTAGGTGCCGGCCGGGTAGTCTCGAACGCGTCTTTCGGCACGAAGAAGTTCAGGGCGACACCGAGCAGGGCGACGGCGGCCGTGAGCAGGATGCCGCCGTACGGCACACCGCGCTTGTTCATCGCGGCGGTGAACCTCGGTGCAGCACCGCTGATCGACATGGGGAAGCTCGATGATCGGAACACCCAGGAACGTGGCGAACAGCAGCAGACCGAGCACCGGCGTGATCATCACGTCAAGGCCCCCCGCCACCGAGGGCGCCCCGAGCCCGGCCGCCGCTCCCACCGCGAGCGCCCCGAGGTACAGCGCGACCTGGTGGCATTCGAGCCACCGCACCCCGCCGCTGCCCGTCATGCTCCGACCCTACTGTCGCCGCACTGCTTCGGCGGCCATCCCGAGTACTCCGCCCGGTTCTCGGTGGAACAGGGCCTGGGTGCAGCAGGATGGAGGCATGAACGAATACCTGGATGCCGGACTCGACGCCTTCTGGAGCGAGACCCTCGCCGCATCGACCGGCACCGAGCGCCCGCCCTTCTCCGCGGTCGTCAAGACCAGCGGCCAAGCCGTCTACCTCTCGGGCCAGACCTACCCCGTCATCGGATCCACCGACGCCGTCGCCCCTGCCCTCGTCGGCATGCGCGAGCAGACAGAGGCGTGCCTGCAGAACCTCGACCGCCTGATCACCGCCGCCGGCGGATCCCGCTCCGATATCGTCAAGGTCACCATCTTCAACACGCGCATGTCCGAGCAGCCGGTCGTGAACGAGGTCTACCGCGAGTTCTTCGGCGAGCATCGCCCGGTGCGCAGCCACGTCGAGGTCTCCCGGCTCGCCGACCCCGACCTGCTCATCGAGATCGAAGCGATCGCCTCGCTGTGACGGATGCCCGGGACACGCCGGGTGCCGCCTGGCCGCCGCCCGCACCGACGGAGCGCTGCCCGTGCCTCAGCGGCAACCCCTACGGCGAGTGCTGTCGTCCGTTCCACGCCGGCGAGCAGCAGGCCCCCACTGCCGAACGTCTGATGCGTTCGCGGTACTCGGCGTTCGCGGTGGGCGACGCCGCCTACCTGCTCGCCACGTGGCATCCGTCGACCAGGCCGGCCGCCGGCGACCTCGAACTCGACCCCGCCCAGCGCTGGTACCGCCTCGACATCCTGGACCGCACTGGCGGCGGGATGCTCGGGCAGACCGGCACGGTCGAGTTCGTCGCGCGCTTCCGCCTCGACGCCGAGCGCGGCGAGCTGCACGAGACGAGCAGCTTCGAGAAGCTCGACGGAAAGTGGTACTACCTGGCTGGATAGAATCGCAGGGACACGCAGCGGGGGGCTCATGACAGGCGAACAGTTCACCATCATTGTGCTCGTGACCGCCTTACTTATCGATCTGGCCGTGCGCGTCATCGCGATCATCGTCGTGCCGCGCAACCGCCGCCCGAGCGCCGCGATGGCCTGGCTGCTCGCGATCTTCCTGATCCCCTACCTCGGTGTGCTCGTCTTCCTGCTGATCGGCAGCTACAAGCTCCCGAAGAAGCGGCGCGACAAGCAGAAGGCGATCAACGAGTTCATCATCGAGACGACCCACGGCATCGAGCTCGTCACCGACGACAGGCCCTGGCCCACGTGGCTCCGCTCGGTCGTGCACCTGAACCGGGAGCTCGGGGCGATGCCGCTGGTCGGCGGCAACTCGGCCAGCCTCATCGGGGACTACGCCGCATCCATCGCCGCCATGACGGTGGCGGTCGACACGGCCGAACGCTTCGTGCACTGCGAGTTCTACCTCATCGCCCTCGACGAGGTCACGGCGGGATTCTTCGACGCGCTCGAACGTGCAGTGGGGCGCGGTGTCATCGTGCGCGTGCTGGTCGACCACATCACCGCCATCCGGAGCCCCACCCACAAGGCGACCTTCAAGCGGCTCACGGCGATGGGCGCGACGTGGCAGTTCATGCTTCCGGTGCAGCCGTTGAAGGGCAAGTGGCAGCGACCGGATCTGCGGAACCACCGGAAACTGCTCGTCGTCGACGGCATAGTCGGTTTCATGGGGTCTCAGAACCTCGTGAGCCGCCACTACAACAAGAAGAGCAACATCCGCCGCGGCCTCAAGTGGCAGGACCTGATGACCCGGGTCGAAGGCCCGATCGTCAGCGGCATCAACGCGATCTTCATCACCGACTGGTACAGCGAGACCGACGAGCTGCTCTCCCGGGAGACCGTGGAACTCACCGACGAGATCGTGAACTCGGCCCCGGATGCCCTGGACTGCCAGCTCGTTCCGAGCGGCCCGGGCTTCGAGGGTGAGAACAACCTCCGGCTGTTCCTCGCTCTGATGTACTACGCCCAGAAGAAGATCATCATCACGTCGCCCTACTTCGTGCCCGATGACTCGATGCTCTACGCCATCACCACGGCCGCCCAGCGCGGGCTCGACGTGCAGCTCTTCGTGTCGGAGATCGGCGACCAAGCCGGGGTGTACCACGCGCAGCGCTCCTACTACGAGTCCCTGCTGAAGGCGGGGGTGACGATCTGGCTCTACCCGGCCCCGTACATCCTGCACGCCAAGCACTTCACGATAGACGCCGAGGTCGCGGTCATCGGGTCGAGCAACATGGACATCCGCTCGTTCAACCTCGACCTCGAGATCTCGCTGATGGTTCGGGGGGCGTCGTTCGTGGACGAGATGCGGAGCGTCGAAGACGGCTACCGCGCGCTCAGCCGCCGGCTCACCCTCGAGGAATGGAGACGCCAGCCGCTTCGCTCGACCATCCTCGACAACCTCGCGCGCCTCACCTCGGCC
This sequence comes from Subtercola boreus, assembly GCF_003399635.1. Lineage (GTDB taxonomy): Bacteria > Actinomycetota > Actinomycetes > Actinomycetales > Microbacteriaceae > Subtercola > Subtercola boreus_B. The sequence goes on along the minus strand of NZ_NBXB01000022.1, from coordinate 29,601 downwards.
CTGCAGTGAGCTCCTGACGCAGCACATCCGCCGCCAGGCGATCGATCCCCCGAAATCTGTCGGTATCAGCGACGGACAGCGACAGATTTCGGGGGATCGATGGGCGGGCGGGACGAGCGCGCGGGACGGGCGGGACGGGCCGACGGGTCAGGACCGCGAACGGAGGAGCGTGAACGAGCAGTCGCGCACGATCAGCGTCGACACGGGGGCCGCCACCCGCTGCTCGGGGTCGCTGGAGAGCGCCAGCTCCCACTCGGCGCCGGGCGCCTCCGGAACCTGGAACTCGACCCCGTTCTCCGCCGCGTTCAGCATCAGCGCGAACGAGTCGGAGTCCGCCCGTTCGAGAACGAAGACGATCGACCGGGCATCCGGGTTCTCCCAGTCCTCGTCGCTGAACTCCTCGGCGTCGCTTCGCTCGACCACGACCGTGTTCGAATCGCCGGTCTCCGGCGCCGACCGGAACCACGCCGGGTGCAACGCCCGGTTCTCCCGGCGCAGCGTGATGAGCTGCGTCGTGAACGCCAGCAGCTCCTCGTCGGCGTTCGCCCAGTCGAACCACGAGATCTCGTTGTCCTGGCAGTAGGCGTTGTTGTTGCCGCCCTGGGTGCGGCAGAGCTCGTCGCCACCGAGGATCATCGGAACGCCTGCCGAAAGCAGCAGCGTCGCGAGGAAGTTGCGGCGAAGCCGCCCGCGCCGCTCGTTCACGGCCTCGTTGTCGGTCGCCCCCTCCGCTCCGCCGTTCGACGACTTGTTGTCGCTCTCGCCGTCGTTGTTGTCCTCGCCGTTGGCCGAGTTGTGCTTCTGGTTGTACGCGGTCAGGTCGGCGAGGGTGAACCCGTCGTGCGCGGTGACGAAGTTGATGCTCGACAGCGGCGAGCGCCGGTCGGCCTCGTACACGTCGGGGCTGCCGAGCACGCGCTGCGAGAGGGTGCCGAGGATGCCGTCGCTGCCGTTCCAGAAGTCGCGCACGTCATCCCGGAACTTGCCGTTCCACTCCGACCAGTCGGCCGGGAAGCCGCCGACCTGGTAGCCCGCGGTGTCCCACGGCTCAGCGATCATCTTGACGGGGGCGAGCACCGGGTCCTGCTGGATGAGCGTGAGGAACGCGCTGTGGATCTCCGCGTCCCCGCCCTGCCGGGTGAGGGTGGTGGCGAGGTCGAAGCGGAAGCCGTCGACGTGCATCTCGGTCACCCAGTAGCGGAGCGAATCCATGATCAGGCCGAGGGCCGTCGGGTGCGAGACGTTCAGGCTGTTGCCGGTACCCGTCGTGTCGAAGTAGCTCGAACGGTCATCCTCGACCAGCCGGTAGTACGCCTCGTTGTCGATGCCCTTGAACGACAGCGTCGGGCCCATGTGGTTGCCCTCTGCGGTGTGGTTGTAGACCACGTCGAGGATCACTTCGAGACCGGCCGCGTGCAGGTTCTTGACCATCTGCTTGAACTCACGCACCTGGCCGCCGTCGTCGCCCGCTGCGGCGTAGTCGCCGTGCGGGGCGAAGAAGCCGATGCTGTTGTAGCCCCAGTAGTTGCGGAGATCCTTCTCGAGCAGGTGGGAGTCCTGCACGAACTGCTGCACGGGCATGAGCTCGACGGCGGTGATGCCGAGATCGGTGAAGTGTTTGATGGCTGCCGGATGACCGAGCCCGGCGTAGGTGCCCCTGATCTCCTCGGGCACACCGGGGTGCAGTTTCGTGAAGCCCTTCACGTGGGTCTCGTAGATGACCGTCTCGCTGAGCAGGGTACGGGGCGACGTGTCGGTGCCGCCCTGGCCGTCGCTCCAGTCGAAGCCCGGGTCGGTGATGACGCAGAGCGGCGTGGAGCCGGCGGAATCCGTCTCGTCCCTCTTCTCGGGCTCGTTCATGTCGTGCCCGAACACGGCCTGACCCCAGGTGTAGTCCCCCTCGATGGCGGTCGCATGCGGGTCGAGCAGCAGCTTGTGGTGGTTGTGGCGAAGGCCTTCGGCGGGGTTCCACGGTCCGTCGACACGGATGCCGTAGCGGGTGCCGGTGCCGGCGCCCTCGACGATGCCGTGGAACACGTGACCCGTGCGTTCGGTCAGGCGCGTGACGGTCTCGGCGCCGTTCTCATCGAAGCTGCAGAAATCGACGGAGTCGGCCGTCTCGGAGTAGATGGCGAACGAGATGCCACCCTCGAGCAGGGTGACACCGAGCGGGTAGGGCAGGGAGCGGGGGAAAGTCGACATGGCATTCATCATCGCGGAATCGCCGCTGTGAGAATGTCGGACGGCGCGGGGCTTGACGCACCGGCCCGGCGCGTGCGTGAGAGGTGCACTGCCGCAAAACCGGCCCTCGCGCAAGGGGTGCCCGCGCGCTCGCCGGGCCCCCGGGCACTCCTTTACTGTGGGGTCGACGGAGGAGGCGAGATGACGATCGAGCACGTGTGGGTGTCGCTGTCGCCGAGGCGTCCGGATGATCGTCCCCGCTGGCCCGCCCTGGCGGCGTCGTGGGTGTCGGCCTCTGGCTCCTCCTGTGCTGACGACTCGTCCGGGCTCGGACTCGTCGACGGAGCGCTGCAGTTCGCGCTGAGGCTCGGGCAGGAAGACCCTGCACCCGTGCCGGGCGGCGGCTACACCGGCGAACTGTGGGAGACGCTCGCCACCCTGGCGGCAGCAGACCTCGGGGCGGCGCGGGCGATCGAGCCGCACCTCGACGCGCTGGCGATCCTCGAGCAGGCTGGCGACACGGGTGCCGCCAGCGGGAGCGTCGCCAGCGGGAGCGCGCCGGGCGCCAGCACCTGGGGCGTCTTCGCCGCCGAAGGCGGGCCCCACCCGCTCGTCGCCTGCGCCCAGGACGGAGCCGGCTGGACGCTGACCGGCACCAAACCGTGGTGCTCCCTCGCCGACCGCCTCGACCGCGCGCTCATCTCCGCTGCGGTCGGCGGTGGTGGAGCATCCGTGCCCCGCCGGCTGTTTGCCGTCGACCTCCGCCAACCGGGGGTCCGTGTCGAGCCGGGAGCCTGGCACGCCCGCGGCCTCACCGAGGTGCCGAGCGGACCCGTGCACTTCGACAACGTCGAGGCGGAGCCCGTCGGCGCTGCCGGCTGGTACCTCGAGCGGCCCGGATTCGCCTGGGGCGGCATCGGTGTCGCCGCCTGCTGGTTCGGCGGAGCAGTCGGCGCCGGCCGCACCCTCGCCGAGTGCGCCCGGAACACCGCCGATCCCCTGCTGCAACTGCACCTCGGCGTCGTCGACGAGCGTCTCAGCGATGCCCGGCGCGCGCTCGCCGAAGCGGCACACCTCGTCGATGGCGGCTCCGCGACGGGCGAATCCGGGCGCCTGCTCGCCAAGCGGGTGAGGGCAACGGTGGCCCGGGCATCCGAAGATGTGCTCCGACATGTCGCCCACGCCCTCGGCCCGGCCCCGCTCGCCCTCGACGCCGAGCACGCCAAACGTGTCGCCGACCTCGAACTGTACCTCCGTCAGCACCATGCGGAGAAGGACGAAGCCTCCCTCGGCCGCCAGCTCGCCGAGGGCACGGATCTGCCGTGGTGAGCTTCGACTCCCGCGACCCGGGAACCTCTTCAGCGGAATGGCTGGCCGACCCCCGTCTCGGGCAGCTTCCTGTCTTCTCGCTCACAGGCGTCGACCGGATGATCGTGCTCGCCGCCCACCCCGACGATGAGACCCTCGGCGCCGGGGCCCTCCTCGCCCGTGCCTTTGCGCTCGGCATCCCCGCCGACGTCATCATCGTCACAGACGGCTCCGCCTCCCACCCCGGCTCGCCGAGTGTGGTCGCCTCCGACCTCGCCGCGACGCGGGCCGCCGAGGCGACGGAGGCCATCGCGCTGCTGAACCCGCGCGCGGCCGTGACGTTCCTCGGCTTCCCCGACGGCCGCGTGCAGGTGGATCGCGCTCCGATCAGCGCAGCGATCAGCGATTTCATCGCGCTGCTGCCGCCACCCACTGCGGCGGCGCCGGCCGACGCGCCCGCCCGCACCCTGCTCGTGGCTCCGTGGCGCGGCGACGGCCACCGCGACCACCGGATACTGGGGGAGATCGCCGCCGCGCTCGCCGACGAGGCGTCCGCCGCGCTCGACCTGGTCGAGTACCCGATCTGGCTCTGGCACTGGTCGAACCCCGCCGATCCGGCCACACCCTGGACGCGCTTCACGGCTCTGACCGACTCCGGAGCCCTCGCCAGGAAGCGCGCCGCCATTGCCGCCTACCGGTCGCAGACCGAACCGCTCTCCCCCGAACCGGGCGACGAAGCTCTGCTTAATCCGACGTTCCTTGCGCACTTCAGCCGCCCCCAGGAGGTCCTGATCATCGCCGAATCCGCGCATCTTGAGGCTCCGATCCCGACGCTCGGCCGCGACTACTTCGACGACACGTATGCCCGCCACGACGACCCCTGGGGCTTCACGAGTCGCTGGTACGAGGAGCGCAAGCGCGCCGTCACCCTTGCGAGCCTCCCCCGCCGGCACTTCGACCGGGCGCTCGAGATCGGCTGTTCGATCGGTGTGCTGACCGAGCAGCTCGCGCCGCGAACCGGCTCACTGCTCGCTGTCGACATCGCGCCCGCCGCCATCGACCGTGCCCGGGAGCGCCTGGCCGGGCATCCGAACGTACACCTGAGCGTGGCGGATGTGTCCGAGAGCTTCCCGCCCGGCGCCTTCGACCTCGTGCTGCTCAGCGAGGTGGGCTACTACTTCGACGAACCGACCCTCCGCCTGGTCGTCACCGACGCCGCGCGTGCGCTCACTGCCGACGGGGTCTTCGTGGCCTGCCACTGGCGCCACCCGGTCGCCGACTACCTGCAGACCGGCGACGGAGTGCACGGCGTGATCGCCGCTCTCGCCGCTGAGGCTGGCCACACCCTCCTCACCCATCACCTCGAACGTGACTTCGTGCTCGACGTCTACTCCCCCGACCCCCGCTCGGTTGCAGAACAGACGGGACTCGCATGACACCCCAGCGATCATCCGGAGCCGACGGGAGAGCGCGCAGAAGGGGGCCCGACGAGATCGACAGCGTCGCCATCGTCATCCCCGCCCGCAACGAGGAGCAGCTGATCGCCCGCTGCCTCGATTCCGTCGAGCAGGCGATCGCCTTCACCCGGGACCGCCTCGGCGACACCGGCCCCAGCATCGTCACCATCGTCGCGGTCGACAGCAGCGACGACGACACCGAGGCCATCGCCCGCTCCTTCCCCGGGGTCTCCGTGCTGACGGTCGACGCGCGTTCTGTCGGTGCGGCCCGCCGCGCCGGAGTCGCTCTCGCCCTCGACGCTCTCGACCTCTTCGCACGCGGATTCGCCTCCCGCGTCTGGATCGCCAACACCGATGCCGATTCCGTCGTGCCCGCCACCTGGCTGCTCCACCAGCTCGAATTCGCCGCCGAGGGTGCTGACGTCGTGCTCGGCACGGTCCGCCCCGACTTCGCCGACCTCAGCACCCGGCAGGTCGATGCCTGGGTCAGGCGGCACCCGCCGGGGGTCGCGCACGGCAACATCCATGGGGCGAACCTGGGTTTCCGTGCAGACTTCTACGCTCGGGCGGGAGGGTTCGCCCCGCTCAGCGAGCACGAGGACGTCGACCTCGTCGCTCGCCTCGAGGCTCTGGATGCCCGCACCGTCGCCACCGCTTCCGCCGAAGTGCTGACCTCCGGCCGCCAGGCGGGCCGCACCCCCGGTGGGTTCGCGGGCTACCTGCGCACCCAGCTGGTGCCGCCCGCCTGACCGCCCGCTGCCTGACCGACCACGCGACGCGCAACCCCTCCGCCCGGCGCGCATCCTCCCAGCCGTTCGTCGTACGGTAGATCGTGACCAGAGTGACCAAGAAGCACGCAGACCCCTCCCCCACCCCACGACCGGCCGCTGCCACGCAACCGCAGACCGGCACCGTGCCGATCCGCCGTGGCGGCTACACAGACCTCCGTTCCTATGGCGCCATCGGCGACGGCCGCACGGTCGCCCTCATCGCGCTCGACGGCAGCATCGACTGGTTCCCCGTGCCGAACCTCAACGGCACCCCCGTCTTCGCCCGGCTCCTCGACGAGAGCGAGGGCGGCGCCCTGGAACTGACCCCCACGCAGGCCTTCACCTCGAGGCGTCGCTACCTCCCCGGCACCAACGTGCTCGAAACCACCTTCACCACCGACACCGGCACCGCTGTGCTGACCGACGCCCTCGTCACCGGGTTCGCCGGCCGCCTGCCCTGGGCCGAACTCGCCCGTCGAGTCGTGGGGGTGAAGGGCAGTGTGCGCTTCCGCTGGCGGGTCGCGCCCGGCACCTGCCTGTCGACGGCGAGCCCGTGGATCCAGAAGACCACCCACGGCCCCGTCATCCGCGTCGATTCCGTCACCATCGCCGTGCGCGGCATCGACCACGGCCCGCGCGGCGGTGGCGAGCGGGCCATCGCCGGCCGGTTCACGACGAGCCCGAAGTCGCACCACGTGCTCGCCGTCGCTGGCACGTCGAACGAGCCGCTGCACATCCCACAGCCCGAACTCACCGACAGCGGCATCGAGCGCACGGTCAAGAACTGGGAGAACTGGTCGGAGGAGTTCACCTACGACGGCCCGTGGAAGGATGCGGTCAAGCGGAGCGCCCTCGCCCTGAAGCTCCTGATCTACAGCCCCACCGGCGCGATCGCCGCGGCGGCGACCACCTCTCTGCCGGAGAGCTCACGCGGGGGTAAGAACTGGGACTACCGCTTCGCCTGGATCCGCGACCTCGCCTACACCGTGCACGCCCTGATCCGGTTCGGCCTCCGGGAGGAGACCCACGCCTCGGTGTCGTGGCTGCTGAAGACGATCCGCGCAAACGGCCCCGACCTGCACGTCTTCTACGGTCTCGACGGGTCTCCCCCCGGCGACGTCGAGAAGCACGACTCGACCGGCTGGCGGAACGCCGGCCCCGTCGTCACCGGCAACCCGGCGAGCGGCCAGTTGCAGCTCGGTGTCTTCGGCGACCTCTTCGACGTGATGCGGCTCTATGTGAAGGCCGGCAATGTGCTCGACGCGGAGACCGGCCGCATGCTCGCGGGCGTCGCCGACCGTGCCTGCGACGACTGGCGCCGCCCCGACGCCGGCATCTGGGAGCTCGAGGACACCCGGCACTACACCTCCTCGAAGATGGGCTGCTGGCAGGCTCTGGATGCCGCGGTCGAGCTCGCAGAGCTCGGCCAGATCCCGGGAGACCCGGCCCGCTGGAGATCCGAGAAGGGCATGATCCAGGAGTGGGTGCGTGAGCACTGCTGGTCGGAGAGTCGCCAGAGCTACGTCATGTACCCGGGCAGCGAGGAGCTCGACGCATCCGTTCTGCTGCATGCACCCAGCGGCTTCGATCGGGGCGAACGGATGTCGCTGACGATCGACGCGATCCAGAGCGAGCTCTCCCGGGGCCCGCTCGTCTACCGGTACTCGGGCGCCGAGGCCGAGGAGGCGACGTTCGTCGCCTGCGCCTTCTGGCTGGCATCGGCCCTGGTCTGCATCGGCCGGCCCGACGAGTCCATCGCCCTGATGGACGAACTCGTCGGCCTCTCGAACGACGTCGGCCTCTACTCCGAGATGATCGACGCCGACGACCTGTCGTTCCTCGGCAACCTCCCGCAGGGGCTCAGCCACCTCGCCCTGATCAACGCGGCCATCACGATCGAGGAACTCACCCGCGAGAAGTCGTGATGATGGCCGCATCCACCCACCACCCGTGGCGCCTTGTCAACCGCCCCGGCCCGAGGTGACGCGCGCCCGGCCCAGGCGTAGCGTTGAAGACGCCCATTCGCAGATCAGAAAGGCACACACCATGTCAACGAACACCATCGAGCGCGACGTGAAGGTTCCCTCCGACGGCGGCCCCAAGGCCACCCGCCGCCAGAACGCCGAGCGCGGCTTCAAAGCCCCCACAGAGCTGACCGACTCCCTGCAGGCCGTGCTCGTCGACCTCATCGAGCTCCACGTGCAGGGCAAGCAGGCGCACTGGAACGTCGTCGGCAAGAACTTCCGCGACCTGCACCTGCAGCTCGACGAGATCATCGACGCGGCACGCGAGTACAGCGACACGATCGCCGAGCGCATGCGTGCACTTCACGCGGTTCCGGATGGTCGTTCCGACACCGTTGCGGCCACCACCTCGCTGCCTGAGTACCCCAACGGCGAGATCGACACCGCCGAGACGGTGGACCTCGTCGTCGTGCGCCTCGAGGCGACCGTCGGAACCATGCGCGAGGTGCACGACACGGTCGACGACGCCGACCCGACCAGCGCAGATCTCCTCCACGGCATCATCGAGAAGCTCGAGCAGTACGCCTGGATGGTCGGCGCCGAGAACCGCACGGCGACTGCCAAGTAGGGCACCCTCAAACGAGGACCGCGTCGAAGGGACGCAAACCGCTCCAAAGATTCGTCTTCTGAGCAGTTTGCGTCCCTTCGGCGGTCTACTCCTCGCCGAAACCAGACTCGATGAGGGCCACCAGGGCGTCGAGGGCCGGGCGCGCAGACTCGTCGGCAGCCGCCAGGGTGGCGGTCGCACCGCGCACCAGGCCGAGCGACATGATGCCGAGCAGGCTCTTCGAGTCCTTGCCGTTGATCGTCACCCTCTGGTCGTAGCTGTTCGCGAGCTTGACGAACTCCGCCGCCGGGCGGGCGTGCAACCCGTCTCGGTTCACGATGGTCACGGTCCGGGTGAGCGCGGCGTCGGCCCCGCCATCCCTGTCGCCTGCGGCACCGGATGCTGCGCCGGCAGCCTCCGTGCCGGCAGCCCCCGTGCCGACAGGGCCCTGCCCGGGCACCTCGCCGAAAGCACCGCGAGCCGATTCGGCAGCCGCGACGACCGCCGCGAGCGATCCGCCGGTCTCCGCGGTAACCGACGCGGCGACCGCACCTTCGACCAGCGGCGCGTCGACGATCCGCACGCGCTCCCGCACCTCGTCGTCGAGAAAGTCGAGTGCCGTCTCGGCGGTCAGGATGGCCGACCCGAGGTCGCACAGCACGACGACACCCTCGCCCGAATCGGCCTCCGCCATCGCGGCCGTCACCTTCTCGAAGCTCGTGCCGATGCCGCCCTCGTCGGTGCCGCCGGCCGCCACCAACGCCGTGCCGGGCGCCATCTGCGCTGCGAGATCGACGAGCCCCGAGGCGATCTTCTCGCTGTGCGAGACGAACACCAGCCCGACTCTGCCCTCGACGCCTGCCACGCTAGGACGCACCACTGGTGCCTGAGGCACCGTCTGCGGGGGCACTGTCTGCGGGGGCACTGTTTGCGGATCGGGCATCCGATCCCACCTCGACCGCAGCATCCGATGCAGCCCTCAGAATGAGCGCCGACGACTGCGAACCCGGGTCGCGGTGCCCGATCGCCCGCTCGCCGAGGTAGCTCGCACGACCCTTCCGGGCGACGAGCGGTTCCGTCGACTTCGCGCCCTGCTCTGCGGCATCCGCAGCCGCCGCCAGAATTCCGGCCTCGTCGGCACCGTCGGCCAGCGCCTGGGCAGCGGCATCCACCGCAGGCGTCCAGGCGTCGATCATCGTCTTGTCGCCGACCTCGGCCTTGCCGCGGAGCACCACACCGTCGCGCGCTGCGGTCAGCAGAGCAACGATCGCCGCGCCATCCAGCGTCTCGGCCTTGCCGACAGCGCCCGCGGCCTTCAGGTACGCCGTGCCGACCAGGGGGCCGGACGCCCCGCCGACCGTCGAGATCAAAGTGGTCGCCACGAGCTTCAGGGCATCGCCTGGAACCGCGTCGCCCGGAAGATCCGCGAGCTTTTGGATGACCGCACTGAACCCCCTGTCGAGGTTCTCACCGTGGTCACCGTCACCGATCTCGCGGTCGAGGGTGATCAGCTCGACGCGGTTGTCGGAGATCACCCGCGCACTCTCCCGGATCCATTCGGTCACCCAGTCGATACCGAGGCTCATCCCGTCTACCTTCCCCATCGGAGAGCGGCGGTCTGCACGGGGGCATCCCACAGCTCGGTCAGTTCGTCATCCAGTTTCAGTACAGTGATCGACGCGCCCTGCATCTCGAGCGAGGTGACGAAGTTGCCGACCAGCGACCGGGTCACGTCGATCCCCTTCTCCTTCAACACCTCGGCCGCACGCCGGAACACGATGTAGAGCTCGATCTGCGGTGTTCCGCCCATCCCGTTGACGAACAGCAGCACCTTGTCACCCGAGGCGAACGGCAGGTCTTCGAGGATCGGGCCGAGCAGACGATCGACGATCGCGTCGGCCGGCTCGAGCTTGATGCGTTCGCGGCCCGGTTCGCCGTGGATCCCGATCCCGATCTCGATCTCGTCGTCTGCGAGGGTGAAGCTCGGCTCGCCCGCGTGCGGAACCACGCAGGGCGTGAGAGCAACGCCCATCGAGCGGGTCTGGTCGTTGACCCGCTGGGCGATGGATGCCACGGTGTCGAGGTCGTCAAGCCGCTCGGCCGAGGCACCGGCGATCTTCTCGACGAGCACGGTCCCGGCTACCCCCCGGCGCCCGGCCGTATAGAGGGAATCCTTCACCGCGACATCGTCGTTGATGATCACGGAGCGCACCTCGATGTCCTCGGCCGAGGCCAGGTCGGCCGCGGTCTCGAAGTTCAGCACGTCGCCGGTGTAGTTCTTCACGATGTGAAGCACCCCGGCACCCCCGTCGACGGCCTTCGTGGCCGCGACGATCGGATCGGGTGTGGGCGAGGTGAACACCGGCCCGGGAACGGCGGCATCGAGCATCCCGAACCCGACGAAGCCTCCGTGCAGCGGCTCGTGCCCGCTGCCACCACCGCTGACCAGCGCCACCTTGCCCTGCACCGGGGCGCCCTTCCGCACGATGTAGATCGGATCGTAGAACACCTCCACGAGGTCGCCGTGGGCGGCTTCGATACCCCGGGCTGCCTCGTCGACGACGTTCTTCGGGTCATTGATGAGCTTCTTCATTGAAATTCCTCCACACGAATGGCCGGTGCCCCCGCACACCGGAAGGACGGTACGAAATCGAGCCGGGACTCGACGCTAAACCTACGCCCCGCGATTGGTCGCCGCGACCCACTTCTTCAGTTTGCGTTCCGCCGATCCGGAGTCGATGGATTCGGCGGCGACGACCATCTTCGAGGCGAACCGTTCGACGATGCTCTGCTGCACTCCGGAGGGGTCGCGCGCCAGGTCGAAGGCGACCATTCCCGCCGCGGCATTCAGCAGCACGATGTCGCGGACCGCTCCTTTCTCTCCCCCCAGCACGCGCCTCACCGTCTCAGCGTTCGCGGCCGGGTCGCCGCCCTTCAGTTCCTCGATGGATGCCCGGCGGAGCCCGAGGTCGCGTGGATCCAGATCGTGTTCGGTGACCGCACCCCTCGACACCTCCCAGATGTGGCTGTGGCCCGTCGTGGTCAGTTCATCGAGCCCATCGTCGCCGCGGAGAACGAGCGCGGTCGCGCCGCGGGTCTGGAATACCCCGACGATCAGCGGCACCCGGTCGAGCTGCGCGACACCGACAGCCGACGCTTCAGGCCTCGCCGGATTGCAGAGCGGGCCGAGGTAGTTGAAGACGGTCGGGATCCCGAGTTCGCTCCGCACAGCGCCCGCGTGCCGGAAGCCCGGGTGGAACTTCGCCGCGAACGCGAAGGTGATGCCGGCCTCGTGCAGCACGCGGGCGACAGCGTCGGGCTCGAGGTCGAGATTGAGCCCCAGAGCCTTCAGCACATCAGACGATCCGGCGAGCGAACTCGCCGCCCTGTTGCCGTGCTTGATGACCGGTACGCCGGCACCCGATGCCACTATCGACGCCATTGTCGAGACGTTGACGGTGCCGAACCTGTCTCCGCCGGTGCCCACGATGTCGAGTGCGAAGGGGTCGACATCCAACGGCAGGGCATGGTCGAGGATCGCGTCGCGGAACCCCACGATCTCGTCGACCGTCTCCCCTTTCGACCGCAGCGCGACCAGGAACCCGGCCAGTTGCGCGGGACTCGCTGAACCCTCCATGACCTCGTTCATCGCCCAGGTCGACTCGGCGACGGTGAGGTCGCGGGCGTCGAGGAGGGAGGAGAGGAGATACGACCAGCTGAGTTCAGGCGCCATAGCAACGATCCTAAACGGCGGCGGATCCGCGCCCCGGCGGGCCGAACTTCTACGACCGGTAAAAAAGTCTTCCCGAGAGGGTGCAAATGCGAAACAGCTGAACAGAAATCGGACATAATGGGTGAGTGACTAGCAGCTCGATGACCCAAACATCCGCACCCCTGGTGCAGCGGCCGAACGTCGTCGCCGTCGGCACGATCGTGTGGCTCGGCAGCGAAGTCATGTTCTTCGCCGGCCTCTTCGCCATCTACTTCACGCTGAGGTCGACGAGCCCCGAGCTCTGGAACACCGAGAGCTCGCTCCTGAACGTACCGTTCGCGACCGTGAACACGCTGATCCTCGTCTCGTCGTCGTTCACCTGCCAGTTCGGCGTGTTCGCGGCAGAGCGGCTGCAGTCCCGTGCCACAGGGTGGAAGCCTACCCAGTGGGGCATGGTCGAGTGGTTCTTCCTCACCTATGTGCTCGGTGCACTGTTCGTCTCCGGCCAGGCGTGGGAGTACGCAAACCTCGTGCAGGAGGGCATCACGCTGAACTCGTCCTCCTACGGGTCGGCGTTCTACCTCACCACCGGGTTCCACGCCCTGCACGTCACCGCCGGGCTCTTCACCTTCCTGCTGATGATCGGGCGAGCCTTCGGGGTCAAGAACTTCGGTCACCGGGAGGCGACCAGCGCAATCGTCGTGTCGTACTACTGGCACTTCGTCGACGTGGTGTGGATCGGCCTGTTCCTTGTGATCTACATCCTTAAATAGCTCATGTTCCGCCGCAGAACCAGCATGTCCCGACAGAGAGTTGAGAGAATGGCCCGCACCTCCAAGAAAGCGAACAGACGGCACCCGCTTGCGACCGTCGTTCTGATCGCGATCGGGCTGGCCTTCACGGGCGGCGGGTACGCGCTGTTCTCGAGCACTGCCACCGCTGACACCAGCACCGCCACCTCGCAGGCCACGGTCGAAGAGGGCAGCAAACTCTTCGCCGCGAACTGCGCCACCTGCCACGGCATGAACCTCGAAGGCACCACTGCGGGCCCGAGCCTCCTCGGCGTCGGTGCGGCATCCGTCGACTTCCAGGTCGGAACCGGCCGCATGCCCCTCGCCATGCAGGGCCCCCAGGCCATGCAGAAGCCCGTGCAGTTCACCGAGGAGCAGACCGCAGCGCTGTCGGCCTACGTCGCGTCGCTCTCGCCCGGCCCGTCCATCCCGACCGATTCGCAGCTCACCGAGAACGGCAACGCCACGAACGGCGGGGAGCTCTTCCGCATCAACTGCGCGATGTGCCACAACGTCGCCGGTGCCGGTGGTGCTCTCACAGAGGGCAAGTTCGCGCCCGAACTGACCGGCGTCGAGTCGAAGTACATCTACGAGGCCATGCTCACCGGCCCGCAGAACATGCCGGTCTTCAACGACCACAACATCACGCCCGAAGACAAGCGCGACATCATCACCTACCTGAAGTACATCCAGAACAACCCCTCCCCGGGCGGGTTCGAACTGGGTAACCTCGGGCCGGTCGCCGAGGGCCTCTTCATCTGGATCTTCGGTATCGGCGCAGTCGTGGCCCTGACGGTCTGGCTCACAGCGAAGTCGAACTAGCCCAGCCCCTGCACCGGCACACATTCTTCTCAGGTTCGAAAGGAACACCATGGCACACGACGACACGAGCGGCACAGACGTCGCCGCGTTCTCGTCAGGCGCAGACGGAGTGAGCAACTCCGCCGGCAGGGCAGTTGAGCCCTCCGCTGCCTCCGGCGGTCTCGCCGTCATCACGAGCGACGCTCTGGCGGATCCCGGCGTTCCGCCGCACCGCAAGCGCGTCACCGATCTCGACCCGAAGAAGGCCCGGACCGCCCAGCGCACCGTCTACACACTCTTCTACCTCTCGATTGCCGGATCCATCTTCGCGGTCGCCGCCTACATGGCCTTCCCGATCAATGCAGACGACCCGGGCTCAGTACGACTGAACACCGTCTTCCTGGGACTCGGCATAACGCTGGCCCTGATGGGCATTGGAATCGGCGCCGTGCACTGGGCGAAGTCCCTGATGCACGACGAGGAAGGTGTCGACATCCGGCACCCCGTGCGCTCGTCCGACGACACCCGTGCGCGTGCCGTCGAGATCTTCCACGAGGGCAATGTCGAATCTGGGATCGGTCGCCGTTCGCTCATCCGCAACAGCCTCATCGGTGCCCTCGTCGCGTTCCCGCTCCCCGCGGTCATCCTGTTCCGTGGTCTCGGTCCGCAGAACGAGAACCCGGCCGAGCTCCTCTCTCACACCATGTGGAAGGCGGGGGCGCGGCTGACGCTCGATCCCTCGGGCCTCCCCATCAAAGCTGCCGATGTCACCATCGGTTCGGCGTTCCACATCATTCCGGAAGGCCTCAACGACGCCCACGACCGCCTCGAGCAGAAGGCCAAAGCGGCCGTGCTGCTGATGCGCGTCAATCCGTCTGACCTCAACGTCAGCGCCGGGCGCGAGAACTGGAACTACGACGGCATCGTCGCGTACTCCAAGATCTGCACGCACGTCGGATGCCCGGTGGCCCTGTTCGAACAGCAAACCCACCACCTCCTCTGCCCCTGCCACCAGTCCACGTTCGACGTGGACAACGAGTGTGCGGTCATCTTCGGTCCGGCCAAGCGTGCCCTGCCCCAGCTGCCCATCACAGTCGACGGCGAGGGCTACCTCATCGCACAGAGTGACTTTCTCGAGCCAGTCGGCCCTAGTTTCTGGGAGCGTTCATGACAATCGAAAAAACCAAGGCCGATGGCCTCGTGGACGGGACCGCCGACCACCCGGTCGGTGCGCCGCCCACGATCTCCAGCGCACCGTCGGCCCGTTTCACCTCGGCCGCCGCGAACTACATCGACGAGCGCACGAGCATCTCGGCCGTCGTCAAGGAGTTCGGCCGCAAGATCTTCCCCGACCACTGGTCGTTCATGCTCGGTGAGGTTGCGCTCTACAGCTTCGTCGTGATCATCCTGACCGGAACATTCCTGACGTTCTTCTTCCAGGCATCGATGGCTCCGGTCGTCTACGACGGCAGCTTCGTGCCCCTCAAGGGTGTCGAGATGTCGTCGGCCATGTCGTCGACGCTGAACATCTCGTTCGAGATCCGCGGCGGGCTCCTGGTTCGCCAGATCCACCATTGGGCTGCGCTGCTCTTCATCGCCTCCATCGGCCTGCACATGCTGCGCATCTACTTCACGGGCGCCTTCCGTAAGCCCCGCGAGCTGAACTGGGTGATCGGCTTCGTGCTCTTCATCCTCGCGCTGGCCGAGGGCTTCACCGGCTACTCCCTCCCCGACGACCTGCTCTCGGGCAACGGCCTCCGCATCATCGACGGAATGGTGAAGGGTGTGCCGTTCGCGGGATCCTGGCTCTCGTTCCTGATCTTCGGCGGCGAGTTCCCAGGCGAGGAGATCGTGGGCAGGCTCTACACGCTACACATCCTGCTGCTGCCGGCCATCATCGTTGCTCTGATCGCGCTCCACCTGGTGTTCGTCGTCGTGCACAAGCACACGCAGTACGCCGGCCCCGGCAAGACGAACGACAACGTCATCGGCTACCCGGTGCTCCCGGTCTACGCAGCGAAGGCCGGTGGATTCTTCTTCATCGTCTTCGGCATCATCGCCCTGATCGCCTCGTTCTTCACGATCAACCCGATCTGGAACTACGGGCCCTACGACCCCTCCCCGGTTTCTGCTGGAACCCAGCCCGACTGGTACATCGGCTTCGCCGACGGCGCCCTACGGCTCATCCCGCCGCACCTGGAGTCGGTGATCTGGGGCCACACGTACTCGTGGAACATCCTGATCCCGATCACGGTGCTGGGGTTGTTCATCCTCACCGTGCTGATCTACCCGTTCATCGAGGGCTGGGTCACGGGCGACAAGCGCGAACACCACATCCTCGACCGCCCGCGGAACGCCCCGACCCGCACCGCCATCGGTGCTGCCGGTGTGACGTTCTACGCCGCACTCTGGTCGGCGGCGAGCTCGGACATTCTGGCGACGCACTTCCAGCTGTCGATCGAATCGGTGATCCACGCCATCCAGGCTGCCGTCATCATCGGCCCGGTCATCGCCTACTTCGTCGCCAAGCGCGTCTGCCTCGCCCTCCAGAAGAAGGACCGAGAGATGGCCCTCCACGGCTTCGAGTCGGGCCGCATCGTGCGCCTCCCGGGGGGTGAGTACATCGAGGTCCACCAGGACGTCGACGAGTACGAGCGCTGGAAGCTGGTCTCGTTCCACGAGTACAAGCCGCTGATGATCAGGCCGAACGCCAAGGGCAAGATCACCGCTCCGCAGCGTCTCCGCGCCGGCATGTCGAAGTGGTTCTTCGAAGACCGGATCGCGCCCGTCACGCGTACCGACCTCGAGCGCCAGAAGTCGCACCACTAGGCACTGCGCCTCTGTTCAGCCCGAAGGCCCCCGTCCGATCATTCGGACGGGGGCCTTCTTTTTTGCTGAACCCGCGTAATGCAGGACAGCAGGCGGTGTCTTGATGAGTATGAAGCTCAGAATCGTCGCACTTCCCGTCACAGTGCTTCTGGCAGCGCTCATCCTCCCCGCCGCTCCTGCTGCTGCAGACATCAATCTGCCTCCTGAACGAACGCGCATCTACGAGACGCAAGGAAGTGGACTCGATTTTCCGGGTTGGGGCAGCATCCCTTCTCTTCCCGGCCACACAGTCGGCGAGGGTCGTGACGTGAGTGGCGGCGGGGGTGTCGGCAGCGACAAGGGCGGCGACTCGTCCGGGGGTGGAGACAAGAAGACGCCACAGCAAGAGACATACATGAACCCCCGCTCGTCGACGAGGACGAAGCCCAAGGACGCAACGCTGCAGGTTCTCCATCGGGGAAAGGACGGCGACTCGTACGACACGATCACTCTCACCAACACCAAGGACTTCTCGTTCGTAGCCAGAGTCGAGCCGCTCAACACGACGACGGGCTCTCAGACAACGCAGACAGGTGTCGTCCTGACTTTCAATACGAATGTGGTCAGCAGCCAGGCGGACATGGCCAAGGCCATTTTCGACAGGAGCGGCGCGACGTTCGTCGGCTGAGCTGCCACGGACAGGGAGTTCGTCTGTGCGCTGAGAACCCCCAGGCCGATCGCCAGCGTGCCCAGGCCGTTCGTCGCTGATTTTCTGGCTGGCACATCGACTGCGCAGATCCCGCTGTGTTCGGGCGTCGTCGTCGACGGCGGCTACGGAAAGACGACGGTGATCACTCCGGCCGATGTGAGCTGCGAGTCAGCGCCCGACACAGAACCAGTGCGTCTTGAGATCGAAACCATCCTCAGCGAGACGGATGGTACCTTCCCGGTCGTGCGGAGCGGCGATGGGAGCATCGTGTTCGATGCCCCTGCGACGTTGGAGGGTACTTACACAATCATGCGGGTGTGGGCCATCGCGGCCGATGGAACAACCTCGTGGCCGTTCTACGTGGCGATCCGCAACCGGTTCGCGCCCTCCGCGGTTGCGGGAGCGAGCGTCGACGCCATCCGCGGCGTGGACACGGTCATCCCCCGAGCAGCCCTCTTCGCTGACGGAGACGTCGACACGTACGCCGCCGAGAGTGGCGACCACCTATCCTCCACTGTTGTCAGCCAGGGCTCGATGGGTGGCGCCTGGTTCGACGCAGCAGGTGACCTTCACTACCGGTCGCTCGACGTGATCCACGGTAGCGTCACCGACCACGTCTCCGTACAGACCACGGACAGCTTCGGACTGCCCTCCGGGGTGCTCGATGTTCCCGTGCACATCTCGGACATTACTCCGGGTTGCTCCACCGGGGGCGTGACCACCGAGGCAGCCACGCCGGTTCGTGTGCACCTCTCCTGCTGAATCACCCCGGCGGCCGGCTGGCATCAGATCGACGGACTCCACTATGCACTGGTCGATGGGCCTTCCTTTGGTTCGCTCAGCACCGTGGATCCCATCTCAGGGACTGCAACGTACACTCCCGATCCCACTCACACCGGCCCGGTCACGTTAACCTTCAGCGCGGAGAACAACGGGGCCGTGCGCACGTCGACTTTCGCTGTGAACGTCCTCGCGGCGCCCTGATCCGGAAAGTGGCGTAATGGAATGCCCTCCTCTGAGTCCAGTGGAGTGAGACGCGGGCTGTGTCTCACTCCACTGGATAAAAGAGGTCTCCATGAAAACCCGCAACTACCTCGTTGGTCTAACGCTCGCCCTGGGGATGCTCTGCGTCGGTCAGACCCAACCGGCGTTCGCGGTCGACGATGATCCGCACGGCGGCGTCGAGACCGGTACGCATGCGAGTGGTGAGCTGCACGACGGTCTCGGTGGCGCAGGCTCGGGTCCGATCGCCAGCGACCCGGGCACGCTGGTGGTGCACGAGACGGATCCCTACCGGGGCGAGGAGAAGCTCAGCGTCTACCCCGACACCGAGGACAGCACGCCGGGGGTGTTCCGCACACAGCTCAGCGGCATGAGCGCAGCGGAGAGTGCCGCCTATGCGCACGCGGCGGGGCGTGCACCGAGCGACAGTTCAGCCGGTGGCGACAAGAAGGCACCTGCGGAGTCCAGCATCAGAAACTCGCGCGCGGGCAGGACCGATGCGGGCAAGAGCGTGATCATCAACGTTCTGCGGCCGGGCGGAGACGTCGACTCCTACGACCAGGTGAAGCTCGACAATCCGCGAGACCTCACGCAACTCGCCAAGGTCGAGCCGATCACGTCGAAGAGTTCGGACGGGAGCTCCCACACCTTCGCCTACTTGATCAGCTTCACGAGCATTCTGACATCCTCACCGAACGACACCGCGAAAGCGATCTTCCGCCTCACGGGCGGCCTCTTCGACTCGTGCCTGGCGAATGCCAACGCCTACGTGTGCACCTTCGCGACACCGAAGACTATCCGCACCACTCGGTCGTCGCTCACGGTGCCCGACCTTGCCCTGGCGACACGGCAGATCCCGATCTGCTCAGGGGTCGTCAAGGACGGGGGCTACGGGTCGACGACTGTCATCAGCGTTAGCGATGTGGACTGCGACGCTGCCCCCGGCAAGGAGCCGGTGCGACTCGAGGTGAGCACGATCCACTCGGCCCTCGCGCTGGGC
Organism: Subtercola boreus; assembly: GCF_003399635.1. Taxonomy (GTDB): domain Bacteria; phylum Actinomycetota; class Actinomycetes; order Actinomycetales; family Microbacteriaceae; genus Subtercola; species Subtercola boreus_B. The sequence continues at coordinate 10,491 of NZ_NBXB01000022.1, read as the reverse complement.
ATCCCCACCGCACGAGAGGGTGACGGCAGCGTGATCTACAGTGCCCCGCAGCAGGCCGAGGGCGCGTACGTCTCGGCCGAAGCCTGGGCAGTGGCCGCTGACGGCACCTACTCGCTGCCGTTCTCCATCGCCATCCGCAACCGCTACGCCCCCGCCATGCAGCCCGCTGCATCGAGCGTCACCGAGGCGACCCGCGGAGTCGAGACCGTCATCCCGGCGAGCCGGCTGTTCTCCGACGTGGACGTCGACCAGCACCGTATCGAGAGCGGCGACCACCTCACCTCCGTCGTCACCGACCAGGGCGCCATGGGCGGCGCCTGGTTCGACGCCGCCGGCGACCTGCACTACCAGTCCATCGACATCATCCGAGGCGACTACACCGACCACGTGACCGTCAAGACCACCGACGCATTCGGCCTCCCCTCCCCCGAACTCCGGCTCAGCATCCACATCGCCGACATCACCCCCGGCTGCGCCACCGACGGCACAACAACCGACGCCACCACCCCCGTGCGCATCCAGCTCCGCTGCTGGATCACCCCGCAAACAGGCTGGCGGCAGATCGACGGACTCCACTACCGCATCACGACACAACCTGAACATGGCACCGTCAGCGACCTCGACCCCGACTCAGGCGTCGCAACGTACACACCCGACCCCACCCATCCAGGCCGAATTACCATCGGCTTCACCGCCGACAACAACGGCGCCACCCGAACCGCCCAGTACGCCATCGACGTTCTGGCGGCACCCTAGCGGCGGCGAGGAGAGCGGCGGAACACGCGGCGGAGCCAGGCGCGGAATCTACCGGTGTACTCGTCGGTGAAGTCGTTCGACAGGGCCGTCGCCTCGGCACCGAGGTCTCCGCCGGCGAAGATGCGCTGGAGGGCCTCCTCGGCGCGCGTCTCACGCTCGTCGGCGGTCGTCTTCCGAGGGGGAAGTTCGCCGGATGGCTCGTTCGCGGTCATCGTTCGATCCTGCCACCGCTGCGGTCAGACCGGAAAGTAGATGGGCCCTCCCGCGTAGTGCGGGAGGGCCCTTCTGGCGTGCTGTGCGGGCGCTTAGCGGGCGAAGAAGCCCCGGTAGTACTCGTAGGTCCAGCCGACGATCGCGATCAGGATGAGCGCCACACCGATGAAGCAGATCCACGTTCCGACGGCGAGGCCGAGGAAGAAGACCGCGGCGGAACCGGCGAGGATGACCGGCCACCAGCTCCATGGGCTGTAGAAGCCCATCTCGGGGTCGCCGTCGTCGATGTTCGAGTACGTGAGATCCTCGGGCAGCTCGCCGCCCTGGGCGCCGTGCACGCGGCTGAGGTAGAACGCGATGAACGCAGCGAGCACAGCGCCGAGCGCGATGCCGAGGGTTCCGACCCATTCCACCTCACCGTACGAGACCAGCGACCAGAGCACATAGATCGCGTCAGCGAGGAGGAAGAAGCCCGACAGGATCCAGAAGACGTTGATATTGGCGCGCATGCTATTTCACCTTCTCCTGGTCCATGTCGTAGGTGGGCGCATCGGGAGCATCCTTCGCAGGTCCCACGCCGACCGGGATACCGGCCTCGGGGTGGTTCAGGTCGAAGGCTGGAGACTCCGAGCGGATCCGCGGGATCGACGTGAAGTTGTGCCGGGGCGGCGGGCAGGATGTCGCCCACTCGAGTGACCGGCCGTAACCCCACGGGTCGTTGACGGTGACCTTCGGCGCGTTGCGGGCCGTGATGTAGACGTTCAGGAAGAACGGGATCATCGACGACGCCAACAGGAAGGCACCGACCGTGGAGATCTGGTTCATCCAGGTGAAACCGTCTGTCGGGGAGTACGAGGCGTACCGGCGGGGCATACCCACCACACCGAGCCAGTGCTGGATGAGGAACGTGGTGTGGAACCCGATGAACAGCAACCAGAAGTGCCACTGCCCGAGCTTCTCGTTCAGCATCTTGCCGGTCCACTTGGGCCACCAGAAGTAGAAGCCCGAGAACATCGCGAACACCACGGTGCCGAACACCACGTAGTGGAAGTGGGCGACGACGAAGTAGGAGTCCGACACGTGGAAGTCGAGCGGCGGCGACGCCAGGATGACACCCGTCAGACCACCGAAAGTGAAGGTGATCAGGAAGCCGATCGCCCACATCATCGGGGTCTCGAAGGTCACGGAGCCCCGCCACATCGTTCCGACCCAGTTGAAGATCTTCACGCCTGTCGGCACAGCGATGAGCATGGTCATCAGGGCGAAGAAGGGCAGGAGCACCGATCCGGTGACGTACATGTGGTGCGCCCACACCGTGACCGAGAGGGCCGCGATGGAGATCGTCGCGTAGACCAGGGTCTTGTAGCCGAAGATCGGCTTGCGACTGAAGACCGGGAGCACCTCGGAGATGATGCCGAAGAACGGCAGCGCGATGATGTACACCTCCGGATGCCCGAAGAACCAGAACAGATGCTGCCAGAGCAGCACGCCGCCGTTCGCCGCATCGTAGATGTGCCCGTCGAACACCCTGTCTATACCGAGGGCGCTGAGCGCCGCCGCCAGAACGGGGAAGGCCATCAGCACGAGGATGGACGTGACGAGCACGTTCCAGGTGAAGATCGGCATACGGAACATGGTCATGCCGGGGGCACGCATCGTGATGATCGTCGTGATGAAGTTGACGCCACCGAGGATGGTGCCGAAGCCCGAGAGCACGAGCCCGAAGACCCAGAGGTTTCCGCCGTCACCCGGCGTGAAGGTGGTGCTCGACAGGGGCGCATACGCGAACCAGCCGAACGATGCGGCACCCTGAGGGGTGAGGAAGCCGGCGACCACGATGAGCGAGCCGAAGCTGTAGAGCCAGTAGGCGAACGCGTTCAGACGGGGGAACGCGACATCCGGAGCACCGATCTGCAGCGGCATGAGCACGTTCGCAAACCCGGCGAAGAGCGGGGTGGCGAACATGAGCAGCATGATCGTGCCGTGCATCGTGAACAGCTGGTTGTACTGGTCTTTGGTGGCCAGCAGGTCGGCACCGGGCTCGAACAGCTGGGCACGGATGACCAGGGCCATCACTCCGCCGAGGCAGAAGTAGATGAACGACGAGATCAGGTACATGTACCCGATCGTCTTGTGGTCGGTGGAGGTGATCCACTTGACGAGAACGTTGCCCTTGCGTTCGATGGGCGTGATTCTCGGCGCAGTCAGTGTGCTCATCGTCGCCTTCTACTTCGAAGTGTCCGACGAGGACTCTGCCAGGGGCGAGACCGTGCCGGGAAGGTTGGTGTTGCGGTTATAGTCGTCGCCCAGTTGACCGACGAAGTTCTGGTCGGCGAGGGACTTCGTGTAGGCGTCGTAGTCGGCCTGCGACACGACCTTCACGTTGAAGAGCATGTCGGAGTGGTACTCACCGCAGAGCTCCGCGCACTTGCCGGCGAACGTGCCGATGCGCTCGGGCGTGACGTACATGTAGTTCGTCTTGCCCGGGATCATGTCCTTCTTGTAGAGGAAGTCGATGACCCAGAAGGAGTGGATGACGTCGCGAGAGTGCAATTCGATCGTGATCTTCTTGTCGACCGGGAGCACGAGCGTCGGTATCTCGCTCTCGACGAGCGCGCCCTTCGCGTCTGCCGGGTCGGCCTGGGCCTGCACACCAGCACTGTAGACATTTTGGTTGACGTAGTTGAAGTCCCAGGCCCACTGCTTGCCGTAGACGGAGATGACCTCGTCGGGAGCGGAGTAGGGCTGCTCGATCTCGGCCTGGTCCTTTGCGGTGAAGGCGAAGAAGCCGAGCACCAGGATCAGGGGGACCACCGTGTAGAAGATCTCGATGGGCATGTTGTAGCGCAGCTGCACCGGGAGACCGGTCTGGCCACGGCGGCGGCGGAACACGACGACCGCCCAGATCGTGAGACCCCAGGTGATGACACCCACGGCGAGGAGCACGAGCCACGACGTCACCCAGAGGCCGGTGACCTTGTCGGTGTTGTTCGTGGTGCCCTGCTCGCCCGGGAGGAAGCCCTGGAGCTGCTGCTGGGAGCATCCGGCCAGGAGAAGGCCCATGCTCACCATGACGGGAATGGCGACCCATCTGAGACGTCTGTTCGAGCGCACCTGAAACCCTTCGGAACTACTGCTGGCGATACTTGAGTCAAGTGTATTTGACGCTGCCTAGCCTAATGTGTCGAATCTCGGCTGGATGTTTGGCGGCGGGGGCCTGACAGGTGTGTCTGGATGTGCCCAGAGCACGAAATACCCCCCGAGATCCGCCAGATGACGGGCCTCGGGGGGTAAAGCTGAGTGATTCTACTCAGCGTAGAAATTTTTTGACCAGTTGCGTCAGCAGCCGGTTCGGGAGGCCCTCGGGCCGCCTGCTCCTAGTGGAAGGAGTCGCCGCACGCGCAGCTGCCGCCGGCGTTCGGGTTGTCGATCGTGAAGCCCTGCTTCTGGATGGTGTCCTCGAAGTCGATGGTCGCTCCGTCGAGGTAGGGCACGCTCATCTTGTCGACGATGACCTCGACGCCATCGAAGTCGACGACGCCGTCACCGTCGAGCTGGCGCTCATCGAAGTAGAGCTGGTAGATCAGGCCCGAGCATCCACCGGGCTGGACAGCCACACGCAGGCGCAGGTCGTCGCGACCCTCCTGGCCGAGCAGGCTCTTCACCTTCGCGGCGGCGCCGTCGGTGAGACCGACCTTGTGGGCGGGTGCCTCGACCTGCGAGGTGAGTGAGATGGTGTCGCTCATGACGTCTCCTTAGGGTGACACGGTGGTGTGACAAACACAGCGGTTGAGGGGAATTCTACGGGGAGAACCTGCGAGCGGCCCCTTCTATTCCGGAATCGGCTTCCCGGCCAGCCGGGTGAGAAGCAGCGCTTCGGTCAGGATCGCGCGCTTGAAGACGCCCAGGTGGAGCGACTCGTTGGGGCTGTGGGCACGGGTGTCGGGGTCCTCGACGCCGGTCACGAGGATCTGCGCCTCAGGGAACACCCGCACCAGGTCGGCGATGAACGGGATGGACCCGCCGATCCCCGTCTCCATCGGCTCGACACCCCAGCCGTCGGCCATCGCCTGCTTGGCGGCGGTGACGGCCCAGCCGCTCGTGTCGACGAGGAACGGCTGGCCACCGTCGGCGTCGCTGATCTCCACGTGCGCACCGAAGGGCACGTTGGCATGGATGTGGGCTTCGAGCGCAGCGAGTGCCTCCGCTGCATCCTGTCCCGGCGCGATGCGGGCGCTCAGGCGCACGGAGACCTTCGGCAGAAGCGTGTTCGATGCGTTCGCAACACTCGGCGCGTCGATGCCGGTGATCGTGATGGCGGGCTTCGCCCAGAGCCTGCCGAGCACGGGTCCGTTGCCGATCGGGGTGACGCCGGGCAGGAGGGCGGCGTCTCGGGCGAAGTCCGCCAGGGCCTCGGGGCCGTCGGGCACCTGCTCACCGGATTCGGTGAGGCCGGCGACCGCGACGCTGCCGTCGGGTGCGTGCAGCGTGGCGAGGAGGCGCACCATGGCCATCATGGCGTCGGGGGCGGCTCCCCCGAACATCCCGGAGTGTGAAGCGTGTTCGAGCGTCTCGACGGTGAGCTTGAAGGTGACATTGCCGCGGAGGCTGATGGTGAGAGAAGGCGTGTCGACGTTCCAGTTGTCGGAGTCGGCGACGATGATCACGTCGGCCGCCAGGGCCTCGCGGTTCTGCTCGAGGAAGTCGGCGAACGAGCGGGACCCGAACTCCTCCTCGCCCTCGATGAACACGACGATGCCGAGATCGAGGTCGTCGCCGAATTCGTGGGCGAGAGCACGCACGGCGGCAAGGTGCGAGACCACGCCCGCCTTGTCGTCGGCGGCCCCGCGGCCGTAGAGACGGTCGCCGCGGACCGTCGGCTCGAACGGCGGGGAGTCCCAGTCGGCATCCTCACCCGGAGGCTGCACGTCGTGGTGGGCGTAGAGCAGCACGGTCGGGCGGCCGTTCCTGGCTCTGCGGGTGGCGAGGACGGCGGGCTGGCCGAGTTCGCCGCTCTGCGGGTCTGCCACGGCCTGCTTCACTGCGACCTCGTCGAAGACTCCCGTCGCATCGAACAGCGCGGCGACGGCTGCGGCACTGGCAGCGACGTGGGCGGGATCGAAGGCACTCCACGACACGCTCGGGATGCGCACGAGATCGGTGAGGTCGGCGATCGTGGCCGGCAGTGCACCGGCAAGGAAGGTTCGGATGCCCTCCTCACGCTCGCTCGATGCTGTGTGCTGGCGGTCGGACGTGCCCTGTTGCTCGGTCATACGGGTAATCTTAGAAGGCAGGCAGTATCCGCCGCCTGCGTGACTCAAGGACTGATTGTGTTCAAGCGCCAAACCCCCGCCGCCCCGACTGAGATAGCCGAGCAGACGGCAACGCAGCTGCGCCAGGCCGGTTCGGGCAAGGGTGCACCGACGCCCACCCGCCGTGAGCAGGAGGCGGCCCGCCGGAAGCCGCTGGTGCCGAGCGACCGCAAAGAGGCGGCACGGTCGGCGAAGACGCAGAACTCGGTCGACCGCGAGCGGGCCCGCATCGGCATGGCCGCCGGCGAGGAGAAGTACCTGCTCGCCCGCGACAAGGGCGTGCAGCGCCGGTTCGTTCGCGACTTCGTGGATTCGCGGTTCAGCATCGGTGAGATCGTGATCCCGGCGGTGTTCGGCATCATCCTGCTGCAGCTGGTTCCGAATCCGCAGATCCAGACCTACCTGACGCTGGTGCTGTACGCATTCGTGATCATCGTCGCCCTCGACATCTACCTGATGGGCAATCGCATCAACAAGCGCCTGCGGGCGAAGTACGGCACGCTCGACCGCGGCCTCCGCTGGTATGGGGCGATGCGCGCGCTGCAGCTGCGCCCGATGCGGCTGCCGAAGCCCCAGGTGAAGCGCGGCCAGACCCCGAGCTGAGCTGGCTCGCGCCTCCCGGTCGAGCGCTGCGCCCCCGGCGCCCCGCGCTTGTGCGGCGCGCTCGGCGCCAGTTCGGTGCTCGCGCGACTGTTCGAACGGTGGCGGATGCGTCGAACGACGGCCTCTGGGCCGAAGTGGCGCGCGAGCGGGGCGCGCGCCGACGTCAGCGAGTTGCCTCCGTCGCGCGATCCGAAGCGCTACCGTTTGTCGCTTGTGCTACGGCGCGCGCAGGTGCGGAAGCGACATTCTGTGGCGCATTCCGATGCACCGGTGTGACCGAGCGGCGGAGCTGCCCGCGCTGCCTCCCGGCGCGAGTTCAGTGGGCCGCGGCGTGGAGCGCGGCGAGGCCGTGGTTGACCTGCCGGGCCCAGAGTGGACCCCGGTAGAGGAACGCGGTGTAGCCCTGCACGAGGGTCGCCCCGGCGGCGAGGCGGTCGGCCACGTCATCCGCCGTCTCGATGCCGCCGACCGAGATCACGCAGAGCTCGGCCGGAACCACGGAACGCACGAGCTTCAGCACTTCGAGCGAGCGAGCGGCTACCGGCGGCCCGGAGAGACCGCCCGCACCAGCAGCTACGACGACGCGCGGATCGGCGGCCAGCCCGTCCCGCGAGATCGTGGTGTTCGTGGCGATGATGCCGTCGAGCCCGAGCGTCACGGCCAGTTCGGAGATGCGGCGCACCTCGTCGTCGCTGAGGTCGGGAGCGATCTTCACGAGCAGCGGAACGGCGCCCGCCTCCTCGCGCACGGCGGTGAGCAGGGGGGCGAGCTTGTCGAGCTCCTGCAGACCCCGGAGCCCGGGGGTGTTCGGTGAGCTGACGTTCACGACGAGGTAGTCGGCGACGGGTGCGAGCGCGCGGGCGCTCGAGCGGTAGTCATCGATGGCGGCGTCGACGTCGACCACGCGGCTCTTGCCGATGTTGATGCCGACGATGGGGCGGTACGGCGCCGAGGAGGTTCGCGCGACACGCAGGGCAGCGGGCCCCGCTCCCCCGTTGTTGAAGCCCATCCGGTTGATGACCGCGCGGTCGGCGACGAGCCGGAACAGCCGCGGTCGATCATTGCCGGGCTGGGCCTTCGCCGTGAGGGTGCCGATCTCGACGTGACTGAAGCCGAGCATCCCGAGCCCGACGATGGCGCGGCCGTCCTTGTCGAAACCGGCCGCGACGCCGAACGGCGAGTCGAAGACGAGCCCGAGCGTGTGCACGGCGAGCGACGGGTCCGGCGCGGTGAAGCGCCGCACGATCGACCCGAGGCGGGTGCGCGGCAGGCTTCGGATCACCTCGTAGGCCAGATGGTGCGCCCGCTCGGGATCGAGGCGCGACAGAACGAACCGGAACAGGAAGGGGTACACCGGCGCCGCTACTCGGACCGGGCGGTGGCGGCCGCGTTCGAGGTGGCGGGCCTGGCTGCGGTTCCGGATGCTGCGGGGCGGCCCTGCCGGTCATCCGGAGCCTCGGCGTGCTCGACTCGCAGCAGAGTGATCGCGGCCTCGAAGTCGTCGAGGGAGTCGAAGGCCTGGTAGACGCTCGCGAAGCGGAGGTAGGCGACCTCGTCGAGTTCGCGGAGGGGCTGCAGGATGGCGAGCCCGATGTCGTTCGCCTCGACCTGTGCCGCGCCGGTGGACCGGACGGTCTCCTCCACGCGCTGGGCGAGAACCGCGAGATCGGAGTCGGTGACGGGCCGGCCCTGGCAGGCCTTCCGCACGCCGTTCATGATCTTCTCGCGGCTGAACGGAACGACGACGCCGCTCCGCTTGATGACGCTGAGACTCGCGGTCTCGGTGGTGCTGAAGCGGCGGCCGCAGTCGGGGCACTGGCGCCGGCGGCGGATGGCGACGCCGTCGTCGGATGTGCGCGAGTCGACGACGCGGGAATCGGGGTACCGGCAGTACGGGCAATACATGGTGCCTCTAGTTTACCGCTCCGGCGCCCGGGCCCGCGCCCCACCGATGGTTGCGGCCGGGATGGCGGGTGCCACCTGCGCAGTGACTCGCGAGGATCCGGATGCCCGACGGCACAGGCTCGCGGATGCTCAGCGGTAGGATCGCCGATGCACTGCCCTGTCACACCCGGGAGAGACCTGTCACACCCGGGCGGAGCGGAGCCGCCGCTACTCGCGCGGGAAGCGGGCCGCCACGGCCTCGGCGTGCGCCGGGAGGTTCTCGCTGGTCGCGAGGGCGTGGATGCGCCCGGCCACCTCGCCGAGGGCCTCGCGCGAGTACCGGATGACCTGCTGGGGACGCAGGAACGTGTACGCCCCCAGCCCCGAGGAGAACCGCGACTGCCCACCGGTCGGCAGCACGTGGTTGGAGCCGGCGAGGTAGTCCCCGAGGCTCACGGGCGAGTACGACCCCACGAAGATGGCGCCGGCGCTGTGGATGCTCGCTACCACGTCGTCGTCCGATGCCGTCTGGATCTCCAGGTGCTCCGGCCCGTACGCGTCGCTGAAGCGCGCCGCCGCGGCGAGGTCGTCGACCAGCACGACCGCCGACTGCTGCCCGTTCAGCGCAACGAGCACTCGCGCCGAGTGCGGCGTGGCATCCGCCAAACCTTCAAGTTCAACTCGAACTTCATCTGCGAAGGCCGGGGAGGTCGTGACGAGCACGGCCGCCGCGAGTTCGTCGTGCTCGGCCTGGCTCACGAGGTCTGCGGCCACGAATCCGGGGTCGGCCGTCTGGTCGGCGATGATGAGGATCTCGGTGGGTCCGGCCTCCGAATCGATGCCAGTGCGGCCCCGCACGAGGCGCTTGGCCGCGGCCACATAGACGTTGCCCGGGCCGGTGATGACCTGCACGGGCTCGAGCCCGAGGTCGGCCACGCCGTAGGCCAGCGCGCCGATCGCGCCCGCCCCGCCCATCGCATAGACCTCGGTGATGCCGAGGAGGCCGGCGGCCCCCAGGATGGTCGGGTGCACCCGACCGCCGAATTCCTTCTGCGGGGGTGACACGAGTGCGATCGACGGAACTCCGGCTGCCTGCGCCGGCACGACGTTCATCACGACGCTCGATGGGTAGACCGCCTTGCCACCCGGCACGTACAGCCCGACCCGGTCGACCGGCTGCCAGCGCTGCTCCACGATCGCGCCGTCGCCGAGCGAGGTCGACGCGGCGGGCGGGATCTGCGCAGCGGTGGCCTGCCGCACACGCCCGATGGCGCCTTCGAGTGCGCCGCGGACATCCGGAGCCAGCGCGGCGACAGCATCGTCGATCTCGCTCTGCGGAACGCGGATGCTCGGGGCCTCGCCACCGTCGAACCGGGCCGCCTGCGCTCGGAGCGCCGCGCTGCCCTCGGCTCGAACGGCCTCGATGAGCGCCCGGGCCGCCTCCGTGGCGACCCCCACGTCCGTCACGGCACGCGGAACGAGGTCGAGCAACTGGGCACGTGACGGGTTCATTCCCCGCAAGTCAATGGTCTGCATCATGGCCCCCCGATTCTACCTACCCGCCCTCATGGAGTCGTTTTCGGCCCCAACTTCCGAGGTGGAGTCATATGGTCGTTGCAACGTCTGATCTGATTGGTGCGTTGCATGGTTCGTGTGAGTCGTGTGGTTTTGGACGAGTTTCTGGACCTGGTATCGTCGGGGTCGTCGTTGACGTCTGCTGCGG
>NZ_NBXB01000021.1 GCF_003399635.1 Subtercola boreus | reverse complement strand
GCGTCGCGGCGACCCTGAACAGCCGCCCCCGCCCCACCCTCGACTACGACACCCCAGCCACACGGCTGAACAGACTCCTCACCGAGGCAGCCTGACCCCCCAGTTGCAACCACCACTTGACGCCGCCCGATTTTTGGGGCGGAAATCGACTCCGCGGCCGAGAACGCGCGGGTGTGGGGGCGCAACCGCGGGTCAGAGGAGGCAGGCGGGGCCGAGGAGCGACTTCAGCTCGCCGTAGAGGTCGGCCGTGATGCGCACGCGGTACGGGATCTCGAACACGCGCGCGGTGCCGCCCTTCAGGAGCTTCAACCGCACCTCGTTGTCACCGGAGTGCCTGATCAGCACGTCGTTCAGCGCCTGCACCGTCTCCGTCGTCGCACGGGCGTCGGCCATCGAGATCTCGATCGGCCCTCCCCCGTCGGCGTTGCCGAGGTCGGGGGTGAACAGGCTGAACGCGTGCAGGTTCATCCCGTCATCCCGGATCGAGACGCGCCCCCGCAGCACCACGATCGAGTCGTTCGTCAGGGCCGGCGAGAACTCCTGGTACGCCTTGCCCATGAACATCGCTGTGACCTCACCGCCGAAGTCCTCGACCACGATGGAGCCGTACTGGTTGCCCGAGTTGCGCGCCACCCGGTGCTGCACATTCGTGATCAGCCCGGCGACCACGACCGTGTCACCGTCGGCCGTGTGCTCCGAGGTCAGCATGTCGGTGATGGTCGTCGACGCGTGTTTGGCGAGGGCTATCTCGAGCCCGGCGAGCGGATGATCGGACACATAGAGCCCGAGCATGTCACGCTCGAAGGCCAGCTTGTCGCGCTTGGACCACTCCGGCCGGTCGGGCACCTGCCGGTTGTCCTGCGGTGCGTCCCAGAGCGAGTCGAAGTCGAAACCGACCTGGCCGTTCGCCTCGGCCCTCTTCTCGCTCACAGCCGCCTCGACGGCAGACTCGTGGATCTCCACCAGCGCCCGGCGGGTGTCGCCCAGCGAGTCGAACGCGCCCGCCTTGATCAACGACTCGATCGTCCGCTTGTTGGTCGCCGCCAACGGGATCTTCTGCAGGAAGTCGTGGAACGACGTGAAGGCGCCCTTCGACTTCCGCGCCTCGATGATGTGGTCGACCACGGCGAAACCGACGTTACGCACGGCGCCCATGCCGAACCGGATGTCCTCGCCGACGGCGGCGAAGAACCCGATCGACTCGTTCACATCCGGCGGCAGCACGGTGATGTTCATGCGCCGGCACTCGTTCAGGTAGATCGCCGACTTGTCCTTCGAGTCGCCCACCGACGTCAGCAGCGCCGCCATGTACTCGGCCGGGTAGTGCGCCTTGAGGTACGCGGTCCAGTACGAGATGACGCCGTAGGCCGCCGAGTGCGCCTTGTTGAACGCGTAGTCCGAGAAGGGCAGCAGGATGTCCCACAGTGTCTTGACGGCCGCGTTCGAGTAGCCGTTGTCGTTCATCCCCTTGGAGAAGCCCTCGTACTGCTTGTCGAGCTCGCTCTTCTTCTTCTTGCCCATCGCCCGCCGCAGCAGGTCGGCCTGGGCGAGCGTGAACCCGCCGAGCTTCTGTGCGATCGACATCACCTGCTCCTGGTAGACGATCAGGCCGTAGGTCTGCCCGAGCACCTCCCGGAGCGGCTCCTCGAGCTCCGGATGGATCGGCGTGACCTGCTGCAGCCCGTTCTTTCGGAGCGCATAGTTGGTGTGCGAATCGGCACCCATCGGCCCCGGCCGGTAGAGCGCCAGGATGGCCGAGATGTCTTCGAAGTTGTCGGGCTTCATCAGCCGGAGGAGCCCGCGCATGGGCCCGCCGTCGAGTTGGAAGACCCCGAGCGTGTCGCCCCGCGCCAGCAGTTCGTAGGCCGGCACGTCATCCAGTTCCAGCTCTTCGAGCACCGGCCGGAATCCACGGTTCGACTCGATGTTGTCGAGCGCGTCGTCGATGATCGTGAGGTTTCGAAGCCCCAGGAAGTCCATCTTGATCAGCCCGAGCGACTCGCAGGCCGGATAGTCGAACTGCGTGACGATCTGGCCGTCCTGCTCGCGCTTCATGATCGGGATGATGTCGATCAGCGGATCGCTCGACATGATCACGCCGGCCGCGTGCACGCCCCATTGGCGCTTCAGGTTCTCGATGCCGACGGCCGTCTCGAACACTGTGCGGGCCTCGGGGTCGGCCTCGATGACGGCGCGCACATCCGACGCCTCCTTGAACCGCGGATGCGCGGTGTCGAAGATGCCCGAGAGGGGGATGTCCTTGCCCATGATGGGCGGCGGCATCGCCTTGGTGAGCTTCTCCCCCATGCCGAACGGGAAGCCGAGCACCCGGGACGAGTCCTTCAGCGCTTGCTTGGCCTTGATGGTGCCGTAGGTCACGATCTGGGCGACGCGCTCGTCGCCGTACTTGTCGGTCACGTACCGGATGACCTCGCCGCGGCGCCGGTCGTCGAAGTCGACATCGAAGTCGGGCATCGAGACGCGATCCGGGTTCAGGAACCGCTCGAAGATCAGGCCGTGGCGGATCGGGTCGAGGTCGGTGATGCGCATGGCGTAGGCGACCATCGAGCCGGCACCGGATCCACGGCCGGGCCCGACCCGGATTCCGTTGTTCTTCGACCAGTTGATGAAGTCGGCCACCACCAGGAAGTAGCCGGGGAACCCCATCTGCACGATGACGCCGACCTCGTAGTCGGCGCGGGCGCGCACATCCGACGGGATGCCCAGCGGGTAGCGGTCGACGAGCCCCTTCTCGACCTCCTGGATGAACCAGGTGTCTTCGGTCTCACCGGCAGGCACCGGGTAGCGCGGCATGTAGCTCGCCGAGGTGTCGAACGTGACCTCGCAGCGCTCGGCGATCAGCAGTGTGTTGTCGCAGGCTTCCGGATGATCGCGGAAGATCTGTCGCATCTCCGCAGCGGTCTTCAGGTAAAACTCGTCGGCGTCGAACTTGAACCGGTTCGGATCGCTCAGCGTCGATCCCGACTGCACGCAGAGCAGGGCGGCATGGGATGTCGCGTCGTGGGCATGCGTGTAGTGCAGGTCGTTCGTGGCGACCAGCGGCAGGTCGAGCTGCTTCGCAAGCCGCAAGAGGTCGCCCATGATCTGGCGCTCGATGCCGAGCCCGTGGTCCATGATCTCGGCGAAGTAGTTCGCAGGGCCGAAGATGTCACGGTAGTCGGATGCCGCCTTCACGGCCTCGTCGTACTGCCCGAGGCGAAGGCGCGTCTGCACCTCGCCCGACGGGCATCCGGTGGTGGCGATCAGGCCGTTCGAATACTGGGAAAGCAGCTCCCGGTCCATGCGGGGCTTGAAGTAGTACCCCTCGAGCGACGCCCGCGAGGAGAGCCGGAAGAGGTTGTGCATCCCGGCTGTGTTCTCACTCAGGAGCGTCATGTGCGTGTACGCACCCGACCCCGACACGTCGTCGCGACCCGAGTTCGGGCCACCCCATTTGACACGGGTCTTGTCTCCGCGGTGCGTGCCCGGCGTGATGTAGGCCTCGGTGCCGATGATGGGCTTGATGCCAGCGTCGGTCGCCGTCTTCCAGAAGTCGAAGGCACCGAAGACGTTGCCGTGGTCGGTGACGGCGACGGCGGGCATCCCCTGCTCGACTGCCGCCTCGATCAGGGGTTTCACACGCGCGGCGCCATCGAGCATGGAGTACTCGGAGTGCACATGGAGATGAACGAACGAATCGGACGCGGGTGACAAATCTTCTCCGACTAGCTAGGGGTTGAGGTCATCAGTTTAGCCTCAGCCCACCGACATTCAGTCGGCGCCGAGCGTGTCGAGCGCGTGCTGCAGATCGGCTGGATAGGTCGACTCGAACTGCACGTACTCCCTCGATGCCGGATGCACGAACCCGAGTTTCAGGGCGTGCAGCCACTGTCGGCCGAGGCCGAGCCGGGCCGAGATCGTCGGGTCGGCGCCGTACATGGCGTCCCCGACGCAGGGGTGCCGCTGGGCCGCCATGTGCACCCGGATCTGGTGTGTGCGGCCGGTCTCGAGGTGGATCTCGAGCAGGGACGCACTCGGGAACGCCTCGAGGGTTTCGTAGTGCGTGACGCTCGGCTTGCCCGACGCCACCACCGCGAACTTCCAGTCGGAGCGAGGGTGACGGCCGATGGGCGCGTCGATGGTGCCCGCGAGTGGATCGGGGTGCCCCTGCACGACGGCGTGGTAGATCTTGTCGACCTCGCGGTCATGGAAGAGCCGCTTCAGCCAGGTGTAGGCGTCTTCGCTCTTCGCGACGACCATCAGCCCGCTGGTGCCAGCGTCGAGGCGGTGCACGATGCCGGCGCGTTCGGCGGCGCCCGAGGTCGAGATGCGGAAGCCGGCCGCCGCGAGGGCACCGAGCACGGTGGGGCCGGTCCAGCCGACGGAGGGGTGCGCGGCGACGCCCACGGGCTTGTCCACCACCACGATGTCGTCGTCGTCGTGGATGATCGTGAGGTTCTCGACCGGCGTCGGTTCGACGCGCAGCTCCTCCTTCGGCGCCCAGTTCACTTCGAGCCAGGTGCCCTGTCGGAGCCGATCGGACTTGCCGACGACGCGCCCGTCGACGCTCACTCCGCCGGCCTCGACCACGTCGGCGGCGAAGCTGCGGGAGAACCCCATCAGTTTGGCCAGGGCCGCGTCCACACGTTCGCCGTCGAGGCCGTCAGGCACCGGGAGTTGACGGGATTCCACGTCAGTCGGTCTTCTCTGCGACAGAGTCGTCCGAGACATCCGCCGCACCTGAGGGCTCCTGCCGCGCAGCACGACGGCCGTCGAGCCCGATCCCCCGGATCGTGAGGATCAGGAACACCACCATCGCCGCGCAGATCGCCGTGTCGGCGAGATTGAAGATGGCGGGGAGCAACGGGATCTTGACGAAGTCGACGACGTGGCCCACCCCGAACCCCGGTTCGCGGAACAGCCGGTCGCCGAGGTTGCCGAGCACTCCGCCGAGCAGCAGGCCGAAGACCACGGCCCAGCCGAGCGAGCGGATGCGCCGGGCGAACCAGACGATGAAGACGACGACAGCGGCCGCCAGGATCGAGAAGATCCAGGTGTAGGCGTTGCCGATCGAGAACGCGGCACCGGAATTGGTCACGTAGAAGAACTGCAGCACGTCACCCAGCACAGGGACGTACTCGTTCAGCGGAAGGTTGGCGACGACGAGCGCCTTCGCACCCTGGTCGATGGCGAGAACAACAACCGCCACAAGCACGAGAACGACCAGTGCGCGAACACTGATCGTTCTCGATCGGCCCTCGGCCGGAGTCACCTGGGAGGTGACACCGGCGTCGAGGTTCGGGGCTGTCGTCTCGTGCTCAGGCTCCAAAGCCCTGGAAGCTGCCGGCGGGAGCACTCTCGCCGGAGGAGTCGAGGTCGCTGAGCTGACTCTCGATGTATCCGCGAAGCTTCTGGCGGTACTCCTTCTCGAAAGTGCGGAGCTCATCGATGCGGTGTTCGATGCCGGCCTTCTCCTGGTTCAGCTTGGCGAGCTCGGTGCGCTGCTTCGCCTCGGCCTCGGCAACGAGGCGGTTGGCCGTGGCCTGGCCCTCCTCGATGAGGGCGGCGCGCTTGTCGGAGCCCTCCTTGACGTGCTCGTCGTGCAGGCGGCGGGCGAGCTGCAGCAGGCTGGTGGTGCTTGCGGCGTCTTCGGGGTCACCGACGGTGGTCGGTGCGACGGCGACGAGTGCTGCGATGGGCTCGGGCGTCTCCGCAGGAGCCTCCTTGACCACGTCGACGACAGCCGTCTCTTCGCTGACCTCTGCTGCGGGCTCGGCCGGTGCAGCCTCTTCGCTGGCGGCAGCCGCGCTCGTGACAGCAACAGGTGCGGCAGCGCTCGGCACGATGCCCGCGCGGAGCTCTTCGTTCTCGGCAATCAGGCGACGAAGCTCGACTACGACCTCGTCGAGGAAGTCATCGACCTCGTCCTGGTCGTAACCGGCCCGAAACTGGGTTTGCGAGAAGCGCTTGTTAACAACTTCTTCCGGAGTTAACGGCATGTTCTTCCACCTTTATTACTTGTGACTGTCTAGGGAACCCAGAGGCTGTCTAGGGAACGTTTTGGCGTTTCAGCAACTACGATACATGCGAGATGCGATCAAGCGGCAATCACCCGCACGTAACTGGCCACGGACAACAGGATGATCACCAGCAGCATCACGATGGTCCAGCCGAAATCGAAGGCGACCGGACCGATCCGGAGCGGCGGAATCAGCCGCCGGAAGAACTTGATCGGCGGATCCGTGACCGTGTAGGCGGCCTCTGCCAGCACCAGGACGGCGCCCTGGGGGCGCCACTGCCGCTGGAAGCTCCGAACGAGGTCGAGGATGAACCTGCCCCACATCACGAAGAAGAACAGGAGCAGCGCCAGATAGACGACGGTCGCGATGATTGCTACGAGTGAACCCACTCGTCAATTATGACTGGACGAAGAAGGAAGATTCTGTGCGTGTGTCGGTCTGGGCCTCGCCGGAGACGGAAACATGCGACGGGGAGAGCAGGAAGACCTTGCTGGTGACCCGCTCGATCTTGCCAAAGAGGCCCTGGGAGAGGCCACCTGCGAAGTCGATGAGCCTCCGCGCGTCGGCATCCGTCATCTGCGACAGGTTGATGATCACGGGGATTCCCTCGCGGAAGCTCTCGGCGATGATCTGCGCGTCTTTGTACTGCTTCGGGTGGACGGTGAGGATTTCATTCATTTCGAGCGGGGCCGCCTCTTTGGGAGTCGTGGTTCGACGGAGTGGGGTCACCGGGGCACGACCGGAGTTCGACTCGGCCCGGGAGGTGTGTTCGCGGGCCGGAGCAACCGCACGTTCGACGGGTGCCTGCGCTGCCTGCGGGTGGGCGACGTGCGCCACCGGGGCCGCCTGCGTGTCTTCGTACTCGAGCTCTTCATCGGCAAGCCCGAGGTAGACCATCGTCTTGCGTAGTGGATTGGCCATGTCTTCCTCCGGGTTGGATGTTCGGGTGCCTACGTAGAGATTAACCGCGCGCGGGCCTGATTCCGGTGATTGCGGAACCGATCCGTAGGTGTGTCGCGCCCTCGGCGATCGCTGCGGCGAAGTCGTTCGACATGCCCGCAGAGATGGCGGATGCCCGGGGCACACTGGCCCGCACGGCGTCGGAGATGCTTCGCAGCAGGGCGAAGGCCGCGCGGGGTTCGCCCTCGTTCGGCGCAACGGCCATCACCCCCCGGAGATCGAGCCCGGGGATCGTCTCGAGATGTTCGGCGAGGGCCACGGCATCCTCGGGCCGGACGCCCCCGCGATCGGGATCCGGTGTCAGGTTGACCTGCACGAAACAGCCGATCGGCGTTCCGTTCGCCTCCCGCTCCTCGGAGGCGAGCAGGTCGGCGAGCGACGCACGGTCGACCGAGTGGATGATACTGGCATACTCGGCCACCTGCCTGGCCTTCTTGCTCTGGAGCTGCCCGATGAAATGCCAGGTGAGGTCGAGGTCGGCGAGTTCACGTGCCTTCTCGCGGGCCTCCTGGTGACGACTTTCGCCGAAGTCGGTGACCCCGAGTGCGGCGAGTTCGCGGAGCAGGGCGGCGTCGTGGAACTTCGTCACGGCGATCAGGGTGAGGTCGTCGACGTTCCGGCCCGCGGCACCCGCCGCCTCGGCGATGGATGCACGAACGAGGGCGAGCCGACCCGCAAGGTCTGGCCCGCCCTCGTTCGGCACGGTGCTCCCGGCGATGGCTGCTACTTCAGGAAGTCGGGAACGTCGAGGTCGGAGTCGTCGTCATCGGACGCCGGGTCGAGCTGGGCCGTGCCGGTGAGGCTGTGCTCCGGGTTCTGCGCCCAGGAGGCTGCGGAGGCCTGCGGCTCCTCCGGGCGGTCGCGGCGGGTCTGCGGCGCGGCGGGTGCTCCACCGGAACCCGATCCTGAACCCGCTCCCGCACCGGCCCCGGCGAACAGGTCGCTCGCGTCGTTCGGCACCGTGAAACCGCGCTTGGCGGCCGCATCGGCGATCGTCTCGGCCGTGTCGAAGCCCGCCGCGATGACCGTGACCCGCACCTCGTCGCCCAGGGTGTCGTCGATGACGGCACCGAAGATGATGTTGGCTTCGGGGTGCACCGCGTCCTGCACGAGCTTCGCGGCGTCATTGATCTCGAAGATGCCGAGGTTCGATCCGCCCTGGATGGAGAGGAGCACGCCGTGGGCGCCCTCGATGCTGGCCTCGAGGAGCGGGGAGGCGACGGCGAGCTCTGCGGCTTTGATGGCACGGTCGGCCCCCCTGGCCGATCCGATCCCCATCAGTGCGGAGCCAGCACCCTGCATGACACTCTTGACGTCGGCGAAGTCGAGGTTGATGAGGCCCGGGGTGGTGATCAGGTCGGTGATGCCCTGCACACCGGCGAGCAGCACCTGGTCGGCCGTCGAGAAGGCCTCCAACATGCTGATGCCGCGGTCGCTGATCTCGAGCAGGCGGTCGTTCGGCACGACGATGAGGGTGTCGACCTCGTTCTTCAGGGTCGCGACACCGTCTTCAGCCTGGGCCATGCGGCGCTTGCCCTCGAAGCCGAAGGGCTTCGTGACGACACCGATGGTGAGCGCGCCGATCGACTTGGCGATGCGAGCGACGACAGGGGCGCCACCGGTTCCGGTGCCACCACCCTCACCGGCGGTGACGAAGACCATGTCGGCCCCGGCGAGGGCCTCCTCGATCTCTTCGGCGTGGTCTTCGGCGGCGCGGCGGCCGACCTCGGGGTCGGCACCGGCACCGAGGCCACGGGTGAGCTCGCGGCCCACGTCGAGCTTCACGTCGGCGTCACTCATCAGCAGCGCCTGAGCGTCGGTGTTGATGGCGATGAATTCGACGCCGCGAAGACCGAGTTCGATCATCCGGTTGACGGCATTCACGCCGCCGCCACCGATGCCGACCACTTTGATCACGGCGAGGTAGTTCTGGTTCGATGTCACGTCCGGCCTCCGGGTCTCAAGCTCAAGTTGAGAGTTAATGTTATGCTGAGTATGTATTTCTTTTGATCAACCTAGGCGCGATGCGGTGACACACCCGTAACGCGCTTTGGCGTGTCGCATGTTGCACGCCGAATCGGGCCGTGCAGGTCGGCACGGGGGCCGGTCAGGTCGGCGCCGGTCGGCCCGCGACCGGTCAGCCCGAGACGACAGGGCTCTCCGGGCTCGAGACGTCGTAGGTCAGTGACTTCTCCGCATCCTGCGTGCCGATCAGCTTGTCGAGCACCTTCGCCTTGAGGGCCGAGTTCGCGTCGCTGCCCCAGACGACCTTCTGGCCGGCACCGGTGAGCGTGAACGACACCGAGTCGGGCGTCGCCGCGCTGATCGTGTCGACCTTGGCGAGCAGGTCGGCCGGCATCGCCCGGAGAACGGCGGTCGCTCCGACGAAGCCGGCGCTGCCGACAGCCGAGGCCGCCGTGTCGATGACCGGGAAGTCGGCCTGGCGGGCGTCACTGTGCGAGACGACGACACCTGCGGGGTCGATCAGGTCGAATCCGCCGACCGCCGCCGTGATCTGTGCAACGGGCTGCCGTTCGACGATCCTCACGATCAGGGTGTTCGGCAGAGAGGACTCTGTGGAGTAACTCTGGATGAGCGGAAAGCCGGCGAGCTCGGACTTCATCCGCCCGAAGTCCACCAGGGCGAGCGGCTTGCCGACCTGGTCAGCGAGAGCGGACTGCACCTGGCCGGCGTCGATGCGGGAGGTGCCCTGCACGGTGATGGCCCGCACGGCGAACACCGGCGAGTAGGCCGTGAACAGCACCACGAGCACGAGGGCGGCGACGGCGCCGAGCGAGACGATCCAGGTGAGACGCCGGCGGCGGCTCCGCTCGGTGAAGCGGCGGGCCTCCTGCTGCTCGACCCTGCGGCGCCGGCGGGCGGCCGCCCGGAGCGCGCTCTTCGCGGACCGCACCCCGGCGCCGCCGCTCGGCAACGGAAGGGACCCAGAGTGCTCTTCCGGTTCGCCTGTGGAACGTTTTGCGTCCCTTCGCGGTGCCACGTTGATGGTGGCCGGAGGTGCGGGGGTGGCCGGAGGTGCGGGGGTGGCCGGAGTTCCTGAAGGGGCGGGCTTCGAGGTGGTGGGTGAGACGGGGGCAGGCACGACGATGGCAGGCGCGACTGTGGCGGGCGGGACGGGGACGGCGGCAGGCGCGGCCGCCTTGACCCTCGTCATGGTCAACGGCGGAGTGGCGGGGGGCCGCTTCACTGCCGCGGCCGCGGGGGGTGCGGGTGGGGTCGGCGGCGGTGTGACTCCGTTGGGGCGCTTCATCGGCTGTACACGTTATGCGTCGGGCCCGTCTGCGGGCGCCACGGCTGCGGCACCTGCATCGGCATCCGCAGACGCAGCAGGCATCGCGGCGAGCGAGGCGAGCAGCTGCGGCACGATCAGGTTCACGTCTCCGCAGCCGAGCGTCACCACGAAGTCCCCCGGGCGGGCGAGGGAGGCCGTGAAGTCGGCCGCCTCCTGCCAGTCCGAGATGTAGGCGACGTGCGAGGGGTCCGCGAAGCGCGACGAGACGGTCTCCCCCGTCACCCCGGGCACCGGATCCTCGCGCGCACCGCAGACGTCGAGCACCACGGTGAAGTCGGCCGTGCGCTCGAGCGTCTCGGCGAACTCACCCGCGAGCAACTGCGTGCGGCTGTAGAGGTGCGGCTGGTGCACGGCGATGATCCGCCCCTCACCGACGACGGTGCGTGCGGCGGTGAGTGCGGCATCCACCTCCGTCGGGTGGTGCGCGTAGTCGTCGTAGACGCTCACGCCCCGCACGGTGTCATGCAGTTCGAAGCGGCGACCGGTTCCGTCGAACGGAGCAAGCGAAGAGAGCACGGCTGCCGGCTCGAAGCCGAGACCGACGAGGACCGCAAAGGCCCCCGCAGCATTCAGGGCGTTGTGGATGCCCGGAACCTGGAGGCTCCCGGCGTACGTCTGCCCGAGGTAGTCGACCGCGAACGTCACCGGCCCGGCCGTGACGACGGAGCGCAGTCGCACGTCGGCGCCCGTGGCGAATCCGAACGAGAGCACCCGCGATGCGGTGAGCCGGGAGGCGACCCGCAGCGCGCCCGGGTCGTCGGAGGAGATCACCACGAGCTCGGAGGCCTCGTCGGCGAAGGTCACGAAGGCGTCCTCGACGGCATCGACCGATCCGTAGTGGTCGAGATGGTCGGGGTCGACGTTCGTGATGAGCGCCACAGCGGTGTCGTAGAGCAGGAACGAGCCGTCGGACTCGTCGGCCTCCAGCACGAACAGCTCGCCCTCGCCCCACGCCGAACTGGTGCCGAGGGCGGAGATGACGCCGCCATTGACGAAGCTGGGTTCGGCTCCGAGGCCGAGGAGGGCGGTGACGATCATCCCGGTCGACGTGGTCTTGCCGTGCGCGCCGGCAACAGAGACCAGGCGGCGGCGGTTCACGAGCCAGGCCAGCGCCTGCGACCGGTGGAGCACCGGCAGGCCGCGCTGCTGGGCGAGCACGAGCTCGGGATTGTCGGGCCAGAGCGCGCTGGTGACGACGAGGGTGTCGGCGTCGCCGAGGTTCGCGGCATCATGGCCGATGTGCACGGTGGCGCCGAGTGCGCGGAGCTTCTCGGCGGTCTTCGAGTCGGTGCGGTCGGAACCCGTCACGGTCACACCCGCCGCGAGGAACAGGCGTGCGATGCCGCTCATGCCCGCCCCCCCGATGCCGACGAAGTGCACGGCTCCGAGTTCTGCCGGGATCTCGAGGGTCAGATCGGGTTTGATCACGCTGTGCATCCTGTCGTTCTGCGAGTAGACAACGTTACGCGCCCTTCAGGGCTTCTTCGATCAGGTCGACGGTTCGGGCCGACCCGTCCGTCACTCCGGCGCCGAGCGCTGCTGCGGCCATGTCACCAATACGGGCCCTGTCGCCGAGCAGCGGCAGGAGGGAGGAGCGGATCCATTCCGGCGTGAAGTCGGCGTCGCGCACCAGCACGGCGCCACCCGCTTCGACGAGGTCGACCGCATTGAAGCGCTGCTCGCCGTTGCCGACGGCGTAGGGCACCAGCACGCCCGGAACCCCGAGCGCCGCCAGTTCGGAGACGGTCGCCGCTCCCGCACGCGAGACGGCGAGGTCGGCCACTGCCAGGGCGAGTTCCATCCGGTCGCAGTAGCGGAGCATCCGGTAGCCCGGGATGCCCGGATCGACCAGCTCCGACCGGTTGCCGGTGATGTGCAGCACCTGCCAGCCCGCCGCGACGATGTCTGCGGCGGCCGCGAAGACACTGCCGTTGATCTGCGCCGCACCGAGCGAGCCGCCGGTCACGAGCAGCACGGGCCGGCCGGCGTCGAGGCCGAAGAG
The DNA here is from genome assembly GCF_003399635.1 of Subtercola boreus. Lineage (GTDB taxonomy): Bacteria > Actinomycetota > Actinomycetes > Actinomycetales > Microbacteriaceae > Subtercola > Subtercola boreus_B. The sequence goes on along the minus strand of NZ_NBXB01000021.1, from coordinate 73,919 downwards.
CGTGAGCGCCTCGGCGCGGGCCGCGGCCTTCGGTCCTCCGACGAGCGCCTGGATCTCGCGGCGGAGCGGCATCCCCACGAAGCGCCCGTGCGGCAGCATGCCCGCCCGGAACGCCAACCCGACGAACGGGGTGAACCGCGCACCGAGCCGGTTCGCGAGCCCCGGCCGGGCGTTCGCCTCATGGATGACCAGCGGCACCTTCGCGTGCCGCGCCGCGAGATACGCCGGCGCAGCTGCGTAGCCCCCGAAACCGACGACCACGTCGACGCGGCGCTCCCGCATCAGCCGGGTGAGGTCGGCGATGACGCCGCGGAGCGCGTTCGGGAACGAGATGGCCGCGCGGTTCGGCCGGCGGGGGAACGGGAGCTTGGCGATCGTCACGAGCTCGTAGCCGCGCTCCGGCACGAGGCGCGCCTCGAGGCCCGTTGCGGTTCCGACGACCACGATTTCGGCACCGGGGTCACGGCGGCGCAGTTCGTCGGCCGTGGCGAGCAGCGGGTTCACGTGGCCCGCTGTGCCGCCGCCGGCCAGCAGATAGGTGGTCACTTCGAGCGCACCGTGCGCCGACGGGAGGCAAGAGAGGCCGACCCCGGTGCCTGGAGGGCACCGGCATCCGGATCGCTCGCGGTCTCCTTCGTCTGCCCGCGCGCGATCGAGAGCACGACCCCGATCGCGATGAGGGTGGTGATCAGGGCCGAACCGCCCGAGGAGATGAGCGGGAGAGGCACGCCGAGAACCGGGATCACCCCCAGTACGACGGCGATGTTCACGAAGGCCTGGCTGATGATCCAGACCATGACCGAGCCGGAGACGACCTTCGAGAACATGTCCTTCGACGACCGCACGATGCGGAGGAACGCGATGGCCAGCGCGACGAACAGCGCGATCACGACGAGCGCCCCGATCATGCCGAGCTCCTCGCCGATGATAGCGAAGATGAAGTCGTTGTCGGCGGCCGGCAGCCACGACCATTTGGCCTTGGAGTTGCCGAGGCCGACACCGAAGAAGCCGCCGTTGGCGAGGGCGAAGAGGCCGTGCTGGGTCTGCCAGCACTCCCCCGAGTAGTCGGTGCAGCCTTCGCTCAGGAAGCTGCCGATGCGGGAGACCCGGCTCGAACTCGACGCCGCGATGATCGCGATCGCGATACCGCCGAGGATCACGGGGATGATGAACATGCGGAGCCGGATGCCGGCGAAGAAGAGGGCACCGAAGAGCAGGCCGGCCATGATCATCACGGTACCGAGGTCGCCGCCGAGCATGACCAGCAGCACGGCGCCGCCGGCCACAGGCAGCACAGGGATCGCGACATGCCCCCAGAGGTGCAGGTAGCGCTGCTTCTTCGCGAGAATGACGCCCATCCAGATGACGAGGCCGAGCTTGATGAGTTCGGAGGGCTGCAGGCTCACACCGGCGACGTTCAACCAGTTCAGGTTGCCACCGACCGTGATCCCCAGCGGGGTGAAGAGCACGAGGAGTTGCAGGATGACCCCGCCGGCCAGCGCCAGCCAGCCCCAGCGCTTCCAGAACCGGATCGGCAGCCGCGAGATGACGAGCATGAGCGGCACGCCGATGAGGGCGAAGACACCCTGCTTCCAGAAGGTGCCGAAGAAGCCCTGGCGGGCTGTGTACGAGTCGATAGACGACGACGACAGCACCATGACGAGCCCCAGCACCACGAGGAACAGCGTGGTACCGAGGAGGAAGTAGTAGTTGCTCGACTCCGCCTGGAAGACCCGGTTCACCGAGATGCGCGCGGTGCGGGCCCGGGATGCGCCGGTGGAGGCGAAGGTGGCGGCCGAGGGCCTGGCTGCTCCGGATGCGGCGGGGGGCAGGGTTCCGGCAGACGGCTTATTCGGGCGAGTGCCCTGAGGGCGGCGCATGGTGTTCGTCAGCTGCCCCACCTCCAAGATGTTCACGTACTGCCCGGGCAAAATGGTCACCCCGGTCGGAGTAGTCGACGAACTGGTCCATCGACGCTGCGGCCGGCGCCAGCAGCACCACGTCACCGGGCACTGCTGCAGCGGAGGCCAACCGCACAGCGGCCGACATCACTCCCTCAGTCTCGGTGCCGTCGACCTCGAACACGGGCACCCCGGGGGCGTGTCGTTCGAATGCGTTCCTGAGAGCTTCCCGATCCACACCGATCAGCACGACGGCCCGGAGCTTCGTCGCCCGAGCCGCCACCAGGGGCCCGACATCTACGCCCTTCAGCAGCCCGCCGGCGATCCAGACCACCGATTCGAAGGCTCCGAGCGAGGCGTCTGCGGCGTGCGCATTCGTCGCCTTCGAGTCGTTGATCCACGTGATGCCGCCGGATGTCGCGACCTGCTCGATACGGTGACGGTCGAGTTCGAACGTGGCCAGAGCCGCCCGGACGGCCTCGACGGAGACCCCCATCGAGCGGGCGAGGGCACTGGCGGCAAGGATGTTCGCCACCGTGTGGGGCGCTGCGAGCCCCCGCTCGGCCAACGTGGCCACCGTGGTGATCTCGAGGGCGGTCGTGCGACGTTCTTCGGTGAAGGCCCGGTCGCAGAGGATGCCGTCCACCACGCCGAAGTCGCTCAGCCCCGGAACCCCGAGCCCGAATCCGACGGCGCGGGCACCGTCGACGACCTCGGCCTCCTCGACCATGGCGATGGTGCGGGCATCCGACCGGTTGTAGACGCACGCCACGCGGGTGTTCGTGTAGACGCGGGCCTTGGCCCGAGCGTAGGCCTCGGCCGAGCCGTGCCAGTCGAGGTGGTCGTCGGCGACGTTCAGGCAGACAGCGGCGTACGGCGACATACTGAAGGTCGAGTGCAACTGGTAGCTCGAGAGCTCGACGACCAGAACATCGAACCCCTGCGGGTCGCGGATGGCATCGAGGATCGGGATGCCGATGTTGCCGCAGGGCGCGGCCCTCAGCCCACCGGCCACGAGCATGGTCGCGGTCAGCTGCGTCGTCGTGGTCTTGCCGTTGGTGCCGGTGATGGCGATCCACTCGGCAGGCTTTCCGACCTTGTCCCGCAGCCGCCAGGCGAGTTCGACGTCACCCCAGACCGGGATGCCCGCTGCAGCCGCCCAGAGGATCACCGGATGATCGGGGTGGAAGCCCGGCGAGACGACCAGCACCTCGGGGTTCAGCGCGACGAGAGCGGGAGGCGGGACATCCAGAACCTCGTCGAGCACGAGCCCTGCGCCGATGACCTCGACCAGGCGCACCTGGGAGTCGTCAGCCTGCTGAGCGACGACAAGCACGGTCGCCCCGAGCTCGACGAGGGTGTCGGCGACCGAGAAACCGGTCTTGCCAAGGCCCAGCACACCGACACGGAGGCCCGTCCAGTCGGAGTGCCAGCTGGTCAGGGTGTCGAGTCTGTCAGTCACGCCTGCAGGATCCATTCGAGGTAGAAGGCGCCGACACCGGCCGCCACGCAGAGGCCCGCGATGATCCAGAAGCGCACGACGATCGTGACCTCGGCCCAGCCCTTGACCTCGAAGTGGTGGTGCAGCGGGCTCGCGCGCCAGATGCGCTTGCCACCGGTGAGACGGAAGTAGGTGAGCTGTACCACGACCTGCCCGGCGACGATCACGAAGATGCCGCCGATCAGGATGAGCAGCAGCTCGGTGCGGCTCTCGATGGCCAGCGCGGCGAGCGCCCCGCCGATCGCGAGCGAACCGGTGTCGCCGAGGAAGATCTTGGCAGGGTTCGTGTTCCACCAGAGGAAGCCGACGAGCGCCCCGGCGATGGCCGCCGCAATCACCGCGAGGTCGAGCGGCTGGTTCACGTTGTAGCACTTGAAGGTCACGTCGGGGTCGAGTGTCAGGCTCGCGCAACTCTGGTTGGCCTGCCAGAAACCGATGATGACGAACGAGCCGATGGCGAGGATGGCGGATCCGGGAGCCAGACCGTCGAGCCCATCGGTGAGATTCACCGCGTTCGAGGTCGCCAGCACGATCAGCACGATCCAGATCACGAAGGCGATGGTGCCCGCGATCACGCCCCACTGCAGGAAGTCGAAGTCGAGGTCACGGATGGCCGAGATGTGGGTGGAGGCCACGGTCAGCCCGCTCGGGCCGGTCAGGCTCATCGCCATCAGGGCGAAGGCTCCGCCGATCACGAGCTGGCCGATCAGCTTGGCCGTCGGCCCGAGGCCGAGGCTCCGCTTCTTGCGCACCTTCAGGAAGTCGTCGATGAACCCGACCACGCCGAGGCCGACCATCATGAACAGCACCAGCAGCACGGAGATCGAGGGCGGGTTGCCGGTGACCAGCAGCGCCCCGAAGTAGCCGAACAGCGTCGCCAGGATGATGACGATGCCGCCCATCGTGGGCGTTCCCCGCTTGACGTGGTGTGAGGCCGGGCCATCGATGTTGATGTACTGGCCCCAGGCCAGTTTCTTGAACAACCGGATGAAGACCGGCGTCATGAACAGCGAGAAGACCATCGAGAGGCCACCCGCACCGATGAGTGTGATCATGCGAAGTGCTCCCCCAGCCTGTCGCCGAGAAACCGTAGTCCCGCCGAATTGGACGACTTGACCAGCACGACGTCTCCGGAACGCAACTCGTTCTCGAGCAGAGCGTACGCCTCGTCGGCAGTGTCGAAGAACGCCGACTCGCCGTCCCACGAACCCTCGTGCGTCGCGGCCAGGTGGAGCGCCCTGGCTCCCTCGCCCACCACGAAGATGCGTTCGATGCCGAGCCGCACGATGGTGCGGCCGATGCGGTCGTGCTCCTCGAGCGAGAACTCACCGAGTTCACTCATCTCGCCGAGGATCGCGACGCGCCGGATGCCCGGTCCCGAGATCTGGGCGAGCGTCTTGAGGCCGGCCAGCATCGAATCGGGGCTGGCGTTGTAGGCGTCGTTGATGATCGTCACGCCCTGCGTCGATGGCAGCACCTCCATGCGCCAGCGCTCGGCGCGCGTCACCGACTCCAGCGCAGCGACGATGTCGGCGAGCGGCACCCCGATGGTGTGGGCGACCGCTGCCGCGGCCAGTGCATTGGTGACGTGGTGCTCGCCGAGCACGCTGAAGTGCACTGTCTGCGATTCGCCGGTCGGCAGGGTGAGGGTGAAGTCGGTGCCCGCCGTGGTCTGCACGAGGTCGGATGCCCGCACCCCCGCGTTGGCGTCGAGGCCGAACCACAGCACGGAGGCACGGGTCTTCTCGGCCATGCCCTCGACCCGGTAGTCGTCGAGGTTCAGCACCGCGACATCCGTCGGCAGCAGATCGGTGACCATCTCGGTCTTCGTGGCAAGCGTCTTCTCGATGCCACCGAACTCGCCGGCGTGGGCCAGGCCGACGGTCAGCACGACGCCGATGTCGGGCCGCGCCATCCGGACCAGCCGGGTGATCTCGCCGGGCGCGCTGGCACCCATCTCGGCGACCAGGAAGCGGGTCTCCGGCTCGACTTTCAGCATCGTGAGCGGCGCCCCGACCTCGTTGTTGAACGAGTCGCGCGGGGCGATCGTCGGTCCCTGGCGCTTCAGGATCGTGTGGAGGAGGTTCTTCGTGGTGGTCTTGCCGTTCGAGCCGGTGATGCCGACGACGGTGAGCACCCCGAGCTCGCGGATGCGCCGGATCACCTCTGTGGCCAGCATCCCGAGCGCCTCGACCGAGTTCGACACGACGATCTGGGGCACCGTGAGAGCGTCGATCACGTGCTCGACGATCACGAGCTCGGCCCCGTTCGCCACAGCGGCCGGAACGTAGAGGTGCCCGTCGCTGAATTCGCCCGGCTTCGCCACGAAGACGCCTCCCGGAACGATCTCCCGGGAGTCGGTGTCGACAGCACCGTTCACGATCGACACCTCGGAGGTGCCCTCCTGCACCGCACGGTCGCCGAGCACGAGAGTGCCGCCGATCGTGCGGGCGATGTCGTCGAGAGTCAGGTCGAGCATGGTTCTACAGCCATCCGGATTCGTGGAGCGCGAGACGGGCGTCGTCTCTCGCCGAGTAGGGAATGTGTACGCCGGCTACCTCGTGGTAGTCCTCGTGGCCGGGTCCGGCGTAGAGGATCGCGTCGCCGGGGCCGGCGATCGAGAGGGCCTTGCGGAAGGCGTCGCGCGGGTCGGCGACCTCGTACAGCTCGCGTGCGGACACAGCCGAGCGTGCGGCATCGACGAGAACCTTCCGGATCGCGGCGGGATCCTCGCTCCGTGGGTGGAAGTCGGTCACCACCACCGCGTCGGAGAGCCGGGCGGCGATCTGGCCCATCTCGACGCGCTTCGACGGGTCGCGGTCGCCGTCCGCGCCGAAGAGCATGATGATGCGACCTTCCGTCACCCGGCGAAGCGAGTCGAGGGTGCTGGTGAACGCATCGGGGCTGTGGCCGTAGTCGATGAAGACCGCGGGGCCGGAGTTCGCGATGCGCTCGGCCCGGCCGGGGATGTAGACGTCGATGCCTCCGTCACGGCCGAGGGCCGCTGCGATAGCGGCGAGCGGGTACCCCGCCTCGACGAGCATCACCAGCGCCAGCGCCGCATTCTCGGCCATGTGTCGGCCGAGAACCGGGATCGACGTCGTGATCGAGAGGTTGTCGGGACCGTTCAGGATGAACCGGGTCTCGTCGATCGTCTCGCGGAGGATCGCGGCGTACCAGTCGGCCGCTTTGCCGGGGTAGGTCGAGAGCTGGGTGACCGGGATGGTCGCGGCACGGGCGAGCCGTGTGCCCCACTCGCTGTCGTTGATGACGACCCCGCGCTTCGCCCGCTCGGCCGTGAACAGGGGAACCTTCGCTTCGAAGTACTTACTCATGGTGCCGTAGTCGTCGAGGTGGTCGTGCGTGAGGTTCGTGAACCCCACGACGTCGTAGACGATGCCGTCGACACGGTGGCGGGTGAGCGCCTGCGCCGAGGTCTCGATGATGACGGCCTCCGCGTCGGCCTCCCGCATCCGGGCGAGCAGGCCGTGCACCTCTGTCGCCTCGGGCGTGGTGAGGGCGCTCGTCACGGCCCAGTCGCCGATCCGCCGCTCGGCGGTGGTGCTGAGGCCGGCCAGCACACCGAGCTGACGGAGGATCGCCTCGATGATGTAGGCGACGCTCGTCTTGCCGTTGGTACCGGTGACACCGAAGAGGAGGGGCGCGTAGTCGGCGGTCTGGTAGACCCACGCCGAGAGGGCGCCGAGGGATGAACGGGGTTCGCTCGTGACCAGCACGGGCAGCCCCGACTGCGCGGCGAGGGCGAGCCCCCGGGCATCCGTCACGATCGCGACAGCGCCCTTCTCGCGGGCGTCGCCCACGAACTGGGCGCCATGCGCGTGCACTCCGGCCAACCCCACGTAGAGGTCCCCCGGCAGCACCGTCTTCGACGAGAGGGTGATGCCGGTGACGAGCAGTCCGTCGATGTCGCCGTGCACCTCGAGACCGAATTGGCGAGCCAGTTCAGAGACGGGGCGAGCTTCGGGACGTTCGGGCCGCAGCCCTGCAGAGACCCCTGTCGTCACCTGGCTCCTCGCGAGTTCAATAGCTGGTCGGGTATTCGACCGCGGGAACCGTCGAAGGCGCCACACGGTACTTCTGGAGCACCTGCGACATGATCTTCTGGAAGACCGGAGCGGCAGCTGAACCGTTAGTAATGGTAACCGGCTTCATCAGGTTGACCGAAACGACGTACTGCGGGTTCTCTGCCGGGGCGAGGCCCGCGACGCTCGTCAGGTACCCTCCGCCGTAGGCTCCCTCGCCGTTGCTGACCTCTGCCGTGCCCGTCTTCGCGGCCACGTTGTAGCCCGGGATCTTCAGCAGCGACGCTGCATAACCGCCGGAAACGACGCTCTGCATCATGTTGACCGTCTCCTGCGCAGCGGTCTGCGAGACGACCTGCTCACCCTGGGTCGAAGGGGTCTCGGTCATCGTGCCGTCGGCCGACTTGCAGCCTGCGACGAGGGAGACGGGCATCCGCACGCCGCCGTTCCCGAGGGTCTGGTACATGCTGGCGACCTGCACGGCCGTGGTGGTGAGACCCTGGCCGAAGGCGGTGTTCCAGAGGGTCTGCTCGTCCCATTCGGCGGGGGTGCGGATGGTGCCCTCCGACTCGCCCGGGAAGTTCACCTCGCTGGTCTCACCGAGGTGGAACTTCTTCATGTACTCGTAGCGCTGCTGGTCGGTCAGCATCGAACTGAGCAGCGAGATGCCGACGTTCGAGGAGGTCTCGATGATTCCGGTGAGCGTCATCGGATCGGCACCGTGGGACTCGTCGTCGGTGATCACGGCACCGCCCGGGGTCTTGTAGCGCTGCGGCACGATCGTGCCCGTGCTGGGTGTGCCCTTACCCGCATCGATGATGGTCGCCGCGGACTCCGCCTTGAAGGTCGAGCCGGGCTCGAACGGGCTCGAGAACGCGATGGCGCCCCAATATTTGGCCGGTGTCGCATCAAGGTTGTTCGGGTCGGGTGTCGGGTACTGGGCGACCGTGAGCAGCTTGCCGGTCTTCACCTCGGTGACGACGACGCTCCCCCACTCGGCGCCCGTGGCGGTCACCTGCTGGGCGAGCACCTGCTGCGAGTAATACGACAGGTCGCTGTCGATCGTCGTCACGACGGTCGAACCATCGACCGGTTCCTTGTCGAGGACCGTCGTGTTCGGGATCGCGACCCCGTCAGCGCCCTTCTCGTAGGTCTGAAGCCCGTCGGAGCCCGCGAGGCACTGGTTCTCCTTCTCCTCGAGGCCCCCTGTGCCGGTGAGGGCGCCGCTTGCGTCGTTGCCCATGAATCCCACGATGTTGCCGGCGACACTGCCGTTCGGGTAGACGCGCTGGGGAGAGGTCTCGTAGTAGAGCCACGGGATGGCGAGCGCCACGACGGCTCGGTACTTGTCGAGGTCGAGATCCTTGACGATCATGGCGTACGACGAGGTGCGGTCGGCCGTCAGCAGCGCGTAGACCTGGTCGGCGGTCTGGCCGGTGATGGCCGCGATCTTCGCCGAAGCCTCCGTCGGGGTGACGTCGGGCAGGTCGGCACCGGTCGTGGGATCGGTCGGTGTGTAGTCCGCGACATCCTTCGGCGAGGCCGTCACGTTGTACCGGATGACCGTGGTGGCGAGCACCGCGCCGTTGGCGTCGACGATGTCGCCGCGCGGCCCGTAGATCGACTGGCCGACCGAGAGCTTGTCGTACGACTGGGCGTTCAGGTCGCTGGCCTGCACGACCTGGATGTCGACCAGACGCACCACCAGCACGGCGACAAGGGCGACGATGACGACGATGGAGACGGCGACGCGGTTGCGTGTGGTGCGTGAACTGCTCACGGTTGCGATGTCCTAACGGGTGAGGTTCAGTGAGTCGTCGGGGCCGGAAGCTGGCCCTGCCACGGTACTGCGCCCGCTGCCGCAGCGGCGGGAGGCGCGCTCGGAGCACCGACAGGGGTGCCTGCGGTGGTCGCGGGGGTGCCGGTCGCGGCAGCCGGGGCGGCGCCCGCTGCCGCAGCAGCAGAGGCAGCGGCCGCGGTCAGCGCGTTCGGCACCAGCGACGGCTGCCCATTCGTGAGCGAACCGGACGCCGACGACGCCGTCGTGGGCGTGCCGAGCACAGCACCGTCGGAGAGCCGCAGGTAGGCCGGATGCACGTTGGCGACCATGCCGAGGGCCTCCGCGCTGGCGGCCAGGCTCTGCGGCGCGGAGAGCCCGTCGAGTTGCTCGGACAGAGCGCTGTTGGAGCGGTCGATCTCCTTCTGCTCGGTCTGGAGCGACGAGATCTCGTAGGCACCGTTCGACAGGCCGATGCTCAGCATCAGCTGCGCCACGACGATTGAGAAGACACCGACGACGACGACCGCCGCGTAGGCGAGCTTGGGCTTGCGCCTCCGGAGCACACCGCGCGCCGCGATGCTGAACGGGGACTTCGGTTTCGTCAGCGGCGAGTAGTCGCCGAGGAACGCATCGTCGAAGGGGTCGACATACGGATCGGCCACCGCCGTGGCGGCTGTGGAGATTCGGGGACGGGACGGGGCGACACTGGTCATGATGCGACTCTCACTCGCTCGGCCGCGCGGAGGCGCACGGGGGTGGATCGGGGATTTGCGGCCTTCTCGTCGTCGGAGGCGAGCTCGGCGCCACGAACGAGCAGCTTCAGCTGCGCCTGGTGTTCCGGTAGCTCCACCGGCAGGCCGGGCGGAGTTGACGACGTGGTGGCGGCCGCGAGCGCACGCTTGACGATGCGGTCTTCGAGCGACTGGTACGACAGCACGACCATCCGGCCGCCGAGTGCCAGCGAAGCGATTGCGGCGGGAACGACAGCCTCGAGCGAGGCCAGTTCCTGGTTCACCTCGATGCGGAGGGCCTGGAAGACCCGCTTGGCCGGGTGGCCCTGGCGGGCGAGTGCTGCGGGGGTCGCCTTCGACAACAGGTCCACAAGCTGGGCCGAGCGCACGAGACGGTTCTCGGTGCGGCGCTCCACGATGCGGCGGGCGAACCGTGCGGCCAGCCGCTCCTCGCCGTACTCCCAGAAGATCCGCCGGAGGTCGTGCTCGGAGTACTCGGCGAGGATCTCCTCGGCGGTCAGCTCTGCCGTGCCGTCCATCCGCATGTCGAGCGGCGCATCCTTCGAGTACGCGAAACCGCGCTCGGCACGGTCGAGCTGCATCGACGAGACACCCAGATCGAGCAGGATGCCCTGAACCGTGTCGTAGCCGAGCCCGTGGAGGGCATCCCGGATCTCGTCGTAACGGCAGTGCACCAGCTTCGCCCGCTCGCCGAACGCAGCGAGCCGCTCGCCGGCCAGCGCAAGCGCTTCGAGGTCGCGGTCAAGGCCCACGAGCGTGAGCTGGGGGAAGCGGGTGAGGAAGGCTTCGGCGTGGCCGCCGAGCCCGAGGGTGCCGTCGACGAGCACGGCGCCCGGGGCCTCGATGGCCGGGCCGAGCAGGTCGATCGAGCGTTCGAGCATGACAGGGGTGTGGATGCGGGAGATCTCCATGGATGACGGGTGCTGGCGGGCCGTGCCCCCTGATCCCCATCCGAGTCGACCTGGCACCGGGGAAGTGTGTCAGGGCGAACGGCTGGGAGTCACGGGGCGCGGAACATCAGAAGAGTCCCGGGATCACCTCCTCGTCGGTCTCGGAGAAGGCGGCTTCCTGTTCGGCGAGGTAGGTCTCCCAGGCCTCTGCGTCCCAGATCTCGGCCCGGGAACCCGCACCGATCACGACGAGGTCGCGGTCGAGGCCCGCATAGGTGCGAAGTGGTGCCGGCACAGTGACCCGGTGCTGGCTGTCGGGGTTTTCCGCACTCGCGCCGGACAGGAAAACGCGGAGGTAGTCACGCGCCTTCTTGTCGGTCACGGGAGCCTGGCGGATCTTTTCGTGCACGGACTCGAATTCCCGCGTGGAGAACACGTAGATGCAGTGTTCCTGCCCACGGGTCATGACGACTCCGCTCGAAAGTTCTTCGCGGAACTTGGCCGGGAGGATGATGCGACCTTTGTCGTCGAGTTTGGGGGTGTAGGTACCAAGGAACATGCTCCTTCACTCCCCTCATTTCCGGCCAGACTGCGGGTATGGCTCCACGTTACTCCACTTCCCTCCACTTTGCTGGTGTTTTCCTCCACTGGCGCGCTGAACCCTCCATCCGGGCACAAAAAAAGACCGGCCCGTGTGGGCCGGTCTACTTGTGGAGCGTCTGTGGGGTGTGCCTGGTGCTACTCGTTCTTGTCGTTGCGGTCGTCCCAGCGGTCGTTCAGTCGATCCATGAAGCCTGCGCGATTCGCGGTGCCACGTTGCGGCCCGGGCGTGCCGGCTGAGCCGGCACCGGAGGGGGAACTCCCGCCGCGCATCCTGCCGAGCGACTTCGTGGGACGGAGGGCCACGAGAACGCCGGTGAACATCACGGCGAAACCCAGGATGCCGATGAGGGGGATGTGGATCACCACACCCACGATCACGACGGCGAGCCCGACGATGGCCAGCAGCACACCGAGAACCAGCGAGCTGTAGCTCAGCCGCCCTCTGCCGGCACCGACAGCCGACACGAAATCGGCGTCGTTGTGGTAGAGACTGCGCTCCATCTCATCGAGGAGCTTCTGCTCTTGCTCCGAAAGCGGCATTTCATTCACCTCTAGGTTCGGTATCGACCGTAGTACGCAGCTCAGTGTGGGAGCGGTCCGAATGGTACCGCGCCGTCAAATGATACTGCCGCGATCGTAGCTAGGCTAGGCGCGTGACTGAAAGTACACGCCTGACGAAGTTCGTCGACAGCAACATCGTCGAATTCCTCACTGACCGTGATCCCATTCTCGCCTCTATCGCGAACGAATTGACTCCTTTCGGCGAATTTTCGCGGAATCTTCTCAGCGGAGGCAAGCGGTTCCGCGCCCAATTCTGCTATTGGGGCTGGAGATCAGTGTTGGAGCCCGACATCCGGAGCGCCGAGCAGGCCACGGGCTACGGTTCGGGGCCGGGCGAGACCGAGTTCCGAGCGCTCGTCGGGTTGTGCACGGCCCTGGAGTTCTTCCACGCCGCGGCCCTCGTGCACGACGACATCATCGACAACTCGGACACCCGCCGCGGCATGCCCGCGGCGCACCGGCGGTTCGAAGACCTGCACGTCTCGAACGGGTTCGTCGGCAACGCTCCGGCCTACGGCCGCGCCAGCGCCATCCTGATGGGCGACCTGCTCCTGGCGTGGAGCGACGAGCTGGTCGGCGACGCACTCGACGCGCTCGAACCCGGGCCTCGGTCATCCACCCGCCGTGAGTTCAACAGGATGCGCGTCGAAGTGACACTCGGCCAATATCTCGACGTGCTCGAGGAGAGCGCGTGGCCCGTCGTCGCCGAAGCGGAGCTGCTGCCCCGCGCGGAACGGGTCATCGTCTACAAGTCGGCCAAGTACAGCGTCGAGGCTCCGCTCGTTCTGGGAGCGCACCTGCACGGGGCATCCGGTGCCCAGATCGAGGCGCTCCGCGCGTTCGGGCTGCCGCTCGGCATCGCCTTCCAGCTGCGCGACGACCTGCTCGGTGTCTTCGGCGACAGCGCGCGCACGGGCAAGCCGTCAGGCGACGATCTGAGGGAAGGCAAGCGCACCGTGCTCATCGCCCTCGCCCGGCAGACACTCGGATCGGGCAGCCGGCGCATCTTCGACGAGATGCTCGGCGACCCCGACCTCACGCCGGAGCAGATCTCGACCCTTCAGGCGACCATCTCCGACAGCGGGGCAGCCGACCGCGTCGAGTCGCTGATCGCCCGGCACACCGACGACGCGCTTTCAGCGCTGGCGGCTGCGCCCCTCGCGGAGCCCGCCAGGATCGAGCTCGCGGCCCTGGCCCGCGCCATCACCCAGCGCGACGCCTGAGGCGTGACGCCGAGCTCTAGCCGAGGGCCTGGGCGATGCGGCGCACCTCGGCCTTCCGGCCGGCGAGGAGCGCGTCGATGGGGGCTACTCCGAGCGAATCCTCGGGTTCGAGCATCCACTGCATCATTTCGTCGTTCGAGAAGCCGCTGTCGTTCAGCACGATGATCGTGCCCTTCAGCTCGCTCATCGGGGCGTTGTCGACGATGAAGACCTCCGGAACCGACAGGATGCCGTCCCGGCGGGTCGCGAGCAGGGAACGCTCCTCGATGAGCTTCCGTACCTTGCTGATGGTGGTGCCGAACCGGTCGGCGAGGTCGGGAACGCTCAGCCAGATGCGGCCGTCAGAAGTCTCACTCACCCGTCAAGGATGGCACGGCGACGGTCCTAGGCGACAATCCCTTGAAATCTCGATTCGGTAGCGGTATCGGCTCGGGCTATGTCGATACAGGGATCGGCGCGTTCTTGGATTTACAATCGGGGCGTGACCAGCGCGCCCACCGACCCCATGATCGATCGTCTCGTCGACGGTCGGTACCAGGTCGTGTCGCGCATCGCCCGCGGCGGCATGGCGACCGTCTACGTGGCGAACGACCTGCGCCTCGACCGGCGGGTGGCCATCAAGATCATGCACGGTCACCTCGCCGACGACGAGGCGTTCCGCGAACGATTCGTGCAGGAAGCCCGGTCTGCGGCCCGGCTCGCCCACCCGAACGTGGTCAGCGTCTTCGACCAGGGCCAGCACGAAGAGATGGCCTTCATGGTCATGGAGTACCTGCCCGGCATGACGCTCCGCGATCTGCTGAAGGACTACGGCCGACTCACCACCGAGCAGACGCTCGACATCATGGAGGCGGTGCTCGGCGGGCTCGCCGCCGCCCACAAGGCCGGCATCGTGCACCGCGACGTCAAACCCGAGAACGTGCTTCTGGCCGACGACGGCCGCATCAAGATCGGCGACTTCGGGCTGGCGCGGGCGGCATCCGCCAACACCGCCACGGGCCAGGCCCTGCTCGGCACGATCGCCTACCTCTCCCCCGAACTGCTGACGCGCGGCGTCGCGGATGCCCGGAGCGACCTCTACGCGTCGGGCATCATGATGTACGAGATGCTCGTCGGCGAGCAGCCCTACCTCGGTGAGCAGCCGATGCAGATCGCGTTCCAGCACGCCAACGAGACGGTGCCGGCGCCATCGGTGCGCATCGCGGGGATCCCGAACGAGGTCGACGAGCTGGTGGCGTGGGCCACGGCGAAGTCGCCGGATGACCGGCCGCACGACGCGCGCGACCTGCTCGAGCGGCTGCTGGAGGCCGAGGCAGCGGTCGCGAGCTCGGCGCGGCAGGCTGTTGCGGGGTCCCGGGGTTCTGCCGCGACAACAACGCAGACGACAGTGATGCCGGCCGGCATGATTACGGGTCTGAATGGGCGGCTGACAGCGGGCGGCGGTGCTGGGGCTGGCGGAGCTGGGGCTGGTTCTGGTGCTGCCGCGGGCTACGCTGCGGCGAGTGGCGCGGGCGTGCACGCCGGGAACGGCGGTGCCGGCGCCGGGTTCGCCGACGAGACCGGCCGTTACGACGGCCGCGGATTCGGCGACGATGACGGTCTCACCGGGTTCGACGACGAGAGCGAGACGCAGGTTCTCCGACCGCAGAAGGCGCGGGGCAGTCGCCGCGCGGCGGCGCGGGCGGCGAAGGCGAGGGCAGCCGCTGCAGGTGGTGTCGCTGCCGGTGGCATCGCCGTGGGTGCAGGTAGCGGTACGGGTGCGGCTGCTGCGGGCGGGTTCGCCGGCGGTGCAGGTGCTCCCGCGGCGGGATCCACGGCCGCGGCCGGAGCGGTGGGCGGAACGACTGGCTTCGCCGCAGGGTTCGGCGCGCCCGGCCCGAAGGCCGGTGCGAGGGCCTCGATCGCGGGCGCACCGCGCCTGGCTCCGGAACCGGGAGCAACCCCGTCCGCGACATCCGACCACAGGGGAATGAGTGCGCCTGCCGCACCGGGCAGCCGGTCGGGCGGATCCGTCGAAAAGCTCCAGGCGCGAAACACACGGCGGCGGAAGCGCGGCTGGATCATCTTCCTGCTCATCGTCGTCCTGGTCGCGGTCGGCGGCAGTGCGGGCTGGTACTTCAGCTCCGGCCCCGGCGGTCACGTCAACGTCCCCTCGGTCACCGCGCAGACCCCGGCCGACGCCACCGCGACCCTCCAGGCGCTCGGCCTCCTGGTCGCGGAACCCGAGTCCGCGACCAGCCCGACCGTACCCGTCGGCAGCCTGATCGGCACGGATCCGGGTGACGGCGCTGCAGTGCCGAACGGGTCCGCGATCTCGCTCATCGTCTCGGCCGGCCCTGCGCAGCTCACCGTGCCGCCCCTCGTCGGCTCGATGCAGGACGCCGCGACCGCCGCCGTCGCCGGCCTCTTCACCGTGACGGGCAGCCAGGGCCAGTTCGCGGGAGACGTCGCGGCGGGCACCGTGATGCAGGCGCTAGGCGCGGACGGACAGCCCCTCGGCGCAACCTACGGCGAACAGCAGCCCATCTCGTTCGTCGTCTCGCTCGGTGGCATCCCCGACGTGGTCGGAAAGTCGCCCGCCGACGCGGCAGCCGCCCTCGGCGCGGTGAACCTCCAGACCACGACCGGATCCAGCGACTACAGCGAGAGCATCCCCGAGGGCGACGTCATCTCGGTCGGCCTGCCCCCGTCGCCCATCGTGCCCGGCAACACGATCACCCTGAACACGTCGAAGGGCCCGGCCCCCGTGCCTGTTCCGGATGTCGCGGGCAAGAACTGGGCCGATGCGAAGGCTGCCCTCCAGGCCGCCGGCTTCACCCTGAAGTACAGCCCGTACGCCGACCTCGCCCCGGCGGCGTTCGTCGTGAGCGGCACGGATCCCGCCCCTGGCACCACACTCGACCGCGGCTCGAGTGTCGCGGTCAGCTTCGCCGGCTTCTGACCCGGCTCCCCCGCGCCTACCGCGCGCTTTCCGGACACCACTCGCGTCGACGCAGTCGCCACGGAATGCGCTCGGCCAGACCATCGCGCCTGGCGCCGCGGTTCTACCCAGCGCATTCGGTGCGGACGGACGAGCAGCGCGGCGGGCTTGAGCTACAGGGGCAGCTTCGCCCCGCGGAGCTCCTCCGCCACCAGGAACGCCAGCTCCAGCGACTGCATGTGGTTCAGCCGCGGGTCGCAGAGCGACTCGTATCGGGTCGAGAGGGTCGCCTCGTCGATGTGCTCCGAGCCGCCGAGACACTCGGTGACATCGTCACCCGTGAGCTCCACGTGGATGCCGCCCGGGTGCGTTCCCGCAGCGCGGTGGGCCTCGAAGAAGCCCTTGACCTCGTCGACAACGTCGTCGAAACGGCGGGTCTTGTAGCCGTTGGGGGTGGTGAGGCCGTTGCCGTGCATCGGGTCCGTCACCCAGAGGGGTGTGGCCTCCGAGGCCTTGATCGCTTCGAGCAGCGGCGGCAGGGCATCCCGGATCTTCCCGGCACCCATGCGGGTGATGAACGTCAGGCGACCGGGCTCACGGGCAGGGTCGAGCTTGTCGATCAGCCGCATCATGTCGTCGGGCGACGTCGACGGCCCGAGCTTGACGCCGATCGGGTTCCGAACCCGCGAGAGGAAGTCGATGTGCGCACCGTCGAGGTCGCGCGTGCGCTCCCCGATCCACTGGAAGTGGCTCGACGTGTTGTAGGGCGTGCCCGTGCGCGAGTCGATGCGCGTCATCGGCCGCTCGTAGTCGAACAGCAGCGCCTCGTGCGCCGTGTAGAACTCGGTGCGCTTCAGCGCCTCGAAGTCGGCGCCGCACGCGATCATGAACCGGATGGCGCGGTCGATCTCCCGCGCCAGGTCTTCGTAGCGGGCGTTCGCCGGGTTCGACGTGAACCCCTTGTTCCAGTGGTGCACCTCGCGAAGGTCGGCGAAACCGCCCTGCGTGAAGGCCCGGATCAGGTTCAGCGTCGACGCGGAGGTGTGGTATCCCTCGACGAGCCGCGCGGGATCGGGCGTGCGGGATTCCGGCGTGAAGTCGTAGCCGTTCACGATGTCACCGCGGTAGGCGGGCAGCGTCACGCCGCCCCGTGTCTCGGTGTCGCTCGACCGGGGCTTCGCGAACTGCCCGGCCATCCGGCCCATCTTGATGACGGGCATGGAGGCACCGTAGGTGAGAACGACCGCCATCTGCAGCACCGTCTTGATACGGTTGCGGATCTGGTCGGCGGTCGCACCAGCGTAGGTCTCGGCGCAGTCGCCGCCCTGCAGAAGGAAAGCCTGGCCCGAGGCGGCCGTGGCGAGGCGGTCGCGGAGCGTGTCCACCTCACCGGCGAACACCAGCGGCGGGAACTTCGACAGCTGCGCCGAGGCGGCTTCGACCGCGCCGCGATCCGGCCATTCGGGCTGCTGCTTGGCCACGAGGCCCCGCCAGTTGTCGAGACCGTCGATGACCGATGCTTCAGCTTCGACGACACGTTCAGACAGATCTATCACGACAACACTTTTCTCGAATTTTGCCCACAGGTCGGCCCTCGGGCCGTTCACCGTCGCGCCCGCGTGCGCTTGTCCTTCACAGAAGTCGCATACACATCGGAGTATTCCTGACCGCTGATGCGGTGCAGTTCGTACATGATCTCGTCGGTGATCGAACGAAGTACGAACCGGTCGGATTCCATGCCTTCGAACCTAGAGAAATCTAGTGGCTCGCCGAACACGATGCCAATCCGGCGGATGTGGATGCCCGATCCCACCGTCATCACCTTCTCAGTGTCGATCATGGCGACCGGGATGATCGGCACCCCCGCCTCGAGCACCATGCGTGCCACGCCGGTGCGGCCGCGGTACATCTTCGCGTCAGGGCTCCGCGTGCCTTCGGGGTAGATGCCGAGCAGGTCGCCCTTGCCGAGAACCTCGAGCCCCGTGTTCAGGGACGCCTCGGAGGCCTTGCCGCCCGAACGGTCGATCGGCAGCTGCCCGGTGGCTGTGAAAAACAGTTTGACGAGCCGGCCCTTCAGGCCCTTACCCGTGAAGTACTCGCTCTTCGCCAGAAAGCTGACGCGCCGATCCATCATCAGCGGCAAAAAGACGGAGTCGGCGAAAGAGAGGTGGTTGCTCGCGAGGATGGCACCGCCCGTCTGGGGAATGTTCTCGGCGCCCCGCACCCACGGGCGGAAGACGGCCTTCACGATCGGGCCGGCAACTATGTACTTCATGAACCAGTAAAACATCGTCGTCCTTGCGTCTGGCCCCGATTCTACGGGACGCCGACCGGTCAGATGGACTCGGCATACAGCCGCGCGAGGTCGGCGGCACCGACCACTCCGGCGTCGTTGACCAGCTCCGCGATGCGGAATTCGGGTTCCGGGTGGAACCCCCGCGCCGGCAGCACGTCGAGGTAGGCCGAACGGATCGGGTCGAGCAGCAGCTCCCCCGCCTGCGCGACTCCCCCGCCGATGACGAACAGCTGTGGGTCGAGAACGGCGCCGAGACTGGCCGACGCCTGCCCCAACCAGTGCCCGAGGGTGCGAAGAGCCAGCAGCGCACCCGGGTCCCCGCTCTGGATGAGCTCGCTCACGTCGAGCCCGGTCAGGGTGCCGACCCGGGCCCGGGCATCCGCGAGGCCGATGCCGACGCCGCCCGCATCGGCGAGTTCGTTCGCGGTGCGGAGGAGGGCGCGGCCCGATCCATACTGCTCGATGCAGCCGCGCGCGCCGCAGCCGCAGGGCAGTCCGTCGGGGACGACACGCAGGTGGCCGAGTTCGGCGGCAGCACCGAAACCACCGCGGAACAGCTTGTCGCCGGAGACGATCGCCCCGCCCACGCCCGTGCCGATGGTGAGGATGACCATGTCGCTCACGAGCCGGCCCGCACCGAAGCGGAACTCCGCCCAACCGGCGGCATTCGCGTCGTTCTCCACGATGATGTGTTTGTGCAGGCGCCGTTCGAGCTTCTCCCGGAACGGCTCATTCCGCCAGGCGATGTTCGGCGCGTAGTAGACGGTCGACTGCGCGGCGTCGATGAACCCCGCCGCGGCAACACCGACGGCTTCGACCTCCGCACCTTCGGAGAGTCGTTCGACCATCGCGACGACGGCGTCTTCTATGAGCTGCGGACTGCTGGCCGAGGTCGGCTGCCGGTCGGAGCGCAGGATGGTTCCCAGCTCGTCGACGAGCGCGCCCGCGATCTTCGTTCCGCCAATGTCGATTCCTATGGCTTGCACAGAGACATCTTCGCTGTCGCGGGGGGCCTGTGTCGAATCATCCGTGCAGCGAAGGCTGACGATCCGCCCACAGTCGGCTGTGATCGCCCACCGATAGACTCGGCGGGTAAGGAACCGAAGGAGTCACCGTGGACCAGTTTGTCGCCCCCGCCGTCGTCGCGGCCGATCCCGAGGCCAACGCGACCGACCTGCTGGTGAAGCGGGTCGCGCTCACGCCCGACGCGCCGCTGTTCGCCGTGCCGTCGGGCACCGGCGGGTGGACGGATGTCTCGGCCACCGAGTTCCTCAATCAGGTGCGGGCCCTCGCCAAGGGGCTCATCGCAGCCGGAATCGGGCCGGGCGACAAGATCGGCCTGATGTGCCGCACGCGCTACGAGTGGACCTTGATCGACTTCGCGACCTGGTTCGCCGGTGCGGTTCTCGTGCCTGTGTACGAGACGTCCTCTCCCTCACAGGTGCAGTGGAGCCTCAGCGACTCCGGGGCCGTCGCGGTGCTCGTCGAGACCCCCGACCACTTCGCCCGCTTCGACGAAGTCGCGGCCGACCTCCCCCTCGTCTCGAAGGTCTGGCAGGTCGGCCTCGGCGACCTCGACAAGATCGTCGCCGGCGGAACTGGGGTCGACGACGCCGAGGTGGAGCGTCGCCGCTCCCTCGCGAAGGGAAGCGACCTCGCCACCCTCATCTACACCTCGGGCACGATGGGGCGCCCGAAGGGCTGCATCCTGACGCACTCGAACTTCGTGGAGCTCTCCCGGAACGCCGCGGTCAAACTCGCCGATGTCGTGAATGACGGCGCCTCCACCCTCCTCTTCATCACGACCGCGCACGTGTTCGCCCGGTTCATCTCGATCATCTGCATCCACGCGGGTGTGAAGGTGGGGCACCAGGCCGACACCAAGCAGCTGCTGCCCGCCCTCGGATCGTTCAAGCCGACCTTCCTGCTCGCGGTTCCGCGGGTGTTCGAGAAGGTCTACAACTCGTCGGAGCAGAAGGCTGAGGGCGCCGGCCGCGGCAAGATCTTCCGTCAGGCCGCCGCCGTGGCGATCGCGCACTCTGAGGCACTGGATGCCGGCAGCGTGCCGCTCGGCCTGAAGCTCCGCTTCGCGCTCTTCGATCGCCTCGTCTATTCGAAGCTCCGTGCCGCGCTCGGCGGTCGCACGAAGTACGCCGTCTCGGGTTCCGCGCCGCTCGGCCACCGCCTCGGCCACTTCTACCGGAGCCTCGGCATCACGATCCTCGAAGGTTACGGCCTCACCGAGACGACGGCACCGGCGACCGTGAACCTGACCGACCAGTTCAAGATCGACACGGTCGGTCCGCCCCTGCCGGGGGTGGGCGTCCGGATCGCTGAGGACGGCGAGATCCAGGTCTCCGGCATCAACGTGTTCGCGGGCTACTGGAACAACGAGAAGGCCACGGCCGAGGCGATGGACGGTGAGTGGTTCCGCACCGGCGACATCGGTGCGCTCGATGACGACGGCTTCCTCACCATCACGGGCCGCAAGAAGGAGATCATCGTCACCGCCGGTGGCAAGAACGTCGCGCCTGCCGTGCTCGAAGACCCCATCCGCGCGAACCCCCTGGTCGGCCAGGTCGTCGTCGTCGGCGACCAGAAGCCCTTCATCTCCGCGCTCGTCACGCTCGACACCGAGATGCTGCCCGTCTGGCTCGGCAACCACGGCGAGAAGAAGGACATGACGCTCGCCGAGGCATCGCAGAACCCGGCGGTGCTCGCCGAGATCCAGCGGGCGGTGGATGCCGCGAACGCCACGGTCTCGAGGGCCGAGTCGATCCGCAAGTTCATCGTGCTGCCCTCAGACCTCACGGAGGAGAGCGGTCACCTCACGCCGAAGCTCACCATCAAGCGGAGCGTGATCGTCTCGGACTTCTCCGACGTGATCGAGCGCATGTACTCCAGCGCCCCGGCGACCGAGGGCATCTCCGTCGCGCACTGAGTCTTCGCGCACTGAGTCGTCGCCGCGCACTGAGCCGTCGCGCGCGCTGAGTCGTCGCGCGCACTGAGCGCCAGCTGGCGCGACGTGAGACGGTTGCGGCCAAGTGAGACCGGCGTGCGCGTCTCACCTGCGCGCGGGCGTCTCACGAACAACGGGGGGCCGGGGGCGAATGAGGCTGCGGATGCGCGCAGCCGTCTCACGGACGACGGGGCCGGGCGGGAGCACGGGCCGGGGGTGGGGGGCGGGGACGGTCAGAACCAGTCGGACTCGCGCACCTCGCGCATCGCCTGCCGACGGGTCTCCTTCTCGAGACGGTCGAGGTAGAGCATCCCGTCGAGGTGGTCGGTCTCGTGCTGCAGCGCCTGCGCCATCACACCTGTACCTGACACCTCGACCTCCTCGCCGTCGAGATTCAGCCCGACGGCGCGGGCGAACGGGTAGCGGAGCGTCTTGAACCACAGGTTCGGCACCGAGAGGCAGCCCTCGTCCATCAGCACGGGCTCGCCCGAGACCTCCACGAGGCGCGGGTTCAGCAGGTAACCGAGCTCGCCGTCGACGTTGTAGCTGAACGCGCGGAGGTTCACCCCGATCTGCGAGGCGGCCACTCCGGCACGGCCCGGCAGGCGAACCGAGTCGAGCAGGTCATCCACCAGCGCCCGCACCCGGTCGTCGATGACGCCGATCTCGTCGCTGACGGTCTTGAGAACGGGATCTCCGAAGATTCGGATCTCGCGGGCAGTCACAGGGGGCACTCCTCGTTGTAGGGCGGAACCGATTTTACCGGTTCAGCCCCGCCCCGGATGCCCCACCGCGCCCGCTTACCCCTCGACGACCACCAGCAGGTCGCCCGCCTCCACCTGCTGCGTCTTCGGGATCGCGAGCCGCCTGACGGTGCCGCCCACGGGCGACGTGATCGCCGCCTCCATCTTCATCGCCTCGATGGTCGCAATGGCGTCGCCGGCCGCGATGACCGAGCCCTCCTCGACCTTCAGCGTCACCACGCCCGAGAACGGTGCCGCGACGTGGCCGGGACGGGACGCATCCGCCTTCTCCGCCTGGGTAACGGTGACCTTGACGTTCGCGTCGCGCACCTGCACCGGCCGCAGCTGGCCGTTCAGGATGGTCATGACCGCGCGCATCCCCTTCTCGTCGACCTCGCCGATCGCCTCGAGGCCGATGAACAGCTGCACACCGGGTGAGAGCTCGACGACGTGCTCGTCGCCCTGGTTCAGGCCGAAGAGATAATCGGCGGTCTCGACGACGCTCAGGTCGCCGTAGGTCTCACGCTGCTGCTCGAAGGCGGCTGTCGGGCCCGGAAAGAGCAGCCGGTTGAGCGTCGAGCGACGGTCGGCGGATGTCGCGGCGGGACCGATGAGCGCCTTGTCGTCGTCGCTGACCTCCGTCACTCCGATGGTGATCTTCTTGCCTTCGAGCACTTTCGAACGGAAGGGTTCTGGCCAGCCGCCCGGCAGGTCGCCGAGCTCGCCGGCCATGAAGCCGATCACCGAGTCAGGGATGTCGTAGTTGCCCGGATGGGCTTCGAAATCGGCCGGGTCGGCTCCGACGGCCGCGAGGTGCAGGGCGAGGTCTCCGACCACCTTCGAAGACGGTGTGACCTTCGGGATGCGGCCGAGGATGCTGTTGGCGGCGGCGTACAGGTCTTCGATCTTCTCGAAGTGGTCGGCGAGGCCGAGCGCGATGGCCTGCTGGCGGAGATTCGACAGCTGGCCGCCCGGGATTTCGTGCTTGTAGACGCGCCCGGTGGGGCCCGGAAGTCCGGACTCGAACGGACGATACAGCTCCCGCACGGCCTCCCAATAGGGCTCGAGGTCGCTGACCGCCTGGAGGGACAGGCCGGTGTCCCGCTCGGTGTGGGCCAGCGCCGCGACGAGCGCGGAGGCGCTGGGCTGCGAGGTCGTGCCCGACATGGGGGCACTCGCGACATCCACCGCGTCAGCGCTCGCGCGGCTCGCCGCAAGCAGGGTCGCGAGCTGGCCGCCCGCGGTGTCGTGGGTGTGCACGTGCACGGGAACGTCGAAGTTCTCCCGGAACGCCGCCACCAGCTTCTCGGCCGCGTAGGGCCGGAGGAGCCCCGCCATGTCCTTGATGGCGAGGATGTGCGCACCCGCCCCGACAATCTGCTCGGCGAGCTTCAGGTAGTAGTCGAGGGTGTAGAGATCCTCGGCCGGGTCGAGCAGGTCGCCGGTGTAGCAGACCGCGACCTCCGCCAGAGTGGTGCCGGTGGCGAGCACGGACTCGATTGCGGGTCGCATCTGGCTGACGTCGTTCAGTGCATCGAAGATGCGGAAGATGTCCACACCGGTGGATGCCGCCTCCTTCACGAACGCGTCGGTGACCTCCGTCGGGTACGGCGTGTAGCCGACGGTGTTGCGGCCTCTCAGCAGCATCTGGATGTTGATGTTCGGCAGGGCCTCGCGGAGCGCTGCGAGGCGCTCCCACGGGTCCTCGCCGAGGAACCGCAGGGCGACGTCGTAGGTTGCTCCGCCCCAGGCTTCGACGCTCAGGAGCTCGGGCGTCAGGCGCGCGACGTAGGGCGCGACCGTCAGCAGGTCCTTCGTGCGCACTCTCGTTGCGAGAAGGCTCTGGTGGGCATCCCGGAACGTCGTCTCGGTGACGCCGAGCGCCGTCTGCGCGCGGAGGTCTGCGGCGAAGCCGACGGGGCCCAGGGCGAGCAGCCTCTGCCGCGATCCATCCGGAGCCGGCGTCGTGATGTCGATCTCGGGAAGCTTCGCGACAGGGTTCACCGTGCCGACGCGCTTGCCGTTCGGCTGGTTGACGGTGACGTCGGCCAGCCAGTTGACGATCTTCGACCCACGGTCTTTCGACACATGCGTCGCGAACAGTTCGGGCCGCTCCTCGATGAAGGCGGTGCTGAGGTCGCCGGCCGCGAACGACGGGTCTTCGAGCACGGCCTGCAGGAACGGGATGTTCGTGCTGACGCCGCGGATGCGGAACTCGGCGAGGGCGCGCTTCGAGCGGCGCACCGCGGCGGGGAAGTCGCGCCCGCGACAGGTGAGCTTCACGAGCATCGAGTCGAAGTGGGGGCTGATCTGCGCGCCAGCGGCGACCGTGCCGCCGTCGAGCCGGATGCCCGAACCACCCGGTGAGCGGTAGGTCGTGATCTTGCCCGTGTCGGGCCGGAAACCCGCGTTCGGGTCCTCGGTCGTGATGCGGCACTGCAGGGCGGCGCCGCGGAGCACGATGCGATCCTGGGTCAGACCGAGCTCTTCGAGGCTCGACCCTGAGGCGATCAGCATCTGCGACTGCACGAGGTCGACGTCGGTGACCTCCTCGGTCACCGTGTGCTCGACCTGGATGCGCGGATTCATCTCGATGAAGACATGCTCGCCCGCGCGCTCCCCCACCGTGTCGACGAGGAACTCGACCGTGCCCGCGTTGACGTAGTTGATCGACTTCGCGAATTTGATGGCGTCGCTGTGCAGCGCCTCGCGGAGCTCGTCGCTGATATTCGGGGCGGGAGCGATCTCGACGACCTTCTGGTTGCGGCGTTGCACGGAGCAGTCGCGCTCGAACAGGTGCACGGTGTTGCCCTGCGTGTCGGCGAGGATCTGCACCTCGATGTGGCGCGGCCGGAGCACTGCCTGCTCGAGGAACATGGTCGGGTCGCCGAACGCACTGTCGGCCTCGCGCATCGCCGCTTCGAGGGCGCTGCGGAGTTCCTCTTTTGTCTCGACCCGGCGCATCCCCCGCCCGCCGCCGCCGGCGACCGCCTTGGCGAAGATCGGGAAACCGATGTCGTCGGCTCCCGCGAGCAGTTCCTCGATGTCGCGAGTGGCAGGGGTGGATCGCAGCACCGGCACGCCGGCCGCGATCGCGTGCTCCTTCGCGGTGACCTTGTTCCCCGCCATCTCGAGCACATTGTTCGCCGGGCCGATGAAGGTGATGCCCGCCTCTGCGGCGGCGGATGCGAGCTCGGGGTTCTCGCTCAGAAAGCCATAGCCGGGGTAGATCGCGTCGGCGCCCGACTCCTTCGCGACGCGGATGATCTCGCTCACGTCGAGGTAGGCGCGAACCGGATGCCCGATCTCGCCGATCTGGTAGGCCTCATCGGCCTTCAGGCGGTGCATCGAGTTGCGATCCTCGTAGGGGAAGACGGCGACCGTCTTGGCTCCGAGTTCGTACGCGGCGCGGAACGCGCGGATCGCGATCTCTCCTCGATTGGCAACCAGAATCTTGGCGAACATACGGTCCTTCCGAAGCAGTGCAGCACCCATGCGGCATACAGGAGACAGTTAGGTTCTCCCAGCCTAGTGAAGGTAACGTAGTCGATTGTGCATGTACTCAGCGTCAGCTCACTCAAGGGCGGGGTCGGTAAGACAACCGTCACCCTCGGCCTGGCTTCCGCGGCGTTCGCGAAGGGTCTCCGCACGCTCGTGGTGGACCTCGACCCGCAGTCGGATGTCTCGACCGGCATGGACATCAACGTCTCCGGTCACCTGAACGTCGCCGATGTGCTCGCCTCGCCCAAAGAGAAGATCGTTCGGGCGGCCATCGCCCCCTCCGGCTGGACCAAAGACCGGGGCGGCACAATCGATGTGCTGATCGGATCGCCTTCGGCCCTCAACTTCGACGGGCCGCATCCGTCGATCCGTGACATCTGGAAGCTCGAAGAAGCACTCGCCACCGTCGAGAGCGACTACGACCTCGTTCTGATCGACTGCGCGCCGTCGCTGAACGCCCTCACGCGCACCGCGTGGGCCGCGAGCGATCGCGTGACCGTCGTGACCGAGCCCGGGCTGTTCTCGGTGGCCGCTGCCGACCGGGCGCTCCGGGCGATCGAGGAGATCCGACGCGGTCTCTCCCCCCGGCTCCAGCCGCTCGGCATCATCGTGAACCGCGTGCGGTCGCAGTCACTCGAACACCAGTTCCGCATCAAGGAGCTCCGCGACATGTTCGGGCCCCTCGTGCTCTCGCCTCAGCTGCCGGAGCGCACGTCGCTCCAGCAGGCGCAGGGTGCGGCAAAGCCGCTGCACGTCTGGCCGGGTGAGGGTGCGCAGGAGATGGCGCGCAACTTCGACCTGTTGCTCGAGCGCGTCATGCGCACCGGCCGCATCGGCGACTACGCCGACGCCGCGGCCACGGCCGGCCGCACCCCCGCCGACCACTAGCCGTCCGGCGCCCTCGGGCATGCGCCCGCCGACTACTGAGGTGTCCCGCGCCGTCTCGTCGATCCACCGTTTTTTGTCGCTAAACAGTACCCAAACCGACAAGAAACGGTGGATGGATGGCGACCTGCAGGCTACCGGGTCAGAGAACTGTGGCTCAGGCGGAGCGAGCGGCGCGACGGGCCGCGAGTTCGTCCATCGGGTCGGCCACATCGGTGCCGAGCTCGACGAGCGAGGATTCGACCTCGCGGAGCACCTTGCCGACGGCGATGCCGAACACACCCTGGCCGCGGCTGACCAGGTCGATGACCTCGTCGTTCGACGTGCAGAGGTAGACGCTTGCGCCATCGCTCATGAGCGTGGTCTGGGCGAGGTCGGTGACGCCCGACTCCCGCAACTGCTCGATAGCGGTGCGGATCTGTTGCAGCGAGATACCGGTGTCGAGCAGCCGCTTGACGAGCTTCAGAACCAGGATGTCGCGGAATCCGTAGAGGCGCTGCGAACCTGATCCGGCTGCCCCACGAACGGTGGGCTCGACGAGGGATGTGCGAGCCCAGTAGTCGAGCTGGCGGTAGGTGATACCCGCAGCGCGAGCAGCGACGGCACCGCGGTAGCCCGCTGCGTCGTCGAGCTCGGGCAGACCGTCGGTGAAGAGCAAGCCCTGGTCGTAACGAGCTTCCTCGCCGTGGACATGCTCACTCATCGTCTGCCTTTCTCGTACTTCTCGAAGTCCACGCTATCGACGTGAGGTGATGCGGGCAACGACATCCGCCCAATCGCCCCGGCGTGTCGTGTGAACCCTATCCGTTCTACGGAGCGAGCGTGCCGAGAGCCGCCCGGATCAGGCTCCCGCGCACGATCTCGAGCTGGCCGGAGATCTCGGCCGCCCGCTCGGCGATCTGGGCCCGACTGGAGACGGTGTTGCGCCGGGCGATGGGCAGCAGGGCGCTCTCGATCAGCCCGACCTCGCGGTCGGCTGCCGCACGGAAGCCCCGGAGGTGCCGGGGCTCGATGCCGACCTTCTGCAGCTCGACCAGCGCCTTCAGCACGCCGACCGCACCATCACCGTAGGTTTCCGTCGCCGTCACCAACGAGGCACTGATGGCGTCGTTCAGCAACTGCGCCGTGGCCCCCGTCTCGCTCAGCAGGTCGTTCCGGGAGAACCGCCGGGCACCGCCCAGCATCGAGGGAACGGTGGCGGTGGTGCCGCCCGGCATCGGTGGATTGAGCCCGGCGTCGACGTCGTGCAGATACTGCTTGATGACGTTCAGCGGCAGGTAGCAGTCGCGCTGCATCGCCAGCACGAGGCGCAGGCGTTCGACGTCGGCGTTCGAGAACTTGCGGTACCCCGACTGGGTGCGCGCCGGTGAGACCAGGCCTCGCTCCTCGAGGAACCGGAGCTTTGACGGGCTGATGTCGCTGAACTCGGGGCTGAGCTGCGAGAGCACCTGCCCGATACTGAGGAGCCGGGCGGCCGAACCGCCCGAGCTGGCGCCACCCGGCAGGGAGTTGGAACCGCCCGGCAGAGTACGAGCAGGCGAGGCGCCCACTAGGCTTCTGCGTTCGCCGCCACGTCACGACGTGAGGGATAGAAGGTGAGCCTGAACTTGCCGACCTGGATCTCCGAGCCGTCGGCGAGAAGGGCGTCGTCGACCCTCACCCCGTCGAAGTAGGTGCCGTTGAGGGAGTGCAGGTCGCGCACGGCGAAGGTCGTGCCGGAGCGGGTGAACTCCGCATGGCGGCGCGAGACCGTCACGTCGTCGAGGAAGACGTCGGCGTCGGGGTGGCGGCCGGCGATCGAGGAGAGCTTGTCGAGCAAGAACCGCGCGCCCGCGCTCGGGCCCCGGCGGACGATCAGCAGGGCCGATCCAGAGGGCAGCGCAGCGATGGCGTCGAGCTCCTCGGGCGTGACTCCGCCTTCGAGGGCCGCCATCTGCGCGGCGAACTCGCCGGTGAGGTTCATCGTGCTGTCGGTGCCCGCCGTACCGATGGCGCTGGTACCGGGGTCTGCCGCCGTTCCCGGTGTTGCGGAAGCCGCCTCGCCCGTGCCGGGGGTGCGCACAATGCTGTGCGATCGAGTGAACTCTGATTCGCTGTCGTCTGGCATGGTGATGGCCTCCTTACTCGGTGTCCAGCGTAGCCGATAGCCCCTCGTGAGAATGCTGGGTGTGTACAACTCGTGGGGCCAATCTGAACGCCGTTCCGCGTGTCGCGGCGAGCCCACGGCGACCCACCGTGCCGCTCCCGGCCGCTCGTCCGTGGGTCGACTAACGTCGTCCGGGTGACCTTCGACCGCTACAGCTCAGACGTTCTCGCAGATTTCTCACGCCGGCCCGTGCGCGAGAAGCCGCCCACGAGGGAGGCCACCTTCGACCTCGTCGTCGAGGATGTGGCCAGTGACTTCTGCGGTTCCGTCGTGAGAACAGAGGGAAAGATGGTCGAACTCGAAGACCGGCGGGGCCGACGCCGCATGTTCCCGCTCGGCGGCGGCTTCCTGTTCGAGGGCACACAGGTCATCCTCGTCGCCCCGTCTGCGGCCCGGCCGGCCGGGGCACTCCGCACGGCGTCAGGCTCGGTGAAGGCTCCGGATGCCCGTGCAAGGGTCGCCCGGGCCAGCCGCATCTTCGTCGAGGGCCGGCACGACGCCGAACTCGTCGAGAAGGTCTGGGGCGACGATCTCCGCGGGGAGGGCGTGGTCGTGGAGTACCTCGAGGGCGTCGACCACCTCGACGCCGTTCTGAAGGAGTTCAAGCCGACACCGGCCCGCCGCGTCGGAGTGCTCGTCGACCACCTGGTGAGCGGGTCGAAGGAGACCCGGATCGCCGATGCCGTGATGCGGGCGCAGGGCGAGAACGCCGTGCTCATCGTCGGGCATCCCTACATCGACATCTGGCAGGCCGTCAAACCGGGGCGCCTCGGCATCGAGGCCTGGCCGAACATCCCGCGGAACATCGAGTGGAAGCACGGCATCTGCGCCTCGCTCGGCTGGCCCCACGACGACCAGGCCGACATCGCCGCGGCGTGGCAGCGGATCCTCGGCCGGGTGCGGAGCTACACCGACCTCGAACCGGAACTGCTCGGCCGGGTGGAACAGCTGATCGACTTCGTGACGAGCGGCGAGGGGGCACGCTGATGACCACCAGGACGAGTCCTGTTCTGCTGGTGCTCGGCTCGCCCAGCCAGGCGGAGGCCGAACGGCACGGAGCGCCGGCCGACCATTTCGCCGATCCTCTGTCACCGGTCGCGAACGCGCTCGACCTCGGCATCACCCGGGGTGACGGCATCTTCGAGACCATCACGGTGGTGGGCGGAATTCCGCAGGCTCTGGATGCCCACCTCGCCCGTCTCGAACGCTCCGCCTCGATGCTCGACCTCCCGGCTCCCCACCTCGCGGCCTGGCGAACGAGCGTGTTCGCCGCCGTCGACCGGCACACCGAGGTGCCCGAGGCCTTCGTGAAGCTGCTCTACACGCGTGGTGTCGAGGGTTCGGGCCGGCCGACCGGCTGGGTCTGGATGCAGCCGAGCGGAGACTTCAGCCGGGAGCGCACCGACGGGATCGACGTGGTGCTGCTCGACCGCGGGTACCCCAGCACCGTGGCCCAGACGTCGCCGTGGCTGCTGCAGGGCGCGAAGACGCTGTCGTACGCCGTCAACAAGGCGGCCCTCCGCGAGGCCCATCGCCGGGGCGCCGACGATGTGATTTTCGTCTCGAGCGACGGGCTGCTGCTCGAGGGGCCGACCTCCACGGTCATCCTGAAGCTCGACGGCCGGCTGGTGACCCCCCGACCCGACTTCGGCCTGCTGCCTGGAACGACGCAGGAGAGCGTCTTCGAGATCGCCGCCCACAACGGCTACAGGACGGGGTACGAGGCGCTGACGCCCGCGGACCTCCGCCTCGCCGACGCCGCCTGGCTGGTGTCGAGCGTGCGGAATGCGGCGCCGATCCGGTCGGTCGACGGCGCGCCGCGGGCGGTGGATGCCCCCCTGACCGATTCGCTCAACGCCGGCCTCGCCTCGCGGACGACCTGACGGTCGGGGTGACGGTCGTGAAGCGAACGGTCGCCCGGCTGTACTCGATCGCCGACCACGCGGCCACGGCGCTGTTCGCCATCGAGGGGGCACGGGCAGGTGTGGCGGCCGGACTCGACCTGCTGGGCATCCTCGTCGTCGGCTTCTGTACCGCGCTGGTGGGCGGCATCCTCCGCGACCTGCTGATCGGGGACGTGCCGCCGGCGGCGTTCCGCTCCCCCTCGCGCATCGTCGTGGCGCTGGCCGGCGGAGCACTGGTGTTCGTGGGCTCCCGGGTGTTCGACACGTTCCCGGCGGAGGCATTCGTGCTGTTCGACGCGGCGGGGCTCGCCCTGTTTGCTGTGACCGGAGCCCAGAAAGCGATCGAGCACCGATCGAACGGCGTGGTGGTGGTCATCCTCGGCACCCCCACCGGCGTGGGCGGC
This sequence comes from Subtercola boreus, assembly GCF_003399635.1. Lineage (GTDB taxonomy): Bacteria > Actinomycetota > Actinomycetes > Actinomycetales > Microbacteriaceae > Subtercola > Subtercola boreus_B. The sequence goes on along the minus strand of NZ_NBXB01000021.1, from coordinate 42,907 downwards.
GGAGTGGTGCGTGACGTGCTGCTGAATCGCGTGCCGGCGGTGCTCGCCGGGGACATCTACGCCACGGCTGCGGCCCTGGGCGCTCTCGGAGTGCTCGTCGCGACGCGCCTCCGCGTCCCGGGCGTGGTCGCGCTGGGGATCGGTTTCGTGCTCTGCTTCGGGCTGCGGATGATCGCCGTGACGCTCGGCTGGCAGCTGCCGCACGTGGCCTGACCCGCGCCCTGCCCTCCCCCTCCTCCTCGCCCCTCCTTCCTCCCCACCTCCCGCACGCGACGAAGGGACCCATATCGCTTCAACACAGAAGGCCTGGCGCGATATGGGTCCCTTCGGCCACCGCCCGGGGGGGTGCAGGGCGCGGGGGTCAGGCCGCGGGGCCTGCGATGAGGGTCGCGGTCACGGTCTGGCTGGTGCCCGCGGCATCCGTGTAGGTGAGGGTGACGGTGTCGCCGACCTTGTAGGTCTTCAGCGTGCTGGTGAGCGCGCTTTCGCTGGCCACGCTCGTGCCGTCGACTGCGGTGATGACGTCGCCCGCGGTGAGGCCGGCGGTTGCCGCCGGGGTGCCGTCGATGACGCCAGCGACCGTGGCGCCCGCAACCGTGCCGGCGCTCGTGCCCGAGCCGGCGCTGCCCGAGGTGCCCGATCCGGGGTACGTGCTGGAGGCGCCGCCGCTGGCGACCTCGATGCCGAGGAAGGCGGGCAGGCCGATGGTGATCGTCGACGTGGCGACACCCGAGTCGATCTGTTTGGCGATCGAGATCGCATCCGTGATCGGGATCGCGAAGCCGGTGACGACGCTGCTTCCGCTCGAGGCGGCGGTGTCGATGCCGACGATCTCGCCGTCAGCGGCGTAGAGGGGCCCGCCGGAGTCGCCCGACTGGATGTCCGCTGCGACCTGGATCATGCCGTCGAGCGTCTCGCCAGCACTCGATCCCTCGGCCTGCGTGGTGACCGACTGGTCGAGACCCGTCACGGTTCCGGCTGCTGCCGAGAGCGTTCCGGTGCCGCCGGCGTTGCCGACACCCGTAATGGCGTCACCGACCGCGAGGCCTTTAGTCGTATCGAGGGTGGCGGGCGTGAGGCCGGAGGCCCCTTCGAGCTTGAGCACGGCCACGTCGTGGGTGGCGTCAGTGCCGACGACCTTCGCCGTGTAGGTCTTGCCGGTGGAGGCGATGGTGACCGAGATGCTGGTCGAGCCCTCGACGACGTGGTTGTTGGTGAGGATCTCCCCGTCGGAGGTGAGGATGACGCCGGTGCCAGCGGCCTCCGCGCCCTCATACTTCAGCACGGTGTTGATGAGCACCACGCCGACCGCCTGGTCTGCCGTGGCGGTGGTGGCCGACTGCGTGGCCGTGCCGGTGCTGCTTCCGGCCGAACCGGATCCGGTGCTGCCCGATCCGGTGCTGCCGCTGCCGGTCGAACCGCTGCCGTAGCCGTAGCCGCCGTAGGGAAGGGTGGCGGTTCCGCTGCCGGACGAACCGGAGCCCGATCCGCGGGTGTCGAGCAGGCTCGACGATGAGCTGGTTCCGGATATGGCGGACGCAGCGTTCAGCGCGAGGGGAACACCCACGCCGAGCGTCACACCGACACTGGTGCAGGCGACCGCCAGGGCTGCGGCGGACGCCCCGAGAATGAGGAAGTTGCGGGGACGCCAGATGCGCCTTTCACGAGTTGCCGTTCCAGCGGCAGCAGGTACTGCCTCGTGGAACTCGGGCTGCGGCTGGCTTTCGGGCGTTTCCATGATTTCCTCTCGGTGCCCCCTGTGGGCAAGATCCAGAGAACGCCCAGAGGCTATGAGGAAGCTATGCGCAGCTTTCGGACAACCTGAGAACTGACTGTCCAGATCCTGAGGGTGTACGCCCCGGGCTTTCTGTAGTCTGGAGACATGACTGACGAGACCCAGAACACCGCCGACGAGGCCCCTGCCCGGGTGCCAGCGGCTGAGACGGGTTACGTGCTCACCCGCCGTGACCGTACAGCCATCCACTTCATCGACTGGGCCGTGCGATTCGGCACTCCCGAGTTCCAGGAACGCTACCGGCCCGTCACCGACGAACTCTTCACGCACGTCTACATCGACCCCACCGCAAAGCCGGCGTTCGTGCCGCCCGCTCTGGCGAGCATCCAGAGCCTCGACGAGGCGAGCGATCCGCTGGAGATCGTGAGATCGCACCTCGCTGCCGTGATCGACGACCGCAAGGAGCGCGACAGGGCGCGGGTCGAGCTCCAGGTGCACTACGAGGAGTCCGAACGGAACCTCGCCGAACTGCGCGAGCGCGCGGCCGACCTGCAGCAGAACCTCACCGAGACCACCGGCAGGCTCGAAGCTGCGGATGCCCGGATCGTCGCACTCGGCGAACAGCTCGAAGCGGAGGTGTCCGGTCTCCACTCGAGCCACGCCGCAGAGCTGGCCGGGGCGCTCGCAGGGCACGAGGCGAGCATTGCCTCCCTCACCGAGGAACGCGATCGCGCGCTCGCCGAACTCGCTGCCGACCGTGATGCGGCCGTGGCCGCCCTCACAGAGGAGCGCGACTCCGAGGTGGCCCGACTCGAAGCGCAGCTCGCCGGCGACACGGCCGCCCAGCGCGCCGAGCACGAACAGCAGATCGAGGCCCTTCGGGCCGAGCACGACCAGTCGGTCGAGGCGCTCGGAATGGCCAACACGCAGGCCGGCGACGAGGTGCGGGCGGAGCACCATCTCGCCCTCACCGCACTCGAGGCCGCCCATGCTGCAGCCGTCACCGCGCTGAACGCCCAGCTCGCCGCCTCGGCCGCGACCGCCGAGGCGACCACGCAGCAGTTGAGAGATGCCCGGCTCGAGGCCGGCAGCCTCACCGCCCAGCGCGACCGGGCCATCGCCGAGGGATCCGAGTGGCGCAACCGCCTGCAGCAGACCGTTGCGGCCCTCGCCACCACGCTCGACGTGGGCGAGTGGACGAACGACAATGCTCCGGATGCCCGCCTCGTGGACTTCATCTCGGAGTCGCAGCTGGCCCTCGCCAGCGAACTCGAGCTTGCCCGCGCCACGATCGACGAGATCGAGGAGGTCGCGACTGCCCAGCTCGTCGATGAGTCCGAGACGGGTGACTACGCGATCGGCGCGAACGATGCCGCTGTGCTGGTGCTGAACTCGCTCTACGGCACCGACGACGCGGAGGTCGGAGACGGCGACGACGACGCTGGCGACGGGGCCGTTGCTGGCGTTGCCGACGCCTCGCCGGATGACGACAGCGCCCAGCTGGCCGAGATCGAGGAGGCGGACGCCGAATTCGCAGCAGAACTCCGCGACGAGGTCGACGTTCCCTTCGAGGAAGCCGCCGAACGCGAGGCCGAGCGTGAGCCCCACCCCCATCACGATGCGGCCATCGGTCACACGGCGGTCATCGAGCACACGATCGTGCGCGACGAGACGCCGGAGATCGACGACGTCGACAAGCTCGGGAGCCTGTTCTCCGACGAGGAGCCCGAGGCGAATTCGCGGGGCGGCCGGGAGCACCGACGAGCATCCTGAGGCGGGGCATCCGGGGGCCTGCCGATGGCTGACGTCACGGCGGCGCGCGTCGACAGCTGGGCGTGGGCGGTGCGACTGTTCAAGACCCGGTCGGCTGCCACCACGGCCTGCCGGGCGGGCCACGTTCGCATCAACGGCGAGAAGGTGAAAGCGGCCCAGCCCCTACGGATCGGTGACGAGGTGCGCGTGCGGAGCGACGGTTTCGACCGCATCGTGGTCGTGAGCCGCCTCGTGGTGAAGCGGGTGGGCGCGGTCATGGCCGCGGAGTGCTTCGTCGACAGGACTCCCCCGCCACCTCCCCGCGAGACTGTCGCGCTGGTCGCCACGCGCGACCGCGGTGCGGGGCGACCGACCAAGCGGGAACGGCGCGAAGTGGACAGGTTGCGCGGGCGCTGACGCCCCGCGGCGGGTGTTGTCAGAGCAGGCGGGCGTGCTCGATGATGTCCACGATGTCGCGGCGCAGCGCATTCGAACGCTCGGCGAACCGGCGCTGCTCAGCGGCATAGCTTTTCTTGCCCTCCGCTGTCTCGATACGAACGGCCTCGAGGCCGAAGGCCGAGACGTCATACGGTGATGCCTGCATGTCGAGCTGCCGGATGTCGCGGGCCAGCTCGAAGCTGTCGAGCAGAACGTTGCCGGGCACGAGAGGGCCGAGTTTGATCGCCCACTTGTAGACGTCCATGCCGGCGTGCAGGCAGCCGGGCTGCTCGAGCTGCGGCTGCGACTCACGGGTCAGCTGCCGGTCGTTCGCGGGCCGCGCCTCCGGGGTGAAGAACCGGAACGCGTCGAAGTGCGAGCACGTGATGCGGTTCTGCTCGACGACCTCATCGGTCTGGGCGGCGGTCAGTCGCAGGGGAAGCGCCTCGTGGCGCACCGCATCGGCTTCGACTTTGTACACCATCGCCCATTCGTGCAGCCCGAAGCAACTGAAGCGTGCCGGTCGTGCGGCTGTGTGGCCCAGCAGGTTCTGGATGAACGCGACCGTCGACGATTTTGTTTCCAGAAACCCCCGGGCATCCACTCTGCTCGCACCCACCGGGATCGCCTGGTCCGCCCCGACTCCGCGGCTGTACCAGCGCCACTCGTGCCGGTCGAGGCCGACGGTGCCGTCGAGAACCACACCCGCGCCGGGATGCCAGCGGCGGAGCAGGCTCGGCCGGAACGGGTAGTACGTGAAGAGAAAGTCGTCGACGGGGTGGGCCTCGCCCGTCTGGCGGCGCGCCCGCCAGGCTGCGCTGAGGGCATCAGCCCGCCGCTGATGATCGCTCTCGAGTGCGGTCCACGCGTCTCTGTCGAGGAGCGTCGCCTCCGTTCGCCCGGTGGGGGGCACGGCGGTAGCGATTGAGGGCATGCTCCGAGCCTATAAGACGGGGGTGGTGGCCCGGTTGAGACGGTGGGCGCGGTGGGTGCGGTGGGCGCGGTGGGTGCGGTGGGTGCGGTGGGTGCGGTGGGTGCGGTGGGGTCACTGTGCCCGGGTCACGGGTTGCGGGTCCGGGCTCACGGCACCCGGAGCTCCCGGAGCGGATCCCGCGTCGAGGCGAAGACGGCCGGCAGCAGGGCAGCGACCAGACTGGTCGTCACGGCGAGGATGGCCACGGCCGCCGCGAAGGCCGGAGGGGGCAGGGGCTGCCGGAGAAGTGCCAGCAAGGCGACTGCCACCCCCGTGCCGAACACCGATGCAGCGCCGGCGGTGAGGCCGACCTGGCCGAGCAACAGGGCGACGATGAGCGACCGGGTTGCACCAAGGGCGCGCCGGCGACCGAAGTCCCGCCGACGCATCATGACCAGAGCGAACAGGATCGCCGCCACCAGCGCCGACGAGCCGGCGAAGGTCGAGAGCACCAACGTGCGGCCGAATTCACCGAGCTGGTTCTCGACCTGGTGACGCACGGCGGCAAGACGCTCGCTCGTCTGCACCGTCACGGTCGTGGGGTCGTCGACCCCGAGCACCGAGGTGACGGCGGCGGCGACCGCCCCGACGATCTGCGGGCTGTCGGCGCGGATGACCAGCGCCGCGACCGGTTTCTCGTGCGACGCGGCGAGGTTCTCGTGCGGCGCGGCGGGATTTTCGTGCGGCGCGGCGGGAAGGAGCACAACGGGCTCCAGGAAACGAAGGTCGGGCGAGAGGTCGACGAGTCCGTCGATGTCGACGGATGTACCGGACTGCCGCGACACCACTGCGCCCACCCCGTCGGCGAGCCCCAGCTGCCCGGCGGCGGCCCGCGAGGCGCGGCCGCCGGGTGCGGAATGGCTCCCCTCGGGGCCGGAGAGAAGGTCTGCCCCCTCGGGGCCGGAGAGAGGGTCTCCCCCGGCGATTCCGACAACGGGTTCAACCCCATAGAAGAGCCGCGCTGACACGGGCAGGCCTCCGTCGATGGCGGCGTTCGTCACGTCGTCCGCCGCTCCGAAGGCCCCGAACCATTCGATGCCGCCGAGGGTGCGCAGTCGGTCGAGCACTTCCGTGTCGAGCCCTGAGCCCGCTTCGGCACGCACGATGATCGACCGCGTACCGGAATCGTCGAGGCTCGACAGCACCTCGTGGGCACTTCCGTCTGCGCGTCCGGCGGTCAGCAGTACGGCCACGCACACGGAGGCGACCACAGCGACCGTCAGCAGCGACGCGAGCCTCTGGGTGACCGCCGAGACGGCCGCCTCCCGTGCCAGTGCCCCTGCACGACACCATCCGCCCGCACCCGCGCCACCGCCCGTCTCGTGAAGCCCCATCAGAGCGTCACGACCCGGTCGGAGCGACTGACGAGCCAGGGGTCGTGGGTGGCGACGAGCACCGCCGCGCCGCCCTCTGCAGCTTCGCGGAACGCCCCGAGAACGACCGCAGCCGACTGCGCGTCGAGGTTGCCGGTCGGTTCGTCGGCGAGCAGGATGCCGGGGCGGTTCATCAGCGCGCGGCAGAGGGCGATGCGCTGGGCCTGCCCGCCCGAGAGCTGGCCAGGTCGCGCCTCAGCACGCTGCTCCACACCGAAGCGCGCCAGGAGTTCGTGGGCGCGGCGCACGGAGACGCGGCGGGACTCCGACCGGTAGAGCGCGGTCTCGAGCACGTTGTCGAGCACCGTGCGCCCCGGGTCGAGCAGCGCATCCTGGAACACGAACCCGAGGAGCCGCGCGCGGAGCTCGGCGCGGCGGTCGTCGGGCAGGGCGTCTGCCGGCACACCATCGACCAGGATGATCCCGCCGTGCGGACGGACCATCAGCCCGAGGAGGTAGAGCAGGGTCGACTTTCCCCGCCCGGAGGCCCCGGTGAGGGCCACCAGTTCTCCCGCCTCGACACCGGTGCCGCAGTGCTCGAAGAGGGGTCTGCCTCCGCGGTACCCGAAGGTCAGGTCTCGCGCTTCGACTCGGAAGACGGTCATGGGCCATCGCCCGCCGGCTCCCCCGCGCTCGAGGGTGTGTTCGGAACGCGCACGACCAACCCGGGATCGACGCCCCGCACCACGGACATGCCGCGTGCCGAGGCGAGCACGGTGACCGGATGCCGCGCCCCGGCACTGTCGACGAGCAGAAGGCCCTGTTGCGCATCCGATTGCAGGGCCATCGACGGAACGACGGAGCCGTGCACACTCTCGACCGTGATGATCCGGGCGGCGAGCAGGGTCTGGCCGGTGGCGGGGATCTCGCTGCACGATGCGCCGCAGATCGGAGCGGGGGCGGAGGGAGTGGGGGCGGAGGGAGTGGCACCGGATGGCGCAGCCACCGTCGGCACGGGATCGAGCGTGAGCACCACCGTGCTGCCCGTCGCCGCCGCGGTTCGGCCCGCGACCACGGCCTTCCACTGCTGTCCCGAGGCCGACGTGAGTTCGACTCGTGCGCCGGTCACGATGCCGGCCGCCTGGGCAGGGCCGACAGGCACGGTGAACTGCGGAGACGATCCGATCCCCACCACGACCTGCTCGCCACCGGCCAGGCGGGCCCCGCGTGTGACGACCCCGTCGAGGGTCAGGCGAGCGGGCAGCGATGGCACAAAGACCACGTCGCCGAGCGCAACCTCGCCCGAGGCTGGTTCGCCGAGGGACTGTTGCCACCGCTCGATGGCTGTGCGGGCATCCGCGCCCAATGCTCCGTCGACCTCCCCGGTGAAGAATCCCGCGTCGCTCAGCAGCTGCTGCAGCTGGCGGGCATCGTCACCGGAATCACCCGTAGAGAGTGGGCGGTAGGCGGGGATCTCACCCCGGGCCACGATCACGGCCCGCCCGTTGACAGAATAGAGTCGGCTCCCCTGCCGCGCGTCGCCGCCCTGCGCGGAGTCGACGCTGGTGACGACCCCGGCCGCCTCGTTGCGGGCCACCGGTGCAGCCTGCCACTCGGCGGCGGCGTTCAGCGACAGCTCCGAGCCGACCTCCCCCAGCATGACCGTCGCCGTGGCGAAACCGCCGGGCTCTGCCGCGTGCCCGGGCGGCGACAGCAGAACCGTCGACGCCCAGGCCGCGAGAGCCAGGCCGACCACGAGCGCGACCACACCCGGCACCGTGAGGGTGGTCATCCGGAGCCTGCGGGTGTGGAGGCCTCCCGTGCGTGCGCCGCCCCGGGGAAGGCGGCGCACCCAGCGCGAACGGGTCCGGCCGTTCACGCGACCTGCCTGCCGGCACGCCGGATGATCGACGCGATCACCCAGACCGAGTCGCCGTCGAGGTCGGCCAGCTCGTCGAGCACCCGGGTGTCGAAACGGCCGAGCGAGACACCGGCCTCGGCGCAGGCGAGCAGAAGGGTGTCGACACCCCTCACCCGCCCGAACGCCATGGCGGTGCGGGCATCGGCCAGTGTTTCGAATGGACCCGTGACCGAGGCCCGACCGTTCGACATTCGTGTTCCCCTCTCAGTTGCCGTTGACGACGTTCCGGTAGCCGGTTCGCCGTTCGCTCGACGGGTCGGTCAGAACGAGCCGTTCGCGCACGAGAAGGCGCGGCCGGTCTCGGTACCCGACGGGTAGGCGATCTGCATGCTGACCACGCCGTTTCCGCTCGAGAACCGGTGGAAGCCCGAGCCGAACGTACGGCTCGTCCAGCTGACACCGTTCGCCTGGTGCTGGTGCACGCTCGTGGCACTGACATAGGCAGTGGATGCGGCCGAGGGACCACCCCAGCCGCAGACCTGCGAACCGAAGTCGACAGTCGTTGCGGAGGCGCCGACGGCATTGGCGAAGACGAGGCCGGCGGCCACGACGAGGGTTGCTGCGGTAGCGGGGAGAGACTTCACTTCTGGCTTCCTTCTCCCACCGGATCCCGTTGACGCGGGAGCCTCTCGGTGGGAATGTTGTCGATGAGTGATTCTCACTATATGCCCCATGCTCCGAGGCCACAACGACCCGTCAGAACTCTCAGAGAAGGAACCCGGATGCCCGTGATCCACCGATCGACGATCGCTCGGCTGGCCGTGCTGGGCGCCGTGGCGCTGGCCTCGCTGGGAGCGCTCAGCGCGTGCAGCGGCGACCCCGGGCATCCGGAGACCACAACCGAAGCGCCCCTCAGCCAGTCCCCCGTCGCCGATGCGCTCTACCGCTGCATCACCGAGAGCGGCTGGGAGGTGACCCTCACCGATGACGGCGGGATCGATGCATCGAGCGACACGATCCCGGCCGAACAGTACGATCGCTACCTCGCCGACACCTGGGCCTGCAATCAGACCGTCTCCGCCCGGTTCCCTGTCGACGACCGGCAGAAGCGGCTGCTGTACGACGCGGAGCTCAGGGAACGCGACTGCCTCGCTGCCCAGGGCTACGCGGTCGCTGACGCGCCCAGCCTCCAGGCCTTCCTCGACGGCTACGAATCAGAACCCTGGTCGGCGATGGCCTCGTCGGGCGTGGCCGACCGAAGCCAGACGATGTCAGACGCCGAGTGGCAGGCGATCAACCATGCGTGCCCTCAACCGGTACCGGGAACGCTGCACTGACCGACAGGGCGGTGGCGCACGGCTGGCAGCGCGTCAGCGACGCGGCATGCGACGGCCTCGTACGCGCGGGCTAGGACTTAAGCGCCACGCCTTGGGCGTTGCCGAAGTCGACGTGCATGTGGGTGCAGGTGTCGGGGAAGGGAGCGAAGTTCGACACGGCGATCGACGGGCGGCACCCGGACTGCCCGAGACCGCTGCCCTTGGGCACGAGGGGGTCGAGCAGGCGAATCAGCTTCAGTGAGTCGGAGTCGGCGCCCGTGAGGCCGTGCCCGTTCAGGATGTAGAAGTCGACCGCGTGTCCGCCGCCGTCTTTGTAGTGCGAGGATGCCGTACCGGCGCCCTCGATCTGGCCGGTGCAGTGCCGGTTGATGTCGCTGACACCCACCTTGTCGAAGTTGTCGACGGCGACCTTGATGGTCTGCAGAACGCGATAGTCGACACCGCATCCGGGAACCGCCACACCGTTGGCCAGGTTGCGGATCTCGACGATGTGGTCGGGCACCGATCCGACCAGTTTGCCCGAGGCGACGTCTGCCATCAGCTCGGCGGCGAGGGCCTGGACGGTCGGGGAGACGGTCGTGCCGGTCGTCGAGTCCATCTCGGCGACGTTGCCGGTGGTGCTGTAGTCATCGCGCGAGGAGGCCTGCCCGTTCACGCCCGAGACGGTGAGGCTCTGGATGCCGAGGTCGCTCACGGCCTGCCGGTTCGCACCCATCGGGTTGTCCGTGTAGGTGTAGGCATAGGCGGGAAGGGCGCTCGTCGCAACCAGTCCGGCCGTCGCCACCATCACGACCGTGCTGGCGATGGTGCGCTTGCGGGCACCGGGGCGGGGGGTTGTCCCTGCGCGGCGGATGCGCGGCATCGTGCGGCGCGGCGGCCCAGAGGCATCGACGGCGGCGGATGCCCGGGGGGGCGTGGTTGCGGAGACGCGGGCGACAGGCGCGTCCTCGTCGGCGTGGCTGAAGGTCATCGTGTGCACGGAAGTGGCGTGCGCCTCGGGGAGGTCTTCGGTGTCGAAGTGGATCGTGGCGGGCTCGGGGGTGGCAGCGGGTGCAGCGGCGGCAGGCGCGAGAGTGGCGGCGGCCGGCGCGAGAGTGGCGGCGGCCGGCGCGGCAGCCGCGCGTGGCTCGGCGGTGGCAGCCAGCGCGGGGGCTGCGATCGGCTCGGGGGCGGGGGCGACCGGCTCGGCGGCGACGTCCGGCTCAGCGGCGGCCGCCGGCTGGGGCTCGGTCTCGACCTCAGCGGCCGGCTCGTCTACGGGGAGCGGCTGCCCGACGGGAGCGAGCAGCAGATGCTCGAGCCCCCGGATGTCGCGGCGCGCCCGGCGGGCACTGGGAACAGTAGGTTCGGCGTCGCCGACCACAATCGGTTCGACAGGGCCGACAACTGCCACGGGTACAACCGGAGCCTCTCCGGCCAGCTCGCGTTCGCGGCGCTCACGGCGGGACGCCACCACAGGCGGAACGGACGACGCGGCGAGGCGTTCGCGCAGGGCCCGACGGCTCAGAGAGGCCGTGACAACAGGGACTTCGTAGCTCGAATCGGGTGCCAGATCAGGGGAACCATCTGGTCGTCCGTTCGAGTCAGTCACGTGTCGTATTCCTCCGGCGCACTGCGGTGCGCACGGGCCGCGCGGCTTTCACGGGCCCGTCAGGATCTGGGTGCTTGGTGTCCAGATCGTCACCGAAACCGCTTCGGGTGGTCGCGGCGACTTTTCGAGGTTACCCAACCGTTACCTTTTTGTCACATCGCTGAGCACATTTTCAGGTTCATTGAAGCTACAAGCTATGCCTCTGCACGCATGCAGCCTCAGCGGCCGCAGGGCGAGGGTCCAGCATCCACTCAGACGAAACGCACGCCCTGCTGCAACCGGGAGCGCAGTTCGAAGACCCGGTCGACGCTCGCGCGCTCACCTCCGCCCACCCCGTTCCGAAGGAGTTGGGGCAGCACGGAACGCCGCACGACGACGGCACCGGCGAGCCTGCCGCGCTCGATCTGGCCGATCGCTTGGTCGAGATCGTCGTCGGGCACAACGATGACCAGGGCGGTGAACTTCACGCCGAGTTCACGCCCGAGAGCGCGGGCGTTCTGGCCAAGCATCCGGAACGGCTCCTCATCGCTCGCGATGCCCTCTCCAACGAGTTCACCCCGCGAGAGCCGGATGACGCCGCCCCAGTCCTCGGACTGGATGGCGAACAGCCCGGCAGGGCCGAGCACGAGCTGGTCTATATTGCCGCCGGTGCGGCCGACCAGCACGTTGTTCCAGATCGTGTAGCCGATGCCGAGGGTCGACACGATGCGCGCCGTCTCCTCCTCGGCCATCGCCTTGGCGAGCCAGCGCCTGATCTCCCTCGGCGCCGAACGCACCAGGGTGGGGTCGTACGGGTCGGGCAGGTCGACGCCCCGCCCCACCCATTCGCGCATCAGAGTGAGGAAGTGCTCGCGTTCGTCGCCCCCGGGATGCCCGTACGAGCGAGCCTTGAGCGAGCTGCCCTCCGGGCGGTGGGGCGTGGATGCTCCCCCGAACCCACCCGCGGCACGGGCATCCGGAGCCGACGACCGGGCGCCCGCACCCGAGTCGTAGGCAGCGCGCTCCGAACTCGTGCCGACCCGTTCCCAGGCGAGCTGCACGGCGTGGAACTCGGCTGCGCTGCCACCCGTGTCGGGATGCGTCTCCCTGAGCAGTCGCCGGTACGCCCTCCGGAGCTCGTCATCGCTCGATCGAGGGCTCACTCCGAGCACCTCGTAGGGGGTGCGCGACAACGGGCTGTCGGGCATTCGGGCTGCTCGCTTTCTCGCCGCGGGGTCGCATGCTCGCAGAGGGTCTGTTCCGCGGCTGGCCCCAGATTAGTTCCCTAAGCTTGAAGCATGACGAACACCGTACCTGAAGACACCCTGAACGACGGCCTCACGATTCCCCAGCTCGGCTTCGGAGTCTTCAAGGTCGATCCGGACAAGACCGGCCGTATCGTGCGCGACGCCCTCGATGTCGGTTACCGCCATCTCGACACCGCTGCCATCTACAAGAACGAAGAGGGCGTCGGGCACGCCATTGCAGAATCGGGCATCGCCCGCGAGGAGCTGTTCGTCACCACGAAGCTGTGGAACAACGACCAGACCAATGGCATCGAGGCGATGAAGAAGAGCCTTGGGCGCCTGCAGCTCGACTATGTCGACCTGTACCTCATCCACTGGCCGGCTCCCGAGAAGGGCACGTTCGTCGAGGCCTACAAGGCCCTCGAGCAGCTGCAGGAGCAGGGGCTCGCGCGCTCGATCGGCGTCTCGAACTTCCTTGTGCCGCACCTCGAGCAGCTGCTGGCAGAGACCGGGATCGTTCCGGCCGTCAACCAGATCGAGTTGCACGTCGACCTGCAGCAGACCGAGCTCCGCGCGTTCCATGCCGAGCACGGCATCGCGACGGAGGCTTGGGGCCCGCTCGGCCAGGGGCGCATCAATTCGTCGCCCGAGCTCGGCACCATCGCGTCGGCGCACGGCAAGTCGGTGGCCCAGGTCATCCTGCGCTGGCACCTGCAGATCGGCAACATCGTGATCCCGAAGTCGAACAATCGCGACCGGATGGCCGAGAACTTCGACCTGTTCGATTTCGAGCTCACCCCTGAGGACCTGGCCGTCATCGCGGGCCTCGACCGCGGAGAAGAGGGTCGCAACGGGTCTCATCCCCTCGGCGTGAACTGACGTTCCGCGCGGATGTCGGCGGCCCGCTCTACAGTGTGAGAAAGGCTCACGCACCGATGCCGGGCCGCCGCACTGCAGAGGAGCATCCCATGGACTGGAAGATCGAACTCATCTTCGTTCCCGTCACCGACGTCGACCGCGCGAAGGCCTTCTATGTCGACCAAGTCGGTTTTCACGCCGACTTCGACAACCAGGTGAGCGACACCCTGCGATTCGTGCAGCTGACGCCTCCCGGTTCGGCCTGTTCGATTGCGTTCGGCGAGGGCATCACCGAGATGGAGCCCGGGTCACTGAAGGCCGTGCAGGTAGTGGTGCGGAGCGCTGCGGATGCTCGCACGGCACTGCTGGCCGCCGGCGTCGAGGCGTCAGAGGTCGAGGAGCTCTCGTGGGGAAAGTTCGTGACGTTCGCCGACCCCGACGGCAACACCTGGACGTTGCAGGAGCTACCCTCCCGGCCCGAGGGATGAGGTGTGAGCTGCGGTGGCGGCCCGAGCAGTCTCCGCGTCAGCGGGGGTCGCGGGCGGCCTCGAGGATCGCCACGGCCTCCTCGAAGCGCTCCGGGCGTGCCCCGGAATAGTTGAGGCGCAGGAACGAGCCGGGCGGCTCGGTCGGGAACCAGTCGTTGCCGGGCGCCACGGCGAGGCCGGCCGCGAGGCAGCGCGCGGCCAGATCCCGGGCATCCGACCGGTCGTCGAAACGCAGCCAGAGGTTCAGCCCGCCCTTGGGCAACGACGTCAGAGTATCGCCGCCCAGGCGACCGGCGACCAGGCCCGCCAGGGTATCCCGGCGGAGCCGCAGCTGCGACCTCAGCTGCGCGAGATGACTGCGCCAGCCCGGATCGGTGACGACATCGACGGCAGCGGCCTGCAGCATGCCGCTGACGTAGAGGTCGGTCACCGTGCGATCCACCTGGATGCGCGCCAACGCCGGACCGCGAGCGATCAGCGCACCCACCCGGAGCGACGACGAGACGCTCTTCGTGAGCGAGCGGAGGTAGACCACGTGAGCGTCGGTGTCGTCGGCGATGATCGGGCGGGCATCCGCGTCGATCCCGAAGTCGTGGGCCCAGTCGTCGTCGATCACGAACGCGTTCCGGGCGCGGGCCACGGCGAGGATCGCGCGGGTCTCGGCAAGGGTCCAGAGTGCGCCGGTGGGGTTCGCGAAGTGCGGCTGGGCGTAGAACAGACGCGCACCACTGCTGGCGAACGCGTCGTCGAGGGCCTCCGCCGAGGGTGCGGCCGCTCCCCGTGCCACGGGCACGATCACCAGCCCGGCCTGGTGGGCGGCCGCGATCGCGCCCCAATAGCTGGGAGACTCCATCACGATCGCATCCCCCGGCTGAGCCAGCGCGCGGAAGATCGAGGTCAGGGCGCTCTGGCTGCCCGGAACCACGATCACGTCGTCACCGGAGACTCCGGAGGACCGCCCGCCCGGCCCCGACCGCACCTCGTTCGCGAACCAGGCGCGGAGGTTGCTGAGGCCCGCGACGGGCGGCCGGTCGAGCGCCGCTCCCCCGCGGGCAGCCCGGGTGAGCGCCGAGCGCACGAGGCGGGTGGGCAGCAGATCCTCGGACGGGTAGCCGCCGTGCATAGCGATAGCATCCGGGGCCGTGAGCGACATCGACGTGCCGACCGTTGCTGCGCCGTTCCGCGCGGGGCCGAGCGCGGTGGTCTGCCAGGAGAAGTCCGAGCGCGCGATGACGCGCGGCCGGGCGACGAAGGTGCCGGATCCTGGCCGCGTCTCGACCAGCCCTTCCTGCACGAGACGTTGCACCACCCGCTGCACTGTCAGCGGACTCGCGGCAAAGTCGCTGACCAGCGCGCGGGTGGGCGGCAGTTTCGCACCGGCCCCACTGGATTCGATGAGGTGACGGAGGTGGCGGTCGAGACGATGGTCGGTGCTATCCTCATCCATGACAGACAAGAGTAGCGCTATCCGGTCCTGGAGAACTCCGCTATCGGCAGGCGAGCTCGCGGGCAACACGCCGGCAGCCGGACGCGGGATGCCCGGGGGGCTGCTCTTCGGCTTTCTCGGCGTGCTCTCCTTCTCGTTCACGCTTCCCTTCACACGGGTCGCGGTGGGCACCCTCGACCCGTTGTTCGTGGGAGCCGGGCGCGCCGTGGTTGCCGCTGTGCTCGCCGGGATCGTGCTGGCGATCATCCGGCCCCGACTGCCTCGCGGGCGACAGTGGCTGAGGCTGCTCATCGTGGCCGCGGGGGTGGTGGCAGGATTCCCGCTGCTGACCAGTTTCGCAATGCACTCCGCGCCCGCAGCGCACGGCGCCGTGGTCATCGGCGTGCTGCCCGCCGCAACAGCCGTCGTTGCCGTGCTGCGGGGTGGAGAACGGCCCAGCCGATCGTTCTGGATCGCCAGCATCGCGGGCCTCGTAGCGGTGGTCGCGTTCGTCGCCGTCAGCGGTGGCGGTTTCAGCGGACTCCAGCCCTCCGACCTGCTCTTGCTCGCCGCCGTGGCCCTCGCAGCCGTCGGTTATGCGGAGGGCGCCCTGCTCGCCCGCGAACTCGGTTCATGGCAGATCATCTGCTGGGCGCTGGTGCTGGCGCTGCCGGTGATGCTTCCGTTGACGCTGCTCGGTGCGTCGCACGGCCCGCTCGTCGCCGGCGTCGACGGGTGGCTGGCGTTCGCCTACGTGAGCGTGATCAGCCAGTTCCTCGGGTTCTTCGTCTGGTACCGCGGGCTGGCGATCGGACCGATCTCGAACGTGAGCCAGATCCAGCTGCTGCAGCCGGTGCTGACGATCGTCTGGGCAGCGCTGTTCTTCGGGGAGCACCTGGAGTGGCTCGTGGTGGTGGCGGCCCTCGTGGTGGTGGCGTGCGCGGGGTTCGCGGTGCGGGCGCGCGGGTCACGCGCGCCCGGGTCACGCCCGCGCAACTGACCGCCCACGGGAACGGACACGGTTTCGGCAATCCCTCGGCATATGCTGCGGCGGATCGCCGCAAGCGTGTCCGTTCTGGGTCGAGGCACGACAAACGGCAGTGTAGGACTCCCGCCGTCCCGTCAGGAGTACGACGGCGGAGCGCCGCGCTCGGCGCGCTCGGCACGCTCGCCGCGCTCGGCGCGCAACAGGTGACGGCGTACCTTGCCTGCGTCGTCGCGCACGGGCTCCGTCGTGAACTCGATGCGGCGCGGGCGCTTCTCAGGGTCGAGCCGCGGCCGCAGCCAGGTGAGCAGCGCTGCCTCGGTAACCGGCTGGCCGACCCCCAAAACCGTGCCGTCAGCGCGCACGCCCGACACCATGCCCGTAGGGTCAGCCGCCGCGCCACCCACGCCCGCAGGGCCAGCCGACACGCCGCCCACGTCGACCAGCGCCACCACCACCTCGCCGAGGTCGTCGTCAGGCAGTCCGAAGACCACGGCCGAGCGGATGCCGGGGTGCTCCTCGAGCACCCCCTCCACCTCCGCGGGGTAGACGTTCACCCCTCCCGTGATGATGAGGTCGTCCGCGCGATCGGCCACGTAGAGGTAGCCGTCGGCGTCGAGGTGGCCGAGGTCGCCGAGGGTGTCCCAGCCGTCCGGGCGCAGCTGCGCCGCGCTACCCCGGTACGAGTAGGTGGGCCCTCCCGACCGCCTCATCATGATGCGGCCGGTCTCGCCGATGGGCAGGGGGCGATCATCCGGCCCCCAGATCTGCATCTCGGATCCGGCTCCCGGACGCCCGACGGAACCCGGATGCTCGAGCCACTCCCCGCCCGTGATAGTGGAGATGCCCTGCGATTCGGTGCCCGCGTAGACCTCCACGACGCGGTCGGGGCCGATCCAGTCGATGAAGGCGCGCTTCAGCCAGGGCGGGCACGCCGATCCGATGTGCAGGATCGATTCGAGCGAGCCAAGGTCCGAGGCATCCTTCACCGCGGCCGGCAGGCGCCAGATGCGGTTCATCATCGTCGGCACGAGCGGCGCCCAGGTGATGCGGTGAAGGCCGATGGCCTCGAGCACGCGGCGTTCGTCGAAGCGCGGCAGGATCACGAGGGTGTGCCCTGTCATCAGCCCCCGCATCGCGTAGGTGAACGGCGCCGAATGGAACAGCGGGCCCGAGACGAGTTGCACGGCCTGCGCCGGCACGAACGAGGCGACGCGGCCCTCGGGGTCGACGTGCGCTGACGCCGCAGCGAGAATCAGCTTCGGACGCCCGGTGCTCCCGCTGGAAGTGGGAGCCTTCCACGAGGCGGCTGCCGCGTCGGGGAGTTCAGCGTCGGAGAGGTCCGCGCGCGGTGCGAAGCCCGGCGGGAGGTGAGGCACGGCGATGGATGTCGCGGCCGACGGTGTTGCGACGCCGCCGGGTTGCGCGGCGGTGGTGGGTGAGGCGGCGGCAGCGGGCACGGCCGTGCCGGGCGCGGCGTCCAACCCGACGACCAGCGCGGGCCGCGCGAGCGCCAGCACAGCGGCCCGCTCTGCGGGTGGCAGACGGTAGGAGAGCGGCTGGGGGGTGGCGCCGAGCTTCCAGGCGGCGACGCAACTCTCGACGAACTCCACGGAGTTCGGCAGGGCCACCGTGACGAACGAATCGACGCCCACTCCGAGCTCGGCGTAGGCGCGGGCGAGACGGTTCGTGCGGAGGTCGAGCTCCCGCCAGGTGAGGGCGGTGTCGTCGTCGCGCGCGGCGATGGTGTCGGGATGCTCCGCCGCCAGCCACGAGATCGCCCGCGAGATCGACATGCGCGCCACGGCGCTAGGCATCCGCTGCGGGAGGCGTGGGTGCCGTGACCGCTGGCCCGCCCGGAGCCACCGGTCCGAACGCCGAGCGGGCGATCAGAGCGCGATACAGGTCGCGGTGGCTCTCGGCGGCGGATGCCCAACTGAACGTCCGCGCCAGCGCCCGCCCGCGCTCGGGATCCCAGCCTCCCTCCCCGGGCGCCGCATCCTCCTCAACCCGTCGAAGGGCCCCAAAACGCTCCAACGATGGTGCGGACGAACGATTTGCGTCCCCTGAACGCGCGGGAAAGGCGGAATCAGGAGTGAGAGAGGTGGCGGCGGGGCGCGCGGCGGCGGGGCGGGCGGGAGGCGCGGGGGCCCCGGGCGCCGGGCGGAGGGCGAGCAGGCGCGCGAGCGCCGCCGCGATGCCCGCGACGTCTGAGGCGTACGAGACCGTGCCGCCGAAGACTTCCCGCAGCACGGGGAGGTCGCGCGCGACCACGGGCACGCCGGCCGCGAGCGCCTCCATCGCGGCCAGCCCGAATCCCTCCTTCGTCGAGACGAACGACAGCACGGCCGCGCCCGCCACGAGGGACGGCAGCTCGTCGTCGTCGACCGTTCCGAGCAGTTCGTACGACACCCCGAGCTCCGCCGCCCGCGCCTCGAACCGCGCGCGGTACCCGGAGTAGTCGAACAACGTCTCGCCGCCCGCGAACACCAGACGGGCATCCGGAACCGCGGTCTGTACGAGCGCGAAGGCCTCGAGCAGGTCGATGCTGCCCTTCCGCGGTTCGATCCCGCCGACCGCGAGCACGTAGCGCCCGAGCGACCGCTGCCAGCGGGCGACGGCGGCAATGGCATCCGGAGTCGCGCCGGCCGCGGCCCCGAAACGAGCGGAGTCGACTCCGTTCGGGATGACCGTGGCGGCGAGCCCCCAGCCCTGCTGCACCTCGGCCGCGACGGCCGCCGAGACGCAGATCAACGCGAGGGGGCGCACGATCGCCCGCTCGTGGCAGGCGACGAGCTCGGGAGTCGTGAACGTGTCGAGGTGGTGCACGGTGCGCACCGAGCGATCCACCGCGTTCGCCGAGATGCAGTCCTGAGCGTGCACGATGTCGTACAGATCGGGGGTGAAGGATGCCCGGAGGCTCTCGATCGAACGGAGAATGCGCTCCCCCACCGTCTCTCCGTCTTGCGCGGTGAACGGCACGACGCACAGACCGACCCGCGGATCGACCCGGCGGAAGAAAGTGCGGTCGCCGCCTCGTCCGAGCGTCCAGACGTCGACCTGCTCGCCCGCAGCGACAAGCGCCTCGGCCAGCGCGAGGGTGTGCACGACACCGCCACGCGGCTTGGTCGAGTAGGTGAGCAGCGCGATGCGCACGGTTCAGACCAGCCCGGCGAGCGGGACGGATGCCCGGGCGGGTGCGTCTCGGGCGACACCGTCGAGCGCCGCCGCGCCCGCGCCTGCCACTCCACCCCCCACGATCCCGGGGTGGTACGCCCCGACCGCCCGCTCCCGCAGGTGGTGGAGCTTCCGCCTCGCGCGTCCGACCTCGTGCTGCACGTCGATGTGCGCCACCGCGAGCGCGCCCTTGTTCCACGTCTTCGCGAGCACGTCGCCGCCCGGCCCGACCACCTTCGCCTGCCCGAGGAAGCGCAGCCCGCCCATCACCCCCGTCTGGTTGGACGACACCAGGATGACCTGGTTCTCGGCCGCGCGAGCGCAGTCGTAGAGGTCGAAGAGCCGTGACTGCCTATCTTGCGGCAGCCGTTCCGCTCGGTTCGTGGTGCTCGCCGGCCATGCCGAGAGGCAGGCGATGATCTCCGCGCCGTCAAGCGCCAGCGACCGGGCAGCCTCGGGGAACGTCTTGTCGTAGTCGATCAGCATTCCGATCCGGCCCACAGGCGTGTCGAAAGCCGTGAACGAGTCGCCGTGGTCGTAGACGAGCGACTCCCCGAGCGGCTGGTGCACCTTGCGATGCACCCCCAGCACGCCGGTCGAATCGACACACACCGACGTGTTGTAAAGGTGCCGGCCATCCGCCATCGCGACCTCCTCGGTGAACGCGAGGCACACCACCATGTCACCGGCCCACTGGATGATCTGGCCGATCTCCGGCCCGTCGATCGAGACCGACGGCGGCAGCTCGGCCGGGTCGGGGCTCGCCAGGCTCGCGAGATAGCCGCCGAGCGTGGCGTCGGGAAAGACGAGCAGGTCGACGTCCTGCGAGCGCGCATCGGAGATGATGCCCTCGATCTTCGGCATCGCGCGCGAGATGTCGCGCCCGAAGTGCGCGGCGACGGCGGCCAGCGTGATTTCTGCCATGGAGTCGAGTGTACGAGCGAGCGGATGCCCGTCAGGCTCCCGCTGCGGAGGGGACCGTCTGCCGCGCCAAAGTGGGCGCCCCCGCGACATCCGGTGCCGCACTCGCTGCCATCGCGCCGCCAGCCACCGCTCCCGCCGCCTTCGCCGCACCCGCCACCTTCGCCGTACCCGCCACCGTCGCGCCGGTCGCCACAGCACCCGACCCGCCCAGCGCGCCACCGATCGCCCCCGCCACGTACTCCGCATCGCGCGCGATGCCCGCGAACCGGCCGGAACCCCACGTGTGCAGCCACGGCAGCCCGAGGAAGTAGAGCCCCGGAATCCCCGTCACGCCCCGCGTGTGCGTCGGCTGGCCGACCCCGTCGAACACGCCGACCCGGATCCAGCTGTAGTCGGCCCGGTAGCCGATCGACCAGATGATGGTCGACACCTCGTTGATGGCCAGGTCGAGTTCGGTGGCTTCGAACGGTGGACGCCACACCGGGACATACCGCGCCTCGGTGGGTGCCTCGATCCCCTCCCGCACGATGTAGCGGTCGATGTCGTTCTTGATCGACTCGGCCACGGAGTCCGCGTAGTCGAGCGACGTCGCCAGGTTGGGCGCGAACTGCAGCGAGGTCCCGTTCGCGCACTTCAGCCGGCCGTAGAGCCTCATACCTTCGAGCGCGAACTGGCGGAGGTCGACGTCCCGCCCGCCGTCGCGACCGGTGAAGTAGTGGTTCGTCTTCTCGCGCGCGGCGAGCCCGCCGGGCTGGAGCTCGACGGGGATGTCGTAGACGCCCATCGCGTCCAGCCAGTCGAGGCTGTCGCGGCCCCGATAGAAGCGCGGGGCGCGCGGGGCGCCACCCACTGCGAGATGCACCTTCCGTCCTTCGAGGTGCAGGTCTTCGGCGATCTGGGCGCCCGACTGGCCGGTGCCGACGACCAGCACGGCCCCGGGCGGCAACGCGGCGGCGTTCTTGTACTCCGAGGAGTGCACTTGGGTGATCCACGGCGGCAGGCGTTCCGCCGAGGCCGGGATGATCGGCCTGTGGTACCCACCGGTGGCGACGATCACGTTGTCAGCCGTCATCGGCCCCGCCGAGGTGCTGAGCGAGAACCCGCCGGCGGCACCCTCGGTGAGCTGGTCGACGGAGACGTTCTCGCGCACGGGCGCGCCGAAGAGCTGTGCATACTCGCGTACGAAGTCGTGGACGAGGTCGCGCTTCATGAACCCCTCGGGGTCGTCACCCGCGTACTCGTAGCCCGGCAGCCTGCACTGCCAGTTCGGGGTGACGAGGGTGAAGTTGTCCCAGCGCCCATCTTTCCATTCGTGCGCGATCGTGCCGCGTTCGAGGAGCACATGCTCGATGCCCTGCTGCGTGAGGTGCCAACTTGCGGAGAGCCCGGCCTGGCCGGCCCCGATGATGACGACGGTGTGGTGCTCCGGCGCTGGCGCAGCATCGGTCGCGCCGGGGGCTCCGGATGACCGGCTCTCCCCGTTCACGGGTTCACCCCGAGCGGCGGCACCATCGCGAGAACCTCGACGCGGGCATCCGGAGCCGCGGCGAAGCGCGACGCAACCACCGCGATCTCGCTCTGCTGCTGCCGGGCCGACGTGCATTCGAATCCGTACTTGGCCCGCACCCGTTCGCTTGCCAGATCGAGAGCGGTATTCGTGCGGTAGACGAACTCGGCGAGCGGGTAGCTCTCGCCCACGAGAAGGTGGTCGTGCATGACCAACGACGGCGAGTAGCAGTCGGCCACGCTACCGTCGGGCCAGCGCACGGTGAACGTCATTTCAGGCATGGGTGACCTCCGGCTCGGATACGAACGCGTCGGTGTCCCGTGCCTGAATAACGGTCCGCTCGGCAGCGGCGGGGGTGGCGGAAACGGCCTCGGCGTCGGTGGGTGTGGCGGCGCCGACGGGCGGGGAGGCGGCGGGCGGGGCGGCGGCAGGCGGCTCGACGACGCGGTAGGTCGCGGGCATCCGGTCGCGCAGGTGGAACATCGAGCGGCGCGCGGTGCCGAGCAGCTCGGCCACGTCGACGGAGGCCACGGCCATCCCGCTCGCCGTGCCCGTGGTGGCGAGGATGTCGCCACCCGGCCCGACCACCTTCGCGTTCGACACGAACCGCAGCGAACCGAACGTGCCGCTCTGGTTCGACGCCACCCAGACGATCTGGTTCTCGAGTGCGCGGGCCTGGTCGAAGAGGTTGAAGCGTTTCGTCCAGCGGTCCTCGCTGAGGTCGTCGCTCGAGGCGGTCTGGGAGGCCGGCCAGGCCGAGATGCACACCACGATCTCCGCGCCGTCGAGGGCGAGCGATCGGGCGGCCTCGGGGAACGCCTTGTCGTAGCAGATCAGCAGGCCGATGCGGCCGACGGGAGTGTCGAAGGCCTCGAAGTCGGTCCCCGCGGCGTACGACATGTTCTCACCGAGCGGCTGGTGCACCTTGCGATGCACCCCCAGCACGCCCGTGCCGTCGAGCGCCACAGCGGTGTTGTAGCGGAGGTCGCCGTCTGCCTCGCAGAACCCGACGACCACGACGACGTCGCCGGCCATCGCGATCACCCGGGCGAGCTCCGGCCCGTCGAGACGGAGCGCCGGCGGCAGCGAGTCGGGACGACGTTTCAGTGTTGCCGCAACATCCCGCCCCCCGCCGAGGCTCGACAGGTATCCGCCGAGTGCGGCTTCGGGCAGGGCGAGCAGCGCGACGCCCAGGGCCCGCGCCTCAGCGAGCAGGGCCCCGATCAGGAGGTAGTTCTGCTCGAGGTCGCGGCCGAAGTTCTCGGCCACCGCCCCGACGCGCACTGCGTTCGTCATGCTCGTCCCAATCCGGTGACCGTGGAGTCGACCACCGTCGTCAGTTCGCCGTCAGGCCAGCGCAGGCGGACGCCCCGCTGGTGTGTCATGGTGCCGCACTCGGCCGAGGTGGCGAGGGGTGGATGCTCGGCGGAACCTGCACGACCCGCGCTGCCCGCACCCGCGCCCGCAGCCCGGTCACCCGCGGCAGTGAGCGCCGCCGCCATCCGTCCGGCGCCGGGCGCGTCGGCCGTCACCATCCCGAACCCGGGGAAGCACGTCATCCAGTCGGCCATCCCGGCAGCTTCCGGCCGCGGGATGTCGGCAACGCTCACCTCGGCCCCGACACCGGATGCCTCAGCCATCATGCCGATCGTGCCGACAAGGCCGGCCATGCTGATGTCCTTCGCAGCGGCGGGCCGGGCGGTCGGCACCAGCGCGCTGAGTGCACGGAGCTCAGCGCCCGAACGGCCCGACGTCGAATCCCACTGGGAACCTTCGTACCCGCGCCGCCAGCCTCCGCTGAGGTCGGCGGTCACCGTCAGGGCGTGCCCGGCGCGGGCGCCCCCACCCCGCACGGGAGCAGAGGTGCGGCCAAGCGCCGTCACGCTGAGCGACGCGGGCACCCCGAGCTGCGTGTGCCCACCGAGCACCGGCACGCCCCACGCTTCGGTCGCGTTGCGGAGGCCTGCCATGATGCGCCGGGCGAAGGAGGCGTCGCGGGCACCGAGCGAGTCGAGCACGCCCACGGGCGTCGCCCCCATCGCGCTGATGTCGTTCAAATTCACCAGGATCGCGCACCAGCCCGCCCACTCGGGGTCGCGCTCCACCATCGCCGGCAGGATGGCGTCGCACGCGGCGATCACGTCGGTGCCGGGTACGGGCGCACCGTCGTCGCCCACGTAGTCGGGCCCGCCGAGGGAGAGAGGATGCGCGTTCACCCAGCCGCCGAACGGGTCGAGCAGCGCCTCCAGGTGCGCCTTCGCGGAGTCGGATGCCCGCTGGATCCGCCCGATCGGCCAGCGGAGTCTCACGTGCGGGGCGCCGGCGACGGTCGCTTCACCGATCCGTTCCCAACCGAGTCTTGCGAACATCCGCTCGGCTGCCGGCTGCACCGTCGCCTCGAACCGGAGCACCCCACGGGCCTCGGCGTGAGCACACGCGGCCTGCACGAGCGCCGGGCCGATGCCGAGCTGACCCCGTGCGGCACGGGCGACGACCAGGCGGGAGCCCGTCCACCAGCCGAGGTCGACGTCGGGCGTCGCCGGGGCGAGCCGCACCCCGCCGAGCACCGTGCCGTCGGCGGCCCGCGCGACCAGCACGACGGTGCGCGCATCGAGATCGAGCTCGTCGAGATCGTGCCCCTCGAACAGCCCCTGCTCCTCGACGAACGTCTCGCGGCGGAGCAACCGGTACGCCTGCACCTCGGCGGCGTCGGCCTCATGCACCAGGTAGGGCACCGGAGCGGCGGCGACCCCGGAGGGCACCGCCCGCGGCGCCCCCGTCAGGAACGGGACGTCGACGCTCATCAGGCGCCAGCCGTCTTCAGGATGCTGCACGCACCGCAGGCCGCACAGCCGGCCTGCTGGTCGGCCCCGTGCATCCCGGCCGCCACCAGCGACGCCCCGACCCGGCGCGAGATGTCCTCGAGCACGAGCCGGTTCGGCGCGGGAACGTGGTCGACATCGGTGGCGAGCGTGCCCTTCAACGGTCGGAACGGCACGACGAACGGATACACCCCCATGTCGATGAGCTCCTGCGCGCCGGCCACCATCTCGTCCGGATCCTCACCCATCCCCACGAGCAGATAGGTCGACACCTGGTTGTGGCCGAACACGCGCACGGCCTCACGCCAGGCCGCGCGGTACTCGTCGAGGGTGACCGAGCTCTTGCCGGGCATCCACTTCGCCCTGACGTCGTCATCCATCGACTCGACGTGGATGCCGATGGACCGTGCCCCCGCCTCGTAGAGGTCGGTGATCGTCGCGAGGTCGCCGGGCGGCTCGCACTGCACCTGGATGGGCAGGTCGGGCAGCACCGCGCGAACGGCGCGAACGCAGCGGGCGAGATGTTTTGCACCCCGATCCTTGCCGTTCGAGGTGCCCGTCGTCATCACCATCTGCTGGATGCCGTCGAGCTCGTACGCGGCGAGCGCCACCTCGGCGATCATCGCCGGCGTCTTGACCGCGATCGTCGAACCCGAGCGCAGCGACGCCTCGATCGCGCAGAACCGGCAGCGGTCGGTCTCGCCGTATCGGATGCACGTCTGCACGACCGTCGTGGCGAGCACGTTCGCGCCGTGGAGCCTGGCGATCTGCTCGTACGAGACGCCATCGGCGGTCGAGAGGTCGTAGAACTTCGGCCGGGTGACCGGCACGACGTCGAGACCCATGTCCGCACCATCCAGAAGCAGCCGACCGTTCTTCACGAGATACGGGCTGTTCGAATTCTGCGGGATGGCCGCCTGCTCGCCACCGAACATGACGTGCGCGTCGTCGCTCGGGCCGGCACCGGCCTGCCGTGTGACAGGAGCATCGACCCGGATGCCGCGGATCGCGACATCCACTCGGGTGGAGAGGGCGTTGGACATGCTCGGCCTAGAAGTTGTAGGTCGAGTTGATGATGGCGCCCTTTCGGGCGTAGTGGATGAGGGCGTCCTGAACATCGAGCGGGTGGGCCGGAATGGCGCCCTCGATCAGGTCTTCCTCGCGGAGGCCGTGCAGCGACAGGCCGAAGCGGCAGACGAAGACCCGGCCGCCCTCCTTGATGAACGTCTCGAGCGAGCCGTTGATGTTCTGCTCACCCGGGAAGGCGCTGTCGCCGGTGGTCGGGAAGCCGCGGGTGGCCATCGCGTTCATCGCGCCGGGGCCGTAGAAGTAGATCGCCGACTCGAACCCCTTGCGAAGTGCACGGGTCGCCTGCAGGATCGCCACGAAGCTCACGGATGACTCGTGCGCGATGCCGTGCACGAGCGTGAAGTACGACTGGCCGGGCTCGGCCTGGTAGTCGGGGAAGATCTTCGTCGACCCGTAGATGTTGCTGCCCTTCGGGAGCGACGGGTGGGCGATCTCGCCGATCGACGTGGCGATGTTCTCGGTGATGGTGGTTTCGATGTCGTCTGACACGGTGTTTCTCCTTCGGGGTTGGGTGGAGCTTCAGGCGTGCATAGTTCAGGCGTGCGGTGTTCGGGCGTGCGGTGTTCAGGCGTGCGGTGTTCAGGCGTAGAGCGTTGCGAAGTTCTCGCGCAGAAAGAGGTCTGCGAGTTCGGTGTCCTTCACCGCGGCGTGCATGCGGGCATACTCACCCTCGTGGTCGCCCCACGGGGCGTCGCTGGCGAACAGGATCCGGTCTTCGCCGAACCCCCGTCGCTCGATCTCCTGCACCAGCCAGCGTGGGGCGAATCCGATCGTCCAGCTGGTGTCGGTGTAGACCTTCTTGCCGGCCGCGATCCAGTCGAAGAGGCGGCCGCCGATGAGCTTCAGGTTGCCACTCATGCCGCCGCCGAGGTGCACGAGGTGGATCTTCACATCGTCGCCGTACTTCTCGACAAGTGTGCCGACCTGATCGATGTCGGATGCACCGCCCGGCGAGGTGTGCACGTGCACCACGAGGTCATGCAGCTTCGCGGTTTCGAAGATGCGGTCGAGTGCGGAAGCGCAGGCCTCATCGGTGGCGCTGCCGCCCAGCAGAAAGCTCGTCTTCAGTGCCCGCACGCCCTGCTCCCCGGCCAGCTTCAGGGCGTTTTCGGTAAGCAGGATGTCCTCGGGCCGGGGTGACACCCACAACCCGCAGACGATCCGCTCGTTCTGCTGGGCCGCCTCGATGGCGAGCGGGTTCAGATCAAAGGCCGCCGACGCGAGCGGCACCCCGTAGTTCGGCAGCACCAGGGCGCGATCGGTCTGTTCGGCATCCACATCGGCCATGAACTCGGAGATCGTCGCCCGCGCCGTCGTATCGGGGTTGATCGCCGGGCCACCATAGAATGGATACGCCGGGAGAACACCGATGTGCCGGTGGGCGTCTGAGGTGGTGGGGGCCATGCAGTCAAGTCAAAGTCGCGGCTGTTTCGGCTTGGTTTCATGCGGAATACGGTCGTGTTTCGGGGAGGCCCGCCGTGTGAACACTGGGTGCATCGGCGATCGGCGACAATGGAGATGAACCGGATGCGCAACCGCGCGGCCCCGGCAGGTCGCCCCTCGAGGAGAGATTCATGCCCCAGAGAACAGTCGTCATCACGGGTGCAAGCGACGGCATCGGTGCCGCGGCCGCCCGGGCCCTGAAACGGCGCGGAGACGACGTCGTGATCGTGGGGCGCTCCCCCGCGAAAACGAAGGCCATCGCCGACGAGCTCGCAGTGCCGTTCTACGTCGCCGACTTCGCGAAACTCGATGACGTGCGCTCACTCGCCGCCTCGCTGCTCGCGAACCACGACCGTATCGACGTGCTCGCCAACAACGCGGGCGGTCTCCTGTCTGAGCGAGAGGTGACGATCGACGGTCTCGAGAAGACGATGCAGGTCAACCACTTCGCTCCCTTCCTGCTGACGAACCTCCTGCTCGAGCGCCTCGAGCACTCTAAGGGTGTCGTCATCAACACCGCGAGCATCGCGAACAGCCTCTACGGCAAGATCGACATCGACGACCTGAACCTGGAGAAGAAGTACCGGCCGAACCTCGCCTACGGCAATGCCAAGCTCGCGAACATCCTGTTCACCCGGGAGTTGCAGAAGCGGCACGGGAGCGCGGGCATCCGAACCGCGGCATTCCACCCCGGAATCGTCGGCACCAGCTTCGCGGCCGGCTCGACGTCGAACCTCCGTTTCGTCTACCGCACCGTGCTCGGTCGCCTGATGATGAGCCCGGAGAAAGGCAGCGACACGCTGGTCTGGCTGGCGACCACCGAGCCCGGCGCCGACTGGGTGCCCGGTGAGTACTACGAGCGCCGCAAGATCCAGAAGGCGACGAAGCAGGCGTATGACCCTGCCTTGGCGGCTGCCCTCTGGGACGCGAGCGAGCGGATGGTCGGGCTGGCCTGACCCGGCCAGGGGCGTCTTCCGCCTCTGCGTGAGCTACCCGGCTGGTGAGCTAACCGGCTGGTGAGCTAACCGGCTTCAGACTCCGACCGCATCCACGGGCGTTCCGGTGTTCACGCTGATGAGCGTCCTGGCTGCACACGGCTCTCAGTTCCCCGAAGGCGTTGATGACTTCGAGGAAAATGCTGTACCGACTCTTGAGCGACACTCCAGACGCCTGGCGCAGGTCGTCCATCCCGACGGTCTGGATGCCTCGCGCGTCCGCTTCCCGTAGGCCATCTCATCAACAGCAGGGTCTTGGCTGGAGGCGGCTGAGGCTGGTGAGGAAGTCGGTGAGGCTGGTTAAGTTTGTCGTTTCGGTTGTGATGTGGGTGCCGATTTCGTTGTTGAAGGCTGACCCGTACGGCGCAGCAAGATGTTCATGGAACGCGGCGTCGTCCGTGTATCGTTCCAGGACGAAGTATTGCCGTGGATTGGTGGCGAGGGTGTACGGGAGGAACAAGAGATTGCCGGGCTCAGCACGCACGTTCTTGGTGAGTTCATGCATCATGGTGGCGACCCGATCCTCGTGGCCGTCATGGACGGTGAATTCTGCGTAGAGGTCGACTGTCATGGCTTTTCTTTTCTGAAGTACGGGGCTCGGCGCAGCTTGGTGGTCACACGCTTCCGAGCATGGTTGACAGGGTTTTGGTAGTTCCGTCGCGCGCGATGCTGGCGCGAAGATGAATGTACGACGAAACAAATGAGGGGCTGTTCGGCAAATCAAGGGTGCTGAACGCGGCGACTCTGAGGAGTCCGAGTCCGTCGGCCGCATCGAGCCCGTCCCGGTCGTTTCTGCTGAGTGAGGGCTCGGTGGTGCCCAAAGGTTCGCCGTTGTCGTCGGTTCCGGCAAGGTAACGGTCGTAGCATGCGAACAGGAACGCTTCGCGTTCTAGCACTTTTCCTCCGTTGATCAGCTCGGTGATTGTTTGGCTGTGAAAGACCGGGATTTTGGCTGACCCGTCGGTGGCGATGCGGATCAGTTGATCGCCGACTGCGGGGTTCGCGAACCTGTCAAGGATGAGGTTTTTGTAGTCCGGAAGTGACACGCCTTCTGGTTCGATCAACAGGGGCAGCACGTCGTGTTCCATGAAAATGTCCAAGAGGCCCCGCAGCCCCTGGTCGGCCATCGCGTCGTGCACGAGGCGGTAGCCCATCAAAAGTGCCGGGTAGGACAACAAAACGTGCGAAGCGTTCAGCAGGCGGCCTTTGACAGTCTCGAAGAGGGTGACGTCTTCACGCAGTTGCACGCCGACATCACCCAGGTCTGGGCGGCCTGCTGGGAAGTGGTCTTGCAGCACCCATTGCAGGTAGCTTTCGCTCATCACAGGGATGAGGTCCTCAACCCCGGTCGCGCTGTTCAGCCTGTCCCGGTCTGTTGCACTGACGTAGGGGGCGATCCGGTCAACCATCGCGTTCGGGAATGAAACATGCTCAGCGATCCAGGCGGCCAGGTCCAGATCGATGGCGGCAGCGTAACCGAGGATAGCCTTTCTCGCAGTATCGCCGTTGTGGCGGAGGTTGTCGCAGGAAATCACTGCGAACGGCTCTATGCCGTTGGCGCGGCGGCGGGCGAGCGCGGTGGCAATGAATCCGAAGACGGTGCGGGGCGGGTTTCCTGCGAGATCGGCTTGCACGTCCGGGTTGGTGAGAACGAATTCTTTGGTCGATTCGTCGAGGTTGTATCCGCCCTCGGTGATTGTCAGTGAAACGATCCGCACGTTTGGCTCGGTGAGCTGGTCAAGAACTGCTTCAGGGTTGGTTGGGGCATGCAGGTAGGAAACGATCGAGCCGATTACCCGGGAGTGCGAGCTCCCGTCGGGGGCGAATTCGGTGAGGGTATAGAGGCCATCTTGCCGGTGGAAGGCGGCCGCTTTCTCGCGTGATGCGGCGGTGTCGCTGATCCCGATGCCCACAATGCCCCAACCTTCGTTACCGGGAAGGTGCAGGCAACGATCGACATAGACGGCTTCGTGGCTGCGATGAAAGTTGCCCACCCCGAAGTGCGCGATCCCGACCCGCACGGCGCTTCGGTCATAAGTTGGTATGACGGTTTCTGGAGCGAGCTGATGCAAAGTTTCGGTAGACAGGTGAGTCACAGCTGTTCTTTCCAATCGGATCTTCTAGGGGCGGGTGCGGGAGCATCGTGGTTGTTTCGTGACCCGTTACTGTCACGTTTAGGTGGATCGCCATTCGCTCTCGATCTGTCGGGTGAGAACGACTTTCACCTCTTCGCCTGCGGCGGACGCGGCGAAGGCTTCGGCGACGTCAGCGAATCGGTATTGGGCTGTGATGAAGTCCTCGACGCGAACTTTTCCGGCCTGGATGATTTCGGTGGCCAAGGCGTAGTCCTCGGGCATGTAGGTGGCGCTGCCTTGGATGCGGACCTGCAAGTCCTGGATTTGAGGCAGCGCAACGCTGACTGGTTTGGCCGGCACCCCGACGATCATCACCGTGCCGGCCTTCAGCGCCAGCTGAATGGCCTGGTCGACGGTGGATTGAATCGAGACGCAGTCAAAGACCACATCGGCGCTCTCGCCGAGTTCCGCGCGGATCGCCGACACGACATCAGCACGGGCGGCGTCGATGACTGCGTCAGCGCCAAGCCGAAGCGCCCGGACCCGTTTGCTTTCTAACATGTCGGTCATCACGATGGTTTCTGCTCCGGCGTAGCGGGCCGCTGCGAGCACGAGCAGACCGATCGTTCCTGCGCCGATGATGGCGACTTTCTTTCCTGCCACTCCCCCGCTGAGCCGCACGGCATGCACCGGGGTGGAGAGCGGTTCGATCAGTGCTGCCTGCAGGTCGGACATCCCGCCAGGCACGACGTGGATGCGGTTCGCGGGAATGGTGAAGAAGTCGGCCATCCCGCCCTGCTCATAACCGCAACCGAAGAAACGCAGGTTTTCGCACAGGTTGCTGCGATTCGTGGTGCACATTTTGCACGTCCAGCACGGCAGCGTGGGTTCCACTGTGACATGGTCACCGACGGCGACCCCGGTCACCTCCGCGCCGATCTCGCGCACGATTCCGACAACTTCGTGACCGGGGAAATAAGGCAACGGCACAAACGGATGATGCCCGGCCGCAGCATGCGTGTCAGACCCGCAGACACCGGTGACTGTTGTTTCCACCAACACCTCCGCAGGCAAAGGTGCAGGTTTGTCGGTTTCGATCAACGCGATCTCACCGGTTCGCACGACGACACGCTGCATGGTTTCATGGCTCATTGGTTTGGTTCCTTCTAAGAGATCGGCCGCCTGGCGTTGCGCTGTAAAACGACTGGAATTCGGACCCTGGGTTGCCAGGAGACACTCCTGCTCCTGGGCCGAGAAGCGATTCAGCATCATCACTGAGACTGGATCTGACGTGTTCCGATGCTAGACGCAGAATGACATCGATGTCAATTGCTGTTGTCATCGGTGTCAGATAGAACTGAGATCAATTGGTGTCGCGACGGGTATGTTTCAGCAGCACCCGCCGCCGGTGCCGAGTTGACGGGAAAGGTCACAGCATGAGTACGATGCAAGATGTTGCCAAGCTTGCCGGGGTGAGCGCGAAGACAGTGTCCAGGGTCTTCAACGACGAATTGCATGTCTCTCCGGCGAAACGGGATCGAGTAAATGCGGCCATGGCCGAGTTGAACTATGTTCCGAATATGCTGGCACGCACGTTCCGGGAGGGGAAAGCGTCGGTGCTCGCCATCGCGGTTCCCGATCTTGGTGATCCTTTTTTCGCATCGATCATTCGGGCGATTGACCAGGTGGCCCAGCGGAACGGGCATGCAATCGCGGTGACGAGCTTGGGGCACGATGCCGACCGCGAACAACCAATCGTCGAAGCGTTGCTGCGCCGTCAGATGGACGGGTTCATCATCGCGCCGATCAGCAACGATCAGAGCTACTTGGCGAAATGGTTAGTGAATGTCCCACTGGTCTTTGTGGACCGGGAGCCAGCAAATATTGCCGCCGACCTCTTCGTCGAAGATGATAAAGGCGCCGCCCACGCCGCCGTGCAGCACCTCTTGCAGCACGGCCACACCGATATCGCGTTCATCGGCGACTCAGAGAACGTCATAACCACGAGGCGTCGGCTCGAGGGTTATCGGGAAGCATTGGCGGCTGCGGGAATTCCGCGAAGGCCCGAGCGGGTGTTACTGACGGAACCGGAGAACGCGAGCGAGCTGATTGCTGCGTTGCTGAGTTCCAACGATTCCCCGACCGCGGTGTTCTCGTCCAACTCCCGAACGTCTCAGGAGATCTTCCCCACCTTGCAACAACTGAACCAGCCCAGGGTGGCGTTGGTGAGTTTCGGAGATTTTCCCATGGCGGCTGCGCTGCAACCGTCGGTGACGGTCGTTGATCAAAATCCCGAACGTCTCGGCCGGGCAGCCGCCGAACGGCTGTTCGCCCGCCTTGACGAGCCGACGAAACGGTACCGCCGCCGAAACGTGTTCACCGCCGATCTCATCGAAAGGGCATCGTCAGCAGAATTTGTGGGCGAGGCGGCAGCGGCCCGCGGCCGCTAGCTCCGGGGTTGTGCCCGAACAACTCGGGGGCGGTACATCGCAGCTTATGTTGTCAGTCGGGTGAGGGCGGCAGCAACGGTCTGGCAGAGCTCGTCCCAGGATGCGGTGAATTTCTCGATTCCCTCTTGTTCCAGCGTCGCGGTGACGTCGTCGTAATCGACGCCGACGGCAGCGAGGGCGCCCAGCACGGCGCGAGCATTGGTGTAGCCGGCCCGGATGGTATCGGTTCGCACATCGCCGTGATCAAACGTGGCATCAAGCGTGGCCGCGGGCATGGTGTTCACCACGCCGGGCGCGATGAGTTCGGTGACGTAGGCGGTATCGGCCAGATGCGGACTTTTGACCCCGGTAGAAGCCCACAGGGGGCGCTGCCGGTTCGCACCGGCCTTCAGCAGCCGTACCGCTCCAGGCTCCGAGAAAGAGTGCTCGTACACTTCATAGGCGAGACGGGCGTTCGCGATCCCAGCCAAACCGGTCAACTTCAACGCTTCGGCGGTGCCGAGCTGGCGGAGCCTACTATCGATCTCGGTGTCGACGCGGGAAATGAAAAAGGATGCCACCGAGTGAATCTCGGCCAGATCCAGTCCTGCAGCTTCGGCTTTCGCCAAGCCCGCGAGGTATGCCGCAATAACGTCTCGATAGCGTTGCAGGCTGAAGATCAGGGTCACATTCACGCTGATTCCGACGGCGGTCACTGCGGTGATGGCGTCCAACCCTGCCCGCGTTGCCGGTATCTTGATCAGCAGGTTCGGCCGACCGATTTTCGCGTGCAGTTTCGCAGCCTCCCGGGCGGTTCCTGGCCCGTCATGGGCGAGCGCGGGTGCGACCTCGATCGAGACCCGGCCGTCGACTCCTCCGGTCTTGTCATAGATCGGCCGGAACGTGTCACAGGCGCTGACGACATCATCCGTCGTAATCTCGAACACCGCCTCTTTCACCTCGCTGCCTCGGTTGGCAAGAAGCTGCAACTGTCGGTCGTAGGCGCTACTTCCCGACAACGCTGCGGCGAAGATTGTGGGGTTCGTCGTCACCCCGGTGACGTTTCGGGTAACGATCAACGTATCCAAGGTGCCGGCGTCAATGGCGTGCCGGGAGAGGTCGTCCAACCAGATACTGACTCCCGCCTCGGTCAATGCTTGGGTGGGGCTGGCGGTGAGAGGCATCAGGTGTTGTCCTTCAAGATTTGGCCAGCATTGCAGGCACGGGGCGGTGCGTCCAGCACGGGGCGGACGAGAAGTAGAAGAACGAGTGTTGTCGGTGTCGCTCCGGATGTGAGGTGCGATGGTTTCCGCCGCAACGCTGGCTATTCGAAGCAGCAGAGTCACTGGGCAGCCGTTCCAAGCTCACCGAGAGCGTAGTGAACGCCGCCGCTCTGGAGTCGGCCGCGGGCAAGGAGGTAGGCGGTGCGGAATCGCTGATTCTCACCGAGATCAGCGAACACCTCTCGAACATCCAGCAATGCGCCTGGGGTTTCGTGCTCGGCTCGTGCCGCGGGGACGACAACCAGCGCCCGGTGGTCTTGGACGGGCAGCGGGCGCCCGTCTTCATCGTTGCGTTCCAGGAACCGGCTCCAGCCTGCGATGATCAATGCGAGATGGTCGATGCTGCCGCCAGCTTCGAGTTGGTCCCGGAGCACGGGCAGTAAAAACTTTTGGATCCGCTCGGACCCGTCAACGACTTGGCGGGCCAGAGTATCTGCGACCGCGGGGCTGGAAAATCGGGTGATCAGCTGGCGTCGGTATTCCGCGAGGTCGACGCCGGGTACCGGATGAAGCGTGGGGGTGGCTTCTGACAGCATGTAACCGGAGACGAATTGTGAAAGCGCCGGGTCAGAGAGTGCATCGTGCACGAAGAGGTGCCCGGCGAGGATCCCGAGATAACTCATGGCCTGGTGGCTGGCGTTCAAGAGGCGCAGCTTCATCCGTTCGTAGGGTTCGACATCCGTCACCAGTTGCACGCCGACACGCTCAAACGCGGGCCGACCGGCGGGGAAGGAGTCTTCGAGGACCCATTGCTCGAACGATTCGGCGACCACCGGCCATTCGTCCTCGATCCAGTATTCGCGGGCGACTTCGGCGCGCACCTCATCGGTAGTAGTGGGCGTGATCCGGTCGACCATTGAACTCGGAAACGATACTGATGCTTCGATCCACTCGGCAAGCTCCGGGTTCTTCAGTCGGGCGAAGGACACCAACGCAGTCCGCGCAATCCGGCCATTTCCTGGAATGTTGTCGCAGGACATCACCGTGAACGGTGCGGTTCCGTTCTCCCTCCGCAGGCGGAGAGCTTCGGTGAGAAACCCGAACACCGTGACGGGCGCCGCGCCTTCCCGAA
This sequence comes from Subtercola boreus, assembly GCF_003399635.1. Taxonomy (GTDB): domain Bacteria; phylum Actinomycetota; class Actinomycetes; order Actinomycetales; family Microbacteriaceae; genus Subtercola; species Subtercola boreus_B. Next base: position 8,108 of record NZ_NBXB01000021.1, on the reverse strand, counting down.
GTTCCGCGCGGGTATTTTCACCAGTCGCGTCGAACAGACCCGTCGCGTCGTTCACGCTATACCCGGCTTCGGTGACCGTCAGCGAAACGATCCGAGTGCTCGGTGCGACCAGTGTGTCCAGAACTTTCCCCGGGTCATCGGGCGCGAACAGGTACCGGGTGATCGAGCCGATCACCCGCGCCGTCACCGCGCCTTCCGGTTCACGAAGGAGCAGCGTGTACAGGCCGTCTTGCCGCGTGAGCACGTCGCGCATCCGGGCATCCTGCGGCAACAGTCCCACCCCGCAAATTCCCCAGGACGGGTCTCCCCCGGCATTGAAGAACCGGTCCAGGAACATTGCCTCGTGCGAGCGATGAAACGATCCGACGCCGAAGTGCACAACGCCGATGCTGATGCTTGCCCTGTCATACGCGGGTGTTGCGACTCTCGAACCAATGCGGGCAAGGGTGGAGCCCGTCAACCGTATCGACGACGATGTCGGCGCCGTCATCGAAGCACCTCCCCGAGTGTGGAGAGGAAGGAATCTGGGGATGTCGAAAAGGTGGTCATGGGTGCTCTGTTCCGGTCGAGGTGAGTGTTTGGTTCGGATGCGCGGGTTCGGCTAGCCGACCAGGTCGATGATGAGGTCGGCGCGCTCTTTCGTGGCGCCAATCTTTTCGCCGTTTTTTTGATCCACCGTCTGCACCCAGCGCTCTGCGTCTGCGGGCGAACGCCCGAAGGCTTGATGGCGGAGCACCAGTCGGGCCGCTCTGACGTCATCAGGTACGTCCAGATACCAGATCTCATCAAGGGCAGCGCCCGCGCTCTGCCAGCCGTCGTCCTGGAAGAGGAGGTAGTTGCCCTCGGTGATGATCAACGGCACCCACGGGTCAACAGGTACGGCGCTACCGATCGATTCCTCGATCCCGCGGTCAAAGTACGGGGCGTATACGGTCTCCGTAGCGCTCCTGAGCCGGACCAGTAGCGCCGCGAAACCGAAAGAATCGAACGAGTCCGGGGCACCTTTCCGGTCCGCCCGACCCAAACGCTCCAATTCGGCATTGGCCAGATGAAAGCCGTCCATTCCCACCAGCACAGCATCGCCTGCCAACGCACCAACCAGCCGAGCGCAGACCGTCGACTTACCTGCCCCGGGCGAGCCTGTGATTCCCAATATCCGCCTCTGCCCCGGCACGATCATCTGCCGGGCCCGGACCGCGAGCTCCTCCACGTTCAACCGCGCCGATACCGGCCCGTGCCCAACAGGGCGCTGGCTCATCCGAGCTTCCATGGTATGTGTCTCCGTCATCTCGTCGTCGCCGATGCTCACGTCAGCAGTGACGTGCGTCGGTCAGAATGCCGAAGCAGAGATGCTGCCGCAGACCTTCGAACCAACCCGACGGGTCGACGCTAAACCCAAAATGTCATCGATGTCAATTTGATCCGATTTCTGAGTACACTAGCACCCGGCTGGCGCCCGACCACGCAGCGCTGTCCACGAACCATCAGTCCAAACGACGAAAGAGAATCACCATGACAGATTTCAACGGACGCAGCATTCTAGTGACCGGCGCCAGCGGCGGTATCGGCGGAGCCACCGTCAGACACCTGGTTGCGGCCGGCGCGAACGTCATCGCGAGTGGCCGATCGATCGAAGCACTCGACGCGCTGGCCGAAGCGACCGGCTGCCAGACCCTACCGTTCGACTTGACATCCGAAGACAGCGTCAGAGATGCCCTCGACGGGCTGGACCTCTGGGGAGTCGTGAACTGCGGGGGGTACGGCGGTGAAATCGCCAGCCCGACCGACACGAACATTGATGTGTTCGACAAGGTCATCAGTATCAATGCCCGCGGCAGCCTGCTGGTGACCAAGTACGCGGCCGCCTCGATGATCCGACTCGGCAAAGGCGGAGCGATTGTGAATGTGTCCAGCCAAGCCAGTCTCGTGGCGCTGACCGGACATATCTCCTATGGCTCATCCAAAGCGGCGCTGGATAACATCACCCGCGTGTCCGCGCTGGAACTCGGGCAGTACGGCATCCGCGTAAACAGTGTGAACCCCACCGTAGTGATGACCGACATGTCCGCGTTCTATTGGGGCCTACCCGAAATCGAAGGACCCTTCCTTTCCCAAATGCCGCTTGGCCGATGGGCGACCGAAGACGACATCGCGGCCCCCATCGTCTTCCTGCTCAGCGACGCCGCCGCCATGATCTCCGGAGTGTCGTTGCCGATTGACGGCGGATACACCGCCCGCTGATCGACCCACGGAGATCGATTCGGCGCGTCGCAGCCTGCTTCGCAACCCGAACCGCAACCAGCCACCGTGGCCGCCCCGGCGCTCGATCACGATTCGTGAAAGTTTCTGAAACTGAATTGACTCAATCGAAAACGTAGGGTAGACCTGTCATTTGACATCGATGTCATTTTCATTGATGTTCCACACACTGAGGGAGTTCAATGTTGAATCACACCATTTTCCGCAGCCGCCGCAAAACGATCTTTGCGCTCGGCGCCGTCAGCGCCATCGTCTCCTTGACGTTAGCTGGATGTTCCAGCGGCACGGGTACCGCGGGCGCCACAGGAACCGCTGACTCTGGACCAGTTGGGATTTCGTTGATCGTGAAAACGACCACGAACCCGTTCTTCGTCGCCATGGAAGACGCGGCCAAAGCTGAAGCGACCAAGAGCGGCAACGTGTCGTTGACGCTCGCCGCAGGCACCAAAGACGGCGACTCAGCGACACAGATCCAGGCCATCGAAGACGCCGTCTCCCGGGGCGACAAAGGCATCCTGATCACCCCCGTCGACTCCACCGTCAACAGCGCGATCGAGAAAGCCCGAAGCGCCGGGCTCTATGTCATCGCTCTGGACACTCCGCCTGACCCGGCAGACACGGTCGATATCACCTTCGCTACCGACAACTTCGCTGCCGGCAAAGCAATCGGGGCGTGGACAGCTGGGCAGCTCGGCGGCAAGAAGGCGGTCATCGGTCTGATCGATGATCTCGCCAACCAGGTCGTCTCGGTGGACTACAACCGCGATCAGGGCTTTTTGACCGGCATGGGAATCCCGGTCAACGATGCGAAGAAGAACGGTGATGAGGCGCCCACCGGTACGTACACCGGCGGTACCGGCGGCGACTACGTCATCGCGGGCAACGCAGCGTCCAACGGTGACCAGGCTGATGGCCGTACTGCGATGGAGACGCTGCTGTCGAAGAACCCGGATATCAATGTCGTGTACGCCATCAATGAACCCGCGGCGTACGGCGCGTACCAGGCCTTGAAAGCGGCCGGCAAAGACCAAAGTGTTCTGCTGGTCGCCATCGACGGCGGGTGCACGGGAGTGGGCCAGGTCACTCAGGGCATCATCGGTGCAACCAGCCAGCAGTACCCGTCGCAGATGGCGCAGCTCGGCATGGACGCTATCGTCAAGCTCGCAACCACCGGGGTGAAGCCCACGACCACAAATGGGCTGGACTTCTTCGACACCGGATCCAAACTCGTCACCGACAAACCCGTCGCCGGGTTGCCGAGTATTACCAGCGCCGAAGGCACCACCACCTGCTGGGGCAAGTAATCAAGAGGAAGGGCCAGGCCGCCCGTGTGCACCTGGCCCTTCCCCCTCATCGCACGAACAACGCAGTTCAGGAGCAACAGTGTCTAACGCCACCCAAACCGGGCCAAACCCCACCGCCGAGCGGAAACCGGTCGATCTGGCCGCCGAATTCCTTGACCGCAGCACCCCCCTCAGCCGGGTCAGAAACGCTCTACATCGTTACCCCGCGCTCAGCCCAGCGCTGGTACTGGTCATCGCCGTCATCGTTTTCGGCATCATCAGCCCCCGATTCTTCCTCGCCAACAATCTTTCCCTGATCACCCAGCAGGTCGCCGTCGTCGGCACCCTCGCTATCGCCCAAACCCTGATCATCCTCACCGCCGGCATTGATCTCTCAGTCGGCGCGATGATGGTGATGGCCACCATGGTGATCGCGCAAACAGCCACCCAAAACAACGTACCCGCCCCGCTGGCCCTCCTTCTCGGCCTAGTCGTAGGACTCGCCGCAGGCACCCTGAATGGGCTACTCGTCACCAGACTGAAACTTCCTCCCTTCATCGTGACTCTCGGCACACTGAACATCTTCGTCGCTTTGAACTTGCTGTATTCACACAGCGCCTCGGTTGTTGGCCAAGACCTCCCCAATCTGATCACCGCAACCGGAAACACCTTCAAAATCGGTGGAATCGGTATCACCTACGGCGTTGTCACGATGCTGATCTTGTACGTGATCATGGCGTTCATTATGAGTAAAACGGCGTGGGGCAGGCACGTATACGCGGTCGGCGACGATAAGGAATCAGCACGTCTCGCGGGCATTCGGGTGAACAGAGTACTTCTGAGCGTCTACATCGCCGCAGGCGCAATCGTTGCCGTTGCTGCGTGGATTCAGATAGGCCGCGCAGACGCCGCCAGCCCCAACGCCGGCGTAGACCTCAACCTCGACTCCATCACCGCCGTTGTCATCGGCGGCACCAGCCTGTTCGGTGGTCGCGGAACGATCTGGGGATCACTGCTCGGCGCACTGATCGTCGGCATATTCCGAAACGGTCTCGCCCTCGCTGGGCTTGACGTGCTCTATCAAACCCTCGCGGTCGGCGTTCTCATCATTGTCGCCGTCGCGCTTGATCAGTGGATCCGAAAGGTACGCAAATGACCCTCACCAGCCACGGCATCCCCGCCGGACGTTCCACCGCAGCAGAACCGACCCTTCGCGCAACCGGACTGGTGAAAACGTACGGCCGGGTCGTCGGCCTAGACGGCGTGGACCTTGAACTGTTCCCCGGCGAAGTACTCGCCGTGATCGGAGACAACGGTGCCGGAAAATCGACCCTGATCAAATGCATCACCGGCGCCGAAGTGCCCGACGAAGGACACCTGAACCTTCAGGGCAACGACGTACAGTTCAAACGCCCCCAAGACGCCAAACTCGCCGGCATAGAAACCGTCTACCAGAGCCTCGCCGTGTCCCCCGCCCTCGATATCGCATCCAACCTCTACCTCGGCCGAGAACTCCGAAAGGCGGGCATCCTCGGCAGCTTGTTCCGGATGATGGACACGAAGCTGATGCGCGCGAATTCCAAAAGCGAGCTCGACAGGCTAGGCATCTCCACCCTGCAAGACGTCACCGTACCTGTAGAAAACCTCTCCGGCGGTCAACGCCAAGCGGTCGCCGTCGCCCGCGCCGCCGCGTTCGGCTCCAAAGTCGTCGTCCTCGACGAACCCACCGCAGCCCTCGGCGTACGCGAATCCAACCAAGTGCTCGACCTCATCAAACGCCTGCGCGAAGAGGGAATCCCCGTCATCCTGGTCAGCCACAACATGCCCCAGGTCTTCGACGTCGCCGACCGCATCCACATCCAACGCCTCGGCAAACGCGCCGCCGTCATCACCCCCCAAAGCCACAGCATGACCGACGCCGTCGCGATCATGACCGGCGCCGCCACCAGCTAACACGAAGGCACCACCCGACACGGGGCCTGAAACCAACCCGCACACCGCAGTGCCGGGCCCCGAAGACGTCCGTTCCCGCACGCCCGCACCGATTCAGTTTCAACGACGAAAGTGAGAATGACAATGCGCCGAACCATCCAACCCAGGCACTACCGAAGGGCCGTCGCATTGCTGGCCTGTCTGGCCATGCTCCTCACCCTCGTTGTCACGCTCGGCGGCGGGGCGCAACGTGCTTCAGCCGGCGCGAACATCGACTACCCGGAATACCCGTACGCTGCAACCGACTACACCGAACCTCTACGCGGGCAGTTCCACTTCAGCTCTCAGAACGGCTGGATGAACGATGTGAACGGGCCCGTCTACTACCGAGGCACCTACCACCTCTTCTACCAGAACAACCCCCACGACCTCACCCACGGCACCATTCACTGGGGCCATGCCACCAGCACCGACCTCGTTCATTGGACCCAGCAACCCGTCGCCTTAGAACCGGGCGTCCACCCGGCCACCGACCTCGCCTCCGGCTCCGCATGGGTCGACGTCAACAACGTCACCGGATTGAAAAACGGCAGCGATGACCCCATCCTGCTCTTCACCAACACCAACGGTGTCAGCATCGCGTACAGCACCGACGGCGCGAAAACCTTCCAGATGTATAACGGCGGCCAAAGAGTCATCACTACCACATCGACCAGCCGCGACCCGAAAGTGCAATGGGACCCCGCCCACAACCGGTGGGTACTCACCGAATACGACGAAAGCAACGGTCACGGCGCCACGTTCTACACCTCAACGAACCTGCTCAGCTGGACCCCAGTGGGACGGTACGCAGGCTCCTGGCTGTACGAATGCCCCGACCTCTACCAGCTCCCCGTCGACGGCAACACCGGCAACCAGAAATGGGTGCTCCAAGACGCCAGCGGCCGCTACGTGATCGGCTCACTCGACGCCAACAGCGTCTTCGTCTCCGACTGGGCCACCCCGCAAACAATGGACAAGGCACAAACCGGCTACAGTTCACCGTCCACCTGGTATGCCGCACAGACCTTCAACCAGATGCCCAACAACCGCATTGTCCAAATGGCGTGGCAGCCCGGGAACCAAGGCGTGACCTGGAACGGCAACGCCTCCTTCCCCGTCGACATCGCACTGAAAACTTTCTCCGAAGGCATCCGCATCACGAGGAACCCCGTCGCAGAAATCAGCACCATTCACTCCAGCAGCCAGACCTGGGGCGCCAGCACCATCACCGCGAACGGCGCGAACGACCCGTTCGCGGGCATCAGCGCTGACACCTACGAAATTCAAGCAGAATTCGACCTCACCGGCACCACCGCAACCGACTTCGGATTCCAACTGCACAAACGCGCCGACGGAAGCAGCGACCACACCGTCGCCTACTCTGTCGGCGCCCAAACACTCTACGGCCAATCCATGCCGCCCACCAGCAACAACCACATCAAAGTACGGATGCTCGTCGACCGCGGACAACTCGAGGTCTACGGCAACGACGGCAAAATGGTCGTCAGCGACAACGTCAACTTCAACTCCGCCCCCACCAGCCAAGGCATACATCTCTATTCCAACGGCGGAACCGTGAACCTCGTCTCGCTCGCGTTCTACCGAATCGGGTCGACCTGGACCCCCGCACCCGAGGGCCGGGCACCCAGCAACGAAATCGTCTCAACCACGCAGCAATCCAAATGCGTCGACCGCGACACCGCCACCAACAAAGTACAAATCTACGACTGCCAAGCCCATCCCAACCAGGCCTGGTTGCTGAACAGCGACGGAACCATCACCACCGGCGGGACCTGCCTGCAACTACCACCCGGCCAAACAGCCAACGGCACCCTCCTGCAAACCGCGACCTGCGCCGGCAGCAGCAACCAGAAATGGTCCAGAGGGAACTTCGGCTCACTCATCAACCAAGCATCCGGACGCTGCCTTGACCTACCCAGCAGCAACTTCACAAACAGCACCCAACTGCAAGCCTATGACTGCGTCGGATCAGCAAACCAAAGCTGGGTCGGCCCGACGAGCGCATCTGCCGGAAGTACCGGGCGAATCACTTGGAACAACACCAGCAAGTGCGTAGACCTTGATGTCGCGTCCGGTCGCATCCAACTCTGGGACTGCAACGGTCACGCCAACCAGTCCTTCACCCTGAATGCGAACGGCACCCTCACCACCGGCAGCACCTGCGTCGAAACGCCCGCCGGCCAAACTGCCAACCACACCCTCGTCGACGCAGCAACCTGCACCGGCAGCACCACCCAGATCTGGAGCAAAGGAAACAGCAACACCATCATCAACCAGGCCACCGGCCGATGCCTGGACCTCGACAGCGGAATCACTACGAACGGTAGACAACTCCAAATCTACGACTGCGTCGGAGGCGCCGACCAAAACTGGAACGGCCCCGCCTAACCAGAAGCCCTGCGACGGAGACGGGACACCGACATCCCCACCTCCGTCGCAAAGGCGGGTCTGTAACGTTTTCGGTGTTTCCAGCATTTTTGGTTAGTAGGTTTCTGCTGCCGGCCAGCGGTCGGCGAAGGTGATCGCGAACGCGTTCAGCGCGGGTTTCCACCGCACTGTCCAGCGTGTCCT
>NZ_NBXB01000020.1 GCF_003399635.1 Subtercola boreus | reverse complement strand
GCGGTCATCGTGTTGAAGCCTTTCGAGTGGGATGTAGGAGTTTCCTCGAAGGATCACACGGTGACCGCGCTCACGTCAGTAACGACAAGCCAGGCCACCGGGCTACACCACCTTATGGGGCACTACTGCGGCCATCGCCGCAACGGCGGTCATGACAGTGGCACTCACTGTCAAGACCGCCCACGGGCTCTGGGTACAAAACGACGGTTACGAATACCCGCTCGTGCTCATAGCCGCCATCACCACCCTCAGCCTCACCGGCCCAGGTATCTGGTCCGTCGATCACCTCTTCGGTATCGACGGACCAGCACTCTGGATCGGTGCGGCGGCTTCGCTTCTCGGCATCTCCTCCGGACTGGCTGTCCGGCTCCTGCTCCACGCAAAGCCCCCACAGCTCAACCCAAGCAAGGAACAGTGAAAATCATGGCCACAACAACCCGTACAGGGTACGGCGCATCGTTCAGCATCATCGCTGGCACGTTCGCGCTCCTCACCACCGGCGGAACACTCCCCATCCCCCTCTACACACTCTGGGGTTCCGACTTCGCATTCGGCGCGGAAACCACCACCGGCATCTTCGCAATCTACGTTCTCGGAACCCTGCTCGCGCTCATCTTCTTCGGCGGGCTCTCCGACCAGGTAGGGAGGCGCCCTCTCGCGTTGGCCGCGCTCGTGCTCACCCTGGCGTCGACGGTGCTGTTCTTCTTCGCCAGCGATGTGCCGATGCTCCTCACCGCCCGGTTCCTCAGCGGCGTCGGCGTAGGACTGATCACCGCCGCCGCAACCGCCGCTCTCGCCGAGTTCTATCGCGGACCGAACCCCGCACTACCATCGATGGTGTCTACCGCCTCCAACATGGGCGGCCTTGGCCTCGGCCCCCTGATCGCTGGCGTGTTCGCCCAGTACCTGCCAGCACCCACACAGCTGATATTCGTCGTGTTCGGGATTCTCGTTGTCGCGGTCACCGCGCTGACCTTCTTCGTCCCGGAAACTCATCCGCGCATCCCTGGACGCCGCATCTCCTGGGCTCCGAGAGTCGGCGTGCCACGAACGGCCATCCGCATCTACGGCCGCTCAGCCGTCGCCGTGTTCCCGACCTTCACGCTGCTCGGGCTGTTCTCCAGCCTGACTCCGCGCTTCATCGGCGAGACCCTCGGCATTGACAACCGGGCCATCGCGGGCCTCGCGACCTTTGTCCTCTTCGAACTCGGTGTCGTCACGCAACTCGTCTTCCGTTCCCGCGAACCCCGCTGGTCGATCCTGCACGGGCTGCCCCTCCTCATCGGCTCACTCGCCCTCGTCCTCGCCGGCGTGTTGTCAGCCAGCATCGTCCTCTTCTCCGCAGGCACTCTTCTCGGCGGGGTCGGGGCCGGACTCACGTTCATGGGCGGGCTGGGACAACTCAGCCGCGCCGTGCCACACGCAAGCCACGCCAAGAGCGTTGCCGCGTATTTCATCGCGGCACAGACGGGCCTTGCGGTGCCGGTACTGTCAATCGGGGCTCTCGCCCCGAACCTCGGCCTTCCGGTAGCGACAGCGGTCATCATCGCCGCCGTCATCGTCCTCGCCGCGATCGCGTGGTGGATCAACGCGCGGAAGCCGGAGCACAGCTAATCAGTCAGCCGAAGTCGGGCGCGGCGCCGAACGCACTTCCGCGATGGAGGCGGCAAGCTGCCGCGCCCGATCCTCACCAAGCACATCGCTCCACTGCGACCGCACAACGTCAGAAATGACACAGCAGACTTCATTCGCCACCCGTTCGCCCTCGGGGGTGAGCATCAGCCTCACGATGCGGCGATCTCCCGAGTCGCCCTGCCGTTGAACAAGATCCCTCGCAAGAAGGCGGCCCGCCACCTTGGTGACACCACCGCTGGTGAACCCGATAGCCTTCGCAAGTTCCGTCATCGTGAGCCTCTTGCCGGGCGACCGCCCCAGAAGCAACAGCACGTCAGCCTCTCCGCTGTCGAGAGCGAAATCCCGGGACACCGCCAGATCAATCGACCGGGTGGTCGCGCGAATGCCCTCGCTGATCTCCGTCCAGAGCGCGAGGGTCTCGAAGTCCCGCCGCGTCGCCAAACGCGGTTTATGTTCTTTCCCCGCCATCCCACCAGAATATAAGCCACCGAGGCATCTCACGCGAAGCGCGTCCGTGCGGGAGTAGCGTGTGGGAATGCCGCGATCTCGCATGTTCGATGAAGACACTCTCCTCGATGCCGCTGTCGAGCTGTTCTGGGTGCACGGCTACCGAGCCGCGTCGTTGGCTGACCTGTCCGCACGGACCGGAGTTGCCAATGGCAGCCTCTACCAGGCGTTCGGAAGCAAGTGGGTGCTTTTTCTTGCTGTCTATCACCGGTACTGCGCTCGACGTGTCGCGGTCGTCGCGAGGGTTTTCGACGAGAAACGCGATGGAATCGAACAGACGGTGAACGCGTACTTCGATGCGATCGTTGACGACTGCGCGTCCCATCCCGACAGACGAGGCTGTCTCATGCTCAACACCATCTCGGAGTTCGGTACCAATACGGAAATTGCGGCCATCAGTACTGAAACTGTCGACCAGATGGAGGCGGCTGTGTTTCGAGGCCTGTCGGGCGTGACAGCGCAGGGGTTCGAGCCGGCAGAGATTGCGGCGTCAGCGGCGCATATCGTCGCTCTGTCACAGGCGCTCATTCAGCTCTCACGAATGGGCCGTGACGACAAGGATCTACGGCGCATCGGAACCCGAGCTGCCGCCTCGATCCAGCGTCAACTGCTGGCCGCTTGAACCAAAACAGGGATGTGGAGTAGCCGATCCAGTACGTACTACGGTGGACCTATCTGAACAGAGGGTAGGGAATGTCAGCGAAGTCGGATGCGTTGGGAGAGTTTCTGCGTGCTCGTCGGCACGTCTGCCAGCCTGAGGATGCGGGAATCTTCCGCGAGCCGGGCAGGCGGGTGCCAGGGCTCCGGCGGGACGAGGTCGCGAGGCTCGCGGGGATCAGTGCGGAGTACTACCTGCGTCTCGAGCAAGGCCGTAGTGCCCGACCGTCGGACCAGGTCCTGAATGCGCTTGCGCGGGCGTTGCATCTGGATCTGGACTCGCGTCAGTATCTGTTCCGCCTGGCAAGTGGTGACTTACCCAGCCCCGTGGTTCCTGCCGCGGAATCGGCTGACCGGATCGCTCGGATCCTTGGTCAGTGGACCCATACGCCTGCGTACGTGTCTGACAGCAACCGGGACATCGTTGCAGCGAACCCGTTGGCAAGCACCTTCGGTCACGGAGGGCTGTCGGCTGGCTCGAATGTTGTGCTGGACTTGTTCAACGACCGGATGAAGCGAACCCTCCTCGAGTGGGAACCGATGACCCTTTCCTCTCTGGCCGGGCTCCGGCGGGACGCGGACCCTTTCTCGCCCCGATTGAAGGAGATCACGGACGCCCTCTCGGCCGACTCTGATTTTGTGCAGATGTGGGCGCGGTACGACGTCTCTGGCCCTGAGGACGCACACATCCACATGGTGGTCGAGGATGTCGGCACGCTCGAGATAGAGGTTCAGAACTTCGCGGTCCGAAGCATGCCCGGCTACCTCCTCACCGTGCTCTCGGCGCCACCCCAAAGCCTCACGGGCGTCGTGTTCGCGCACTTGGCCGCCTCATTCCAGACTCCCTCCGTCTCCGACACTCCGGAACGCGCAATGACGACGCCCGATCAGACGGGGGTACCAGTTGGGACACGCACGCCGACCGGCCCGACCGTAACGTGATCTGTGATCCTCCGCCGAGCCGGGCGCGGACCGACCAATTCACACTACGAGACGAGAAAAATATGTCTGAATCCCCAACTGTCGTGCTCGTGCATGGCGCCTTCGCTGAGTCCTCCAGCTGGAGCGGCGTCCTCGCCAACCTCCACCAGCGCGGTGTCGCCGCGATCGCGACCCCCAACCAACTTCGCAGCGTCACCACCGACGCCGACAACGTGCGCCGCGCCGTTGAGTCGATCGGTGGCCCCGTGCTGCTCGTCGGCCACTCCTACGGCGGCGCCGTGATCACCGAAGCCGCCGCAGGCAGCGAAGTCGTCAAAGGGCTGGTCTATGTGGCGGCGTTCGCGCCTGAGCACGGGGAAACCTCGCTCGGTCTCACGGGCCAGTTCCCGGGTAGCACCCTCGGTGATACCGTCAGGCCCTACCCGCTCGGTGACGGAACCAACGACCTCATCGTCGACCGTGAGCTGTTCCCGGACCAGTTCGCCGGCGACGTTCCTCTCGCTGACGCCCGAATCGCGGCCGCAACCCAGCGCGCCATCCGGGACTTCGCGCTCGGTGAACCGCAGCCCGCGGAAACACCAGCCTGGAAGACGCTCCCGTCGTGGTTCGTCTTCGGCACCGGCGACAAGAACATCCCCGCAGAGGGCCTGCGGTTCATGGCTGAGCGCGCTGGTTCGTTGAAGACCGTCGAGATCGACGGCGCTTCGCACTCGGTCATGGTCTCAAACCCCACCACGGTCGCCGACCTCATCGTCGGCGCCCTCGCCTACCTGGCCTGACCCGATCACCCCCTATAGAAGAGAGAACAACCATGCCGTACTTCACCACCTCAGACGGAACCGAGATCTACTACACCGACCAAGGCCAAGGGCAGCCCGTGCTCCTCAGCCACGGCTGGCCACTGTCATCAGACGCGTGGCAGATCGAGGTTAAACTCCTCGCCGACAACGGCTACCGTGCCATCGCCCACGATCGTCGAGGCCACGGCCGTTCGGCGAAGACCTACACCGGCAACGACATGGACACCTACGCCCGTGACCTCTCCGAGCTCATCGAACACCTCGACCTCACCAACCTCGTCGTGATCGGCCACTCCACCGGCGGCGGCGAAGTCGTCCGCTACGCCGCCCAACATGGCGTCGGCCGCGTCGCCAAAGTCATCACCGCCGGTGCGGTGCCACCTCTGATGGTCAAGACAGAGAACAACCCCGACGGCCTCCCGATCGAAGCGTTCGACGGCATCCGCGCCGGCGTGCTGAAGGACGCCTCGCAGTTCTACATCGATCTCACCGAGCCGTTCTTCGGCGCGAATCGTGAAGGCAGCGCCGTGTCCGAGGGTGCGAAGCGCGAGTTCTGGCGGCAGGGAATGCTCGTCAACCTCGCCGCGGCCTACGACTGCGTCAAAGCGTTCTCCGAGACCGACTTCACCGAGGACCTCACAGCACTCACCGTTCCGATCTTCATCGCCCACGGCGACGACGACCAGATCGTTCCCATCACCGATGCCGCACTCAAGTCCGCCGAACTGGTGAAAGACGGCACCCTGAAGGTGTACCCGGGCGCCCCGCACGGCATCTACGGCGACTACCAGACCGAACTCGACCAGGACATCCTCGCCTTCATCAAGAAGTAGATCGGATAGCCGCAACATCGAAGAGTATTGCTGGGGTCGTCGCATCGATAGCGACGACCCCAGCCCCCGCCACAAAGGACAACATGGAAGACCCTCAGATCACTCCTTCATCCATGGTGATGCTGTGACTGCTGGCACCCCGCTTCCGCCAGCCAGAAAGATCCCCGACGCAGCCAGCTCCGTCGATGATCTACAGGACAGGCCGCTCGCTTTCTACAACGCACTCCTCACCGAACACTTCGTGCTGGAATCAGCCCGGGGAATCACCGTCAGCGAATCCAGCAGCCGGGCTTCGCTCTATCTCATGACCCTCTCCAGCGCACTCGTTGCCTTCGGGTTCCTCGCGTCGACACCGTTTGCGTTCGGCTATCTCGCAGTTCTCATTCCGATCGTCTTCATCCTCGGAGTCTTCACCTACATCCGGCTCGTCCAGACGTCATTAGAGGACGTTGCAGCACTTTCGTCCATTCAACGCATCCGGCAGTACTACGCAACGCTGCTACCCGGTGCCGAAACTTTCTTCCCCATCCCGCCAGGCGCGGTGCCAAATGAAATGTTAGACATCGGGCAACGAGGATACCGTCGAGGCGTCTTCTTTACGGTCTCCTCTTCCATCGGCATCGTCAACTCACTACTCGCCGGTGCCGGCACCGCGCTCTTCGTCTACGCAATGACCCCAAGCTATCCACTCGCCATAAGCCTCGGCTTCACCGCAGCCCTGATCCTCGCGGTATCGCACGGCATTTACCAAGAAAACCGCTACGCCCGTCTCCGAGCAATCCTCACACAGTCCGACGCCACCTAGTTTCGACCGCGGACATATGGGTCTGTCGCGGACGAAGTCCGTGAAGAGATCCGTGCGTCGCTCCGACGGCCTCGGCGCCTCGGCGACGAGGGCCGAATCGTGTTGGCCGAGGACAGCTGGAACACCGACTGGCACCCCGACGGCAGGTACCCACCATTCCGTAACCAGACCGACACCGCGCCGGACCTCGTTGGTCGGGAAACGGTGCTCCGTTAGACGTACGTGAGTGAGACTTCTCACCGGACGACTCCTACAGGCAGCGGCGGTCAAGGGGCGTCGAGCCAGGCCGCCATGCGGGCAATCGATAACTCGGCACCCGGATGCTCTGGGCTGTTCAAGTACCCGTGACGAGTGCCTTTCTCGCGCACGATGTGCACCTCGCGCCCTTCGAGCGCCAGCGAGGCGGCGAAGAGTTCGCCCGAGGTACGCAGGTCGTCGATGTCGCTCGTCACAATCAGGGTCGGCGGGAAATCCGCGGGCACAAGCAGCCCCGGCACGGCCGGTGAGGGCGCGAACGGCGGTTCATTTCCGATATACGTGCCGTACATCGCTGCGATGGCGGCAGGCTCGAAGCGTTGCTCGCCCAGCTTCATAGAGCGCAACGATCGCAGGGTCGTGGCCGAGTGCGGGCCTTGGTCGGCGTGCAGAGTTGGATAGACGAGCACGACGGAGTCGGGAAGCGGAAGCGCGGCATCCCTCAGCCGAAAGACCGCGCCCGCGGCGAGGTTCGCCCCGGCGCTCGCTCCGCCGATGGAGATGCGTGGAGTGGGCACCGCCGCTATCCGCTCCGCATGCTCGACCCGGCGCTGGCCACCAGTCGGGACCGGGGCGACCTCGGAAGTGGCAATCGCTGGCTGCGCTGCGAATTCGGCCGGTCTGGCGGTGACTGCCCGCCAGACCGCCACGACATCGTCTGACGGAATCGGGTAGTGCGGCCCGTCAGGGGTGGCCAAACGGTAGTCGACCGCGATGATCGTTCGCCCGGTTCGCGCGGCGAGCTCACGACACACCCAGTCAGACTCGGGCATGTCGAGGTCGCCACCTGTGAAGCCGCCGCCGTGCATCCACACGAATATGTCAGAGGATGCCGCACCGCCCGTCGAGTAAACGCGAATCGGCACCGAGACAGCCGGTTCGCCCTCTGCACCGAACTCAATGCGATGCTCGGTCGCGCTCACACCTTCTGCCACCAATGCTCCTTCAGAAACGGATGACTCAATTACGCAACCCCTGACGCGCCTAGGGGTACCGGCTGTCGAGCGTCACCGCCGGAAAAGCTGCACCCGAGCGATACTGGTCGACCAGGTCGCGCACGAGTTTGAGGTAGTAGAAACCCCAACCGTCGGAATCTGCGCCTGCGAGCGTGGTGATCTTCGTGGGTTCGATGTCGTTGCTGCCCGCGACGCTGAACTGGTCGGGGCGGCCGAACTCGTTCCACTGCTGAATGGTCAAGAACTCCGGCTCGTAGCGGTACGCGTTCGCGATCATTTCTACGAGGTTGGCGCCCGAATTGCGGCTGTGTGCGTCCCAGTTCGCGAACGATCCGGGGCCTTCATTACCCGGGTTGGCCACCACGGCCGTCATCTGCTCGGGTCGCTGCTGGATGAGCGCGGTGAAGCCGAACCAGCCCAATCCGCCGAGCGTGCTGTTGTTCACAGCCTGAAAGACCACGCTTCGGCCGACGAGATCTGAGACGTTCCACTGCCGCACGTAGAGCCGCGTCGAGTCGCCCGGGGGCACCGCCGAACGCAGAATCGCGCCCGTGACGGCGTCTTTCAGCAGATAGACGTTTCGCCCATCGAGGTTCGGCAAGTCGCTGCCGGCACTCATGTCGAAACCGATGGCATTGAACGAGATGACGCGCTGCGTGATGGTGAAGGGTGCACTGGTGAGGTTTCCGGTCTTCTGATCGGCGTTGCCGACGGGCTGCGATGTGGCGATCACCTCGTCGAGCGACACGTTGAAGGCCGGCTGAGTGGTGACCTTCTGAACCGACCAGGGCGCGTCAGCGCTCCAGCCCGAGAAGGCGGCCGAGTCGAAGGCAGAGATGGCGGTTTCGGCTCCGTTGGCATACGCCACACGGTCGACCCAGCTCCATTGGCCGCCCGGGTTCAGCACGATCTCGCGAAACGCGCCCATCCAGCGAACCGTGAACGCGGGGTCGCTCCAGGTGGGCGGCACGGTGGTGCGAGCACCGGTGTAGATGGTGAGCAGCGGTTTGCCATCGTGCTGAACCAACAGCGAGTTGTACGCCTTATTGGCCAGGTACTTGGTCTTGATCTGGTCGATCTGCGCGTTGAAGTTCGCGGTGCCGGCCTGCCCGTTGTCGACGCCGAGCAGAATCGCGATCTGCGGGCGAGCGTTGGCCGGCATCTTCGAATACACCTCGAAGACCTTGTCAGTGCCGGCGATGATCTTGGCGGCGGTTCCGCTGGTCCAGTTGCCGCCGAGGTTGTTCGACCAGTCAGCGATGATGTGGTCTATTCCGGCGTAGGTAATCCAGGCGGCGTGCTGGCGAATCACGCCTTCGTCGAGCGAACTGTAGTGACCGAGCACCGGCTCAGCCTCGGGGCGGGGCCAGCCCACCGCGTCGAACCACGTCTCGTACCCGATGCCGATCTGGGTCGCTTTACGGTTGGCGCTCGCCGATGATCCGCGATGTCGGGCTGCCGCACCCAGACTGCTCGGGCTGCGGAAATCGGGTTGGGGTCCGGGCTGCGGCGCGGGCTGGCCGCCGGCGAACGCGGGCGTCGTTCCTGAGACCGCGAATGCTGCCGCCCCGGCTGCAGCAGCAGCCGAGCCCATCAGAAACGAACGTCTGGGCGTGGTGAACTCTGCACTCTTCTTCACTGAAGACTGCGCTTCCTTCTTCTCTGAAGGGTCGTCGAACTTCGTCATTCGTTATGCTCCCTCTGCCCGATCACGGTGGGTGATACGTTTCAGATGATACGTTTCAATTTCAGGCAGGCTCAGTTTGCCCCCCCTTCGGGGGTATGTCAAGCTTTACGTTCGGGTCGAGTTCGCCGGGCGGTCGCGGTGTCGCCGAATGGATGCTCTGCAGCACCGGCCCGCGAAACACACTCACGAGGCCACCGCCCACCGCCTCTCGCGCGACTGCCTGCGGAATGACTGCCTCCACCAGGGCTCCCGGTCGCGCGGGAAGAACCACCGTAATCCTTCCGCCCTCTGGGAACTGCAGCGTGAGCGTCAGCGGCGCGCCGGCCACCGGCGCGCGAACCACCTCGAAGCTCACCTGGCCGACGGCCGGGTAGACAGTGGTTTCTCGGAACGTCCACCCTCCCGCTCTGATCGTGCCGGAGTGGAAGCCGACCAATTCGAACTCTGCGCCACCGCCCGACAGCGCCACGTAAGCGACCGAGTTCTCGCGCGCCTCAAGGAGTCCGAGCGCGCCACGCATGGTGCAGCACCAGCGTGCATCGGGGTGGAGAGCATGCAGCTCGGGGTGGTCGGGCGTCAGCACGGAGTCGAGTCCGAAGCTGCCGTTCGGGCGCTCGGCGGTGTCGAGCGCGTTGTACTCGACTCGGTGCGCGTCAGCGAGGTAGCGATCGTCACGTGTGAGGCGCCAGAGCGTGTAGGCAAGCGCGAGGGAGTCGACAATGGCGCAGGGCTCGGTCCACGAGTCGGGGCGACCGAACCAATTGAATGTGGCGTAGTTGAGGGTGCGGCCGTGGGCGGCGTAGGAGTCGTAGAGCCGCAGTGCGGTGGTCTGCGCGGCGAGAAACTGGTCCGCGCCGACGCCGGAATCATCTGCACCAGCGAGCCCGGCTTCAGCGAAGTCGGCGAGACAGCGCGCGGCGGCCAGCGTCGCGTGCAGCTGCGCCCGCTTGCCCACGACATCGACGCGGTCGAGCACCCGGCGAAGTGAAACGATCGCTGCCGCGATTTCGGTGCGGCCCGACTCGAGGTAGCTGGGCACCAAGCCATTCAGCGAAAGAAACAGGCACCAAATGTCGGTCGAAAGCTGCCAGCCGTTCGCGATCACGTCGGCGCTCCCTGACGCCTCCCCCACCACGGCCGAGGTGTCTCGGTCGAACGGGTACGACTCGAGCCGGGCGAGCGCAGGCAACAGCAGCGTATCGACGATTCGAAACGCGGCGACGGATGCCCGAGCATCCCCACTCACGGCCGAGTACTGCAGCATTCCCGACACCACCCACCCGTGGCAGGCAACCTGCTGTTCGTCGACCACGTCGCCCAACGGTGGGCCGAAATACCCGTGCCCCTCAACCGCTTGGAGCATGGCCTCGAACAACTCGGCCGCATGCGGGAGGGCGGGCCAGCCGGCGCGCGCGAAACGCGAGAGCGAGAGCAGAAGGCGACCCGCGAGATCCCCCGGCCACGGGTCGTCGACGGTCTCGGCGATGACTGCCGCCGGGGCATAGTCGGGCTGCGCGAGGCGGTCGAACGAGGCGGCGAGCCGGGCATCCTGTGCCCTGGTGCTGGTGAAGAGCGGGGCGCGGTCGGCCGGGTAGACGTCAGGCATCTGCCCGCTCTGCGGGGCGCGTACTCTCGCGCACCAC
Source organism: Subtercola boreus (assembly GCF_003399635.1). Lineage (GTDB taxonomy): Bacteria > Actinomycetota > Actinomycetes > Actinomycetales > Microbacteriaceae > Subtercola > Subtercola boreus_B. Next base: position 69,055 of record NZ_NBXB01000020.1, on the reverse strand, counting down.
GAGCTCGGGAGTGAAGAGGTGCCGGCCGTGAACGTGCCCCGAGCCGGCATCGGACTCTTCATGCAAGAGACGCAGCGCCTCTCGGGCGATCAGCTCGCGGGGCTGACGGATGGTGGAAAGAGGCACCATGGTGGAGGCGGCAAAGTCGATGTCGTCGTAGCCGATCAGGGCAATGTCGTCGGGCACCGAGAGATCGGAGGCGAGAATCAGCGACTGCAGAATGCCCACAGCGAGAAGGTCGTTCGCCGCGAAAATGGCGTCTGGCCGAGAAGTGGTCGGCATCGCCAGAATCTTGTTGCCCACCTCTCGCCCTTCGGCCACGGTCAGGTCGTTCGTCTCCATCAGCGAAAGCGTCACCCCGTCGTGCTCGCGTGCGGCCTTGCTCGCGCCGGTGAGACGCTCGCCCACCTGCGAAAACGGGCCGCCGGCGAAGAGGATTTTGCGCCGGCCGGTGTCGATCAGGTGATTGGTGGCCATGTACCCGCCGGCAGTCCCGTCAAGGGTAACCGAACAGAAGTGTTCAGGGTCGGCCGAGCTGTCGAACAAGATCACTGGCGTTCCGCGTGACCGCAGGCGAGACAACCGAGGGGTGACGCCGTGCAGCGGTGCGATCAGCATGCCGCGCACCCGCTGCTCCTCGAACAGATCGATGTAACGATCTTCGCGCTCGGCGTCCTGATCGCTCGAACCCAGAATGACCGTGTGACCGTTGACCTCAGCCTCGGCCTCGAGTGCGTGAGCGAGGTCCGCGAAGAAGGGGTTCGAGATGTTCAGCACGACGAGGCCAATCGTGCTGCCGGCCCCCATTCGCAATTGACGCGCGAGATCATTCCGCACAAATCCCAGCTCGATCATCGACTGCTGCACCTTGGCCAGGTTTGCCGGAGTGACGTTCTTCGGGTGGTTCAGCACGTTCGAAACCGTGCCGACTGACACCCCCGCGTGTTCAGCAACCTCACGAATGCCAACATTGGGCTTCATCTGCTCACCACTCGTTTCCTGCCGTCTGCACACACGGGCTGTTCATCGTGTTCACTCAACATCGGCATGCCAGTAACCGTGCCATATCTCGGCCTGCCACGCCAGGGAGCACTGATACGTTTCAGAAGATTCTACCGAGAACTTTCGCCTCGAAGTGAAGTGTGACTAAAATATGAGCCTGGAGCTGAAAGGTTTCATTTGGCATCTGGAGAGGCTCTGCAATGCAGCACAACCGTTCAGCCGATCATGCTGCGGCACCCGTTCGCCTGATGGTGGATGATCGACTCGCCGACGACAACGCATCGGGAGTCGCACTTCCCGTTGCCACCTCGGTAACACCCCGACTCTCCTGGATCGTGCCGCTGGCGCGAAGGGGCCAGCAGCAGGTCGCCTACGAGATCGTGGCCACAAAGACGAGCGATCGCCGAGGCGTCGTTTGGTCGTCGGGACTCGTCGAGTCGGGCGAGAATCGCGGAATTGTCTGGGGAGGCGACGCGATTGCTGCGCACTCGCAGCTCTCGTGGGCCGTGCGCGTCACCGACGAGCGCGGCATCGTTTCGCCGTGGTCGCAGTCGGCCGCGATCGTTGTCGGCCCGCTCACTCCGGCCGACTGGAATGCATCGTGGATCACGTTCGCATCGACAGATGCTGCATTCATTGATTTCGAGGTCGATGCGAGTGCCGATGGCCGCACGGTCGCGCGTGCGACTGTGCACTTCGCCGGAGCCGGCAAGCTTCGCCCCTACGTCGATGGAAGCCCGGTGAATCCTGAGGCCAACGACCCGACTGATTCGTCGCTGAAACGTTCCATTTCACGCAGTTACGACGTGACTCACCTCCTTGCCGCGGGCGGTGGCATGCACCGCTTCGCGGTGGCGGCCGTGCTGGGACACTACCGTCTCGTGCTCGACCAGCCCCGCGTCATCGCCGAGCTGCGCATCGAATACTCCGACGCGTCAGTGCAGAGCGTCGGAACGTCGCCGGGCTGGAGGGTCTCGCACACCTCCCTCGTCGCCGACGACCCGTTCTACCTCGAGGAGCACGACGCGCGCATCGCCGATGCCTGGGCATCGCCCGGCGGCCAGCCCGTCGGTGATGCGGGGCGCCATGCCGACGCCGTCGCGGTGTGGTCTGCCGAATCGGGCGCCGAGACCGAAACCGAAACCGACGTCACCGTCTCCATGCCGGCCTCCCGACCCGACACCGGTGCTCCCGCCGCGAGCACCCCTGTGTCAGACCGCTCAGCGCAGTCCGCCGTCATCGTGCCCGACGCAGGGCCGCCCGTCCGCGTGGTCCGCCGCTTGTCGGCGACCCAGATCGGAACGCCGGCCGAGGATGTTCGAGTCTACGAACTCGACGAGAACGTCTCCGCCCGGGTCTGCCTCGAGTTGCACGGCATGACCCCTGGCGTGCGGCTCGAGGTGGTGCACGGCGAGAAACTCAATGCGAACGGGCGGGTCGACACCACGAACATCCGGCTGCCGAGCGATCGAAACCGTGAACGTCAGGTTTTCGCATACACCGCAGCGGGAGGCGATGAAACCGCTTCACCGTGGTTCGCGTCGTTCGGTTTTCGCTTTGTCGAGGTGCGCAACATCGCGCCCCACGTCACCGCGACACTCACGGCAGGCGTGCTTCACTCCGCCGCCGAGAAGAGCGGCACGCTGTCCTCAGATTCACCGGAACTCAACCGCATGGTCGAGATGGCGGTGCGAACGCAGTACAACAATACCCCGGGATTTCCGTCGGACTGCCCCACCCGTGAACAGGGCGGGTGGACGGGCGACGCCTCGATTTCGGCCGAAGCCGGACTCGCCCACCTGGACCTCGTGGGCGTCTACCGCAACTGGCTGGCCGACGTGGCGCTCGATGCCCAGACCGACGGCGGCATTCTCGGTGTTTCGCCAAACCTGCTCGGGCCGGAAGGGATTCAGCCCGCCGACCCGGTCTGGGGGTCGGCGATGACCGAGATTCCCTGGCAGCTGTGGTGGGCCACCGGCGATCTTTCCATCATCTACGAGCTTCTGCCCACAATCCGGCGCTGGGCCGACTGGCAGGTCGATGCGCTGGACGATGGCATCGTTACGAAATCCGACATCAGTTACGGTGCCGATTGGCTCGCGTTCGAGCAGACCCCACCGGTTCTGCTGCAGACCGGTGCCGTGCTGACGTCACTCAGGCAGCTGGCCGATCTCGAAGAAGCTACCGGGGCGCCAGACCAAGCTGTGCGCAGGCGGCAGCAGGCCGAGACCGTTGTGGCCGGCGCTCGGCACCACCTTCGTGATGATGTCGAGCGCGTCTGGGGTAACGATTCGCAGGGATCGAATGCCGTTGCGCTTGTCACGGGTCTGGCCGATGCGGCCGACCACGATTTCTTGGGAGACCGTTTACGCCTCGCAGTGGAGGCGAGCGGCGACCGACTCTCGAGCGGATTTCCCGGCACGAAAGCCGTCGTCGAAGCCCTGGCGCGAGCAGACGGCGGCACCGCGCTGCTCGCGGCACTCCGCCAGCGACAGCAGCCGGGCCTCGGTTCGATGCTCGTCGATGGCCCCGGCACCTTCTGGGAGACCTGGTGGATCGACAACGAGAACGTGGGCGTTGCGTCACTCGACCACATCGGTCTCGGCGCACCGTATGCGGCGTGGGCCTGGCGGTACGTCGCCGGGTTGCGCCCGACGGAGCCGGGATTTCGCCGCTTCACGATTGATCCCCGCCTCGTGGGGCTGGTCAATGCGATGTCATTCGAGCGATTGACCCCGCGCGGAGCGATTCTGGCGAAGTGGGCTTACGAGGCCGGGGTGTACTCGATCGCGGTCACCGTTCCGGTCGGTGCCGTCGCCGAGGTCGTGATGCCGGGTGCGGTCGCGGTGACTCCGGGCACGGTACGGGTCGATGGCGTCGACACGCGAAGCGGCGAACGGACGCACGTGTTCGGGCCGGGCATCCACACTCTCGAAGCGGCCGTCGTGCTGCCCGAGCGTCACGAACCCGTTGCACAGCCGCCCCGCCGAACCGATGCGGGCGAGACCTGGTTGTCTGACGGGGTCACCAGCACGTGGCTGCCGGAGGCGCCCAACGCGGTGGTGCGTATCGATGAGCACGACATCATCTGCACTCCCGTGTACCACCAGCCGCTCCCTGCCCCCACGCTCGACGTGCAGCTCGCCGATTTCAGGCCCGAGGTCGATGAGTGGCTGGTGCTCGATGCCAGCGGCCGCACCTTCGACCTCAGCGATGCCACCTTCGCGTTCGCCAGCTTCGACGTCGACGGCCCGGGGCTGGTGGGGCGCCGAGTGCGGCCTCTGCTGCGGCTCACCTCGGCCGACGGCTCAGTTCGCATTGCCAGCGCTCGACCGCTGCCCATCGCGTGGAACCGCGTGGCCCTCGAGATTGCCGACTGGCCCGGACGCAATGCGGTCGTCGAAGTGGCGGTCGGAATCCGCTGGAGCGACGTTCACGATACCGGGCGCGGACCCTGGCTGCCCCTACCCGAGGGCGACGGGCCGCACGAGTTCGGATTTCGCGTCGGGCGGGTGGGGTGGACGAGTGCGCCTCGAACGTTCTGATCGCGCTGTGGCGAGCGTTGGCCCGTCGCGAGCCGGGGTCGCCACCGTCGCCGTAACCGCGACCGCAACCGAAGCCGCTCGCGCAGACGACGCAGGTACGCGCCCTCGCGTCGCCGACGTGCCGAATCCGGTTCTCGCGGGTATGCATGCCGATCCCTCGATCTGCCGGGTCGGTGACGACTACTTTCTCGTCACCAGCACCAACGAATACCTACCTGGCCTGCCCATCTACACCAGCACCGACCTGGTGAGCTGGCGCCAGCTCGGCAACGTGGTCACCCGCGACAGTCAGCTCGACCTGACCACCGCCCCTTCCTCACTCGGGCTGTTCGCGCCAGCGTTGCGCCACCACGACGGCACGTTCTACCTCACGAGCACTCTGGTGGGCTCGGGCCACTTCCTGATGACGGCGGAGGATGCCGCGGGGCCGTGGAGCGACCCGGTGTGGATCGCGGGATCTGGCTGGGACCCGTCGCTGGTGTTCGTGTCGAGTCATGGTTCCGCCGCCGGCGACCGAGCCTTCTTCCACTATTCAACAGGAACCAGCATCCGCGGCTTCTTCGTCGACCTCAGCACCGGTACGGCGTTGAGCGACGAGATCGAACTCTGGGTCGGCACCGGCGGCAACGCCCCCGAAGGTCCGCACCTCTACCGCGTCGGTGACTTCTGGTATCTGGTGATCGCCGAGGGAGGCACGAGTGCCGGCCATGCGGTGACTGTCGCCCGCTCCGCCGCGCTCGAAGGCCCGTACGAAGCGCATCCCGGCAATCCCGTGCTCACCCATCGCGGCCTGTCGTCACCCATTCAGGCGGTGGGTCACGCCGATCTCGTCGAGACCTCTGCGGGCGAATGGTGGGCCGTCGTTCTCGGCAGCAGGCCTCTTGGCGGCCACGGCTACCAGCTGCTCGGGCGCGAGACGTTTCTGGTGCCGGTCTCGTGGCAAGGCGAGCCGGATGACCAGTGGCCCGTCTTCGGCACTGACAAACGTGTGCCGCTCACGACGGGCTTCTCGGGCAACCCGGTCTCGGCCGCGTTCGCCGACGACTTCGTAGCAGACACCCTCGACCCCGGATGGCTCTTCATCCGTACCGCCGAACCCCCCTTCGCGCGGGTCGGCGACGGCGAGCTCGTGCTGACCCCAACGGCATCGACGCTCGACGACCCCGAAACGCCGGCCTTCGTAGGGCGGCGGCAGAGCACCCACGGGTTCTTCGCCCAGGTCGAGGTGCGGCTTGGTGGCCTCGCGCTTGAGCTCGGCGGATCGGCTGTGGAAGCCGAGGCCGGCCGCGCTGTGACGGCGGATCTCATTGCGCCGGCCGCAGCCGGACTCGCTGCGCGGCGCGATGAGCGTCACCATTACCACATCTTACTCGTCGCGCGCGGCGGCACCCGCTACGTCGAGGTGATCGCGCGGATCGGTGACCTCTCGCAGCAGGTGGGCAGCGCACCCACTGCCGCACCCTCGGTACAGCTCAGGATTCGCGCGGTGCCGAATCGCAGCACCAACCCGCTCGAGGGAAGCGGCTTGTACGAATTCGCCTTCCGCGAATCCGCACGTGGCGAGTGGCGCACCCTCGCCTCCCTCGACAGCCGCTACCTTTCCACCGAGGTCGCCGCCGGGTTCACCGGCACCGTCATCGGTATGTATGCCGAAAACGGAATATCTCGCACGAACGGGGAGCGAGCATCCATTTCGTCCGCGGCGCATTTCAGCGGCTGGCGCTCGGGCGACGATTCCACCCATTCACCTCTCAAAGTACAGAAGGAAACCCGTGTCTGAAACCGCGTACGAGAACCCCGTTGTCAAAGGCACCGCGCCCGACCCGTCGCTGATCCGCGTTGGCAACGACTTCTACCTCGCCACCTCGACCTTCAACTTCTTACCCGGAGTGACCCTTCGGCATTCCACAGACCTCGCGAACTGGCGCATCATCGGCGGCGCCATCACTCGGCCGAGCCAGTACCGCCGCGACGGCCAGCCGGGAGGACTCATGCTTTTTGCCCCCACGCTGCGTTACGCCGAAGGCACGTTCTACCTCATCTGCACGAACGTCGCCGATGACCAGGGCAATTTCCTCATCAGTACCACCAATCCGGCGGGTGAATGGTCTGACGCCGTCTGGATCGACACCGACGCCTTCGACCCTTCGCTGCTCTACGACGATGGCGTCTGGTACTACACCCGCCGCACGCTGGCGCCTCGTGCCGACGGCAAGCTGGGCCCCGTCGTTCAGGCCGAGATCGACATTACGACGGGCGCGCTCGGCGAGCTACGCGAACTGACGCCCGACTATGGCGGATTCGTCACCAACGACATCGAGGGTCCGCACCTCTACCGCATCGGCGAGTGGTACTACCTCTTCAGCGCGGAGGGTGGCAGCTGGAAAGGGCACCTGCAGTCGTGCGCCCGAAGCCGTTCGCCATGGGGGCCGTTCGAGTCGGCACCGCACAACCCTGTCCTGACGCATCGCAATCGGGTCGGGCATCCGATTCAGTCCCTCGGCCACGCCGAGCTCGTCGACGCCCCCGATGGATCGTGGTGGGCCGTCGCGCTCGGCACCCGGCATCTCGCACACGGCGGTTTCGTGTCGCATCATAATCTCGGCAGAGAAACGTTTCTGCTGCCGGTCGAATGGGTCGATGGATGGCCGGTGATCGGCAACGCTGGAACCACCGAACTCGTGGTGAGGCCGGGCCGCGCCCTGCCCAGCGCCGCGGCGAGAACAGCAAGAGAATCGAACTCGGGCGGCGGTATCTCTCGGGCTGCGCACGCGTTCTGGCGCGCTGGCTGGAACACCGTCGGCGTCATGCCGATTGGGCTCACGGCCGACGGCTTCAGCGAACAGACGGGCGTTGATGAGACTGTGGTCGATGGCACCGCCGCACGTGGGCCCGAAGTAGCTCCCGCCGGTACGGGAGCTCCGGTGGCGGCCTTTCGTTCGCAGACGATCAACAGCGTGAGCCTGCCGTTCGGGGTCGACCTCGCGGGTGACGGTGCTACGTCGGCACTCGGCGCCGTCTTTCTTCCGCAGCGCGAAGATGCTGCGGTCTTCGAAGCCACTCTTTTCGAGGCTCCGGATGCGCGGGCCGCAGCCGGCGTCGCGGCCTACGCGGACGAGAATCACTACTTTTCGCTGCTCATCTCGGCTTCCGCAGACGGTTCACGACAGGCGCGCTTCGCCCGCGTGGTCGACGACCTGTCGAGCGAAACCGTCGTCGATATCGCTCCGACCGGATCGATCACGCTGCGGATCACCGCCTCGGCCACGAACTACGCGTTTTCGCTATGCAGCCACGACGCTGAAGGTGCTCCGGGCGACTGGACGGACCTGGGGAGCGGTATCGCCCGCCTGCTGTCGGCTGAAACCGCCGAGACCTTCGTGGGGGTTCGTTTCGCCCTGCTCGCTGTCAGCGGCGCTGAGGCCGGTGGCGCGGCCCGTTTCAGCGCGGTCACCTCTACCTCATACTCGTTCGCGTCGTTCGTCAGTGCAGGCAGCAGCGGCATTCGATGACGGTGCCCCATTCCGGCCGCGCTGTCGCCGTCGCCTCGGTCACGCAGCTGATCGTGGTGCTCGACGGCGCAGTGCTGAGCATCGCGCTGCCCTCCCTCTCGGCCGACCTGAACGTGCCCGTAGCAAGTCTGCCGTGGGTGGCGAACGCCTATGCGCTGGCCGTCGCAGGGAGTCTGCTGCTGGGCGGTCGCATCGCCGATCTGTTCGGTGCGGTGCCGTGTCTGCGGTTCGGGTTGGGGCTGTTCGCCCTCGCCAGCCTCGGCGCCGGGCTGTCACCGACGTTCGGCTGGCTGATGTTCTTTCGGGTAATGCAAGGCTTCGGTGCCGCACTGCTTTCGCCGGCCGGCCTCGCTCTGCTCACCGACTCGACCTCACCCGGCCCCGACCGCGAGCGTGCCATCGCCACCTGGTCGGTGACCGCCACGGTCGGCGGCACGGTCGGAGCACTGGTGGGCGGCACCCTGACCCAGGTGCTCGACTGGCGCTGGACCCTGCTGATCAACGTGGCGATCGCCCCGGCGCTTCTCCTGATGACCCGCAATATCGGTCGTCGACGGCATGTGAGCGAAGAACGTCTGCGCCGCGCGCACTTCGACATTCCAGGTTCGTTTCTCTTTCTGGTGGGAATCAGCTGCGTCACCCTCGCGGTGACGAGTTCGGTCGAAATTCAGATTCGGCTGACGGGCGCGGTGGTCGCACTGCTGTCGCTCGGAGTCTTCGTTCTGGTGGAACGGCGTAGCAAGCATCCCATTCTGCCCCTCAACATCGTGTTCACGAAGCGGGTGGGAATCACGAACGGGGCCGCCCTGATGTTGATCGCTGGACTTTCGGTGATGGGCTTCTACACCTCGCTCTACGCACAGGTCGTCACCGGTCTCACGCCGGTGCAGACCGCATTGTGGTTGTTGCCTTCTGCGGTGGCGGGGGCCGTCACGAGCAAACTCGTACCACGCGTCATTTCGCGGCTCGGTGAAACGAACGTTCGCATCGCGGCGCCGCTGCTGGCGGGCAGCGCGCTGGCACTCCTGGCGATCGTCGCGCTCTTCCAGCCTCCGTTCTACGTGATGGTTCCGCTCATCGTGCTCGAGGCGGTGGGGGCGAGCACGGCCGTCGTGGTGTTGACCGCTGCATCCACTCGTTCGTTGCCGCCGCATCGCGCAGGCCTGGCCGGCGGACTCATCACCACCTCGGGCCAGGTGGGCTCGTCTGTGGGCCTCGCGCTGATCACGGGAATCGCGGCGGCGGCGATCGGTGGCGGCGAGACGAGCCTGGCCGACGTGAACCCAGCGGCTCTGGCCGGACAGATGGCCATCGCTCTGGGACTCGGCGCGGTCATTACCGCATCGGCGTCGTACTTCGCCCGTCGGATTCCGCTCGGGCACGCGATTCACTAGGCGCGAAGTTCAACTTCGGTCGTGAACACGTGCTCGCCGTGCAGAACGTAGTGGCTCTCGCCAGAGGGCAGCACCACGAGCGCCCGCACTCCCACGGGAACCGTGACCGCGAGCCCGAAGACGCCCCCGTTGAGTGTCCAGTCGGCCGCGATCAGCCCGTACGGCGACAGGTGAGAGACGCTCGCCGAGGTGAGATCGCCCCCGACGCGCGGAGCGATGGTCACCTCACGGTAGCCGGGTGACGTGGCGGTGAGTCCGCCGATCACCCGGTGCATCCAGTCGGCCACTGCCCCGAACGCGTAGTGATTGAACGAGGTCATCTCGCCCGGATTCACCGAGCCGTCGGGCAGAATGCTGTCCCAACGCTCCCAGATGGTAGTGGCCCCCAGATCGACCGAATACAGCCACGACGGATGCTCGTGCCCCTGAACCATGGCGTAGGCAGCGTCGAGCTGCCCGGCGTCAGTCAGCGCATCGAGAATCGCAGGGGTTCCCAAGAACCCCGTTGCGACAGTGTAATTGCGCTCGTCGACCAGCTCGCGCATGCGTCGGCCGGCGAGGGCGAGAACGTTCGGGTCGGCGATGAGCTTCCACCGGATGGCGAGCGCATAAACGGTCTGGCAGTCGCTTCGCACGATTCCGTGGGGCGAGACGAATTCCCGATTGAAGGCGGCGCGGATGCTCATGGCCAGGCTCGCGTACTGTTCGGCTTCAGCGTGCCGGCCGAGCACTGCCGCCGCTCGCGCCAGGAGGTCGGTCGATCTTGCGTAGTACGCGGTCGCCACAACATCGGGATCCGCCTGGGCTTCGGCTGGAGCATCCGGTGGCGCCAGCGGATCGAGCCAGTCGCCCAGCTGATCTCCGCCAACCCAGAGATGGTCGGCAGAAGCCGCCGTGGTGACTCGCGCATGCCAGCGGGTCATGCTCGAATACTGGCGTTCGAGAACACCTCGATCGCCGTACGCCTCGTAGAGTGCCCACGGAACGATGATCGATGCGTCGCCCCAGCCGGCCAGTGGCTTCTCTTCGAGAAAGACTCGCGGCACGACGGCCGAGACGGTGCCGTCGGGCAGCTGATCGGCGGCCAGATCGGCCAGCCACGAACTCAAGAAGCCGGAGACGTCGAACAGGTCGGTGGCAGTCGGCGCGAAGACCTGGATGTCGCCCGTCCAGCCGAGCCGTTCATCGCGCTGCGGGCAATCGGTTGGCACGTCGAGAAAGTTGCCACGCATGCCCCACACCACGTTCTGGTGGAGTTGGTTGAGGTCGGGGTTCGAGCTCGCGAACCACCCGGTGCGCTCGAGGGCGCTGCCGAGAACGACGGCTTCGATGCTGAGCAGGGCGGAACGCGTCGTTTGCGGGTCGTCGCTCTGTACGCCGTCGTTCTGCGAGTCGGCGCCGAGTCCCGTGATGTCGACGTAGCGGAAGCCGTGGAAGACCAGGTTCGGCTCAAGGAGTTCGCCAGCGCGATCCCCGTCGCCCGTGCCATCAGCACCCGACAGAATGTATGTGTCGGTCACCTTCGCCGAGCGCAGTGGCCGGAGCGAGAGCTCGTCTTTCTCGAGCACCTCCGCGTGCCGAACCACAATGCGTTGGCCGGCCTCACCGCGCACGCGCATCCGTACCCAGCCCACCACGTTCTGACCGAAGTCGATCAGAAGTCGGCCGTCAGCGGTTCGGGTCGTCGACACGGCGGCGACACGCTGCGTCTCGCGGACCGGGGGCGCAACCGGCGCGACCAAGTCGACGTCGAGGGGCGGCAGCGTTTCGACTGCCCCGGTGGGCCGCCGGCAGAGCGGCACCCGCAGGTCAGTGGTCTGGCCGTCGTAGAAGTCGTTGACCAGCACACCCGAGCTGCCGGCTCTCCAGCTGCTATCGCTGCCGATGATCTGGCGACTGCCGTCGGCGAAGGTCAGTTCGAGCTGTGCCAGTAAGGCCAACCGCTCGCCGTAGGGATGCCCGCGGTGCAGGCTGAACGAAGCGATGCGCCCGCGGTACCAGCCGTTGCCGAGCAGCGCTTGGAAGTCGTTCTCGCCGGCGTGCAGCAGTGCCGTCACGTCGTAGCTCTGATACCGCAGGCGGTGGTCGTACGAAGACCAGCCGGGAGCGAAATGGTCAGTGCTGACGAGGGCGCCGTTGATTCGCGCCACGACGATTCCCAGGGCGGTGATGCGCAGCCGGGCATCCACCAGTCCTTCGCCGACGTCGATTCTCGTACCGAGCACGGGTGCGGGGTCGGTACTTTCCGCGCCGGCGGAGGGGGTGATCCACTGGGCGTTCCAGTCGCCTGCTTCGAGCAGAGCAGCCTCGACGTAGGCCGGCGTGCTCCATTCCGATTCGGGGGCCGTCGCGGTATCAGCGCAGGCGCGTATCCGCACCGCCACCCGCGCTCGCGAGTTCAACGCGTCGAAGGGCCAGGCCACCAGAGCCTGATCCTCGCCGGCGAGATGGATGCTCGTGATCGACCCATCGGCACGAGTGAGTTGCACCTCGATCCCACGTTGCTCCCACCCGGGCTGAGCCGAAGCGTAGCGCCATGACAACCGCGGACGCGCCGTTCCGACAACCGTCACCGGGTCGCCGAACGGAGTCTGCAGGGTTGGCTGAAGTTGCTCGAAGCGAAGGGCGCCGTCTACCGTTGCCCGGTAGAGCGGGTCACCCTCCGCGCTAGAGCGCTGGAGTGAAGTTTTCACGGTCGGCTACTCGAGTCCCGAGCCGGCGACGCCCTTGGTGAACCATTTCTGGAACACGATGAACACGATGAGCACCGGCAGCATGCTGATGACGGCCGCGGCGAAACTGATCGATGGCGAGATAGACGAGAACTTTCCGCCCGCCAGCGGAGCGAGAGCCACCGTCAGAACCCGGGTCGCCGTGCCAGGGCCCGACAACAGCGGCCAGATGTAGAGATTCCACGCCGTCAAGAAGGTGATGACCGAATATGCCGCGATGATCGGCCGGGCCAACGGCAGTGCAATCTGGGTGAACACCTGCCACCAGTTGGCGCCATCGATTCGGGCCGCCTCGATGAGCCCGTCGGGCAGACTGGCAAAGAATTGCCGAAAGAGCAGTACGCCGATGGATGCCTGGCCGGCCACCGGCAGAATCATGCCGAAGAACGTGCCGATCAACCCGAGCTTGAACGTGACGATGTAAGTGGGAATCAGAATCAGGTTCGTGGGCATGAACAGCGGAATCAGGAACAGAGCGAAGATGATCGTGGTCCACCGGAACGGAATTTTCGAGAGCGCGAATCCCGCCGGCAGGCAGATTGCCAGCTGAATCAGCAGAACGCCACCCACGAACACGAACGAATTGCCGATCGTCTGCGGGGTGAGGTAGTTGAAGGCCTGCACGAAGTTGTCCCACTGCGGGCTGGAAGGCAGCAAGCGGGGCGGGTACTGAACAATGTCTTTGTAGCTCATCAACGAGCCGGAGAGCAGGTACAGCAGGGGCAGCGCGATGATCAGACCGAAGATGACGATCGTGGTGTAGCGCCCGAGACGAATCTTTCCGGGTTTCATTTGCTGCTCCTCGAGGTGACGACGCGGCCGACAACGACGATGGCGACGATGACCACGAGTTGCAGAACAGAAAGAACACTGGCGTACCCGACGTCTTGATGGGTGAAGGCCTCTTGATACGAGTAGAGGCCGAGCGAACGACTCGCGTTCAATGGCCCGCCGTTCGTCATGATGAGTGACACGTCGAGTGAACTCGACGCGAAGTTGATGACCTGCAGCACTGCCACGATGAGTGTGGTGGGCAACACGTTCGGCCAGGTCATCGACCAGAGGGTGCGCCAGGCGCCGGCGCCGTCGAGGGCGGCGGCGGCGTAGATGTCGTCTGGCACGCGTTGCAAGGCGGCCAAATACAAGATGATGACGATGGGCAACGCGAGCCACACCATCATCACCACAAGGGCCGGCACGGCTGTCGATTGAGTCTGCAACAGGTTCGGTATCTGAATGCCGAAGGCTCTGAACGCGGCGGCGATGGGGCCTTGGCGGGGGTCGTAGAGAAAGACCCACAACACGCCAGACACCGCAACCGACAGAACGACCGGTATGAAGTAGAGAACGCGGATGACGCCGACCGCGGGCATGTTCGCGCTGATCAGCACGGCCAGCATGAAGCCGATGATCGTGGTGGGAACGACCCCGAGAACAATGAATTCCATCGTGACGCCGAGCGAGCTCCAGGCGGACGGATCGTCGAACAACTTTGCGAAGTTGTTCAGGCCGACGAACTTCGGTTCGTTGAAGAAGTTCCAGCTGAAAAAGCTCAGCACGATTCCGGCGACCGTCGGAATCACAATGAAGAGAATGAAGAGCACCAGCGCGGGGGTCAGAAACGACCAGGCCGTGAGGGCATCCAGCTTCGAATAGCGGGTACGGGTTTTCATGACGAGCGAGGGGAATGCCAACCGGCATCGGCCGACATTCCCCTCTACCTCCTGTGATCTATCGGTGACGTGGCGAGAACTACTGCAGCAGCGCGTTCAGCGTGTCTTGCGCTGCGCCGTAGGCTTCTTCGACACTCTTGCCGCCCAGCACAACCTCTTGCGCGGCTTGCTTCAGGGTGGGAGCCAGCTGAGTTGCTGCGGCCTGCGGAATCGCGGGCGGCAGTGCTGCGTTCGTCACCGCGTACTGCGTCGCCGGAATCAGGTTGGCGGGAATCGGGTTGGTGTCTTTCAGCCACGTGCCGTTGGTGAGACCCTCGGTGGTTGCCGGAATGACGCCGTTCGGCGCAGCTGCCGCCATGCCGCCGTCAGCAGAGTAGAACCAGGCCATGAACGCCCACGCCAGCTCTTTGTTGTTCGACTTCGCACTGATCGAGAGGGCGTACGAGCCGCCACCCACGGTCGGATTGCCATCGAGAGTGGGCAGGTTCGCGACATCCCAATCGTCGGTCAGCGTGGTGCGATCTTTGGCGATCGCCGGGCGAGTGTCGAGCGACATCGCCGCCTGTCCGCCAGAGAAGTAGTTCACGTCTTGCGCAGCATCGGGGTAGGGCGAGCCCCATTTTTCGGTGTAGGGAGCGAGAAGGGTCTTCCACACCGCGATGCCCTTGGCGTCGGCGAACTCGAACTTCTTCGTGTCGGGGTTGTAGATACTGCTACCGCCGGCCTTCAGAGCCGGGTAGTCCACGAAGATGGCGTCGCCGGCGCCCATCGGGGTACGAATGCCCCAGTACGAGCCGCCGGATGCCGCCGTGATCTCCTTCGAGACTCGGTAGAGGTCATCCATCGTCCACGACGAGGTGGGCAAATCGGTGATGCCGGCCTTCGCGAAGAGCGACTTGTTGTAGAACAGCATCGTCGAGTCTGCGCTGACCGGGATGCCGGTGATCTGGCTGCCGTCGTCGGAGTTGTACTGGTTCAAGAAGGCCGGCACGTAGCTGCTGCCCGAGAGACCGTCTTTGCCGGCGTCGAGCCAGGGCTTCAAGTCATAAAGCAGACCGTTCGACTGCAGGGTCGTGTTGAGAGTGTCGTAGTTGAACACGATGTCGGGCACAGTATTACTGAGGCCCTGGGTGACGAGCTGCTGAATGTAGTCCGACTGATTGTCAGGAACGGGTGAAAGCGTGATCTTCACGCCAGGGTTCGTCTTGTTGTAGTCATCGACATAGGTCTGAAACTGGGGAATGAGCCCCTGGTTCATGCCGATCGACAAGCTGCCGCTTGTCGGGTCTGCGGAGTTGTCGCTTCCGCCGCTCGGTGAGCTGCAGGCAGAGAGCGTTGCGCCGGTGAGCCCGACGACGAGTGCTGTCGCGGCAATGCGTGCGACTGCGCCTTTCTTGGTGACCACTTCGTCACGTCCTTCTCTTGGTGTGGGGTATTGCGGGAGGGTGATCGATGAACGTGCACCAAGGCATGTCGAGCCTCTCGCGGATCAGACAATTATTTGATACGTTTCATCTGGAACCAATATATGCACTGCAACGGTGAGGTGTCAATGATGAAACGTGTCATATCGAATCCTACAGATCAAGTCAGGGCCTCGTTCGACGCCCTGGACGACGTCATTCGGGCTTGGTGGTCGACCGACGTGGTCACTGCCGACGACCCGCGCCGCGCCGCTGTCGAATCGATCGCGATGCCCTTTCCATATGTGGCAGGAGCAGCCCCGAGCTCACCCGACTGGTATACCACCATGTTCAATTGGGACGCGTACTTCAGCAATCTGGCACTGCTCGTGCATGGCCGCCATGATCTTGTTCGCAACGCCATCGAGAACTACCTCTTCATGGTGAAACGTTTCGGATACATGCCGAATGGCAACGAGGTCGCGCTCGCCACTCGCTCGCAGATTCCGCTCTTTCCCGACAGTATCTGGCGCTACGTGCAGCTGACCGGTGACGACGAGTTACTCGCCCGTGCTTACCCACTGCTGGTGCAGGAGTACACCGAATACTGGCTCGCGCCGCACCACGCGACGCCCACCGGTCTGGTGACGAACCGCGACCTCGGCGACCCGACGCTCGACCCCCGTCTGTCTGCCGAGGCGGAGACCGGGCTCGACTGGACGACCCAGTTCGACGGCGACATCACCCAGACCACTCCTGTGCTCACGAACTGCGCCTTGGTCGTGTACGCCGAAACGCTCGCGGCGATGGCCAGGCGCCTTGGGCTCTCGCCGGGCATCCGCGAGTCGTTTGTCGAACAGGCGGCCTCGCGTGCAGCGCTCATTCAGCAGTACTGCTGGAGCGAAGAGCGCGGTCAATACCTTGACTACAACTTCGTGACCGGTCGGCACGTCTCGATAGTGGGCGCCACTTCGTATTGGGCCCTCTGGGCGGGCGTTGCAACCTCCTCGCAGGCGGCCAGGATGGCGGATGCTCTTCCGCAGCTTCTCGAACCACACGGCCTTGCAACCACTCAGGCCTCGCGGCCCGACCCCACGCTCTTCGCATTGCCCTACGAAGACCTGCAGTGGACCTACCCCGCCGGATGGCCACCGCTGCACATCATGGCCTGCTGGGGCCTTGACCGGTACGGTTTCGCCGACGAGTCGCGCGAGATCGCATCGCGCATAGTGTCGACCATCGAGCGCAACTACGCCTCGACCGGTCAGCTGTATGAGAAGTACAATGTGGTCGACGGGTCGTTCATGCTGCCGAACTCGCGCTACGGCACCATCACATTGCACGGCTGGACTTCCGCGACCGTGGTGCTTCTCGGCCGCCGCGTCTTCGAAGACAAGACCATCGACGAGACGCTCGCCGCGGTGCGGCTACCGTAACTGCGGTGTCGAGGTCACCCGGTACGAGCCACCAGGCGCAGTTCTTTCATGAGCCGGTGATCTTGACAGACCCGAAGTGGCCCCATTTTCCGTCGGCGTGAACAGTGGGAAGGTCGGGTGAGCCGGCCGCGTCACGGCTGGCTCACCCGACGGTGGTGTTACTGGATGGTGCCGAGAAGGTCGGTCATGGTCTGGATCTCGGCTGTCTGGCTGGTGACGATGTTCTTCGCCAGCGCCAGAGCGTCAGGGTCCTGCCCGGAGCTTGCTTCCGTGTTGGCCATCCCGATGGCGCCTTCATGGTGCTGGATCATTTGGGTCAGGAACAGTTTCGATGCCGCAGACCCAGTCGCAGCATCCAGCGCTGACATGTCCTCCTCAGACATCATTCCGGTGCCGGTTCCCATATCCATGCCTGACATTCCGGTGTCGGTGCTGGTGGGGACGCCCCACGCGGTGAGCCAGCCGGTCATCGTGGTGATCTCGGGTTCCTGCTCGGATGTGATCTGTTCCGCCAGGGCGATCACCTTCGGGTCGATGCCGTCCTTCTTCAGGAGCGAGTCGACCATGGTGACTGCTTGGGTGTGGTGCGGGATCATGCCGGTTACGAAGGTGACGTCGGCGGTGTTGTTGGTGCCGGCCGTCATGGTGGGCGCAGAACTCATCATGGTGTTTCCGTGGTCCATGCCGCTCATCGACCCGGAGGAAGACGAGCAGGCGGCGAGCGTCACCGCGGCGGCGAGGGCGGCGGTGATGGTGAGGGTTGTTCGAAGCTTTGACATCTGTTTGGTATCCATTTCATTAAAAAGTGAGAAATTGAGTGCGCGAAGTACCCGTGGTGCGGGCGGACGCAATCAGGTTCTCGAAATGGAGAGAACGTGAAGATCTGGTGGGGCAGGTCCTGGCCTGGAGGCTTCGACGTCGGCGAGCTGCTGCAGGGCAGGCTTCACGGGCGCCGTGGTGTAGGTGCTCGTAGGCCTGAACGCGGCGAGGAGAAGGCCGGCGAGCAGAAGCGCGAGCACGCAGATCATGCCGGCCATCGTGTGCTCCGGGTCACACCTCCCTGAACACTCCGAGGAGGTGGCGTGCTCATGTGAAGCGCCCACCATGTCGGCATCTGTCGCCAGGTCGGTGGTGTGGACCATGTCACCGCCCGGGTGCACAGTGTCACTCATCGCACTGGCCGAGTGCATGGGGGCGCTGTGGTTACCCATCCCGGTTTGCAGGGTATGCATCGCGAGGAGCCCAAGAACGACCGCGCCAACCACAGCCAGGAGGAGCACCGTCCGCCCGAGGGTGCTCGCCCCCAACACTCGGGCGCGGGTCCGTCCGAGGCTCACCAGTGTGGTGTTCGGCTGGGTCCGCGCGGCCGGGGTCATCGGTGTTCCCGGGTGGCCGGCCGGAAGCTCCTCAGCCGGAGACTGTTCGTGACGACGAACACCGACGAGAATGCCATCGCGGCGCCTGCGAACAACGGGTTCAGGAGACCGAGCATCGCGATCGGGATCGCTGCGACGTTGTACGCGAACGCCCAGAAAAGGTTCGCCTTGATCGTGCCGAGGGTGCGCCTGGACAGGCGGATGGCGTCGGCGACGCCGGTCAGGTTGCCGCTGACGATGGTGATGTCGCTGGCCGCGATCGCACTGTCGGTCCCGGTACCCATGGCGATCCCCAGGTCAGCAGCAGCCAACGCGGCAGCATCGTTGACGCCGTCACCGACCATCGCAACGACCCTGCCCGCCTCCTGCAGCGACCTGATCAGAGCGAGCTTGCCTGTCGGGGTGGTGCTGGCGTGGACCTCACTGATTCCGACCTGCACGGCGACAGCGTGAGCGGCCCCCGCGTTGTCCCCGGTCAGAAGAACCGGGCGAAGCCCGAGTGCCACAAACTCTGCGACAGCGTCGGCGCTGGAGGATTTGACGGTGTCCCCGACGCTGATGATCCCGCGGAACACCCCGTCCCAGCCGACCGCCATGACAGTCACGCCAGCAGACTCGGACGCCCCGATCACCGAAAGAAGCTCGGGAGGTGTCGGGATCGACCATGAGTCGGAGAGCCAGGCCGGCTGGCCGACGACGACGAGGCGGCCATCGACGATGGCTTGCACACCGTGCCCGGGATGCCCCTTGAACGCTTCCACGCTCGCCCGATCAGACGGGTGCGACGTGCTGTGCGCGACGATCGCGCGTCCGATGGGATGCTCGGAGCCTTCCTCTGCGGCAGCCGCATACCGGACGAGCTCGTCCGGGGAGGTCCCGGCGGCCACCTCGACAGTAGCGACCGTCATTTTCCCGGTGGTGATGGTACCTGTCTTGTCGAGCACGATGGTGTCGACCGTGCGGGTCTGCTCGAGAACCTGGGGGCCGCGGATGAGGATGCCCAACTGGGATCCGCGCCCGGTGCCGACCAGCAACGCAGTCGGGGTCGCAAGACCCAGAGCGCACGGGCACGCGATGATCAGCGTCGCCACCCCGGCAGCGAACGCGGTCTCCACCGACCCGCCGATGAGAAGCCAGCCAGCGAATGCGATGAGTGCGAGGGCGATGACGACAGGAACGAACACGGCAGAGACCCGGTCGGCGAGGCGCTGCGCCTGGGCTTTGCCGCTCTGCGCCTCTTCCACCAACCGGCCCATTCGGGCAAGTTCCGTGTCCGCGCCGACCCGGGTCACCTCGACCAAAAGCCGCCCGCCGACATTGATCGTCGCGCCCACGACCCGATCGCCCGAATGGACCTCGACAGGGACCGACTCGCCTGTCAGCATGCTCGCGTCCACGGCGGAGTTGCCCTCGACGATCAGCCCGTCGGCTGCGATCTTCTCCCCCGGCCGGACAACGATCCTGTCCCCCGGAAGCAGCGAACCCACGGGCACGAGCTCCTCGACGCCCGCGCGTTCGCGTGTGGCATCCTTCGCGCCCAACGCAAGAAGCGCCTTCAACGCAGCACCCGACTGTTTCTTCGTGCGCGCCTCGATGTACCGACCGGCGAGGATGAAAACGGTGACCGCAGATGCGACCTCCAGATACAGCTCAGACGTTCCGTTCCCGGCCGTACCCGTCACCTGGAAACTCATCCGCATCCCAGGTTCCCCGGCGTGACCGAAGAACAGTGCGTACAAGGACCACCCGAACGCTGCAATCACGCCGACACTGATGAGCGTGTCCATCGTCGCGGCACCGTGCCGGGCGTTCACCACCGCAGCACGATGGAAGGGCCACGCCCCCCACACCACAACCGGGGCCGCAAGCATCAGAGCAAACCACTGCCAGTTCGTGAACTGAAGAACCGGGACCATCGACAGCACCACGACCGGCACAGCCAACGCCGCAGAGACAAGCAGCCGCCGCCGAAGACCCAACAACTCGGCATCCACCGGCTCACCATCCGCCGGGGCCGTCACGGGAACCGGGGCAGGTAGCGCGGCGGTGTACCCGGCGGCCTCGACTGCTGCAATCAGATCAGCAGTCTCGACGCCGGCCGTTTGCACCCGCGCTTTCTCGGTCGCGTAATTGACTGACGCGGTGACACCTTCGATGCGATTGAGTTTCCGCTCAATCCGCGTCGCACAGGAGGCACACGTCATACCCCCGATATCGAGGTTCACATCTGTCATGGTCATACCTAGCCTGCGACCATTTCATAGCCGGCCTCGGCAATCGCGGCACGAACCTCACCAACCGGAACCGGGGCGGAGCTCACAACCATCACCGTCGATACTCCACCCACGTTCAGGGCAACACTGACGCTGTCCACCCCGGGAACGGCGCTGAGCTCTTCCGTCACACTGGCAACACAGTGAGAGCACGTCATCCCCGAAACCAGATAGTGCGCCCGGACCACGTCCGCACCCGCAGTATCCGGTGCGGCATTGTGCTCCATATGACCACAGGAGCACCCACCATTGTTGTCGGTCAGACCCAGATCGGCATTCAAATTCGACTCAGACATCAGCTTCTACTTTCTCGACAAACGTGCGATCACTAGGAACGGACAAGACGGGCGATCGCGGCGGACGCTTCACGAAGCTTCTCCTCCGCCACAGGCCCACCCTCAGCACTTGCCTCAGCAACACAGTGCTTGAGGTGATCATCCAGAAGCGACAACGCAACAGTCTCGAGCGCCTTCGTCGCCGCCGACACCTGCGTCAGAATATCGATGCAGTACGTATCCTCCTCCACCATCCGGGCAATACCACGCACCTGCCCCTCCGCACGACTCAACCGCTTCAGAAGAGCATCCTTATTAGACGCGTAACCGACCACCACCACACCTCACCATTCATACCCCCTAGGGGTATTTCAAGTAAGCCATGAAATGGAAGGCAAGTCAAGGCCACCCGATCTCTGACAACGGAGCTGAGCTGGCTGGTCAGAAACCACTACGCGAAAGCGGCCACACACCGTTGTGCCTCATGATGTCGATGCGGTACTTTTCGTCGTCGACCTTTCCGCTGACTGCGCCAGGGCCTGAATTTTGCGCAGCTGGCCATCCCGCTTGTCAGGTACCCCCCTAGGGTATATAACTAGTGGGGCGGATAGAGTGTGCCGGAATGAGTGCTGGCCCGTCATGCGAAGTCCCGACCAAGGAGGCACCATGTCGCCCTACCTGAGCGTGTTCATCGTCCTTGGAGCCTGTGCTGCCGGGATCGGAGGCTTGTACCTGTTCGGCCGAGCTGTCATGGTCGGTGAAGAGGTCTTGGAGGTCCTGCCGTTCCAGTCCGGCTGGCAGCCTGAAGAACATGCACTTTCTCGTTTCCACGCCCGCTGGTACCCGTTGACGCTGCTGTTTTTGGCGTTCGATGTCGAGATGCTTTTCATGTACCCATGGGCGGTGATCGTCGCTGAAAAAGGGGCAGAGGCGATCGTCGAGATGTTCGTTTTCCTCGCCGTCCTCATCGCCGGTGTCATCTGGGCTTGGCGAGAGGGAGCTCTCCGGTGGGTGTAGCCCGCATCATTGCCCAACTGGCAACCACACGAGTGCACGTGTTCCTCGTTGAAACGCCCGGGCGGAGACTGTTGCGGATGAACGCCCAGGCGGCCATCGCTTCTTTCGGGTGGGTGGAAGCGACAGGCCCGGCAGATGCCGATGTTCTCCTGATCTGCGGATCACCCGGCCCGGATCTTCAGGAGTTGATTGACGCGGTCTGGGAGCAGATCCCGTCTCCCCGCTACCGGGTACGTGTAGACACCGAGCAGTCCCTTGACGAAGCTTTCCACACGATCCGTGTCGCCCTGCAAGACGAAACCCTCCAACACGCCGATGCCCGGACCAGGCGCCTCCGCCTGGATGACAACCGCGGCCCACTTCCCGCCGATACGCCGACCGGGCACACCGAGACGTCCGATGACGCTGGAGCCGGCAGTGACACGTCGCCGAGTGAGTCTTCCTCCATGGCCGACACCGACATGGCAATGGATATGAGCTCCGATGGCGACATGGGAATGGGCATGGACATGGGAATGGACATGGATATGTCCGGTCCTGCCGGGATTCCCCTCGCCGGGGGCGGCGAGGACCGGGATGGGCTCGAGATGGATGTCACGCACCTGTCGCTTGGTCCCCTGCTGCCGGGGTGGCCCGCGGATCTCGTCCTGCACTGCACCCTGCACGGTGATGTCATCGCCGATGCCCGGGCAGAACGCCTCCTCGGCACCGGACACAGCGAACAGTTACCGGAATGCGCCGTGCTGCTGGACGACGCAGCCCGACTGCTCACTGTGGCCGGGTGGGAACCCGCCGCCCACGAACTCGCCGGCCTCCGGAATTCCCTCCTCAAAAGCGCCAACACGCATGCGACATCCCGCCTTCGCCGGGTGACAGCCCAGGTGCGGCGTTCCCGCACCCTTCGCTGGTCTCTGAAGAACATCACCACCGTCGGAGGGACCACAGTCCTGGACCGCCTGCTGGAATGGCTCGACACCGCGCTGGCCATTCTTTCAAACCCAGCCGCCGCGCCTTGGGGGCATCGTTCGGGTTCCGTGCCCGCACCGACGCCGGCGGACATCCGTCTGGCGGTCCTCGGACAGGAGATCGCCGCAACCCGCCTGATCGTCGCCGCGCTGGGGACCCAGAGCACCTACGTGATCCCGGGCGGCGCCCATGAGTGACGGGGCCTTCGTGTTGGTCGTTCTCGTCCCGGTCGTCGTTGCCGTCCTCTCCGCGGTGACCGCTTCGGCCAACGGCGTCCTCGACGCCCGAACAAACGGCGCACAGCTCCGAACAGGGTTCGCGGTCCCGTTCCAGGAGACGGCGCGGCTGTTACGCCAGCAACGGCGGACCCTGCCCGGCGCTGACTCGCTGCTGTGGCGGATCTCCTCCGCCGGGATCGGGATCGCAGCGGTCCTGAAAGTTCTCGTCATTCCCCTCGGCGGGTTCACGTTCGCCGATCTTCCCGTCGGGGTGGTGTGGTTCAACGCCATGGACGTGCTGCTGTGGGCGTTGTGGTGGCTGCTCGGCTGGGGCGCCAACAGCAGCTGGTCACTTATCGGCGGGTACCGGTTCCTGAGCCAAGCGCTCGCGTACGAGATCCCGCTCATGTTTGCCCTTACCGCGCCCGCGATCGGCGCCGGGAGCCTGAGGTTGCTCACCGTCCAAACAGCCCAGACGCACGTCTGGTTCGTGGTGTGGATGCCTGTCGCGTTCCTCGTTTTCGCCGCATCAGTGGTCGCATTCGCCTCGTGGGGTCCGTTCCAAACTGCCCTCGGCGCCGACATCACCGGTGGCGTCCTCCTGGAACTCAGCGGCATCGACCGGCTCCTCGTCACCGGGGGCCGCTACGCCGTTCTGGTCGCCGGAGCGGGATTCTCCGTCCCGCTGTTCTTCGGCGGAGGAGCCGGACCGATCCTCCCGGCGGGGGTCTGGGTTGTGCTGAAGACCTGCCTCGTCCTAGCCGGGCTACTCACTGTACGGCGGTTGTTTCCAACGGTCCGGCCGGACCGGTTGGCGGAGATCGCGTGGGTGATCGTGGTTCCCTTGACGTTGCTTCAGCTCGCGGTGGTCGCGGTCATCGTCGGCGTGAACGGCGGCGCCCTGTGATCACCGCCATCCTGTTCTGGGTCCTCACCGCCCTGGCTGTCGCTGGGGGTATCGCCGTGTTCGTGGTCAACTCGATGGCGCGCGCCACGTACGCTCTCGCGGTGTCGTTCGTCGCGGTCGGCGCGATGATCGTGATGCTTCACCTGGACTACATCGGGGTGATCACGATCCTGATGATGCTGATGGAGATGGCCGTCATGGCCGTGTTCATGGTCATGTTCATGGGCATGAACCCGGCCCTGATGCCGATGGACATGACCCACAACAAACGCCGCTCCGTAATCCTCGCCGTCCTCGTCTTCGTCGTTCTGGCCGCAGCGATCGTGTTCATCCCGTGGCCCAACCGGACTGGATCTCCAGCAGACGATCTGACGAAGTCCCTGGGCGACGCGATCATGGGATCGAAAATGCTTGTCATGTTGACCATCAGCCCGGTCCTGTTCGCCACAATCATCGCCGCCCTCGTTCTCGCGAACCCGAAAGGGCGATACGACCGCTACGGCGACGCCCTCGACCGCAGAGATGTTGACGGGCATCCCGACCCCGATGACCCCATCCCAGGAGGCCTCGGCTGATGACACTGCACCTTGTTCTCCTCGTCGCCGCAGCCCTGTTCGCTGTCGGACTGTACGGGGCGTTGTCCCAACAGGTGGTCGTGATGGTCATGATGGGCATCGAACTGATGATCAACGGAGTCCTCCTCGCAGGCGGCGCCCTGTGGTGGTTTTTATCCCCTACTCCAGACGGACAAACCGTTCTCCTTGTGGTGCTGGCGGCAATGACGGTGGAAATGGCGATGGGATTCGCTGTCGCGACTGTCGTACACCGGTCACGGAAATCCGACATGACCGATAGTGCGACGGACTTGCACGGATGAGCGTCCTCCTCGTCACCCTGGCGTTCCTTCCCGCAGCAGGCGGCGGGATCCTCCTGGTCATTGGCCGGAGAGCGGACCGGGCCGCACCGTGGGTCTCACTCGGGATCGCCACGATCATCCTGGGCGCCGCGATCACCGCGTTCACCACCCGGCCCACCCTCACTGCCGGGTTCATCTCTTCGACAGGAGCGACGCTTCACGTGGACGGGCTGACGGCGGTCCTTCTCCCCACGGTCACCGCGGTCACCCTTTTGGTGCTCATGTTCGCTGTGGCGGAAAAAACGAAACCGGCAGCCCGGTTCCACGGCCTGATGCTCCTCTTCGCCGCCGCGGTCGTCGTCACCGTGTCCTCGACGTCGTTACCGTCACTCCTTGCCGGATGGGAGATCATGGGCGCCACCTCCTACGCCCTGATCGGGTTCCATTGGCAGCAGCCCCGCACCATACCGTCCGGGTTCGTCGCCTTCACCGTCACCCGCACCGCGGACCTTGGCCTGTACGCCGCCGCCGGAGCCGCCATCGCATCGGGCGTCTCCTGGAACCTCACAGACCTCTCGCACGCCCCTGCCCCCTGGGTTCATGTGATCGCCGCCGGTGTTCTCGTCGCGGGACTTGGCAAAGCAGCGCAACTACCATTCAGTTTCTGGCTGTCCCGGGCCATGGACGGCCCCAGCCCCGTCAGTGCACTGCTGCATTCAGCGGCGATGGTCGCGATGGGTGCCTACCTGCTCCTCCGGCTCGAGCCTGTCCTTCACGCGTCGGGGTGGGCGGCACCGACTGCTGCATGGGTCGGAGCTGTGACCACGATCGTTCTCGGATTGATCGCGTTGGCGCAGAAAGACCTCAAACAGCTCCTCGCCGCGTCCACTGCAGCGCAACTGGGGTTCGTCGTTCTCGCGGCCGGAGTCGGCTCGACCGCCGGCGGCACCGCGCAACTCATCGGACACGCCGCCACGAAGGCGCTCCTCTTCCTGGCGGCGGGGGCCTGGTTGGCCGCCGCCGGCACCAAACAACTCAGCGCCCTCCGAGGCGTCGCCCGACGATGGCCCCTCCTTGGGCTCCTCTTCCTCGCCGGCGCACTGTCACTTGCCGGGCTGCCCCCGTTCGCGTTGTGGTGGACCAAAGACGACGTCCTAGCCGGAGCATTGGCGACCAGCCCGGCCCTTTATGCGGCGGGCCTTCTCGGGGCAGTGTTATCGGCTGCGTACTCGGCGAAAATGATCGCCGTCGTCTGGGCAAAACCCGACCCGAGGGAACGGGCGCGCTTCGAAAACCGACTGTGGGATGCCGAAGAAAAAGGAACCCGGACCGTTCCTGCAGGCGCCCTCGCACCGATACTCGTCCTCAGTGCCGGAACAGTTGTGCTCGGCGCGGCCGCGATCCCCGGCCTGTCGGGACCGTTCCGGGCCCTTCTGGGCGCTACCGGCGAACCGGAAAGCACCATCCCGGAGCTCCTGGTCTCAGCGGCCCTCGCGGTAGTGACCGCCGCGCTCAGCTACTGGCGCGGGATCCCACACATCCCCGGGGCGTTGACCTGGTTCGGTCTCGAACGCGCCGCCGTTGCCGTCATCGGAACACCAACGCTCCGACTGGCCGACACGCTCTCCCGGTTCGATCAGCTCCTCGACGCCGGAGTGGACAAGACCGCCGGAGCACTCACCCGCACCGCAGGCGCCCTGCAAACAATCGATGACAGCCTCGATGCGGGGGTGGGCAGGACCGTAGGAGCACTCACCCGCACCGCTGGCGCCCTGCAGACAGTCGATCAGCGCCTGGACCGGGCCATTCACCATGCGGCATCGGGGGTGCTCGGATTAGGGACACTCGCCAGACGTCTCCAGACCGGGAAGATCTCCGACTACTACGCCGCCGCCGCAGTCGTCACCGTGGCCGCTGTTCTTCTGCTGATTGTTGTGAGGTAACCGCCGTGCTCAGTGTTGTCATCTTCCTTCCCGTCGTGATCGGAATCGTCCTCGCGACATCCCGCCGCCTACCGGCCGCGATAATTCGCTGGGTGTGGGTGGGAACCGCCGGAGCGGACCTGCTCCTCACACTTGTGCTGACCGTCGAACCAGAAACCGGGCGCACGCTTCGGGGCGAGCAGCGGTGGGAATGGATGCCGGGCATCGGCTCCAGCTATCACGTCGGCGTCGACGGGATCTCCGTCCCGCTGATCCTGCTCACCAGCATCATCTTCCTGGTCTGCGCCCTCTGGTCTGTTCGGGCCATCGACCGGCCGCGCCCACAAGCGGCGCTGTTCCTGTTTCTGCAGAGCACCTGCCTGGGGTTGTTCGCCGCCCAAGACCTGATCCTGTTCTTCGTCTTCTTCGACCTGTCAATCGTTGGGATGTACTTCATCATCGCCGGATGGGGACACGGCAACCACCGCCAGTCGGCGCTGAAATTCTTCCTCTACACCTTCCTCGGCTCCCTCGCCCTACTGCTGGGATTCATCGGCCTGTACCTCGGCGCCACCCCGCACACCTTCGACATGGTCGCCCTGTCTCAGGCGGGTGCCTTCACCGGCACCCCCCTGGTAGCCGGCCTCGTCCTGGCCGCGATCGTCGTCGGCCTGGCCATCAAAACGCCCACATTCCCGTTCCACTCCTGGCTGCCTCCCGCGCACACCGACGCCCCAACGATCGGCTCCGTGGTCCTCGCCAGCGTCCTGTTGAAGATGGGAACGTACGGGTTCGTCCGTATCGCGATACCGATGCTCCCCGACGCGTGGCGCTCCTACGCCTGGGTCATCGTCGTCCTCGGCCTCGTCTCCGTCCTCTACGGCGCACTCGTCGCTTTGGCGCAGACCGATGTGAAAAGAATGATCGCGTTCACCTCCATCAACCACATGGGCTACGTGATCCTCGCCGTCGGCGCCGCCGGGATCATCGGCAGCGACACCGCAGCGGCGCAACAGCTCGCGGTCACCGGGGCGGTCACCCAGATGGTCTCCCACGGACTTATCACGGGTGCCCTGTTTCTGCTGGCCGGCGTGTTCTACGACCGCACCGGCAGCTACGACCTCCGCCAATACGGCGGACTTGCCCGCCCAGCACCCCGGTTCGCCGGATTCTTCGCCGTCGCCTCATTCGCTTCCCTTGGACTCCCCGGGTTCAGCGGGTTCATCGCCGAATTCCAGATCTTCACCGGCAGCATCGGTACCACCTGGTGGGCCCTGTTCGCCCTCCCCGGCATCCTCATCACCGCCGTCCTGCTCCTCCGCGCGTTCCAACGCATCTTCACCGGCCCCACCGAGAACCTCTCCCCCGGCTTCGCCGACCTCCGCCGCCACGAAACCATTCCCCTGGCCATCCTGATGGGACTCTCGGTGATCGTCGGCGTGTTCCCCGGCCCCCTGCTGGCGCTGATCCAGCCCGCGGCCCGCATCGTCGTCGAAAGCCTCACCCCGTGACCTCGATGCGGATGGACTACACCGCGCTCCTCCCAGAAGTCGTCCTCCTCGCCGCCGCCGTGATCACCCTCCTCGCCGGCAGCTACCTGCCCCGGCGCCGGCAAATCCTGACCCGCTGGTTCACCCTCGGAGCACTCCTCACCAGCGCAAGCGCCGCCCTGATCCCCCTCGGCCAGCCCGCCACAGAAATCTTCACCCGCACCTACGCGATCGACACACCCACAACTGTGATCCGACTACTGGTGCCACTCTCAACCGCGGTAGTGATCCTGATCGGCCGGAGCGAATTCAGCGGCACCCCCCGGGAAAGCGAAACATACGCGCTCCTCCTGCTGGCGACCCTCGGCACGGTCGTCGTCGCCGGCACCACGGACCTTCTGGTCCTCATGGCCGGATACCTGCTCGCAAGCATCCCCCTCTACGCGCTCATCGGGCTGTCCCGCACAGCCCGTGCCGCCGAAGCAACCCTGAAGACCTACCTCATGGGCGCCCTGTTCGGCGTTCTCCTCCTCGCCGGAATCACCCTCCTCACCGCACTCGGCAGCTCCAGCAGCTACCCAGATCTCACCCGCGGACTCGAACACGCCCCGCCCGCCGCGATCGCGGCCGGGTTCGTCGCCGTCATCATCGGGCTGCTGTTTAAAGCGGGCGGGGTCCCCGGACACTTCTGGATCCCCGACGCCGCCGAATCCTCCAGCCCCGCCATCGCCGCATTCCTCACCACCATCCCGAAACTCGGCGCCCTCATCGCCCTCGCACGACTGGTACCTGTGGCGCCGTCAAGCATCGACCTGCCACTGCTCATCGCAGTCCTCGCAGCACTCAGCATGACCGTCGGAAATCTCGCCGCCCTCGCGCAAACAAACATCCGCCGCCTGCTCGGATGGTCCACCGTCAGCCAAGTCGGATACCTCCTCATGCCAGTGGCCGTCATCACCACAACCCCGACAGCATCCGGGGCGCTCCTCACCTACCTCGTGCTGTACGCACTGACCAACCTGACCGTGTTCGGCACAGTCGCCTGCCTCCCGCGCCGCAAAAATCTCACCGACTGGGCCGGCGTCGCGAGATCACACCCCTGGCTCACCGGAACCCTCATCGTGGGCTCCCTCAGCCTCCTCGGAACACCCCCGACCGCCGTATTCGCAGGAAAACTCCTCGTCTTCACCGCAACCTGGAGCGGCGGCCTGGCGTGGCTGGTCATCATCGCCGCCGCCAACACCGTCCTGAGCCTCGTCTACTACCTTCGCCTCCTCATCAGCCCGTTCCAAACCCCCGCAACCATCCCAGACACGCCCGCCGCCGCCCAGACGCCGAAGTCTCCATCAGTCATGCCCGTCATTCTCGGGATCGCGGTCATCGTGGCCGGACCCATCGCCCTCGGCATCGGACTCCTCTGACACGCTTCAGGCTAACAAAGCCATCGCAGGTATCAGGGGGATTCCGCTTTTCCTACACGCGATGCCACGGGACTCACGATGAACGGCCGGGCACCCCCCGGGAGGATGAAACGGTGTACCCGATCCCGAGTCCGGATTGTCTGCACGTCTTCGAGGACGCCACCGGTAAACGCCTCACCGCGCAGGTTGCTGGGTTAACGACCCTTTGCCCTACAGACCGAGTATGAGCAGTTCCTCTGCGGGAGTCTCTCCTGCTACTCGTGCCAGAACATCGAACGCAGATGCCAACTGTGCCTGCTCTTCCGGGCTCAGTGCGGAAAGAATCCGGCTGAGCTCGGCACGTCGACGTTCCGTGACCTCATCGACCAGCGCACGACCCTGGGATGTCGCAAAGATCAGCACCTCACGGCGGCTGTCCGGGCTCGAGGCGCGCTCGACCCAACCACCTTTGACCATACGGTCAATCGTCCGGCTGAAAGTGGACTGAACGGCCCCCATCTTCTCAGCCAGCGCACCCATCCGAAGCGGGCCGGACCCGCTGAGAACCACGAGGACCCGGAACTGCGGCATGGTCACGTCATTGAGCGCATTCGAGATGGATCGCGCGACGATTCCCAGCAACGCCCTTGACGCAGTGAGTGTCGACTCGGTCGTCAACGCATTTGTCCAAATTGCGCCCTGCTCCATGGCAGCCACTCCCTCATTCATGGTAAATTCCTATGCGTTAGTGCATTTATTGTAGCCGCACATACAACAGAAGGCGTCGATCATGAGCAACCGGCCAATCGATCATCCCCACGAGGCTGTAGATCCTGCCGCTCCCAGTCTCATGGGTACGGTATCCATCTCTGTCAGCGTGGATGTGGGCTTCGACGCCGATACACCGGACGGGTAAACCGCACCCTTCCCATCGGTAACAGGCGCCCGGGAACGTCGAGCACGACACCCCACCCAGTGACCCCCGAACGTGAGGAATTGCATGATGCCCGCCACAACCAGCCTCCAGCCCGGCAGAGGGATCGTCGCTGCACGCTTCGGCCTCCTCTGTTTTCTGATCGCCATCGCGATTGCGATCACCATCGCGCTGGTCTCGTACGTCGTCCCTGCCGGTGCGACGGTGGCACCGGTCATCACGGTTCCCTCGATGGTCGAGCCACTGCGGACCGATCTGCTGGCCCTCGCTGCAGGCGTGGTCCCTGACGCGCCAGACCTCAACCCGACAACCACCCGGAGTCTCCGGCGGGCCGTTCAACTCGTCGTCAGACCGGCCGCCAACGGGGACTTCCGTTCAGCCCTGACCAACCTCGACCAACTCGACGCGGACCTCGCCCGAGCGATCTCGAGCTCAACAGGAACACATGTCTCCCACAAGCGGGCCACGATCATCCAGAGCGCCAGCACCACTGTCAGAACCGATCTCAACGCACTGCAAGAGCCCGCCGCCTGACCCGGCGCACCCGCGGGCGGAGTGTCGGCCTGAGACCCCTATCGGTTCACCTGCACTCAGGGGTATGAAGGAGTCAACGCTGCACCAATGTCCCGGAAGGACAACGACGTGAGCACTTTCACCGAACGAGTCGAGATCAGTGGCTCGGCGAAACGCAAAGGCAACGTGCTGGTCAGCTGGCTGACCTCCACAGACCACAAGGTGATCGGGTACATGTACCTGATCGAGTCGTTCCTCTACTTCTGCTTCGGCGGGGTGATGGCGTTGGTCATCCGGGCACAGCTCTTCGAACCGGGTGGTGAGCTGTTGGCGACGAAAGACCAGTACAACCAGCTGTTCACGATGCACGGCACGATCATGCTGCTGATGTTCGCCACTCCCCTGTTCTCGGGATTCGCGAACGTGCTCATGCCGCTCCAGATCGGCGCACCGGATGTCGCGTTCCCCCGACTGAACGCGTTCGCGTTCTGGCTCTACACCTTCGGCAGCGCGATCGTCGTCGCCGGGTTCCTCACCCCCCAGGGCGCCGCATCCTTCGGCTGGTTCGCCTACGCACCACTCTCCAGCCAAACCTTCACACCCGGGGATGGCGGCAACCTGTGGGTCTTCGGCCTCGTGCTCTCCGGTTTCGGCACCATCCTCGGGGCCGTGAACTTCATCACCACCATCATCACCATGCGCGCCCCCGGCATGACGATGTTCCGGTTGCCGTTGTTCACCTGGACCACGCTGGTCACCGGGATCCTGATCCTGATGGCATTCCCCGTACTCGCGGCGGCGCTGTCTGCGCTCGGCATCGACCGGGTGTTCGGTGCACACATCTACGATCCGGCCAACGGCGGTGCCCTGCTCTGGCAACACCTCTTCTGGTTCTTCGGCCACCCGGAGGTCTACATCATCGCGTTGCCCTTCTTCGGGATCATCTCCGAAGTCCTCCCGGTATTCAGCCGCAAACCCCTGTTCGGATACAAGACCCTCGTCTATGCCACCATCGCCATTGCCGCGCTCTCGGTCACGGTGTGGGCGCACCACATGTACGTCACCGGGTCAGTGTTGCTGCCGTTCTTCTCCCTCATGACCATGCTCATCGCCGTGCCCACCGGGGTGAAGATCTTCAACTGGGTCGGAACGATGTGGCGCGGATCTGTCACCTTCGAAACGCCGATGATGTGGGCGATCGGCTTTCTCATCACCTTCACTTTCGGTGGTCTGACGGGTGTCATCCTGGCGTCGCCGCCGCTCGATTTCCACGTCTCCGACAGCTACTTCGTCGTCGCCCACTTCCACTACGTGGTGTTCGGCACCGTGGTGTTCGCGATGTTCTCGGGCTTCTACTTCTGGTGGCCCAAGTGGACCGGCAAGATGCTCAACGAGAAACTCGGCCAGTGGCACTTCTGGCTGCTGTTCATCGGCTTCCACACCACGTTCCTCATCCAGCACTGGCTGGGCGTGATCGGCATGCCCCGCCGGTACGCGTCGTACTCCCCGACAGACGGTTTCACCTGGATGAACCAGATCTCGACGGTCGGTGCTTTCCTGCTCGCGTCGTCAATGATCCCGTTCTTCCTGAACGTGTACATCACCGCCAGGCGGGCGCCGCGAGTGACGGTGAACGACCCCTGGGGTCACGCCAGGTCCTTGGAGTGGGCGACATCCTGCCCGCCACCCCGACACAATTTCACGACCATCCCACGCATCCGCTCGGAATCCCCTGCTTTCGACCTGAACCATCCCGAAGCCGGACTGCCCACTGGTTTGGGCCCCGCTGCAGACGCACCGGACGCTCCGCACCAGAAGATCCGTTAGAGAGTCGGTGGCTGATGGAGGCGCTCCCCCTCTGGTTGCTGGTTGTCATCTTCGCCGCGGCCGCAGCCGTCGTCTGGGTCGCCGGCATCCACCTGTCGAAGACAACCGACGTGCTCGACAAGAAGTTGCACCTCGGCAGTGCCCTCGGCGGCCTGATCGTGCTCGCGGTCGCCACCAATCTTCCCGAGATCGCGATCACGGTCAGCGCCGCGATCAACGGGAACATCGAGGTGGCGGTCGGCAATATCCTGGGCGGCATCGCACTGCAGACCGTGGTGCTGGTCCTTCTCGACCTCTTCGGCAAACGAGGCAAGGGTATCAAGCCCCTCACCTACCGGGCCGCCTCCCTCACAATCGTCCTCGAAGCCCTCGTCGTGGTTGCAGTCCTCGGGATCGTGATCGCCGGCACCCAACTACCGAGCGGCCTCATCGTCGCCGGCATCACTCCCCAGGGCCTGCTCATCGTTCTGGCGTGGGTCGTCGGGCTGCTGCTTGTGAAACGTGCAGGGTCCACACTGCCCTGGCACGAGAACGGCAATGCTCCGGATGGCGCACCGCACCAATCCGGTCACCGCCGCCACACCCCACCAAAGATGAGCACAGTCAAGGCCGCCGTGATCTTCGGAGTAGCAGCCCTTGGCACCCTGGTCGCGGGCGTCGTCCTCGAGCGGGCGGGCGAGGCCGCTTCCAGCCAGCTGGGGCTGTCGGGAATCCTGTTCGGCGCCACCATTCTCGCCCTCGCAACATCACTTCCCGAGCTGTCAACAGGCATCCAGTCCATCAGGCAGGGCGACGACAATCTCGCCATGAGCGACATCTTCGGCGGAAACGCTTTCCTGCCCGTACTGCTCTTCGTCGCCACCCTCATCTCCGGGAAGGCCGTGTTGCCGTCGGCGAACGCGAGCGACATCTACCTGTCAGCTCTCGGAGTGCTCCTGACCCTCGTCTACGCGGTCGGGCTGCTTTTCAGGCCCCAGAAGAAGATCGCCGGAATGGGCATCGATTCTCTCGCCGTCCTGGTGATCTATCTGGCAGGCGTTGCCGGTCTCCTCGCCATCTCTGCCGCAGGCTGAACCGGGCGGGGCCCGATCAGCTGCCGTGGCCCGCAGTCTCGGCGGGATTCTCACCGTCACCGGAGACGAATCTCCGCAATGAGTGCAACGCTGCCGTGTCAGGTTTCGCCGCCTGATAAGCGTTGAAGAGTTTCTCCACCTCGTCGGCGACGCGTTCGCGCCGTTCGGGTGTCACAGTGGCGACGCGCAACCGGGTGGCCAGACGCAAGGCCGCCTCACGACGACCGGATGCTCGAGACCATAGGTTCTGACTCCAGGGGCGGGGCGAGAGAAGAGGGGAACGAGACTCTCGCCGGAGAGATACAGTGCGCTGACCGCGGTGTACGGGTCGTCGCTGCCGGAGGCAAGACCTCGGACGGCGATCTCCACAAGCTGCTGCGCGGTTTGGGTACCACTGATGCTGCCCGGCGGGTATCGAGTGGTGGCGTGGGCGGTGTGTTCGCGCATGTTGTAGGTGCCGGTCTCGACGGTGATGGTGTTGTGGACGATGCGGTCCATGATCGCGTCGGCGTGGACGCCGGAGCCGAGGTACCTAACTGGTGGGCGGCAGGCCGGCGAGACGAAGGACGGATCGAAGTCCGGCGGGTGTTCCGGGCCAGTGTCTCTGGATTGCGGCGCTGCCTGCCTTTCGTGTCGCGAATCGGAGGGCGATTGCGACGATGAGTGCGTCATCGGCATAGCCGAGGACGGGGATGAAGTCCGGGATAAGGTCGATCGGTGAGATCAGATATATCAGCAGGACGATCAGCCATATCCGGACCCCTCGAGGGACTGCCCGGTCACTGGCAAGTCGTTTCAGCAGCCGGACGACGTCGGGTGCGAGCCGCAGAAGATCCCGCAACGATGCCCGTTCGGGATGTTTTCGTTGTTCTGCCCACAAGATGGCCACGAGGACAAGCCACATCACGGTGATGCCGAGCGTGACTGTGACGAGGATCTGCAACCACTCGGCCACCGTCATTCCGTGTCCGGCCGGAAGATGTGGACAGCTTCACGGACGGCGTAGTAGACGATCACGTAGCCGGCCAGAGCGTCGGCCCACCACCAGCCGAGCACCAGATCCAGAACGATACCGGCCAGCACGGTGACAGCGAGGAGGCCATCGATGAATGTCACGCGGCCTTCGGTTTCGAGCACGGGGTTGTTCAACGCCCGCCCGGTCGTGCTGCGGCCGAGGAGGGTTCCATTCATAGTGAGGTCTGCTCGCTTTGGGTTGCTGGGGTGTCCGCTGTCGGGGTCGTTCCGCGCATGACGTCGTAGACCATCTCGGCGTATCCCTCGAGCACCGATTCGCAGGCGTGGAGCCGCTGTTCGGCGGTGTGTGCTTCGGGTAAGCCCAGCACGTCTCTTTTCATGAGATCCAGGTACCAACGGCGGAGCCGCTCGAGGGATTGTTCTTCTTCTTCGAGTTCCCCGAAGGTGAACTTCTGCTTCGCGATTTCCCGCGCGATTTCTGCTTCGAATTTGCCGCAATCGGCCTCGAACTCGTTCCACTCATCGACGCGAGCTGCACGGTAGGCGGTCTCGATCAGCATCGCGGACGCCTCATCACGAGGCGACGCATCGATCACGGCCAGCACACCACCGCCCTTGTGACACAGCTCGGCTGCACGGTCGACAGCAGGCTGGAACGCCGGACCTGCCGGCATGCCCCACGTCCCCGCGGACACGGGGACCGCACCCGCTCTTCGTAACTCACGCCACACCGCAACGCGGTGCCGGGACGGTTCCGCCGAGAGCTGCACGATCAAAAGCACCCACTGAGTATCACTAATCACAAGACTAAATGTAACACACGTCACACAAATGGGTTGCGGTGCTGTCGTCCGTCCGGATCCGGCTCACGGGCGGGACTATTTCGGTCAGCGTAGTAATTGGCCCAGCTGCCTCCGGCGCGGGCGGTCGCGCGTGCTGCCGCCGTGATGGGTATGCCGAGGATTCCGGCGAGCATCGCGGGCGGGATTTCGCGGGCGAGTTGGTCGATCGCGATGAGATGCATGGTGCGCCGTTGGATACCGATGTCGGCGGTCCCCGCCCGCCGGGTGCGGGGCAATGACCGAACCAGTGACGCGAGCGGTCCGGGAACCTCCAGCGCGTCGGGCCCACGGTGTCATCGTTGAGCAGCCGGTCGGCGACCTGCCAGCGCGTTTCCGAGTCCGTAGCGGGCGTGGGGATACCGATGTACGCGGGCGGGAGGATGAGGGTGCGAGGCAGCACGCCGCGGTGCTGCGCCCCGGAAAGGAACGCCCGGATCGTCCAGGTGATCAGCGGAGGTATTCGGCCGCCTTCGGGTGGGGAAGTTGGTCGAGAGTCTCATGCTCGAGAGGCACTCGCCCCTCATTCAGAGCGGTCAGCAGCTCCCGGGACCGGGCCAGCCACCGGCCCACGGTCAGGGGTTGCTGCACGGCAAGGATCGCGGGGCGGAGCCGTTCCAGATTGCCGTTGTGTCCGGCCAGCATGATCCGTCGAGCTGGCTTGCCGCAGTCCCGGCAGGTGCCCGCGCACGGTTCCGGCCTTTCTGACAGCCCGTGCAGAGCGGCCGCTTGCTGCCGTGCGGGCGGCCACAGATCGGACAGGGTCTCTGACTGCTTTCCCTTCACCGGACGGTGCCAGCGGGCGCCTGTAGCGCCACCAGGCCGAGCGGCTCGGGCATGACCCGAAGAACGCCAAGTCCCGCAAGAAGCTGGGCAAGAAGGTCGCCCGCAAGGTCGACGACCTCAAGAAGTAGGCTCCGCCCCATCCGCCCACCCCTCCACCCAGATCGGATCCCTCATGCGCAAAGTACTGTTCATCATCCTGTGCTTCTTCTTCCCGTTCGTCGCCGTTCTCACCCGCGACTGACAAACGACGAGTCGGTTCATGCCTCGGGCCTACGCTCAGAGCTCCCTTCGGACGATCTCTGCCCCCGCCCCCAGTGCGGCAAGCTTTGCGCGGGCGATACCTCGGGGCAGGGGTGCCATGCCGCAGTTGGTGGAGGGGTAGAGCTTGTCAGCGTCGACGAACTTCAGCGCCTTCCGCAGAGTCTGGGCGACCTCTTCAGGTTTTTCGATGGCGGTGGTCGCCACGTCGATGGCACCGACCATCACCTTCTTCCCCCGGATGAGCTCGATCAGGTCGAGGGGCACGTGCGAGTTGTGGCACTCGAGCGAGACGATGTCGATGTCCGAGGCTTGAATCTTCGGGAAGATCGCTTCGTATTGACGCCACTCCGCTCCGAGGGTCTGTTTCCAGTCGGTGTTGGCTTTGATGCCGTAGCCGTAGCAGACGTGCACCGCCGTCTCGCAGGTGAGGCCTTCGATCGCTTTCTCCAGCGCGGCCACACCCCAGTCGTTCACCTCATCGAAGAAGACATTGAAAGAGGGCTCATCGAACTGGATGATGTCGATGCCCGCATCCTGCAGTTCTCTCGCCTCCTGGTTGAGAATCGTGGCAAACTCCCAGGCCAGCTTCTCCCGGCTCCCATAATGGGCGTCATAGAGAGTGTCGACCATGGTCATCGGCCCGGGCAGGGCCCACTTGATGGGCTGGTCGGTCTGGCCTCGGAGAAACCGGGCATCGTCGACGAAGACCGGCTTTTCTCGGGTCACCGCGCCGACCACGGTGGGTACAGATGCGTCGTATCGGTCGCGGATCCTGACCGTCTTTCGATTCTCGAAATCCACGCCGCTGAGGTGTTCGATGAAGGTGGTGACGAAATGCTGTCGGGTCTGCTCGCCGTCGCTCACGATGTCGATGCCCGCCTGTTGCTGGTCCAACAGCGACAATCGGAGAGCATCATGCCTGCCCTCCACCAACTCGTCACCGTCGAGCTTCCAGGGCGACCAAAGTTTCTCGGGCTCTGCAAGCCACGAGGGCTTGGGCAGGCTGCCGGCGGTGGATGTCGGAAGTACTGTGTTCAAGACTGTTCTCCTTGCGGATCGAGCTGATTGACCGTGACGTCTTTCGACCACTCCTCGAGCGCGGTCCTGTGCGGGGTTATGAAGTGCTCCTCGGCGAACCTGCCCTGCTCCATGGCCAGTCGGCTGCGCTCCTCGCGGTCGTAGACGATCGGGATGGGCGAGAAGTCCGGATTCGCCAGGCTCGGCTGGTACGACACGCCCGCTGCCGAGTTGGCGTTGTAGATCTCCGGTCGGTAGATCTTCTGGAAGGTCTCCATCGTTCCGATCGTGGCGGCCAGTTCGAGGTCGCTGTACTCACCGAGCAGATCACCGAGGTGGTAGAAGGCAAGAGGGGCCACGCCGTTCGGGGGGAGAAAGAAGCGGACGCTCAAACCCATCTTCGCGAAGTAGGCATCCGTCTGCGAGTACTCACTCTGTCGGTACTCGACGCCCAGGACGGGGTGACGATTCTCGGTGCGCTGGTAGGTCTTGCTGGTTGAGACACTGAGGCAGATGACGGGCGGCTTGGGGAAGTTCTCGGCGTAGGTGTCGGAGCGCAGAAAAGCCTTGAACAGGTTTCCGTGCAGAACTCCGAAATCGTCTGGCGGGCAATCGCCGGAAGTGCTCCCGCTGCAGGCCGGGAGCAGGACGCTGAAGTCGTAGTCCCGCACGTACGACGAGAAATTGTTTCCCACAATGCCGTGGGTGCGTTCGCCGGATCGTCGGTCCACGACAGTCGTTCGCAACACTTCGATCAGCGGCATCGCCTCGCCACTGACGTCGCCACCACCTTCGATGGCGACGCACACCGAGACGATGTCGAGTTCGATCGAGTATCGATCCCCGTTTTCGTTGTCCCAGTGGGCCAGTTCGTTGAAACGGCTGTCGATCATCCCCAACGTCTTCCGCAGGTTCTGTTCGCGGTTCTCGCCCCGGGCCAGGTTGGCGAAGTTCGTCGTGGTGCGCGTATCGCTGCGAGGGCGATAGTCCTCGTCGAATCTGGTGCTCGACAGAGAGAACGTCAGGTCGGTCATCGACAGAGCACCGCCAGGGTGAAAACGGTGGGTACGACACCGGCATGGTACGGCGAAAGGGGTGAGCACGGAGTGATTGGACGCACGACAGACCGATCTGGTTCGGGCGGGCCGAAGCGGCCCGCTGAAGAGCTTTTCAGGGAGCCGCAGCGCGTGCCCACTGGATGTGATCCCGGGCGCAAGGCTTCGCGTCGTGCTGCGATGTCTTGGACTGTAACCGCCTCCGAGAGGACTTCGCAAGTTGTTGCCCGTAACATTTCGACTCGATCTTCCGTCACCCTCGCTTGCTCGCACCACTTCGGCCTCTTCCCTCTGCGCGATATCGTGATCCGATGATCATCCGGGCCGGCACAGCCGACGAGCGCGACATCTGCGTCGCGATCTGGCTGGACGCTCTGCGTGCCAGCGACGGCCATGAACAGGGACTCGAAGTCGCCGCCCGAGCTCACGCCAAGTTCGAACAGACGATCGTGCGTTTCGCAGTGGCCGGAGCGCGACTCGAACTCCTCGCGAAGGGAGTCCCATGATGCGACGGCATGGCTGAACAGAGAGCCCGTCGTGACAGAACTGACCATTCCGCAAGAGCCTCGGCCGCTTCGTGCAGGTCCCTGTTCTTGCGGGCTGAAGCCGAAACGGGTGGATTCTAGGAAAGGCGGCGACGCTTGTCGCCGCGCCTCAGGAGAACCAGGCCGAGCCCGCCGAGAACAACACCAGCCGCCACGGAGCCGGCGAAGAGACCTGCCCCGCTGTCGGTACCGGTCGACGCAAGCTCCGGCGATGGGCCGGGAGCCTGGGTGAAGGGAGGACCGGGGAAAGATCCACTGCGTGCAGCGGAATAGTTCGTGTCACCGGAGTAGACGATTTCGAGTTTCTGTTCCCCCGCTGTCTGCGATGTGGCCAACGCCGAAGCTCCGGAGACACCGTCGGGCTGCGTCGAGTCCTGCACGAGCGGAGCGGAAGCGACCAGCACGCCCCCGAGGTAGAAGTCCACGGAGCCGGTGGGGTCGAGCAGTGTGTACGATCCCTCGACGGGCGGCGCAGAAACGACCGCCTTCAGCTCGATCGTGCCGCCGACGGGAAGGGAGACCACGTCGCCGCCCCACCCTCCGGAAACCGTTGGAGTGGCCGGCGTGATGGTGAGGTCGGCTCGACCGGACGATGGAGCCTGCACCAGCGGATCCGCCGGGACGAACAGTGCACCGATGTCGAATCCGGGCGGCAGCTGGAAGTACGGATCCACGGTCTCCTGCCCCGGTTCGGGACCGAAGCTCGTGCTGCCGAACTCGACCTCCGCGACGCCGTCGACGAGAGTCTGGGGCACCTGGAACGTCGTTCCGCCCATGATCGTGAACTGCACGGTGCCGACCCCAGGTTGACCCGACTCGTCGCGAACCGACACCGAGAGGAACACCGGCGTGCCAAATTCCATCGACGTCGGTGTCGTGATGGTCACCACAGTGCTCAGAGGCGCCGCCGCCGGAACCTCGGACGTCACCGCAGACGGCGACGGCACTACAGACGGCAACGGCACTACAGACGGCAACGGAGCTGCCGGCGTGGGCACGGCCGACGGTACCGGAACGGATGGCGCGGGCGCGGGTGCAGGCGCATCGGTCGCGACGGGCGCTGGAGTATTCACCTCCGCAACCGCCGCATCCACTGAGCCGAAGACGACCGTTCCCATCAGAAGGAGGGCGCCGAGCCCGACTCCTGCAATCGCCGTGCGGCTCTCATTCGCGCGAAACATCATCATGGTACTTCTCCCCCGGAGTTCAACATTTCGGCCAGCCGCACCGCAGATTCCACTGCGCGTTCTGTCCGTCTAAACAGTAATGTCCGGCAGAGCCGTTCGAGTTCCATTGACCGGAAAGATCGGGCGCCACATCTGGCCAAACGGGGTCTAAATCGAGCTGGCGTAGGCTCATCCGATGATCCACTTGAACTTTCGCACGGTGAAACCCGAGGCCCGGGAAACGGTCGAGCTGTGGCTCTCCGAACTGAACGGTCTCCGCCGAGACGAGGCCCTCGAATCGCTCCGGGCGGAAGGTGTCCGTCATGAAACCGCGGTGATTCTCGACACGAGCGACGGCCCGATTCTCGTGCACGCGATGGAATCGGACGACATCGACCGGGCCCGCAGAATCGGCGCCGCGTCGACACTTCCTGTTGACAAGCGACACCACGAAGTCATGCGCGCAGCCGACGGCGGTCCCGCAGCGTCCCGCGTCCTCCTCGACCTGCATGACCTCCATGACGTCCACCGTGTCGCCGGTGACTAGCTGCCTCCGTCGCGGGGCGGATGCGTCCGACATTCCGGCCTCCGCCTCCGGTGCGCGGGCCGTGTCCGCATCCAAACCGGCCGGTGGGCCGTGCGGGATCTCAGGTTCGCGCCGCTAGCGTTGTCTCATGCATGCACTCGACGATCCGATCCGGTCTGCTCTCATCTCACGGCATTCGGCGTTGGCCCATGTAAGCGGAAGCGCCATGCGATACCCCGATGACGTCGCGCCCTTTGGTTCCATGCCGATGAACCCCACCAGTGACGACTGGGCTGACCTCGCAGGGCTGACCACCATGGACGACCCCGCGGCCATGTTCGTGCCCCAGGACTTCATCGTGCCGGCGGGGTGGGTCACTCGTCTGAGCCTTGGTCTCTCGCAACTGACCGACGATGGCGTCGATACCACTGGGCCGCGCGGTGCCGACATCGTCGAGTTGGGCGCCGCTCAGGTCGAAGCCATGCTCGAGCTCACAACGCTCACCCGTCCGGGGCCATTCCTGAGGCGCACCACAGTGTTCGGAGGCTACGTCGGGATCCGTGAGGGTGGGCAACTCCTGGCGATGGCCGGGCGACGGTTGAGCATGCCCGGCTGGGTCGAAGTCAGCGCGGTGTGCACCCACCCCGCGGCACGAGGGCGCGGGTACGCGAAACGGCTCACAACGGAGGTGGTGCGCGACATTCGTGCCGACGGCGACCGCGCCTTTCTTCACGTGGCGCACGGCAACCCTGCTCGAAGTGTCTACGAGGCAATGGGGTTCGTCATTCGGCGCGATGACCTCAAGGTAGTCGACGTGGCTCGCGCGGAGAACGCACCCGGTCCCCCGTCGATCTGACTTCCGCTGAACGCCTGTCTTGTGCGAAGTGCCCTCGAAACTATCGGTCGAGATGCTGGACACGCGAATCCGCCATCCTGCGGGCTGTCCTCGGTGAGGCGCCCCGACCAGTCACGGATGACGCCTTCCCAGCGGTCGGCGAAGTGGACGCGTTCGCGGTTGAAGCGATGATGACGACGGTACGTCCCCCGTGCTCAGCTGCCCGAGCCCATTCGGGGTGAGAGGGCTCGGGCAACCGGAGTCGGGCTGGCGTGGGTGCTAGGAACACCGGATGGCCAGCAACAGTATTCGGCCTGCACACCTACCATATCGGCCGCACTCGCAGAGGGTCCATCACCCAGAAAAGGGGCGACCCGTACGGGGGGTGATGGCCTAAAGAGGCTCTGTGATGTACAACTGGAGAGTCGGCTCAGAGCAAGTTTCGGGTTGTTCGAGCTGACAGGTGGGGGTTGCCGGCTGGTGCCTGCTAGGAACAGGCGACAGTCGTGTCCTGCCGGCGGCACGGCACTCGTGTCCATCCGATGCCGTGCCGCACTCGTCGAGCCAGTCCAAGGTAGCCGCTGACATCCGACCCGATCTCCTCCTCCCGGGAGGAGACGGTGTAGGAGGCGCGTGGTGTGCCTGCGGCGGGTGCGGCCTGAGTGTCGAAGGTCGAGAGGTGCTGCACGACGTCGTCTTTGGCGATCGTTGTGGTGGTCGCGACGACGAGAGTCGATCGCCAGTCGCCCTGCGAGTCAGGCGGCCGCACCTGGTCGTAGGAGAACAACGCGACGCCAGGATGACGGGCGATGACCGCGAGCCCGTCGAGAGTGGCTTCGTCCGGCACCGTGGCGTCGACGGTGATTGTCGTGAGTGCCGGGTCAGTAGCATCAGGGCCGGCTGCGTTCACCGTGACGGTCGTGGTGGCTCCGGTGCCAAATCCGGACGCCAGCTGAGTTCGCGACGAGCCGTGCGGTTGCGAGCCCGCCCTGCAGAGAATTGGCGATCTCGTGCACGGCACCTGTTCCGGGCTGATGTTGAGACAGAGGCCT
Source organism: Subtercola boreus (assembly GCF_003399635.1). GTDB lineage: Bacteria > Actinomycetota > Actinomycetes > Actinomycetales > Microbacteriaceae > Subtercola > Subtercola boreus_B. The sequence continues at coordinate 26,254 of NZ_NBXB01000020.1, read as the reverse complement.
CGGTCAACCCGTCTTCGACGGATGATTACTCTGCCCGGGTAGTGGGAGGATCGTGGGTATGCCCGGGGGAAATGACGACGAGTTTTCTGCGCTGCGGAACAGGGCCTACGGGCCCGCCGCGGACATCCACAACGATCCAGAGGCGCTGGGCCGACTCCGCCACTTGGAGGGCGAAGCGAAGCGGCACGAGATCCCGGAACAGCCGGAAACGTTCTCGGACCCAGCGGGAGAGCGGAACGATCCGTCCGCCCCGGGTGAAGACGAGCCGCCACAAAGTCCGGATGAGCGGATCCGGTCGTGGCCGGAGAAGGCGTACCGGGCCGTTCGCCACGCGAGACGGTCGAGCGTCCTCATCGGCTTCGGGGTCTTCGTCATCATCGTGAGTGTGTTGACGGCATTGACACTGGTTCAGAGGGTGCAGGTTTATGGACTCCGAACGGTGGTCACCACAGCCGGGTTCTTCGCCATAAGCGGCAGCCCGAACGATCCTTGCCTCAGCCTCTTCAGCGAGGCCGACATGCGTGAAGCGTCCTCCGATTCCTTCTCCGGGCAGGCGTTGGGTGGGTGCGCCGCAGGACGGTTCCCCGCGATGGTGCAGTTCCGGCCCGACGCGGACGGATACCCCGCCGACCTCCGCGCAGCGTTCCCGGGCCCGGCCGCCCTGCAGTTCGTCTACGACCAAGCCACCAACGAGATCGTCGTGTTCGTCGAGACCGACTGAGGCGCGCTGAGCGTCCTGCCGAAGAGCGGCGAGCCGGGCCAGGCCGTAGGCGATGTCGGAATACCAGCGTTCGGGGTCGCTGAGGGTCAGCGCCGCCCACTGCGCTCCCTGCTCCGGTTGAGTCACGGTCTGGAACGCCGCATGGAATCCCACAGCGGCGAAGACGGAAGCGATGGCGAAAGGCACGAGGGCGGCCCGGAAGACGTGGGATGCGACACCGTACTCCGCGCCGAACAGGAGCGAGGCCACCGACGAGACTCCCACCCGGATGCCGACGGCCAGGGACACGACCAGGATGACGGATGCGGCGGCGCCGAGACGTGGAGGAAGGGATCGGGTCGTGGTCGGGGTTCCTTCAGCGGGCGGTCGGGGGCGATTGAGAGGAAGTGGCGCGCAACGAGCTCGTTATCGAACACCCACAGTCCACGCACTCTGGATCGGGCCATGACCAGGTCCAAAAAGGATTCGCCGTGGCTGCGTTCATGCAACCCCTGGCCACCACCGATGGATTCGAGGTAGGTGAAGAAGCCATGCATTGTCTCCGCCCGAAGGAAGTACCCCTTCTTCGACGCGCCACCGCCCCGCACGAATTGGAGGTGGTCGGCGAGTGATGACTCTGAGCCCGCGATCCAGGACCTGCCGCACGGGCGCGAGCGTTGCCGGCCACACCGTCCGATCCAGCGACCCCGGCGTTCGTTCTACGACCCGCCTCAGAGGCAGGTTCGTGAAAGGCTGATCCGCTGGTCTGAGCATGCACACATGCTCTCATCATTCCCTCCCGTACTGGCCGTCAAGCACCATCAGAAGGACGTCGACAGTCCTCCGTGCCGCGAATTCCGGAGCCTGCGAAGGAACGGAACGGGCACGTCGACGTTTCTGCTCGAGTCGGACATGTTCGACAGCGCAGGCCGGGCAGTTCAACAGACTCCCGGCCGCCCCAGAAGGGGAATCATGGCGAATGGATCGCCGTCGATTGCCGATGGATGAGCGCCCTCCTCCGCGTGGACGACGCCGTCTTCGACGCCTACGCCCCCGCCTCGATAGCATGCACAGCATGACAATCACACTGGAGAACGTCGGGATCGCGGTTCGTGACATCGAGGCGACGGTGGCGTTCTTCACCGACCTCGGCCTGGTGGTCGTCGGTCGTGACACGATCAGCGGCGAATGGGCGGACACCGCAGTCGGCCTCGACGGCAATCACGCCAAGATCGCTGTACTGACGACGCCTGACGGTCGGGGACAGATCGAACTCTTCGAATACCTGCACCCCGATGCGATCGAAACGGAGCCCACTCGCCCCAACGAGATCGGTATGCACCGCATCGCGTTCTCCGTCGACAACCTCGACGCCGCTCTGGAGGTCGCCGCGAAGCACGGATGCCACCCGCTTCGCGGTGTCGCCACGTACGGGGACGCTTACCGGCTGACCTACCTCCGCGGCCCGAGCGGCATCCTGGTGATGCTGGCCGAGGATCTGAAGAAGGCCTGACCCGTCCCGATGCACTACCCCCGCACCTGCACCCGGGGCACGCCCCTCCGCTCAGATCACGGGGAGGTCGGCGTAGGCGCGCTTGACGCCGTTGTACCAGTCGAGTGACTTCTTGGGATGCATCCACCGCCCCTTCATCGCGTCGCGGGCCGCGGCGTGGGACTCGTCGCCCGATTTGACGGCTTCCCTGAGGTGCTTGTCCTGGGCTTTAATGATGTCGTCTGCGGTTTCGGCTCGGTGTTCGAGCTCGCACGGGCCACCGAGGCTGTTGCAGGTCATAGTCTTCATGGTCTTCTCCTCCTGCCGTCGCTCTCGACGGCTTCTACTCCTCTGACGGCTCAGAGGACGAGAATGTGACATCCGTCTTCGCGCGGCGGACCACACTCTGCAGCGCCTCGGGTTCGGCTCGGAACATGACCGACTGCACCGCGCCTCGCAGAACGGTGAAGTCGAAGACGACCGCGGCAGTGCCACGCTGGAACCAGGCAAAGCCGGGTCGACCCTCGACGAACACGGGCAGGGCCGCGTGAGCGCTGCCGTTGAAGAATGCTGCGACAGCCTCCCGGCCTTCGATCTGCTGGGGGGTGCCCGCCACGATCGCCGCCGCGTCGGCGCTCACGCTCGCGCCGGGGGCCAGGAGGGCCAGCAGACGCACCAGGTCGCTCCCTCGAGCAGCCGCCATGAAGGCATCCACGACCTGCTGGTCGGTAATAGGCCCGCCGGGCTCTGCGCCGGCGATCTTGGCTCGCGCCCGGGATGCGAGCTTTCGTGCGGCGGCCGGCCCGCGTTCGAGGATGTCGCCGATGGTGTCGAAGTCGAACCCGAACGACTCGTGGAGCACGAGGGCCACGCGTTCGTTCGGACTGAGACGGTCGACCACTACGTGGAGGGCCTGGCCCACAGCCTCCCGCTGTTCAGCCGAGCGCGCCGGATCGGAGACACTCCCTGCCGCCGTATCGCCATCCTGTGCCGGGGTGTGGGCACTGTCGTCCGCCGGGACGTCAACCGGCACCGGCACACGCTGTCGCAGGCGATCGATGCACAACCGGGTGGTGACCGTCGTCAGCCATGCAGGCACGTTCTCCAGGTCGACCGTGTTCTCGTTCAGACGGAGCCACGCCTGCTGCACGATGTCTTGGGCCTCGTGACGATCATCGAGGATGCGCGACGCGATGCTGACCAACCGGCCACGCTGCTGCTCGAACTGCTCCTGGTCTGCTCCTGCCGTCGCCACGGCCTCACCTTACGCTCGCACCGGGCGTGCTGCCCAGGTGTGGGCTAGGGCGTGCGGCGGAGGAAGCGCGCTGAAACCGCGGCGCCACGCCGCACCGACGCCCGCCTCGAACCCGGGTTGGCGAACGAGTCCAGCATCGTTGCGTGGTTGACGACCGCCTGGCGAGCGGCGGGAAGGTCGCTGTAGGGGTCGATGATTCCCCCGGCTCGATCCGTGCTGATGAAGTGACCGTCCACGAATTCGACCATGCCGACGAACTCACCCGAACCCTGCGCCAGCGTCGCCGTCGGCTCGGTGGACTTCGATCACCTCGCCGAGCTGCTGAGGAAGAGTAGAGCCAACTCTGTTGCGTCAGCGCTCCCCTGCAGGAGCGCTCTGGGGGACGACAACAAACGTGTCCACCCTGTGCGGCCCGGGCGACGGGTTGATTTCCGCCGCCCCTCTGTGCAGGTGCACGGCTGTGGTCGGGCCGCGCAGCCGGCGCTGCTAGTGCGTGAGCGCCGCGCGGGACTCGGCGAGCAGCTCCTCGACGCGGGGCACCACCTGGGTGCCGTAGAGCTCGATGTTCCGCATCATGTTCTCGTGCGGCAGCGTGCCCGCGCTGTACTTCAGATCGAACCGGTTCGCCCCGAGCACGTCGATCGTCGCGGCGATCTTCTTCGCGACCGTCTCGGGCGACCCCACATAGATCGCACCGTTCGGGGTGGCCTCGCCCTCGAACTGCTGGCGGGTGAGGGGCGGCCAGCCCCGGCTCGCGCCGATCCGCGCGTGCATCCGCTGGTAGTGCGGGAAGAACTCGTTCTTGGCCTGCTCGTCGGTCTCGGCGATGTAGCCGGGCGAATGCACACCGATCGCCTGCATCGGCAGCTCGAGCTGCGTGATGGCCCGCTTGTACAGGTCGACGTAGGGCGCGAAGCGAGCGGATGCTCCCCCGATGATCGCCAGCATCATGGGCAACCCGTAACGGGCGGTTCGCACGACAGACTCCGGGCTGCCACCGACACCGACCCAGGTGCGGAGCGAGCCGCTCTCGGTGACGGGGTAGACGGACTGGTTCGCGAGCGGTGCACGGGTCGTGCCGCTCCAGGTGACCGGCTTCTCCTGCAGCAGTTCGGTGAACAGCTCGAGCTTCTCTTCGAAGAGCTTCTCGTAGTCGCCGAGGTCGTAGCCGAACAGCGGGAACGATTCGGTGAACGAGCCCCGGCCGAGAATGACCTCGGCACGACCATCCGACACCGCATCGAGCGTCGAGAACCGCTGGAACACGCGCACCGGGTCGTCGGAGCTCAGCACGGTGACGGCCGAACCGAGATGGATGTTCGCGGTACGGCCCGCGATGGCGGCGAGCACCACGTCAGGGGCGGAGACCGCGAAGTCCTCGCGGTGGTGTTCGCCCAGGCCGAAGAAGCTGAGGCCCACCTGGTCAGCCAGCACGCCCTCGTCGACGACGTTGCGGATCACCTGCGCCTGCGTGACGGCTTCACCGTTCGGGGCGTTCGTCACATCCCCAAAAGTGTCGAGCCCGAACTCGATGCGGTCTGTTCCCACTGCTTCGGTCATGACGAAAACCCTGCCATCCTTTTGTCTCTACACCACACGTCTATGCGTTTGCATGCAATACAACCATCTCGGCGGCAGGGTATTCCCGGCATCCTCCCCCGCGAATTCCGCGGAACTGCCGGGTCGCTCAGGCTTTCGACAGCACACGGTGCCTATGCTCGCTCCGATGACTTCTGCCACCACACCCCGCCGCATCCTGACGCCCGAGCAGCGTCAGCGTCGGCGACGCCGACAGGTCGCCACCCGGTGGCTCGTCATCGCCGTCGTGCTCGCGGTGGTCGCGACCGGCGGGTACGTGGTCTACAACTACCAGCGTTTCGTCGGCGGAATCAACCACATCGACGCCATTCCGGGCGGCACGAACACAACAGGCAAAGACCAGAACATCCTGCTGGTCGGCGACGACCACCGACCCGACAACGCGACGCCCGAGCAACTCGCCCAGCTCGGCACAGAGCAGGATGGCGGCGGAACCAGCACCGACACCATGATCGTCGTGCACCTGCCAGCCGACGGCAGCTCCGCCACGATGATCTCCCTCCCCCGTGACTCCTGGGTCGACATTCCGGGCTACGGTCAGGACAAGCTGAACTCGGCCTTCATCCACGGAGTCGAGGATGGCGGGAACGACGCTGCCGGGGCGCAGCTGCTGATAACGACCATCCAGAACCTCACCGGGCTGACGATCGACCATTTCGTGCGCGTCTCGCTGCTCGGGTTCTACAACGTGGTCGACGCGCTCGGGCCAGTGCAGGTGTGCCTGAACAAGGCCGTCGACGACCCGTTCTCGGCGATCGACCTGCCCGCCGGCGTCTCGTCACTGAACGCCTCGCAGGCGCTGTCGTTCGTGCGCCAGCGCCACGGCCTGCCGAACGGCGACCTCGATCGCCAGGTGCGGCAGCAGTACTTCCTCTCCGTCGAGGCGCGCCAGATCCTGTCGGCCGGAACCCTGCTCAACCCCGTCAAGCTCGGTAGCGTGCTCGACGCCATCAGTTCATCGGTCGAGACCGACCCGGGACTCAACATCATCGACCTCGCAACGCAGATGCGAGGGCTGAGCGCCGACAAGATCCGTTCGGCGACGATCCCGATCACCGGCACCCCGACGATCCAGGTCGACGGGAACGACGTGTCGATCGTCGAGGTCGACACGGCTGCGATGCCGGGCTTCATCGCCGGAATCCTCGGCTCCGGGTCTCCGGATGCTCCCGCCACCGCGTCTGCGTACGACTCCGCCACGGCGTCGGCGCCCGGCGATGTCACCGTGACCGTGCTGAACGGCAGTGACGCCGACGGCGTGGCCGCGGCAGCCTCGGACGCCTTCTCGGGCTTCGGGTTCGGCACCGGAACCCCGGCGTCTGCCGACACACGGGCCACCACGGTCATCCAGTACGCAGCCGGCAAGGAGGGTAACGCGAAGGCGGTCGCCGCTTACCTCCCCGGCGCGTCGGTCGAGGAGTCTGCTGACGTGTCGGATGTCACCGTCATCCTCGGCGCCGACGGCATCGCCGTGACAGATCCCGCCGCGGCCGCCTCCGCCTCCCCAGCCGCCCCAGTCACCCCCGCCGACACTCCGACGCCGACCCCGTCGACGCCCGGCACCAGCTACGCCCAGGGCGCCTGCATCAACTGACGTCGAGCCAGCCGACGATCTCCCTGTTCGCGCCGAGCAGCAGCATGCGGTAAAGGTCCATCGTGTTGGCCCTCGCAGGGTCAGGTTCGACGAGATAGAGCCCACTGCCGTCGGCCGCACTGAGGCGATCCTCCCCGACCTGCCCTGTGAGAGCGGCGACCGTCTCGCGGTGATGGTCAACGGATTGGGCGGCACACCGATCAGCGAGCTCTACCTGCTGTACGGGATCGTGCACCAGAAGCTGGCCGACAAGGGGTTAACCATCGGCCGAAACTACTCCGGCGAGTACTGCATATCGCTCGACATGGCTGGCGCCTCGCTCACGCTCGTGAAGCTCGACGATGGGGTCGAGTCGTTTCTGGCCGCGCCCGCGGAGATCGCGGTGCGCATCTTCTGACCGGCCGGGCTGCTGGTCGTGACGGTCATCGGCGCGTTCGCCTCAGGCAGCGGCCACATACCTGCGCCCGCCGACGGCGAGGTCGACGCAGAGCGCCAGCAAGAGGTCACGCTCACTCTCCTGCACTGGCGCCGGCAGCACCAGCCGCGTGCCGAGGATGCGGATCGGTAGGCTACCGCCGCTCGGCACGCCGTCGCTGACGAGCGCCCCGATCCCCTCGGAGGCGAGAGCGAAGCCGAAGCCGACCAGGTCAACCGGGCTGATGTCCCACCCCGACGCCGCAAGGATCACGTCGACCCGGGCCGCTGGCCCACCGTGTTCGGATCGCACGAGCATCCGACGGACGTCTGCAGTGCTGGCGCGGTCGGGATCGGGTTCGATCGTGAACAGCACGCCGCCGGCAGCGCCCCTGACGGTGGTCGTCGCACCGCAGGTGACGGTGGCGACCGTCGACCCACATCGTTCGATCGTCGACGGGGAGTTGTAGCCGCTGGCCGTCACGACCCGCTGGCCCTCACGGGTCTGCATCAGGTGGCGCCCGGGCCCGTGGTTGCGGAGCCCCAGGGCAATGGCGAGCTTGCCCCCGAAACCGCCGGCCCCGCCCTGGCGGACCGTCGCGACCGGGGCGCCCGGCGCATCCACGAACGTCATCGTCAGCGCGTTTGTGTACCGCCGGCCCACCCGGCCGACGATCACAGTGGGTTCTTCAGTGGTCTCCATGAACCGAGCTTACCTCAGATCTGACATGAGCCTGCTGATAGGTTTCTGCCTGCATGAATCGTTCTGGAGCTAGATTGCTAATTAGCACCTGTGCTATATTGCGAGCATGCAAGAAGCCGTGAGTGACATCTTCTCCGCCCTGGCTCACCCCACGAGGCGCCAGATCCTGCAAGACCTCCGAGACGGGGAGCTCGCCGCCGGCGACATCGCCGCCCGGTTCCAGGCCTCGGGTCCGACGATCTCACGGCACCTGTCGGTGTTGAAGGCGGCGGGGCTGGTCACCGAGCGGCGCGATTCGAACCGCATCCTCTACTCGCTGGTCGGCGAGCGGTTGGCACTGTCCGTCGGAGATTTCCTCTCGAGCGTCTGCCCGGAGCAGATCGTGCTGCGGAGCATCCGCAAGCCGACGAAGAAGGCGACGGTCGCTTCGACGAACACGGCGGCGAACGCGGCCACCTCATGAAGCTCCGGATGCCCGACCTCTCGGCCACGATCGAACGCCGGCTGCTCATCAACTACCGCGTCGACCCGCGGGTCGCAGAGGCCCTGCTGCCCGCGGGGTTCCGACCGCAACTCGTCGACGGCAGTGCGGTTGCCGGCATCTGTCTCATCCGCCTCGGCGACCTGCGCCCGGCACGCGTCAGACCGCGGGTCGGCTGGCACGCCGAGAACGCTGCCCACCGCATCGCCGTCGAGTGGGACACCCCCACTGGGCCCCGCACCGGGGTCTTCATCCCCGAACGCCACAGCGCGTCGTGGTTGGCTGTCGCGGCGGGCGAACGCATCTTTCCGGGCATCCACCGGCACGCGCAGTTCGTGAGCGACGAGTCGGCCGACCGGATGCACGTAGTGATGCGCTCGACAGGCATGACAGTCGACGCCGGGGTGGTCGCCCTGCCGGAACTGCCCGGCGGGGCATCCGGTGCCTGGGGGAGCTCCCTGTTCCCTACCCTCGATGCGGCGTCGGAGTTCTTCCGCGCCGGAAGCACGGGGTGGTCGCCGACACGCTCGGGCGCGTTGCAGGGGCTCACGCTCTCGACCTCGGCATGGCGCATCGAGGGCGGAAAGGCGTTGACGGTTCGCTCGAGCTACTTCGACGCTCTGCTTGCGGGCTCAGCCAAGCTCGACAGCGTGCTCGTGATGCGCGGCGTGCCGGTCACGTGGAGCGTTCCGGCGCTGTCGCTCACGCCGGGTCGGGCAACCACTCCGGCACCAGCAGCTCCCTGACGACGAGGCGCGGCGACCATCGTCGCCCGCCAGCCGCGTCGCCGGACATCTCCCGCGCCCGAACCGGGTGGCACGTCGGGCGCCTCCGCCACGCCGACCACGGTCGTTGCGTCGGCACTCGTCTCCGTCTCGCCGGGCCCTCCCGGCGAGCATCCGGCCAGCATCACCACCAGCACGGCCGCCAGGCTCAGAACAGTGGCGCGAGTACCGATCGACGTCAACCGAGCACTCTACGCGAACAAACGACACCGGCCTCAGAACCCGCCCCCGCGCGATCGATCTCCCGAAAATTGTCGCTCAGAGCGCCGCAGAGCGACAATTTTCGGGAGATCGATCGCACTGGAGGGCAGGGCAGGTGTGGGACTACTCCGTCACGTCGCGCGACCAGGCGCGCGGGCCCTGCGAACCGGCCGGGTACTCCTCGAGGGGCACGTCGCCCCGCTTCCACGAGTTCAGCACCGGCGCGACGATCCGCCAGCACGTCTCGGCGACGTCGCCGCGGATCGACAGCGTCGGGTCGTTGCCGAGCACCCCGCGCATCACCTCGCCATAGGCAGTGAGGGGTGACGGGTCGAGGGTCGCGCTCAGGTCATGGCGGGCGAGGCTGAACGGATCCCCGTCGCCATTCAACGTCAGCTCGAAGGTGAGGGTCGGCGGGCGCAGGCCGACGACGATCCGCTCCTGCGACTCCGACCCGGTGAGCCCGTCGGGCACAAAGCCGAGGGGCTTCATCGTGAGCACCACCTGTTTCACCGGCTCCCCGATCGCCTTGCCCGACCGCAGCACGAAGGGCACGCCCGCCCAGCGCCGCGTCTTCACTTCGACGACCATCTCAGCGAGCGTCTCCGTCTCACGCGACGGGTCCACGCCCTCCTCCGATGCATACGCGGGCATCGTCCGCCGCCCCACGGTGCCGGCGCCGTACCGCGCACGGCGGCTCACATCATCCGTTCCCGGCAGCATCGGCGCACCCGACCACACCGAGGTCGCGCGCAGCACCGCAGCCGTCGCCGCGCGGAAGTCGACCGGGTCGACGCGCGTCGGCGCCTCCATGGCCACGATCGAGAGCACCTGCAGCAGGTGCGACTGCAGCATGTCGATCAGCGCCCCCGACGTGTCGTAGTACCCGGCGCGCCCCTCGAGCCCGAGGTCTTCGTCGTAGATGATCTCGACCTTCTCGACGTTCTGGTTGTTCCAGATCGGCTCCACCAGCCGGTTCACGAAGCGGAGGCCCAGGATGTTGAGCACCGTCGACATGCCCAGGAAGTGGTCGACCCGGTGGATCTGCTCCTCGGGCACGAGCTTCAGCAGGTGCCGGTTGAGCGTCGCCGCGCTGCGCGAGTCCGACCCGAACGGCTTCTCGAGGGCGAACACGGTTCCCTCGGGCAGGTCGACGGAGGCCATGGTCTGGATGACCGTCGACACGATCGCGGGCGGCAGCGCGAAGTAGATCACCAGCGAACCCTCGACGCTCTCGAGGATGTTCGTGAGGTCATCCTTCGACGTCGGATCGCCGACCACGTAGTCGGCGTCCTTCACGAGTGCCCGGGCCGTGGCCCCCTTCGCCTCGACCCCGTCGAACGCCGTCTTCACGGTCTTCTGCCATTCGTCGCGGCTCCGCTCCGAACGGCCGGAACCGATGATGCGAAGACCCGAGATCAGCTCGCGGTCAGTGTCCACTCCCCCGCCCACCAGGCTGGCGAGGCCCGGCAGCAGGAGTCGTTCGGTCAGGTCACCGCTGGCACCGAGAATGAGGAGGGTCTTCGACGTCATCATACGTCGAGCGTACTTGCCCGAATGCCCGCCCACAGTTGTTTCATGCCAAGGAAATATCTCGGGCCGTCCAACACTTGAGGTACCCATGAGCACGAAGAGCGAACCGGGCACGAACCCGTACAGGCACGGCGTCGGGTTCCGATCCGAGCGAGGTCCCCTTCTCGTGGCGCTCATGCTCTCCACCGGCCTGGTCGCGATCGACGCGACGATCCTCGCCACCTCCGTACCGTCGATCGTCGGCGACCTCGGCGACTTCTCGCAGTTCCCGTGGCTGTTCTCGATCTACCTCCTGGCGCAGGCCGTCTCGGTACCGGTCTACGCCAAACTGAGCGACACGCTCGGCCGGAAGCCGATCATCCTGCTCGGCATCGGCCTGTTCCTGGCCGGCTCGATCCTCTGCGGGCTGGCCTGGAGCATGCCCGCGCTGATCGCGTTCCGCGTGATCCAGGGCCTCGGCGCCGGCGCGGTGCAGCCGATGGCCGTCACCATCGCCGGAGACATCTACACCGTGGCCGAGCGCGCCAAGGTGCAGGGCTACCTCGCGAGCGTCTGGGCGATCGCCTCCGTGGCCGGGCCCCTGCTCGGCGGGCTGTTCTCCGAGTTCCTCTCGTGGCGGTGGATCTTCTTCGTGAACGTTCCGCTCTGTGTCATCGCAGGATGGATGATCTTCCGCCGTTTCCACGAACAGATCGAGAAGACGAAGCACCGCATCGACTACGCGGGGTCGGCCGTGCTGACCGGCGCCCTCAGCGCCCTCATCCTCGCCGCTCTCGAAGGCGGACAGGCCTGGGCGTGGAACTCGATCCAGAGCATCGGCGCCTTCGCCCTCGGCGGGCTGCTGCTTGTCGTGTTCGTGCTGGTCGAGCGGCGCGCGGCCGAACCGGTGCTGCCGCTCTGGGTGTTCTCCCGCCGCCTGCTGCTGACGACCACCCTCATCTCGCTCGGGGTGGGAGCGATCCTCCTCGGGGTGACCTCCTTCGTTCCGACCTACCTCGAGGGAACCATCCACATCACCCCCGTCGTGTCGGGTCTCGCCGTCGCCGCCATCACCCTGGGCTGGCCGCTTGATGCCTCGCAGTCAGGCCGTCTGTATCTCCGGATCGGGTTCAAGCGCACCATCCTCATCGGCATGGTACTGGCCGTCGCCGGTGCGCTCAGCCTCGCGCTCTCCGCACCCCGCCCGGACCTTGTCGTCGTCGCGGCCAGCTGCTTCGTGATCGGTCTCGGGCTCGGCCTCGTGGCGACGCCCAGCCTCATCGCCGCCCAGTCGAGCGTTCCGTGGGAGGAGCGCGGCGTCGTCACCGGCACCAACTTCTTCGCCCGCTCCATCGGCAGCGCCGTGGGTGTGGCCGTGTTCGGAGCCATCGCGAATGGCATCTACGCCGGTCATCCCGGGGGCGGGGGCACGAGCGATCCCGTGACAGTCGCCGTGGCCTCGGGCGCGGCCTTCATCGCCGTTCTGGTGTGCGCCGTCGCTACCGTCGCTGCGGCCGCTTCGATGCCGGATGCGCGGCTGCGCTCCGACGGACGCGTGGCTGTCGCCGGTTAGAGCCCCTCCGGGTCGTCAGCACCGTGGTGCTCGATCGGCTCGTGGGCGTGCCGGCGCCGGTGGTCCTCCTCGAACTCGGGCAGGAACGTCAGCACGAACAGCATGATCAGCAGCGCGAAGATGATCAGCGCTGCGAACAGGTCGCTCGGCTGGAACGGGAAGACCCGGCCGTCGATCGACAGCACGAGCACCGTCTCGATCAGAGCGAAGAGGATGAAGAACAGCCCCATCAGGCCCCGGGTGCGTCGCTGGTTGTGCCCTCGTTTGTGGATCTTCGTGCGCCGCAGTTCCACCATCAGGGCGAGCAGGATGATCGGGAGGATCTGCGACAGGGCCGTAGCGGTGTCGATGTCGAAAAGCCTGATGATCATGCGAGAACCCTAGCGGCCGGGCGGCGTACCGTTTTCTCAGGCGCGGCCCGTGTGTTGCGCGTATTCTGAGATCCACCCCACCCGGGCAGATCAGCGACGATCGGAGCACAGTGGCCGGCAGCGGTTCCCGCAGCACGCGGGCGTTCACTGAGCATGCGCACGACGTCATCGTCGGTTCGCCCGGCGCAGGCGGGGGCACCGGCCCCGGCGGCAGCGGCCCCGGCTTCGATGGCAGCGTCCGCGGCCTCGGCCTCGGCACCGGGTTCGCCGGAGGCACCGATCTCTCGCACACTGCAGGCGTCCGTCGGCTCGTCGAGGAGTCCTGGCTCCGGTCGCTGCAGTCGAATCTCGACCCCGACCGGCTCGCCCCCGCCTTCGACCTCGACGACGAGGCCCTCCGCCAGTACCGCAGTGAGCATCCGCTCGCCCTCGTGCTGCCGGTCATCCATCGCCTGCTGATCGCCCACACCTTCGAACGCGGGCTCATTGTCGCGATCGGCGACCAGGCCGGCCGGCTGCTCTGGATCGACGGCGACCGCGATCTCCGTCGCCGCGCCGAGGGCATGGCCTTCGTCGAGGGCGCCAACTGGTCGGAGCGGGTCGTCGGAACGAGCGCGCCCGGCACAGCGCTCGCCCTGGACCACAGCATCCAGATCGGCGGGGCCGAACACTTCAACCGCATCGTGCACCCGTGGAGCTGCACAGCGGTGCCCGTGCACGACCCGTCGTCGGGCGATGTGCTCGGCGTCATCGACATCACCGGAGGCGACGACGCTGTGTCGCCGGTCACCCTGCCCCTGCTCGAGGCGGCGGTGGCTGCCGCTGAAGCCGAGTTGCGCATCCACCAGCTGACGCCCGCGCGGTCGCACCGAACGCCTCGGCCGGTCGCTTCGTCGCCGGCACGGCCGCAGGCGACGGATGCTCCGCTGCTCAGTGTGCTCGGCCGGGAGGTGGCGCGGTTGGCGTTCGCCGGTCGCGCGGTGGAGCTGAGTGCACGACACTCCGAAATCCTCACGCTGCTTGTCTGGAACCGGCACGGCCTGTCAGCCGAGCAGCTGGCCCAGAAGCTCTACGTCGCCGACAATTCGGTCGCCACACTCCGGGCGGAGATGGTGCGCCTCCGTGCGGTACTCGTCGACCTCGACCCCTCGCTCGAGCCGCTCTCCCGGCCCTATCGCCTGCCGGTACCGTTCGAGCTCGATGCGCACCGCGTGCTGGCCTTCCTCGAGCGCGGCGCGCACCGCGTGGCCCTCGGCGCCTACACCGGCGAAGTGCTCGCAGGGTCGAAGGCGCCCGGGGTCGTCGAGATCCGGCGCGAGGTGAGCGCGAACGTGCGCGAGTCGCTGCTGACGGATGCGTCGGCCGACGTTCTGCTGGGCTACGCCCGCACCGATGAATGCGCCTACGACCGCGACGTGTGGTTGGCCTGCCTGCAGCGGCTGCCGGCGCATTCGCCGAAACGGGCATCCGTGGTGTCGCGCATCGAACACATCGACGCTGAGCTCGCCGGATAGCGACGCACCGCCTCCGCACCTCCCGGCCGCTCGCTGCGCCGGCACCCCGCTGCCGCGCGCAACCTTTCGCAACCTCCCTGCAACCTCCCCCTGCGTATCGTGCGTCGAAGAGGCCGAACCCGCGCCCCCACAGACAACGACGTCGGAGGATCACCGAAATGACGATCTACGCAGCCCCCGGAACACCGGACGCGAAAGTCACGTTCAAACCACGCTATGAGCACTGGATCTGCGGTGAGTGGACCAAACCCGTCAAGGGCCAGTACTTCGAGGACATCTCCCCCGTCAACGGCAAACCGTTCGCCGAGGTCGCCCGCGGCACCGCCGAAGACATCGAGAAGGCTCTGGATGCCGCGCACAGCGCGGCCCCGGCCTGGGGTAAGACGTCCCCCGCCGACCGCGCCGCCGTGCTCAACAGGATCGCCGACGTGATCGACGCGAACCTCGAACTGCTCGCCGTCGCCGAGACGTGGGACAACGGCAAGCCGATCCGCGAGCCGCTGAACGCCGACCTGCCGCTCGCAGCCGACCACTTTCGCTACTTCGCCGCCGCCATCCGCACGCAGGACGGCGACCACGCCGAGCTCGACAACGACACCGTCGCGTATCAGTTCCACGAGCCGCTCGGCGTCGTCGGGCAGATCATCCCCTGGAACTTCCCCATCCTGATGGCCGTCTGGAAGCTCGCGCCCGCGATCGCCGCCGGCAATACGGTGGTGCTGAAGCCGGCCGAGCAGACCCCGGTGTCGATCCTCGTGCTGATGGAGCTCATCGGCGACATCCTGCCGCCCGGAGTGATCAACGTCGTCAACGGCTTCGGCGTCGAGGCCGGCAAACCGCTCGCGTCGAGCCCGCGCATCCGCAAGATCGCCTTCACCGGAGAGACGAGCACCGGCCGGCTCATCTCGCAGTACGCGTCGGCGAACCTCATCCCCGTGACGCTGGAGCTCGGCGGCAAGTCGCCGAACATCTTCTTCAAGGATGTCGCCGACCAGGACGACGCGTTCTACGACAAGGCGCAGGAGGGCTTCACGCTCTTCGCCTTCAACCAGGGTGAGGTCTGCACGTGCCCGAGCCGCGCGCTCATCCAGAAGCCGATCTACGACTCGTTCCTCGACACCGTGACGGCGCGCACCGCCAAGGCCGTGCAGGGCAACCCGCTCGACACCGACACCCAGGTCGGCGCGCAGGCGTCGAACGACCAGCTCGAGAAGATCCTCAGCTACCTCGACATCGGCAAGCAGGAGGGCGCGAAACTCCGCCTCGGCGGCGAGCGCGCCGACCTCGGCGGCGACCTGTCGGAGGGCTACTACGTGCAGCCCACCATCTTCGAAGGTCACAACAAGATGCGCATCTTCCAGGAGGAGATCTTCGGCCCGGTCGTCGCCGTGACCTCGTTCGACGACTACGACGACGCGATCTCCATCGCGAACGACACCCTCTACGGTCTCGGGGCTGGCGTCTGGTCGCGGAACGGCACCACCGCCTACCGGGCGGGTCGCGACATCCAGGCCGGCCGGGTGTGGATCAACAACTACCACGCCTACCCCGCCGGTGCCGCCTTCGGTGGGTACAAGAGCTCGGGCATCGGCCGCGAGAACAACAAGCTCGCGCTCGACCACTACCAGCAGACCAAGAACCTGCTGGTGTCGTACAGCGACAACGCCCTCGGGTTCTTCTAAGCCGACGCCGATGCCTGTCGATGCCGCGGTGACCGTGCCGCACGAGACCCAGTCGCGGGTGGCGCTTACTGACGTGAGCGTCTCGCTCCTTCGAAAGCTGTGGGAGCAGTACGGCCCGCTGATGTTCCACCAGTCGGGTGGATGCTGCGACGGCAGTTCGCCGATGTGCTACCCGGCCGGGGACTTCATCACCTCCGACGCCGACGTGCTCCTCGGAGTGCTCGACATCGCCCCGCCCGGCGCTTCGCCGCAGCCGATCGACTTCTGGATGTCGGTCGAGCAGTTCGCGTACTGGAGCCACACCCACCTCACGATCGACGTCGTGAAGGGCCGTGGCAGCGGTTTCTCGGTGGAGGCGCCGGAGGGAGTGCGGTTCCTGATCCGCTCGAAACTCATGGACTCGGCGGCGCCGTTCGTGTGACGGCCGGCGTCGCCGACCGCTGCGCGACTCGCGCTGCGTCGCCGCGAAGACGCCTCATCGGCTTGGCTCGGTTCAGCCCCACGCGACGCGCAGACCGCCGAGCTCGGCAAGGGCGCGATCCGCGGTCACAAGCACCGCGTTCTCTACGATCGCCTGCGCGGCGAGCATCCGATCGAACGGATCGCGGTGCGCCCGGTCGAGCTGGGCGGTCACCAGCCCATGCCCGGCTGTGAAACACCAGACATGGTTCTCGGCGGGCGCACGACCACCAGAACGAGATGACGGTCCAACGAGAGAGAGATGTAGGCCCCGAACCTCAGTTGCCACGCTGGCTCGATGACCTGCGGCAGGGTGCCATCAGCGTCTTCTCCCCCTTCAGGACGATCGACGCCGCCGTGCAGTGGGCGATCAACGGGACGGGCGGGCTCGTGCTGCTTCCGCTGGCCTGGCTCACTCTCGCCGGCATCGTGTGCGGGCAGCCCTCGTGGCGCCCCGGTTCCGAGGTCACGGAATTCGATGACCTCGACGGAGGTCGTGACATCCAGAACCGACAGGCATCCCCCGGCCTAGCTCCGCTCGGAGGAGGGGCCGGAGCCGGATGTCGCGAGCGCATCGACAGCGCCGGCCGACGACGCGTCAGCCGAGGCGACGAGCGACGCGGCAGCAGCAACCTCGGCCGCATCGCGCGCGGCGACCAGTGAGGCGTGCGTGGGCCCGTCGGAGATACCCGTGGGGCGGTTCACCTCGAGCTCGCGCCGGAGCACCGGGACCACCTCGCCGCCCAGGAAGTCAAGCTGCTCGAGCACGGTCTTCAGCGGCAGTCCGGCGTGGTCCATCAGGAACAGCTGGCGCTGGTAGTCGCCGAAGTGGTCGCGCATGCCGGCGTAGCGGTCGATGACCTGCTGCGGGCTGCCGACGGTGAGGGGGGTCTGCTCGGTGAAGTCCTCAAGCGAGGGGCCGTGGCCGTAGACCGGCGCGTTGTCGAAGTACGGACGGAACTGGTTCACCGCGTCCTGCGACTTCTTCGCCATGAACGCCTGGCCGCCGAGGCCCACGATCGCCTGCGCGGCGGTTCCGTGGCCATAGTGCTCGAAGCGCGAGCGGTAGTACCCGATGAGCTTCATGTAGTGCTCTTTGGGCCAGAAGATGTTGTTCGCGAAGAATCCGTCGCCGTAGTAGGCAGCCTGTTCGGCGATCTCGGGCGAACGGATGCTGCCGTGCCATACGAAGGGCGGCACGCCGTCGAGCGGACGTGGCGTCGACTGGAAGCCTTGGATCGGCGAGCGGAACGTGCCCTCCCAGTTCACGTAGTCCTCGCGCCAGAGCCGGTGCAGCAGGGCGTAGTTCTCGATGGCGAGCGGGATGCCCTGCCGGATGTCCTGACCGAACCACGGATACACGGGGCCGGTGTTGCCGCGGCCCATCATCAGGTCGACGCGGCCGTCGGCGAGGTGCTGGAGCATCGCGTAGTCTTCGGCGATCTTCACCGGGTCGTTCGTGGTGATGAGCGTGGTGCTCGTGCTCAGGAAGAGCTTGTCGGTCTTGGCGGCGATGTAGGCGAGCGTGGTCGTCGGGCTCGACGAGAAGAAGGGCGGGTTGTGGTGCTCACCGATCGCGAACACATCGAGGCCGACCTCTTCGGCCTTCTGAGCGATCGTGACGATGTCCTTGATGCGCGTCTGCTCGCTGGGGGTCGTCCTGGTCGTCGGGTCGGTCGTCACATCACTGACGCTGAAGATTCCGAACTGCATGATACTCTTCTTTCTATGCGTCTGCATCGATATCCGGTGCAACGGGTGATGGTCGCGTTCTATTCCCGCGCACGCCTTCCGCTCACCCCAGCGTATTGCGATTCGCTGTACACGTCGAAGGTCATCGCACGACGACTCCCCTCCGTCTCAGCTGGTCGGCGGCAGTGCGAGCGCCCTGGAGTAGAGAGTCACCTCCCGCCGGGTCTCCTCCGAGACCACGAGGTATTGGGCGTTGATCCGCTCCGCGAAGTACCCCTCATACGGCAGCTGCAGGATGTTCGTCAGCCCGGTCTCCCACGCCGAGACCAGCGCCAGCAGCGCCCGCCGCTCGGGACTCTCCTCCAGCGGCGCCCGGTGCCCTTGGATCGTGCGCTCGAACAGCCCGCGGTTCCACCGGTCGAACGCCTCCTCGTCGATGCCCTCGCTCCAGAACCGGGACGGCCCGATGAGGTAGACGGCGCCGAGCTCTTCGTCAGGGGTCGCGTCGAGCACTTCGCGGTGCCGAGCATCCATCGGCCGAACGCGGCGATCCCGCACATCGAACCGCTCCCAGCTGCGCTCCCACTCGTCACGCCAGAGGTAGTCGGCCTTCGCGAAGCCGACGTCCGACGGCAGGCGCGATGCGCCGATGCCAGCGCCGCCGACGCCGATCCCAATCAGCCCCACGACCGCGGGAACGCCGATCGCACCCAGCCCCCAGGCCGCGCGCACGAACAGCAACCTCAGCAGCAGAGCATCGTTCTCGTCGATCGAGATGACCATGTCGTGCGGCCACGGATTGCCGGGCATCGGTTCACTCGAACGCACAGGGTCTCCCTTCTCCTGCTGCCAGACTCGCACCGTGCCCCCACCCTCGCAAGGCGCATGAGGTTGTCGAGGTACCTTTTCCGGTTCACCTTGAAGATGATGGCTGGCGGAAAACCCAGGCGTACCAGAGCCAGGTTGAGCACGAGCCTGCCGGTTCGACCATTCCCGTCGATGAAGAGATAAATCCGCTCGAATGGCGAATGGAGCTCCGCAAGAACAAGGGTGATTGCCGAAGCTTCCGTCTCGCCATAGATGTCACAGATCAAACGCTGAACTGACCTAGCTCGCCACCCGTTCTCCGCAGCCTCGGTTATGAGCATATGTCATTAATGCCCTAGTGTATCGGTCACGGTAGCGCTGGTGCTGTCGAGGGCTCATCGCGTGCCCGGAGATGGGGCCGCACAGCATGCAGAGATTCACTGCCGCTCGTCGACGGACGGCAGCGCTGGTGGCCGTGACAACGGTCGTCATACTCGGGATGATCGGCTCGCCCTCTGCGACAGCGATGGCCGTGGCGGCCACGGTCACTGGCCCAGCCTCGACCCGCACCGCGGCGGCCGGGGCTTTCGCGGCTGACTCTGCGCCGACACCCTGCCCCGCGGCATCCAACGCCACGCTCTGCGACGCCGACGCCGACCGCATCTCCGACCAGCTCGAACGGCAGCTCTGCGGCACAGCCACCTGCGCGACGGGAGCTGAAGACTCCGACGAAGACGGCATCCCCGACTGGGTCGAGTACACGGCGTGCCACACGCCGACCTGCGCCGATCCCACCGCCGACGCGGATGGCAACGGCATCCCCGACTACATCTCCGAGGTCATCTGCGGTTCGAAGACCTGCACCGATGGCCTCGAAACGCTGAACCGGCACGGCGTTCCCCAGTGGATCTCCGTGCTCATCTGTGGTGACACCACCTGCGCGACGGGTGCCGAAGACCTGAACGGCGACGGGGTTCCGGATGCAGCGCAGCTCCTCAAGCGCTACCTCGACCTCAAGGCGGCTCGCGAAGCTGCGGAGGCTGCGCGGCTCCGTGCGCTGGCGCACACCGGACTGACCGTGGTTCTCCCGATCGGCGCCGGGCTGGTCGTCGCGGCGGGCGGGATTGCGGTGCTGCTGGCGTGGCGACGACGGCGCCGCCTGGCTGACCTAGGCGAACACGGCGACCAGGGCGACCACGCAGGCGAACTCACCCGACCATTCACCGAAGCCGGGGAGTAGCCACGATGGCACCGACACCGAATCTCTCCACGAACCGCCGACGCAGCATCCGGAGCCGTATGCGCACAGCCGGACTCGGCGTGCTCACCGTGCTCGCCCTCGTGCTGACGGGCGCGCTGACGCCGGCCGAGGCATCCGCTGCCGAACGCGCCCGGACTCTCACCGCAGAGACCCTCACCGAGGTATTCGCGGCGGCTGCGGGCACCAACACAGATCCCAGCCAGCCCGACCCCGCGCCGGCCGACGAGGAGATCGCATCGGCGACACTGCGCGCAGGCGATGGCACCACCGTCACCGCCGACGCGGTCGACACCGCCGTCACCTTCGGTGGAAAGAAGTCCGACGCTGAGCTGTCGGTCACAGTCTCGCGGATGCCCGGCAGCACGGCCGCGAGCGCCGCCTCCGAGACGGCGGGGCTGGTCGCCTCCGATCCGGTGCGCGTCACCGCACACGACGACGCGGGCGCCGAGGTCACGACGATCGAGGCTGAGGCGACGACGGAGGCACCACAGGCTGCCACGTCGTCGCGATCACACGGACATCACGATGAAGAACCCCCCGCCGACACCGACGCGGCTGGCCCGCAGGGCGTCACGACCGTACACCCCGGCGTCACCATCGCCATGGGCGTCGACCCCGCCGTCCTCCCCACCCTCGACCCCGCCTCCCTGCAGATCTTCACCCGAGAGAACGCGGGCGATCCGTGGCTCCCCCTCGCCTCGCACTACGACGCCGCCACCCAGACGGTCATCGGCGAATCCGGCCACCTCTCGCAGTTCGTCGTCATCGGCAAGCCGTACATCGCTCCGGTTGGCCCGGTCATCGTGCTCGACCCCGACGACGGCGTCGCCCACACCAGTAGCCCGGCGAAGGTCGACTCCGAGCTGCCGTACAACATTGCCCTCGCGAACGCCGTCAAGACGCTGCTGCAGAACGCCTGCCTCGCAACCGTGAACCTGACGCGCGAAGACCCCGCCACCCCGGTCGTCGACGCTCAGACACGGGCTGACTACGCAAAGGCCCAGAACCCGGCCCTCACCGCGACCCTCGCCTTCGACGCCCCCGTCGGGCACGCCTGGGGCGTCACACCGACCTCCGGCGGATCCAAGGTCTTCAGCAACGGCATCGCCGACTCCGACGCGGTCGGCGGCTACCTCAACGACACCCTGCCGACCTACACGACCCGCCCGTCAGCAAGTTGGGCACCCATACCCGCGCAGAACATCCCGCAGAAGGAGTTCGACCCGAACCCCGGCACCTACATCCACCTCGAGGCCCTGAATCTCGACAACAACTACGACTGGCCGATCATCGACCAGCACATGGACGAGATCGCCGCCGGCGTCGCCGATGCGTTCCGCCAGTACCTGGTCTCGAAAGGGTACAACTGCCTCTCCCCCGCCGCCGCCGGTTTCCCGAGCCCACCGACAGCCGCAGAGAAGGCTGCCTGGGCAGATCTGGGCACGCAGAACTACCAGCTGTACGGTTCAGAGCCCGTGTCGTTCTCAACCGGCAACCTCATAGAGGAGGAGCCTCTCTTCACGCTCCCCGGCAACGGCGGCGCGAGCGTCGACCTCGGCCTGACCTACAACGCTCAGGATGGCCGGCTCACCCGCAGCGGCGCGGGCTGGTCGCTCGGCGTCGGCGCCCACGCGCAGGTCTTCAACGACGCATCCGTCATGATCGTGCGCGGCGACGGAGCCTCCTACACGTTCACTCCAAACAAGGCCGGCGGCTACGACGGCGATCCTTCGAAGCACCAGACCCTCACGAACAGCGCCGGCCGCCTCACGCTCACGGGCGCCGACGGCCAGACCTGGACCTTCGACGCCACCGACCCCGAGGGCATCGGCGAGCTCTCCTCCTACCGCGACCTCGCGGGCAACGGCTACGACGTGGCCTACGGAACCCCGAGCCCGACGGCCCAGTTCTTACCCCTAGCGTCGATCACCGACACCGGTGGTCAGGTCGTCCGTGCCTCCAGCGACGCCGAGGGCCGCATCACCTCATTCACGGCTCCGGATGCCCGAGCCTGGGGTTTCGCGTACGACACCGCCGGCAACCTGACCGGCATCACGTACCCCGGCAGCGGGGGCCCCGGCACATCGCCGCGCACCTTCACCTATGACGCCGCCCACCGTCTCATCACCGCGACGGATCCGCTCGGCGTCACCTACCTGCGCAACACCTACGACGCCGAGGGCCGCGTCGTGAAGCAGCTCGACGCGCAGAACAACACCCGCACCTTCGCCTACAACGTCACTCCCGGCGGAGGCACAACCACCTACACCGACAACGAGGGCCGCGCGAGCGTCTTCGCCTTCGATACGCAGCACCGCGTCACTGCCGTCACGAACGCCGAAGGAGGCACGAAGAAGTACGCCTACGACGCCGCCAACAACGTCACGGCCTACACCGACGAGGCCGGCAACCGGTACACGTACACCTACGATGCGAGCGGAAACGTCACGAAGATCGTGGCTCCGGATGCCGCGACCACCCAGTACACGTACACCCCGTCCGGTCGCGTGGCGAGTGTCACCGACCAGGGCGGCGTGGGCGGATCGGCGCGAACCACGACCTACGACGTCGATGCGCGCGGCGAGGTCACGGGCATCCATCTCCCTGACGGATCCACAGTCTCGAACACCTACGACGCCGCGGGCAACATCCTCTCCTCCGCAGCCCCCGGCGGCCAGAAGACGCAGTACGCCTACGACGGGCAGGGGCACCTGACGAGGGCGACGGATCCGAACATCCACTCGACCAGCTATGTCTACAACGTGGCCGGCCAGGTCACCAGCTCGACCGACCCGGTCGGGGCAACCAGCTCGTACCGGTACGACGCAGCCGGCAATCTCGCCGCCGTGACCGACCCCGTCGGCGGCGTCACCGCCTACACCTACGACAACAACGGCCACGTGCTCACGTCGACCGATCCGGCGGGCGCGGTCACGTCGTACAGCTGGGACGCGCTGTTCCGGCTGGCGACCGTCACCGCTCCCG
Organism: Subtercola boreus; assembly: GCF_003399635.1. Classification (GTDB taxonomy): domain Bacteria; phylum Actinomycetota; class Actinomycetes; order Actinomycetales; family Microbacteriaceae; genus Subtercola; species Subtercola boreus_B. The sequence continues at coordinate 3,174 of NZ_NBXB01000020.1, read as the reverse complement.
GCGGTGGAACGACGACCTACTCGTACAACCGCGAAGACGCCCTGGTCGGTACCACGAACCCCGTCGGCGCGAAGACCGCCTTCACCCTCGACCGCCTGGATCGCGCGACATCCGTCACCGACCCGAACGGCGGCGTGTGGAAGCGCGCCTACGACCCGCTCGGCCAGGTCACGCAGGCGACAGACCCGCGCGGCGCCGCGAGCTCGCAGACCTTCGACACGGCCGGCCGCGTCACCGCCAGCACCGACCCGCTCGGAAAGACGTCCCTCACCTCGTACGACGCCCTCGGCCGCGTGACCGCGCGCACCGACCCCGCGGGCAACATAACCCCCTACGCCTACGACCTGCTCGGCCGCACCACCGCCATCACGAACCCGGCCGGCGACCGAACCACCTATCGCTACGACGCTGCGGGCAACGTCGTATCCACGACCGACCCCGCCGGTCGCACGACCAGGTTCAGCTACGACGCGGCCGGCAACATCCGCACCGCGACCGACCCCACCGGCGGGGTCGTCACGTACACCTACGACGCCGCCGACCACCTCACCTCGGCGACCGACGCCCTCGGACGCACCTCGACCGCCCGTTACGACCCCCGCGGACTCGTCACCGCCGCCACGAACCCCCTCGGCGCCGTCACCTCGTACAGTTACGATGCGGATGCCCGGCCCACCGCCGTCACGGATCCCAACGGCCACACCCAGACCCGCGCCTACACTGCCGCCGGAGCCGTCGCGTCCGCCGCAGACGCCCTCGGCAACACCACCCGCTACGGCTACGACGCGGCCGGACGCCAGACCTCCCTGACCGACCCGCTCGGCGTCGTCACCCACTACGGCTACGACCCCGCAGGCCAGCTGACGAGCGTCGTCGAGAACGCGACATCCGACCCCGCCTCGACCGCCACGGCCAACGTGACTTCCCGCTACCGTTACGACCCCGTCGGCAACCTCGCGTCGTCGACCGACCCCAACGGCCACGCCACCACCTTCACCTACGACCAGAAAAGCCGCCCCCTCACCGAGACGAACGCGGCCGGCAACATCTGGCGCTACGCCTACGACAATCTGGGCGAGCTCACGGCGACGACGGATGCCGCGGGCCGCACCACCCGCAACGCCTACGACTTCCTCGGCAACCTGCAGAAGACCTCCTACGCCGACGGATCGGCGACCTCGTTCGCATACGACAAGGCCGGCCAGCCCATCGCGATGACCGATCCGCTCGGCGTCACCGGCTGGACGTACGACCCCGCTGGCCGCGTATCATCACAGATCGATGCCTCCGGCGCGCGGATCGGGTACACCTACGACGCATCGGGCGGGCTAACCGACCTGACCCTCCCGACCGGCGACCGCATCGGCTACACCTACGACAAAGCCGGCCGCCCTCTCGCGCAGACTTCGCCGTGGGGTTCGCTCTCGTACGGCTGGGATGCGGCGGGCAACCTCGCCGCGGAATCCCGCAGCACCGGCCTCACCACGAACTACGCCTACGACGCCGCGAACCGGGTGACGAGCATCCGGAACCAGCTGCCCGCGCCCGGGCCGCCGTCGCCGCCTGCTCCTGCACCTGCACCCGCGTCGCCCGGCAGCGGCGGCCCCGCCGGCCTCGACCCCTCGGACTACCTCGGCCACCACACCACCCCAGCTCCCCCGAACCCGGTCGCCGACGGCGGCACCCTCGCCTTCGCCTACGCCTACGACGCGAACAGCGACGTCACCTCCGCCACCCGCACCATCGCCGCCGGCCTCTCGACCACCGCCACCCCGGCCCAGCAGCAGTCCGTCACGAATCACTACAGCTACGACCCCCTCGGCCGCCTCACCGGCTCGACCTCCACCGACGGCGCCTCGGCCAGGTACGGCTACGACCCCGCCGGAAACCGCACCTCCGCGGCATCCACTCCCCCGGCCATCCCAGCCGCCGGCTCCGGCGCTGTCTCTGGATCCGGCACTGCCGCTCCCGCCTCCGCCACCTCGCAGACCGCCACCTTCAACGCCCTGAACCAGCTCACCGCCACCACCGGCACCTCCCCCACGGCCTACACCTACGACGCGAACGGCCAGCGCACCGCCTCCACCACCTCCGGCGTCACCACTGCCTACAGCTGGTCAGACGCCGGCCGGATGACCGGCACCACCCGAGACGGACGCCACACCTCCTACGCCTACGACGGCCTCGGCCGCCAGCAGTCCGCCACCGACACCACCCCCCTCGGCACCCAAACCACCACCTCCGTCTGGTCAGGCACCTCCATCGTGCAGCAGACAAACCCGGCCTCGGGCACCACCTCGCAGGTTCTGGATGCCCGTGGCAGCGTCGCCCTGCAAGCCTCCACCCTGCAGACCGTCGACACCGGCACCCGCTGGAACCTCCTCGACCGCCTCGGCTCGGTCGCCGCCCAGGCCGTCGGCGGATCCGTCACCCAACTCGCCGCCTACGACGACTTTGGCGCGGCATCCTTCGAGACCTCGGGTTGGAACGCCGTCGCCGGTTTTGGCGGCCAACCCGCCGACCCCACCACCGGTCTCTCGTCGTACTTCTCCCGCCAGTACGACCCCTCAACCGGCAGCTGGCTCTCCCCCGACGCCGCCCGCGGCCTCCTCACCGACCCCCAGTCCCTGCACCGCTACGCCTTCGTCACCAACAACCCCACCACGATGGCCGACCAACTCGGCTTCCGCCCCTACAACCCCACCGGCATCGCCGTGCAGAACATGGGCGGCGGCAACTACTCCTCCACCGGCTACCCCTCGTATGCCCCTGCCCGTACTGCGGTCGCGCCTTACGTCGCCCCACCCGCCAGCTCCCGCCCCGGCTACGGCACCGGCGCCTGGCTCAAACCCTCAGCCTCATCCGCTGGCCACTCCTGGGACCCGGGCTCCGCGACGGCGTTCCTTCAGGTGCGTCACGTCGAAGGTTCACGCGTGACCTTAAGCAACCTGAGCAAATATTCTGCAGACAAGGCCAGCTCACTCGCATATACCTGCTTGACGCGGGCGCAACTTCTCGACTGCGCGGCCGCCTTGGACTACTCGCATGGGTCTGTAACGTTTTCGGTGTTTCCAGCATTTTTGGTTAGTAGGTTTCTGCTGCCGGCCAGCGGTCGGCGAAGGTGATCGCGAACGCGTTCAGCGCGGGTTTCCACCGCACTGTCCAGCGTGTCCT
>NZ_NBXB01000019.1 GCF_003399635.1 Subtercola boreus | reverse complement strand
GCGAGCCGTGGCCAGCACCACCAGAAACCAGGTGGGCAGAACTGTTGGCCACACACGGGCACTTTTCATGGCCACCAGCGGGCACTTCCGCTGGCCACCCATGGGCACAAACCATTGGCCATTGACACTTGGGAGGCCGTTGGGGATCTTGAAACCAATCAGACCCCCCATCTTCTCCTCACTTGGGGGTCTGGGGGTGATCTTCCCCCAGGTATGTCCCGGAGCACACAGCTGTGGATCGACACGAGCTCGGCACCGTTCTCGCTCTTCATAATCGTGGGCTCTATCGACGATGGCGACCGCTATCTCTTCAAGAGAGGCACGCCATGATGAGCCCCAAATGCGCGGATCACCTGCACTTTGATAGGCAGAGGTCCTGTATCGGTCAACCAAAATTAGTGAGTTTGTCTCATGCCGCAGTAGGCTGAGCCGATGGAACCGGATGCGCACCTATCGGAGCGACGAAACCAGGCCGACAAATCGTCAATGACACATCGAGGCAGGCAGGTCAGCGCTCTACTCTTCCTTATCGTTTTGACCGTATTAGCAATTATGGTGATTGCCTCTAGTCCAAATCGTGCTGACCGTGAGGGACCCCGCGCTTCTCCGGGAAGTGGTCAAATCGAAGCCGATCAGCCCGGATGCGGGTTCGACTACAACCCTTGCGCGTCGACCATTCGTCTTGCAGTCGAAGCCTCGGACGGCAACGAGAAGAATATCTCCCTGCTCATCTTGGGCTGTGCCGTCGGGGGCTTGGCCATAACCCTGGCGCGGCCCAGGTCAGATCGGCGATCGACTGCCCGTAGCAAGCAAACAAGATGACAACGCGCGGGACTGACTTTGATTCGCTGCGATTAGCCAGGAGTGCCGCTGGCAGAAGACACTCCTTCAGCCAACTGTACGATCTTGCTGCGCGCCGCGTCAGAACCGTTCCGACACGGGCTCGACGTCGAGTTGTCGGCCTGACGTCGTTGCTTCTGGCCGCCTCACTCGTCCTCACGTCGTGTTCGATCTTTCCCGCACGAACCCCCGACGCCGCCGACGTGGTTGGACGGTGGGTGAACGACGATCAGAGCCATTCCCTCGCAAGTCTAGTTTTTCGGGGTGACGGAAGGTTCGAGGTGAACGGCATTCCGATCCAAGTATTTGAGAGCCCGTCAGACGAACATTGGAACGAGCGCCTTGACTGGACCGAGCTCGTGTCATTGGAGGGGTCGTGGCACGTGATCGACAATGGAAAATGGGAGACTCCTCAAATCTATTTCGAGACAGATGCGCGGCCTGGCCACCTCGCGTACGGCACCTTCCTGGACGTGACGGGCACGGTCGCCGACCCGAGACTCTCCTATATCTACGGTGATCCAGACAACGAGAACCGCTTTGTATTCCGAAGGTCCGATTAGGCGCATCTCAAGCAGTCTCTTCGCCGGCGGTGGTTGACCGCACCGTCCCATCGGCGCCGGGCGAGCATTTCATAGGGAGCGACCATCCTCTGCCAGACTCACACCGTGCCCAAACCCTCCCAAGGCTTCGCCGTCATCGACTTCGAGACGACGGGCCTCGCCCCCGAATATCACCACCGCGTCATCGAGATCGCCGTCGTGCATGTCGATCCGCACGGCGCCATCGAGGGCACCTGGCAGACGCTGGTCAATCCGATGCGCGATCTCGGCCCCACCCACATCCACGGAGTCAGAGGGGCGGATGCTCGCCAGGCCCCCCTCTTCGAACAGGTTGCGGCGCAGTTCGTCGAGCTGCTCGCGGGCCGAGTGCTCGTAGCCCACAACGCCTCTTTCGAGGCCCGCTTCCTTCGCGCCGAGCTGGCCCGCATCGACGCCGCCAGCCCCGTCGCGAACGACCACGCCCTCTGCACCATGCGGCTGGCTCGCGAGTTCCTCCCCGGCGCCGGGCGCTCTCTGGCCGACTGCTGCGCCGCCTACGACATCGAGCTCGTCAACGCGCACGAGGCCGCCGTCGATGCCTTCGCCACCGCTGAGCTACTGGCCCGCTACCTCGACGACAACCCCGGGCATCCACTCTGGAAACAGTACGAGTCACACGCGGCCAGGCACCTCTGGCCGACTCTCAGCGCTCCCCCAGCCCGCGCACCCTGGCACCCCCGCAGCCACGACACCGACGCCCCGAACGCCCGCTCATTCCTCGGCACGACGATGGCGCTCCTGCCCGCCGTCGACATCGACCCGCGGGCCAACCCCAGTCAGCAGGATTATCTTGCACTGCTCGACGAGGCACTCGCCGACGGATTCCTCTCGCTCAGCGAGGCCGACGCCCTGCACGACATGGCAGCCGCACTCGGCATCGACGCCTTCACCCGCGAGCGCCTCCACCAGCGTTACTTCGACGACCTGGTCACGGTCGCCTGGGCCGACGGCATCCTGACCGACGACGAGATCGCCGACATCGCGCAGGTCGCCCTGTTGCTCGACATCCCCGACAAGGCGGTGACGGATGCCCTGAACGAGCCCGCGCGCAAGACCGAACCCGCACCGCGGCAGCCCGACCACGTCGGCAAGCATTCCGGCTCGGCTGAGACTGACGTCATCCAGCTGGCGCCCGGCGATCTCGTCGTTCTGACCGGCGAGATGCCCGAACCTCGTTCGTACTACGAGGACAAACTCGCCGCAGCAGGACTCGTGCCATGGACGGCCGTCACGAAGAAGGTCAAGCTCGTCGTCGCGGCCGACCCCGACAGCCTTTCGGGCAAGGCCCGCAAGGCTCACGACTACGGCATCCCGATCGTCGGCATAGACCATCTGCTCGGGCTTCTCTAGATCGCGGAGGTGTCCGCGTGACAGCCACTCTCTGAACGAAGCGACGATCTGACCTTGGACACCCAACGCTCCAATGAATGTCGGTGGCAGCGAATACGTTTCGATCGTGTCGTCAGACGGCGGCCATCAGATCAAGGAGCGTCCATTGCTAGTAAACCCGTACTACTCGACCAACATCTCCGACCCGGACGTTCACCACAATCACAACGACTGCCCAAGCGGACAACAGATCCCCGCGGCGAACAAAGCTCCGGGCACAAATGGCTACAGGCTTTGTAAGACCTGCGCCTCGATGTAGTGGGGAGCGTTGCGGCCCGCTACATCCCGATAGGTGGGCCGCAATGTGACCAGAACCTCTGATAGACGACACGGCTGCGCGGGAGCAGCACTCTGATCGTGACGCTCGACGGTGACCGATTGACGGCTGCCACCCTCAGCGTGGCCACCGACGCCCTTCGCTCTGGCTGTTCACGTGGACCTCACAACGCAAGGTGGTCCACTGCGCACCTGAGAAGATGGCTTACATGGGGGAAAGCTTTGGGCCTGACCTGGTCGTCTCGATCATCGGCGCCGTGTTTGGTTCAGTCCTGACTGTGGCGATCGCGCTCGTCACCTACTTGGTTCAGCGGCGGCGCTCAGAGGGGCAGGCGTTGCAGTCCCTCATCAACGAGATCCACCACCGACGAGCGCTTATCGACCACGGGGAGCCCCGAACGGTTCCGGATGCTGCGGAGTCAGACGACTACCGTCGCTGCACCTCGAGCGTGATCAGCATTCGAGACGAGATCAGACGCACCCGTGATGCCGTGCGCCCTGGCTCCCTAGCTCCCTAGCTCCCTAGCTCCCTAGCTCAGCCGATGCTGTCACAGATGACGCGATCGTGCAACGGATATCTCGACGCCGCCGCAGCGCAGCCACCCCGATACTGGATCGAGCTGATGGTGCTTCGAGAACGGCTGTCGGATTCAATCACGACCATCTCATCGCAGAGGCACGGCGTGAAATTCGCTCAGCCCGGTGATGGCGCGTCCTAGCCTCAGACCTTCTTGTCTGGCTTTCGCTTCGATGTCGATCCGAGCGCCCGGCTTACGCTCAAAGCCGCACCCTTGACCGCGGCACCAGCGTTCTCAGCGGCGGCAGCCGCACGAGGCTAGAGACAGACCAGGCCAAACAGAACAGAAGCTACGAGCGGATCTCCGCGGCCCAACGAACGAAGCGCTTCCTGATTGCGTCAAGCTGTTCGGCGCTGACGCCATACCTCTCGACTCGTTCTGGACGGATGTGCGTCACCAGTTCCAGCTGGCTCGCGAACATCATCACGTCAAAGCCCGCGTCCCGCTCCGCGACGGCTGAGAGAAGCTGAGCATCAGTGAACCGCCCGCTGGAGCGAATCGCATCGACGTCGAGGTAGTCGCGCGCCTCGGCCCGCGAGTACAGGGCGCTCACCTTGTTGCCGACCGCGTCCTCAAGACTCAGCACCGGCCCGACGGCGAGAGCGACAGGATCGCGCTGACGCCAATCGACGGCGAGATCCATGTCGACGGAGTGACCGGTCGCGGTGGTGACGCGCAGTTGCGAAAACCGGGGTGCCCGACGCACACTTTCCACATTCAGGCCGACGAGCTCCAGTTCCAACGTCAACCCGTCGACTGCGTCATCGAACGATTCGGGATCGGGGTCGTTCGTGAAAAGGTCGACATCCTGCGTGTGCCGATTGGTGAAGCCGTGCTCCCTGATCGCACCGGAACCGGCCAGCGCAAACGCATGATCTCGCAGTGCGGTCAGCGCTAGCTGGGTGAGATCCCATTGCAGCTGGAGATCATCGCTCACGCCGCGGCCAGAATCGGGAACCGATTCTCCCAAAGCGCCTGGACACGAGCAGGAAGGAGCAGCTGAGGCCAGACCGAAACCAGCAGGCCGGAGTTCAGGATCTCGGCCTGATCCTTGACACGTCCCTCCCGGAGCACCGCCTGGTAAGCCTCAACGACGTCCGATTTGTTGTCGAGATCGAAGGTGTGCGCTGGCCCCCAGTAGACATTGATCGGCAGCACCATCTGCCCCTGTGACGGCCCGTGCAACTCGGCCAGCTCCTGAGGCGCGTCGTACGGCTTGATGTCACGGTAGAACACCCGTTCATCGATGACGACATGTGCCTGTTCGATCATGAGCCGATTCTAGTCCGCTGGCCGGCATTACCTGAGGCTCCCTCGGGACCGTCTTCGAGCGACGCCACCCACACCCACCACAGCTGACCGCCAGGACTGCCGGGTAGGCGTCGTCAAAGTCACCCCCGCCGCTACGACACTTGGCGCCCCGACGACGGCGCACGCCTGACGGTCGTCAGAGACCCTGTTGCGCCAGCAACTTCGGAATCTGTTCCCGAAAAGGAAAGAACCCGCGTGACGCGTGCGGCCACGCCAGAGTGTCCCACCGCCGCTGCAGCATCGTCAGCATGAGCCCCTCCGAAGCGACGACCGCCCGAAGAGAGTCGATCCGCTCACGCACCGGCCCGACCGGAGCGAACGGCATCACGATCGAATCCACCTTCTCTGAAGCCGCCCACTCGAGAACCGTCGAAGCGAACGTGTCGGCCAGAACGCGTGGCTGCTCGCGCGGCACCGGAGGCTGGGCTCGCCCCACCCCGTCGACGAGAGCCGACCGGGTGAACTCGCGCACGACCTCTGACGCACCCAGCGGCGACCGGTCGTCGGCTCGGGCGAAACCGGCAAAGGCCACAGGCACGGGCACCGGCCCCTGGCCGCTTGTACCGGCCAACGGATGCTCAGCCAGCAGACTCGGCCAATCCAGGTCTTCCTCGTGCAGAATCAACCCCCGCCGTCGCCCGCTGGGACTCGCTTCCGGCGGCGCGAGAGCCGAGCGCGCCGGCAGCGGATCCTCAACCAGAGCTCGTGCGGTCGTAGCCAGCCCCTCCGGCGAGAACCGGCCATCGGTGTACCGGGAGATGTTCGACTGCGACGCGAGATACGTCTTACCGACTGTCTGAAGCCCGGCCACCCATCGCCATGACAGCGTGTTCGATGCGGCATCCCCGTCGAGCAGATGTCGGTAGAAGAAGTCGGCGCCCAGCTGCCACGGCAGGCCCAGCGTGAAGATCCAGATGCTCGCGAACCACATGCGCGTGTGGTTGTGCAGGTAGCCGGTCCCGACGAGTTCGAGGGCCCAGGCATCCATCGCGTCGATTCCGCTGTGCCCGGTGACGGCATCACGATATGCAGCGCTCTCGGTCTCGCCGGATTGCACGAGTTCGTCGACATCACGGCGGTAGCGCATCCACACCTCGGGATTCTGCTCGAGCCAGCCCTTCCAGTAGGTGCGCCACATCACCTCCTGCACGAACTTCTCGCACGACGAGAGCCGGTGCTGCTCGAGCACGGCGGCAACGACCTCGCGCTCGGTCAGAAGCCGGTGCCGAATATAGGGCGAGAGCGACGAGACATTGTCGCGACCGGGCCCCATATCGACGTTCCGGGCGCGCGCATACTGCGACCCCGCGCGGGGAACGAAATCGGTGAGGGCTTCGAGTGCGGCCAAGCGGGTGGGGGTGAACACCTCTTCATTATGAGCATCGGCTCGTCTGAAAGCTCAGGCTGTTCGCGGGGAACGCGTCGGGGTAGGGCGTTCAGGCGTCTCGGCTGCGCTCTCGGGCTGCGGCGGCAATCGCATCCCGAGCCTGGAAGGTGAGGGACTCGCGCGAGTCAGTGAGCGTCACGCCGTCTTCACCCAAGACATCAAATGCAAGATCGACCAGTTCGTCTGCATCGCTGATCCCCAGCTCATTGATCAGCTTCGAGATATCGGCCGCGTCTTTGGCGCGGCCAGCAGCCAGCTTCATCGCAAGAAGAAACCGAGGCGAGGCCAACCGGATCCGCATTCCTCTGAGAGTGATCGATTGCGCGCCGACGTCGTCTTTGGGCGAGAACGACATGAAGCCAGAGGCGTGCGTGTTCAGCCAGTCGGTCGCTAGGCCACGTTCGACGGCCATAGTGTGCGCCTCCTCTAGGACTTCCTTCATAGGCTTGAACCAGCCGTCGACGTCTCCTGTCCGGCGGGAGGAACCCAGCCCGATCGCCATGGCGGTTCCCCCGATGATGTATGCCTCGGCGGTCACGCCCCGAGCGTCCAATCTCCGCCCCAGCTCGGTGAGCAGCTCCATCAGATCGTCCCTCGAGAAGAGAACCTGGTCGTCGATCACCGGATGCCGAGGCTCTTCTCGCGGATCAAAATTCCGCGCCCGAGAAACTCTGCCGGAGTCTCCGAACGCACAACCTCGCGCCAACCCGCCTCAGTGGACTGTTCGTATCCGACGAACCATTCCGACACCAGGGGCGGACGGTCTGTCCACGAGGGCGCATCCAGACCGCGTTTGTGAGAATCCCACATGACTACGGTCGCAAGAAATGTGTCCCACTCCGGTCGGCCTGTAGTCGGAGGCGATAATTGGAGTTCGGAGAGGCCGTCGTCTGAGGCCAACTGCAAGCGGCCGGCCATTTCCGTCATGACGCGAATGGCAACATCCGTGTTGCCCGCCTCGAGTTCGTTCCGGATGAGATCGGCCGAGCGCGTGGGTGTCAGTAGCCCCCTGGGGGCCCGGAGCTCTGAAACCGACATGGACCAATTCTACGGTGGACTCGTCCAAAATAGCCGGAAAACCCGGTCATGGTAGACGACTCCACCGACGCTCCTGCCCTCCATCGATAGCAATCCGCAGGCCAAGCCCCGACCCGCCAACGCCTTCACCAGCGCGTTCTCTGCTACGAGACGTACGAACTCGAGTCGAGCACCATCCGCACCATCCCTTTCGCAACCACCGCCGGCGCCGCCGTCTTATCCATCTGCGCCGTAGTGTTCGCCCCGTCGTAGAGCACCACCAGCTGGTCGGCGAGCACGCGAGGCGAGACAGCACCCGCCGCCACAGCCAGCGAAAAGAACAGCTCGTGGATCCACCCCCGGAACTTCCCCGCCGCCAGATCCTCCGGGCTACCGGGCAGCGCCTCCGCGGTGGCGTTCACGAACGCACACCCCCGAAAGTCGGGCGCGGCGAACAGCGTGCCGAGCTCGTCGAACACGGCCAGGATCTTCGCCCGCGGATCGTCGGCCGCATCCATTCCCCGCTGCACGACCTCCATCCACGCCTGGTGACGGTTGAAGAGGTACGTCTCGATCAGCTGGTCTTTGCCCCCGAAGATGCAATAGAGGGAGCCCTTCGCAACGCCCGCCTTCTCGATGACCCGGTCGATACCGACCGTGTGGATGCCTTCGTTGTAAAAGAGCTCATCGGATGCCGCCAGCAGGCGGTCGCGCGCCGACGGCTTCTTCGTTTCGGGAGTCACTGACGATCTGGCCATGATCGGTGATATCGAACAGATCTGTCCAAAGCCGTGCCCCGCTCGCCGCGTTCAGCCCCGGATGAGGTCGAACTCGTTGCCCTCGGGGTCGGCAAGCGTCGTCCACGACTCGAACGAAGCGCGCACGGTCGCACCCAACCCGACCACCCGCGCAAGCTCCGCATCGAACGCGGTCGTCACGAGGTCGAAGTGGATGCGGTTCTCCACCGTCTTCGCCTCGAGCACCCGATAGAATATCAGCGTCGGCCCACTCGACAGGTCGTCGCCCGGCGCGATGGATGCCGATTCACTGCTCGCCCCCGGGTTCACCGTGCGCTCGAGGAGGGCCGCCCAATGATTTATCATCAGTTTAGCGGGAGCCATGAGAACCACGCCAAGATGGATCCATGCCCGCACTCGCAGCCGCTCTCTCCTACAAGAGGCTGATCGATGAGAACCCGGCGCTGCAGATGCTCCGGAAAGACAATGTGGCCGTGATCGCAGCGGTGGTGGCCGAGCGCCTGGGGCAGCCGGGCACACGCGTACCGGCGGATGATCTTCACGAGCTGATCGACGCCGACCTGGAAGAGCTGAGGGATCACTTCGATCTGTCGAACCGGCGCGCGAAGGCGTACTGCGACGAGTGGCGGAACGCGGGCATCCTGATCCGGCGCCCTGCCACAGACGCGCGGGGTGAGACCTACGAACTCTCTGCGGCGGGGTTCGACGCGATTCGGCTCCTCAATCAGTTGCAGGCGCCTCGCAGCACGGTGACCGAGTCACGCCTCGTGAGCCTCGCGGCAACCCTGCAGCAGCTCGCGATCGACACCGACCCCGACTCGACCCGTCGCCTCGACGCGCTGGAACGGGAGAAGCGGCGGATCGACGAGGAGATCGAACGAATCCGGGGAGGCGACTTCACCGTGCTCGACACCCGGCGAGCCACCGAACGGGTCACCGATGTGCTTCTGCAGGCCCAAGCGCTGCCCGCCGACTTCGCCAGAGTGCGAGCGCTGTTCGGCGAGATCAACCGCGAGCTGCGGGAGAGCATCCTGAACACCGACGAGTCGCAGGGCGCGGTGCTCGACGATGTTTTCCGGGGCGTCGACCTCATCGAATCGTCAGACGAAGGGCGCACTTTCTCGGCCTTCTCCGCGCTCATCCGCGACCCCGAGCGCTCGGCGGCGTTCGAAGCTGACGTGTCGGCGATTCTGGGGCGAGAGTTCGCCGGCGAGCTGTCGGTGGAGGCGCGGCGCGGGCTCCGGGGGCTCATCCGGGAGATGAAGGACGGCAGTCGCGAGGTGCAGGGCATCCTCACCGAGTTCGCCAGGGGCCTGCGGCGGTACGTGCATTCGCAGGAGTTCCAACGCGATCGCGCTCTGAGAGGAATACTGCAGGAGGCCCTTGCTGCGGCTGTTGCGGCAAGCAAGCGGGTGAAGCCGTACGCCGAGATCGGTGGCGAACTCGAGCTGTCGGCGATGCGTTTCAGCAGTGTGGGCGAACTCAGCCCGTTCGACCCTTCCGACTTCGACACCGGTGCAGAGCTCGCCGACGATGTGCCCGGGGTCGTCGACTTCGCAGCTCTCGCGGCCGTGGCACGGGAGAGCGAGATCGACTTCACCGAGCTCGCGGCGAACGTCAACGAGACGCTCGCCGCGATGGGGCCGGTGAGCGTCGGCGCCCTGCTTGTGCGGCACCCCGCCAGCCAGGGTGTCGCGAGCGTCATCGGTCTTCTGTCGCTCGCCACGCAGCAGGGAGAACGGCGCGCCGGTGCCGTGGAAGAGGTTGTCTGGCACGGCCTCGACGGGGTCGAGCGCCGTGCCGAAATCGAGCTGCATCTGTTCACAGGAGAGGTTGCCGGATGACCGACGAACCACAGCGCGGACTCTGGGACGGTGACGCGGGCACTCTGCTCGAACCGTCCCGGCGGGCGCTGCTCGAGATTCTGAAGGGCCCCTATCTCACGGGGCGTCAGCAGCCCGGGCTGTGGTCTGCGCTCGTGGCTGACGAGCGCAGCATCCGTTCCCGGCTGAACGATCTGTTCCTCGAGCTCATGCGATGAATCTAGCCATGATCGGGTGAGACGGGTGAAGATCATCCGGATTTTCCCCCCCACCGTGAGCCGGGAAGGAGCAAGATGAGGGCATGACGATCGACGAGCTGTACCGGCAGCTGCACGAGCATCCGGAGCTCTCATTCGAAGAGACGTGCACGGCCGCGATTGCCGCAGCCGAATTGCGGGCGGCAGGGTTCGACGTCGTCGAGGGCGTCGGGATGACCGGAGTGGCCGGGGTTCTGCGGAACGGCGACGGGCCGACGGTGCTGCTGCGAGCCGACATGGATGCGCTACCGGTGGCGGAGCAGACCGGGCTCGGCTACGCGAGCGCCACACCCGGTGTCATGCACGCCTGCGGGCACGACGTACACGTCGCCTGCCTGATCGGCGCGGTGCGTGAGCTGTCCGCGACGAGAGCCGAGTGGAACGGAACCGCGGTGGCCGTGTTCCAGCCCGCGGAAGAGGTGGGCCACGGCGCGCGAGCGATGCTCGACGACGGGTTGTACGAGAAGGTTCCGACCCCGGATGTGGTGCTCGGCCAGCATGTCGGGCCCGCGCCGGCCGGGATGCTCGGCGCTCACCCTGGCGCGGCGTTCGCGTCGGCCGACAGCCTCGACATCACGGTGCACGGGCGAGGCGGGCACGGTTCGCGGCCCGAGACGACGATCGATCCAATCGTGATCGCTGCGGCAATCGTCGGAAGGCTGCAGACGATCGTGGCTCGCGAGATCGCGCCGCAGGATGTCGCGGTGGTGACGGTGGGGCAGATTCACGCGGGGTCGAAGAACAACATCATTCCCGAGAGCGCGACGCTCGGGCTGAGCATGCGGGCATACAGCGAGCAGGTGCGGCTGCGCATCCTGGACTCGATCGAGCGCATCGCGCGGGCCGAGGCCGCGGCAGCTGGGGCGCCTGAGCCGACGCTCGAGTTCGCGGAGTCGTTTCCGGTCACCGTCAACGAACGTGCCGCGACCGAACGAACGATGGGCGCCTTTCGCGCGGCGTTCAGTGACGAGGCTGTTCTCGACCCCGGCCAGGTCTCGGGGAGCGAAGACGTGGGCCTGCTGGCAACCGCCGCGGAAGTCCCGCTGGTCTACTGGATCCTCGGCGGCGCCAACACCCAGCAGTACCTCGCCGCTGCGAGCGCCGGCACTCTCGACCGCGACATTCCGTCGAACCACTCGCCGCATTTCGCACCCGAGCCGCAGCCGACGCTCGATCGCGGGGTCGCTGCACTGGTGACGGCTTCCCGGGAATGGCTGCGCTGAGACATCCTCGTAGCGACACTTCAGGCATGAACATCCGCAGAGCTCGAATGGCACTGGCCGTCACCGCGGCATTCGCGCTTGCGGCGCTGAGCGGATGCTCGAGCTCAGCATCCTCTTTCACCGGAAGCTGGGGCGAAGCCACCGCCGGTCAGCCATCGCTCACGATCTCGTCAGACGGGACCTTCTCGGGCACCGATGGCTGCAACTCGATGAAGGGTCAGGGCACGATCTCGGGCGACACCTTCACGTTCGGACCCTTCGCGTCGACGCTGGTGGCCTGCGAGGGGGTCACGCCGTGGCTCAACCTGGCCTCGACGGCCAAGGTCGACGCCAAGACTCTCGCTGTGTACCGCACGGGCGGCGACAGGATCGGCACGCTCGACAAGCAGTAGGCAGGAGACGAGCCCACTTCCGCTGTCGGAAGGGCAAGGGGCATCGGTGAGCGCAGCGGGCGGCGTGCTCTCGTATATTGGGAGTAATGAGCGAGAAACAGATATTCACGTCGGGCGAGCGATCCTTCGCATTTGCGGTTGAAGGGGCGGGCCCCGCACTCGTGCTCGTGGCCGACCAGGGATCCGACCTCGATGGCCTGGGAACGATCTCCCACCTGGTCTCCGCAGCAGACTTTCGCGTGGTGCGCATCGAGACCGACACGGCACAGGATGTCGTCGACGTGCTCGACAGTCTCGATATCGAACATGCGTGGATCGGTGGCCACGGCAGCGGCGGAGCCGTCGCCCGTACCGTCGCCATCGAGAACCACGATCGCGTGAACGGCGTGCTGCTGCTGGGTGTGACTGAGGGGGCGCCGGCGCTGGCTGAGGGCATTCCCGTGCTCGTCGTGCAGGCGAGCGACGACGACGCCACTCCCCCGTCCAACGGGACGGCCCTGCGCGATTCAGCTCCGGGACTGGTGAGCGTCGTCGACATCGAAGGCGGGGGTCACCGGTTCCCGGAGACGCGGGCCGGGGAGACCGCCTGGGCGATCGAGGACTACCTCGACTGGGACTGAGGTTGTCACGTTCTCGATAGCCAGGGAGGCGTTCGGACGGTAGGCCTCGTCGTCGCCGCTTGACGGTCAGGCGACCTTCGGAAGCCTGAGCGCGTACCGTTTCTCGAAGATGTCCGGGTGGCCGGCGATCATGAGCACAAAGCCCTCCTCAGGGAGGACGAGTTCCGCGAATCTGTAGCAGTGGTCTCCACGCGGGGTGACTGCGGCGGGTAGCACGCGCTCTCGCCGAAGTCGTTCGCGCCGGATAGCGTGGACGCATGACGCTGAAGTTCGAAGAGATCGTCGTGGACTGCCACGACTTCCGCACACTCGGCCACTGGTGGGAGGCCGCCCTGGGATGGAACGTGATCGACGAGAGCGAAGGGGAGCTGGAACTTCAGAACCCTGACGGGTCGAAGCCGACACTGCTGTTCCTGAATTCGCCCGACGAGAGACGGGGCAAGAATCGGCTGCACTTCGACTTCGTGCCGGATGACCAAGCGGCGGAGGTCGAGCGGCTGCTGTCGATGGGTGCCCAGCGCGTCGACATCGGGCAGGGCGATACGCCGTGGGTGGTTTTGGCCGACCCCGAGGGCAACGAGTTCTGCGTTCTGGCAGCGCGCAGCTGACGGGGATCAGGCACGTAGGATCGAGGCTCGCGAAACTGGCGCTGAAGATGCGGTGGCGCGGCTCGCTCATGAGTCCATTGTCGGGCAACGGGGGGCGAATCATCCACGACCCGACCGAAGTCGGCGTGCACGTGCAAGGCTACGCGCATGGACATTGCAGAATGGTGGCCGAAGCTGGCCGAGGATGCGCGTGCATGGCTGATGGCGAACAACGGCGATGCCCTGCCGTCGCACCTGGTGGAGCAGATCACCGCCGCCGGTGGGGTCGTCACCTCGGACGCGTGGTGGGTCGGGGAGAGCGGGCCGAACGGGTTCTTCCTCTCCGACCGCGCGACGGACTGGATCGAGGAGGCCGCCAACGGCGAGCATCCCTGATCTCGGCCGCCCGACAGCCTCGGCACGGGCGGGCATGCCCATGCAGAGCCCTGTAGCGACACGCTTGACCTCAAGCGCTTGAAGTCTGTTCTGATTGCAGCATGACACTTGTGACCATCCAGAATGCAGCGCAGCGCAGCAGGCTCAGCGAACCGACGCTCCGCTACTACGAAGAGGTCGGGCTGATCGGCCCGATCGCCCGCGACGAGCGGAGCGGTCACCGCCGCTACCGCGAGCGCGATCTCGACGACCTGCAAGTACTCGCCTGCCTCCGCGCGATGGGCGTCGGCATCGAGGACATGCGCACGTACCAGGCGAACCGCGCCAAGGGCCGTGAGGCCGCGGGCGAGCAGCGCGACATCCTGAACCGGCACGCCGTTCGCATCGAGCGCGAGATCGCGACGCTGAACGTGCACCTCCGCTACCTCGAAGCGAAGGCGGGGCTCTGGGATGCCCGTGACCGGGGTGACGCGGAGGCCGAGGCTGCGGCATCCGCGCGGGTGAACGCCATGCTCGGCGAGCTCGAAGCGGTGTTCGCATGAGCCGCGTGCTGGTGACCGGCGGCTCCGGGTACCTCGCGACGCGCCTCATCGCCGATCTGCTGCTGGGGGGCACCGAGGTACGGACGACGATCCGCACCCCCGGGAGCGAAGCGGGGCTGCGGGCGGCGCTCGCTCGGGCTGGAGCCGATGACGCCGGGCTCGAGATCGTGTATGCCAGCCTCACCGACGACGAGGGTTGGGCATCCGCCGCCCGCGGTATCGCCGACGTCTACCACCTGGCGTCGCCAATGGTGCTGGCGACGGTTCCCGACGAGGTGGTCATTCCGGCGCGCGACGGGGCGTTGCGGATGCTGCGTGCCGCACGCGACGCCGGTGCGCGCCGGGTCGTGCTGACGTCATCGTTCGCTGCGATCGGATACTCGCCGAAACCCGTGCGCGACTACGACGAAGACGACTGGACCGACCCGTCCACGCCCGGCCTCGCGCCGTACCCCCTGTCGAAGACGGTCGCCGAACGGGCCGCCTGGGACTTCGTTGAGCGGGAAGGCGGCGACACCTCCCTGGTCGTCGTCAACCCGACGTGGATCGCCGGACCCACGCTGACCGTCGACGCGCGCTCATCGCTGCAGTTCTTCACCGGGATGCTCAGCGGGGCTCTCGCGCGGGTGCCGCGGCAGCGCTTCGGCATCGCGGACGTACGGGATGTCGCCACCCTCCACATCGCGGCGATGAACACGCCGGGCGCGGCCGGCAGGCGCTACCTCGCCCTCGCGGATGGGCCGACGCGCACGTTCCTCGATGTGGCGAACGTTCTGCGCGAACGGCTCGGCGCGTTCGCGTCGCGGGTGCCGACCGAAGAGGTGCCGGGTGACGAGCCGGCGCCGCTGGTCATCCACAACGACCGCGCGAAGCGGGAGCTCGGCTTCCGCCCCCGCCCGGCCGAGGAGACGATCGTCGAGACCGCGGAGTCGCTCCGCGCCCTCGGCCTCGCCTGACGCCCACCCGCCCTGCCACCCGCGGCCGCCCAGCCGTCATCCGCCCTGCCACCCGCCCCGCCTCCGGCCGGCCGCGGCGGATCGACACGGGAGTTTTCGTCGCTCCGCAGCCGTATCACAGACCGGAACTCCCGAGCCGATGAGCATCGACCGCGAGCGGGGAACGGGAAGAGTGGCGGTGCTCGGCGGTTGCCGGCGGATAGCCTGAGCAGGTGCGCAAGTGGAGAGACGATCAACGACGGGACGACACGGCTGCGCGGCTGTCGCAGGCAGAAGTGACGCTCGGCGAGGTCAGGCGACGGTTGATCGGGGCGGATGTCGCTGAAGGGGCGGGCGACGTCGTGCTGGCACGGCGTCTGCGGGACGAGGCCCTCCGTCTCACCGCCGCAGCCGAATCGCCCGCTTCGCAGGCCGTGAGCACCGGGGCCGCGCTCGGCGGGGCGGGGCACGCCGGGGCCGAACGCGGCGGGGCGGGGGCGCCGACCGGGAACGGGAGAACGTCGGCCCTGCAGACCAGTGTGGACCGCGGTCATCGGCTCGCCAAGAGGCCGGCGCTGCGGCGGGATGACGTGAGGAAGTTGACGACCTCGCGCGACGAGGGCAAGCGTGTCACTGCGCTGGCGATCATCCAGAGGCGTCCGGAGCTCGGGAGTCTCGAGGTCCTGGTCGCGGCGATGACTGGCACGAAGAGTGCTTTCGAGCAGCACCAAGGGCTGCAAGCGGCTCTCGCCGCGGTCGACGCTGGCACCCTCGACGTCGACGAGCTCGCGGCGCTCAAACACGAGGTGCGCGGCCAGCTCGCGGCGGGGCGGATCGCCGGTGCGGAGCCGAGCAGCGTTGCAGAGCAGATCCTCGGGCCTGACCGGGCCTGAGCTACCACGCTCGGATGTGTCAGGTGCCGTTCCCCCAACGAGAAGAAGCAGGGAGAGCATCTCCCTGCCGTACCCAAATTATCGCCCGGGTGGGGGCTTGCCGCAAGACCCCACTGCTGCGGCAGACTGCCCCGAGGGCCGGTTCCGGCCCCGGAACAGGAGCCTCCGATGGAAGAGTGTGCAGTTGCGATTGTCGGCGCGGGGCCGGTCGGGATGGTACTCGCGGCCGAGTTGGCGCTCGCGGGCATCCCCGTGGCGTTACTCGAACGCCGGCCCGACCATATGCTGAAGGGATCGCGCGCGGGTGGCCTGCAGTCGCGCACGATCGAGATGTTCGACCAACGCGGCATCGCCGACCGGATGATCGCCGAGGGCTCTCCCGCCCAGACGCAGCTGTTCGGCGGCACCGTTCTCGATATCAGCGACTTTCCGACGCGGTATCCGTACGGCCTCGGGCTCTGGCAGAACCGCGTCGAGGCGATCCTCGCGGGGTGGCTCGCCCAGCTCGGCGTGACGATCCGGTATGGCAGCGAGGTGATCGGGGTCGAAGCGGTCGCAGGGCGGGCGGAGGCGGAGGGGGCGGCGGCCAGCGAGGCCGCCCCGAACGCCGACCCGCGCGTCACCGTGCATCTCGCCGACGGTTCGCGCCTGCGCGCCGAGTACCTCGTCGGCTGCGACGGAGGGCAGAGTCTGGTGCGTAAGGGCGCGGGCATCGGGTTCGAGGGGTGGGATGCCACGGTCAGCAACATCGTCGCCGAAGTCGAATACACCGACGAACCGGCATGGGGCATGGTGCAGGGCGAGCGCGGCACGCACGGAATCGGCCCCGTCGAGCCGGGACGGTCGACCATCCGCGTCGTCGTCACCGAGAGTGAGCTGCGCCAGGGCGGCGAGCCCACCCTCGACGAGGTGCGCGCGGCGATGCGCGAGGTGTGGGGCACCGACTTTGGCGCACGCTCCGCTACCTGGATCTCGCGCTTCACGGATGCCGCGCGCCAGGCCACGACGTATCGCTCGGGGCGCATCCTGCTCGCCGGCGACGCAGCCCATGTGCACTACCCCGCAGGCGGGCAAGGGCTCAACATAGGCGTGCAGGACGCGATGAACCTCGGCTGGAAGCTCGCGCAGGTGGTGTCGGGCGTGTCGCCCGAGTCGCTGTTCGACACGTATCAGAGCGAGCGTCACCCGGTCGGAGCCGCGGTGCTGCAGGACACTCTGGCGCAGGTGGCGCTCCGCCGGACGGATGCCCGCTCGAAGGCGGTGGCAGCGTCTGTGGCCGATCTGCTGTCGACCGAGGCCGGGCGCAGACGGTTCGGCGCGCGTCTGTCAGGCCTCGGGGTGCACTACAGGTCGGGCGAGGCCGAGGGTGTCGATCATCCACTTCTTGGGCGCCGGATGCCCGATCTCGACCTGCTCCTGGCCGATGGGTCTAGCGTGCGAGTCTTCACCCTCCTGCACGAAGCTCGGCCCCTGCTGATCGACTTCGACGGCGGTTCAGTGGAGTCGTCCGGCCCGTGGCGGGAGCGGGTGCGTCTGGTGTGGGCTCGGGCCAGCGGCGGCTGGGAGCTCCCCGAGCTGGGTGCCGTCGAGCCGCCGACGGCGGTACTGGTGCGCCCCGACGGTTACGTGGCCTGGGTGGGCTGCGGCAGCAGCGCGGGCGTGGTCGAGGCCCTGACGGAGTGGTTCGGAACAGTCTGACCGGTGGTGACGGCGGGGTTGTTCCAGGTGGGGACACGGCGATCCTTGACGATCAGCACCATGAAGACGGACAGCTCGACAACACGCCAGAGCGCACGGAGGAGCTGGTCAGGAATCGGGAGCGGGCGATCGGGCATGGGGGGCATCCTTCCTTGTGCCTCCGATGCTAGGCAGCCCGGCCGCTTCTGTGGCCGCGGCACGGGATGTCGCGGGTGAGGGTTCGGTGAACGGTTGCCGAACCGGCGGGGGTCGCCCAGGTCAGGTTGTGCGCGTCCCCCGCGTCGCCCGCGTCAGATCGACCGGGTCAGGGCGTGGGGCGGGCCACCGCGCGGACGAACTCCGTCGCGACGTCATCGGCGAGCGCATGGTCGATCCGCATCCGAATATTCGCGGAGATCGGCGGGAGTGCGTCCACGCTGAACCAACGGGCATCCGTGTTCTCTTCATCGGCCGGGTGCGGCTCGCCCGAGAGGTACCGCATACGGAACGTGAAATCGAGGTAGTCGGCCTAGTCGCCGTTCGGGTAGGTGACGCGAGGAATGGTGTGCACCCAGGCGAGCCGTTCGGCCACGGCGACGATGCCGGCCTCCTCGAGAGTCTCGCGGGCCGCTGCGTCGGCGGGCTCCTCGCGCGGGTCGATGATTCCGGTGACGGGCGTCCACGCGCCGTTGTCGCTCCGCCTGACGAGCAGGAGCTCCGGCCCCGCCTCCGTCTCGCGGGTCAGAACGGCCGTGGTGCCGATCAGCCAGAGCGGGGCATGGCCGACGGCCTTGCGGAGGTCCAGCACGAAGTCGGGTGTCGCCATGTCGAAAGGCTAGCCGAACATCCGCTGGCCACCCGCCCCGCCCCACTGAAGGTGGAGGCGCGGGCGGGCCGCCAGTGGTGTTGGCAGGCTAGGAGTCCGAGCCGCCCTGCGCCAGCACGGAGACGTCGTTCCACTTCTCCCACGTCTCGATCCGCGAGGCGTAGTCGGCTTTCGCGATGCCGAGCGGGCCGCTGCCGAAGAAGACGCGAAGAGGCGGCTCGTCGGCATCCACGACCTTCAGGATCGCTGCGGCCGAGGCCTCCGGGTCACCGGGCGTTGCGTTACGGGACGTGCGCGCCTCCGCGACCTTCGTGTGGAGTTCGGCGTAGTCGGCGAGAGGGGCGGAAGTCGATGACGACGATCCGGCCCAGTCGGTGGAGAACCCGCCAGGCTCGATCAGGGTGACCTTGATGCCGAAATCGGCGACCTCCTGTGCGAGCGACTGGCTGAAGCCCTCGAGCGCCCACTTGGAGGCGTGGTAGATGCCGACCAGCGGGAACGCGGAGATGCCGCCAATGGACGAGACCTGGATGATGTGGCCGCTCTTCTGCGCGCGGAGGAACGGCAGCGCCGCTTGCGTGATCCAGAGCGCCCCGAAGACGTTTGTCTCGAGCTGTGCGCGAGCTTCGTCTTCGGTGATCTCCTCGACGAATCCGAAGTGACCGTACCCTGCGTTGTTGATGACGACGTCGAGCCGGCCGAACTTCTCATGCGCCGCTGCGACGGCGGCGAAACCTGCCGCACGGTCGGTGACGTCGAGCGAGATCGGCAGGATGTTGTCGCCGTACTTCTCGACGAGATCCTTGAGCGAGTCGGTGTTGCGCGCTGTCGCCGCGACCTTGTCACCGCGCTTGAGGGCAGCCTCAGCCCATTCGTGGCCGAAGCCCCTTGACGTTCCCGTGATGAACCAGACCTTCATTGTGTTCCCTTCAACGTGTTGCCTACCTTCTGCCCAACGCATTCGGAGTGCGAAACCTGCCCGATTGGCTGAACGCCGGGTGGGAAACGGATGATCGCCCGCTCAGCGAGGGGACGGCGTGTGGATGATCGTCAGGACCGGGCGCGCCTCGCGAACCCCTTCACGAGCGAGGCCTGCCCGACGTGTTGCGTGCCGTCGTTCACCACGCTGACGAGCCGCGCGGCGAGGGTGACGGGCGGGTCGAACGAGTCGTCGACAATGCGGGACAGCTCGCCCGGCGTGAGCCCGGCCAGGACCTCGAGCGTTCGGGCGTGAACCGCCTCGACGTAGCCGGTGAGAAGGTCTGCGGTGACGGTGTCGAGCGCTGCGACGTCGGAGGCGCTCTGCCCGTAGCCACTCGCGGAGGCGGGGAAGGGCAGCCCGAACCTCTCGTGCCACCCGGCGCTGGTGTAGACCTCCTCGGTGCCGGCGAGGGCGGCGACCTGGGCATCCTGCCCCCGGCCGATGTGCCAGACGATCCACGCGATCGTGTTGGCCCCCGGGTCGATGCGAGCGGCGAGATCGGTCGGCGTGACGCCGCGGAGCACTCCGTGCACCGAACCGAGCACGCGTGTGAAGGCGTCGGCCAGCACGTCGACCGCGGAGATCCCGTCGGGCTGGTCCGAGCCGGGAGCGGTGCTGTCGGTCACCGGCTCACTCCCCGTCGTGCGCGCGCTGGAGGTCGGCGATGACGATCTTCTGCATCTTCAACATCGCCTGCATCGTGCGGCTGGACTTCTCGGGGTCGGGGTCGCCCAACAACTGCCCGAGGGCCGGGGGCACGATCTGCCAGGACAGCCCGAACCGGTCTTTCAGCCAGCCGCACTGCGACTCGGTGCCGCCGCCGGCGAGGAGCGCCTGCCAGAGGTAGTCGATGCGCTCCTGCGTCTCGGCGGGCACGAAGAACGAGATCGCCTCGGTGAAGTGGAACATCGGGCCCGCGTTCAGGGCCTGGAATTCGAGGCCGTCGAGCACGAAGTTGACACCCATCGCAGTGCCTGCGGGGTAGGGAGACCCTTCGGGGTAGCGCGAGATGCTCGTGATCGACGAGTTGTCGAAGATGGAGACGTAGAACTCTGCCGCCTGTTCGGCCTGGTTGTCGAACCAGAGGAACGGACTGATTGCCTGCATGGGAACTCCTTCGTGACGGTGGCCGGCAGTGGCTCCCCGAACCGACCTTCGCGGTCAGCCTAGCGACCACCCCCGACGTGCCGCGAGGGTTGTCTTGCAGGAGGTGTTCCCGGCCGGGCGGCGACAGGTGCATACCCGTCGCGCCTCACCTGGACGATGGTGGCCACGACGGCGATGGCGGAAAGCAGGGCGAGCAGGATGAGGAAGAACATGGTGCGCCTTTCGTGACGTTTCTCGTGTGGTGTCGAGATTCGTCGCTGAGGTGCCGGGCGCACATCGGGCAGATGCCCTAGTCGGCTGGAGCCAAGCCGTTCAGAGGCGCAGGCTGCGGGCTACGTAGGCGGCCTCGGTGCGGCTCGCGGAGCCGGTCTTCCGCAGGATGTTCGACACGTGCACGCTCGCGGTCTTCACGCTGATAAAGAGCCGGTCGGCTATCTGGCGGTTGGTGAGACCGTGGGCCAGCAGGTCGAGCACCTGCCGCTCCCGCTCCGTCAGGGGCACCTCGAGGGTGAGTTCGGGAGCTGCGGATGACCGGGGCGAGGTGTGCGGCCCGGTACGCGTTCCCACGGCCATCGGGCCGACCCTCCGCTCGAGCTCCACGACGCGGGCGGTCACGAGCACCGCGCCAATCGGTGCCGCCTGCTCGCGGGCGAGCTGCGCCCAACGGCGAGCGGATGCCCTGTCAGCGGCCAGCGCGAACGCCTCCGCCGCGCGCAGGGCCGCGTAGGCGCGGAGGTGCACCGGCACGGACGGTACCTCGCAGGCAGCGGCGGCGAGCATCCACAGCGCTGCGTCTGTTCCGGTTCCGCGGGCGCCGCCGAACTCGGCCTCCACCAGGGCGGCGTAGGGTGCGGCTGTGGGCCAGGTGAGGGAGGCGGCGAGCACGCCGCGGAGCCCTTCTTCGAGCGCGATCGAGGTGTCTGCGGGTGCCACAGCACCCCTGAGGTGCGGCGTCGCCGACACGGCAGCATCCACGCGCAGCAGATCCGCCGGCGCGGCGGCACCCACGCCCAGCGGCGGAACGCCGCCATCCGGAACCGGCACGGTGAGCTGCAACCCCGTCGCCCGCGCGGTTGCGACGACGCGGGCCGCCACCCACACCAACGGCAGGTCGTAGGCGGGGAAGGCCCGATGCCCGGGCTCCAGGAGCACGGCCACCTCCGACCACGCCCGCTCGACCGCACCCACTGCCAGGGCGATCTCGCCGGCGACGATCGCCAGCCCGAGGCGCTGCGCGACGTCGATGCGCAACTGTTGCCGGAGCCCCGGGCGCCACCCCCGCAGCAGCCGTTCCGCTTCGGCGATGTCGCCCGACCACAGGGTGGAATGGAGCTTCAGCCTCTGGACGGGTGCGCGGTAACCGATGGGCGGATCGAGCTCGAGGGCGTGGTCGAGGAGCTCGCCGGCGCGCTCGGTCTGCCCGAGGGCGAAGAGCGACGAGGAGACGCTCAACGTCAGGAACACGCCCGATGTGCGCTCCACGCCGCGGGCGCGGGCGAACTCGGCACCCGCCTCCGCTGTCTCGATCGCCTCCCCGAACCGGCCGATCAACGCGAGCGCGTCTGAGAGGTTCACCGCGTGACGGAGCCGGGCCGAGTCGTTGCCGTGGCTGAGCGCCTCCGAGAGACCCAGATCGGCGAGGCCCTCCTCGACCTGTCCGCGGGCGAAGCGGGAGAATCCGCGGATGTTCAGCGCGACCGACATGCGAGCACCGGAGTCGACCCGTTCGGCCTCCGCGTAGGCCGCATCGGCCGTGTCGACCGCGTCATCGAACAGGGCGTCGAGCATGAGACGAGCTGCGAGCTCGCCCAGCACATTCGCCCGGAGCACGCTCGGCGGGCTGCCCCCGAGCACCTCCAGTGCCTGGCGCAGCAGCTCCACCGAGCCGACCTGGCCGAGGTTCGCGAGGTACGAGGCCTTGTCGCGAAGGAGCCGGGCGAAGACTTCGGGAGAGAGTGACTCACCGGGAACCCCCGTCCGCCTCGCAACGGCTGCAGCGCCCGGCAACCGGCCCAGCCCCTCCTCCACCGCCAGCGCGATCGCGTCGTCGATCAGCGCGACAGCACGGTCGCTCTCGCCCGCATTCCGCAACGAATGCGCGGTGTCCGCGAGGAGTTCCACCCGGGATCGGCCTGCCAGGGCGGCAGGCTCCTCGACCTGGTCCCAGAGTTCCAGCGCGCGTTCGCCCATGCGGGCTGCGCCGAGGAACGCGAAGGCCCTTCTCGCCTCGGCCATGGCAGCGATCGCCGACTCGAAGGCGTTCCGCGAGTTGTGGGCGATCATCCAGTGGTACGACACGACGGAGGAGTCGACACACCAGCCGCCGGCCGGAGTCGCCAGCGCCTCGGCAAATCGGGTGTGGAACCGCACACGCTCGCCGGGTAGCAGCTGGTCGTGGATGGCCTCCCGAACGAGCGCGTGCCGAAACGCGTAGGCGGTGTCGTTCACGACGAGGATGCTCGCCAGCACCCCCTCGTGCGCGGCGGAGTCG
Source organism: Subtercola boreus (assembly GCF_003399635.1). Taxonomy (GTDB): domain Bacteria; phylum Actinomycetota; class Actinomycetes; order Actinomycetales; family Microbacteriaceae; genus Subtercola; species Subtercola boreus_B. The sequence goes on along the minus strand of NZ_NBXB01000019.1, from coordinate 32,268 downwards.
ATCGCGTCGGGCGATTCGTCGGTGACCGCCTGAAGGAGCTCGTGTTCGATCCGCATGCCGCCAGCCGCGAGCAGGCGCATCAGTTTCTGGGCGGGCGCGGTCAGAGTGTCGTAGCGGGCGAGCAGAATACCGCGGAGCGTCTCCGGAAGCCCGTCGATGCTGAACGACGGACCACAGCCGAAGAGCTCCTCGACGAAGAACGGCACACCGTCAGTGCGTTCGACGACGAGGGAGATCTCCCGACTGTCGGGCGCCCGGCCCCGGATGTTCGTGGCGAGCTGGCGCACCTGCTTGCGCGTGAGCCGCCGGAGTTCGAGCCGGTTGACGCGCGGACTGCGATCGACCTCGGGCATCCACCGGCGCAGGGCGCTGCCTCGGGCCAGCTCATCGCTCCGGAACGTCAGCACGAACAGCAGCGCCGCCTCGTCGAGGAGCCTGATGAGAAAGCCGAGAAGCGACAGGGTGGCCTGGTCGGCCCAGTGCAGGTCCTCGATCACGACGACGAGTGGATGCTCGACCGAGGCCGCCTCGAGAAGCGAGGCCACCGCGCCGAAGAGCCGTTCGGCACTCCCCTGTCCGGCGCTCGCGCCGGGATCCGCGCCTCCGCCGACTGCGGCGGGATCAGGTCCGCCGCCCCCTGCTGCCAGCATCTCCGGAAGCAGCACGGCGAGCGCACGGAATCCCGACCCGGCGAGAGCGGCGAACGTATCGGCTCCCTGTTGTTCCCGCAGCGAACGCAGCACCGCCACCACCGGCGCGTAGGGCGTGGCGTCGATTCCGAGGTCGACGGACTGGCCGCGCACGACGAACGAGGATTGCGGCACGTCGGCCAGGAACTCGGCGATCAGTCGCGTCTTGCCGATGCCGGCCTCACCTCCCACGATGACCACCCGAAAAGCGCCGTCTGCGGCATCGGCATACGCGCTCGCGAGGGCCGCGAGCTCGGACTCGCGGCCGACGAGGGATGCCGGGGTGATGGTCTGCATTCCCCCATCGTGCCACCGGCCGCCGACAGCGTCACGGGGTGACACGGGCGAGGCCGGGCGACCGCTCCGCCGTCACCGGGCGGCGGAGGCGGGCTCGGCGGGGCGGCCAGCGGGGGCGACGCCACCCACCGATGAGCGGCGGAGCGCCATCCGCCGTTCGGCGATGACGCGGGCCGCGTGCAGCCGTCTCGTCGCCCGGCGCCCGGCACCGAGCCCGAGGGCGTGGATCATTCGCTCGAGCACCGAGGGCCCGAGCGGCGCGCCCTGGTCACCGAAGCGTTCACGGGCGAGGCGCCGGAGTTCGAGTTCGCGGGTGAACCGCTGCTCCTCACTGGCCTGGAGGTGGAGGAAGGAGGCTTCGGAGATCTGCATGTGCGGCTTCTTTCGTCGGCGCCGTTCGGGCGCCTCTCGGATCGATGCCCTCACGCTCGCCGCTAAGACCCCCCTCGGGCATCCGCCGTTCGCCCTATCTCCGCCGTAGCCCCCTCTCCCTGCGGCAGTCACCTCCCTCTGGCGCAGCCCTCCGTCGCCACCCGCCGCGCGCGCTCGCCACCCGCCGCGCGCGCTCGCCACGCGCCGCATCCGCGCTCGAGAGGACGCCAAGTGCTCCCATGGACGCGGATTGGTGCACTTAGCGTCCTCTCGATCGCCATTCGGCACGAGCGCACGCGGGCGCGCTCGAGGAGCGTGAGCGAGCCGCGCGTCAGATCGCGCGCGTCAGATCGCGGACAGGCGCGGCACAACGGCCTCCGTCGTGCGGGCGACCCACGCGGCCGGCTCGGGCGAGCTCGGCGCCGTCGTCACGAGTTCGATGCCGATGGCCGCGTACTGCTCCATCGTGGCGAGGAACGTGTCGGGAGCATCCAGAGCGTCAGCGCCCGTGATGAGCGTCTTCTCGATCGCGTCATAGTCGGTGCCGAGCGCGTCGCAGTGCCCGCGCAGCACGTCGAGCTTGTGCGCGACGCCCTCCACGCCGATGTCGAAGATGTTGCAGGCATTGCCGTACTGGGCAACGAGCCGCAGGGTCTTCTTCTCGCCGCTGCCGCCGATCATGATGGGCGGGCCGGGCTTCTGCAGGGGCTGCGGCACGCAGATCGTCTCGGCGAGCTGGTAGTGCGTGCCGTCGTAGGGACCGGTGTTGTCGCTCCACATCTGCTGGCAGATCTGCAGGGTCTCCTCGAGACGTTCGAACCGCTCGCTGATGTCGGGATAGGGCACGCCGAGGCCGAGGTGCTCGCGCTCATACCAGGCGGCACCGATGCCGAGCATCGCGCGACCCTCCGACAGCACGTCGAGGGTGGTGACGATCTTCGCCAGCAGCCCGGGGTGGCGGTAGGTGACTCCGGTGACGAGCAGCCCGAGGCGCATGGTCTTCGTCTTGCCGGCGAGGAACCCGAGCGAGGTGTAGCCCTCGAGCATCGGATCGAAGGATGTCGCCAGGCTCTCCATCTGGAACCAGTGGTCCATCAGGGTGAACAGCGAAACGCCGCCCGCCTCCGCCGCTTCGGCCGTCGCCGCAAGCGTGGGGGCGAGGGCTTCGGGGCCGCCGGGGAGGGTGAAGTTCGCGAAGTGGATACCGAGTCTCATGTTCCGACTCTACGACGTCGCGGAGGGCTCCCCGGTGAATTCTTCGGTGGTGCTGTCGGTCGTGGTTTCGGTGGTTTCGGTAGTTTCGGTGGTTTCGGTGGTTTCGGTGTCGTCTTCAGGCACATCGGCGCTGGGCGGAACCTCGGAGGCATCGGCGCCCGCACCCTCCTCGCCGATCCCGGTCGAGTAGATCTCGTTGCGGGCGCGCGCGCGGTCCTCGCGCTCGAGGCGCAGGCGTTCCTGCTTCTCCTCGCGGGCCTTCAACCACTCCTGGTTGACTTCGACCTTCCGCACGGTGACGCCGCGACGCGCCGGAGCGGTCTGCCGCGCCGCCGCCGAACCTCCGGCACCGGCACCCGAACCCGCGCCGGTCACACTCGTGCCGGTCGACGGCTTGTACCGCTCGGCCGCCGCCGAACCCGCGGAGGAACGGGCGCGGGATGTCGCCGCCGAACCCGATCCGGAGCCTGCGGATGCCCGGGGGGCCGCCACGACGGGAGCCTGGCCCGTGCCCGCGCACCGCTCTCCGTTCTTGTTCTCGTGCTGGATCAGCGTGCCCGAGACCAGGCCGACACCGACGGACTTGCCACAGACGGGACACTTCATTCCCGTGCTTGCTGCCATGACTGTTGTGCCCCTCTGTGCCGCACCGAGTGCCGCGTTCGTGTTGTGAATCCGTGCGAGGGCGCCGCTGTCGCAACCTGTGCGATCGTGAATACGAAACCGCGCCAGTTAGATTGTACGAGCCGTGCGGCACCGAGTGGATCGCCCGGCGCCTGTCGCCTACATGAACGCGAGTCGAAGAAGGGGGTCAAGACACCCGATGCCAGCTCACCCGACCACCGCCGACGCCTGGATCGTCGTGACGGATCCCGCGGGCCGACGGGATCAGGCCCCCGTCGCACGACGGCGCCTGCTCGTCTGGGTCGCCACCGCTGCGGGTGATGGCAGACGTCGTGTCGGAGGCGGGTGCCGAGCTGGCTCTGTCGACGGCGCCGGGCGCCCGCACGCGCTGGCGGCTGCGGATGCCTGAGGTGCTGCAGGCGCCGCCGTCGCACCGGGCGGCGATCCGCTCTGCTGCCCTCGGGCATTCCCCGCTCGACCCGCGCGTGGCGGGCGCGCTCCTGCCGGGTGCGCAGGTCGCGCTGCCAGCGCCGTCTGCGGCGGCTGCGGCTGCGGCTGCGGCTGCGGCGCAGGATGTCGCGGGCTCGGCGCGCACCTCCCCGCTGAGCGCACGCGAGTCCGAGATGCTCGGACTCGTCACCCGCGGACTTTCGAACAAGCAGATCGGCCAGGAGCTCGGCATCGCCGAGCGCACAGTGAAGGCGCACATCGGCAGCATCTTCCGGCACCTCGGTGTCGACGACCGCGCCAGCGCCGCCATGTGGGCCCGCGACCACGACTTCTGACCGGGGCAAGCCACTGTCGCCGGGGCGACGCGTGCTGCATGATCGGAGCATGCGTTACAGCCCGGAGAACCCCGTCACCCCCATGCTCGCCAAGGCCACCCCGACCGTGCCTGGCGCCGACCGCGTCGAGGGTGGCCTCAGCTACGAGCCGAAGTGGGACGGCTTCCGCGCCATCATCTACTTCGACGGAACCGACGTCGAGATCGGTAGCCGCGGCTCGAAGATGCTCACGCGCTACTTTCCGGAGCTGGTCGAGGCATTCCAGACCCTGCTGCCCGGGCCGTGCGTGCTCGACGGCGAGATCGTCGTGCGCTCCGGCGAGCCCGGTCGCGAACGCCTCGACTGGGAGGCACTCAGCCAGCGCATCCATCCGGCGGCCAGCCGCGTCGCGAAACTGTCCGCCGAGACACCGGCGATGTTCGTCGCCTTCGACGTGTTGAGCGTCGGCGCGGGTGACGACTCCGACGATGACAACGTCGACTACGCGATCCGCCCCTTCGGTGAGCGCCGCAGAGCCCTCGAGACGCTGATGGCGGGCCTCGGGCATCCGCTGCACCTCAGCCAGGTCACCACCGACGAGGCCCTCGCCGGGCGCTGGCTGGTCGAGTTCGAAGGGGCCGGGCTCGACGGCGTCGTCGCAAAACCGCTCGCCGCAGCCTACGCGCCCGGCAAACGCATCATGCTGAAGGCCAAGCACCACCGTGAGGCCGATGTCGTGGTGCTCGGATACCGGATGCACGCCAGCGGCCGGGGCGTCGGATCCCTGCTGCTCGGCCTCTACAACTCAGGCGGCGACCTGCAGAATGTCGGCGGTGCTTCCGCCTTCAGCGACGCCCGCCGCCTGGAACTCATCGACGAGCTGGAACCCTACGTCGAGCGGGACGCCGACGGCGAGATGGTGCGCGGCGAGACCGAACGCAGCCGCTTCTCGGGATCGAAGGACGTCTCGTTCGTGCGCCTCCGCGCCGAACTCGTCGTCGAGGTTCGCTACGACCAGATGGAGGGCCAGCGTTTTCGGCACACCGTGCAGTTCGACCGCTGGAGGCCCGACCGCGAGGCGCGCTCGTGCACCTACGAGCAGCTCGAGCGCCCGATCGCCTACGACCTCTCCGAGGTGCTGGTCTGAGGCCGACCGCAGACGTGTCGCGCGGACGCGGCGCACTGGCCCTCGGGGTCAGCCTGCGGATTCCGCCAACTCGATAATCCACGGCGGTGTGACCTTGCCACGCTTCACATCGGCCGTCCTGCGGGCGCGGGCGGCAGCAATCCGCGTGCCGCGGCTCACACCGACACGAGCGTCGGTCGCGCCCGCCGCCTGCGATTCTGCCACGCTCGAGAGCCTCCGCACCGAGGCAGAGGTCGACGTCGCTCTGTCGTCATTCGTCATCGTGGGCCTCCGATCTCGTTTTCACCCCATTATCACCCATCTGTGACGGATTGTCAGCAACCACCGATTGGTTCTCGCTGAGAAAAGGGGCGGTTGCGGCCGCGATGACATCCCCCTCGTGCTCGCCAGCCCACTCACTGTTACCCAGCGCGTCGAGGACATTCAGACCAATCTGGGCTGTGAAATCGTCCCGGTCTGTCACCTGATTCAGCGCCCACTCCGCACGGCTCCACCACTGGGCCTTTCGTTCGGCTCGTTCCTTCTGACGCCGATCCTTCCGAGCCGTCGTGAACGCGATGACCGCAGCGACCACGGCGGCCGAGCCCGCGAATCCCGGGGATCGGATCCATTCCCAGGCGCTGTTCACGAAGTCTTCCACGGTCATCCCGGCAGCGTAGCCGCGTAGAGACGAGCAGGACAGAGATTCATTGACACATTTTCACATGAAAATCGCGATATTCAGCCCCCTGTGCCAGCGCGGGAGGGGCGAGTTTGCCGGGCGGTAACGCAGCCGTAACACCGGTGGCCTAGTTTCGGGGTGCACCGAAAGGCTCACATGACAGAACCCGCACGCCCGTTCACGATCGCCGTGTTCTGTGGATCCAGCACCGGCAACGACCCCGTCTACCTCGAAGCCGCACACACCGTCGGCCGGACGCTCGCCGAGCAGGGCATCGGCGTGGTGTACGGCGGTGGACATGTGGGGCTCATGGGCGCGGTCGCTGACGCTGCGCTCGAGGCGGGCGGGCAGGTCACGGGGGTGATTCCGCGGGCGCTGCACGAGCGGGAGATCATCCACGACACCGTCAGCCAACTCTTCATCGTCGACTCGATGCACGAGCGCAAACTGATGATGGCCGAGCTCTCCGACGCATTCCTCGCGCTGCCCGGCGGCCCCGGAACGCTCGAGGAGATCACCGAGCAGTGGACCTGGGCCCAGCTCGGCATCCACGAGAAGCCCTGCGGCTTCCTGAACGTGTCCGGCTACTACGACCCGCTGGTCGTGCTGGTGGAGTCGATGCGCGATCGCGGATTCACGCACCCGCGGTACACCGGGATGCTGCAGTTCTCCGACTCGATCGACGAGCTCGTGGCGTCGTTCCGGAGCTACCAGCCGCCCGCCCGAGTGGCGGTCTCCCCCGGCAGCGAGATGAGCAACCTCTTGCCCGTGCAGCCCTGATCTCCGGATGTCGCGGGCTCGGCCCCGAAGGGACGCATATCGCTCTGCCCGCGTAGGGTTGGAGCGATATGGGTCACTTCGGGGCCCGAATCAGCGGCCGAGCAGTGCCGGCAGCGCCCTGGGGAACCCCAGGGCTAGTACCAGTTCACCGACTGCGAGTGCGACCAGGCCGAGCAGGGCGTTCCGTACGAACCCTTGATGTAGGCCAGGCCCCACTTGATCTGCGTGGTGGCGTTGGTCTTCCAGTCGTCGGCGATCGTCGCCATCTTACTTCCGGGCAGGGCCTGCGGGATGCCCGTGGCGCCACTGGACGCGTTGTAGGCCTGGTACGACCATCCGGATTCCTTCGACCAGAGCGACACGAGGCAGGAGAACTGGCTGTCGCCCCAGCCGTATTCGCTGGAGGCAAGGCTCGCGGCGGTGGCCTTGGCGCCCGAGACGGTGTTGCCGTCGGCGAGCGCCTGGGCTGCAGCTGCGGCAGCGGCGGCGGCATCCGCCTCGGCCTTCGCAGCGGCTGCGGCGGCGGCCTCGGCAGCAACCCGGTCGGCCTCGGCGGTGGCTGCGGCGATGGTGTCGGCCTGCGAGACCGTCTGCGTCGTGAGCGCCGTCACCGTCTGGATGTCGAGCTCGGAATAGTTGTTGAGCGTCGCGATCGAGGCGATGAGCGGAGTCGCGTCGACCTTCGTCTGCGCCTGGTCGACAACGGTGTTCGCCTTCGACAGGGCGTTCTGGGCGTCGGCGTCGATCTTCGACTGCTCGACCCGCGCCACGACATCGGTCTGGGTGCGGGCGGTGGATGCAGCGGCCTCGGCAGCGGCCTGGTTCGCCGACACGGTCGACTGCACGACGAAACCCGAGCCGACCAGGAGGCCGGTGGCGACGATCGCGCCGGAGAGGAGCACCTTGCGGCTCCGGAACCGCTTGCCGGGCTTCCGGAGCGAGCGACGGGTGGGGAATGCGGGACCGGATGATCCGGGTACTGCTGTTTCGGGTGTTGCCGATTCGGGTGTTGCCGATTCGGACACGGGTGAAGCGGATGATTCGGGCTGCATGACTTCCAATGGTCGGCCGACCGGTGTCGCCTCGCGTTGGGGCACACGGGCATCCGTTGAGTGTCGGCCGCTCGGGCGCAACAGGCTCCGCACCAGCCGGGGTAAGCGGCCTCACGCGGACAGGATGTCAGTCGGATTCGTAGGCGAGACGCAGGGGGGTCATCTCACCGAACGCCCGCGACCTGGGGTTGTCAGCCGGGCGAAGCAGCAAAAATACGTCGACTTCCTGAACAAATGCCTATAGAGCGCACGAAATCCCGCTCAGAAACGCTATTCGGTCTTCTTCGCGCGGCTCGGCTGCACGCGTGGCGGCTCCCCTGGCATCTTCGGATAGTCGGGCGGAAACGGCAGTTCGCCGAACCCTGCAGCGACGTCCCGATCCCACCAGGCGAGCAGGATGTCGATGGTCGCCGGATGCTCGTGCATCCGTTCCCACGGGTCGCCGGTCATCCGGAGCCGCTCGGGCACCGTACCGATCGTGAACGCCTTCGGGTCGGCCGATTCGAGTTCGGTCCACTGAAGCGGTGTCGACACGGGCGCATGGGCGAGAGCGCGGGGGCTGTAGGCACCGGCCATGGTGCGGTCGCGGTTCGCCTGGTTGAAGTCGACGAAGATGCGGGTGCCGCGCTCCTCCTTCCACCAGGCGGTGGTGACCTTCTGGGGCATCCGCCGTTCGAGTTCACGGGCCGCCGCGATGACGGCATGCCGCACCTCGAGGAACTCGTGCGTCGGCTCGATGGGCGCGAAGACGTGCAGGCCACGGTTACCGGAGGTCTTCACGAACGCCTCGAGGCCGGCCTCTTCGAGCACCTTCCGCAGCTCGATCGCGGCGGGTATCGCGTCGTCGAAGTCGGTTCCCGGCTGCGGGTCGAGGTCGATTCGCAACTGGTCGGGAAAGTCGCTGGTCTCGGCTCGCGACGCCCAGGGGTGGAACACCACCGTGTTCATCTGCACGGCCCAGACCGCGGCCGCCGGTTCGTCGATGACGAGCTGCGGATGCGTGCGCGCACTGGGGTAGACCACCATCACCGAGCGCACAAACGCCGGCGCGCCCTTCGGTGGGTTCTTCGAGAAGAACTGCTCGCCGTCGATGCCCTCGGGGAAGCGCTGGAGCGACACCGGACGGTCGCCGTTCGCCCGCACGAACGCCTCACCGACCTCGATCATGTAGTTCGCGAGGTCGAGCTTCGTGATGCCGGGCCCGGGCCAGAGCACACGGCCCGGGCTCGAGAGACGCACCTGTCTCGCCTCACCGTCGCCGACACCGGGTACATCGAGCATCACCGCTTCGCTTGCCATGGTTCCACGGTAGTGGTGGTGGTCCGTCGAGACACGGATTGGTGATCGATGTTCATTCTGTGATATGGTTCTGGCTGCTCGCTTGACCGCCCTGCGGAAGCTCGAGCACGGGGCATGAAGACATCTTCTCGACCGGCGCCACACCAGGCATTTGCTAAGGCAGCATGCGGTGAGGCCCTCGGGATGTCCACCTTCCTGCCGGTACGACCCCGCCGAGGTTCACCTCGAAAACTTTTGTGATTCACTGCACGGTGAAGAGCGTCGCTGATTCTTTGACAACTCGCGGCCTTCTTCGAAATGCGTCGATCGGGATTTTCGATGAGCCAAGCGATTTCCTGTCCGGGCTGACGTGGCAGGGAATCGCAGCGTGGACGCACGCCCGCACCCGGCACCCCGGCACCCGTAACTCAGGCCAGAGGCCACTTCACGTCGGAATGTGCGCTGACGGCCGGCTGTGCCTGAAATGCGCACGTCATTACGCTGCGTAGAGGCGTTCTGCCCGCTCGGTGAGCAGGCCGCGTGCGACCGCTACGGCGAGTACACGCTCCAGTCGTACTCGGATGCCTGCCGTCAGGCGGGCGAGTCCGAAGGCCTGGCCGGTCTCCCGCGCGAGGTCGGCGTGGCTGACGCCGAATCGGCGGCGGGCGATCGCCTGCATGGCGTTGCTGAGCTCGACCAGCAAAATGACTTCGACGGCGCGCCCGGCAACCCGGCCGGACCTCTGCCAGTGCGAATGGATGCCCGGGGACTCTCCCTCGAGGCACCGGAAGCCCTCCTCTCCCCGCACGATGCCGGGCAGCTCGAGCGCGAGCAGATCCCCCGAGCGGCGGGCGACCACCTGCTGCAGGCCGAACGAGGCACCCCAGTGCTGCACGAGACGCTCCGGCGAGACGGGGCCCTCGATCTGGATGATCTCGGCCGCCGCGAAGGTCAGCTGCGCCCGCGTCGCCGGATCGTGCAGCCGGTCGAGGTCGACGGGCTGGCCGCGACGGCTCGGCGTGTACGCACGCCTCTCGGGAACGTCGGCCCAAACGTCGGCGGCTCGGCCGCCGTCACAGACGCGGCCGCCGTATCCGGCAGTCGTGGCCGCACGTGCTTCGACGGGAGCCGCCTCCGGGGCACCCTGCGAATCGCTCGGCCCCGCGGCATCCTGAGTCGCTGCACCCTGCACCGCAGCATCCTGCCCCGCTGCACCCTGCCCCGCAGCTTCCCGGGCCGCACGCACAAGGCGTTCGACCTCGGCGTCGCGGTCGCGCAACCAGGTCGGCAACCAGACCCGCTCGACGGCCGGCCAGCCCATGCGTGTCGTCAGCAGCTCGGCGGGCAGGGCATCCCGGTCGCCGGCCGTCAGGCGCGAACGCCAAGCCAGCCCGCCGAGCAGGATGCCGCCGCGATCGTTCTTCGCGAACGCGATGGAGAACAGGATGACGTCCCGTTCACTACCGAGCCTACTGGGGATCCGCTACCGCCTCAGGCCACCGGGCCGAGCGCCGCGACGCAACCGTCGCCAACACCTCCGCCGCAGCCACACCGGCCAACGCCCCCGCCGCCGCCACCCCCTGTGGCGTGCGCGCCTGTTTGGCGCATCGGCTCCTGTTCGAGCTGGCGCGGATGCGCCGAACTTGCGCCGAAGGCGGCGTGGTGGTCGGCGGGAGGGTCAGACGGCGCCGACGTACTCGGAGAGGTGGATGCCCGTGAGCGTCGACTTCGCGGCCACCAGCTCGGCGGGGGTGCCCTCGAACACCACGAGCCCGCCGTCGTGCCCCGCACCCGGACCGATGTCGATGATCCAGTCGGCGTGGGCCATCACCGCTTGGTGGTGTTCGATCACGATCACCGACTTGCCGGAATCGACGAGCCGGTCGAGCAGCCCGAGAAGCTGCTCCACGTCGGCGAGGTGCAGCCCGGAGGTGGGCTCGTCGAGCACGTAGATGCCGCCCTTCTCCGCCGTGTGGATCGCCAGCTTCAACCGCTGCCGTTCCCCGCCCGACAGGGTCGTGAGCGGCTGCCCGAGGCTCAGGTAGCCGAGCCCGACATCATTCAGCCGTCGGAGGATCGCGTGCGCCGCCTTCGCCGCAGCACCGGCCCCGGCCTTCGCCGCGTCAGCGGCTCCCGCACCGACCCAGGCCCCGTCACCCACGCCCGAACCATCCACCGCACCCACCATCGCGCCACCCCGGGTCCCGCCACTCGCGCGAGCGCTGGCCCCGGCCTCAGCACCGGCGCCGCCACCCGCACTGGCCCCCACACCCGCCGTGGCCCCGGCACCCACTCCCACCCTTCCGAAGAACGCCGCCGCCTCGGCCACCGACATCGCCAGCACCTCCGCGATGTTCGACCCGCCCAGCCGGTACTCGAGCACCTGCGCATGGAACCGCGCTCCCCCGCACTCCTCGCAGACCGTCGCCACCCCGGCCATCATCGCCAGGTCGGTATAGATCACCCCCGCGCCGTTGCAGTTCGGGCAGGCGCCGGTGGAGTTCGCGCTGAACAGCGCCGGTTTCACCCCGTTCACCTTGGCGAATGCCGTGCGGATCGGGTCGAGCAGACCCGTGTAGGTCGCCGGGTTGCTGCGCCGCGAACCCCGGATCGGCGCCTGGTCGACCGACACCACATCCGCGCCCCGCGGAATCGACCCGTGGATCAGCGAGCTCTTACCCGACCCCGCAACCCCCGTCACCACCGTCAGAATACCGAGGGGAACATCCACATCGACGTTCCGGAGGTTGTGCCGCGTCGCACCCCGGATCTGGAGCACCTTCCGCGAGACGCGAGGAGAGGCCTTCAGCCGCGTGCGGTCGCCGAGGTGCCGCCCGGTCAGGGTGTCGGATGCCCGCAGCTGCGTCACCGTGCCCGTGAAGCAGATCTCCCCGCCGTTCGTGCCGGCCCCCGGCCCCAGGTCGATCACGTGGTCGGCGATCCCGATCGTCTCCGGTTTGTGCTCGACGACCAGCACCGTATTGCCCTTGTCGCGAAGGCGCAGCAGCAGCCCGTTCATCCGCTGGATGTCGTGCGGGTGAAGCCCCACGGTCGGCTCGTCGAAGACGTACGTCACGTCGGTCAGGCTGGAGCCCAGGTGCCTCACCATCTTCACCCGCTGGGCCTCCCCACCCGACAGGGATCCGCTGGTGCGGTCGAGGCTCAGGTAGCCGAGCCCGATCTCGACGAACGAGTCGAGGGTCTGGCTGAGCGTCTCGATGATCGGCGCGACGGATGCGCCGGTGATACCCCGCGCGAACACGCTCAGGTCGCTGATCTGCATCGCCGTGCAGTCCGCAATGCTCTGCCCGTCGATCGTGGAGGCGAGCACCTCCGACTTCAGGCGCGAGCCGTGGCACTCGGGGCAGGTTGTGAACGTGACGGCCCTCTCGATGAAGGCGCGGATGTGCGGCTGCACGGAGTCCCGGTCTTTCGACAGCATCGACCGTTGCACCTTCGGCACGAGACCCTCGTAAGTCATGTTCGTGTTGACGATCTTGACCTTCGTCGCAGGCTTGTAGAGGAAGTCGTCGAGCTCCTGCGGCGTGAAGTCGGCGACCCTCTTCGCCCCGTCGACGAAGCCCGACTCGGTGTAGATGCGCACGTACCAGCCGTCGGCCGTGTACCCGGGCACCTTGATGGCGCCATCCTGCAGCGACAGGGACCGGTCGACGAGCTCGTCGACGTCGATGTCGTTCACCTCGCCGAGCCCCTCGCAGCGCGGGCACATGCCCTCGGCGCTGTTGAAACCGTAGTGGAACGACGGCCCCACGTGCGGCTCGGCCAGGCGGCTGAAGAGGATGCGCAGCATCGCATTCGCGTCGGTCGCCGTGCCGACGGTCGATCGTGAGTTCGCCCCCATCCGCTCCTGGTCGACGATGATCGCGGCGCTGAGACCGGTCAGTCCGTCGACGTCGGGCCGTGCGAGGCTCGACATGAAGCTCTGCACGAACGCCGGATACGTCTCATTGATGAGCCGCTGCGACTCGGCGGCGATAGTGCCGAACACGAGCGAGCTCTTGCCCGATCCGGAGACCCCGGTGAAGACCGTCAGCCGTCGCTTCGGAATGTCGACCGAAACGTCTTTGAGGTTGTTCTCGCGCGCACCGAACACCCGGATGAGGTCGTGGCTGTCGGCTGCGTGGCGGGTATCGGTCATGGCACCGATGCTAGCGAAGGCTTCCGACATTCGCTCATGTCATTGGAGGCGGAGGCTACGGTGCGAGTGGTGGCAGCGCCGCGAAGACCAGCGACGCCGCCGACCTGCCGGTCTTCACCAGCACCATCAGCTCGTCGGTCAGGCGGGCCCGCGAGAGCGACACCGTGCCCCGGTAGCGCCCCGGTTCCGCTGGGTCGGCCCGCAGGATGTGCCCGTCGGCCCACACGCGGGTGGTGGATGCCCGGGCCGGGCCCTCGCCGTCACCGACGCGCACGTCGACCTCCCACGACCGGTCGCGCGCCTCGACGGAGACGATGGTCAGCGTCGACGTCATCGCCGCCGAAGCGGCCTCGCCCCGAGCATCAACCCCGCCCCGCGCGTCGCCCGGGACATCCACATCGATCTGGTTGCTCGGCAGGGTCGGCGTCAGGAACGCGGGCTGCCGCCGCAGCGTCGCCTGCTCGTACGCCGACGCAGAGTCGAGCAGCCGGTCGTCGCTGTAGGCGGCACCCGCGAAAGTGAGGCCGACGGGCATCTGGATGTCGCCCATGAACCCCATCGGAACAGTCACGGTCGGGATGCCGAGGTGCCGCAGCACGCGGTTGCCGTTCGAATACACGACGCCATTCCGCGACGCCGCCTCGAGGCTCTCCGGACGGCTGAACAGATCGACCCGGCCGACATCTCCGGCGGCGGGGAAGACCACGAGGTCGAGCCCCTGGGCGAGCATCCACTCCTCGAAGTCGACCGTGCGGGCCTGCTCGAGGCCACGCAGCAGGTGCGCGAGGCCCGGCACCTCGTCGAAGGTCGCGGGCAGGCCCTGCTTCACCAGTTCGGCGAGACGCTGCCAATCGAAGCCGCCGCGCGCCCGGGTGATCCAGACCGGAACAGGGGCGTCCGCGAGGGGGAACACCGTGTCACCGTCGACGTCCGCCCAGCTCGAGAGGTGCGGGTCGGCGTTGTCGCGCAGGAACGCGTCGAGCGCCATCGCCGTGATCGGCCCGCCCTCGAGCGCCCGCCAGTTCTGCGGCACCAGGCCGCGCGCTGCAAGACCCTCGGCCTCGGGGCGGTCCTCCTCGTAGTTCGACACCACCGGAAAATCGACCTCGACCACCTCGGCACCGAGCGCCCGCAGGTCGTCGGCTGCCCGGTCCCAGAGCGCCCGCACGCTCGGCCGGATGACCGGCGGGTCGATGGGCGCGGCATCCTCACCGATATAGAGGCGCGGCACACCGATCCGCAGGCCGTCGAGCCGCGAGGGGCGGGGCCTCGACACCGGATGCGGCAGCACCTCTTCGGGTGCCGGCAGCTCCACCGCGCTCTGCTGTCGCCAGAAGTCGCCCGAGCGATCCGGATCCCCGACAGCGAGCACATCGAGCAGCAGCAGCAGGTCGGCGACCGTGCGGGTGTGCGGAACCACCACGTCGCAGGTCGGCCTGAGCGGCCAGTTGCCGCGGATCGACAGCACCCCGCGCGAGGGCGTGTACGCCACCAGCGAGTTGTTCGAGGCCGGCGCGCGCCCCGATGACACCGTCTCCTCGGCCATGCCGAAGGCGCAGAAACTGGCCGCGGTCGCTGTACCCGATCCGTTCGAGGAACCCGATCCATAGGCCGCCGTGAGGTACTGCGGGTGGTACGGGCTCCGTGCGTAGTCGTAGAGCCCCGGCTGCATGCCGCCCGCGGCCATCGGGGGCATGTTCGTCTTGCCGAGAAGCACCGCCCCGGCCGCACGCAGCTGGGCCACGGATGCCGCGTCGTCGGTCGCCACCAGCTCGGCGAGCGCGGGGCTGCCGGATGCCACGGTCAGGCCCTTCACCTTGTAGCTGTCCTTCACGGTGAACGGGATGCCCTCCAGCGCACCCACCGGCTGGCCTGCGGCGCGGCGGGCGTCCGAGGCTGCCGCCTGCTCGAGGCAGGTCGGGTCGAGCACCGCGATCGCGTGCAGGCACAGCCCCGTGCGGTCGTAGTAGGCGATGCGGTTGAGGTACGCGCACACGAGCTCGACGCTCGTCACCCGGCCCTCGTCGAGCGCCGCCTTCATCTCGCTGATGCTGAGTTCGACCACATCGATCCGCTGCACGTCGCCCGCCTTTCGTCACCCCCATCCTCCCAGCCCGGGAACCAAGAAAGGGCCGCCCCGGAGGGCGGCCCTTTTCGTGTTGTCGGGCTGACAGGATTTGAACCTGCGACCCCCTGACCCCCAGTCAGGTGCGCTACCAAGCTGCGCTACAGCCCGTGGGTGGGATGACAACTTGTCCATATTAGCCCACCCGCGCGGCACCCGCGAACCGGTGCGTCAGACCAGCGCGGCTTCGCCCGTGAACACCTGCACGATGGTCGGCGCATCCTCGGGAACCGAGACGACCTCGATCTCGTCGCCGGCCTCGATCGAGCCAGGTGTCACCACCCGGAGGTAGGCGCCGGGGCGCGCGGCGGCGGCGAAACGCTTGACCCAACCCCGTTCATCCGCTCCCCCGACCCAGCGGGCGAACGTCTGGCAGGGGGTCCGCGGCGTGGTGACCTCGACGACGACGGTGGCGCCGATGCGCCAACGTTCGCCGAGGCGTGCGCCCGACACGTCGATCCCGGATACGCGCAGGTTCTCGCCGAACCAGCCCGCCGACAGCGGCCGGCCGAGCTCGGACTCCCAGTACGCGGCGTCATCGGCCGAGTACACGTAGAGCGCCTTGTCGAGCCCACCGTGATGCTTGCGGCTGGCCTGCACGTCGGCGTGCAGCCCGAGCGGACGCACCCGCACGGGCCCCTCGACCGCACGCTTGTCGATCGCGGTCACCCCGACGCTGCCCGCGTCGGCCCGTAACCCCTGCACCACGCACGCCGCCACCAACACGCCCACAAAAGCCTCCGACCTCTCCAGGCCACCCTACCAACCCCGAAACGCCAATCGAGTGGGCGGTTTGGGCCCTAAATCGCAGACTTTGGGGCCCAAACCGCCCACTCGATTGAGAGGGGGGTGGGCGGGAGGTGGGAGGAGAGGCGCGTCAGCGCTTGCGCTTCTCGCGCACCCGCATGTTCACGTTCACGGGGCTGCCCTCGAAGCCCCAGATCTCGCGGAGGCGACGGGTGATGTATCGGCGGTAGCCCGGGTCGAGGAACCCGGTGGTGAACAGCACGAAGGTCGGCGGGCGCGACGACGCCTGGGTGCCGAACAGGATGCGCGGCTGCTTGCCTCCGCGAACGGGGTGCGGATGCTCGGCCGTGAGCTCGGCGAGGAACGCGTTGAACTTTCCGGTCGGAATCCGGGTGTCCCACGACTCGAGTGCAAGTTCCAGGGCCGGAACCAGCTTCTCCATGTGACGCCCGGTCTTCGCCGAGATGTTCACGCGCGGCGCCCACGAGACGTGGGCGAGATCCTGTTCGATCTCCCGTTCGAGGTAGCGACGGCGTTCGTCGTCGAGCAGGTCCCACTTGTTGAAGGCGAGCACCAGTGCGCGACCGGATTCGAGCACGAGGTCGATGATGCGAACATCCTGCTCGCTGATCGGCTGCGACACGTCGATCATGACGACCGCGACCTCGGCCTTCTCGAGCGCGGCCGACGTACGGAGCGACGCGTAGAAGTCGGCGCCCTGCTGCAGGTGCACACGGCGTCGGATGCCCGCGGTGTCGACGAAGCGCCAGATCTTGCCCGCGATCTCGACTTGCTCATCGACGGGGTCGCGGGTGGTGCCCGCGAGTTCGTTCACGACGACACGTTCCTCGCCCGCAGCGCGGTTGAGCAGCGACGATTTGCCGGTGTTCGGCCGACCGAGGATGGCGACGCGGCGGGGGCCGCCCACCTCCTGCTTGGCGACAGCCGAGACTTCGGGGAGCACCTTCATGATCTGGTCGAGCAGATCGGCGACGCCGCGGCCGTGGAGCGCAGAGACGGGGTACGGGTTGCCGAGACCGAGCGACCAGAGGGAGGCCGCGTTCGGCTCCTGGCGCACATCGTCGATCTTGTTCGCCGCCACGAAGACGGGGCGTTTGGTCTTCCGGAGCATGCGCACGACGTGCTCGTCGGTCGCGGTCGGGCCGACGTTCGCGTCGACCACGAAGAGCACGGCGTCGGCGAGGTCGATCGCGATCTCGGCCTGGGCGGCGACGGACGCGTCGATGCCGCGGGCATCCGGCTCCCAGCCACCGGTGTCGACGATGGTGAAGTGACGCCCGGCCCACTCGGCCTTGTAGTTCACGCGGTCGCGGGTCACGCCGGGCGTGTCTTCGACGACGGCCTCGCGGCGGCCGATGATGCGGTTGACGAGAGCCGACTTGCCGACGTTCGGTCGCCCGACGATCGCGAGAACAGGCAGGGCCGGCAGGTAGGTGATCGCATCGGGGTCGTCGCTGGCAGCCTGGAGGATCGCGAGGTCTTCGTCGCCGAGGTCGTAGTCGGCGAGGCCGCTCCGCAGGGCATCCGCACGCCTCGTGACGAGGTCTTCGTCGAGGTCGCTGAGACGCTCGACGATCGCGTTCGAGACCTGGGGGTACTCGTCGTACTCGCCGTCGGTGTCTTTGTCAGCGCTGTGTATATTGACCATCTGAAGCCTTCGTTCGTGCAAGAGTGACAACTGCAACCACCGCTTGCACGGTCTGGCCGAAGTCGAGTTCGGTTGAATCGACGGTGGTGACCCCGTCTGCGGCATTCATGAAGTCGACGACCCGGGAGTCAGCCCGGTCACGAGATCTCAGCTGTTCGCCGACAACGGCGGCTGTCGATCCGACAATTTCTGCTGAACGCCTCTTCATTCTAGCGTCTTCCGAGGCGGTGAGCAGGATCCGGCTCGTGGCATCGGGTGCGACGACCGTCGTGATGTCTCGCCCCTCGACGACGATGCCGGGCCGGGATGTCGCCGCCATGGTGCTCCTGAACAGCGCGGTGAGGAACGAACGCACCTCCGGCAGCCGCGCCACGAGCCGCACTTCGCTCGTCACCCACGGCTCACGGATGGCGATCGTCACGTCATCGGGGCCGACCTTCACGAAGTAGTCGTCGGGGTCGGTGCCGATGGCGAATGCGAACTCGGGAAGCGACGCGACGACCACCTCGGGGTTCTCGGCGTCGAGGCCCCGGTCGAGCAGCATCCACGCGAGCGCCCGGTAGGCGGCCCCGGTGTCGAGGTAGGCGAAGCCGAGTTCTCGCGCGGCGGCCTTGCTGACGCTCGACTTGCCGCTGCCGGCCGGGCCGTCGATCGCGACGACGACGGGGGTTCCCGGATGCCCGTCCCGGGTGTCTCGTTCCGTCATGCCGCGCACCTGTCCGTTGTCCTCATCTGAATCCGTCATCCGGCGATCCGCCAGCCGCGTCCGCCGAGCCACTCTGTCAGCCCCGCCACAGCCTCGGGTACCACGGCGATCTCCGCCAGTCCGATCTGTGCGCCCGGCGAATGCTCCAACCGGAGGTCTTCGAGGTTCACGCCGGCCTCACCGATGTCACTCACCAGCCGGGCGAGCTCGCCTGGCCGGTCATCCACCATCACCACCAGCTGGGCAAACCGCCGGTCCTGCCCGTGTTTGCCCGGGATGCGCGCCACTCCGACATTGCCACCGAGCAGCTCTTCGGCGAGCCGACGCCGGGCACCCACGGCCTCGGGCGCGTCGAGCGTCTCGATCACGCGGTCGAGATCCGACCGGAACGACTTCAGGATGCCCACCACAGGCCCCGCGTTCGCCCCCAGGATCTGCACCCAGAGCCCCGGATCGCTCGCCGCAACCCGGGTCACGTCGCGAAGCCCCTGCCCCCCGAGGTTCACCGCGGCTGCCGGAGCGTCGGCCAACCGCCGCGCCATGAGCGTCGACACCACCTGCGGAACGTGCGAGACCAGCGCCACGCCCGCATCGTGGGCCTCGGGCGTCATCTCGATGAGCGTCGCTCCGAGATCGAGGATGAGGTCGTCGATGACCCCTCCCCGCTGGTACGAGATGCCGTCGTGCGCGGCGACGACCCAGGGTCGCCCGAGAAAGAGGTCGGCGCGCCCCTGCAGGGGCCCGCCCCGCTCGCGACCGGCCATCGGATGGGTGCCGATGTAGCGCGAGACGTCGGCTCCGGATGCCCGGAGTTCGTGCAGCACGCTGAGCTTGACGCTCGCGACATCCGTGACCGTCGCGTGCGGGAAGGCTTCGAGTTCGGCCGCGACGACGTGAGCAGTGACGTCGGGCGGAACACACACGACGATGAGGGTGGGGTGATCATCCGGAGCCGCCGGGCGACCCGCGCCGTAGTCGACCGCGATGCTCACGTGGGTGGGCGATGCGTCGGCCACGATCACGTCGACGCCGCGGGCGCGGAGGCCGAGACCGATGCTGGTGCCGAGCAATCCGGCGCCGACGACACGCACGGAGCCGGTGAGCCGGCTCTCAACCACGATCGGCTGCACCCTTCGAGCCCGCAGCGCCAGCCGTGCCGGCTGCTCCCGCCGAGCCAGCAGCGCCAGCAGCGCCCGCCTCCGGCCCGGCCTTCGCCTCCCGCGACAGCGTCAGCAGCGCCCCGAGCTCCTCGCGCGTGAGGTCCCGCAGCTCCCCGGCCTTCAGCGACCCGAGATGCAACGGGCCGAACTGCCGCCGCACGAGTTCGATGACCGGGTGGCCGACCTCCTCGAGCATCCGGCGCACGATGCGGTTGCGGCCGGAGTGCAGCGTCACTTCCACCAGGCTGGAGGAGTTCGACGAGCCGAGCAGGCGTGCCTTGTCGGCCACGATCGGCCCGTCGTCGAGTTCGACGCCCTTCGTCAGCTTCGCGATCGTCTGCGGCGCGACGCGACCCTCGACCTGGGCGATGTACGTCTTCAGCACCCCGAACGACGGGTGCGCCAGAACGTGCGCGAGCTCACCGTCGTTGGTCAGGATGAGCAGACCGCTCGTCTCGGCATCGAGCCGGCCCACGTTGAAGAGCCGCTCCTCGTACTGCGAGGTGAACCGTGAGAGGTCGGGACGACCGTGCTGGTCGGCGAGAGACGAGACGATACCCACCGGCTTGTTCAGCAGAACGTAGCGCTTGGTCGTGTCGAGCTGCACGGCCGTATTGTCGACGGCGACCTTGTCGCTGTCGGGGTCGATGCGACGCCCGAGTTCCCGCACGACCTCGCCGTTGACCCGCACCCGGCCGGCTGTGATCAGCTCTTCCGACACGCGACGGGATGCCACGCCGGCTGCCGCCAGAACCTTCTGCAGGCGCACACCCTCGGGGCCCGTGCGTTCGTCTTCACTGGAACTGGTCATCGAAACCTTCCGCACCATCGGCGAGGAGTGGTGAGATCTTGGGGAGCTCGTCAAGCGAGTTGATACCGAGCTGGGTCAGGAGCACGTCTGTCGTTCCATAGTAAATGGCGCCCGTCTCGCCGTCGGTCGAGACCTCGGTGATGAGGCCGCGGCCGAGCAGGGTGCGCACGACCGAATCCACGTTCACCGCTCGGATCGACGCGATCGCGCTCCTCGTGATGGGCTGCTTGTAGGCGATCACCGAGAGCGTCTCGAGGGCTGCCTGGGAGAGCTTGGACGGGTTCTCGGTCACCACGAAGTCGCGAACGACCTGGTCGTACTCGCTCCGCACGTACAGTCGCCAGCCGCCCGCGACTTCGCGCAGCTCAAACCCCCGCCGCACTCCCCCGTTCTCCCCGTCGTAGTCGGCGACCAGCCGTTCGATGGTCTGCCGTACCGCGGCTACGGGTCTCGCGAGTGCCGTCGCCAGGGTCATCAGGCTCTGTGGCTCATCGGCGACCGTCAGGATCGCTTCGAGCGCCCGTTCAAGATCGAGCGGATGATCATCCGGAGCCTGCTCGCGGGGCGATGCCGGGGCGGCCTCCGTCGACGCCGTCTCAGTTGCCACCGTCTCAGTTGTCATAGTCGGCCCCCAGGTTCGAGAGGTTCTCTTCCGACCAGTGTTCGGCGGTCCACCGGATCGTCAGCTCCCCCAGCGGCTCGAGCTGCTCGAACGCGATCGCCGCGTGCCGGTTGAGCTCCAGCACCGCGAGGAACCGCGCCACGACGATCCCCTTCTCGACGATCCCCTCGATCAGCCGCCGGAACGACACCGTCTCGCCCGACCGGAGCGTCGCCACGACGTGCGCCGCCTGCTCCCGGATGCTCACCAGCGGTGCGTGCAGATGTTCGAGCCCGACGACCGGAACCTCGCGCGGCGTCAGCGCCAGCACGGCGAGCGCCGCGAAGTCGTCGGGGCTGAGCGACCACACCAGTTCGGGCGTCTGCTGCCGGAACTTCTCCTCCAGCCGCACTACGCGCGCGTGCCGACGACCTTCGTCGTCGAAGTGGGAGGCGAACCACAGTGACACCTGCTTGAACGCCCGGTACTGCAGAAGCCTGGCGAACAGCAGGTCCCGCGCCTCGAGAAGCGCCACATCCTCGGCGTCCACAAGCTCACCCTGCGGGAGCAGTCCGACGATCTTGAGGTCGAGCAGCGTCGCCGCCACGACGAGGAACTCGGATGCCCGCTCCAACTCCTCCTCGGAGTCGAGGTTCCGGAGGTAGCCCAGAAACTCGTCGGTCACCGCGCTCAGGGCGATCTCGGTGATGTCGACCTCGTGCTTCGAGATCAACGACAGCAGCAAGTCGAACGGCCCCTCGAAGTTCGAAAGACTCAGCGAGAACCCGGGAGCGGCGGGCGCGACATCCGGGGCCCCACTCTCAGCAACCGGTACGGCCCTAGGCGACCGCGCCACGGAAGACCAGTTCTCGGGCCAGCTGGCGGTACGCAGTCGCCGCCGGATGATCGGGGGCGAACTGGGTAATCGGGGTGCCGGAGACGCTCGCGTCGGGGAACTTGATCGTTCGCCCGATCACCGTCTCGAGCACGTCGGGGCCGAACGCGTCGACCACCCGCTGCATGACCTCGCGGGAGTGCAGGGTGCGCGGGTCGTACATCGTCGCGAGGATGCCGTCGAGCTTGATGGCAGGGTTCAGCCTGTCTTTCACTTTCTCGATCGTCTCGACGAGCAGGGCGACACCGCGAAGCGCGAAGAACTCGCATTCGAGAGGGATCAGCACGCCGTGGCTCGCGGTCAGCGCGTTCACCGTCAGCAGGCCGAGCGAGGGCTGGCAGTCGATCAGGATGACATCGTAGTCGTCGCTGACCTTCCGCAGTACCCGCGCAAGGATCGTCTCGCGGGCCACCTCGCTGATGAGATGCACCTCGGCGGCCGACAGGTCGATGTTCGCGGGGATGATGTCGAAGTTCGGAACACTCGTCGACCGGATGACCTTGCGCGGGTCCTTCTCCGTGCCGAGCAGCAGGTCGTAGATCGTCAGGCTGTCGTGCGTGTCGACGCCGAGCCCGGCCGAGAGCGCGCCCTGCGGGTCGAAGTCGATCGCAAGAACGCGTCGCCCGTCATCCGCCAGCGTCGCCCCGAGGTTGACGGTGGTCGTGGTCTTGCCGACGCCGCCCTTCTGGTTGCAGAGGGAGATGATGCGCGCGGGCCCGTGGCTCTTCAGCGGCGCGGGCTGCGGGAACACCCGCTTCGGGCGGCCGGTCGGGCCGAGAACGGGCGCCTCGAGGCCCGGAAGCTCAGAGGCACCGTGTTGCTTGGGTGCACTGGCGTTGTTCTTGGCCGTCACAGGCGGTGCTCCTCACGTACCCCGACCTCTCCCAGGGCGGTGCCACGATTCTACTCGCGCGCGCCGCCCCACCCGGCGAACCGCGCCGCGAGCCGCCCCTCTCGCCCCACCCCGCTCTCGCCCGCACCCGCGCCCACCCCACCCCACCCACCCGAGGTGAGACACCTGCACCCACGTGAGACGCGCGCGCAGGTCTCACCGGCGCGCAGGTGTCTCACGCCGCCGGCGTCACCGCGCTGTACTCACCGCGCCCGCGGATGCGCCGTCTGGTACATGTCCCGCAGCGTGTCGGCGGTCACCTGCGTGTAGATCTGCGTCGTCGTCACCGAGGCGTGCCCCAACAGGTCCTGCACGACCCGCACATCCGCCCCGCCCGTGATCAGGTGCGTCGCGAACGAATGCCGGAACGTGTGAGGGGAGATGTGCGTCTCTAGCCCCGCGCGCTTCGCCGCCGCCTGGATGACCAGCCACGCGCCCTGCCGACTCAACCGGTCGCCCCTGAGCCCCAGGAACAGGGCGGGGGTCGCCCGGCCGCGAGCGGAGAACAGCGGCCGCACCCGCACCAGGTACGCGTCGAGCGCTGCCCGCGCAAAGCTCCCCACCGGCACCACCCGCTGCTTGCTGCCCTTGCCGACCACCCGCACGAAGTCGTCGTGGCTCCCCACATCGTCGACGTTCAGCGCCACGATCTCCGAGACCCGCGCGCCGGTCGCGTACAGCAGCTCGAGCAGCGCCCTGTCCCGCAGCGCAAGCGGATCGTCCCCCGCCGTCGCCTCGAGCAGTGTCGTCATCTGGGCGATCGTAATCGCCTTCGGCAGCCGCAGACCGAGCTTCGGCGGCTTGATCTCCCGCGCGGCATTCGTCACCGTCGTGCCCTCCTCGGCCAGGAACCGATGCAGCCCCCGCACAGACGACACAATGCGGGCCACGGATGTCGCGGCCAGCGGTTTCGTGGCGACTCCCGCCTCGGGAAGCGTCTGCAACTGCCGCGTGAAGGCAGCGATGTGCGCCTCACCGACCGCCTGCGGGCTCTGGATGCACGCGGCCGCCAGCCACGCCGCATACCGCCCGAGGTCGCGCCGGTAGGCGGCCAGCGTGTTGGCCGAGAGCCCCCGCTCGATCGTGACGTGGCGGAGATACCCGTCGATCACGTCGTCGATCGCCGACACCGGCAGCCGCCCGGCCGCTAGGAGGCGGTCGGGTGCAGCCGCGAGTACTCCGGCCACGGCGCGTCGGCTGCACCAAGCGAGACCCACCCGCGTGAACGGCTCGCAGCGAGCGCGAGCGACGCGATCACGAGATTCGGATTCTGCAGCTCACGGCTGAGCACGGCATCCACCACCTCGTCGAGGTCGACCCAGCGCACCTCGATGTCGGCCTCCTCGTCTTCGCGCTCGAACGCGTCGGCGGTCGGCCGTACCTCACGCGCCAGGTAGATGCGAATGAGTTCGTTGTTGCCACCGGGCGTGGTCGCGTAGTCGGTGAGCACGTTCCAGCGGTCGGCTTCGAGGTCGGCCTCCTCGGCGAGCTCGCGTTTTGCACCCACCAGGAAGTCCTCCCCCGCGATGTCGAGCAGCCCCGCCGGGATCTCCCACTCCCGGGCCCGGATCGGGTGCCGGTACTGCTTGATGAGCAGCATTCGGTCGTTCTCGTCGAGCGCGACGATCGCCACAGCGCCGGTGTGGTCGACGAACTCCCGCACGGTGTCGGCGCCGTTGTAGACGAACGTCTCCCGCCGCACGTCCCAGATCTTGCCGTCGAAGACGACCTCGCTCGACGTGATCCGCTGGTCGTCGGGCTCATCGCGGAGCGGCGACGGGATGCTCTCGGTCACAACGGGCCTTCCTAGGCGTCGGTCGGGAACAGGCGGGTCGCCTCCTGGCGCTCGAGCGCGGCAGAGATGAGCCCGTCGAACAGCGGATGCGCGCGGTTCGGGCGCGACCGGAGCTCGGGGTGCGCCTGGGTTCCCACATAGTACGGGTGGGCATCCTTCGGCAGCTCGACGAACTCGACGAGGTGGTCGTCCGGCGAGGTGCCGGAGAACCACAGGCCGGCATCGGCGATCTGGCCCCGGTAGTGGTTGTTGACCTCGTAGCGGTGACGGTGGCGCTCCTCGATGGTCGGCGCACCGTAGAGCGATTCGACCAGCGAGCCGGGAGCGAGCTTCGCCTCGTACAGCCCGAGTCGCATGGTGCCGCCGAGGTCGCCGCCGGCGATGATGTCGACCTGCTCGGCCATCGTTGCGATTACGGGGAAGGGAGTGTCGGGGTTGAACTCGCTCGACGAGGCGTCACTCAGACCCACCACGTTCCGGGCGTACTCGATGACCATGCACTGGAGGCCGAGGCAGAGGCCCAGGGTGGGCAGCCCGTTCTCGCGGGCGAAGCGCAGCGCGCCGAGCTTGCCCTCGATACCGCGCACCCCGAAACCGCCGGGCACGCAGATACCGTCGAGATCGCCGAGCTCCTTCGCGGCCTTCTCGGGCGTCTCGCACTCATCGGAGGCGATCCACTTCAGGTTGACCTTGGTGCGGTGGGCGAACCCGCCGGCCTTCAGCGCCTCGGTGACCGACAGGTAGGCGTCGGGCAGGTCGATGTACTTGCCGACGAGGCCAATCGTGACCTCGTGCTTGGGTTCGTGAACAGCTTCGAGGAGGGCGGACCATCCCGACCAGTCGACGTCGTTCGTCGTCAGGCCGAAGTGGTCGATGATGTAGGCGTCGAGCTTCTGGTCGTGCAGCATCGTCGGGATGTCGTAGATCGAGGGCACGTCGATCGCGTTCACAACCGCGTCTTCGTCGACGTCGCACATCAGCGCGATCTTGCGCTTGTTGGGGTCGGAGACGGGCCGGTCGCTCCGCAGCACCAGCGCGTCGGGCTGGATGCCGATCGACCGGAGTGCGGCGACGGAGTGCTGCGTGGGCTTGGTCTTCTGCTCACCCGACGCGTTCATGTACGGCACCAGCGACACGTGCACGAAGAACACGTTGCTGCGGCCGAGCTCGTGGCGCACCTGGCGGGCCGACTCGAGGAAGGGCTGCGACTCGATGTCACCGACCGTTCCGCCGATCTC
This sequence comes from Subtercola boreus, assembly GCF_003399635.1. GTDB lineage: Bacteria > Actinomycetota > Actinomycetes > Actinomycetales > Microbacteriaceae > Subtercola > Subtercola boreus_B. The sequence continues at coordinate 6,591 of NZ_NBXB01000019.1, read as the reverse complement.
GGTGATGATCACGTCAGGTGCGTTCTCGCCCTGTGCCTGCAGGCGCATGCGGCGTTTGATCTCATCGGTGATGTGCGGGATGACCTGCACGGTGTCGCCGAGGTACTCGCCCCGCCGCTCCTTCGCGATGACGGTCGAGTAGATCTGGCCCGTCGTCACGTTGGCGGCCTGGTTCAGGTTGATGTCGAGAAAGCGCTCGTAGTGCCCGATGTCGAGGTCGGTCTCCGCCCCGTCGTCGGTCACGAAGACCTCGCCGTGCTGGAACGGGTTCATCGTTCCCGGGTCGACGTTCAGATACGGGTCGAGCTTCTGCATCACGACGTGCAGCCCGCGCGCCGTGAGGAGGTTTCCGAGGCTGGCAGCCGTGAGCCCCTTGCCGAGGCTGGAGACGACACCGCCGGTCACGAAGATATGTTTCGTCAGTTTGTCCGACTTGGTCGAAGCGTTCAACAGCGTTCCGTTTTGATCATCATCCACGGAGTTCCACTCTAACAGTACGGATGCCCGTCACCGACCTGTCGCTGCCAGCTCGATCAGTTCGCGGGCGTGCGCGAGCCCGCTCTCGGAGTCAGGCAACCCCGACAGCAGCCGCGCCATCTCGGCCACCCGGTCTTCGCCGGTGAGCTGCCTCACACTCGACTCCGTGACGGCGCCCTCACTGTCCTTCACGACCGAGAGGTGGTTCGTCGCGAAGGCGGCGACCTGCGCCAGGTGGGTCACCACGATGACCTGCGATCCACGGGCCAGCTGAGCGAGCCGTCGGCCGATCTCGATCGCGGATGCTCCCCCGACGCCCGCATCGACCTCGTCGAACACGAACGTGGGAACCGGATCGGTCGCCGCCAGCACCACCTCGATCGCGAGCATGATGCGGGAGAGCTCACCGCCCGACGCCCCCCGGCCGAGCGGCCGCGGCTCGGCCCCGGCGTGGGAGGCCAGCAGGAAGTGCACCGTGTCGCGGCCGGTCGGGGTGAGTTCCGTTCCCGGCAGAACCTCGACCACGAGACGCGATCCGCCCATTGCCAGTGCCGTGAGTTCGTCGGACACCAGACCGCTCAACCGGCCGGCCGCCTCGATCCGTGCGTCGCTCACGTCGGCGGCGAGCGTCTCGGCAAGGCCCAGGGCGTCCGCGACGGCATCCGTCAGTTCCTCGATGCGGTCGGAGTCGTTGTCGAGCTCGATCAGGCGCGGCCCGGCACCCTCGAAGTAGACGATAACGTCGTCGATGGTCGGGCCGTACTTGCGCGCCAGCACCGACAGGGCCGCGCGGCGGTCCTGTACCTCGTCGAGCTCCGTGCCGCCATCGGTGTCGAGTTCGGCCAGGTAGCTCGAGAGCTGGGTCGAGATCTCGGCGACCAGGAACGATGCACTGGCCAACGACTCGACGATCGGTTGCAGTGCACCGTCATGGGCCACCACCCGCTCGAGCTGGCGGAGCGCAGAGTCGAGCAGGCCCACCGTGTCGGCCCGGCCGTCGAGCTCGTTCGAGGAGATCGACTCCCGCGCAGAAGCCGCCGCGAGCCGCAGGTCTTCGAGGTTCGTGAGCCGACTGGCGCGTTCGGCAAGCGACTCCTCCTCCCCTGCCACCGGCGCGAGGGCATCGATCTCGGTCACGGCGACACGCAGCGTCTCGGCTTCCCGGATGCGCGCTTCGCGCTGCGTCACCAGTGTCTCGAGTTCGTCCCGCAGGGCCTGCCAGGAGCGGAAGGCGTCTTCGTAGCCCTCGAGCGATTCGCGGAACGCGCGCCCGGCGAATCGGTCAAGCGCGAATCTCTGCTCGGTGGATGATCGGAGCCTGAGCTGGTCGGACTGGCCGTGCACCACCACCAGGCTCTCGCCGAGCTCACCCAGCACTCCCACCGGAGCGCTCCGCCCACCGACGATCGCCCGGCTCCGGCCCTCGCCCGACACCGAGCGGGAGAGGATCAGCTCGGCCAGCACACCGCGATCCGGCGAGCCCGCCCCGGATTCGCCCGCCTCGGTTTCGATCGCCCCGGATTCGATCGGATCGGTTTCGATCGGCTCGACCTCGCCCCCGGCATCCCGCACCCGGTCGGCCACGACCCCGTCGAGCGGAACGCGCCAGCGCCCCTCGACCCAGCTCTGCGCACGGCCCACCCGCACCTGGCCGGCCACGGCCCGCTCACCCATCAGCAGGCCGAGCGCCTGCACCACCATCGTCTTGCCGGCACCGGTCTCCCCGGTCACCGCCGTGAACCCGGGGCCGAGCGGTAGCACCGCCTCGGCGATCACACCGAGGTCGCGGATCGTGATCTCGTCGATCACACCGCCCGCCGCCTCACTCATGGCGTTCCACCGGGCCACGCCAACCGTCGACGGGCAGCGCGAACTTGCGCACCAGCCGGTCGGAGAACGGGCCATGGGTCAGCCGGGCGAGCCGCACCGGCACCGCCGACCTCCGCGACTCGATGCGGGAGCCCGCGGGCAGGTCGAATCCCCGCCGACCATCACACCAGAGCACACCGGCACCGGGGGTGCGCTCGAGCATCTCGACGGCGAGCACCGACTCGGGGCCGATCACCAGCGCACGGGAGAACAGTGCGTGCGGGCTCAGCGGCACGAACAGCAGCGCATCGAGGCTCGGCCAGACGATGGGCCCGCCGGCCGAGAACGCATAGGCGGTGGAACCGGTCGGCGTGGCCATGACCACCCCGTCGCACCCGAAGCTCGACAGGGGCCGGCCATCCACCTCGATGACCACCTCGATCATCCGCTCCCGGCTCGCCTTCTCGACGGTCGCCTCGTTCAGGGCCCAGCCCGTATGAACCACCTCGGAGCGATGCGTGACGACGACGTCGAGCGTCATGCGCTCCTCCACGATGTAGTCACCGTGCAGAACCCGCTCGACCGATGCCCTCAGGTCTTCCCGTTCGCTCTCGGCGAGGAACCCCACGTGCCCGAGGTTCACACCCAGCAGGGGAACCGGGCAGCCGCGCACGACCTCTGCCGCGCGGAGGATGGTGCCGTCGCCACCCAGAACGATCACCAATTCGAGCCCGGCCGTCTCAACATCGACCCCGAGCAGGGCGATGATCGACGAATCGGTCAGACGCCCCGCGATGTCGTCGAGGTCGCTCGGCGAGAGCACCGGGGTCACCCCGGAGGCCGCCAGCTGGTCGCAGACCTGCACGGCGGCGTCGACCGAATCGCGTCGCCCGGTGTGCAGCACGACGAGGAAGTAGCGGGGTGTCGTCACGACGTCTGGACTCCTGAAAGTGAATGTGCGCGGTGCAACCATTCTGTCGGATTGGTTCCGGCCGAGGCGCTCAGCCAGACCAGATACTCGTGATTCCCGGCGTTTCCGATGACTGGGGACGAGATGAGCCCCGCCGTGCCGAGATCCGCGTCGAAGGCCGCCCAGAGCACCCCGGTGATGGCATCCGCCCGAAGCCCGGCGTTTCGCACGACGCCTTCACGGATGCCCGTCCTGCCCACCTCGAACTGCGGCTTGACCAGCAGCACGAAGTCCGCATCGGGCCGAGCGAGGGCCACGAGAGCCGGCAGCACGGTGACGAGGGAGATGAACGACAGGTCGGCGACCACCAGGGCGGGAGCCTCCGTCACGCCCGACGCCGCGGCGAGCGACTCCCGCGTGCCGTAGCGGATGTTGTACCCTTCCACCATGCTCACCCGGGCATCCGTCGCCAGCACCGGCGACAGCTGGCCGTGTCCGACATCGACGGCGAGCACAGCCCGCGCGCCCCGCTCCAGCAGAACCTGGCTGAACCCGCCGGTGGACGCGCCGGCATCCAGAGCCAGCCGCCCCTCGACGACAACACCGGTGAACGCGTCGAGCGCAGCGACCAGCTTGCCCGCCCCTCGACTCACATAGTGGTCGCTGCCCTCGACCCGCAGCTCCTGCCCCCCGAACACCTTCGCCGACGGCTTGACCACCACGACGCCGTCGACGCTCACGAAGCCGTCGGCGATCAGCTGTGCCGCGTGGTTGCGGGAGCGCGCCAGACCGGTGGACGCCAGCGCGGAATCGAGCCGGCTGCCCTCGGCGAAGCCCACGGCCTGGCCGTCGCCGTCCTCCAGCTCAGGCACGCGAACCGGGGGCGTCTCCGCCCTCGAGGCGGCTCCGCAACTCGTCGTGAAGCTGCACGTAGGCGGTCGAACGCGCCGCGAGCGGCTGGTCCTCGATCACCCGCAGGCGCGTCAGCAGCTCACCCTCGAGCGCCTCACCGCCGACCTCGCTGCTCTCGTCCGTCACCCCTTCAGGCTACCCGACGCCTCAGCTGTAGAGCTCAGGCGCGACCTCCAGACCGTAGATGGGGCGACCGGATGCCCAGATGAGCGATGACGCTGCACGCAGCCTGTCGACCGGGCTCTCCCCCCGTCGCACGACCTCGATCGCGTTCCCCTTCAGGCGCACGACCGCCGAAGCGACCGTTGCCGTGTTGCCGTCCTTCGAGAACTCCGTCACGGGGTACGGCTCGAACAGCCCGCGCAGATCGTCCAGAACGAACGTCGGGCGGAAGTCCTTGTCGGCGGCCAGAAGCTGCTTGGGTCCGTCGATCCCGGTCAGCACATGTACAGACCTCATGCCTGCCCGATTGGCGCCCACGATGTCGGTGTCGAGACGGTCGCCGATGAAGAGCGGCGTCTTCGCGTCGAATCGTTCCACCGCCACGTCGAAGATCGCCTTCTCGGGCTTGCCGCCGACGACCGGCAGTGTGCCGACCGCGGTGTGCACGGCCGAGACGAGGGTTCCGTTGCCCGGTGCGATGCCGCCCTCCACCGGAATGGTCCAGTCCGTGTTCGTGGCCACCCACGGGATGCCCGTGTGCAGTGCAAAACTCGCCTGCGCGAGATCGCTCCAGGCCACCGTCGGCGCGAAGCCCTGGATGACCGCAGCAGGGTTGTCGGACGCCTGGCGAGTGACACTGAAACCGGCCTTCTCGACCTCGCTCGTGAGACCCTCGCCACCGACCACCAGGATCGTCGAACCAGCGGGCACCAGCGCGGCCAACAGCAGCACTGCTACCTGGGGGCTCGTGACGACATCCCGTGGAGCCACGGTGAGCCCGAAGCTGGTCAGATGTTCTGCCACCTGCACGTCGGTACGCGAGGCATTGTTGGTGATGTAGCCGACAGCCACACCATCGCGCACAGCCCGGCCCAGGGCCTCCACAGCATGCTCGATCGCGTTTCTGCCGGTGTAGACCACACCGTCGAGATCCGCGAGGATGACGTCGACTCCATCGAGAGGGGTGGATGCCACAGCTCTACTCCTTCGTGTCGGGAACAGGTTCAACCGTCGTGTCTTCCGTCGTGTCTTCCGTCGTGTCGTGCGCCAGGGCAGGCGTCGCATCGTCGTCCGAGCCGTCCTCTTCGAAGACCTCGACCAGATCGTCGTCCTCGTCGGTGGATGCCGCGTACAGCGCCGCTTCGGCCCGGTCGGCGTTCTCCCGCCACTCGGCTGCTTCTCTCTGCCGGCCGAGGTCGTCGAGCACCTCCGCATAGGCCCAGAACAACTCAGGGCTGTAGGTGTAGGCACGCTTGGCATCGAGCTGCGGAATGTGCAGCTCGGCGAGTGCAGCCTCGGGCTGCCCCTGGTCGAGTCGCGCACCGGACATGGCGATCGCCACAGCGACCTGGGTGGCGGGCGTCAGGCTCTCACGGGGAACCGACCGACCGAGTTCGAGCGCCCGGTCGGGGCGTCCGAGACCGCGTTCGCTGTCTACCATGAGAGCGAGTTGCTCATTCGAACCCGAGATACGACGATACGTGCGGAGCTCCCGAATCGCCAGGGCATAGTCCCCAGTGGCATAGGCCGTAATCGCCAGGGTCTCCCGAACCATGGCGATGCGGCCAGCCCGACGGGACGCGGATGTCGCGTGCTTGTGGGCCAGCTCGGGATCGCTCTCGATCAACCGGGCCACCATGACGAGGTGTTTGGCAACGCCGTCGGCGTTCTCCTTCGACAGTGTCTTCAGCTCGTTGAACGCGCCCTTGTCGAGCTCCTTCACCGAGACGTCTTCGGGAACGTCCGGATCGTCGTGGTGCGGCCGCACGGCGCGGAGCTCACGCTGTCGGAGCTCCTCGGGGGTGAGACCCTCATCGCGGTAGCCTCCGCGGTTGGCTTTGTCCCTCGCGCCGGGGGCGGCACTCCGAGCCGGCTTGCCGTCAGTCGTCCAGAGCTTCTTCTCACCCGACTTCTGGGGCGGGCGGGTGCCTCTCGGCCGATCGGACCCGCCCCGGGGCCCGTCGGATCGCGCACCGTCCTGTCGACGCCCGGGCCGCTTCTCCCTGTCTGGCGAATCGCTCATGACACTCCTGTCGTCTGGTGCGCGCTGTGTAGATGTGGAACGAGTCTACCCGTCGAAACAGCAGAAGCCCGGTCCGTCGAGAAGGGTGATGCGAGCGGCTCTGAGCAGCAGGTGGAAGTGGGTTAAACGAAAGAAGCCCAACCGGTGAGGGTTGGGCTTCTTTCGTAATTAGGGTCCGGCGGTGTCCTACTCTCCCACAAGGTCTCCCTTGCAGTACCATCGGCGCTGAGAGTCTTAGCTTCCGGGTTCGGAATGTTGCCGGGCGTTTCCCTCTCGCTATGGCCGCCGAAACACTGTC